>NZ_JAQZSM010000015.1 GCF_028745735.1 Roseinatronobacter alkalisoli
ATGCAATCCGCGCCTTCATACCTTCAAGCGCGGCGCGCCAATCCGAAATCACTCCAGCCCAATCCGATACGGACATCGAAATTCCTCCCCAATTGCTCAGGCAGGATTGAATCAGATATCCATATTATATGCAACTGTAGTACTAGTCCAAAACCGGTAATTTCAACAAGACCATAACGGCCAACGTCAGGGTAAAGATTGTCCAGTGTATGTATAACGATGCAAGCCCCGCAAACGTTGGCCGACTACAAGTATATCATTGTGACGACGTCAGTTCCGCGCGTCCATACCACCCTACCCGCCCCCCCTCTCCCGCACATCTTCTTTTGTCGCAAACCGGCGACCGGGCCCGGCGCGGGGGGCATGTCCCCCTGACCGCCGCCGATAAACAGGCTTGACCAAAGGCGCGGTTCTGACAAGAGTACGAGGCACCAGATCATTGTCGCGCAAGGAGTATGTCGTGAAATCTGTTACCCTTCTGGCGCTTTTGCTGGTCTTGCAAAGTGGCATACCTGCGCAGGCACAAACGCTGATTGAATCGTATCGGGCGTATATCGGCAAGGAAGATCTGTTCAATTCCAACGGCCAGCGCCTGACGCAGCCATGGCAGATATTGCGGCAGGACCGCGCGAATTACCATCGTTTCGGCATTTCGCATCCCGGCGATGAATGGGACGGCTTCTTCGGCGATGCCGGGAATCGCGCGATCATGGAACGCATGCTGCAAAATGGCCGCATTGACCCGTCAGCGGCCCGTGCGTTGGTTGCGGGCGGGACGACAGTCCGGGTGGACATCTATGGCCGCAATGGCCGGGGTGAAGCGCTGCAGATATATGTAGACCACTAGGCGCCCCGGTCAGCGTGAATGCCGGGCCATCCGCGCAAAGCCTGCTTGCATCCGCGCCCCCTCTCCCCCTAATCTTTGCGCGTCTGATCTTTGCCCGTCCCCGGGGGGGGCGGCTTGGTGAAACGCGGCGGGCCGGGGCCAGCCGGATCGGGGGGATGGGATGATGGACCGGGGGCGTGGTGCGAATAGTCTGCATGTCAGGGGCCTGGGTAATCTGGTCGTTCTGGCGTTTGTCATGATGATCCCGCTTGGGTTTGCAGGCCTTGGCGGGTGGTTCATTCTGGAAGAGATGCGCTTTTCCACCCGGGCCGTGAAGGTCGAGGCGACCGTGATCGACAGCGGGCGGATGGCGCGCGAGGATGGCGACCTGTTCCGCCCCGCATTCCGGTTCGAAACCCCGACCGGCGACATTGCAGAGGCGCGGACCCATATCGCCGCGTCGGATTACAGCTTTGCGCTGCATTCCACTGTGACGGTGCTCTATAACCCCGACTACCCCGATCAGGTGCGCCCGCACGGGTTCTGGATGCAATACGGATTCTGGGCAATTTTCCTTGGCCTGGGACTGGTGGTGTTTACGGCCCTCGCCTGGGGGATCGGCAGCATCATGCTGCTGGACCGCCGCGCCCGGAACACGCGATAGCGCCGCGCCGCTGCAAAGGGCAGGAATGCGGCCACGCCCCCTTGCATCCGCCCCGCCCAGCCCTTACATTTGAACTGTTCCGCAAGGGACTATGGACATAAACGCGCTCGTAATAAGCGGATCGGACCCGGGGGCGGTACCCGGCGGCTCCACCATCCATCCTTCATTTGGGGACAATGGGGCCGAAACAGGATCGACGAACGTCTAAAGGGGTTAGCTTTGTCTCGGTGAGCCACCACCGTTATCGGTGCAAATCGTACAGTTGCAAATGACAACCGTGCTCCGGTAGCAGTTGCTGCGTAAGCAGTAACCAAACCGAAACTTAAGCCCTTGCGCTTAGCCGCGTAAGGCGGGGTTCGCAGGCACCTGGCAACAGAAGCCTGCATTTTCAGACATTTGGACAGAAATCGGCGCGCAATTGCGCAACCCGGCACCACCTGGCAAAAAGTGGTAAAAAGCGCGGTCCCCCTCTTTCATTCGGGGATGATTTGCTTATGCTGCACGGGCATGCAGACGGGCATGTCACATGGGGCACGCCACATGGGGCATCGCAGAATACGAAGGTTGGACCAGCAGATGACACGCGGCATAGATTACGGCAATTTGATGCATGAAGCCATGCGCGGCCTGATCCGCAGCGTGATGGAAAGTGTTGCGCAGAACGGCCTGCCCGGCGCGCATCATTTCTTCATCACTGTCGATACCGGCCATCCCGACATGCAGATGGCCGACTGGCTGCATGACCGCTATCCTGAAGAAATCACGCTGGTGGTGCAGAACTGGTTCGACAATCTGACTGTGGATGAGGACGGCTTTGCCATTACGCTGAATTTCGGCAATTCGCCGGAGCCGCTTTATATTCCGTTTGATGCGATTTCGACCTTTGTTGACCCGTCGGTGGAATTCGGCCTGCGATTCGAATTGCAAAGCGAAGATGATGACGACGACGAGGATGAGGATGGCTTTGACGAAGCCCCGATGATGGAAGATGCCCCATCCGAAGAAAAAAGCGGTGAAGTCGTCAGTCTGGACAAATTCCGCAAATAGGCGTGCGCTCAGTATCTGGCGGAACATGCAAGGCCGGGCGGATATGGCGTGAAACGGGTGTCGGGACTCCCCAAGGCGCGGGGCAACACGCACCAAGCCCGCGCCAGCGGTGGGCCGGGGTCTGCCGGTCCTGCGTTATAGAAGTTCACTTTATGCTGGCTCCATACTCCGGCCTTCAAGGCCTGGCATGACGCTGGGGTAACCGGCAGGCCGCGGGACGGCCAGACCTGTGGCGCGGCGGGCTTGCGCCCTTGGCTCCGCGCAGGTTGGGTGCAAGGCAGCCGCCGCCTCTTCCCCACCCCGAACAACATATTCCGGCCCGATCCGCCGGGGTATCAGTATGCAATCGCATACTAATTGATTTCCCCCTGTCAAGCCGCTAAGCACTGGGCAAATCCTGTCCCATGAATGGAGCCTGCCCATGACCACCACCCGTATTGAAACCGACAGTTTCGGCCCGCTGGACGTTCCCGCAGACAAATACTGGGGCGCGCAGACGCAACGCTCCATCATCAACTTCCCCATCGGCTGGGAACGCCAGCCTGTGCCCATTATCCGCGCGCTTGGCGCCATCAAATGGGCCTGCGCACTGGTCAACCGCGAACAGGGCACGCTGGACGCGGCGCTGGCAGATGCCATCACCCAGGCGGCGCAGGAAGTGTTCGAAGGCCGGTTTGACGACAATTTCCCGCTGGTCGTATGGCAAACCGGGTCAGGCACCCAATCCAACATGAACGCCAATGAAGTGATTTCCAACCGCGCGATTGAAATTCTGGGCGGCGAAATGGGGTCGAAAAAGCCCGTTCACCCCAATGACCATTGCAATATGGGCCAGTCCAGCAACGACACGTTCCCCACCGCCATGCATGTGGCCATCGGCATGCATGCGCGCGATGTGCTGCTGCCGGGGTTGCAGAAGCTGCATGACGCGCTGGCCGCGAAAGCGGAAGAATTCAAGAATATCATCAAGATCGGCCGCACCCATACGCAGGATGCCACGCCCCTGACACTGGGGCAGGAATTCGGCGGCTATGCCCATCAGGTGAAAATGGGCATCGCGCGGGTGGAAATGTGCCTGCCCCATATCTATGAACTGGCACAGGGCGGCACGGCGGTCGGCACCGGGCTGAACACCCGCAAGGGCTGGGATGTGAATGTGGCGGGCCATATCGCCAAAATCACCGGCCTGCCCTTCGTCACGGCCCCCAATAAATTCGAGGCACTGGCCGCGCATGACGCGATGGTCATGTTCTCTGGCGCGCTGAAAACCGTGGCCGGGTCGCTGTTCAAGATCGCCAATGACATGCGGCTGCTGGGGTCTGGCCCGCGGTCGGGCTTGGGCGAACTGATCCTGCCGGAAAATGAACCGGGCAGTTCCATCATGCCCGGCAAGGTAAACCCGACACAGGCCGAAGCGCTGACCATGGTCTGCGCGCATGTCATGGGCAATGACGCGGCGGTGGGGTTTGCAGGGTCACAGGGGCATTTCGAGTTGAATGTCTATAACCCGATGATGAGCTATAACGTGTTGCAATCCATGCAGCTTCTGGGCGATGCGGCATCAAGCTTCACTGACAACATGGTCGTAGGCACCCGCGCCAATGTGGAACGCATCGACAAGCTGATGAAGGAATCGCTGATGCTGGTCACCGCCCTTGCGCCCACCATCGGCTATGACAACGCGACCAAGGTGGCCAAGACCGCGCATAAGAACGGCACCACCCTGCGCGAGGAAGCCATCGCGCTGGGGTTTGTCGATGGCGAAACCTTTGACCGCGTTGTGCGGCCAGAGGATATGATCGGCCCGAAGGACTGAAGATAAGGAGCACTCTGCCGCAGTTCAGACTTCGGCAAGAGTAGCCACCCGCCCCGTATCCTGCCCGTGCGATGCACGGGCAGCGCCCGAACCGCCCCTCGGTTCGGGCGCGGGGTCTTGTCGCAAAGCTATGGGAACACCCCCCCAACATTCCCGGTTGCGCCCCCTGCCCCCGCCCCGCTACCATGCGGGCATGAGCAAGATCATCAACCTTCGCATGGCCCGCAAACAGGCCACCAGGGCTGCCGCGCGCAAGCAGGCGGACGAGGCTGCCGCGAAGCATGGCCGCAGCAAGTCGGAACGCCAGCAGAATCAGGCAGCGACCGCGAAGGCGCGTGCCCATCTGGACGCCCATATGCGCACGAGAGAGGAATGAACGGGCGGCCCGTCAAACATTCCCTGACCTTGCGCGGACATCGCACATCGGTATCGCTGGAAGATATCTTCTGGCGGGAATTCCGCCGGATCGCTGCGGAACGCAGGATGGCGCTGAACATGCTTGCCACGGAAATTGATGAAAGCCGGGGCGATATCGGGCTGGCTTCGGCGATCCGGGTGTTTGTGCTGGAAAATGCGCTGAAACGCCCATGACAGGACAGGCGCAACCACATTCCGGGCATGCGCCAGAACGACTGGTACGCGCATTTGTCACAGGACCGGAATCTTCGGTTCTGGCTGAAACCGCGCCCGCATCCGTTTCAGCATGTGACAGCGCAGGGGCGCGGCGCGCGCGGGTTCAGACCCCGGCGAGGACGCAAATCCCGTCCGCCAGAATGACAGTCGGCCGCTCGAACGTCAGTTCGCACAGCAACGCGCCCGCATCCGTGCGTTTGCGCACATTGATATCATCGATCAACGCTTCGGCGGCACTTAACGCCGGTTTGCCGAACACGACCTGACTGCGCCAGTCCTGTATCGCCAGTTTCTGCCCGCGCCCGATAGTCAGCGCACGGTCCAGCCGCCCCGGCGCCATGCCAAGCCCCAGCGCCGATGGGTCAACCTGCACCAGATCATCGGCGCGCGCTTCATATTTGCGGATCGCGCGGATTTCGACGATTTGTTCATCAACATCCAGCAACAGATCCCCCGCAAGCAGGGTTTCCACCCGGCGTGGCCCGGCAATGGTACGCACCAATGTCCCGGCGGCCAGACCCCGGGGTGCAATGCCCGCACCGGGATGGTGGCGTGACGGTCGTTGCCGCAAGGCCGGTGCAAGGGAAACTGTGCTTTCAAACATGTCCGAATCTCCTGCTGTAGTCTTGCCGGAAAGATGTAACGGCAAGGTTAACGCCTGCGGATAGTGTCAATGTTTCCATATTGGACACAATCAAGGGAAACTATGGCAGGACTTGGGCAGGAACACGGAAAGGATATGGCAGCATCCGGCAAAAAACCCCTCGCATCCGCTTTTCGCTTTTGCTAGAGACAGCGCAATGCGGGTGTGGCGAAATTGGCAGACGCACCAGATTTAGGTTCTGGCGCCGCGAGGCGTGGGGGTTCAAGTCCCTCCACCCGCACCATATTGACGTGAAAATAGCAGGCGCACCCTGCCCCCGGGACGCGCGTCGCGTTCGCGCAGGCCAGGGCGCGTCATTCAGCAGTCATTCAACAGACGGGCGCGATTATAGCGCCCGCCAGCCGATATCGCGGCGGCAAAACCCCTCTGGCCAGTCGATCTGGTTCACCATGGCATAGGCGCGCGCCTGTGCCTGCGCCAGGGTTGCGCCGCGGGCGGTCACGTTCAGCACCCTGCCGCCATTGGCCAGCAGCCTGCCATCCACCCGCACGGTTCCCGCATGGAACACCATATGCGCGCTGTCCTCTGGGCAATTCTCCACCCCTTTGATTTCGGTATCTCTGGCATAGGCACCGGGATAGCCCTGCGCGGCCATCACAACTGTCATCGCGTGATCATCGGCCCAGTTGACGCGCATCTGGTCCAGCCGCCCATCAGCACAGGCCAGCATCAGGTCCAGCGCCTGCGCGCCAAGGCGCATCATCAGCACCTGACATTCCGGGTCACCGAAGCGCACGTTATATTCCACCAGCCGGGGCTGGCCGTCCCTGATCATCAGCCCGACATACAGCACCCCCTGATAGGGCATGCCGCGCCGCACCATTTCCGCCATTGTCGGGCGTACAATCTGGTCCAGCGCCGCGCCCGCAATCGCATCGCTCAGGACCGGGGCGGGCGAATAGGCGCCCATGCCGCCGGTATTGGGGCCGGTGTCGCCATCGCCCACGCGCTTGTGGTCCTGCGCGGTGCCGATGGGCAGGCAGGTTTCGCCATCGACCAGCACGAAGAAGCTGGCCTCTTCGCCTTCCATGAATTCCTCGATCACGACTTCGGCCCCGGCGGCGCCGAATTCACCGCTGAACATGGTGGCGACCGCGTCCAGCGCTTCCGCTTCTGTCATGGCGACAATGACGCCCTTGCCGGCGGCCAGCCCGTCGGCCTTGATGACAATCGGTGCGCCCTGTTCCAGCACATAGGCGCGCGCCGATTGCGCATCGGTGAAATGGGCATAGCCGGCTGTCGGGGCATTCACGGCGGCGCAGATTTCCTTGGTAAATGCCTTGGACGCTTCCAGCCGTGCCGCTGCCGCCGACGGGCCGAAACAGGCAATGCCCGCCGCGCGCAACCTGTCGGCCACGCCGGCGGCCAGCGGTGCCTCTGGCCCGATGACGACGAAATCAATCGCGGTTTCCACGCAGAATGCAACAACCGCGCCACCATCATTGATGTCCAGCGCGGCGCATTCGGCAATCGCATCCATGCCCGCATTGCCCGGCGCACAGATCAGCCGGTCGCATTTGGGGTTTTGCATGATCGCCCAGGCCAGGGCATGTTCACGCCCGCCGCTGCCCAACACCAGAATATTCATTGCTGCCCTCTCTTGGCCTTTACGCGCTTGCGTTCTAGGGTGCCTTTGCCCCCATGACAAGCAATGGCGCGATAATGGACCTGATAGACGAACCAGCCAGCAACACCCCGGAATTTTCCGTGTCCGAAATTTCAGGCGCGGTCAAGCGCGTGCTGGAAGGGGAATTCGGGCGCGTGCGCGTGCGTGGCGAAGTGGGGCGCGTGGTGATTGCGCGCACGGGGCATATGTATTTCGACCTGAAAGATGACCGCGCGGTCATTGCCAGTGTCAGCTGGAAGGGTCAGGTCGCGCGCATGGCCGTGAAACCCGAAGAAGGCATGGAGGTCATTGCCACAGGCCGCCTGACCACCTTTGCGCCGCAGTCGAAATACCAGCTTCAGGTCGAAAGCATTGAACCTGCGGGCGCGGGTGCGCTGATGGCCATGCTGGAAAAACGCAAGGCGGCGCTGGCCGCCGAAGGGTTGTTTGGCGCGGAGCGCAAGCAACGCCTGCCCTATCTGCCGCGCGTGATCGGTGTGGTGACATCGCCGCAAGGCGCGGTGATCCGCGACATCCTGCACCGGTTGCGCGACCGGTTCGGGGTGCATGTGCTGCTGTGGCCGGTCGCGGTGCAGGGGCAGGGTTGCGCGCCCGAAGTGGCGCGCGCCATCAAGGGGTTCAACGCCCTGCCCCATGACGGCCCCATCCCGCGCCCGGATGTGCTGATCGTGGCGCGTGGCGGTGGCTCTATCGAAGACCTGTGGGGGTTTAACGAAGAAATTGTCGTGCGCGCTGCCGCTGCAAGCCGCATTCCGCTGATTTCCGCCGTGGGGCATGAAACCGACACGACATTGATCGATTATGCCGCCGACCAGCGCGCGCCCACCCCCAGCGCGGCTGCGGAAATTGCCGTGCCGGTCCATGCTGATCTGGCCGCGCATCTGGCCAATCTGGATGCACGGCTGCTGCGTGCGGGCGGGCATGCCATTTCCCAGCGCCAGCAACGCCTGCGCGATGTGGCGCGCGCCCTGCCCCGCGCGGACACGCTGCTGGCCCCTGCGGTGCAGCGGTTTGACCAATGGGCCGAGCGTTTCCCCGGATCGCTGCGCGCAGCCCTTCTGAGCAAAACCCAGGAATTGCGCCGCATTGCAGCCGGGTTGCGTGCCAATACCATCACCCATCAGATCGACAAGGGCCGCGAGCGGTTGGACGAACGCGCGGCCCGCGCAACCCGCGCTGTCACAAATTCCCTTGACCGGCAGGCCACCCGGCTTGCGGCCCTTGACCGCCTGCGCCAGTCACTTGGCTATCCCGCGACCTTGAAGCGCGGCTATGCCGTGGTGCGCGATGATGCGGGCGCGGTGCTGACAACCGCGCAGGGCGCAGGGCGCAAACCCGCCTTGCAGATCGAATTTTCAGACGGAACGCTGGATGTGCTGCCCCGCAAGCCGGAAAAACCCGCCAAATCCAAACCCCCGGCCCCACCGCAACAGGGGGATCTGTTCTGACGGGCCGGGACTGAGCCGCGCTATCGGTGGGCTGGGCTATGGCGGGTTCCGGCGCATCAAAAAGGTGCAGAATCAAGGCCGCGAGGCTGGCCCACGCCACAGGCCCGGCCGTCCCGCGGCCTGCCGATGACCTGATGTCGGTTCAAGCCTTTGAACTTGGGAGTGTGCCGCCTGCATAAAGTGAACTAATCCAATGTGGGACCGGCAGTCCCCGGCCCGCCGATGGCGCGGGCTATATTCATACACGCACATCCGCCACATACCGGATCCACCCATTATTGCGTGCCTTGATTTCGCAGGTTCGAGGGGCGGAACACCAGTTCCCACTTTGTCCCACAACATGCTCTGATGCAATGTTCCGGTGTGATCTTACCCGCCGCTCAGACCCCCACTTCGGGGCCGTGGCAGATCAGCGGGCGGGGGCTGTTTTCCACCTCATAAAGTTCGGTATCGGATGTATCGCCCATGAAACGGGCATTCAGCCCCCGATCGCTGCGCCAGAAAATCCAGCAATGCTCTGACCCCGGCGCGTCATCATAGACAAAGCAGATCTGCTCATCGCGGGGGAACCAGCTCCCCTCGCGGCATTCGTCGCCGATAAAGGCCCAGAGCGTGCGGCGGCCGGGGCGGAATTCTTCAACACCATAGGGCGCCCCGCCAGACCCGAAGGTCAGGGTGCGGCCCGTGACATAGGTTTCAAATTCCTCTGCGCTCATGGGGGTTTGCGCGCCAAGCGACAGCGCGGGAAGCATCAGCGCCAGCGCGGCCAGCCCACCGCGCATATACCGTTTAACCATGTTCATCTACGCCTCCGTTGCGGGTTGCGCATTGGCCAGAACCCTGTCCACGCGCTTATCCATCAGCTTGAACCACAAGGCGGGCACCAGTGCAACAATCCCCATTGCAGGTAACGAATAGGGCAGGACCGGATGATCTTCGGGCAGGCGCAGCGCCGGATAAATACGCGACGGGTTCGCATGATGGTCGGAATGGCGCGACGCATTGACCATCATATGGGATGAAAACCAATGCGGGCTGTTCCAGCTATGGTGGCTGGCCTGCGGCTCATAACTGCCATCGGGCAATCGGCGCCGCGCCAGCCCGTAATGTTGCAGGTAATCCACCATCGCCAGTTGCGATTGCGCATAAAAACACAGGCCCAGCCAGGCAAGCACGCCCCCCCAGCCAAAGGCCAGCCCGAACACCGCCAGAAATGCCAGCCCCCCGCCCACATATTCCACATAGGGATTCATGCGCCCCGCGCGTGCCGCGCGCTGTTGCTCCACCCGGTAGCCGCGCGTGAAACTGCCCACCCAGCCGCGCAGGAAATAGCGATAGAAACTGCGCCCCTTGGGCGGGAAATTCGGGTCCAGCGGGGTGGACACATGGACATGGTGCAACAATCTGTGCGCCGTCGTATGATGCCCGTAAAGCATTGAAATATAGACCCACTTGCCCAGCGAAAACAGCGCCCTGTTGCCCCGGTGAATCAGTTCATGCGCGTTGGAATTGCTGACCTGGCCGAAATACAGCCCGAAGCCGAAAAACGCGCCCACCCGTTCGCCGCCCCCCAGCCCTGTCAGCCCTGCAACCGCCATGACCGCAAGCGGCATCAGCGCCAGATGGCTGAGGGCCAGGACAACGGACAGGGCATTAGCGGCGGGAAATTCCCCGCTTCCCGCGCCGTCAGGGTCCGGGCCCGGCAATATTTCATCCATCACGAAGGCAAAGA
Organism: Roseinatronobacter alkalisoli; assembly: GCF_028745735.1. GTDB lineage: Bacteria > Pseudomonadota > Alphaproteobacteria > Rhodobacterales > Rhodobacteraceae > Roseinatronobacter > Roseinatronobacter alkalisoli. The sequence continues at coordinate 10,458 of NZ_JAQZSM010000015.1, forward strand.
ACGACGTATAGATCACCGCACCCCACAGCGCCGCCCCCCCGGCGAACCCGCCATAGGCCAGCAGGGGGACCGGCGCGACACTGGCAAGCGCAAAAGGCAGAACCGGTAAACGCATGACATCCCATCACATTGAAAACCCTGTAGAAGGGATAGCACGGTTTGCCATGCTGCACAGCCGCGCAAATTGCCTCAGGACAGGAAATTCAGCAAATCGGCCAGCGCCACAAATTCGCTGTTCTTTTTGCCCCGCTTGCGGTCGCGCCGGATCAGGGGCGCGACCAGGAACGCCACCACCGCCAACCCGCGCGCCATCTTGCGGGCCAGTGGCGCGACCTGCGCGTGGTCGGCATCGCCATAGGCGGCCAGCGCCCCCCCTGCCAATGCCGACATGTCGGTGTCATGCTGAAAGATGGAATGCAGGAAAATCAGCAGATCGCGCGCGCGCCGCCAGCGTGGTGCATCCAGCCGCGCGCCTGCTTCAAGGTCCAGAAACCGGATATCGGCCCCATCCCAGCATATATCGCGCAGGCGTGGGCGCCCATGCGCCAGCCCCGCCGCATGCAACCCCGCCAGCGCGCGTGCTGCTTGCGCCAGCAAAAAGACCATATCTTCCGCAGGGCCATGCTGCGCCAGATGGGACAGGGGCAAGCCCGCATCGGCAAGAATTACCATATCCGGGCTTTGCGCCATGATCGCGGGCACCGGTGCGCCCCGTTCGGCAAAAGCTGTCAGGCGGGCCATTTCACGCTGAAACGCCGCTGCGCCATTCCCCTTTTGCAGGCGCAACCGCAGGGGCGCTGCCTCTGGCCGTTTGATCCAGTAGCGGCGGCCATCCAGTTCAATTGCCGCAACGCGCTGATGCGGCAATTCCCGCGCGGCGCGCAGCAGTCGCGCCGCATCCGGCGCGCTATCGGGGGTGGGGTTGACCATGCTGCCTATTGGACCGCCGGGCCTGTGGGGTCAAGCATTCTGGCGCAATCACTTTTCAATCCGGCGCAGTTGGTTTAGCTGTCATGGCGTGATGCAGGAACATGCGCCAGGGGATGTGCAATGTCATTCTTCAAGAAGCTGAAAGAACGGATGTTCAAATCCTCGTCCAGACTGGACGAGGGGCTGGAGGCGCTGATTGACGACACCACTGCCCCGGCGGATACCGCCCCGCCCCCTGACGCACCACAGGGCGCACCCGGCAACAGCGCCCCGGCCCCCGCAGCACCCGGTATGCTGGGCCGGTTTCTGGGGCGCAGTGACGCGCCGCGCCGCGCGTTGGATGACGCCATGCTGGAGGCACTGGAAGATGTGCTGATTCAGGCAGATATGGGCGTTGACACCGCCATGCGTGTCACTGCCAATCTGGCCGAGGGGCATATGGGGCGCAAACTGTCGGTGGCGGAAATCAAGGCGCTTCTGGCAGATGAGATTGCGCGCATCATGGAACCGGTGGCGCGCCCTCTGCCGCTTTATCCCGCGCGCCCGCAAGTGGTGCTGGTGGTCGGCGTGAATGGCGCAGGCAAGACCACGACCATCGGCAAACTGGCCAGCCAGCTGCGCGGGGCGGGCAAATCCGTGATGATTGCGGCAGGCGACACATTCCGCGCCGCCGCCGTGGAACAGCTTCAGGTCTGGGGGGAACGTGCGGGCGTGCCGGTACTGACCGCGCCCGAAGGGTCGGACCCTGCGAGCCTTGCCTTTGACGCGCTGTCGCGCGCGAAGGCCGAAGGGATTGATCTGTTGATGATCGACACTGCAGGGCGGTTGCAGAACCGCGCGGACCTGATGGAAGAACTGGCCAAGATCCTGCGTGTGCTGCGCAAACTGGACCCGGACGCGCCGCATAACACCCTGCTGGTGCTGGATGCAACGACCGGGCAGAATGCGTTGAATCAGGTCGATATATTCCGGAAGCTGGCCAATGTGTCAGGGCTGATCATGACGAAACTGGATGGCACGGCGCGCGGCGGGGTGCTTGTTGCGCTGGCTGACCGGTTCGGACTGCCGATTCATGCCATCGGCGTGGGTGAACAGATTGACGACCTGCAGGCGTTCGACCCCGCGGAATTTGCCGCCGCACTGGTGGGGACGGAGGCAGAGGGCTAGGATAGCGCCGGGGCAAGGCGGGTTGATTGCGGGGTGAAGCGGGGGCGCGAGTCCCAAAGGCGCGGAGCCAAGGCCGCAGGCTGGCCCACGCCACCGGTGGGCCGTCCCGAGGCCTGCCGGTTCCGCTGGCGTTATGCCAAGCCTTGAATGACGGGGTATGGAGCTTGCATAAAGTGAACTTCTACTACGTCGGACCGACAGACCCCGGCCCACCGCTGGCGCGGGCTTGGCACAAACCACCCCGACCAGCCCCCCCCTACGCATGGCCGGTCCGGCCCGACAGCATGCGCGGGTCCACACCAATCTTGCGCAGGGCCTTGTTCCATTTTTCGCTATCACTGGTGGCAAACAACAGCTCCGGGTCGGGATCGGCCAGCAGCCAGCCACCGGCATGCAGTTCTTGTTCCAGTTGCTGCGGCCCCCAGCCAGCGTAACCCAGCGCGGCAATCGCCTGCGCCGGTCCCTGCCCGCGCGCCAGTTCTGCCAGAACATCGCATGATGTTGTCAGCACCACCCCGTCAATCACGTGAACGCTGCCATCAGCACTGAAATAATCCTGCGAATGCAGCACGAACCCCCGTCCCGTTTCCACCGGCCCGCCGAAATGAATGGGGCCATCGGCCGGTTCCGGGTGCGCGCCCTCTCCCACCAGTTGCAGATGTTGCGCCAGCTTCTGTATCGACAGGTCCGGCAGGGGCTTGTTGATGATCAGCCCCATTGTGCCATCATCTGATTGCGCGCATAGAAAAATCACCGCATGCGCGAAGCGCAGGTCGGGCATGGCGGGGGTGGCAATCAGCAGTTTTCCTGTCAGGCTGGTCATGGGCATTCATCTTTGGCGGATATTGCGCACAATGCCCAGCTTCGCGCAGGTTGCCAAGCGAAAGAACCGGACCATACCCAAACGAATATGTCACAGCTGCTTGTGGTCGCTGATTTGTGACTTCCGTTTCAGCCCCGGAAAGGGAATCTAGGCCGTATGAAGATATGCCCCCCTTTTCGCGCATTGGCGCTTGCCGCTGCCCTGTTGTCGCCCTTCGCGGTGCAAGCCCAAAGCCCGGCGCCGTCGGATCTGGTGCAGGCCGGCATAAGGCCCGGCTGGAAAACCGCGTCGGGCACCTATATCGCGGCGCTACATCTGAAACTGTCGCCGGACTGGATTACCTATTGGCGCCATCCGGGCGAAAGCGGTATCGCACCCCGGCTGGACTGGGGCGCATCGTCCAATCTGGCGCATGTCAGGGTGCATTGGCCAGAGCCGCGCCTGTTCCTGAAGGCGGGTTTCAACAGTATCGGCTATGCGGGGGAACTTGTGTTGCCCGTTGAACTGACACCGCAGGATGCGGCGGCCCCAATCAGCTTTGACGCGACATTGAGCATTGGCGTATGCAACGATATCTGCGTGCCCGTCGATCTGCGGATGCAGACATCACTGAATGGTGGCGGGCAGCATGACAGCGTTATTGCATCCGCATTGACGCACCGGCCCGGCACTGCCCGCGCCGCCGGTTTACGCGGCCTGACATGCGCGCTTGACCCCGACAGCCGGGGCCTGCGGCTGAGCGTGCAGATGGATATTCCCAGCACCGGCAATCAGGAATTCCTGCTGGTGGAACTGCCCGGACAGGGCGCACGCAGCCATGTTCTGCCATCGCACCGCGAGGGCGGCACCATCACCGGGCAGACCCGCCTGCGCACGAAATCCGGTCAGGTGGGCGCGATTGACCGGTCTGCCATCAAGGTCAGTCTTGTCAGCGAGAATGGCACGCTTAGTCATCAGGGCTGCTCGCTCGCGCCGTGATCCTGTGCAGGGGTAGCGCGCGCCGACAGCCAGACAGCCAACGCCCCGATAACCCAGCCCAGCCCCAGTGCCAGCACCGATCCCGCCAGAAACAGCGCCATTGCGTGGCCCAGCGGGTCGGCCCCCATATCTGATGCCAGCCATGCCAGCCCGCCCGGCAGCGCCCCGTCGCGGAACACGGCCCCCATCGTGGCCATGAACCACAGCGCCAGAATGCCCGCCACCAGCACCGGCACTGCCAGCACACCACGCCCCCGCACAGGCAATGCAAACACCCGCCGCAAGGATGCGAACTGGCGCTGCACATCATGCCCGATGGCCAGAACCGCAGGCACCAGCAACAACACAATGACCATCCCGAAACCAAGCCCATAAGCCAGTGTAATGACAGTGGGTTTCAGGAATGCCGCTTCGGTCGAATTTTCAAACAGCAGCGGGCTAAGCCCCAGAACCGTCGTCAGCGTGGTCAGCAGCACCGGGCGCAACCGGTCGCAGGCTGCATCAATGATGGACGGCACAAGCCCGCGATCACGGGCATACTGGTCCACAGTGGTCACCAGAACAATGGAATCATTGATGATGATCCCCACCATGCCCACCATGCCGACAATCGAGAACATCGACATGGCCATGTCCCAGCTGACATGGCCGTATATCACACCGATCATGCCAAAGGGGATGACCGACATGACAACCATCGGGCGTGTCCAGCTGGAAAACACCCAGGCCAGCGTCAGGTAAATCAGGATCAGGCACAGACCAAGCCCGATTGCGGCATCGGACATGAATTCGCGTTCCTGCTCCGCCTGCCCGGACAGGCGGGTGGTGATGCCGAAATCGGCCTCTATCTGCGGCAATATCTGTGTGCTCAGCGCAAGGGACACTTCGCGCGCGCGCGCCGGGTCATCTTCGGACAGATCGCCGCTGACAGTGACAACACGCACGCCGTTTTCACGCCGCACAGTGGAAAACCCCTGCCGTTCGCGCACGGACACAATGTCGCCCAGCGGCACATAGGCGCCAGCTTCGGCGCGCATCATCATGCTGTCCAGAAAATCAGCAGCGCGCGCGGCTTCGGGCAGTTCCACGCGCACGCGCCCGGTGCGGATACCATCGGGGAAGGTCGCAGCTTCCACGCCCGACAGGCGGTTGCGCAGGTCGCGCGACAACGCGTCTATGGTGAAGCCAAGCGCCTGCCCCTGCGGTGTCAGTTCCAGCAGAAGTTCAGATTTGTCATAGGGCAGGTTGTCTTCCAGCCCGGTGATTTCGGGGAACGGGGCCAAGGCCACGCGCAGCGCTTCGGCGGCGGCCTTCAGGGTTTCGGAATCACCGCCAGCCAGATCAACCGACAGCGTGTCCCCGCCCGGCCCGGTGCCCCAGGACCGGAAGGACAGTTCTTCCATCCGGGGATGGGGGCGCACTTCGTCCTGCAAGGCAGATGCGAAGGCAAAGGACGTGATGGTTCGGGAATCAACATCGACCAGTTCAATGCTGATGGACCCCAGCAGATGCGCATCCTTGTTTTCCGCCGCCGCAGACGGGCGGCCGGACTGCCCGCCCACTTCTACCATCACAAAAGTGGTAGGGTTGCGCCCTTCTTCATCCACCACACCGGCAATGACGGCATCCGTGGCGCGCTGCAATTCGCGCAACATTTCGATCGTGTCTTCGCGGCTGGCCCCGTCTGTCATGACAATATTGCCAGTGACAGATCCCTGTTCGGGCGGGTTGAAAAACCGGAAGGGCAGATCGCCGCGCAGCAGGAACGCCACCTGCGTGGCCAGAAGTGCAATCAGCAACGCCACAACGGGATAGCGGGCAAACACCACAAAGCGCATGAAGGGGCGGAACAGGCGTTCGCGCGCCCAGCGAAACCCGCGGTTCACCTGCCGCGACGGCCAGTCATACCAGCGCTGTTTCAGCCCGCTGGCAATGGCGTGATACATGTGATTGGGCAGGATCAGGAAGCATTCCACCAGCGATGCGATCAGCACTGCGATCACTGTCAGCGGAATATCGGCGATCAATGTGCCGAATCGCCCGCCGATCAGGACAAGCGCCCCGAAGGCCAGAATGGTGGTGATGGTGGCTGCGAAAACCGGCTGCGCCATGCGGGTTGCGGCGTTTTCGGCGGCCTGCGCGGGGTCTTCGCCCAGTTCGCGGGCGCGGTAATCGGCATGTTCCCCCACCACGATGGCATCATCCACCACGATGCCAAGGGTGATGATCAGCGCAAAAAGCGAGATCATGTTGAAACTCAGCCCCATCAGATACATGACCGCAATCGCCGCCAGCATCGCCGCTGGTATACCCGCAGACACCCAGAAGGCCGTACGCGCATTCAGAAACAGGAACAGCAGCACAACCACCAGCCCCAGCCCCAGCAGCCCGTTCTTGACCAGCAGCATGATCCGCCCGGAAATGAATTCCGCCCGCGTCGATACCAGTTCGATGCGCGTGCCATCGGGCAGGTTGGCGTTCATCTGCGCGGCCAGTTCCTGCACCCGCGCCTGAATGGCGATGGCATCGCCCTGTTCCGACCGGTCCACCCGCATGGTAATGGCGGGGTTTTCCCCCACGAAAAACGCGCGGTCGCGGTCGATCATCCCTTCGGTGACATCTGCGACGTCGCCAATGCGCAGCACCGACCCATCAGGGCGCGTGCGCAGCGCAATTGCGGCAATATCGGTTGCGCTGCGCCGTTCCGCGCCAGTACGCACCCGCGCCGCGCCTGATGACAGCTCGCCCGTCGGGTCCATGCTGATCGTGGCGCGGATGGCCTGCGCGATATCGGCCATGCCAATGTCATGTTCAACCAGATTGCGCGGCGGCAGTTCAACGACCACTTCGGCGCTGGCGACACCCGACACGCTGACCCGCGTGATCCCGTCATCAAACAGGCGCGCGGAAAATTCATCTGCGAAACGCGCAAGCTGTTCCACGGCAACCGGGCCGGTCACCACCAGATTCGTCACCCGGTCAGACCAGCCGGACCGGCGCGCAACAGGGTCTTCGGCGTCATCGGGCAGGTTTCCGACCGTGTCCAGCGCGTCCTGCACATCGGCGCTGGCGCGGCCCATATCCCAGCCGGTTTCGAATTCCACAGTGAAGCGCGCGCGCCCTTCGGTGGACTGGCTGGACACCCTTGCCACCCCTTCGACCGCCTGAAGTGTGGGGCTGACAAGCTGCACGATGGCGGCATCCACATCTTCGGCCCCGGCACCGGGCCATGGGATATCAACGCGGATATTGTCCACCACCACATCGGGGAAAAACTGCGCCCGCATCTGCGGGATTGCGGCCAGCCCCGAGACCAGCATGATGACCAGCAGCAGGTTTGCCGCTGTTTTATGGCGGGTGAAATAGCGGAAAGCCCCCAGCGCCTGAACCGCCAGCCGGTCCTTTGCGCTGCGCAATGTGGTCTGATCGGTCATGTATTCAGCCCCCGCGCATAGGACCGCCGCCCTGCCCTGCACCGCCCTGTCCGGCACCGGTATTTTCGATGCGTTCGATCATCTGTGCGGGCACCTGATCCTGCGACAATTGCGCAAGAAGGCGCGCGCGTATCTGTTCGGGCATGCGGGAATTGCCTTCGACCTGGGCAATCAGGCGGGCGCGGTGGCTGGCATCCAGGGTCACCATTTCGGCGGCTTCCGGCAACGGCCCGCCATCGGCGCTTTCGCGTCGCGGGCTGACCTGAATGCCAGTGCCCAGATTGGGGGTGACTTCGCGCACAACCTCGCGCCCGGCAAGCCCGTCCGCGCGGATGATGACATCATCGCCCTGTCTGCGCAGCACGGAAACAGGCATCGCCGTCAGGCGGTTATCGTCATTGATGACCAGCACATTCCCCGCCGCATTCACCGCCGATGCGGGCAGCAACGCCACATTCTGCAACGCGGGTTCCTGCAGGCGCACGGTCACGAAATCACCGGGGCGAAAACCGCGCGGGGCGTTCAGTTCCACGAATAGCCGCCGCCCGCTTTGCCCCTGTTCCACAGTGGCAGAGGCCCGCAGCACCCGCCCCGGTGACGTGATTTCGAACCCTGCCACTTCCAGCGCGATTTCAGCACCCGCATCACGCAGCGCGCCGTCATCATTCAGCAGGCGCAGATATTGCGCCGTGGACAGGCGCACCGACACTTCCAGCGCGGCAGGGTCGATGATGCGTGCCAGCTGTTCGCTGGTATTCACAATGCGCCCTTCGACGATATTCACATCTGCCAGCGTGCCGGTGAAACTGGCGTGAACGCGCGTGTCATCCAGTCTGCGCTGCGCCTCATTCACGGAAATGCGCTGCCGTTCCAGCGCGGTGCGCGCCTGATCCGCGCGCGCATCTGCCTGCGCCTGCGCCTGCCTGCGCCCGACAACGGCCTGACGTGCCGATGACAGCGCAAGTTCGGCTTCTTCAAGCGCGGCTTCGGTGGCAACGCCGCGTTCGGCCAGCCCCTGCCTGCGGATCAGGGCACGTTCGCGCAGGTCATATTGCGCCTGCGCGGCATCCACATCTTCGGCGGCAAGCGACAGGGCGCGTTCGGCATCGCGCAATTCGGCCTGCGCGCGCGACAGGTCCGATTGCGCCAGCGCCAGCGCAGATATCGCATCCGCAGGGTCAATCCGGAACAGCAACTGCCCTTCGGTGACTTCTGCGCCATCTTCAAACCCCTGCGCCACTTCCAGCACCCGCCCACCGACAGGCGCGCGCAATTCCAGCGCCCGCTGGGTGCGCACTTCGCCAAAGGCCGACAGGGTGGGCGATATTTCTGCCGGGGTTACCGGAACCGCACGCACTGTGAACACCCGTTCACGCCCGGTCGCGGGCCTGCCGGTTGCTTCATTGCGGTCCTGAATTGCAGAAAACAGGGTATATCCGGCATAGCCGAGCGCCGCCACTGAACACGCCGCCAGTAACAGGGCAACAAGACTTCGGGTCAGAAAACGCATGACTACTCCGGTTCGGCGCGCTGTGCGCATGACAGGTGTTACGCCGCAAACGCGACCCTGGTTCACCCCATGATAACGCAGAATATTTTATTTCCGTCGCAGATGTTCGTCCAGACGGGGTAAAATCTCGACAAAGTTACAAGGACGGTGCCTGTAATCGAACTGACGGGCCAATATTTCATCCCAGGCATCGCGGCAGGCACCGGGCGATCCCGGCAGCGCAAACAGATATGTGCCCTGCGCCACCCCCGCACAGGCCCGCGACTGGATGGCCGATGTGCCGATTTTCTGCATGGAAACAATCGTGAAGATGGTGCCGAATGCCTCTATCTCTTTTTCATAGACATCGCGGTGGGCCTCTACGGTGACATCGCGGCCCGTCAGGCCAGTGCCGCCGGTGGTCAGAATTGCATCAATTCCGGGATCTGCACACCATGCGCGCAATCTGGCGGCAATATCGCTGCGTTCATCGCGCAGGATGTCACGCGCGGCCAGAACATGGCCTGCCGCGCTGATCCGTTCTGCAAGCGTGTCGCCCGATCTGTCGGACCCCGCATCGCGCGTGTCCGAAACCGTCAGAACCGCAAAACGCACTGGCAGAAAGGGTCTGGTATCATCAAGCGGGGTCATCTGGTCATGTCCTGAGCTTCGCCTGCAGGGACAGAAGATCCGCCCATGCATGGCGTTTCATCGCCGGGTTGCGCAGCAGATAGGCCGGGTGCAGCATCGGCAGGCAGGGGCGGCCCACCAGGTCGCACCATTGCCCGCGCAGCCGGGTAATCCCTTCGGTCGTGTTCAGCATGGTGCCCGCCGAAATGCGCCCCATCAGGATGACGAATTCCGGATCAATCAATTCGATATGACGCTGCACAAAGGGGCGCATCATTGCGCGTTCTTCCGCTGACGGGTCGCGGTTCTGCGGGGGCCGCCATGGCAGGATATTGGTGATATAAAGCGCATGGGCCGGGTCCGGGTTTTCGCGCCCCATGTCTATGGCAGCAAACATCCGGTCCAGAAGCTGGCCCGCCTCGCCCACGAAGGGGCGGCCCTGGCGGTCTTCCTCGCGCCCCGGCGCTTCGCCAATGATCATGACGCGGGCATTGCGCTGGCCATCGGCAAAAACCAGATTGCGGGCGCCCAGTTTCAGGTCGCAATGATCAAACGCGGCCAAAGCGTCCTGCAACGCATCCAGATCGGGGGCTGATTCGGCCGCCTGCGTTGCGATGGCCACAGGGTCGGCCAGCGGTTCCGGCCCGACAGCCACAGGGGTGCTGACGGGGCCTGCGGCAGGCGCAGATGCCGCCGCCTGCGCGGTTTCACGCTTTTCAGGCAGGTCATAGCGGCACAGGGGCGCGTCGCATATAGCGTCATCCGCACCCATTTCCACCTGCCATTCAAGGGCAGCGCGCGCGAGTTGCCAGTCAGTTTCCCAAGGGTCCGTTGCGGTCATACACAAACATATGCCGGAGCGCGCCGCGCGCGTAAAGCGGCCTTGTCGTTATGGCGCGCGGTTTCTATAACGGGGCCATTCGCGGCGTCAGAGGGCGAGAGATGACATTCACGCAAAATCACCTTCTGGGGATCGAACCGCTGCAGCCTGCGGAAATCACCACAATCCTTGATCTGGCCGAAGATTATGTCGCGCTGAACCGCTCCGCCGAGAAACACGCAACCGCGCTGTCGGGCATGACGCAGATCAACATGTTCTTTGAAGCGTCAACCCGCACGCAGGCCAGTTTCGAGCTGGCAGGCAAGCGGCTGGGCGCGGATGTGATGAATATGGCCATGGCGCAGTCCAGCCTGAAGAAGGGTGAAACCCTGATCGACACGGCACTGACGCTGAACGCCATGCATCCCGACCTGCTGGTCGTGCGCCATGGCAGTTCCGGCGCGGTCAACCTGCTGGCCGAGAAGGTGAATTGCGCAGTGCTGAATGCGGGCGATGGCAGGCATGAACACCCCACCCAGGCGCTGCTGGACGCGCTGACCATCCGGCGTGCCAAGGGGCGGCTGCACCGGCTGACCGTGGCCATATGCGGCGATATTGCCCATAGCCGGGTGGCGCGGTCGAACCTGCTGCTGCTGGGCAAGATGGAAAACCGCGTGCGGCTGGTCGGCCCGCCCACATTGATGCCAGCCCAAGTGGCCGAATTCGGGGTCGAAGTGTTTGACGACATGCGCGCCGGTCTGGAAGGGGCCGATGTTGTCATGATGCTGCGCCTGCAACGCGAACGCATGGATGGCGGCTTTGTCCCGTCGGAACGCGAATATTTTCACCGCTACGGGCTGGATGCCGAAAAACTGGCCTATGCGAAGGAAGATGCGATTGTCATGCATCCCGGCCCCATGAACCGCGGCGTGGAAATCGACGGTGCGATTGCCGATGACATCAACCGATCCGTCATTCAGGAACAGGTGGAAATGGGCGTTGCCGTGCGCATGGCCGCGATGGACCTGCTGGCGGGCAATCTGCGCCGCAGGCGCGAAAGTCAGCGGTTGCGGGGGGTAGGTCATGGGTGAACAAGTTCGTGCAAGCGGTTCTGGCGACACGGTTTTTGACCCGGAGCCGGGTGAAAAGAAGCTGCGCGACATCCGGTCCGACAAGACCACCTATTGGCGCGATCATGGCGTGATGGCGGTGCTGGGCATGGGCGTGGTGGGCATGGTGCTGGCCTTTATCGGGTCGGAACATGTGGCCATCGGGTCACTTGGTGCCGTGCTGGCGCTGGCTGTGCGGGGCGTATGGCTTTATTCCGAGCAGATGAAATTCTGCTGGACCCTGACCAATATGCGCCTGATCGGCCCCGGCGGGCGGCAGGTCTATCTGCTGGAACTGGAAAAGGTGCGCCGCCTGTTCGGCGACATCCAGATCATCACCAGATCCGGCGACAAGCATCTGATCAAACATGTCGCAGGCGCTGAAGCGATCATGGCCGCGATCGAGGCCGCACGCGACAAACGCGCAAGGCGCAAGGGGGCATGATGATGGCAGCCATCCCCATGCATTCCGCCAAGGCAGGGGGGCTGTCTGCCCCCCTTTGGCCTGCGGCCCATTCCGCCCGCGCGTATTTCCGGCAAGATGAAGCACAGGGACAATTGCGCAGATGATGACATGGTTCGGGAATGCCCGCCTGATTGACCCTGAAGCCGGGGCAGAACGTAACGGCACGCTGTTGCTGCGCGAGGGCGTGATTGCGGAAATCGACGCCCCCTGCCCCGATGGTGCGGAAGTGGTTGAGTGCAAAGGCAAATGTCTGGCCCCCGGTATTGTCGATATGGGGGTTCAGGTGGGCGAACCGGGCGCGCAGCATAAGGAAAGCCTGCGCACGGCGGGGCTTGCTGCCGCGAAGGGTGGTGTCACCACCATCATCATGCGCCCCGACACTGTGCCTGCGATCGATACACCAGAGGTGCTGGAATATGTCACCCGCCGCGCGGCGGCGCGCACGCCGGTCAATATCCGGGCGATGGCCACATTGACGCGCGGGCGCGAAGGCCGTGAAATGGCCGAAATCGGCTTTCTTATGGATGCAGGCGCTGTGGCATTTACCGATGGCGACCATGTGACCGCCGATACAAGGATACTGGCGCGCTGCATGAGTTATGCGAAGGGACTGGGGGCGCTGATTGTCGGGCATCCGCAGGATCAGGGCCTGTCGCGCGGGGCCTGTGTGACCAGCGGCAAATTTGCGTCCTTGCGGGGCCTGCCCGCAGTGTCACCCATGGCGGAACGGATGGGGTTTGACCGCGACATGGGCCTGGTCGAGATGACAGGCGTGCGCTATCATGCCGATCAGATCACCTGTGCGCGCACATTGCCTGCGCTGGAACGCGCGAAAGCCAACGGGCTGGATGTGACAGCGGGGATTTCCATTCATCACCTGACCCTGAATGAACTGGATGTCGGCGATTACCGGACCTTCTTCAAGTTCACGCCGCCCCTGCGCCACGAGGATGACCGCCGCGCCATGGTCGAGGCGGTGGCAACGGGGTTGATTGACATCATCTGTTCCATGCATACCCCGCAGGACGAGGAATCAAAGCGCCTGCCGTTTGAAGAAGCAGCGGCGGGTGCGGTCGGTCTGGAAACGCTGCTGCCTGCGGCAATGCGGCTTTATCATTCCGGTGGGGTGTCGCTGCCGCAGATCTGGCGCGCCATGTCGCTGAACCCGGCGCGGCGGCTGGGCCTGCCAGCAGGGCGGCTGTCCGTAGGCGCACCGGGGGATCTGGTGCTGTTTGACCCCGACGCCCCCTTTGTGCTGGACCGTTTCACGCTGCAATCGAAATCCAGGAACACCCCCTTTGACGGTGCCCGGATGGAAGGGCGGGTGCTGGCAACCTATGTCGGCGGCGTCTGTGTTCACCGGCAGGAAGGCTGAACCATGCCCGAATTTCTGACACCATTCTGGATTCTGGCACTCGTGGCCGTGCTGGCCTACGCGCTGGGGTCCGTCCCCTTTGGCGTGGTAATTGCGAAGCTGATGGGGCTGGGCAATCTGCGCGAGATCGGATCGGGCAATATTGGTGCCACGAATGTCATGCGCACCGGCAACAAGCTGGCGGGGGGGCTGACGTTCCTTCTGGACGCGGCCAAGGGCGGCATTGCCGCGCTGCTGGCGTGGTGGGCCATCGGGCCGGATGCGGCGCAGGTTGCTGCACTGGCCGCGTTTCTGGGGCATCTGTACCCTGTCTATCTTGGGTTCAGGGGCGGCAAAGGGGTTGCAACCTTCATCGGGGTGGCGCTCGCGCTGGCCTGGCCGGTGGGGCTGGCGACCTGCGCGACATGGCTGCTGACGTTCAAACTGAGCCGCTATTCGTCGCTTTCGGCGCTGGTGGCTTGCGGGTTCAGTTCAATCTATGCCGCATTTCTGGGCTATATGCCACTTGTGGCGCTGCTGGTGGTCATGAAGCTGCTGGTCTTCTACAGCCACCGCGAGAACATTCGCCGCCTGCTGGCCCGGACCGAACCACGCTTCAGGAAGTAGCCGCGCTGCCGGTCGAGGGCGGGAGGCTGCTCTGAACGGGGCTGAAACGGCGCTGGGGCGAATAGCCCGCGCCAACTGCCGGTCCCACGCCCGGAGAAGTTCACTTTATGCAGGCGGCATACTCCGATTTTCAAGGCCTGGCGTGACATCAGCAAAACCGGCAGGCCGCGGGACGGCCCGCCGATAGCGCGTTTTCCGGGCTTTCGCCGCGCCACTGGCGCGACGGTCCCTTCAAACCCTATCGGCCTTTGCGCCGCGCCATGGGGGTTCGTTATATCGCCGCGCCCCCCCCGCGAGAGGCGGACCCGCTTCATAGCGTGCCCGCGTTCATTCACATTCACGCAAGTCACGCCGTACCCCCCCTTTGACTACGCATGTCCGGGAAACGCAAACCAGTTCCCAGCTTGTCCCGCAACATGCTGATGCCCGCGCCAGCGGCGGGCCGGGGACTGCTGGTTCGGCGTGGGGGGAGTTCACTTTATGCAGGCGGCATGACTCCGGCTTTCAAGGCGTGAGTCAAGATCAGCCAAACCGGCAGGCTGCGGGACGGTCCGCCGATGGCGTGAGCCAGCCTTGCGGTGTTAAGCCCGCGCCTTGGGCTTCCCCGTATCCGCCGCACCCCTGCGAGAGGCGATCCTGCGCTAGCGCCGTTCAGGCAGCATTTGCTGCGCGATCCCGGCAAAAGACAGATACAGCGTTGTCGCAATCAGCCCCAGCGTGACAGGCTGCGGCTGCGCGAATCCTGTCCATGCTGCCCACCCCGCCAGCACTGTCCAGACCAGCGCCACCGGAAGCGACAGCGCGCGCCAGCGTCTGGTGCGCACGGGATGGATGAATTTCAGCGGGCTGAACATGGCCACGGCCAGAAAACCCACAATCGCCAGAATGACCCAGAATGACGGCTGCGCGGCGAAAATGACAATCGCTGCCATGTTCCAGCAGGCCGGAAACCCCTGAAAACTGTTGTCGGGGTTTTTCATGCGCGTATCGGCAAAATAGATCACACTGGCAAAGGTGATCACGATAATCGCGATCCAGCCCGTCCAGCCCGGCAGCAGATTGGACTGAAACAACGCAAACGCCGGAATGAACACATAGGTCAGATAATCAATGATCAGATCCAGCAATTCGCCGTCAATATTGGGGGCATTCGCCTTGACATGATAGTGCCGTGCCAATGGCCCGTCGATGCCATCCACGACAAAGGCCACGACCAGCCACAAAAACATCATCGGCCAGTCGCCCTTTGCGGCTTCCAGCAGGGCGAGCATGGAAAACACGGCACCTGTGGCGGTGAACAGATGGACCGAATAGGCGGGAAGTTTTGCTTTCACGTTGTCCTCGGTTTTTCTGGCCGACAGATGGGCGTGGGTTACGGATGCCGGCGCGGTCTGAAATCAGCCCTGCGCACGGGGATGGGCGGCGTCATAAATCTCCATCAGTCTGGACGAATCCACAGCGGTGTAAACCTGCGTTGACTGCAACGAGGCATGCCCCAGCAATTCCTGTATCGCGCGCAGGTCACCGCCTGCGGCCAGAAGATGGGTGGCAAAGGAATGGCGCAGCGCATGCGGGGTCGCGGTGGCGGGCAGGCCAAGCTGCATGCGCGCGCTTTCCATGACCCGCGCGATATGGCGGCGCGACAGCGCCCCCCCCCGCGTGGCGCGGAACAAAGGTGCATCGGAAGATGGCGCATAGGGACAGGCCGCGACATATTCCGCAACCGCCGCGCGCGCCACAGGCAGAACCGGAACCAGACGTTCCTTGCCACCCTTGCCCACAATGCGCAGCAGATCGCGCAGCGGCACATCGCTGCCCGTCAGCGACAGCGCTTCGGATATGCGCAGCCCGCAGCCATAAAGCAGCGTCAGAACGGCCGTGTCACGCAGACCGGTCCAGTCCTGCGCAGTCTGCGTGCCGACGGATGACAGCATGTCGCGCGCGGCAGATTCACTTAGCGGGCGCGGCAGGTTGCGCATGTGTTTGGGCGCGCGCGCAGCCAGAATCGCGGAAATATCCATACCGTCACGTTCGGCCAGCCAGCGGGCAAACCCCTTCACCGCTGATAATTGCCGCGCAAGGCTGCGCCCGCCAATGCCGCGCGCGCGTTCCGAGGCCATCCAGGCGCGCATATCCGACAAGGTGACATTGGCCAGCGCACCAGTGCCCTGCGCGCCACCGTGATGATGTGTCAGAAAGCCCAGAAACCCCGCCACATCGCGGGTATAGCCGTCCAGCGTATGCGCGGATGCATCATTCAGCGCAGAAAGCTGGTCCAGCCAGGTCTGCAATGCGTCACGCTGACCTGCGGACAGATGCAGCCCGCCACCTGTCATGCCAGCCAGCGGCGCATGGACCGTTCGAATATCCCCGCGAAGAATGCCAGCAGATCCGTGCCCTGCCCCGGCTTGAACATATGCGGATTATCCGACGCCATGACCAGCAGACCGCCCATGCGCTGCGCCCCCAGATCAAGCCGCATGCAGGCTTCAGACCGCAATTCCGCACTGCGCGGACCATAAAGCTGATCTGTCTGCGGAATGCTCTGGCGCAGGATAACCTGCCTGCCACTGGGCTGCGCGCGCCCTGCCGACATATAACTGTCGATGAAACCCGGTTCCACCACGCACAGAACTTTGGAAATCCGTTCCAGCGCGGGGTCCGGGGCGGCAGCCGGGCTTTCCAGCACCAGCTTGATCGCGTCCACCCGCAGGATTTCGGCCACATCACTGCCCAGATTGCGCAGGAAATCCTCAAACTGGTCAGGGTCCAGCATGCGCAGGATCGCGCGGTGTATCTGGTTCGTGCCCGACAGGTTTTCATAGGCTGCGGCAATCACCGCGCGGTGGGTTTCTTCCAGCCGGTCAAGCCGCGCTTCCAGCCGTTCCATCGCCAGACCGCGCAGGTCAACGATATTTTCCCCCATGCCGCGTTCACTGGCCGACACCAGCACGCGCATCACGTCCTTGTCGTCCAGAACAAGGCCGGGGTCCGATTTGATCCGCGCGCGGAATTCTTCAAGCCCGTCGGGTTTGACTGCTGTTTCTGCCATGGTTATGCCTGTCCGTTGACTGCTGCTTTTTTATTGTTCCTGCGGACTATAGCAAATCTACAGGATTTTTTGACCTGTTTTTTCCCAATCCTTCATGAATTGTGCCAGACCTGCATCTGTCAGCGGATGGCTGGCCAGTTTGCGGATGACTTCGGGCG
The DNA here is from genome assembly GCF_028745735.1 of Roseinatronobacter alkalisoli. GTDB lineage: Bacteria > Pseudomonadota > Alphaproteobacteria > Rhodobacterales > Rhodobacteraceae > Roseinatronobacter > Roseinatronobacter alkalisoli. The sequence continues at coordinate 27,495 of NZ_JAQZSM010000015.1, forward strand.
GGGCGGTCATGACGTCGGCGCCAATCCGCGCCACGTCCAGAACATGGTTCACCGACCGGATGGACGCGGCCAGAATCTGGGTTTCAAACCCGTAATTGTCATAGACAGTGCGGATATCCTCGATCAGTTCCATCCCGTCCAGCGCCAGATCATCCAGCCGCCCGATAAAGGGCGAAATGAAGGTGGCACCCGCTTTGGCCGCCAGCAACGCCTGATTGGCGCTGAAGCACAGGGTCACATTGACCATCTTGCCCTCGCCTGTCAGCACCTTGCACGCTTTCAGCCCGTCCCATGTCAGCGGCAGCTTGACTGCGATATTGGGCGCGATGTCCGCCAGTTTGCGCCCTTCGGCGATCATGGCATCAGCGTCCAGCGCCACAACTTCGGCGGAAACCGGGCCTTCGACAATGCCGCAGATCTCGCGCGTGACTTCAATAATGTCGCGCCCCGATTTCAGGATCAGCGAGGGGTTGGTTGTCACCCCGTCCACCATGCCCAGATCATGCAATTCGCGGATGGCGGTTACATCGGCGGTATCGACAAAGAACTTCATTTCATGCCCCCTTCGGGTTGCAGCCAGTGTTTGGCGGCGTCATACCTGATCTTGCCGCTTGCAGGAACCCCAATTTGCGCCATGCCCCATAACCCCGCCCCCGATTTCTTTGACGAAGGCACGCCCTGCGCTGTGTTGACCACCGAACCGGTGGGCAGTGGCGTGCTGGATTATCTGGCCCCCGAAGGCGGGTGCTGGCTGGGGGCCTTTGTCGATGTGCCATTGGGGCCGCGCCGCGTGGTGGGGGTGGTCTGGGGGCAGGCCGAAGGCAAGTTTGCCCGCAACAAGCTGCGCCAGGTCATCCGGGTGCTGGATGCCGCCCCCCTGCGCGCGGAATTGCGTGATTTCCTGACCCGCGTGGCCGACTACACCCTGACCCCCCTGCCCGCGATGCTACGCCTTGCAACGCGCGTGCCGGGGCTGGGTGACGGGCCTGCCACCCGTAAGCTGCTGTTTCGCGGCCCAGACCTGCCACCGCGCATGACCGACGCGCGCGAACGTGTTCTGGCGGCGCTGGACAGCTTCGGCGGCGCAGGCCTGACACCGGGCGAGTTGGCACAGGCGGCGGGCGTGTCCGGTGCCGTGGTGCGCGGGCTGGTCAAGACCGGCGGGCTGGTTGAACAGGACGCGCCCCGCGATCAGCCCTATGCGCCACTGAACCCCGCCCTGCCCCGCAGCGCGTTAAGCGATGATCAGGCACAGGCGGCGCAACATCTGCGCGATGCGGTCACGCAGGACAAATTCGGGGCCACATTGCTGAAGGGCGTCACCGGATCTGGCAAGACCGAAGTCTATCTGGAAGCGATCGCGGCCTGCTTAGCACGCGGGCGGCAGGCGCTGGTTCTGCTGCCGGAAATCGCGCTGACATCGGAATTCCTGACCCGCGTGGAAGGGCGCTTTGGCGCGCGCCCGGCCGAATGGCATTCCGGCGTTACCGTGACCGAACGCCGCCGCTGCTGGCGTATGGTGGCCCAGGGCGATGCGCAGCTGGTGGTCGGCGCGCGCTCCGCACTGTTCCTGCCCTTCCGCGATCTGGGTCTGGTGGTGGTGGATGAAGAACATGACACATCCTACAAACAGGAAGAAGGGGCGTTGTATAATGCCCGCGACATGGCGGTGCTGCGCGCATCACTGAACGGGGCGCAGGCGGTGCTGGCCTCTGCCACGCCATCGCTGGAAAGCTGGGCCAATGCGGCATCCGGGAAATATGCGCGCCTTGATCTGACCACGCGCTTTGGCCCCAACACATTGCCCGATATGCGCGCCATTGATCTGCGCGCCGAAGAATTGCCCGCCAATCGCTGGATTTCCCCCAGCCTGCAAAGCGCGGTCAACGCGCGCATTCAGGCCGGTGAACAGGCGCTTTTATTCCTGAACCGGCGCGGCTATGCGCCGCTGACCCTGTGCCGCGCCTGCGGCCATCAGGTCGGCTGCAGCGAATGTGACGCGCGCATGGTCGAACACCGGTTCCTGAAACGCCTTGTGTGCCATCAATGCGGGGCAAGCGCGCCTATTCCCACGGCCTGCCCCGCCTGCGGGGCCGAGGACCGCATGGCCCCTGTCGGCCCCGGTGTTGAACGGCTGGAAGAAGAAGCCCGCGCCCTGTGGCCCGATGCGCGGGTTCTGGTGCTGTCATCGGACCTGTTCGGGTCCGCGCGTGCGCTGAAGGATCATATCGCGGCCATTGCTGCGGGGGGCGCCGACATCATCATCGGCACCCAGATCGTGGCCAAAGGGCATAATTTCCCGCTGCTGACGCTGGTGGGGGTGATTGATGCCGATCTGGGCCTGTCGGGGTCCGACCTGCGGGCGGCGGAACGTGTGTTCCAACTGGTGCGGCAGGTCGCAGGCCGCGCAGGGCGCGCCGAAAAGGCCGGGCTGGCGCTGGTGCAGACCAGCCAGCCGGACCACCCCGTCATCCGCGCCATCCTGTCGGGCGATGAAGAAGCGTTCTGGCGTACCGAAGCAGACGCCCGTTTCGCATTGGGCATGCCCCCATATGGACGGCTGGCGGGGATCATCATCTCCTCCACCAATATGGAAGATGCCTTTGCGCTGGGCCAGCGGCTGGCCATGCAGGCGGCCCCGCTGGCGCGTATCGGTGCGCAGGTCTTTGGCCCCGCCCCTGCGCCGATTGCCCGCATCCGTGGCCGCCACAGGGTGCGCCTGCTGGTCAAGGCCCCCAAGGGCGCGCCCCTGCAAGCGGCGCTGCGTGCATGGGTTGCCCCGCATAAACTGACGCGCGATCTGCGCCTGTCCATCGATATTGACCCGCAAAGTTTTCTGTAACTGCTTGCGGATTGGCCCCGCCGCGTTACCTGTTGTTCCAGCACAGATGAAGGACCATGCCCATGTTTGGATTGCCGGACCAGAAAACCCGGATGATCGGCGCCGCAGACGCCCTGCCCGGTCGCGCAACGCCCATCCCCACTGCCGACACCCACGCGGTGTTCAACCGCCCGCTACAGGCACCCCCGCCCGACGGCATGCAGATTGCGCTGTTCGGCATGGGCTGTTTCTGGGGGGTGGAGCGGATTTTCTGGCAGGTTCCGGGCGTGTGGCTGACAGCTGTGGGCTATGCAGGCGGGTTCACCCCCAACCCCACCTATGAAGAGGTCTGCTCTGGCAAGACCGGCCATAACGAAGTTGTGCAAGTCACCTTCGACCCGGCCATTGTCAGCTATGACGCGCTGCTGCAACGCTTCTGGGAAGGGCACGACCCGACCCAGGGCATGCGTCAGGGCAATGACCGCGGCACGCAATACCGATCCGGCATCTATTGCCACACGCCAGAACACAAGGCCGCTGCGCAAGCCAGCCGCGACACCTACGCCGCGCGTCTGGCACAGGCGGGGCATGGGGCCATCACCACTGAAATTCTGGATGCGCCGGAATTTTACTATGCCGAAGATTACCACCAGCAATACCTGCACAAGAACCCCCAGGGCTATTGCGGGATTGGCGGAACCGGTGTCACTTGCCCCATCGGCCTGCCCGGCTGACAGAATGCCCGCCTGTTGCGCCGCCTTGATGGGGGGCGCATGGGTGGGCGGGTGGGGCGCACCCCATCAAGGCGGCGCAACAGCTTGACGCTTATGTGCGCGGCATGTATCGCGGCGCTGACCCTTGCGAAATCGCATTAGCCAAAGGCTGCCTGCCATGCCCACTTTCACCGCGCTGACCACCCTGCCCACATCCCAGGCAGCCTATGCCCTGTCCGAAGCCATGGAAAACATGGAACCCGAACCCACCGGTGTCGGCGTGTTCGAGTTGGAGGATGGCTCCGGCCTGTGGGAAGTCGGCGGGTATTTCACTGAAACCCCTGATGACATCGAACTGACGCTTCTGGCCGAAGCCTTTGGCGCGAAACCCTTTCTTGTGACCGAATTGCCGGAAATCGACTGGGTTGCCAAAGTGCGCCGCGACCTGTCCCCCGTAGAGGCTGGTCGCTTCTTCGTCTATGGCAGCCATGATGCGGACAAACTGCCTGCCGGGCGCGTGGGCCTGCTGATCGAAGCATCCATGGCCTTTGGCACCGGCCATCACGGCACCACATTGGGCTGTCTGCGCGCGCTCGACCGGCTGGACACTGACGGGTTCTGCGGCCGTAAAGTTGTCGATATCGGCTGTGGCACGGCAGTTCTGGCCATGGGCGCCGCCAAAATCTGGCCCGACCCTGTTCTGGCCAGCGATATTGACGAAGTGGCCGTGGACGTGGCGCAGGCCAATATCACCGCCAATGACCTGCAAGGCCGCGTTCACTGCGTGGAGGCCACAGGGTTCGACCATCCTGACCTGCAGGCCCATGCGCCATATGATCTGGTCTTCGCCAATATCCTGATGGCCCCGCTGATTGATCTGGCCCCCGATATGGGCAGGCTGACCGGCGCGGGCGGGTATGCCATTTTGTCGGGGCTTCTGGTGGAACAGGCCGACAAGGTTCTGCAAGCCTATGAAGCGGCAGGATTTTCGCTGCATCACCGCGAAGATATCGGCGACTGGGCCACGCTGACATTGACCAGATTGCCCTGATACAGGTCGGATCGGGGGCGGTCACATACAGGATACGCCCCGCCCAATTTTCGCCAGATTACCGGTTTAGGTTCTGATAACCGGAACCAGCTATGATCATGTGCGATAATTCAGGGGAAACGACATGAGCGCGGAACAACACGATGATTTCAGAATGCGCCGCTCTGCAATCATCAAGACCCATTTGCGCAATGATCCCAGAATTCGCGCGGCCCGGCGCAGTATGCGCCTGCGCGTCATGCGGGGGGCGGTCAGCTATACGCTGATCCTGACTGCCACGCTGATACTGGCCAAAAGCGTTACCATGGCCGTGCATGACAGCGCGTCCTACCGCCAGCTTGTCGCGCCCGCCGTTGCGAACCTGAACGACACGAACATCATGTACCGCGCCCTGATGCCCGATGCGCTGAGCGCGCAGATTGCGGGCATCATCCGCCCCTATCTGACCGCCGATAGCGGTGCGGTTGACCCCGAAACCCGCAACAGCCAGGTGGTGCCACTGACCCTGCTGAGCGAAAACTGAACAGACGCGCGGAATTCTTGCGCAGCGCGGCGCGGGTCGGCCCCCCTGTAAGCTACTTCTGAAATCACCCTGCTCCCCCCGGACAGAAAAAGGGCGACCCATTGGGTCGCCCGTGTCATTCGCTCCGGCAAATCGCGGGGGTTGGGCCGCAGATCAGCCTTCGTTTTCCAGATCTTCGATTGCCTTTTGCAGCTCGTCCTTGGTGACTTCTTTTTCAGTCACAGTGATCTGCCCGACAATGTGATCGACAACCTTGTCTTCGAAGATGGGTGCGCGCAGCTGTTGCTGCATCTGCGGGTTCTTCTGGATGAATTCGAAGAACTGACGCTCCTGACCGGGGTACTGACGGGCCTGTGCGATGACAGCCTGCGTCATTTCCTGATCAGTCACTTCCACTTCTGCTTTCTGGCCGATATCGGCCAGCAGCAGACCCAGCTTCACGCGGCGCACGGCCAGCTTGTCGCTTTCTTCGGTGGTTTCGATATCGCCATGGCTGTGATCGTGCTGGTCCACATCGGTCTGGGAATCATGCCACAGCTGATGCGCGATCTGCTTGCTTTCCGCTTCGACCAGCGAGGGCGGCAGGTCGAAATTCACGGCTTCGTCCAGCGCGTCCAGCAAGCCGCGCTTCAGGATCGCACGCGATGCCTGCGCATATTCTGCTTCCAGACGTTCCGCAATCTGGGCTTTCAGCGCGGCCAGATCATCGGCGCCGAACTGTTTGGCCAGTTCGTCATCGATCACTGCTTCGGCGGGTGCTTTCACGGCCTTGATGGTGCAGTCAAACACGGCTTCCTTGCCCGCCAGATGCGCGGCACCGTATTCTTCCGGAAAGCTGACGGTCACGGATTTTTCGTCACCGGTTTTCACGCCGACAAGCTGTTCCTCAAACCCGGGAATGAACTGACCGGACCCCAGCACCAGCGGGAAATCTTCGGCAGCGCCGCCTTCAAAGGCTTCGCCATCGATCTTGCCCAGGAAATTCATGGTGACCTGATCGCCGTTTTCGGCAGCGCCATCCTTGTCGTCGAAGTTCTGTGCCGATTTCGCCAGGTTCTGCAGCGCTTCGTCCACGGCGGCATCATCTGCCTTGACGACGGGCTTTTCCAGCGAAATGCCGGACAGGTCCGGCGCTTCGATCGCGGGCAGCGCTTCGTAGTTCAGCGCCACGACAACATCGTCGCCTTCTTTCCAGTCGTCATTGGTCATCTTGACGTCAGGCTGCACTGCGGGGCGGTCGCCGCTGTCCTCAAAGTGCTTGTTCATCGCGCCATCAACGGCGTCCTGCATCGCTTCGCCCAGCAGGCGCTGGCCAAATTGCTTTTTCAGCAGTGCCATCGGCACCTTGCCCTTGCGAAAGCCCTTCATTTCGACCTCGGGCTGTGCCTCGATCAGCTTTTCATTGACCTTCGCTTCAAGCTCGGCTGCGGTCACAGTGATGGTATAACCGCGCTTCAGGCCGTCATTCAGGGTTTCGGTAACTTGCATGGGCGTCCTCAGATAAGGTGACAGGCCGCCTGAACGGCGGCCTGGGGAATTTCGGTCTTAGTAAGGGGCCGGGCGCGCAGGATCAAGCCTGATTCTGGAAAAGCACGGCCCTGCCGCGCCGCAACCACGATATTCGCAAACGAAAGCCCCGTCAGGCCCCGGCCTTGCGCGCATCGATCGCTCTGCGTTCGATCTTGTCCAGCAATCCGGCCAGTTGCGTTTTTTCTGCGGCGGTCAGTCCGGCAAGCAGGGTTTCTTCATGCCGGATCAGGCTTTCAACAACCTTTTCCAGCAACGCCTCTCCCGCCGGGGTAGCGCGCAGCGCATAGGAGCGGCGGTCCTGCGGCACCCTGTTGCGGGTGATCAGGCCCAGCTTTTCCAGTTCATCCACCAGAAGCACCGCACGCGAACGTTCGATACTCAACGCAAGCGAAAGCTGGCTTTGGCTGAGGTTCGGGTTCTCAACAATGATATGCAGCGCCGATGATGTTGTGACCCGCAGGCCGAAGGTTTCAATCGCGGCCTGTGCATTGCTGTGAATATGCACATAGGCACGCTTCATCCTGTAGCCGATATAGCGGCGCAGAAACGCATCCGTCACCGGCAGGTCGCCCGCATCGGTGTTATCGCCCTTGAAACTGTCGGGCATGCGGCCCCTCCCTTAGCTTATTGCACCGGACCGGACTGAACCAACACCCCGCACACCAGATTGTTGTCAAAATTAGCAATTACCATGGGCAAAGGTCAATCCATAGCGCACAATCTGCCCCCCGGCTGCAAACTCATTCATTTTCCGCGATCAGAAAACACGCAGCGCATCCTGTGGCGGTGCGGCGGGGCTCCGGAATCTTCTGCTTGCAGACATCCATGACCGAAGGGCAGCGCGGGTGAAACGCACAGCCCGGCGGCGGGTTGATCGGGTTCGGGATTTCACCGGTCACCGGTGTGCGCCTGCGCCCCGACAGCGCCAGATCGGGCACTGCGTCCAGCAGCATGCGGGTATAGGGGTGCTGGGGGTCGGTGAACAGGCGCTTGGCATCCGCTTCTTCGACCAGACGGCCCAGATACAGCACGCCAATGCGGTTGGCCATATGGCGCACCACGCTAAGGTCATGGCTAATCAGCAGATATGTCAGGCCGAATTCATCCTGAAGATCGCGCATCAGGTTCAGGATCTGCGCCTGCACTGACACGTCCAGCGCCGATGTGGGTTCATCGCAGACAATGAATTCGGGTTTCGATGACAAGGCGCGCGCGATGGCAATGCGCTGGCGCTGGCCGCCGGAAAATTCATGCGGGAATTTATCGGCGTCATTGGACGACAGGCCAACCACCTCCAGCAGGCGGCCCACCTCGCGGTTTATATCCGCGCCGCTGGCAATGCCAAAGGTGCGGATGGGTTCGGCGATGATGGCGCCCACACGCCAGCGCGGGTTCAGGCTGGCAAAGGGATCCTGAAAGATCATCTGGAACCGGCGGCGCAGCTGGCGCATGGCCGCCCCCTGTTCAAAGCGCATTTCCTGCCCGTCAAACAGGATTTGCCCGCGCGACGGGTCCAGCAACCCGACGATCATTTTCGCAATCGTCGATTTGCCCGAACCGGATTCCCCTACAAGGGCGAATGTTTCACCCCGCCGGATTTCGAAATCCACATCCGCGGCGGCAGTCAGGAATTGCTTTTCCTCGCGTTCCAGAACGCGGTTCAGCCAGGGTTTGGACACATCGAAATAGCGGGTCAGGCCCTTGACCTGCAACAAAGGGGTGTCAGTCATGGCGCACCTCCTGCGTGGCGGGGTCATAGAGCCAGCACGCGACCTGTCGTCCGCCTGCGCGGTCAATCAATTCGGGGCGTTGCGTGCGGCAGCGGTCGAACACATGCGGGCAACGCGGGTTGAACGCACATCCCTGCGGTATGGCGTTCAGGCGCGGCATGGAACCGGGGATCTGCGTCAGGCGGGGGGCGGTCTGCGTCAATGTCGGAATGGCCCCCATCAACCCTGCCGTATAGGGGTGTTCAGCCGCCTGAATGACATCGCGCACCGGGCCGATTTCGGCCACCCGACCGGCATAGAGTACTGCAACACGGTCGGCGGTTTCGGCAATCACCCCCATATCATGGGTGATCAGCATGACAGAGGCGCCCCGTTCAGCGCAGATTTCCTTCAGCACATCGATGATCTGCGCCTGAACCGACACATCCAGCGCAGTGGTCGGTTCATCGGCAATCACCAGTTCCGGTTCTGCGGCCAGCGCCAGTGCAATCACCACCCGTTGACGCATGCCGCCCGAAAAATGATGCGGGTAATCATCAATCCGGCGCGCGGCAGCCGGAATGCCAACACGGTCCAGCAGCGCCACGGCGCGCGCGCGGGCCTCTTTCTCGGATACATCCATATGGGTGCGGATGGTTTCGATCAGCTGTTGTGCGACAGTATATAGCGGGTTCAGGCTGGTCAGCGGATCCTGAAACACCATACCGATACGGCGCCCGCGAATGCGGCGCATCTTTTCGGGGGCCAGGTTGTCGATACGTTCCCCCCGCAGCCGGATTTCCCCCCCGGCTATGCGCCCCGGTGGTTCCAGCAGGCCGATGATGGCCGCGCCGGTCAGCGATTTGCCCGCGCCGGATTCGCCCACCATGCCCAGAACCTCGCCCTTGGCAATGTCAAAGGACACATGATCCAGCGCGCGCAATGTGCCGCGCCGCGTGGGGAATTCCACGATCAGGTCACGAACGGAAAGCAGCGGTTCAGCCGTCATCATCAGCGCAACCTCGGGTTCAGGGCATCGCGCAGCCAGTCGCCCAGCAGATTGACCGCCAGCGCCAGCGCAAGCAGCGTGATCGACGGGAACAGCAGAATCCACCATTCGCCGGAAAACAGGTATTGCTGGCCAATACGGATCAGCGTCCCAAGGCTGGGCTGCGTGGGGGGCACCCCCACCCCCAGAAATGACAGCGTGGCTTCGGCGATGATGGCCAGCGCCAGCCCGATTGTGGCAATCACCAGCACCGGCCCCATGACATTGGGCAGAATATGACGCAGCAGGATTTTCACGGGATGCGCCCCGATCACGCGCGCGGCCTGCACATACTCCTTGTTTTTTTCCACCATGGTCGCCCCGCGCACAACGCGGGCATATTGCACCCAGTCCGACAGGCCAATCGCCACGATCAGCACCCAGATCGCCATGATTTCGCGGTACGCGGGCGGGATGAAACCGCGCGCCACGCCGAAAATCAGCAGCGCCAGCAGAATGGACGGAAATGTCAGCTGGACATCGGCCACCCGCATCAGCAGGCTGTCCACCCAGCCGCCGCGATAGCCCGCGATCAGCCCCAGCGTAATGCCGAGTGTCATGGCGAACAGCACTGCTGCAAACCCCACGAACAGTGAAATCCGCGCGCCATACAGAATGGTCGAAAACACATCGCGGCCCTGATTATCGGTGCCCAGCCAATAGACATTGCCGGTAAACGCATTGGGTTCCATGGGCGGGGTGAACCCGTCCATCAGGTTCAGCGATGCGGGGTTGAACGGGTCATATGGCGCAATCAGCGGCGCAAATACCGCCGCAAGAATGATGATCAGCGACACCACTGCCGCGACCACAGCGACAGGCGAATGGCGGAAGGAATAGGCAATGTCGCTGTCCCATGCGCCGGCAAATCTGCCAGGGGCGCGCGGTTTTTGCGTCTCATTCATGGCCTGTGCTCCTTTCAGTGGCCCGCGGCACTGCGGTCAAGCCGCAGGCGGGGGTCAACCAGATAATACAGCAGATCGACGATCAGGTTGATCACGACGAACACCAGCGCAATCAGCATCAGATAGGCCGCCATCACCGGCACATCGACAAAGCGGACCGAATTGATGAACAGCGCCCCCACACCCGGCCACTGGAACACGGTTTCCGTGATGATCGAAAACGCAATGATCGACCCCAGTTGCAGCCCGGTAATGGTGATAACCGGAACCAGCGTGTTTTTCAGCGCATGGCCGAAATTCACAGCGCGGTTTGACAGCCCCCGCGCGCGGGCGAATTTGATGTAATCGGCGCGCAGCACTTCCAGCATTTCAGCGCGCACAAGACGCATGATCAGGGTCATCTGATACAGGCCCAGCGTGATGGCAGGCAGGATCAGCGACATGCGCCCGCTTTCGGTCAGAAAACCAGTGCGCCACCCGCCCCCCACATGGACCACCTCGCCGCGCCCGAAGGACGGCAGCCACTGCAATTCAACCGCGAAAACCCAGATCAGCAGCACACCAATCAGAAATGTCGGCAGCGACACCCCGATCAGCGACACGGTCATGATGGAACTGGACAGCCAGCCACCGCGCCGCAAGGCGGTATAGACGCCGAACCCCACCCCGAACAGAAACGCCGCAATCCCCGATACCAGCGCCAGTTCCAGCGTGGCTGGCAGGCGCGACAGGATCAGTTCCATCACCGGTTGTTGCAGCCGGTAGGAAATGCCGAAATCCCCCGACATTGCACGGGACACAAAGGTAAAGAACTGCACCACGAACGGGTCATTCAGGCCCAGCGCATCGCGCAGTTCCACGCGCTCTGCCAGGGTTGCTTCCTGCCCCAGCATCGACACGATCGGGTCGCCCACGAAGCGAAACAGCGAAAACGCCACCAACGCCACGGTCAGCATGACAATCACGGATTGCAGCACCCGTCGCAGGATGAAAGCAAGCATGGCAGAACCCTCCAGGCGGAACAAAGGTCAGCTTTGCTGAACTGGCGCATGCCACGGGACAAAGCGGGAACCGGCTTTCCGCTTTCCGGACATGCGTTATCAATAGTTTAGAGCATGCGTGCGCGAATTCAAACCGACACGATGCGCGCGCTGTAAAGAAACGCCCGCGTGGGGTAAATCACGCGGGCGTCTGATGCGGGCCGTGATCAGTCGAAGGTCACGGTGGTCATATGCGGCTGGTTTTCAGGATGCACATCAAGGGTGATCCCGTCGCGCATGGCATAGGCCAGCATCTGGTTATGCACGTTCAGGAAGATGCGGTCTTCCATCACCTGTTCCCAGATTTCCGCAATCACCGCGTCGCGCGCATCCAGATCGGTCATTGTCGCAATCGATTCGATCTTGGCATCCAGTTCGGGGTTGGAATAGCGGGTGCCGTTGAACGACCCGTAAGACCCTTCGCGCGTATGCACCAGGAAATCGAACACATACTGGCTGTCAAAGGTCGGAACCCCCCAGCCCAGCATGTAGAAATCGGTATCCCAGTTTTCGATCAGCGGGAAATGCAGCGAACGGGTCTGCGACACCAGATTGACACGGATATTGGCGCGCGCCAGCATCCCCACCAATGCTTGGCAGATTGCTTCATCGTTCAGATAGCGGTCATTGGGGCAGTTCAGGTCAACGGTAAACCCGTTCGGATAGCCCGCCTCGGCCACCAGTTCGGCAGCGCGTGCATAATCGGGTTCACCGAACGCATCCATTTCTTCGGTCCAGCCATTGACGAAGGGCGGCAAAGGCGCTGCGGATGGCTGCGATTCACCGCGCATCACCACCTGACGAATGGCGTTGCGGTCCAGCGACAAGGCCATCGCTTCGCGCACTTCGGGCTTGGCGAAGGGGTTATCCTCGGCGTCGGACGTGGCCAGCTTGTCCGATGTCATGTCATAGCTGAAGAAAATGTTGCGGTTTTCCGGCCCGCGCACAACCTTGATGCCATCGGTCTGTTCCAGCCGTGCAATATCCTGCACCGGCACGTCCTGCACCACGTCAACTTCGCCCGACAGCAGGGCCGCAACACGGGTCGCAGCTTCGGAAATCGGGGTATAGATGATTTCGGTCACAGCGGGGGCGTCGCCCCAATGGCCGTCGAACACCTGCAGCACAGTGCGCACTTCGGGGTCGCGTTCCACCAGCATATAGGGACCGGTGCCATTGGTGTTGCGCACCGAATAGGCTTCTTCACCGGCCGCAAAGTTGGGCGCGGTTTCAACGCCGTTTTCTTCGGCCCATGCTTTGGACATGATGAATGTGTTGGTCAGGTTCTGCACATAAAGCGGCGCAGGGCCGGACAGACGCACATGGACGGTCGTGTCGTCAACAGCAGTCACTTCTTCCACTGCGGCATGCAGCGCGGACATGCCCGATGGCGGTGTACGCGCCCTGTCCAGCGAGAAGACGACATCTTCCGCTGTCATGGCAGTCCCGTCATGGAAGGTGACACCTTCGCGGATCTTGAATTCCCAGATCGTATCATCTTCTTCGCTGATACCCCATTCTGTCGCAAGGCGCGGGGTCAGCGTACCGTCAACCGACCGCCCGACCAGCGTTTCATAGATATGGTGGTTCAGCGTATGGGTCGGACCTTCGTTCTGGCTGTGCGGGTCCAGTGTCAGCGCATCGCCCACGCGCGCCCAGCGCAGCGTTTCGGCATTTGCAGCACCCGCGAAGGCCAGCGCAACAGCAGCGGCCCCCAGCATCAGACGTGCGCGAAGCCCGGTCTGGTTAAGATTTATCGACATAACAATCTCCCTGTCATGAGGTGACATCCCGTTTCGGTGATTTGCACACCGTTTCGGGGACTGGGTAAAGGCTGGATAAGTTTGACCAAAGAGTCAATTCCATATCGCATTCCTGCACAGCTTCCCTATGGACAACTTCGCCCATCTGCCACTTGCTTTTGCAGCGCTGCACCGCAGCATACGCTGGGTTTCAGCCACCCGCGGGCGGCACACCCGTTGGCTGCGGCACCTGCGCTGCGGTTTCGTGACTTGCCATCGCGGGGGCAGGCAAATATACAAAATTACATACTTGTAAACCAAAGGGCAGGCATGCAGCGTATCGCCATAATTGCGGATGATCTGACCGGCGCGCTTGACAGTGCCGCGGCATTTGCAATGCAGAATCTGACAACCCGTGTCGTGACAGAAACCGCCGGTTTCATCGATGCGCTGCGCGATCCCGGCTTGCAGGTGGTCGCAGTGTCAACCGGCACCCGCGAAGGCACCGCCGACAATGCAACAGCCACAATCTGCATGATCGGTGCCAGCTTGCAGGAATTCGACGGGCTGGTGTTCAAGAAGGTCGACAGCCGGTTAAAAGGCCATGTCGCGGCTGAAATCGCGCAATTGCGCCGGTTCCGCCATGCCCCCCCACTGGCTTGTCCGGCAATTCCGCGCCTGAATCGTTTTGTCATTGACGGGGCGGTTACCGGCGCAGGCGTGCCCGTCCCCATTGATGTCGCAGGCCGCGTGGGCATTGCGCGCACCATCGTTGACGCAACCACCGACAGCGACATAGACGCCGCGCTGCCATCGCGGCTTGACGACAACCTGTATATCGGGGCCGCCGGGCTGGCGGAAGCGCTTGCGCGCCGCCTGGCAGGCCAGTCACACTGCCCGCCCCTGCCGCCATTGCCGGTGCCGTTGCTGCTGGCCATCGGGTCGCGCGACCCGGTAACCCTGTCGCAGTTGGATGCCATGTCGCAGTCCGTGGTTGCCGCACCCGACGGCATTGTCCCATCTTTTGCGCTGCACCCGGTTACAGTTATACAAATGACGGAAAACACCCCCGATCTGGACCCGGGACTTGCCGCTGACAGTTTCGCCACCGGGATTGCCAGTGCCCTGCGCAATGGGCCGCGCAGCCTGTTTGCCTGTGGCGGGGAAACTGCGCAAGCCATCCTGAAACACCTTGGCATCGTGCGGCTTGACCTGCTGGGAGAGGTTCTGCCCGGCGTACCCCTGTCGCGCTGCGCGGATACGGGCTTGATTATTGTGACGAAATCGGGTGGCTTTGGAACAAGGGATCTGTTGAGCAACCTGATTGCGCATGTGGATTCCCATCGCCCGACCACCACCCCGCCAGCCACAGCAAAGGCACGCCCGGACTCATGAAGGATGACAAACCACGCGCCCGCCCGCCCCTGAGCGAGAAGGTCTATCACCTTCTGCTGACGCGCATCACGAATGGCGACTATCAGGCCAATCAGAAACTTCCGACCGAAGCCGCGCTGTCGCTGGAATTCGGGGTGTCGCGCCCTGTGCTGCGGGCGGCCATGGAACGGCTGCGCGAAGAAGGGCTGATTTATTCGCGCCAGGGCGCAGGCAGCTATGCGCGCATCCCGGTTTCTGCCGGTGTGGGGTATGCGCGGGTTGAAACGCTGGCCGATATCCAGCGCTGCTATGAATTCCGCATTCTGCTGGAATCAGAGGCCGCGAGTCTGGCAGCGCTGCGCCATAACACAGCCGCGCTGGCGGAAATCGACCGCGCCCTGCAGCTTTTGCAGGATGCAACAGGGTCGCTGCAACACCGCGAGGATGCTGACTTCGCCTTTCACCTTGCCATCGGCAAGGCCGCCAACAACCAGTATTTCGACACCACCATGCGCGCCCTGCGCGCACATATCAATGTGGGTATGAAACTGCACGGACAGTCATTGATGAATGACGGCGCAAAAGGGCTGGAGGACGTGCTGGCCGAACATCGCGCCATTCGCGAAGCAGTGGCCGCGCGCGACCCGGAAGCAGCCGCGCACCAGATGCGCGCCCATCTGGAACATTCGCGCGACCGGCTGTTTGGCGGCGGTCTGATCGACCTGCGCCAGAGCGACAGTTAGATCACGTCCGGTTGCACGGGTGGCTGAATTCGGGGTAACGCGTGTATGTCGGGGCTTGTAGCCCGCGCTACCGGCGGGCCGGGGTCTGCCGGTCCCACGTGAAAGAAGTTCACTTTATGCAGGCGGCACAATCCAAAGCTCAAAGGCTTGGCTTGTCGCTGGCGTAACCGGCAGACCGCAGGACGGCCCGCCGGTAGCGCGGCGGCCTTGCGGCCTTTGCTCCGCGCGTTTGGGTGCGCGGCGGCGCTGTTTTACACCAGCACCCCGCAAAGGGCATGTTCCAACCTGATCATCACGCGACACCCGAAACTGCCAGCACCCCGTGTCATTCCGCCGGGTGTTCTGCCATATCCCGGACCGGGGCCAGTAATGTCCGGCGCGCAATCAGGACATAGAATGCCGGCACCACAAACAGCGTGAACAGCGTGCCTATGGTAATGCCCGAAAAGATCACCAACCCCATCGAGAACCGCGCCGCCGCCCCTGCCCCGCTGGCCACCATCAGCGGCACAACACCCAGCGCCGTTGCCGCCGTGGTCATCAGGATGGGGCGCAGCCGCAGCCGCGCGGATGTGACGATGGCGCCTGCCCGGTCACGCCCCTTGTCGCGGCGCAACTGGTTGGCGAATTCCACCAGCAGAATGCCGTGCTTGGTAATCAACCCGATCAGCGTGATCAGCCCGACCTGCGTATAGATATTCAGCGTGCCCAGACCCAGATTCAGCGGAACAATCACCCCGAAAATCGACAAGGGCACTGACATCAGCACAATGAACGGGTCACGCAGGCTTTCAAATTGCGCCGCCAGCACCAGATAGATCACGACAATCGCCAACCCGAAGGCCAGCAGGATTGTATTGCCTTCGGATTGTTCCAGCCGCGACTGGCCCGCGTAATCCAGAAAGAACCCGTCCGCCAGTTCCGCGCGCGCAATATCTTCCAGCGCCGCCAGCCCGTCCCCGGTGGAGGTGCCGATCATCGGCATGGCGGTCAGTGTCGCGGAATTCAGCTGGTTGAACTGTTCAATCGACTGGGGCGCAACGGCGGTGCTGATTTCTGTCACAGCCGACAGCGGCACCATCTCACCCGACATGGACCGGATATGGAATTCACCCAGCCGTTCGGGGTTGTCGCGATAAGCCTGCGGCACCTGCATGATGATGTCATAGCTTTTGGAATCGCGGTCAAATTGCGCAATCGCTCCATCCCCCACCAGCAAACCAAGGGCAGACCCGATCTGATTGGCGGGGATATTCAGCGCGGCGGCGCGGTCGCGGTCGATGGACACGACAACCTGTGTGGTGTCAAAGGACATGGAATTCTGCACCACCAGAAACCGCCCCGATGCCTCGGCCGCCAGCTTTATACGCTCTGACATCTCATACACTTCGGACGGGTCACCGGTGGACTGCACCACCAGTGAAATCGGCAATCCCCCACCCGCGCCGGGCAGGCTGGGCGGCGCAAAGACAAAGGCCTGCACACCCGCAATCGGGGACAGCCGCGCCTGCAGATCCTGCTGGATTTCGGCCTGGCTGCGGTCCCTGTCGGCCCAGTCATCGAAGGCCCAAAGCATGATGCCGCTATTGGTCGCACCACCGAACCCAACGATCGAAAAATTCGCCCGCGCTTCTGGCAGGTCCGATGTCAGGTCCGCCATCTGCGCGATATAATGGCTGGTATAATCAATCGTCGCATATGATGGCGCATTGACGAAGGAAAACAGCGCGCCGATATCTTCTTCCGGGGCCAGTTCGCTTGATGTCTTGGTGAACAGGAACCCTGTCACCCCGGTCAGCACGATGACAATCATCAACGTGACCGGCGTGAACCGCAATGTCGATGTCAGACGCCGTGCATACCATGTTTCCAGACGGTCGAACCCGCGGTCCAGTGCTTTCTGAAACCGGTTGCCACCACCGCCCGCGCGCAATACCCGCGCCGCCATCATTGGTGATATGGTCAGCGCGACCACACCGGAAATGAACACCGCCCCTGCCAGCGCCACAGCAAATTCCCGAAACAGCGCACCTGTCAGCCCACCAATGAAAAACAGCGGCAGGAACACGGCAATCAGCGTCATCATCATGGAAATGATGGCCACTGACAATTCGCGCATCGATGTGAACGCGGCCTGCAACGGGGTTTGCCCGTTCTCGATATGGCGCTGGACATTTTCCACCACGATGATGGCGTCATCCACCACCAGCCCGATGGCCAGCACCATGGCCAGCAGTGTCAGCAGATTTATCGAATACCCCGCGACAAACAGCATGAACAACACGCCCACCAGCGACAGCGGAATCGCCACAAGCGGGATGGACACTGACCGCACCGACCCCAGAAACAGCAGGATGATCAGCGCAACAATGGCCGTGGCCAGCACAATCGTGACCAGAACCTCGTTGATGGAGGCCGAAATCTGTTCGGTCGCGTCATACATCATGTCCATGGTCATGCCGTCAGGCAGGCTTGCCTGAATGGCCGGAAGTTCCGCCAGCACTGCCGCTGCAACATCCAACGGGTTGGCCGCCGGGTTGGGAAACACCCCGATGAATGTGCCGGGCCGCCCGTCAAAGGACACCACCATGTCGGTGCTGGCCGCCGCCAGTTCCACATGCGCCACATCGCGCAGGCGCACAACATCGTTGCCCGACCCTGCCAATGGCAATTGCCCAAAGGTTTCAGGCGTTTGCAGGGTTGAATCAATGTCAATCGCATAGCCGACAAGTTCATTGCGGGTACGCCCCGGCGCTGCCAGAAAATTCGCGGCATTGATGGCCTGCGCCACTTCTCCCGCGGTCAGGCCCTGCCCGGCCAGTCGCACCGGGTCAATCCAGACCCGCATGGCATAATTCGCCGCCCCCATCACCTGGGATTCAGCCACCCCTTCGATAGTGGACATGCGCGGGACAATCACCCGTTCTATGTATTCGGTGACCTGTTCAGCACTCATCGCGGGGTTCTGCACGGCCAGATACATGGTGGCGAATGTCTGGCCCGTGCCCTTGACGATATTGGGGTCCATCGCATCCGATGGCAGGCGCGAACGCACCTCCTGCACCTTGGACATGACTTCGGTCAGGGCAATGTCGGGGTCCTGGCCCAATGCCATATTCACTGTCACAACCGACGCCGATGGCCGGGACTGGCTGGTGACGTAATCCACCCCTTCGGCCGATGCGACAGCGGCGGAAATCGGGGCCGTGACAAACCCTTGAATCAGTTCAGCAGACGCGCCGGGATAAATTGTTGTCACGGAAATGACGGTTTCATCCACCTGCGGGTATTGGCGGGTCTGCAACCCGAAGGCCCCCATCAGGCCCAACAACACAATCATCAACCCCAGCACGGCAGATCCGACAGGGCGTTTGATGAACGGGGCGGAAATATTCATTGCGCCACCTCTGGTGTGGTCGTCTCTGCAAGGGTCACGGGCGCGCGGTTCGACAACCGGTTCTGACCCGCGCTGACCACACGGTCCCCGTCTGCAATACCCTCGACAATTTCAACCACGCCATTATTGCGCCGCCCCGTCGTGACAAAGGTCTGGCGCACCACCAGTTGGTCCGCATCCTCCTCTGACGGGCGCACGACATAGGCGAAATCACCATACAGGCTGGTGACAACGGCATTCTGCGGCAGGGCAATGACACCATCTTCCTGCGGCAGCCGGATTTCAACCCGCGCAAACTGGCCAGGTGTCAAGCTGCGCCCGGGGTTTTCAACTGTGCCGCGCACGGCAACCATGCGCGAATTCGGATCGACGCGCGGGTCAATGCCGCTAATCTCGCCGCGGAAACGGCGGTCATCACCCTGCACGCGGATATCCAGCGCCTGCCCGATATGTAACGCGGGCAGCGCCTGCTCCGGCAGGCTGAAATCCACCCGCATCTGGTCCAGTTCCTGCAACGTCGCGACGACCGTGCCGGGCGTGATATGCTGGCCCGCATCCACACGCGGAAGGCCGATAACACCTGCAAACGGGGCCACAAGGCGGCGCTGCTGGATGACCGCTTCCGCGCGTGCCATCTGCGCGGTTGCCACATCGAACGCGGCGCGCGTCTGGTCAAGCTGGACATTCGCTGTGACGCCCCGGCTTTGTAGCTCAAGCGCGCGATCAAGGTTCAGGCGCTCCAGCGCAAGCTGGCTTTGCGTCGCATTCAGGTCGGCGCGCTGCACCTCATCGTCAAGGCGCAACAGGATATCGCCTTGCATGACTTCGGCATTCGACGAAAAGCCGATCTCGCGCACGATGCCCGCTGCTTCCACTGTCAGTTCAACCCCTTGCGCGGCATTCACGGTGCCAATGGCATTCAGCACCGGCGACCATGTTTCCGGCTGCACCTCAATCGTTTCCACCGGCATGGATTGCACTGGTCGGTTGGCCAGAAACTGCGCAATCATCTGGTCCCGGAACAGGTTAAACCCGATCAGGCCACCGGCCAGCACAACAAGCAGCACGGCTGCGATGATAAAGCGTTTCAGCATGGGGGGGCATATCCATCAGATAAGTGATTGCATCTTGCAGCGGTCAACTATACCGTCCAGACGGTTTAGTCAAGATTGGGGGGCATATGTCAGAAGCGAAAAACACCGGCTCAGGGTTGTCCACGCGGCACCGCATTCTGAATGCCGCCGAAACGCTTGCGCGCACGCTTGGGCCTGCCAATATTTCTCTTGATGCTGTCGCAGCCGCAGCAGGCGTGTCAAAGGGCGGGTTGCTGTATCATTTCCCGTCCAAGGCGCGGCTGCTGGAAGGTGTTGTGGAAAACCATCTGAAAAACCTGGATATTTCATTGAAAAAGCAAGAAAATTCAGGGCAGAAAAACGCCGTCATCATATCGTATCTGCAGCATTTCCTTGACGAACAGGACCGGAACACGCATCCGCCATCAGGGCTACTGGCAGCACTTGCGGAAAACCCGCAGATGCTGACACCTGTGCGCGAACATACCGCTGTTTTCCTGCAACGCATCAGATCGAACGCGTCAGACCCTGACCTGGCAACCTTGGCCTATCTGGCAGTGGACGGGTTACGCAGTGCTGAATTATTGGGCACACAGGTATTGGGCGCGGCGGAAAGGCGCGAACTGATAAAACGGGCAATGCGCTGTCTTGCCGATCAGCCGGACAGGCCACCCGCAGTTCCCCCCCGCTAAGGGCGCATCGCATATCGTCCCGGAACCTGCGCGCGTTCATTCGCATTCGTGCGATTGGCACTGTCGTATTGTTTCCGCACATGCGGGGCGCACGCAATCCCGGTTCCCGCCATTGCGTGTTGCGACGGGTTCTGCACTCAGATGGCATGGAAAACGCCCCCGGGGGAAAACCCCGGGGGCGCCTCTACAACCACATCTGTTCTGCGGTCATTGCCCTGTTGCTCAGGAATGAACAAGATGGTGCCGGGGGCCGGACGTGACCTGCGGCATCAGGTCCCGCAGCGGCATCCTGGATGCGTGTCGCGTTCATTCGCCTTCACGCGGCCACGCCCTGATATTTTGACATCACGCATATCCGGGAAGCAGAAAACCGGTACCCAGTTTGTCGCACGCCATGCCCTCACTGCCAGGCGGGTATCGCACATCAGAACTCGACCAGTCTGGCTTGTGCCCCATCCGCTTGCCGTCCGACAACCCGTTTGGACTGAAACCCACCGGCGGATATTGCTGTTTCGCTCTTTGGCATTTGCAGAACCCGTGCGGACCGTCCGGCAGATTTCTCAAATCTGAAATTGGACAATTCGCTCAGCAATATATCCGCCTGCTGCTGCAGAGAATCGGCGGCGGCGTTGGTTTCTTCGGCAACAGCCGCATTCTGCTGTGTCACCTGATCAAGTTGATTCACACCGGAATTGATCTCGCCCAATGCACTTGACTGATCCGCCGCGGCGATTGCGATTGCAGATGCCTGATCGGACACATCTTTCGCCTTGTGCAGTATCTGCTCCAGACTTCCGCCTGTTCTTGTAACAAGCGACGAGCCGGCTTCGACCTGTTGCGCACTTTCAGAGATCAGCCCCTTGATTTCCCGCGCCGATTCAGAAGCGCGCTGTGCCAGCCCGCGAACTTCAGAGGCGACGACAGCAAAACCACGACCGGCTTCTCCCGCGCGGGCAGCCTCAACGCCGGCATTCAGGGCCAGCAGATTGGTCTGAAAGGCAATATCGTCGATTACGCCGATGATCCTGTTTATCTGATCAGAGGATTTCTCAATCTTCTGCATTGCGGAAATCGCGTCCCGCACAATGCTGGTCCCCTCCTCTGCTATCATACGATTATCGCGGGTCATGTTCTCGGCGGTTTTCGCGAGCGCCGCTGTGGAGCGCACGCTCTCGGTCAGCTCATTCAGGGCTGCGGCCGATTCCTCCAGCGTTGCGGCCTGGGTTTCGGCACGACCAGACAAATCCTGGGCCGCTGATGTAATCTCCTCAGACCCCCCGCGCACCTGCTCCGCGACACCAACAATGCGTGACATCGTGTCGGCCAGGTTTGACGCAACAGTGTTGAACGCGGTGCGCAGTTCTTCGTATTCCGCAGGGAAAGGGTCATTTTCCGGGCTTGGAATAGCGTGGGTCAACTCCCCCTGTGCAAGGCGCGTCAGTGCATCCTCAATATCGCGCACGACACGCGCCTGACGCCGGCGCTCTTGCTCCTGTTTCTCATTCGCCACCGCTTCGGTGCGGCGCGCCTCTTCTTCCGCATCACGTCGCGCGACCGCGTTATCCTTGAAAACCCGCAGGGCCTGCGTCATTTGTGTCAGGTCGCCCTTGCCGTCTGAACTGGCGATCTCAAGGGACAGATCCCCCTCGGCAAGGCGATTGGTCTGCTGAAGAAGCATCGCAAGGCGGCGCGAAAGCGTCACGGACAACACCCCGGCGATCGCGGCCCCAAGCAGCGCGGCAAAGGCCACTCCGGCCAGGACCGAAAAAACGGTTCCGTCGATCAGATTATGCGCGGAAGCATTCAGTTTTTCCCGTTCAGCAAGGATTTCGGCCTGCACCGTGCTGAGTTGCGCGATAACCTCTGTGGTTGTTTCATGAATCGCTGACAGGGCTGCGCGGCTGGTCATTTCAGCGTCACGCATATCATTCACAACGGCCCAGAAATCACTCAGGCCACGTTGTGCGGCCCCGAGGAGCGCGCGTTCTTCTGCCATAAGCGCACCGACAGGCAAACGGGACACATATTCAAGCGTAGTTTCATAAGGTGCCGTCGCCGTATCCAGTTCCGAGAGCGGCATTCCATCGACGAATCTGTCGACACGCACCCTTGTCACCAGGAAATTTTCAGACGCCCGCAGTGCAAGATATGCAGCCGCATCCGCATCGCGCGTTTCCAGTAACGTCACGAGCCGCCCCAGATTGCGGCGATGCTCAATCCCCAGATCCTGCAGCTTTTCCTTCAGTTCTTCACGTTGCTTGTAAAGCGCCACAAATGTTGAAAGCTCCTCGATATGACGATCTTTCAACACCACCATATGCCGCGCAGTTGCGAATCCAGCATCGACGAGTGCCACAGCGGCGCGGCGGACATCCAGCATTTCGGAAACTGCGGTGTCACCATCCGCCGGATCAGCTGTTTGCGTGAAAACACGGACGGCCAGGCCCGCTTCTGCGATCTCTCGTCCGAGTTCGGCCGCGGAAATGGCAACTTCCATGGCGTCCTCTATACCATAGACGGCGCCACTCATTGCGGCGAGCCGCTGCCAGCTGAACAATCCCAAGCCAATGATCAGGATCAGGACAACGGCAAAACCGCCGGCGATTTGTGTTGATATGTTGGTATTTTTAATCATGGTTACCCTCGGCACTTGGCTGGTTTTGGCGGAACTTGTTTGGTCGGGCCGGAACCCGTCTGGTTTTGGCGTGTCGCATCTTCGCGATCATGTTCAGTCATCACGCCTCCCTGGCAAAGCTTATGATAGGGACGGGGTCGGGCATCGCTTGCGGATGCACGACGTCGGACCAGTCCATGCGCCCCGGTGTCGTCAGATATGCCTGCAATGTTGCCACCAGTTCATCTGCCTGTTTGCTGATGCTGACGGCCACGGATTGCGCATCCTGGGCGGCGGACTGGGTCTGGTGATTGATGGCATCTGCGTGATCAATCACTGCGCCTGTCTGATGCAGCCCCGTCACCTGATCGGTTGAAGTCACGGCAATCCGGTCCATGAGATTGCGGACCTCTGATGCGCGTTCAACAATGCCGGACAAGGCTTCGGTCGTGCGGCGCACAAGACCGGACCCAGTGCTGACATGGCTGGTCCCTTGCGCGATAAGCGCACGGATTTCACGGGCAGAGCCGGAGGCGCGTTCCGCCAGCCCGCGCACCTCTGCCGCCACCACGGCAAAACCGCGCCCCGCATCGCCCGCACGTGCGGCCTCGACGCCCGCGTTCAGGGCCAGAAGGTTGGTCTGAAAGGCAATATCTTCGATCACTCCGATGATCCGCGAAATCTGTTCAGAGCTGTCCTCAATCGCGCGCATTGCGTCTACGGCGTCCTGCATGATGGACCGCCCCGCTGCCGCCTGATTTTCGTTTTCGCGGCTTTCGGCGGTCGCCTTGCGCGAGTCGGACTGGCTGGATTCCACCAGTTCGATGACGCGCTGCAATGCACTCCGCCCCTCGCGCAGGCTGGCGGTCTGGGCTTCCGCACGCTCCGACAGCTGCTGCGCCGCACGTTCGATTTCCACAGCTTCGGCCCGCACAGATCCGGCGACGAGATCAACCCGGACCATCAACTCATCCTGCAACCGCAAGGTCTGATTATAGGCCTGGCGGATCGTCTCATATTCTTCGGGGAAAGGGTCATCATCGGGATTGTCGATAGGGGTTTTCAGGTTCCCCTCCGACAGGCGGATAAGGCCCGCTTCGACATCCCGGACAACGCGCTGCTGGCGCGCAGCCAATGCCGCCCTTTGTGCTGCGGCGCGATCAGCCATTTCCGCCTGTTCAAGACGCAGCTTCTCTGTTTCCTGCATGGCCATCTGCGCTTTTTCTGCGTCATCAGCAGCCCCGGTCAACGTGCGTCGCAGGATTTCCCCGATGACGACAAGTGCCGCAGCCTCGATGAGAAGGATTGATCCATGCAGGAATGCACGCCCGATATCCGTGCCCCCCGGCAGCACAGCTGCGGGCGCGACAATCGTCAGTATCAGATGGTGGATCGCAACAATTCCGGCATAAAGGATGATCGCCCGCCAGTTGCAATAGATCCCGAGCACAGCTAAAGCGGCGAAAAACTGCATATGCATATCCGGCTGCCACGGATGTCCGGAAAACTGTGCGACGAGCAATGCAACACCCACCGCGAGCGCCGCCGCGGAAGTCAGTTGCACGGCTTCCCCTTCGGGGTTGCGCCGGTATTCCAGCGTGACGATGGCCGCCAGAAGCGACATGCAGACAAGTATATAGAGCGAGGGAACAGAAAGCGCCCAGCCGATGACCGCCGCCTGAACAACCATTCCCCATAGCAGAAAGCCGATTCCGAGCGCGCCCCAGCGGCGAATGACCGGCATCTTCGCAAAGCTGTTGGTGTTCGTAGCCATTCCTAGATTTCCTTTGCAACGGGGGCTGTGGCGCAAAAGGCGGCCGGACGGGCCGCAAGGCGGATCACGGGCACCGACACAAGACCTGCCAGACCCGTGCGCAGCTGTTCAGGCTGGTTGGTCAGGTCAAGTTCCACCAGATAGCCGTTCCAGCGCAGGTCGCGGATCGGCAGACCCAGCTGCGCAACTTCGCGCAGAATCATCGCGCGCGACATTGTGGGCGGGAATATAAGCGCGGCCGTATCATCGCGCGTGTCCGGCAGGACATGCAGCACGCTCAATGCGATCAAGCCCGACAGGGACACCGCAAGGGGGGATATATATTCAGACAGGAATTGCATCACTTCAGTTCCCTTCGCGTTGGCATCAGCATACCCGCTGCGTATTAATGAGTGATTATCGCGCCCGCCCTTCCGGGCCGTGTACCGGCGTGTTGCATGACATTCTTTGCCTCAGAAAAGTTCAACCTCGCCGGGGGCCGTGCGCACCGGCTTCTCGGCAGGTGGGGGGGCTTCATTGCCCAGCAGCTGCATCTGAACCCGCCCCGTGGTCGGCCAGAACCGGATCCGCCGGGCCTCATTCCCGCAGAGATCCCCGCTCACGACGCGGATGCCGTCATTCTGAAGAATCCTCTGGGCCATCTCGGCGTTGCGCCGTCCGATATCGGGCAATGTCGGTATCATGCGCGCGCCACCAAACAGCTTTGCCTGCATCCGGTTGCGCAGCGCCCCCTGCCGCAACAACCCGTTGATCAGCACTTCCATCGCGGCAGCCGCATAGCGTATATCCCCCGAGCCCGAGGCAGATTCCGGCAGCAGAAAATGGTTCATCCCCCCGATTCCGCATTCCGGATCATAAATGCAGGCCGCAACACATGACCCCAGCACAGTGGTGATGACAGTTCCCGGCTGCCCGGAAATCTGATGCTCCCCCTGGACAATATGAATGACCTTGTTTTGCGGACCGGTCATGGCAATGCCCGTCCCTGCAGGCCGGCAGACCGCGCCTGATCGCGCAAAAGCGCCTTCGCGATGAACGCCAGCGGCAATACATCGACCGCACCGCCCAGTTCGACCGCAACCCGCGGCATGCCCCAGACCACGGAACTGCCCTTGTCCTGTGCCACGGTATAGGCCCCGGCCGCGCGCAGATCACGCATTCCCGCTGCACCATCAGCACCCATTCCCGTCAGAATGGCGGCACTGACCGGCACCCGGCCCGCCAATGCGGCACCATGTCCGAACAGGACATCCACAGACGGGCAATGACCCGATACCGCGCCACTGTCGAGAAGGCGTGTCACCAACCCGCCCCGCCGCACGACACCAAGATGACGGTCATTCCCGGCGGCAATGTAAACTGTCCCGCTGCGCAGCGGCATACCGTCGTCCGCGGGGACAACATTGGGGAGAACCATGTCATCCAGTCGGCGAATCATCCGCTCGGCAAAACCGGGGCGGATGTGCTGAACCACCATTGTCGGCGGGCAATCAACGGGAAACGCGGAAAGAATCGTCTCCAGCGCGGGAATACCGCCGGTTGACGCCCCGATCATCACCATCTTGCTGACAGGCGGCGCAGCAGGAACCACAGCAGGTCGCGCGGAAGCCTGACGTGGAGGCGGCGGACGCGCATCAATGCCCAGCCCCGCACTCAGCAATCCGACCAGACGGCATGCCGAATCACGCCCCTCAAGCCGGAATACATTCCCGGCCACAGCCTCCGCCGCCCCGCCATAAACCACCAGATCGGCAGAAATCATTTTCAGCATGTCGATCAGCGCATCAAATTCATGCGCGCGGGCGAATTCCGCAGCGACAGCAACGCGCCTGGGCATGTGCATTTCCGCATGTTGATAGGTTTCACCCAAAGTACCGGCATCAATAGCAGTGTAGATGCCCGCATCCGCACAGGCGGCCAGCAGCATTTTCCGCCGGGCGCGATTCGGGTCGGCAATAAGAATAACCGGATCAGTCACTTGAGACTCCTTCAGCAATCGGACTGACCCTAGCCCATACTACTTAAGAAACTCTGTGCATCCGGGACCGCCCCGGACAAAAGAACCGATCTGGATGAAACCAATTCTTAAGGGAGCGGTGCTAACCATCAGTGAAATGCGAACCGACTATCGCAAAGTACAATGTTCAGATGCGTCATCGGCCCGCAGCGGGCCGCGTCAAAGGGGGTGCCATGCCAGACCTGAAACTGCCGGAAGTCCTTGACCAGCGCGGCGCGCAGATCGTCGCCACGCAACTGCTGGAGCGAACGGGGCAAGACATGAGGATTGATGCATCCGCAATCACGCGACTGGGGGCAGTCGGCCTGGAAATGCTGATTGCCGCGCACCGTCAATGGCAGGAAGACGGCGCGCGTTTCGAAATCGAAAACTGGTCAGACGCCGCATTGCGCACATTGGCAATTCTTGATGCTGATCCACAGACCCTGAACCTGGAGGCCTGCAAATGACGGCGCGTATTCTGGCGGTCGATGATTCCCCGACGATACGAGGACTCGTTGCTGATGTTCTGCGCAAGGCAGGGTTCGAGGTTTTCCTGGCCTCAGATGGAGTTGAGGGTGTGGGAACACTGGCGGATGCCGATCCCGACCTTATCATCACCGATATCAACATGCCCAAGATGGATGGGTTTGGCCTGATCGAGTCAGTGCGCGCGACCGGAAGCTACTCCAGCATTCCCATACTCGTTCTGACCACCGAAAGCAGCGACGCGCTCAAGGCACGCGCGCGCAATGCCGGGGCGACCGGCTGGATTGTCAAACCCTTCGATGATGAGCGCTTCCTTACAGTGATCGACCGGGTATTGGGGAGGTAATCGCGATGACGGACAGGGACGAATTCCTGGAAATGTTCTTTACCGAATGCGACGAGTTGCTGGACAGTCTCGCCACCGGATTGCGGGCAATGGACGTACCCGGTCACGAAATGGAAACCGTGCATTCCGTTTTCAGGGCAGTGCATTCCATGAAAGGGGCCGCAGCCGCATTCGGACTGACCGATCTTGTCACCTTCGCCCACCGGTTCGAGACTGTTCTTGATCTGCTGCGCAGCGACAGGCTGACAGCCGATCAGGATGTAATGACAGTGCTGCATCGCGCCTCCGATCTGCTGACGGATCTCGTTGCCGCGGCCCGGCAATCTATCCCGGCGGATTCCACACGCATGCAGGACCTTCTGGCAGAACTGGACCGGCTGATTGGCGATGACGACGATGCAGAGGATGACAGTGACCTGCAGGCGGCTTTCGTTCCCATCACGCTCGATTTCGCGCCGATCGAGTCCCCCCCCCCCGCCACGGGCGCGCTACCGGATCAGCATGATGCCGGACCCGGAATTATACCGCACAGGCAACGATCCGGCGGCATTGTTGCATGCTTTGGCGCAGCTTGGCGATGCCGCAGTGACGCTGGATACAAAGAACGTTCCCAAACTTTCAGTATGGTCGCAGGATGAGGCCCGCCTGCGGTGGGACATAAACCTTCACACAGAAGCCACACTGGCGGATATCGAGCATATTTTCGAATTCGTCGTCGATTGTTGCCAGCTGGAAATCACCCGGGAACCGGATCAGCCCATGCCTGACGCGCCGCCGGACGCAGTTGCGCCCGCGACAGGGATGGCCCCCGTGGAACCGCCCACGCAGCCCACGGATACCGTGGGGAATGACAAGACCGCCACGGCGCAGGAACCCGTCGCATCGCGGGCCGCGGCGGCTGCGCCTGCCGGGCAGGCAGCGACAATCCGGGTAAGTCTGGACCGTGTGGACAAGCTGATGAACATGATCGGTGAACTGGTCATCAAGGAAGCAATGCTGTATCAGGTCATCGAAACAGCAGGTTTCACGGAAGAACCGGATGTCGTGACGGCGCTTGAAGGCATCCGTCAGCTTGCAGGCGACATTCAGGAAAGCGTCATGTCGATCAGGGCGCAACCGCTGAAACTCGTGTTCCAGCGCATGCACCGTATCCTGCGCGAAGCCGCAGACGCGACCGGAAAAAAAGTCCGTCTGGATACGTCAGGCGAAAATACCGAAGTCGATAAAACCATGATCGAGCGGTTGATCGACCCCCTGACCCATATGATCCGAAATTCCATCGATCATGGGCTGGAAGATGCGATCACCCGTCAGCGCCGCGGCAAACCGCAGGAAGGCACAATCACGCTTTCTGCTGCCCACCGCTCCGGGCGCGTCCAGATCGAGGTGTCCGACGATGGCGGCGGTATCAACCGTGACCGTGTCCGCCAGATTGCCGAAGATCGCGGCCTTATTTCAGCGGGTGCCACCCTTTCCCCGAACGAGATTGACTCGCTGCTGTTCCTGCCGGGCTTTTCTTCAAAGGACGAAGTGTCGGCACTGTCCGGGCGCGGCGTCGGACTGGACGTGGTCCGGCGCGAAATCATGTCGCTGGGCGGGCGGGTGATGATCCAGTCAAAAGAAGGGGAAGGCACGACCTTCTCCATCGCATTACCCCTGACGCTTGCAGTGCTGGAAGGCATGCTTATCCAGCTGCGCGACCAGACAATGGTGCTGCCGATAACGGCAGTGCAGGAAACGCTGCGCCCGACATCGGCAACACTGCACGGCATCGGCAAAAATGGCAGGGTACTTTCCAATCGGGGCGAGTTGATCCCGATCATCGACCTCGCCTGTTCATTCGGGCTGCGGGATGCGCCTGCACCGCTTGATGGCGGGGTATTGATTGTCGTCGAAACAGACAGCAACAAACGTGCGGCCTTGCACGTTGACGGGATATTCGACCAACGCCAGGTCGTCATCAAAAGCCTGGAAGAAAACTATGGCCGCGTGCCGGGGGTTTCGGCCGCGACGATCCTGGGTGATGGCAACATCGCGCTGATCATCGATCCTGAAGAAATCGTTCTTTCATCATTGTCCGAGCAAGGTCGCTCTGCAATCGCTTTCGCAGTAAACGGGTAACGCAATGCTAGAAACCATGTCTCATAATTCCGCAGGAAAACAAGATGTTGTCGCCTTCAAACTGGCTGAACAGGATTTCTGCATCGATATCAGTCTGGTGCGCGAAATCCGGGGATGGGCACCAACCACTGTCCTGCCCCATGCCCCATGCTACGTAAAAGGCGTGATAAACCTGCGCGGATCGGTGGTCACGGTGGTGGATCTGTCTGCCCGGCTGGGTTTCGGTCCGTCAGATCCTTCGCAGCGCCATGTTGTCATCATCGCTTTCCACGAGGGCCGGATCGTCGGATTACTGGCTGATCTTGTTTCGGATATCGTGACAATCAACGAAGAAAATATTCAGGCGGTCCCGGATATTGCATCTGATCCCTCAAGGGAATTCATCACCGGAATGATCACTTTCGACGATGGGCGGATATTGCGCAAGATCGACCTTGCGCAATTGCTGCCGGCACCACAGCTGGCGAGCGCGTGAACACCATGCGGGTTGAAACGCCACCGTCCCTGACCACCGATCAGTTCAGTCGGCTGGCCCGGATCGTCCATGACGATTCGGGAATCGTGCTGACAGAGGCAAAGCGCGGATTGCTGATGGCCCGCCTGAACCGGCGTCTGCGGGCGCTGGGACTTGCCGAATACGGGGCATATTGCGCGCTCCTGAACAGTCCCGGCGGCGCGTCCGAACGGCGGCATATGCTGTCGGCAGTGACGACGAATGTGACCGCATTCTTCAGGGAATCCCATCATTTTGATGCTCTGACACGGCAGGTTCTGCCACCGCTGATCGAAGCCGCGCGCAAGGGTCGGCGGGTAAGGTTGTGGTCGGCCGCCTGTTCATCCGGCGAAGAGCCCTATTCGATGGCCATATCGGTGCTGGAGTGTTTTCCTGATGCCGCCCGATATGATCTGCTTATCCTGGCCACCGATATTGACCCCGTGATGGTTGCCAAAGCGCAGGCCGGGGTATTTCCCGAAACATCTGTGCAGGGGCTGGCGCCCGCGAAACTCAGTACGCATTTCACGCGCACCGGCACGTCATATGAAGCTGGCGCGCCTTTGCGAAGCATCATGCGATTCGCCGAACTGAACCTGCATCACGAATGGCCATTTTCCGGGCAGTTCGATGTCATTTTCTGCCGCAATGTCGTCATCTATTTTGACGGGGATGCACGCAGGCTGCTGTGGCAACGATTTGCAGCGCAGCTTCATGCGGGCGGGCATTTGTTCATTGGCCATTCAGAACGACTCGACGGACCGGCAAGCGCCACCTTCCGCCTCGCCGGACCCACCCATTATGTAAATACCGCGCCTTCACCGGCCGGGCAATCTGTATAGGAAAGATAAATCCATGCTGCTAAAATCTCAGCTTCGCGTCATGGTCGTTGATGATATGTCGGTCAGCCGCGGCCTTATTGAACAGGCGCTTGACTGGGCGGGAATATCAAATGTGCAATATGAAGCGGATGGCGCAAGCGCACTGAAACGGCTGGTTGCTGCGCCGGTTCACCTTGTCATTTCCGACTATAACATGCCCGGAATGGATGGAATTAGCCTGCTGGAGGCGCTTCGCTCCAATAAGACCACGCACCGTATGGGTTTCATATTGATTACTGGCAAAGCAGACCGCCCCTTGCTGGAGCGTGGCCAGCGCGCGGGAATGAACAATTTCCTGACAAAGCCGTTCACCAAGGAAGCACTGCTGCGTTGTGTTGAATCTGTCACAGGGAAATTGCAATGACCTATGCACGCGCGCAGGCGCCCGCCCCCCCGGTTGAGAACGGGCGCGTCGCCCTTTCGGACGGATTGTTGCGCGCCGCCGATGAAGCCAGGCTTTTGTCGCAACAAGCCGCACGACTGGATGCCAATATCGGGGCCGCGCTTGCGCAAGCTGATCCTGGTGTGACGCGCGATCTGCAAAATGCCGATATCCTGCGTCAGGGCCTAGAAGGATTGACGCAGTTCCTGACTGCACTTGTGGAAACACTGGACCGGGACGGAACATGCAATCCGGTTGTGGCAACCGAAGCGTTGCTGATGCGGGACCAATCCCTTCGGCTGGCGCATGGTGCCGCATTTTCCCCAGCGAAAACTGTCAGCGCCGCTGATCTTTGGGACCAGTGATACGCAGCGTCCACCCGGCCGGAGGTTGCAGAGCCGCAGTAGTGATATCGGCAGACGGAACCAGCGCACAATATCCAACTATAGCTATTTGTTATGCTAATGA
Source organism: Roseinatronobacter alkalisoli (assembly GCF_028745735.1). Taxonomy (GTDB): domain Bacteria; phylum Pseudomonadota; class Alphaproteobacteria; order Rhodobacterales; family Rhodobacteraceae; genus Roseinatronobacter; species Roseinatronobacter alkalisoli. The sequence goes on from NZ_JAQZSM010000015.1 coordinate 59,420, forward strand.
ACGCGCTTCAGATTTGCATGACCCCCAGTACGCATGGGATCAGAGTCATGATCAGAATTCAGGGAGTCGCCAATGACAACGCCGAAAACCGCACTTGTCATCTCTGCTCATGCAGCCGATTTCGTGTGGCGCTGCGGGGGCGCCATCGCGCTGCATGCCGAAATGGGCTATCAGGTCACGGTGGCCTGCCTGTCATTCGGCGAACGCGGCGAAAGCGCGCGGTTGTGGAAAGAGGGGAAATCACTGGAGGAGGTGAAATCCATCCGCCGCGCCGAGGCAGAGGCCGCCGCCGATGTGTTGGGGGTGCATCATCTGGAATGCTTTGACCTTGGCGATTACCCGCTGCATCTGGAACAGGATGACAAGCTGCGGCTGGTCGATCTGATCCGCAAGGTGCAGCCCGCCTTCATGCTGTGCCACAGCCAGTATGACCCCTATAACACCGATCACATGTATACCACGCAGATCGCGCTGGAATGCCGCATGATCGCGCAGGCCTGGGGGCATAATCCGGGTGAGAAAGTACTGGGGGCACCGCAACTTTACCTGTTTGAGCCGCACCAGACCGAACAGATGGGCTGGAAACCGGACACGTTTCTGGACATCACACCGGTCTGGGACAAGAAACGCGCGGCCATGGAACATATGAACGGGCAGGTTCATCTGTGGGAGTATTACACCCGCGTCGCCCAGCAGCGTGCCAATCATTTCAAACGTAATTCGGGCGGCATGTCAGGCGGGCGTGATTGCAAATATGCCGAAGGGTTCCAGTCCGTCTTTCCGCGCACGGTGGATGAACTTTAACAGCGGAGCGGGACATGAGCATACCCACAAACCCCAGCTTTGATATTGCCCATCTGGGCCATGTCGAAATGCTGACCGACAAGTTCGATGAAAGTCTGGATTTCTTCACGCGCGTCTATGGGTTGAAACTGTCTGCACAGGACGCGACCAGCGCCTATCTGCGCGCTTGGGACGATTACGAATTCGCCAGCCTGAAACTGACGCGCGCAGACACAACCGGGATTGGCCATATCGGCTATCGCGCCGCCAGCCCGGACGCGCTGGAACGCCGTGTGGCGGTGATCGAGGCATCGGGGTTCAGGGTGCATGGCTGGCATGACGGCGACGAAAGCCATGGCCGCGCCTTCCGGTTCGAAGACCCGTTCGGCCATGTGTTTGAAATATACTACGACACCCGCCGCGCCGAACCCGAAGCCCCCGACCACCCCGCGCTGAAAAACACGGCCAGCGCATTTACGGGCGCTGCCCCGCGCCGCATTGACCATCTGAACCTGCTGGCCGCCGATGTGCGCGAATTCCGCCGCTTCATGGAAACCTGCCTTGGCGCGCGCGTGACCGAATATATTCAGCTGGACAATGGCCGTATCGGGGGGTGCTGGTTCACCATCAACAACAAGACCTATGATCTGGCCTGCACTGAGGAACATGGCGGCGGGCATGCGCGGCTGCATCACCTCACCTATGCCACGGACCAACGCGAGGATATTCTGCGCGCAGCGGATATTTTCCTGCAAAACGGGGTGCATATTGAAACCGGCCCCCATAAGCACGCCATTCAGGGTACGTTTTTCCTGTATGTGTGGGAGCCTGCGGGCAATCGCGTGGAACTGGCCAATGCGGGTGCGCGGCTGATCCTTGCGCCCGATTGGGAACCGGTCTGCTGGACCGAGTCTGACCGCAGGAAGGGGCAGGCCTGGGGGCTGAAAACCATCGACACATTCCATACGCACGGCACGCCCCCCGTGCCACAGAAAGGCTGATCCATGTCCGTTGTCGTTCAGAACATTCCACGCGCAGACCCCGCCGTTATTGACGCGCTTGGCCGCGCGGGCGTGGCAACCGTGCACGAAGCGCAGGGGCGCACGGGCTGTCTGGCCTCGCATATGCGGCCCATCTGGCGCGGCGCACGGATTGCGGGGTCGGCGGTGACCATCAGCGCGCCGCCCGGCGATAACTGGATGCTGCATGTCGCGATTGAGCAGTTGCAGCAAGGCGATATTCTGGTGCTGGCCCCGACCAGCCCCTGCGACAATGGCTATTTCGGGGATCTGCTGGCCACCAGCGCCATGGCGCGGGGCTGTCGCGGGTTGATCATTGACGCCGGTGTGCGTGATGTGACCGATTTGCAGGAGATGGGCTTTCCGGTCTGGTCGAAGGCTATTTCGGCGCAGGGCACTGTCAAGGAAACGCCGGGGTCGGTGAACGTGCCCATTGTCTGCGCGGGTCAGGCGATTGCGGCGGGCGATGTGGTCATTGCCGATGATGATGGCGTGGTTGTCGTGCCACAGGCGCAGGCCGCGGATGTGGCGCGCAAGGCCAAAGAACGGCTGGACGCGGAAGAGGCCAAGCGCGTGCGTCTGGCCGCAGGCGAACTGGGGCTGGATATCTATAATATGCGCCAGAGACTGGCCGAGAAGGGCCTGAAATACATCTGATACGTGCCCCGGGGGCGTTTCCGGCAAGATGAAAGGGTTTTCATGCACGAGACCGAGCATCAGGGAATTCCCTGTCTGTGGATGCGGGGGGGGACATCGAAAGGGGTCTACCTGCTGGCCGCGGACCTGCCTGCGGAAAGTGGCGCGCGCGATGCGCTGTTGCTGCGCATCATGGGCAGCCCTGATCCGCGCCAGATTGACGGGATCGGGGGCGGCGATCCGCTGACATCCAAAGTGGCGGTTCTGGCCCCGTCAACGCGCGCGGATGCCGATGTCGATTACCTGTTCCTGCAGGTTTTCGTGGATCAGGCGCTGGTGTCAGATGCGCAGGGCTGCGGCAATATTCTGGCTGGTGTCGGGCCAGCGGCGATTGAGCGCGGGCTGGTTGCAGCGCAGGACGGGGAAACGCCGGTGCGCATTCACATGCGCAACACGGGCGAAGTTGCGCTGGCGCGGGTGCAGACGCCGGGCGGGCATGTCAGCTACGATGGGGATACCGCCATTGACGGGGTGCCGGGCCAGCATGCCGCCCTGCCCTTGCTGTTTGAGAATATTGCAGGGTCCATGTGCGGGGCGCTGCTGCCCACTGGACATGTGGTGGATGTGGTGGAAGGCACCGAGGTGACCTGCATCGATAATGGCATGCCTATTGTCGTGCTGCGCGCGGCTGATTTCGGGATCAGCGGACAGGAAAGCCGCGAGGATCTGGACGCCAATGCGGACCTGAAATCGCGGCTGGAGGCAATTCGTCTGGCGGTCGGGCCGATGATGAATCTTGGTGATGTGCGCGATAAATCCGTGCCCAAGATGACGCTGGTGTCCGAAGCGAGTGCAGGCGGTGCGATTTCCACGCGCAGTTTCATTCCGCATCGTTGCCATGCGACCATCGGCGTGTTTGCCGCCGTGTCGGTTGCCACGGCCTGCACGCTGCCGGGAAGTGTGGCGTATCCGCTGGCGCGCAGGCCCGAAGATGGCCGCTACAGCGTTGAACACCCGACCGGGGCCGCCGAAGTGCTGATCGAAACGGATGCAGGCGGTACGGTGACGCGCGCAGGCGTCATGCGCACGGCCCGCAAAATTCTGGACGGACGGGTTTTCCCCGCGCCACCAACCCCGCCCAAGACGTGAAAAAGGGGCCGCAAAAGGCCCCCTTTCCGCTATTTCAGTTTCAGCAGGCGTGCCGCGTTTTCCTTCAGGATCAGCGGGCGTACCTCGTCACGGATGGGCAGTTCCGCAAAGTCACTCAGCCAGCGGTCCGGCGTGATGGCAGGCCAGTCCGACCCGAACAGCATTTTCCGTTTCAGAAGCGTGTTCGCGTAATGCGTGAATATCGGCGGAAAATATTTCGGCGACCACCCCGACATGTCGATATAGACATTCGGTTTGTGCTGCGCGACGGACAGCCCTTCTTCCGTCCAGGGAAAGGACGGGTGCGCCATGACGATTTGCGTATCGGGGAAATCCACCGCGACATCATCCAGATGCATCGGGTTGGAATATTTCAGCCGCATGCCCATGCCGCCGCGCATACCGGACCCCACCCCTGTCTGGCCGGTATGGAACAGCATCACCGCGCCTTCTTCGGCAATAGCTTCATACAAGGGATAGGCCATGCGGTCATTCGGGAAGAAACCCTGCATTGTCGGGTGGAACTTGAACCCCTTGACCCCGAAGTCCCGCACAAGGCGGCGAGCTTCGCGCGCGCCAAGTTTCCCCTTGGCCGGATCGATCGAGGCGAAGGGAATCAAAATATCCGAATTTTCCGCGCAATGTTGCGCGATTTCTTCGTTCGTGTGCCGGTAAAACCCGGTTTCGCGTTCGGCATCGACACCGAAAATCACTGCGGCAATCTTGCGTTCGCGGTAATATGCGGCGGTTTGCGGCACCGTGGGCAGCATACCGTCCACCCCGGCGGGGTTTTTGAAATACGCGGCCATCCCTTGCTGGAATTCGTTATAGCCATCATCGCGGTGGCAGTTGCAGGGTTCTTCCGCATGGGTGTGAAAGTCGATTGCGATAATCTCGTCCAGGTTCATCGGCTGATCCTTTCGCAGGTAGTGTGAAGGGGGACAGGCAACAGGCCGGTCACGGCGCGTCCGGGGCTTTCAGCCGGGCGGTGCGTTTTTCCAGAAAATCACGCAGGCGCTGTTTTGCTTCGGGTGTTTCCGATGTCAGCGCGGATACAACCGATTCGGTGAACAGGCCATCCTCGACCGACATTTCCGCGATGCGCGGCAGGGCGTTCAGAACCGCATAATTCGACAGCGGCGCGTTTGACGCAGCAGCGCGCGCAAGTTCCTTCGCGGTTTCCAGCGCGCGGCCTTTGGGCACGACATAGGACACGCCGCCCCATTGTTCCATCTGTGCGGGGGACACGGTGCGCCCGGTCAGCATCATGTCAGTCATGCGCGCGGCCCCGATCAGGCGCCCCACACGCACGGACCCGCCGCCGCCCACGAAAATGCCGCGCTGGCCTTCGGGCAGGCCGAAAAAGGTGCTTTCATCGGCCACGCGGATATGGGTCGCCGCGGCCAGTTCAAACCCGCCGCCCACCACTGCGCCATGCAGCGCACTGATGAACGGAATTTCCCCGCGTTCGAATTCCGTGAATACCGCATGCCAGCGCCGCGAGCCCTGAATCGCTTCAAACAGGGGTTTTTCCTTATGCTCGGCCAGGTCCAGACCAGCGCAGAAATGATCCCCGACGCCGTAAATCACCGCGGCGCGGGCTTCGGACCGGGCGCGCGTGGCAGCGACGTGAAGCGCCTCGACAAAGCGGTCGGAAATGGCGTTGCGCTTCTCGGGGCGGTTCAGCCCGATGACGGCGATATCGCCCTGAAGCTCATATGTCACAAGCGTTTGCGTGGTGCCGTCCATGTCTTCCTCCTGTCTGGTCAGATGTCATATTGCAGAAATACGTCACATAGTAAACAGTATTGTAAGGTAACGATCAACCTGCTAATCGTTACCTGCGTGCAAGCGCCACAGCTTCATGAATGCGGGGGAGGCATGGGGAAAGTGCTGAAAGCGGATACAGATAACGCGGCAGCTGGCAGCATAGATTCGCTGCTCGGTTATAACCTGAAGCGCGCCTATATGATTTTCCGTGATGATTTCCGCAACAGTGTTGAAAATGCCGGAATGACCCCGCGCGCAATGTCGGTACTGGCGCAGATCGTGGAAATGCCGATGATCACACAAAGCGATGTGGCGCGCAGGCTGGGCATCGAACGTTCCGGCCTTGTTGCGATCATTGATGAACTGGAAAAGGGCGGTCTTGTCCGGCGCGCAGCCGTGCCGGGGGACCGGCGGTCGCAGGCGCTGGTACCAACCGCGCAAGGCCACAAACGGATCCGCGCCATCTTGCAACAGGTGCAGGCACATGAAGCGAATTTGCTGTCGCCGCTGAACCCGCAGGAACAGGCACAGCTTCTGCACATGCTGCGCAAATTGCGCCACGCCCATGGAAATGATTCCACGCCATGAAATACTGCGCCCGCCCCTGCTGACCAATGCCACCAAACCATTCGGAGAATTCAATCCCATGACTGTCCAGCCCCCCGCCCAAGCCCGTTTCTGGTCGCCGGAATTTGAATATGAGCACCGCCCGGATGGCACGATCCTGATGCGCCAGACTGACCCCCTGCCCGCGCATATGCCGCTGATTGCGGATTACCTGGACAAATGGGCAGATGCGACACCTGATAACACCTGGATGGCGCGGCGCGACGCTGGCGGGGACTGGCGGCGCATCAGCTACGCGCAGGCGCGCGATATGGCGCGGCACATCGGCGCGGCTTTGCTGGGGCTTGGTCTGGGGCCGGACCGGCCCTTGCTGGTGCTGTCCGAAAACAGTCTGGAACATGCGCTGCTGGGGCTTGGCTGCACCTATGCGGGCATTCCTTATGCGCCGGTGTCGCCCGCCTATTCGCTGGTGTCCAAGGACCATGGCAAACTACGCGACATTGTCGCGCTGCTGCAACCCGGCGCGGTATTCGCCGATGACGGGGCGGCATTCGCGCCTGCGCTTCAGGCCATTGCGGCAGCGCGCCAGTCGGTCATCACCCTGCGCGGTGGTGGTTCGGATACGGTCGCGTTTGACGATCTGCTGACGGCTGATCCGGCTGCGGCGGATACGGCACGCGCAGCCCTGAGCCCTGATACAGTTGTCAAATATCTGTTCACATCAGGGTCCACCGGCAGCCCGAAGGCCGTGATCAATACCAACCGCATGATCTGCGCCATGGCCGCAATGCTGCGCGATTGCTATCGCTTTCTGACATGGGAACCACCTGTGGTGCTGGACTGGGCACCCTGGAACCATACTGCCGCGGGCAACAAGGTCAATTATCTGGTGCTGACCAATGGCGGCACCTATTACATTGATGATGGCCGTCCGGTTCCGGGTAAATTTGACGAAACCCTGCGCAACCTGCGTGAAATTTCCTGCACTTGGTATTTCAATGTGCCGGTCGGCTATGACATGCTGATTGACGCGATGGAACAGGACGACGCGCTGGCGCAGAAATTCTATGCGAAACTTGGTATGTTGTTTTATGCGGGCGCGGGCATGGCACAGCACACATGGGACCGCCTGTCGGCGCTGGGGCGCAGGGTGACGGGGCGCGACGTGCTGCTGGCCACCGGCCTTGGTGCCACGGAAACCGCGCCCTTCGCGCTGGCCTGCACCGATATTCAGGACAAGGCGGGTAATCTGGGGGTGCCGTCGCGCGGGCTGACGCTGAAACTGGTTCCTTCAGGCGACAAGCTGGAAGCACGCCTGAAAGGGCCGACCATCACACCCGGCTATTTCGGCGATCCCGCCCGCACTGCGGATGCGTTCGACGAAGAGGGGTTCTATTGTCTGGGCGACGCGCTGCGCCCCGCAGACCCGCAGGATCTGGCCAAAGGGTTTTATTTTGACGGGCGCGTGGCGGAAAACTTCAAGCTGTCGACAGGCACGTGGGTTTCCGTGGGCGCGGTCCGCGCGGCATTGGTCGATGCTATGGGCGGGCTGATTCGTGACGCCGTGATCGTGGGGGAAAACCAGTCCGAACTGGGGGCATTGCTGCTGCTGTCGGACAAGGCCCGCACCATGCCGGCGGATGAACTGACCGCAGTGTTGCAGGACCGTCTGGCGAAGGCCGCAAAACAGGCGACCGGGTCCGCCAGCCGCGTGCGCCGGGCGCTGGTGGTGGAAACGGTCCCCAGTTTCGACAAGGGCGAGATCACGGAAAAAGGCAGCCTGAACCAACGTGCGATGCGCGACAGCCATGCCCCGCGCATTGCGGAACTGTTCAGCGACAGTGACGGGATCATCCGGGTATGAATACAGGCCGGATCCGGCGAAAAGCACCATTAAAAACTGTTTGATCTGGAACAGTTAATAGCATAACATATCTTTCGGAGGGGGATTTGTCATGCCGGAACACGCACAGGGCGCGGCAGCGCAACGCAATGATTTCCCGATGATAACGGACCCGGAAGACGGGCTGAATTTCGGGGGGTTGCGCCATAATACCGGATTCCTGCTGCGTATGGCATGGCTGCAGGTGCGTGAAACACTGGGCAATGGCGATGGCACCCTCTGCCTGAGTGCGGCAGAATTCACCATCCTTCAGGTCATCGCCCAGACCCCCGGTGTGCGGCAGGGCCAGCTTGCCCGCGCGCTGTATATAAAGCCTGCGGCGATGACGCGCCTGATACGCGGATTTGAAGATCGCGGTCTGGTCATGCGCATCATCCCGCCCAAGAACCGGCGCACAGTCATGCTGTCGGTCCGGCCTGCGGGGCTGGCCGCGCTGGACATGGCGCGCGCATTTTACAGCGCTTCATCCCCCCATGAACGCGGGGGGCTGACAGCAACAGAACAGCAGGAACTGAACCGCCTGCTGCGGAAATACTGCGGAATTGGCCCGACAGCGGAAACAGCGCTGACAACCAGCGCCACATCCGCAGGGTAATATGATTGAATGGTCAACATCTGGGAGGAAAAGTACCATGAAACTGACGAAAACACTGATGATGGGCGCGGCTTTCGCCATTGCCGCCGCAAGTGGCGCACAGGCGCAGAACCTGCGCGGCGCGCCCGGTGCGTCGCAGGCGCACCCCTCGACATATATGTATGAAAAATTCGCCGAATATCTGGAAGAAGAAAGCGGCGGCAGCATGAGCCTGACACTGATCGGCCCTGAAGTCGTATCACTGACACAGATCCCCGATGGCCTGCAATCAGAACTGATCAATGTCGGCAACCTGTTGCCGCTGTTCTTTCCGGCGGATTTCCCGCGCACCAATGTTGCGGGTGATATGGCGCTGATCGGGCGGCTTTCACATGCAATGGCACTGGCCATGACCGAATTCGTGGTGAACTGCGAGCCTTGCCAGCAGGAATTCCGCGACAAGGGAATGGTGTTTCTGGGCGCCGGGGCTTCGGACCCCTATGTCCTGTTGACCACGACACCTGTGCGCACTGCCGCAGATCTGCAGGGTCTGCGCCTGCGCTCCGGTGGGGCGCCCTTCTCGCGCTGGGCTGAACATTTCGGCGCTACCCCGGTCAGTATGCCAGTGGGCGAGCAGTTCGAGGGGATGAATCAGGGCACGATTGACGGCACCATGTCGTCAATCGTTGACATGCTGTCATTCCGTCTGGTCGATGTGGCGCAATATGTCACCACGGTTCCGCTGGGCACCTATCATGTGACCTCCAACTTCACGGTGAACCAGTCCACATGGGAAGCCATGAATGCCGAAGACCGCGCAACGCTTGTCCGTGCGGCAAACCGTGCCAACCCGACCCTGACCGACCGCTGGGGTTTCCAGTTGCCGGAAGCCGCGCGCAATGCCGTGGACGCTGCCGGGATCGAAGTCATCGCTCCCGATGATGCATTGCTGGAAGCGTCAGAGGCATTCGCCGCCGCCGACGCAGAAGCGCGCATCAGCGCCGATGAACTTGCCGGACAGTTCGCGGAAGCCGTTGAGAAATGGACAGCGATCCTTGAAGAAACCGGCGATGATCCCGACGCGCTGGCCGCCCGCGCCATGGAAGAAATCTGGGCAAATGTCGATCTGTCCAGCTACGGGCTGTAATGATCCTGAGTGATCCTTTCCCCTTCGGCCGCGTCCGGCCGAAGGGGTTTTTGGGGTGCCTGATATGATTTTTCTGGTCAAACTGGCGGTGGGCCTGTGTCGGGGCCTGTCCCTGATCGGCGCTGTCGCCGTGGTGCTGATGATGCTGCATGTCAGTCTGGATGTGGTTCTGCTGAACCTGTTCCGCCTGTCCATGAACACCACGCCCGAAATCGTGGCGCGTTATTATATGGTTGCCGTGGCCTTTCTGCCGCTGGGCTGGCTGACATTGCGCAACCAGATGATTGCTGTCGAATTGCTGGATTTTGCCATGTCCCGCCCGGTGCGGCTGGTATCGGATTTCGTGATTTATGTCATCGCTGCGGGTGTTTATGCGGTGATGACCTATGCCAACTGGCTTAAGGCGCTGCGCGAGGCGAAGTCCGGCGCATATGTTGAGCTGGTGAGTGTGCAGATGCCGGTCTGGCATTCCTATTTCCTTGTGCCTGCGGGCTTTGCCCTTGCGACACTCGCCTGTGTGCTGATGGCACTGGCAATCCTGTCGGTCAGCATCGGCCAGACCCTGAAAACCACCACAGAAAGCGATGAAACATGAGTGTCGAAATCGGTCTTTGGGGTGTTGCCATCCTGATGGGGCTGCTGGTGCTGCGCCTGCCTGTGGCGCTGGCGCTGATCATCGTGTCCTTCGCCGGGATCTGGGCCATGATCGGGTGGAACCCCGCCATGGGCATTCTGTCGAACACGCCCTATTCCTTTGCGGCGAAATGGACCATGAGTGCCGTGCCCATGTTCCTGCTGATGGGGTTCATAGCCTATCATACCGGGCTGACAGGTGGCCTGTTCGAGGCCGCGAAAGCGCTGCTTGCCAGACTGCCCGGCGGGCTGGCCATTTCATCGGTTTTTGCCTGTTCAGGTTTTGCCGCCGTGTCGGGGTCGTCACTGGCCTGCGCAGCAGCGATGGGGCGCATTGCCATTCCTGAAATGGTCAAGGCGGGCTATCGCCCGTCCATCGCATCGGGCTGTATTGCGGCGGGTGGCACTATCGGTGCGCTTATTCCGCCCTCCATCCTGATGATCATCTATGGCGTCATTGCCGAAACATCGATCATAGAAGTGTTTCTTGGCGGCATTGCCATCGGGCTGCTGACCGCGATTTCCTATTGCATGGTCGTGCTGGTCATTGCCTGGCTGCGTCCCGATATCATTCCGCGTCAGGCACATGTGGAAAAGGCGCATCTGTGGCGTTCGCTTGCGCAGGTGGCCCCGATACTGACGCTGATCGGGTTTATTTTCGGCGGGTTGTTTTCCGGGCTTTTCACCGCCACGCAGGCCGGTGCGGTCGGCGCGCTGGGAACCATCATTCTTGCGGCGTCCATGGGGCGGCTGACCCGCAAGGCCTTCACCGATTCGGTGACCGAAACTGTCATCACCACCAGTTCGCTGCTGATCATCGGCATCGGGGCCACCATGTTCACCCGTTTTCTGGGCCTGTCGGGGGTGTCAAACCTGATTTCGTCCTTCGTGGCGGGGTCGGGCATGACCTATGTGACAGTGCTGCTGGTGATCATCATCATCTATCTGATCCTTGGTACATTCATGGAACCCTTCGGGGCCATGCTGGTCACCCTGCCGATTTTCCTGCCCCTGATCGATGCGCAGGGCCTTAGCCTGGTGTGGTTCGGGGTTCTGGTCGTCAAGCTGCTGGAGGTCGGCATGATCACACCGCCTGTGGGGATGAATGTGTTTGTCATCAAGAATGTGGCCAGCCGCTATGTCACAGTGACCGAGGTGTTCCGGGGCGTGCTGCCCTTCATCCTTGCGGATTTCGTGGTGGTCGCGCTGATTGTCGCATTTCCCGCGCTGGTGCTGTTCCTGCCGGAACTGATGTCCAGCAACGTGGCGCGCCCGTAGGGTATGGTGAAACGGCGGTTGATGGTTCTCAAAGGCGCGGAGCAAAGGCCGCAGCCCGCCGCGCCATCGGTGGGCCGGGGACTGCCGGTCCGGCGTAGTAGAAGTTCACTTTATCCATGCGGCATATTCCGGCTTTCAACGCCTGGCATAGCACCGGGGTAACCGGCAGGCCGCGGGACGGCCCGCCAGTGGCGCGGCGGGCTGCGGCCTTTGCTCCGCGCCTTTGGATTCCCGACATCTGTTTCAGACCAACAGCCTTGCATATGCCCCCACCGATTGCGCGGGCTTTGCACGCTCACGACGCCCCGCGCGGCAAGGGCGTTTCATGACGGTCATAGTCCCCCCAATCCGAAATATCGGGGTAGAACTGCCGCCGCCAGGCGCGCACTTTCGGGTTCATAAACCGCCGCCACAGGGGCGGCACCATCGCCAATGTCGTCAACGCCGGATAGCCGAAGGGCAGTTGCGGGGCCTGATCCGTACCATAGGTCTGCAACAGCGGAAAACGGCGGTCGGGTTTGTAATGGTGGTCGGAATGGCGTTGCAGGTTGATCATCAGCCAGTTTGACGCCCGATGCGAGGCGTTCCAGCTGTGATGCGGGCGCACGGGTTCATATTTTCCGTCCCCCAGATGCCGCCGTGTCAACCCGTAATGTTCAATGTAATTCGTCAGTTCCAGCTGCCAAATGGCAATCAGTGCCTGCCACATGAACAGAACCACCCCCCACCACCCCCCGATCACCAGGGCCAGCGTCAGCATTGCACCCTGAAGCGCGGCGTAACGCCAGAACGGGTTGCTGTGGTGCCAGACCGGCAGGCCCTTGCGTGCCAGCATCGCGGCTTCTGCGCGCAACGCAGATGGCGGGCAATCGCGCAGCACACGCAGAAAATAGGCCTGAAACCCTTCGCCCAGTCGCGCGGTCACCGGGTCGCGCGGGGTGCCGACATAGCGGTGATGCACCTGCAGATGTTCGGACCGGAAATGCGAATACAGCACCGATGCCAGCAGCAGATCGCCCAGCCAGCGTTCCAGTGCGGTTTTCTGGTGCAGCAATTCATGGCTATAGACAATGCCGATCACCCCCGACATGACACCCACCCCGAACATCAGCGCCAGTTCTTCCAGCCAGTGCAGATGTGTGGTGGTGGCAGCCCACCAGAGCGCGCCGAAAATGACCACGCACTGCACCGGAAACCAGATCAGCGTGATCAGCCGGTACCAGAACAGGTCCGCCAACGGGGTTTCAGTGTCGGGGTTGTCGTTATAAAGGCCGGTGATGAAATCCATCACCGTGAATGCCACCCAGCCATAAAGCGGCATCAGCGCCAGCCACCACCCGCCCCAAAGCGCTGCAATAACCACCAGTGGAACAAAGCCCAGCGATGCCCAGAAGGGTAGCGCGGCAGAGAGGCGGCGAAACTGCTGTGGTGTCACAATACGGGCCTTTCGACAAAGGGGGCGCCCTTCGCGGCGCATGATACCAGAAACAAGACCACATCAAAGCCCAGAGAGATGCGACAGATTCACACTCTGTACTGCGCCAGAAGCCCTTCCATCAGGTCTGGCTGGACAATTTCAATCCAATACCCATCTGGGTCGCGGATGAAAGCGATCTCTTTCATTCCGCCTTCGCCCAGACGTTTCTGGAATGTCACGCCCATGGCGTCAAACCGGGCGCAGGCGGCGGCAATATCGGGCACTGCAACACAGATATGGCCAAAGCCCTTGGGGTCGGAATTGCCCGAATGCATGGTGCTGTCATCATTTTCGCTGCCCCAGTTATGGGTCAGTTCCAGCAATCCCATACGGCTGAATGTCTCTTCCAGCGACCCGTCGGCGCAGTCGGCATGACCGCGCGGTTGCAGAAAATAAAGTGAAAACCGCGCATCGTCAAAATCCAGCCTTGTGATCAGCCGGAAGCCCAGCACCTGTTCATAGAATTCCAGCGCGCGCTGCGGATCCTTGATGCGCAGCATGGTATGGGTCAGTTTATAGCCGCTGGTCGGGGAGATGTCGTTAGTCATGGTGCCTCCGTCTGGGTGAAATAGGGCAGTGCCAGCGCATGCGCCTTGCGCATGACAGTGGGCAGCGCGGTCGGGGTGAAATCCTGCGCTGCAACAAACAGCCCCGGCGCATCAATCGGCAGATGGGCCACGCGCAGCGACAGGCGCAAATGGAAATGTGTGAAGGTGTGGCGCACTTCCGCAGTCACGGGCGACCAGTCGGCGGGCACGGGCGCGGCATCTGTCGGCGGGGTGTCGCCCCATGCACTGCCCGGCCAGCCCAGCATCCCCCCCAGAAGCCCATGACCGGGGCGGCGTTCCATCAGCCACGCCCCATCCACGCGCCGCCCGACATAAGCCAGACCAAGACGCACAGGCTTCGCGGCTTTGCGCGTCTTCAGCGGCAGCATCGCCGCAGTACCCGCTGCACGCGCGCTGCAATCCTTCATCAGCGGGCAAATTCCGCAGGCCGGGTTGCGCGGGGTACAGATCGTGGCCCCGAGATCCATGACCGCCTGCGCGTAATCACCGGGGCGGTGCGCAGGTGTCAGCCCCGCCGCCAGCGCCGTCAGCACAGGCTTTGCCGCAGGCAAGGGCGTGTGTTCATCAAACAACCGCGCCATCACACGTTCGACATTGCCATCCACCACCGTTTCCACCCGGTCAAAGGCAATCGCCGCAATCGCCGCAGATGTATAGGGGCCAATTCCGGGCAGTTCCTGCAACCCCGCGCGCGTATCCGGGAAGCCGCCCTGCCCCGCCACCACGCGCGCGCATTTCAGCAGGTTGCGCGCGCGCGCATAATAGCCAAGCCCCGCCCATGCGGCCATCACATCGCCATCATCAGCGGCGGCCAGTGCCTGCACATCCGGCCAGCGGGTGGTGAAGCGGTGAAAATAGTCCTTCACTGCGGCAACCGTGGTCTGCTGCAACATCACTTCCGACAGCCAGATGCGATATGGATCAGGCTGCGCGCCGGACCGTGGCGGAATGCGCCATGGCAGATCGCGGGCATGGCGGTCATACCAGTCCAGCAGCCGCGATGAAATGCCGGTGTCAGCGCTGTCGCGCATGGGTATGGTCCTTCTTGTCAAATTCGCGTGCGCCCTCTGGCCCTTGGCGTCATAAAGGGTAAACTGCGCGAAACAACCCGCAAGAGCACATCTGGTAAAATGGCAAAAAAACCGCCCCAAAAAACGCAAAGCCCCGCCGCGCAGGCCCCGCGCCGCAGACGCGGGTTTGAAGCGGCGTCGGGCCTGCTGAACACCCAGATCCGCAAGGTGGGCGAAGCGCGCGGCTTTGCTGTCAGTCGCCTGCTGACCCATTGGGCCGAAATCGCCGGGCCGGAACTGGCCGCGTGTTGCCGCCCCGTCAAGGTCAGTTACGGGCGCGGGGGCCTTGGCGCCACGCTGACCCTGCTGACAACGGGTGCCGCCGGGCCGATGCTGCAGATGCGTCTGCCCGCATTGCGCGAAAAAGTGAACGCCTGTTACGGCTATAACGCAATTGCGCGTATCAGCCTGACCCAGACCGCGCCGATGGGCTTTGCCGACGGGCAGGCCGCATTCACCCCTGCCCCGCAACCGGCCCCAAAGGCCCCCGATCCACAAATACTGCGTCAGGCAAAGGCCGTCGCAGATGGCGTTCATGATGACGGGCTGCGCACAGCCCTTGAACGTCTGGCTGGAAATGTGCTTTCCAGAGCCTCGCATAACAAAGGACAAACCTGATGAACAAAACCCTTATCCCCGCGCTTGCTGTTGTTGTCGCATTGGGCGGCGGCGGCTGGTGGTACATGTCGCAAGGCCAGAACCAGGTCACCGCGACGACAGCACAGGCGCAGGGCCGCGCGCATCAGATTCACGCGCTGGACATTCCGCTTGGTAACCCTGATGCGTCGGTGGTGGTGGTTGAATATTCGTCCTTCACCTGCCCGCATTGCGCCAGTTTCAATCAGGGCGCCTATCGGCAGATCAAGGAAGAATTCATCGATACCGACCAGATCCTGTATCTGAAACGCGAAGTCTATTTCGACCGCTATGGCCTGTGGGCCGCCATGGTCGCGCGCTGCGGCGGTGAACAGCGCTATCACGGGCTGGTTGAACTGATCTATGAACAGCAGCGCGTCTGGGCCGGATCGAATGACCCGATGGAAGTTGCCAGCAACCTGCGGCGGCTGGGGCGTCAGGCCGGCATGAATGACGCCGAAGTGAATGCCTGCCTTGAAGATGCCGAAAAAGCGCTGGAACTGACAGAATTCTATCAGGCCAATGCCGAAGCCGACAACATCCGCGCCACGCCTACCTTCATGATCAACGGGCAGCAATATTCCAACATGCCCTTCGCCGAATTTCAGCGCGTGCTGAACGAACAACTGGGCGGCTGAAGCGATGGGGCCGCTTGAAGGCGTGCGCGTCGTTGAACTGGCGCGCATTCTGGCCGGTCCATGGGCAGGCCAGACACTGGCCGATCTGGGTGCCGATGTCATCAAGGTGGAATCCCCCGACGGCGACGATACGCGCCGCTGGGGCCCGCCCTTCATTGACCGTGATGGCGCGCCGGAGGCCGCGTATTTCCACGCCACCAACCGCGGCAAGAAATCCGTCATCGCCGATTTCCGCACGCCAGAGGGGCAGGCAAAGGTGCGCGACCTGATCCGCGATGCGGATATCGTGATCGAGAATTTCAAGCTGGGCGGGCTGGTGAAATACGGGCTGGATTATGCCAGCCTGTCGGCGCTGAACCCGCGGCTGATCTACTGCTCCATCACCGGGTTCGGGCAGACCGGTCCCTATGCCAGCCGCGCGGGGTATGATTACATCATTCAGGGCATGTCGGGGCTGATGTCGGTCACTGGCCCTGCTGACGGGCAACCCCATAAAGTGGGCGTGGCCGTTACTGATATATTCACCGGCATCTATGCCAGCACGGCGATTCTGGCAGCGCTTCATGCGCGCACTGTGACCGGCAAGGGCCAGCATATCGACATGGCCCTGATGGATTGCGCAGTGTCGGTCATGGCCAATCAGGCAATGAACTATCTGGCGACCGGCACTGCGCCGGGGCGGCTAGGTAATTTCCACCCCAATCTTGCCCCCTATCAGGTTGTTCCTTGCGCAGAAGGGCACATCATCATCGCCACCGGAAATGACGCGCAATATCAACGCCTTTGCGCCGTTCTGGGGCTGGATGATCTGGCACATCACCCCGATTACGCGACCAATGCCGCCCGCGTCAGTCACCGCGATGCATTGTCAGACCTGATTTGTGCGCGCACCAGCGGCTGGGCAAAGGCTGATCTGCTGGCCGCCTGCGAAGCGCAGGGCGTGCCCGCCGGTCCGATCAATTCCATGGACGAGGTGTTTGCCGACCCGCAGGTCATCGCGCGGGGGCTGGCACTGGACATGGGTGGGCTGAAAGGCGTGCGCTCGCCCTTCACCTTCTCCGGCGGTGATCTGGATTTCAGCCGCCCCGCACCCGCATTGGGGCAGGATGACCCTGCCTGAACCCTACGTTAGGGATACAATAGCGCGGAACAAAGGGCGAAGCCCGCCGCGCGATCGATGGGCCGTCCAGCGGCCTGCCGATCGCACGGGCTTGGTAGGTGCCTGAACGCCCGCTTCACGCCGGGACCACCCGCAAAACAGGGCCATCCAACCTGACATGACAATGGCAAAGGGGGCCTGCCAGACAGCAGACCCCCTTCATTTTTTCGTCACTTAAGCGCTGCAGATATCAGAACTTGAACCCGACACCGACATTCGCGCTTGTGGTGCGCACGCGCGCATTGGCCGCGCCCACCGATTTGACCTGCGTATGCGACAGCCCGGTCCGCAGCATCGTGTTGTCGTTCAGCATGTAATCAACGCCGACACCCAAAGTCGCACCGGTCGATGTCTCTGATGACACACCGCTGCCGCCGGTGCGCATGATTGTCGGGCCTGCATTCACATAGGCCAGCGTGCGCTGATCAGGGCCGAAGGGCATACCAGCTGACAGCAGCAGCGATGCCGTGCCGCGAATGCTGTCGCCGCCCGGCAGGTCTGAACTGCCCGGCAATACCGGTGTTACAACACCTTCAACGCCCAGTACGGCCTGACCCATGTCCATGCGATAACCGGCAAAAACACCGGCTGTACCGCCCAGACGATTTGAATCGCCGGTCACGCTGGTCTGACCAAAGCCCAGCTGCCCACCGACATAACCACCGGTCCAGCTGAAACGTGGTGCGGCGGGGGCCATTGGCTGTGCGGGTTGCGCTATCTGCGGCTCTGCCATCGGCGCGCCGGATTTGGATGTCGATTGCGCAAATGCGGGCGCTGCCAGCAGGCTGGCGGTCACTGCAGCGGTTGCGAAACTCCTGATCATGTTCGTACCTCATTCATTTATGGTCGGGCGCCGGATGCGGCACCTCGCGTTACAGGTAATTGACTTACCCTGACACTGTAACCCGCCAACCCCATCACGGTTCCACACATCGGGGTGATTGCCTGCGAACTGGCATTTTTGCGCCGATGGCCGTATCAGGGTGGCAATGACACGCAAAACCGACAGAACTGGCCGTCAGGCATGATCACCATTATCGCAGCGCTGGCTGCCTTGTTTGCTGCTGCATTTCTGGCAGCCACCATCATTCCCTTTCAGTCAGAGGTGGTCTTTCTGGCCATGCAGACGGCGAATCTGACAACTGTCGTGATGCTGGTGGCGGTGGCATCAGTGGGCAACACGCTGGGGGCCTTCGTGAATTACGCAATTGGCGCGCGGATCGAGCATTACCGCGACCGGCGCTGGTTTCCCGCCCGCCCTGCGCAACTGGAACGCGCGCAACGCTGGTTCGCGCGCTATGGGGTATGGTCACTGCTGCTGAGCTGGGCACCCTTGCTGGGGTGGTTCACACTGGTTGCGGGCATCATGCGCACCCCCTTGTGGCAATTCGCTGTCCTTGTCGCCATCGCCAAGACCGCGCGCTATTCATTGCTTGCATGGCTGACCTTGCGCGCGGTGGATATGGTGGCCTGACCACCGCGTGCGCTACAGCCCCGCTGCCTGCCGCAGCAGGTTCAGCCCGGTTACCACCAGCATGATCAATGTCCAGCGCCGGAAGGTGTCGGCGTTCAGGCGGTCCTGAATGGCATAGCCCAGCCACAGGCCAATCATCCCCGGCACCACCATCGCTGTGGAAAACCATATGGATTGCGCGTTCAGCACCCCCGACGCGCTATGGCCCACAACCAGCGCAATAGCCCCGACAAGGAAAACCACGCCCAGCACACGCACCATGTCGCGTTTGCCGGTATCAACGGAAATCAGATACATCATTACCGGCGGCCCCCAGACCCCCGACACCCCGCCATACAGCCCGCCAACCGCACCACTTATCCATTCCGCGCGCCTGCGTCGGTCCACGCGCACGCGCAACGGAACTTTCAGCAATTGCAGCACGGCAAAAGCCACAATCGGCCCGCCCAGGATGGCCAGCAGCACTGCGCGCGGCAGGAATGTCAGCATCTGCGCGCTGATCAGCAGGCACACCACCAGCGCCAGCAACATGCGCCAATACACCCTGACCGACGCGAAGGCGGCCGCACTGCCTTGCCGGAATGCCTGGCTGATATTGGTGACCAATGTGGGCAGCGCCAGCCCCGCAAGCGCCAGTTCCACCGGCATGATGGAACTGAACCCCGAAATCATGATCATCGGCATCGCAAAACCCAGCGCCCCCTTGACCAAACCGGCAAGCAGCGAAATGGCGACAGCGCCCAGAAATACCGACGGGGACAGGCCCGCAGAAAGAAGTTCCAGCATTTCAGCTCCCTGATGCATGGTGATCGCGACGCAGGATAGGCCGTATCAAAGGCGACTGCACCCCGATTCAGACACGCAGCCGCTTGCGTGCAGCCCATCAGCCGGGGCAACGCTCCGCGCGCTGGACGATGCGACAGAATGATAAAGAATTTGAGCATTAAATTGAATTTTTCTTGCGCAGCCATGGCGAACCATCTATGTCATGCTGCAGATGCGAAATACACGATCCAATGACCGGAGTGACCCATGCCGCATGATGGACAAACCATGCCTTCAACCCTGCTTGATGATCTGCTTGCCCTGACACAGGCGGCGCTGGCCCCTGTCGAAGATGCGCTGACGCAGGCCACGGACAATATGCGCGCACGGGTGGCCCCGTCCGGCAAGGTGGATGCGGATCTGCTGGAAGCGGACCAATATGCCGCGCATGCGCTGGCGTGGCTGGCCACCTATGTCGAAAGCCTGCGCCAGATGCAGGGCTGGGCCGAACGGCTGCACACTGACGGCAAATTCGGTGAGATGGAGCGCCTGATTCACCAGATCGGCTTTGGCGAATACCTGAACCAGATCGCGGGCGGCATTCCCATGAATCAGGGCGAAGTCGCGCGCCTGTCGGATCTGGGTGTCAGCGTTGATCTGGACAATGGGGCCGCCGGGCACCTGCGCGCGCAGGGCAACAGCAATGCCGCGCGCATGGCGCTGGTTGCCCTTATGCGCCAGAACCATGGCCGCGCCACATTCGGCGCAACAGGGCTGGATGACGACCTTGAAATGATCCGCGACCAGTTCCGCCGCTATGCCGAAGAACAGGTCACCCCCCATGCGCATGACTGGCACCTGAAAGACGAGTTGATCCCGATGTCGGTGATTGATCAGCTTTCGGAAATGGGTGTTTTCGGCCTGACGATTCCCGAAGAATTCGGCGGGCTTGGCATGCCGAAGGCCGCGATGGTGGTGGTATCAGAGGAATTGTCGCGCGGCTATATCGGGGTTGGCAGTCTGGGCACGCGCACCGAAATCGCGGCAGAACTGATCCTGTGCGGTGGCACGCAGGACCAGAAGGAACACTGGCTGCCGAAACTGGCATCCGGGGAAATCCTGCCCACTGCTGTTTTCACTGAACCCAATACCGGGTCTGACCTTGGCAGCTTGCGCACCCGCGCAGTCAGGGTGGGCGATGACTGGGAAATTACCGGCAACAAGACCTGGATCACCCATGCCGCGCGCACCCATGTCATGACCGTGCTGGCCCGCAGCATTCCCGACACGCAGGATTATCGCGGATTGTCGATGTTTCTGGCCGAAAAGGAACCGGGCAGCGTTGAAAACCCCTTCCCCACCCCCGGCATGACCGGCGGCGAGATAGAGGTGCTGGGCTATCGCGGGATGAAGGAATATGAACTTGGCTTTGACGGGTTCAAGGTGAAGGGGGACAACCTGCTGGGCGGGGTCGAAGGGCAAGGCTTCAAGCAATTGATGCAGACCTTTGAATCGGCCCGCATTCAGACGGCTGCGCGCGCCATCGGCGTGGCCCAGAACGCGCTGGAAGTTGCCATGCAATATGCCGGGGACCGCAAGCAATTCGGCAAATCCCTGATCGAATTCCCGCGCGTGGCGTCCAAACTGGCGATGATGGCCGTGGAAATCATGATCGCGCGGCAACTGACCTATTTCAGCGCCCGTGAAAAAGATGCAGACCGCCGCTGCGACCTGGAAGCGGGCATGGCCAAACTGCTGGGCGCGCGCGTGGCATGGGCCGCGGCCGATAACGGGCTGCAGATTCATGGCGGCAACGGGTTCGCGCTGGAATACCAGATCAGCCGCATTCTGTGCGATGCGCGTATCCTCAATATATTTGAAGGGGCGGGCGAGATTCAGGCGCAGGTGATCGCGCGGCGCTTGCTGTAGCGGGTCTGTTTGCGCCTGAATGGCGCGTCATGCGCCAAGCCGCGCCACCGGTGGGCCGGGGTCTGCCGGTCCCACGTGAGATGCGTTTGCTTTATGCTGGCTCCATAATCCCGACCTCCAAGAGCTGAATCAGCACCAGCAAAACCGGCAGGCCGCAGGACGGCCCACCGGTGGCGCGGCGGCCTGTCCTGTCGGCCTTGATTCCGCGCGTTGGGGGGTACGCAACAGCATCAACCTGCCCCATCCTGCACCGCAGCGGGGCGCATATGCGCCCTGCCCTTATTCCGGTGATCTGGTGAAATCGAAATCATCCAGCCGCGCGCCGCGCCGCGTGATCTTGTCGGCGGAAATGCGGATGCCCGACAGGTCATTCTGCACCTGCGCGAAATGGCTTTCCAGTTTGGCGACCCGCGCGCCAAGGCGTTCCGCATCTTCGACCAGCAACTGCACTTCGCGGCGTACGGCGCGCGCTTCTGATCGCAGGCGCGTATCCTTCATCACGGCGCGCAATGTGTTCAGCGTGGCCATCATGGTTGTGGGCGACACGACCCAAACCTTGGCAACAAACCCTTCGCGCACCACATCGGGCAGGTTGGCGTGCAGTTCCGCATAGACCGCCTCTGACGGCAGGAACATCAGCGCGCCATCTGCCGTTTCGCCGGGCAGGATATAGCGTTCGGAAATCGCCTTGATATGCGCGCGCATGGCCTGCGCCAGCGCACGACGCGCGGTCATGCGCGCACCGTCATCGGGTGCGCGTGTCAGCGCCTGATATGCTTCCAGCGGGAATTTCGCGTCCACTGCCAGCGGTTGCGCCATATGGATCAGCGCATCCACACGCCGCCCGTTTGACAGCGTTGCCTGCAGGCTGAAGGCATCGGGCGGCAGCGCGTCTGACAACAGCGCTTCAAGCTGGACTTCGCCAAACGCGCCGCGCGCCTGTTTGTTGGACAGAATATCCTGCAAGGACAACACATTGCCCGACAGCGCTTCAATCTTGGCCTGAGCGGCATCAATCACCTGCAAGCGTTCGCGCAAGGCCCCCATGCTGGCCGCTGTGGTCTGGGCATTGCCCGCCAGCGTGTCGCCCATATAGCGCCCCATATCGGCCAGACGCGCCTCTACCAGGCCTATAACCTGTGTCTGGCTTTGGGCGACATGCGCAAGCCCGCCCGCAAGCTGGTTCTGGGTGTCCGACAGGCTGGACATGCGCGCATCCAGCCCCGACAGCGGGGCCAGCGCCCGCAATACCCGCCACAACACCAGCAGCGCCACCACGCCAAGCGCCAGCGCAATTACCAGCGGGTCGGTCCAGTCAACGCTCATTTCCGGCCGAACAGCTTTTCGATATCATCAAGGCTCAGCTCGACATAAGTGGGCCGCCCGTGGTTGCACTGGCCTGAATGCGGCGTCGCTTCCATGTCGCGCAGCAGGGCATTCATTTCTTCCAGCCGCATGGCACGACCTGAACGGACGGACCCGTGACAGGCCATACGCGACAAGACCGCATCGATACGCGCCTGCAGGTTCTGGCTTTGCCCCAGATCGGCCAGATCATCCAGAATGTCGCGGATCAGCGCGCGCGCATCCACCTGCCCCAGCAACGCAGGCGTTTCGCGCACGACAATCGCGCCGCCGCCAAATGCCTCTATCACCAGCCCGAGGGCGGCCAGATCATCCGCCAACGCCAGCAATTGCGCCGCATCCGCGCCGGGCAGTTCCACGATTTCGGGGATCAGCAGCGCCTGCCCTGCCACGCCGTTTTCAGCGCGCTGGCGTTTCAGGCGTTCATAGACCAGCCGTTCATGTGCCGCATGCTGGTCCACAATGACCACGCCGCGTGCGGTCTGAGCCACGATGTAATTCTGATGCAACTGCGCGCGGGCGGCCCCAAGGGGGGCATCATCAGGCACGGAATGGCCTACATCAGGGCTGTCATGGCGGGCAGAAACGGCCTCCGCCCCGGTCCAGAAGGCGGGTGCTTCGGCCATGTCCATGGGCGCCTGTAGCTGGTAGCTGGCAGCGCGCGTCTGCGCGGACGGGCGGTCCATCTGATAGGGGGGCGACGCATGGGGCGCGGTTTGCGGGCGCATGGCCCCCAGCATGGCCCCTGCCACTGTGCTGGATGCGCGGTGCCCCGCATTGGCCAGCGCATGGCGCAACCCGCTGACCACCAGCCCGCGCGCCAGCCCCGGATCGCGAAAGCGCACTTCGGATTTGGCGGGGTGGACATTCACATCCACCAGATCCGGCGCGCAGGTGAGAAACAGCGCCGCAACAGGGTGCCGGTCACGCGACAGAAAATCCATATAGGCCGCGCGCAACGCCCCGATCAGCAGCTTGTCGCGCACGGGCCTGCCATTCACGAACAGATATTGCGCCACTGCCGCACCGCGCGAATAAGTGGGCAGGCCCGCAAGCCCGGTCAGGTGCAACCCGTCGCGTTCTGCATCAATGCGGATGGCATTATCGGTAAATTCACGCCCCAGAATAGCGGCCATCCGGTCTTCGAGCGCGTCAAACAGCGCGCCTTGGGCGGCATCGGCACGGAATATCTGGCGCGGGGTATCAGTGGACACATCCGACAGGGTGAAACTGACATAGGGTTCGGCCATGGCCAGCCGCTTGACCACATCAGCGATGGCCTGCGCCTCTGCCCGCTCGGACCGCATGAATTTCAGCCGCGCAGGCGTGGCATGAAACAGATCGCGCAATTCAACCAGCGTGCCTTGTTGCGCGGCTTCCGGGCGGACCTGCCCCACGCGCCCGCCAGTAACCGTAATGGTCGCACCATCCGCCCCCAGCGCGCGCGAGGTGATGGCCAGCCGCCCCACAGCCCCAAGGCTTGGCAGCGCTTCGCCCCGGAACCCGAAGGACCGGATATTGAGCAGATCACTTCCGTCAATCTTGGATGTGGCGTGACGCGACAGGGCCAGCGGCAGGTCGTCGGGCGTCATGCCATGCCCGTCATCGCGCACGCGGATCAGGGTTTTGCCCCCGTCGCCATAGGCCACATCAATGCGTGTGGCACCCGCATCCAGTGCGTTTTCCACCAGTTCCTTGACCGCAGATGCAGGGCGTTCCACCACTTCACCCGCCGCAATGCGGTTGGCGCAGGCTTCGTCAAGCTGACGGATTTCGGGGCGGATATTGCGGTGTGCGGTGTTCATGCTACAGAATATAGCATGCCCACCGCGCCACTGCCAAGCCGCTATTCCAGCCCTTCGGGTTGGCCCACCACCACGAAATACAGCGCATCCGCATCATAGAGGCGCGCAGCCATGGCATTGACCTGTTCCACCGTCAGCGCGTCAATCAGGTCATTGCGGATGTTCACATAATCGATATCAAAGCCCTGATACTGCATCGACGCCATCGTGGACGCGATCGCGGCATTGCCGTCAAAGCGCAGCGGATAGGCCCCGGTCAGATAGGTTTGTATCCGCGACAGGTCATCATCCGAAATGCCATGTTCCGCGATCTGCGCCCATTCTTCGCGCAGCAGCTCAATAGCCGCCGCCGCATTGGCATTGTCAGTGGACATACGCCCCTGATAGCTTTCGCCCAGCAGGCCCGCGGCCAGAAAACTACCCACGCCATAGGTCAGGCCGCGCTGCACACGCAGGCTTTCCATCAACCGCGTGCCAAAACGCCCGCCGCCGAACACTTCATTCAGGACATAGGCGGTCAGAAAATCGGGGTCATCGCGGGCAATACCGTCATGGCCAAAGGCAATCACTGATTGCGGCCCGTCAAAGGGGATCACCTCTATGCCGGGGGGGGCGGCGAATTCGGCGCGGGCGGGAATTTCCGCGCCTTGTTCGGGAATGCCATCAAACAACCGGTCCAGCAGTCGCGCCAGTTCTTCGGCACCGATATCGCCTGCGGCACCAATGAACACCCGGTCGCGCGCAATCGCGCCCTGATGGGCGGCAATCAGCGTGTCACGGTCCAGCGCGGCCACGGTTTCCACGCTGCCATCACTGGCCCGCCCATACGGGTGTTCGCCATACGCGGCCTGCGCAAAGGCGCGACTGGCCAGCGTGTTCGGGTCCAGCGCGTCGCGGCGCAGTTTCGACACCATCTGCCCGCGCACCCGTTCAACCGCATCCGCATCGAAACGCGGATCGGTCAGGGCGAGGCGCAGATGGTCGATCACTGCATCCGCATCATCGGTCAGGAACTGCACAGATACCGACACCGTGTCGCGCCCCGCGTTGAAGCCGATCCGCGCGGCCAGTTCTTCGCTGCGGGCGGCAAATTCCTGTGCGTCCATATCGCCTGCCCCTTCGGACAAAAGCGCGGTCATCAGGCTTGTCGCACCGGCGGTGGCGTCGTCGTCCAGGGTGGACCCGCCTGCAAATATCAATTCCAGCGTGACAATGGGGATGCTGCGTTCCTCCACCAGCCATGCCTGCAAACCGCTGTCGGATGTGACAGGGGTAATCGCGACTTCTGCGCGCAGGGGTGCCGCCAGCAAAACGAACAGACCAAGGGTCAGGGCCAGCAAACGGGTCATTGTGTCACCTCTGGCGCGGTGGTCGCGGGTTGGGTCAGGTAGCCGGTGACAGCATTGCGTCGGTCCAGCAGCATCTGGCCTGCGGCAATCACATCTTCGGGGGTCACCGCGTCCAGCGCGTCGACCCAGGTATCAATATCATCCACCCCCAGCCCGATGGACAGCCCGACACCATATTGGCGCGCGCGGCCCTGCACATCGTCCAGCGCATAGATTTCGGACGCGCGGATCTGGTGGCGCACGCGGTCGAACTGCGCCTGATCCACGCCATCTTGCAGGAATTCGGCCACCACCGCGTCAAGTGCGGCTTCGGCTTCTTCCAGCGACACCCCTTCGACGGGGGCAATCCCAAGGGTGAATGTACCGTAATCGCGCGCCATGCCGTTATACCCGGCCCATGCCGACAGGGCCACGCCCTGCTCAAAGTTCAGCCGCCGTTCCAGCACCGATGTTGTGGAACTGCCCCCCAGAAGGGCCGCCAGCATTTGCAGCGCGGCGGCTTCCGCCTGATCCCCGGCGCGGCGCACCGGGGCCAGATACATGCGGTTCACATAGGGGGTGCCGACGCGCGCATCTTCAAACACCAACCGCCGTTCGGCCAGATGCGGGGGTTCGTGCGGGCGGGTGACAGGGGTAATTGCGGGATTGGGGGAAAGGGGGCCGTAAATCCGCTGCGCCATATCCAGCGCCTGTTCCGTGTCCACATCACCCGCGATCACCAGAACCGCGTTATTCGGCCCGTAATGCTGATGATAGAAATCCATCGCATCCTGTCCGGTCAGCCGTTCCATGTCATGGCGCCAGCCGATGATCGGAATGCCGTAGGGGTGCGCCTTATAGAGCGCGGCCATCATGCTTTCGTTGAACTGCCCGCCCACGCGGCTTTCCAGCACCTGCCCGCGTTCTTCCAGAACGACCGCACGTTCAGGCATCCAGTCTTCTTCGGTGAAGGACAGGTTGGCCATGCGGTCGGCTTCCATCTGCATCATCAGTTCCAGACGGTCAGACGCCACGCGCTGGAAATAGCCGGTATAATCCCAACTGGTAAACGCATTGTCGCGCCCGCCATTGGCTTCGACCACGCGGGAAAATTCGCCCGGTTCCATTGTGTCGGTGCCCTTGAACATCAGGTGTTCCAGAAAATGCGCGATGCCCGATTGCTGCGGTGGCTCATCTGCCGCCCCCACGCGGTACCAGACCATATGCACCACGACCGGCGCGCGGCGGTCTTCGATGATGACAACCTCCAGCCCGTTATCAAGGCTGGCATGGGTGACTGGTTCGGCATGGGCGGCGCGCAGCGCCAGCAAGCCAAGCACGACAAGGACCGTCAGACGGGGAAACATGGTTTGCGCATACCTTTTTGGTCAGGACATCGAAACTGTGCCAGAAGTTACAGCTTGCGCCGGGCGCTGCAAGGGGGGCAACGCGGTTGTGACCAGTGGGGGGCAGCGATGGTGCTGGCGCGGGATTGAGGGTTAAACGGGGATCGGGGCACCTATATAGCCCGCGCCAGCGGTGGGCCGGGGTCTGCCGGTCCGGCGTAGGAGAAGTTCACTTTATGCAAGCGGCATAATCCTAAGCGCAAACGCTTGGCGTGACGCTGGCGTAACCGGCAGGCCGCGGGACGGCCCACCGGTGGCGCGGCGGGCTTGCGCCCTTTGCTCCGCGCCTTTGGAATCATCCCAACCGCCGCTTCCGGTCATCACCTCCGGCGCGCATAAACCCGCGTCCCACCCTGCCCCGCGACATGCGCGACCGGTCGGACACAGCCTTCCCACCAAACAGGAATATCAGTTATCCAGCAATTCACGCGGCGGGGCCGATGGGGTGCGTGCGCCCGCACGGCGCCAGCGTTCCAGCTCGCTGTATTTATCCAGCCACATATGTTCATAGGCGCTGTGATAGACATTCACCGCAAAGACACGTTCCAGCAACCGCCCGCGATTGCGCTGGCGGTGCGCCAGATCTTCGGCGGCAAGCTGCGCGCGGATATCCGCATTGCGCCCGAAACGGCTGGCGTAATTGACGATCCCGCCATCCATGGCACCGGGGCTGACCGCAGCAGCGGGGTTGCCGCCAAGCGCGCGCGCGACATCTGCGCGCGGCTGCGGGTCCACACGGTTGGCACCACCCGGATTGGGCGCAGGCAACGCCGCCAGATCATCGGGCAGCTCCAGTGGCTTGGTGGGCAGGATAGCAAATTCATCAGGGCCGCGATTCTGCGCACCTGCGTGCATCAGAATGGGATCGCCATCGCCCGAACAGGCCCCCAATGCCAGCACGGACACGCCAAGGGCTGCAAATATCACCTGCCTGACTGCCATTCCGGACCCCCTTCAATCCTACCATTCGCGCATGGTCTTAGCGCATTCCTATCACAACGTCACGCCCTGTCACGGTCCAGACGCGCAGATTCACGCCCTAACCTGCATCCTTGTGCTTTTCACCCCGGCCGGAAAACAGGATCAACCCGAAAGCACCGGCAAAAACCGCAATATCCGCAATGTTGAAAGAATACGGATTTTGCAGACCACAACAAGACATGTTGATGAAATCCGCCACCGCGCCCCAGCGCAGCCGGTCAATCACATTGCCCAGCGCGCCGCCGATCAGAAAACCGGCCGCAACCTGCATCCATTTGCGCGCGCCATCGCGGCGCACCCAGACCCAGACCCAGGCGCAGATGGCCAGCGCAAGCGCAACCAGAACCGCACGCGCCGCCCCGCTTCCGGAACTGAACAGCCCGAAATTTATGCCGGTATTCCACGCCATTGCAAAATTCAGGAACGGGTCAAACACCGGAATGAACAGGCGCTGGTCCAGCCCCATCACATCCACAACCGCCCATTTGCTGGCCTGATCGGCCACCAGAACGGTTGCAGCAACTCCGATTGCAATGCGCATACCCATGTGTCCCTTAATGCCGGAAATGACGCTGGCCGGTGAAAACCATCGCAAGGCCCGCTTCATCCGCAGCGGCGATCACTTCGTCATCGCGCATCGACCCGCCGGGCTGGATGATGGCGCGCGCGCCTGCGGCAGCGGCACTCAGCAGCCCGTCGGCAAAGGGAAAGAACGCGTCCGATGCGACAACCGACCCTTTGGTCGGTGCGGCATCCAGCCCCAGAACCTCTGCCATGTCCTGCGCCTTGCGCGCGGCGATGCGGGTGGAATCCACCCTGCTCATCTGGCCTGCCCCCACGCCCACTGTCGCACCGTCCTTCACATAGACGATGGCATTGGATTTGACATGCTTGGCCACTTTCCACGCGAACAGCAGATCGGCCAATTCCGCATCCGTGGGTGCGCGTTTTGTGACCACCTTCAGGTCATTCAGACCAATCATGCCATTGTCGCGGTCCTGCACCAGAAACCCGCCTGACACCTGCTTGAACGCAAGCCCGCCAAGGCCCGGATTGGCCAGCCCTTTGGTGGTCAGCAGGCGCAGGTTCTTTTTCGTGGCGAAATGATCAATCGCGGCCTGATCAGCGGCAGGTGCGATCACAACTTCGGTGAAAATACCGGTGATTGCCCTGGCGGTGTCCAGATCCAGCTTCATGTTCAGCGCGATGATACCGCCGAAGGCCGATGTCCGGTCACAGTCATAGGCGCGGCTATAGGCTTCGGCCAATGTCGCCCCGCGCGCCACACCGCAAGGATTCGCATGCTTGATGATGGCGCAGGCCGGACCATCAGATGGCAGGAATTCCGACACCAGTTCGAACGCCGCATCGGTGTCGTTGATGTTGTTATAGCTTAGTTCCTTGCCCTGATGCTGGGTCGCGCTGGCCACGCCCGGACGGTCGGACCCGTCGCGGTAAAATGCCGCGCCCTGATGGGGGTTTTCGCCGTAACGCAGCGTTTGCGCCAATGTGCCCGCAAAAGCACGGCGGCGCGGCGCCGCATCATCAATCGCGCCCGCCATCCAAGTGGACACTGCCGCGTCATAGGCCGCTGTGCGCGCATAGGCGCGCTGCGCCTGTTTGCGCCGGAAGGTCAGCCGCGTCTTGCCGTCCTGCGCGTCCAGTTCCGACAGCAGCGGCATGTAATCTTCGGGGTCCGTCACAACGGTCACGAAATCATGGTTCTTGGCGGCGGCGCGAATCATCGCGGGGCCGCCAATGTCGATATTTTCAATCGCTTCGGCATAATCCGCGCCGCGTGCGACAGTCGCTTCAAACGGATAGAGGTTCACCACCAGCAGATCGATCGCCTTGATCCCATGTGCGACCATCGCGCCGACATGCGCTTCGTCATTGCGCAGCGCCAGCAACCCGCCATGCACGCCCGGATGCAGGGTTTTCACGCGCCCGTCCATCATTTCGGGAAATCCTGTCAGTTCCGACACATCCTGCACTGCAAGCCCGGCTTCGCGCAGCGCACGCGCCGTGCCACCAGTGGATACCAGTTCCACCTTGCGCGCGGCCAGCGCCTTGGCCAGATCAATCAGGCCGGTCTTGTCGGAAACGGAAATCAGTGCGCGTTTCAGCGGGGCAAGGTCAGTCATGGGAAAAGGCATCCTTGGTCAGATCTTAAAGTTCGGGCACAGCCAGCGGGTTTTCCTGCATAGTATCGCGCAGGGCAAGGGGGGTGTCCTGCGCTTTGGCAAGAACCCAGTTCACCTGGCTGGTATAGCCTTGCGCGCGCAAGGACAACACGATCTGAAGGCTGGCGCGCGGTTTCAGGCGGGCTTTTTCCAGATAGACCGATGGCGCAAGTGTCAGCGCATGACCTTCGGCACGAAATACCCAGATTTCCCCCGACCGCAGCATGATGGACACGGCCGTGCCGTTCATGTCCACCGATGCTTCGACTTCGGGATGCAGATGAAAGCGCAGGCTATAGGCAATGCCCGCGCCGCGCGTGCGCACCAGCACATCATCAAAGCGCTTGCGCGCTGTGCGCCCGCCGGAAATCAGCATATCTTCGCCGCTCAGCACCCGGCCATCTGCCGACAGGTCCAGAAAGCGCGTATGTTCCAGACCGTGGCTGTCAATATAGCCATCATGCGACAGCGCGACCGCGCGCGAATAGGATGTGTGGCGAAATTCGCACCCGACATGGCGCGGCCCGTCAGTCAGTTTCAGCCGGTTACGGTCTGTGCCGGTAAACCGCGCAGAGGAATAGCCGTCAATCGACAGCGTTGAATGCGACGCACTGGCGCGGCTGGCGCGCTGCCAGTCCACGCCCAGACTGGTGCCATCGCCACAGGACACAATGACCGGACGCCGGTTCGATGTCAGCTCAAACGCCAGAGTCGAGGCATGCGCCTGCGACGGCGCGGCAACAACCGGCGGCGGTGCCGCGTCAACAAGGACAGTGCTGCGCCCTGCAGCAAGCCGCGCAAAGCCCATGACCGGCCCTGCCCCGCTGCCTGCAACCGGATTGCGATACAGCGCATCATGCATGGCCAGCGCCGCGACCAGATCGGCCTCATTCCCGCGCCCGCCACCGTGAAACCGCGCCAGCCCGCCATCGGCATGCCGCAGCGCGCGCAAGGCACGCCCCAGCCGCGACAGCAAATCCAGCATACCGGCATCAGGCGCGCGGCCCAGGTCATCCAGTGTCTGCGCGGTCCATGACAACAGCACGAATATCTGCAACAGGTCTTCGGGGCTGCGCGTCGCGATACCCCCGTCATTGTCAATCTGGCGGTTGCAATCGGCCAGCAATGCCTTTGCAGTCGGGTCTATGCGCCGTTCCCACCCTTCCAGCGACAAGGCCGCGAACAACAACCCCGTATGCGCCGCAATCCGGGGCAGTCCCGGCGCTGCGCGCCCCGCACGGCGGACCAAAAAACCGGCATGATGGGCAAGCGCGCGCAGGAACCTGTCCTGAAAGGGTTTTTCCTGCCCCTGCATCAGCAGGACAGCATGTGACAACCAGTTCAGCAACCGGCGCCCGGCCACACCCGGCACCCAGCCCGGCCCCTGCCCGCGCCCGAATTGTGCCAGCCAGTCCGCCAGCCCCTTTTGCGCCAGTTTGCGGGCCTGCTGGTCCCCGACCGCAGCCAGATCATTCAGCCAGTCAAACCCGTGCAGCGCATCCACCGCATCTGCGGTTGTTGCGCGAAATGGCACCGCGTCACCGGATTTCAGCAATTCCCCCGCCATCAGGAAATTGCCTGCAAGCATCTGCTTGCCGCGTGCAAACTGGCCGGTGCCACGCGGTTGCGGCTGCGCGACCAATGCGGTCACAGGCTGCCCCCGCGCCAGCAACAGTGCAGCAAGGCGATCCATCATTCCCACCTGTAGGGTACCTGTCGTGGAATACTGCGTCACTGGGAACCGGACCTGTCTGGAATCATGATCTGAATTCGGTGGGGTTTGTTGCAGCGCAGAATAGCCATAAGCGGCAGTATTGTCAGCCCTTGCGCGCAAGTCTTGCGGGTGGGAAGGCAAATTACCCCATATGTTGCAAAACTATCATATAGAACCCGTCAATCCCGCCAGAGTCCGGCCAGTAGTCCGGGCGGGTGCGTATTCCACCTTCGGGCGTGCGCCAGTCATCCGGCAGACCGGGCAGGCAGACCCGTTGCGCCTGAACCCGGTGGCGGGCCATGGCCGCGCTGGCCTGTGCCTCGCCTTCGTCTGGCAGCAGCGAACAGGTGCAGTACACCACGCGCCCGCCTGCGCGCAAAAGCCCCTGCGCCGGGTCCAGCACGCGGTCCAGAAGCTGTGCTTGCAAGGCACACAGCGCCTTGACATCCGCACGGTTGCGCAAATGCGGCAATTCCGGGTGGCGGCGTATGGTGCCCGTGGCCGAACAGGGCGCATCCAGCAAAATGGCGTCAAACGGGCTGTCAGGGGTCCAGTGCAGCGCATCGCCCTGCACCACTGCCGCATCCAGCCCGGTGCGCGCCAGATTTTCGTGCAGCCGCCCCAGCCGTGGGCCGGACATGTCCAGCGCGGTCACTTTGGCCCCGGCGGCGGCAAGCTGCATGGTCTTGCCCCCCGGTGCGGCGCATATATCCAGCACGGACGCGCCCTGCACCTGCCCCAACAGGCGCGCAGGCAGGCTGGCTGCGGCGTCCTGCACCCACCATGCGCCGCTGTCATAGCCCGGCAGGGCGCTGACCTGCCCCGCGTGGTGCAGGCGCAGGGTTCCGGTGGGCAGGGCCTGCCCCGCCAGCCCTGTGGGTGGTTCCGCACCATCGCGCAGGGTCAGGTCCAGCGGCGCGGGGTGTTGATGCGCAGCCTCGATCGCCTGGGTTACCGGATTGCCATAGGCGTTTTGCAGCGCACCGCGCAGCCATGCAGGCAGGCGCGGCACAGGGGTTTGCGCCCAGTCCTGCGCGCTGTGCTGCGCCATCTGGCGCAGGACCGCATTCACCAGCCCGGTCAGCTTGGGTTCCCCCGCCCAGCCCCGCGTCAGCGCCACGGCATCATTGATAACCCCATGCGCAGCTGCGCCAAGGCCCAGCATTTCCACTGTCGCCAGACGCAGCACCCACAACACGCGGTCGGGCGGGGTTTTGCGCAAGGCGCGGCGCAGCAGATGGTCAGCCCGGTCCATCTGGCGCAACCCTTCCTGCGCCAGCCGCGCGGCGCGCGCGCGCGCCTCCGGCGGCAGGGTGGCAAGACCACCCTGTGCATCCGACAGGCTGCGGCGGTGTTCGAATACGGTGTGTATCAGGTCCAGCGCGGCGGCGCGCGGTGCAAGTGTGGCGGATTGGGGCATGAAGGTTTCTTGTCCTTTGATACAATCGGGGTATATCAGAGGAAGTGATATGACAAGCAGGCCCCATATGCTCCCGATTGACCCAGAAACCCCCGATCTGACCGAAGCAGAACGCCGCGCAGCCCTGCCGGATGCGGCGCAACGTGCGCTGGCCGAAGCTGAAGCGCGCCGCGCCGCAACCCCGGACCCCGACCGCCCGCGCGAGTTGGGCGGGCGCAAGGGGCCTGAACCCGTGCGCTATGGCGACTGGGAGAAGAAGGGAATCGCGGTCGATTTCTGAGGGGTCGTTCAGGAATCAGCGTCAGGCATGGCGGATGGTTTTTTTCTGGAATCATGGCTCGATCAGACCGAATGCTGAGATATTATTACGGATGAGGTTCGCCTGATGCGGGCAACTGCGGGCTTCCCAAAGGCGCGGAGCAAAGGCCGAAGGCTGGCCCACGCTATCGGCGGGCCGTCCCGCGGCCTGCCGGGTACGCCAGCGACACATCAAGCCTTGAATGCCGGAGTATGCCGCCTGCATAAAGTGAACTTCTCCGGGCGTGGGACCGGCAGTCCCCGGCCCGACCTGTGGCGCGGGCTTTGTGCATGTTTCACACCCCGTTTCAGGCTGGAGCAGCGATAAACCTTGCAGTTTCCCCACTGTATGAGAATGCTCCCGACACCTGCCTCTCCCGTTTCGGGAGCACATCCATCTGCGGGGCGCATCCCCGCTTTCTGCCCGGCCGCGCGGACATGCCGCCATCCGGGCAGGAAACGAAGCGCCATACCACAAGAAAGCCCCTCAGCGGCTCCGGCAAGGTAAGACCCCAGACCGGCATTCCCGCCGCAGGGCAGTCAGGGCCGGACCTGCGCGCGGGTCAGTTGACCGGAACCACGATTCCCTTGTCGCGCGCCAGAGTGCGCATGCGCGCCTGCAGTTTTTCAAAGGCGCGCACTTCGATCTGGCGAATGCGTTCGCGGCTGACGTCAAATTGCTGCGACAGATCTTCCAGCGTGACGGGTTCTTCGCTCAGCCGACGCGCGGTCAGGATATCGCGTTCACGGTCATTCAGCGCATCCATCGCCTCCAGCAGCAATTCACGGCGCAATTCCAGTTCATCGCGTTCGGCGTAATCCTCGGCCTGATTGGCGTCTTCATCTTCCAGCCAGTCCTGCCAGCTGGATGCCCCCTCCTCGCTGCCCATGGTCGCGTTCAGCGAACTGTCCCCGCCCGACAGGCGGCGATTCATGGCGATCACTTCGCCTTCGGACACATTCAGATCGCGCGCAATCTGGGCCACGTTTTCGGGGCGCAGGTCGCCGTCTTCCAGCGCGCCGATCTTGGATTTCGCCTTGCGCAGGTTGAAAAACAACTTTTTCTGCGCACTGGTGGTGCCCAGTTTGACCAGCGACCATGACCGCAGGACATATTCCTGAATGCTGGCGCGGATCCACCACATGGCATAGGTGGCCAGCCGGAACCCCTTGTCCGGGTCAAAGCGTTTGACCGCCTGCATCAGCCCGACATTCGCTTCGGATATGACTTCGGCCTGCGGCAGGCCATAGCCGCGATACCCCATGGCGATTTTTGCCGCCAGACGCAGATGGCTGGTGACCAGCTTGTGCGCCGCTTCCGTATCCTGATGGTCCACCCAGCGCTTGGCCAGCATGAATTCCTCTTCCGGTTCCAGCATGGGAAAACGGCGGATTTCCTGCATGTAACGGTTTAGCCCCTGTTCCGGGCTGGGTGCTGGAAGATTGGCATAGCTGCTCATGAACATCCCCTTGTCGCGACCGGTTGCAGATATGCGTGACACCATGAAGTTTCAAGCAAACCTGCGTCAAAATCATTTCTATCAGGTAAACGCACCGGCACGAGAGTTTGAAACACTCCTCACCTGCTTGTGTCATCCGGTGATGTCTGCAACGCATCCAGCAGGGCGGCAAAATCATCCGGCAGGGGGGCTGCAAATTCCAGCGCATCCCCCGTGACCGGATGCACGAAACCCAGTGTCGCCGCGTGCAGGGCCTGTCGTGGAAATGCGCTGCAGGCGTCAATCGCGCGCGCGCTAAGGGCCTTGGGCGACAATTTGCGCCGCCCGCCCCCATAGACGGGATCGCCCACCAGCGCATGCCCGGCATGGGTCATATGCACACGGATCTGATGTGTGCGGCCGGTTTCCAGCCAGCATTCCACCAGCGCCAGTTGCGCAGGTGTGCCGAACGCCTGCAGCACACGCGCACGGGTCACCGCATGCCGCCCGCCGGACCAGATAACCGCCTGACGCTGCCGGTCAGTGCGATGGCGCGCAAGCTGGCTGGTGATCTTCATGATATTCGCGGATTCAAAACTGACGCCGCGCGCGCCGCGCAGGCGCGGATCGCCCGCATCCGGACAGCCATAGACCAGCGCCAGATAACGCCGGTTCACCGTATGGCGTTCAAATTGCGTGGCCAGCCCATGATGGGCGCGGTCGGTTTTGGCCACCACCAGCAGCCCGCTTGTGTCCTTGTCGATGCGGTGGACAATTCCGGGGCGTTTTTCGCCACCAATCCCCGACAGGCTGTCACCGCAATGATGCAGCAATGCGTTCACAAGCGTCTGGTCGGGAGAACCGGGTGCGGGATGCACCACCATGCCCGCGGGTTTGTTGATGACAATCAGATCATCATCTTCATACAGCACATCCAGCGTGATGTCCTGCGCAACAGTCGCAATTTCCGCGCCATGCGTGACGCGCAACGTCAACACATCGCCTTCGGCAACCTGCGCGCGCGGGCTGTCCAGCACCACACCGTCGCGGCTGACCGCGCCATCGGCGATCATGCGCATAAGGCGCGACCGCGACAGCGCGGCTTGCTCTGGCACATCGCGGGCCAAGGCTTTATCAAGGCGCGCAGGCGGCTGCGGCCCGATGATGACATTCAATTCTGTGAAAGGCGTTTCTGCCATGACCCTGCCCCCGGACATGCCCCCGCCAGAGGGGCAATCCCCCGACGTGCGTTTGGTCAAACGACTGGTTGTCGTGCTGACCAGTGTGATGATCCTTGGCGTCATAGTCATCATTGGACTGCTTGTCACCCAGATAGCCCGCGCCCCTGCACCCATCGGGTTGCCCGACAGCATTTCCCTGCCCGAAGGCGCACGCGCGCAGGCCGTCACCCTGTCGCGGGACTGGGTTCTGGTACTGACCGAAGACCAGACCTTGCTGGTGTTTGAACGGCGCAGCGGCGCGTTATCCAGGCAGATGGACCTGCAGGATGAACATTAAGATCTGTCCATAATATACTGATTTTATATCGTATTTTTAGGTTATATTTTGGATTGTTCATCCTGGCAGAAACCGATTGTTTCCAATTTGGATTATTGTGGGAATTAAGTCTTCGTTTACAACCGCATGTTATACGATTGTTTATGAGGTAAAACATGTCTTTCCTGTCCAAAAACTTATTCACCATGAAGGCCGCCAAATTCCCCGCGTTCAAACCCGCGCCGATAAAGCAGGACTGCAACATCGACGCGGCACGTGAAAAGCTGATCCAGAAGAAAATCGATGCTCTGGAAGCAAAAGCCGCCAAGCTGGAAGCGAAGGCCGACAGCCTGCGTGACCATTATCAGGACAAAGCGGATGGCATGCGCGCGCTTTACGACAAGAAAGCGGATTTCTATTCCTGCAAATCCGGCCACCTGAGCGAGAAATTCGCCGCCAAGTTCAGTGCATTGGGCGACAAGAAAGCAGACCTGCTGGAAGCGGTCGGCGCAAAGAAAGCGGCGGCACTGGAATGCGCGGCTGACAAGCTGAAGGCGAAAGCGGACATGCTGCGCGAGAAACTGTCAAAAGATGAAGACCCCTGCGATGACGACCTGAAAGATGATGATGACGACGACATCACAGATGACGATGGCGATGACAAGGTCGGCACCCCCCTGCCCGAGGACGCCAGTGCCGTAAAGTTCTTCCTGAATGTCGAAGATAACGGACCTTCTGAAACCAATTACTTCCTGACCATCCAGGCCCCGGAAAACGATGATGATTTCACGCTGGAAGACGCCTATGAACAGGCGCTTTCGTTTCTGGAAGAAAACAATCTGCAACTGAACGCTGTCAATCAGGCGAACCTGTATAATGCTGATGGTGAGAAAATTGCTGAATACAAGCTGGTCGATGATCAGTTCGTCAAGATTGGCGAAGTGATGGACGGGCTTTGGGTCGAAATTTCAGAAGATGACCTTGCCGCCAGTATCGAAGACGAGGATGACGACGACACAATCGATGGCTAGCGCGGGTGGCGCATACTGCGAACCGGTTCTGCCCTGCCCGGATGTGCGATAACGCCAGGACAGCGCCTTTCGCGTGCGGGCCGCACGGAACGCGGCAGGAACCGGCCCTGACAGCCTGATCCAGAATAACAAAAATGCGCCTGAAAAGGCGCATTTCTTATACTATCAGTGGTGCGTGCCGCGATCAGGCGTATTCCATCACCGCACGGCTGCGCTGGTTCTGGCTGCAGATCAGCACAGCATCCAGAAGCCGGGTTTGCGAAATGGGTTTCATCAGCGTCCCGTCACAGACAGGCTTGCGCTCGCTGCCGAAATCATCGCCTGCAACCTCATCAGAGATCAGGATGATTTTCAGGTCCGGCAGGGCCGCGCGGATTGCAAGACAGAAGTTAAGTGCCTGATGCACCCCGCCCAGATGTTCAACATCGACAATGACGAAATCCAGTTTCATCGCGCTGCTTTTCAGCCATTCCAGCGCGCGATCCGAATATGAAACAGCCATGATGTTAACGCGCAGAATGTCATATACCCAGTTCTGCATGTCCTGCGTTTCGTCAGAGAATGCCATGAAGGCCACAGCAACCCCGTCGAAGCGCGGGATTGGCGGGATACTCATATCGTTTCCGTAATCATACATGAGTGGTTTCCTTCATTGCGGGGGCAGAGACTGCCAGAGCGAGAATTCGCCTTACACTATCTATACCATGTGTTTTAACACATTTTCAACCTAAAAGTGTGCAACTCAACCAGAATTCACGTCGATTTGCTAAACCTAGGGTTGCACTATCAGGATCGTGTTCACTATGGTGTCAATAACGCGCAGGCTACGACTCTCACTGGTACACCCTTAATTCAACGCGAATGCGTCGATGAAGGCAAGAAAAATATGTGTGAAAATTCTCACGGCCTGAAAAGCGACGCGCCCCACACCCCCCTGGAGTTGTGGGCACTCCGGCAGTTTATCTCTGCCCAAGCTGAATCAGATGACGAATTGACGCTGCAAGGGATTCTCGCTCTGATTGAGAAAGAGAAGACAGAAATGCATCAATCTCCGGGTCATGGGCAGGCTGCTGCCCCGGATGATCCGCCTGCGGAACGGTAAGGCCCAGCAGAATTTCCGGCGCCATGTCCAGCGCGCGCGCAAGTTTGAACACTGTCGAAATTCGTGGGCTACCCGTCCGGCGTTCTTCAATATCTTTCACCGCGCGGCTGTTCAGACCAGCCTTGCGGGACAGGGATGCGGCCGAAAAGCCGCGTAATTTCATGAAATGCAGAAGGTTCCGACGAAATACATCTGATTCGTTTTCCGGTTCGGACATCAATTCTCATCTTCAAAAATGCAGCTGTTTGACTGTGTATAGAACTTTCCACGATGGAATACATCAAAACTGAATATGTTCAGGGAGATCGATCAGGAAATGTGCAAAAATACAATGCACTGCTGTAGCAAACCAGTCTGTGGCATTGCAGGGCGTCCGGAACAGGACGCCCTGCCCTGATGTCAGCGCATTACTGGTCCAGAAAACTACGCAGCTTGCGCGACCGGCTGGGGTGTTTCAGCTTGCGCAGTGCCTTCGCCTCGATCTGACGAATGCGTTCGCGGGTCACGCT
This sequence comes from Roseinatronobacter alkalisoli, assembly GCF_028745735.1. GTDB lineage: Bacteria > Pseudomonadota > Alphaproteobacteria > Rhodobacterales > Rhodobacteraceae > Roseinatronobacter > Roseinatronobacter alkalisoli. The sequence goes on from NZ_JAQZSM010000015.1 coordinate 98,673, forward strand.
GAATTGCTGTCCCACCTCTTCCAATGTGTGGTCAGTGTTCATGCCGATGCCGAAACGCATGCGCAGCACACGTTCTTCGCGGGGCGTCAGCGATGACAGCACGCGCGTGGTGGTTTCGCGCAAATTGTCCTGAATGGCAGAGTCCAGCGGCAGCAGCGCGTTCTTGTCTTCGATGAAATCGCCAAGCTGGCTGTCTTCCTCATCGCCGATGGGGGTTTCAAGGCTGATGGGTTCCTTGGCGATTTTCATCACCTTGCGCACCTTGTCCAACGGCATCTGCAGCTTTTCTGCCAGTTCCTCGGACGTGGGTTCACGCCCGATTTCATGCAGCATCTGCCGGCCGGTGCGCACCAGCTTGTTGATGGTTTCGATCATATGCACCGGAATCCGGATGGTGCGCGCCTGATCGGCGATAGAACGGGTAATGGCCTGCCGGATCCACCATGTCGCATAGGTGCTGAACTTGTAGCCGCGGCGGTATTCGAACTTGTCCACCGCCTTCATCAGGCCGATGTTACCTTCCTGAATAAGATCAAGGAATTGCAGCCCGCGGTTCGTGTATTTCTTGGCGATTGAGATCACCAACCGCAAGTTGGCTTCGACCATTTCCTTCTTGGCCTGACGGGCTTCTTTTTCGCCCTTCTGGACCTGACCGACAATGCGGCGGTATTCCTGAATATCAACGCCGACATACTGCCCGACCTGCGCCATGTCGTTGCGCAATTCTTCAACCTTGTCGCGCGAACGTTCCATCAAGGCCTGCCAGCCGCGACCGGCCTTGTCGGCCATGCGGTCGCACCATGTCGGGTCCAGCTCGGCGCCGCGATATTCGTCAATGAATTCGCGCCGGTTGATGCGTGCCTGATCGGCCAGTTTAACCATGGCGCTGTCGATCGACATGATGCGCCGGTTGATCCCGTAAAGCTGGTCTACCAGCGCTTCGATCCGGTTGTTATGCAGGTGAAGCGAATTCACCAGTTCCACAATTTCGGCACGCAGTTTCTGGTATTTCTGTTCCTGATCATCAGAAAACCGCCCCGCTTCCAGAAGGGTGGCATTCATGCGCTGATCCTGCATTTCCGACAGGAATTCATAATCGCGCGCAATCCGGTCCAGCGTTTCCAGCACACGCGGCTTCAGCGCGCTTTCCATGGCGGCAAGCGACAGGTTCGACTGTTCGTCGTCTTCCTCATCATCATCATTGGAGGCGATGGGGTTGCCGTCTGCATCCAGTTCCGGCTCGTTGCTGCGCTCGCGCTTGGGGCTGGCAGCGGCGGCGGCATCGGCAATCCCGTCAGTCACAGGAATGCCTTCTTCCTCGTCCAGCGCATTGCCGAAGGTGGTTTCCAGATCGATAACATCACGCAGCAGGACATCTTCGTTCAGCAATTCATCCCGCCAGATGGTGATCGCCTGAAATGTCAGCGGGCTTTCGCACAGGCCCAGGATCATCGTGTTGCGGCCCGCCTCGATCCGTTTGGCGATGGCGATTTCGCCTTCGCGCGACAGAAGTTCGACAGACCCCATTTCACGCAGATACATGCGCACAGGGTCATCTGTGCGGTCCAGCGTTTCGCTGCCCGTTCCGGACGATACCGCGACTTCGCGCGACCCGCTGGTTTCCACCAACTCGCCACCCTTGGCGTCGGGTTCATCGCCTTCTTCATCATCTTCGACAACGTTGATGCCCATTTCCGACAGCATCGACATGACATCTTCGATCTGCTCGGACGCGACCTGTTCGGGCGGCAGTGATTTGTTCAGCTGCTCATAAGTGATATAGCCACGTTCCTTGGCCTGCGCGATCATCCGCTTGATCGAGGCCTGGCTGACAATCTGCCCGCCTTCGTTATCCTGATCTTCTTGCCTGGTGTCGTCGGTGTCTTTGGCGGCCATGAAAGCTCCCGAAAAGCTGAGGCGCGGCATTCCTGAGGCGAATCGATTCGGCGAATCACCAGGCGGCCAGCGCGGACTGCACCTGATGTAGGCAAAAGAAACGTGTTTTTCCAGTTCCAGAACGCATTTTGACCGGGCAAACCGTGCGCAAAGGCAACGATTCGGTCATTTTTTCTGTTTTATCCACACCTGTGATTCGATGAATCGGCTTAACTGCCCCGAAAGTGCGGCGCGATCCTCGCCCAGATCGGCGGAATCCGACAGGTTCGAACGCTCTGACCGGTTGCGCAATTCCGCAGCCTGCTTCAGCCGCCATGTCAGCCCTTCATCGGGCAGATGGGCCAGATCCTCGACCGCGTCGCGCAATTCCGCAGCAGCGCCGCGACGGGCCAGCAGCTTGGCGAATTCCTCGCGCAGGCACAGGCGCGCAAGATCAATGTCGTCATTCTGCACCGGTGGTGCAATCCGCACATGTCCCAATGCCATAAGCGCGGAAACCTGTTCCGGGTCCGGCGGTGCCCCCCCTTCCAGCAAGGCGTGGCGCAATGCGCTGTTGCGCATATCACGCATTTCCGCACGTTCCAGATCGGATTCGAATTCGCGCAGCAGGTCGCGGTGGCGCAGCAATATCGCCAGAATGATCTCTTCGCGCATCTTCTCGGCAATGGCAGTGCTGTCCCCGCTTGCCAGCAATGTATTGCGTGTGGCGGCCAGCGCGGATGCGGGTGGCGGCTGCCATTTGCCCCCTGCCCGCCATGCCCCGCGTCCGGGCGGTGTGGCGGCGCGGAAAAAGGCCGCGCGCAGTGATTTCAATTCTTCGGCATAATGCGCGCGCAGGCCCGGATCTGCAATTTTCATGAGTGCTGCGCGCAGGCGCTTGTCCAGCGCGTCGCGGCGTTCAGGGCTGTCGAAGACCTGCGCTTCGGTTTCGCGCTGCCACAGCAGCCGCACCAGCGGCACCGCCCCATCTATCAGTTTGCGCATGGCCCCCGCACCGCCGCTGCGCAGCACATCATCCGGGTCCATCTTTTCGGGCAGCAGGCAGAAGCGCAACGATTGCTCGGAACTTAGCAATGGCAGCGCCAGATCCATCAGTCGGTAGCCCGCGCGCAATCCCGCCTCATCCCCGTCCAGGGCGATGACGGGTTCCGGTGAAATGCGCCAGATCATGCGCAACTGATCTTCGGTAATCGCGGTGCCAAGGGGGGCCACAGCCGCACCGAACCCTGCTTCGACGAGGGCGATGACATCCATATACCCTTCGGCGACAATCAGCGGGTGGTCCTTGCCGACTGCGGCCCGCGCAGGCCCCGCATTGTAAAGCGACCGCCCCTTGTCAAACAGCATGGTTTCCGGCGAATTCAGGTATTTCGCGCGGGCATTCGGGTCCATGGACCGCCCGCCAAAAGCAATGCACCGCCCCCGCATGTCGCGGATGGGAAAGATGATGCGCCCGCGAAACCGGTCATAGGGCGCGCCACCATCATCGGGGCGCGCGGCCAAGCCTGCATCGATAATCTTGTCGGGGGCAACGCCCGCCCCCGTCAGATGCGCCCACAACCCATGCCGGGTATCGGGCGCAAAGCCTATTTCAAACCGTTCCAGCGCCTGCGCCCCAAGACCGCGCCCGGCCAGATAATCGCGCGCGGTGGCGGCCGCGTTGGTGTTCAGTTGCAGCCGAAAATAGCGCACGGCCTGTTCCGTCACTGCGGCCAGTTCGCTTAGCCTGTCGGCCTTTTGCGCGGCTTTGGGGTCACGTGCAGGCATGGTCATGCCTGCCTCGCGCGCCAGCACTTCCACCGCTTCCATGAAGCCCATATTTTCCGTTTCGCACAGGAATTTAATTGTATCCCCTTTGGCATGACAGCCAAAGCAGTAGTAAAACCCCTTGCGGTCATCCACATGAAAAGACGCGGATTTTTCCTGATGGAACGGGCATGGCGCCCAGAAATCGCCCTTCGTCTGATTGGACTTGCGCATATCCCATGTGACCTTGCGCCCGACCACAGAAGAGATCGAGACACGATTGCGCAGTTCATCAAGGAAACCAGGGGGCAGACTCATGGGATGGATAATGACAGATCACGCAGCTTTGTTGAAGCAGTGATAGCGCATTGCACTATCTGTTGAAACAATATCACCCGGATGCCCGTATAGCGCATATAATCCACAGGTAACCCATAGGAGGAATGCCATGTTCAGCAGACGCGGATTCATATTGGCAGGCGCAGCAGTTATTTCAGGAAATGCAGCCCAGGCGCAGGATACGCGCTTCCCCCTGACGCTGTCACCGGATGAATGGCGCGCGCGGCTGACGCCCGCCCAGTTCGCCGTGCTGCGCGACCACAAGACGGAGGAAGCCTTCAGCAACCGGTTGCTGGGCGAACGCTCGCCCTTGCTGAACGAGGCCCGCGCGGGCACCTATAATTGCGCGGGCTGCGGTCAGGGGCTGTACCGGTCCGAAACGAAATATGACAGCCGCACCGGCTGGCCCAGCTTCTGGGATGCGATTGACGGCGCAACCGGCACGCAGATTGACCGCACCCTGTTTTTCATGGTCCGCACTGAAGTGCATTGCAGCAATTGCGGCGGCCATCAGGGCCATATCTTTGATGACGGACCTGCCCCCACGGGCAAGCGGCATTGCATCAACGGGCTGGCCATGACATTTACCCCTGATGAAACTGGAGTGGTTGAAGGATTGCCTGTAAGTGCTTAATATACTGAAGAAAATAATGGGCGCCCTGAATGCCGGGTCTGGGGCGCCCGAAACCGGCTTGCCTGACGGGCAGCAGGCACTTGCTGCATTGCTGGTACGGGCCGCCCGCGCAAGCGACATCTATGACGACCGCCAGATTGCGCAGATCGATGCGATTCTGGCGCGGCGTTTTACGCTGCCAGTCACCGATGCCGACGCCCTGCGCCTGCGGGCCGCCGCTTTTGAGCAACGCGCAGGCGACACGGTTCATCTGACCCGCGCCATCAAGGACATCGTGCCACTGGAAGATCGCCCCGCCCTGCTGGAAGATTTGTGGTCTGTCATTCTGGCTGATGGCGGCAGGCATGAGAATGAAGACGGACTGATGCGCCTTGTGTCAAACCTGCTGGGGCTTGCCGACCGTGAATCAGCCTTCGCGCGCCAGAAGGTCATGGCGCGCGAAAATGACGTTCCGGCAGATCAAAGCCCCTTGGCGCGGTAGCTGGCCGCAACCCGTTCAATCGCCACGATGAAGGCCGCGGTGCGCAGGTCCTTCACGTCCGACCGTTCATGCCAGACCTTGGAAATCGACTGATAGGCCGTGCGCATCGTGTCATCCAGACCCGAACGCACCAGTTGCAACTCATCCGCGCCCTGCAAATAGCGGCGTTTGAAATCGGGGGCCAGTTCCCAGCCCAGCTGTTTGTCCGCCGACAGGCGTTCCAGTTCCGTGACCAGCAGCAGCGCATGCGCTTCTTCATTGCGGCGCTGCATCCGGCCAAAGCGGATATGGCTGAGGTTCTTGACCCATTCGAAATAGGACACTGTCACACCACCGGCATTGGCATAAAGGTCCGGAATGATGACGATATCCTTTTCGCGCAGGATTTCATCCGCCCCCGCCGTGATCGGACCATTCGCCGCTTCAATGATCAGCGGGGCCTGAATACGATCAGCATTATTGATATTGATCACCCCTTCCAGCGCGGCCGGTATCAGGATATCGCATTCCGATTCCAGAATTGTTGCGCCATCGGCAATATATTCCGCGCCCGCAAACCCGTTGACCCCACCGGTCTGGATAATCCAGTCGCGCACCGCATCCGGGTCCAGCCCCGCCGGGTTCACGATGGCCCCGTCGCGTTCAATAATTCCGGTGATCACGGCGTCATCTTCTTCGCGCAGGAATTTCGCTGCGTGATAGCCCACATTACCCAGACCCTGCACAATGATCCGCTTACCCGACAGGCTTCCCGACAGGCCCGTGACCTTGACATCTTCGGGGTGGCGGAAGAATTCGCGCAGCGCATATTGCACCCCGCGGCCTGTCGCCTCGACCCGGCCCTTGATGCCGCCTGCATTCAACGGCTTGCCGGTCACACAGGCGCGCGCGTTGATATCAGTTGTGTTCATGCGGGCATACTGGTCCGCGATCCATGCCATTTCACGCTCGCCTGTGCCCATATCAGGGGCGGGCACGTTCTGGGCCGGGTGAATCAGGTCGCGTTTGGCCAGTTCATAGGCAAAGCGGCGCGTGATCTGTTCCAGTTCGTGTTCTTCATATTTGCGCGGGTCGATACACAGCCCGCCTTTTGCCCCGCCAAAGGGCGTTTCGACCAGTGCGCATTTATAGGTCATCAGCGCGGCCAACGCCTCGACCTCGTTCTGGTGAACTTCGGGCGCATAGCGGATGCCCCCCTTGACGGGTTCCATATGCTCGGAATGCACAGCGCGGTAGCCGACAAAGGTTTCGATCTTGCCGCGCAAGCGCACCCCGAAACGGACAGTATAGGTGGAGTTACATATCTGAATTTTTTCTGCCAGTCCCGGGGGCAGATCCAGATGCGCCACCGCACGGCGGAACATCAGATCCACATTTTCGCGAAAGCCCGGTTCCTTGACATCCAGCATGGTAATCCCTCCTTGGTCCGCGCAGATTGGCTGCGCCTGTTCATTGTTTCTGCAGAATAACAGGATAAATTGTTTAAGAAATACGAAACCCTCGGATATGCCGAAAAAACAGGCAAATTAAAAACATGATAGCACCGTCACCCCCCGACGGATTTGCGCACCATATCCCAGTATATGTCTTCCACATGCGACAGGCTTAGCCTGCCGGTTTCGCGGAACCACGTGTTGACACCTGTCAGCATGGCAATCAGTGCAAACGCGGCCAGTTTGGTGTCGGGCACATCGAACACGCCCGCCGCGCGGCCCCGCTCCAGTACCTCCTGCAACCGCGCTTCATAGCTGCGGCGCATGGCTTCGATCCGGGTGAAATTCGCGCGCTCCAGATTGCGCAATTCCATATAGGCAATAAAAACCGAATCGCTGCGCGCGTTGTGAAACCGGATATGGAAGCGGGTGAACTGTTCCAGCGCGGCCATGGGGTCGGCGCATTCGGGCAAGGCGGCGTGCGTGTCCAGCAATTCCGCCAGATGGTCGCGCATCATGTCAAAAAGCAGGCTTTGCTTGTCGGGGGTATATAGATACAGCGCCCCCGCCTGCACGCCGACTTCGGCAGCGATCTGGCGCATGGACACCGCCGCATAGCCATGGCGCGCAAACAATTCTTGCGCGGCAGCGCGAATACGCGGGCCGGTCACTTCGGCAGAGGAGTTCTTCTTGCGGGCCATGGCTTGCCTCTTGGCCCCAAATTCCGCAGGAATTCAAGATGCATCTGCACCAGTCATGCACCATCCTGCACAATCCAGCCGCTTACGGCCCTTGCGCCCGTATCAGAACTGGCGCATCCTGCGGCGGGGCAATTGCTGGGCGAATGATGGGAATTTCGGGGTTTCAACGCGGACACGCGGTCATCTGGTTGCTGCTGACAATGTTGGCAGCCTGCACAGCCGGACCTGATCTGCCGCCAGCGACATCATCCTCCGGGCCGACACCTGCGCTGTTGCCCATTTCGGATGTGTTGCGTCAGGCGAAGGACGGGCCAAACGCACACCTTCTGACAACAACTGCGCTTGAAAACCGCGCAAATGCATTGCGCGCCCGCGCGGCGCGCCTGCGCGGGCCGGTCATTGCAAGCGCAGACCAACAGATGTTGCGCGCAGCGGGTGCCGCACTCAGGTGATGAGACTGGCAAGCGTAATCAGCCAGTCTTTCGGGCTGCGCTGCGAAAACAGCAATACGAGCAACTACCGCCTGGAATGGTCGCGGGGCAAAACGGCCCCTTGCCTGCCGATTGACGATCAATGCGCCGCAATCTATCGTCAGTCACGTCCAAGAAGGAGATTTATGCGCAGAGGCTTCGATTGAGCCGCATATAGCGGCATCGCACGGCACATTTTGTGCCGGTCTTTTGCATGAATTTTCCGGAGTTCACATGATGAACCAAGACATACTCATCCGGCCCTTTGACAGGGTGACGGATACCGAAATCCTGTCCTCCATCTGGTTTGACGCATCGATGATAGCGCATCCGTTCATCGGCAAGCGCAGGCTTCTTGAACAACGTCAACTGATCGCGGATGAATACCTGCCGAAAGCAGAAACCTGGGTTGCCTGCCATTCTGATGATGCCATCGGCTTTATCAGTCTGCTGGGCAGCTTTATCGGGGGGCTTTTCATCGCGCCGGACCGGCAGGGAATGGGGGCGGGCCGCAAGCTTGTCGCACATGCGCTGGCCCTGAAGGGCGAACTGTCGCTTGAGGTCTATACCGAAAACGAACAGGCCGTCCGCTTCTACACATCGCTGGGTTTCAGCGAAGTTTCACGGCGCGATGTGGATGATTTCGGGTATCCATATCAAAACGCAGCATTGCATCTGCGGGCCTGAACAACAGACCGGGCGAGACCTTACTTGCCCGGTCATGCCATCCCACACAATCGCGCACAGGGCCGCCAGATGCTACGCGATGAAGGAATGGCTGTTTTTCGAAGTTTACGGATGGTCGAAACCTGCCGACCGGGCGATTGCAGTGTCTACGCACCAAATTCTAGTTTAAGATCGGCGACAGCCTCAGCCCTAGAGCCATGAACGTAAATTCGATATCTTGTATCATCTTTGCCGCCAAAGGGTATTTCGTCTTCATAGTAAGCGATGTTCCTACTTTGCAGGCAGTTCCTTAACGCTCCAAGCTGAGCCTTGTCTTTGGCGAAGCCAACCATATGGCTCCACGCCCAACCGTCATCTCTGATATGCTTGTAGGCGTAGGAAACCGCGTCCAATTCACAGCGAAAGACCATATCTGTTCTTTCGACGCCCCGCTCGGTGTAAATCCAGTGAAAGAATGAACGGACTTCTGCGAGAATAAAGCCCTCGTAAATAGGGGCACTGTCAATCTGATATGAGAGAAAATTACAGCCGTTTTTCACCATCCATGACTTCAGGTCATGGATGGTTCTTAGTTCAGCCGTCGGCTCATCCGGTTTAAAATCAAAAGCTTGAGGCATCTATGCATCCATACTCAGCGCATTTCAACCTGACAGAATTATTATGCAAGATCAAATTCTTATGGGTCATGTCAGTCCAGAAAGCCCCCAAACCGCTTACAACACGCCTGAAAGCACACCCGGATCAAGACCCGGAACCGGCGCGATCAAACTGTCCGGAAACAAGAATGCGTAAGCGCGCGCATAGAGTTTCCGGTCTGTTGATGGTCAAGTGACGTAATCGTCTGTCGCGTTTGGTGCCTGGCATTGACCTTCCCCCCACTGGAAGCCCCATGTGGGTGGCAGGGAAGGTCTTTTTGATACCGTCATGCCGATCGGATGACCTGGTATCGAAATCGCCGAACACGGCAAGTCCTTCAAGGGCATCTCTCACGCAGGGTCCGAAAACTTCTGTCTTTTCATCACATCGAGGCTACCAAATGACCAAGAACCCGCAGAAAACAGCAGCCCTTTACCGGATGGTTATGCCGGAACACACATGTCCATATGGCCTCAAATCGCTCGATCTGCTCAACCGGCACGGCTATGAGGTCGAGGACCACCACCTGACAAGCCGTGATGAAACCGATGCTTTCAAGGAAAAGCATGGGGTGGCGACCACGCCGCAAATCTTCATCGATGGGGCGCGGATAGGCGGCTATGACGACGTGTTGCGCCACTTCGGCAAGGATGTGCCGGATAAGGATGCCACCACCTACACCCCGGTCATCGCATTGTTCGCAATGGCTGGCGCGATGGCACTGGCGGGCAGTTGGGCCGCCTATGGCCGGTTACTGACCATCACGGCCGCGGAATGGTTCATTGCCTTTTCCATGTGCCTGTTGGCCCTGCAGAAGCTGAAGGATATCGAGAGTTTCTCGACCATGTTTCTGAATTATGATCTGCTGGCGCAGCGCTGGGTGCGCTATGGATATGTCTATCCCTTTGCCGAAGGATTGGCCGGCGTTCTGATGGTCGCGGGGGCACTGATGTGGCTGTCAATCCCGGTTGCCCTGATCATTGGCACAGTCGGGGCAGTGTCAGTCTTCAAGGCGGTCTATATCGACAAGCGAGAGTTGAAATGCGCCTGCGTTGGTGGCGACAGCAACGTGCCACTGGGGTTCGTTTCCTTGACCGAGAACCTGATGATGATCGGCATGGCAATCTGGATGCTGCTCAAGATCACGGTGCTGGGGCAGTAATCCACTCATCTTGCACAAGCAAACTGCGCCTTGAATGCGGTAGGACATATGGGCGCATGGATGCCCGGGCGGGCCTTGGCAGGATTGAATGCCCGACACTGGTTCTTGATGGCGTGGACGACCCCATGACGGTGACTGAACTCAGCAATGAATCGCGACCAGATCAATAAGCTTATAGCCGGTTTATACCCCCGCCTTCTCATGGATCTTCGATAAAAATGGCCATTTTTGCTTGCCGCTGCAAGTCACGTCGGGCAACGTCGATGTCGCAATCGCTGTTCGCCAGAGGGGCCGAGAATTTTTCCAGGTCCGCAGGCCGCGTCGGCGCAATCAGAATTCGGAATGTCGCTGAACGCGACACCACACCCAGCAGGAAAGTGCAGCACAATGGCCCATGTCATCACCCGTATTGGCCCCACCGATCTGGCAGCCATGCGCCGCATGAACGCACTTTTCGCGGAGGCGTTCGAAGACGCGGAAACTTATCTTGGTGCAGCGCCGGATGATAGCTATCTGCGCGACTGGCTTGGCAAACCGCATGTGATTGCGCTAGCCGCGTTCGACGGCGATGCCCTGATCGGCGGTCTGGTCGCATATGTCCTTGAGAAGTTCGAACAGGCGAGAAGCGAGGTGTATATCTACGATCTGGCGGTGCGCGAAACACATCGCCGCGAGGGTGTCGCGACTGCGTTGATCGCCGCACTGAAGCCCATTGCACAAACCGCCGGCGCTCAGGTCATTTTCGTTCAGGCCGACTATGTCGACCCGCCCGCCATCGCGCTTTACGAAAAACTCGGTGCGCGGGAAGACGTGCTTCATTTCGATATCCCCGTTCTGGACGAATGAGCGCATCCATGACGACAGCGGCGCTGAACTGTTCTGATGGTGAAAATTCGATTTGCGTTCCTTGCCACGAACGCCGCTGTCATCGACAGCGATCAATCACACATTTCAAAAATACATTAAATTACATATACTTACACAAAATTCACTAAAAATAGCGCAGTCATGAGGTCTGGAGAACATCCAACCCGAGAGACCACTTCCGGCCCTCCCGGCGCTGCAGCCAGTGCTCAGCCCTACCCGCATACCCCCCGAAAACAACGAAAAAATCCGGCCGCAGCCAGGGCAGGAGAACACTTTCGCGAGGGCAAGTGGCGGACAAAGCGCAAGCTGATCAATAGCCTATGATGGTGTCAATTTCTGGCACAGAGTCAAATGTCTTTCGCCAAGGCTCAGGATCTGCTCCGTCTCGCCCAGATGCTGCCTTCCGGCGGGGCGGATGCGGTTATGGAGGCGCTGCGAAGCCCGTTTCGGCTGCGCGTCATCTATGGATCTGTGGATGCAGCGCCCCGGGTGAACGCGCAATTTTCAGACGGTCGCTGAACGCTGATAAACCCCTGCAAGGCGTCAATGGTCAAACACCAAATTTCATTTTGGAGGATGTGAATCACAAATTCTTTGCTGCCTTGGCAATCGAATCCAAGTTTCTTCGAAGCGCCAGGGGGAACAGAAAATTTCTCAATTTGGAGACGTTACCGCTAATCGCAATGCGACTTATTTGTGATCAGTCAGCACATTTTTTAAGCAATAAGTCCTGATGGCAGACGATGGATTTCAAATCGAAATACACCTAGGTTTCAACATTGCAGCATCATATCAGAAGCTTAGGTAGAATTACGCCCTATTTTCAAAGAAAACCGAAAGCTGTTGCCGCAAAAATCATATGGCTCGCGCATCCTGAAGTAGTTTTGCGTGTTGCCAGACATTGAGGATGGGGCGCGCTGGCAGTGGATTTACGGTTTTTTGAGATTTTTCGGAACGTCGACTACGTCCGGCTTCTCTTTGAAGGGGCAGCACTCAGTGCCGGATTGACCTTGGCTGCGGGGATTATCGGCTTCGTGATTGCCATTGTCCTTTCATTCCTGCGCCACAGGCGGGTTTTCGGTATTCACTGGGTCGCAGCTACTTATGTCGAGTTCATCCGGAACACCCCGCTGATCGTGCAGCTCTTCTTCGTGGCGTTCGGTTTACCTTTGCTTCTGGGCTATCAATGGCCATTTTGGGCGCATGCACTGCTTGCGCTGGTATTGAACTTCTCAGCTTATTTTGCGGAAATCCTGCGCGCGGGTTTCAACACTGTGGGTAACGGACAGGATGAGGCCGCGCAGGCCATGGGGCTCAAGCCATTTATCATTTTTCTCAAAATCACGCTGCCGCAAGCCATCGGCAAGATGTTCCCGTCGCTGAGCAGTCAATTCATCTTCCTTTTTCTGACGACTGGAATCATCTCTGAAATTGGGGTGCGCGACCTGACCAACGCAGGCATCTTCATAGACAGCCGCACGTTCCGCACGTTCGAAGTCTTCGTGACCCTGACGGTGATCTACATCGCCATCTCGCTCAGCTTCAAGGGGCTGATGGTCGGACTGTATCGACTGCTTTTTCCATGGGTGGGCTTGCAACGATGAGAGAGCTGCTAATTGACATTTTCGGGCGCCCGCATGGCATCGTGTTCTATCAGTTGCTCGATGCGACCCAATTCACGATCTATCTTTCGTTGATTGCCTTTGTCGGGGGCGGCCTGCTGGGGGCTTTAATTGCGCTTATTAGGATCGCACCCAACAAATGGGGCAAGCGGGCAACAATCGCCTATATCTGGCTGTTCCAGTCGACCCCACTTCTGATGCTGTTGTTCTTGACGGGACTTGGTGTGCCGCGCCTGTTCGGCGTAAACATTGACCCATGGTATGCAGCCAGCATTTCGCTGACGCTTTATTCCAGTGCCTATATGTCCGATGTCTGGCGCGGCGCTTTGGAGGCAGTTCCTCAGGGTCAGTGGGAAGGTGCCGGCGCGCTTGGGTTACGCTTCCTGCCAACGCTCCGCCTTGTTGTTGCACCTCAGGCGATCAGCATTGCTCTTGCACCCACCGTGGGCTTTATGGTGCAGATCATCAAGGGCACATCGCTGGCCTATATCATCGGCTTTACCGATTTGATGACCATCGGCAAACGCTGGGCCAATGCTCCGGTTGTCGGCACGGAGCCATACATCATTTTCCCGCTCATGGCGCTGATTTACTTCAGCCTTTGTTTTCCACTTTCGCTTTATTCGCGCCATCTCGAACGCCGGATGGGCACCGTCAAGACCCTGCAGCCGGTTGCGACTGCATGACTATTCAACTGACATTCATGAAAGGATGACACCAATGAAAACCCTACGTTCCCTCGTGATAGCTGCAGGGCTTGGCCTTGCAGGTCTAGCCCCCGTCGCCGCACTTGCAGATCTCTCGGACATCCTGGCACGCGGTAGCATCAATATCGCCGTTCCGGAAAGCTTCCCGCCCTTTGGTGCGCTAGGGATGGAAGGCGAGCATGAAGGCTATGATGTCGACGTAGCCAAGCTGATCGCCGCCGATCTGGGGGTGGAGCTGAACATCATTCCCGTCAGTTCCAACCAGCGCATCCCTTACCTGGAAACGGATCGTGTCGATCTCGTGATCTCGTCGATGGGTGCGAACCCGGAACGCGCCAAATCGATCTGGTTTTCAGCCGCATATGCACCGTTCTATTCAGGCGCTTTCGCATCTGCTGATCTGGACATTTCCGCGGTGGCTGACCTGTCTGGCCTCAAGATAGGGGTAACAGGTGGCGCGCTGGAGGATCTGGAACTGACCCGCACTGCCCCTGAAGATGCCGAAATCATCCGCTTTGGCGACAATGCCGCGACTCTCTCGGCCTTTCAGTCCGGTCAGGTGGATGTGTTGGTAACGGGCAACACAATCGCCGCAGAACTTGCCGCCAACAACCCCAACTTGAGCGTGGATGTGAAATTCATCATGCGCGACTCACCTTGCTTCATCGGTGTGAAGAAAGGCAATTCAGATCTGCTGCAATGGGTCAATGTCTTCATCATGCACAAGACATTGGGCGGCGAGTTGAACGAGTTGTCACAAGAATGGTTCGGTCAGCCGCTGCCACCCTTGCCCACCCTCTAATGAAAATCGCCTTGCCGCTGAAAGGTGGTAAGGCAGCCTCGCAAAGGCGGCATTATGAATAAAACCCAACTTGATCCGGGCATTGACCGCGCAATCGACACCAGTCAGATGCAGATCAGCGATGAAATTGCCATTCAGATCACGGCGATGAACAAATGGTATGGCACGTTCCATGTGCTGCGCGACATCAACATGACTGTCAATCGTGGCGAAC
>NZ_JAQZSM010000016.1 GCF_028745735.1 Roseinatronobacter alkalisoli
AATCATGTTTGGCAGGCTCAAGGACTGGCGGCGTGTCGCAACCCGCTATGATCGCTGCCCAAAAGTCTTCCTCTCAGCCATCGCGCTCGCCGCTACAGTCATCTATTGGCTATGAGTCCTGACCCTAGGGCGAACGTGCTTGCCAGAGAACGAAATTTTAAAACTTGTTCCTTGTTCCAATGCATCAAAGGCGCTGCTATTTGTTTTTGCGGGCTCAATTATAGGACGCGCCACTGTCCCCGCTTGGTCTTCTATCCATTCTCGACCCCGACGCATCACGCCTTCGTAGATGAAGAAATTATTCTTTGTCCGAATTGTTAGATCGTTGAAGCCATATGCAATATAGGTGACACCAACGCCCTTATTTCCACGCGTCTCACCCCCAGATTTAAAAGAAATACTTGGAGCAAGGAAAGATCTAAATTCCACCTCTTCGAATCCGCACCCGTTATCGATGATCTCGATAGAGTTTTCTTGCAAGTTGACTACAACTTTGATCTTAGGTTTTTCGCTCAATTCAGAGGAAAAGCGCTTCTCAACGGCATCCATTGCGTTCTGTATAAGTTCCGATAGCGGGTCGTAGTTGCTAACATAAGACTTCAGAATGTTTTTGATTTCACGCTTCTTAGCGGATGCTAGTACATTCGCATCGACCGCACCTGCCGCTTCCAAAGGATCCCAGGTCAAATTCTTGGTAACCGATGCCATGTGCCGACGCTCCTAATTCAAAAGGCTGCTGCTGGACGAGATCTTTGCTCGACGTAGGTGACAGGTATGCCACTTTATCTCGGATTAGGCTAGCCATCTGCCTGCACTGGCTTCGCTATTCCGTCAGCCTTGGGGGGCGGTGACCGACCGGTTTCTGCGCCTGAAGTTCGCGGTGATCGCTAGACAGAGTTTCCGCAAACTGTGCAGCGCAGCGGTCCGTGCATGATGCGGCGAATGTCGGCAAACCGCCCCCTGCGTCGGTCATGGTGCAACAGCAAAGGGTCATCAGTCGGATGGCGCGAACGGCATAAAGGTCCCGCTCAACCGCCATCCGCTAGTCGAAAATGCAGCATGCATGAACGGTAGGAATGTGAAAGCCGCACTGCATAGTGACCGCGTGGGGGCCGTCTCGAATGAATAGCGGCCTGACCAAGTCCACCGGAAGTAGACAGCCATCTTGACAGGCGCCCGCGCGAAGCGCCTACATTTAAGGACCTGACCGGGACATTTCTGGCGAATCCTTTTCGCTTGGGAAAGGGGATCCATGACGCGATGGTTGCACAACTTCCTGAAGGGCGACGCGGTGCTGGTTTCAATCCTGGTGCTGTCACTTTCGGGGTTGGCCGTACTTGGCGCTATCGTGTGGCGCGCAGGCGCACCGGTCCCTGCACCACTGCCGACACCACCCCCTGCCTACACGCTGTCAGTGTCCGAGGACGAGAAGTCCATCCGCATTGAGGGAGCAATCGAGTTGGGCATCACTGCGGCGCTGTCCGAGCTTCTCGATGACATCGGAGATGTTGGCGTGCTGGAATTGCAAAGTGGGGGCGGGCGGGTGCCTGAAGCGCGCGGCCTGATCCGGCTGGTTACCGAGCATCAGTTGGCGACAGTGGCGCGGGGTGATTGCCTGTCGACCTGCGCACTTGTTTTCATGGCTGGCTCCCCGCGGCGGATGGAGGACGGAGCACGGCTGGGCTTCCACAGTTATGCGTTGAATATGCCAGTGGTGTCCACCCTGATGGACGTGAGCGCCGAACAGGCCAGAGACATGGCGGGGTTCCTGGCGCGGGGCATTGACGGGGCTTTCCTCGACCGGATCGTCGCAACACCGCCCGAAAACATGTGGTTCCCGTCGCGTCACCTGTTGCTTGAGGCAGGCGTTCTGACTGAACCGCCAGTAAACGCTGCAGATACCATTCCGTGATCAACGATCGTCCTGTTTGAAAACCCCGCGACCCCGCTTGGCGTTGGGCGGAATGTGTTGCAGCGCATCCCGGCATCAGCACCACCGAACTCCAACAACCTGGCACCTCAATCCAAGCCGAGTTTTTTCCTGATCGCCCTCTCTGAGAGCTCGAGTATCAGGGCGGATAGCTGTTTGAGCGACAATGAAGCAACTTCGGCGGGCGTGAGTACCCGCTTTAGCTGATTCCATACATCCGCCTGCTCCATTGAGGCCAACAGATTGTGGCCCGCAGTTGTCAGGTCGCGGACAAGAATGGTTTGCACAAGCCGCCCGTCCATCGCGATGGGGCGCCCGTCAATCATCTGCCTCTTCGGTCAGGGCGGTGACACCCGCCCCATGGCCGAACATCTGCTGTTGCAAACCTTCGAACACGCCAACCCCCGCCAAAACAGCCGCAGCCTGATAACTTTGCATCACGCCGCTACTGTTTATCCCGGTCGGATCATGCTCCACTTCGGAATCATTGGAGATCAGAACGACGCGGGCAGGGGCGTCTTGATCCAGACTGCTGATCGCCGCATATCCCTTCTTACCTGTCGCAAAACGAAAAAATGCCGCAAGAAGCTGATACAGACCTGCGCTGTCAAGCCCGATCGTCCGAAGAGCGGGGCCGTCATCATCAACTTCGCGGCGAAACCCCTTCCCGGCGGCGATGTACCAGGTATCATGATTAACTCGGCTGACATGCTCTGAGCTATCGGTATACCAAGCAATAAAAGCGTCTACGACGTTTTGTTCTGTCCCGTTGTGATCAATACTGACTGACAACATGTAATCCATGAACGCTTTACCTTTTCAGTTCAACAGGTGCGATGATCGATTCATCTTCCAGAACGTGAAGGGGCGTCGCGCGAGGTACTACTGCGCCAACCAAATCATCAAAGCTCGCATTGATCGGTTTGATATGATCTTTCTTGTCAGCCATTGATCAGTCCTTTGTAGGTCAGCCGCTTGCCGTCCATACGGTCAATCGTCATTCCGATGAAGTTCATGGTGCCAATTGCGTTCTCAATCTTAGTGATGGGATGTGGTCACTGCGGAAGCTCGAGCATAATTGACCTAGACCTGTTTGCAACGAACGTCTGACCAAGTAACCTTGAAATATCACAATGCCCCGCCCCGCGCGGGGCTTTTTCATGCGCGCCGCAGCCCGGCGCTGACAAAGCGTCAGGACTCGACTCTGGCGCGAACTGCCTGCAGGCTTCCCATACCCCCGAATCTGGCTGGCGGCCGGTTGGGGGCAGGGGTAGCGCCCCTAAGTGGCCCCACAGCTAGGGGCTGCGAAGGGCTTGATGGAGCGTGGATGCGCGCAATCAGGCTCGCCCGGCAAAAGCAGGTGCACCTGCCGATGCCAAGCCGCCTCGCAAGGGCGGGATACAAATACTGAGTGTGGTGCAACCATGCTCGAAGGCCTTCGGGCGCTGCTTTGGGGAACCCCTCATGCAGACTCGATTGACGGCAGTCAGAAGGGTTGTGACGCTCCTTGCGGAGATCGCGACCATTCTGGCAGGGATTATCGCAATAGCCGAATGGCTACTGTGATACCCAGGGGAGGTTCCGGCCTCCCCTACCTTACCCTTCACATCACTCATTTGCATCCCTCGTTCGCGCCAGAGCGAAAGCCCTGACAGGGTGATTCTGGCACGCAGGGCAGCCATGCGCAATTAAATATTGCGTTAATCGCAATATAATGCTTGACGGAAGTTGCGCTTATCGCAATAAAGTGCCCATGCCCCAACGCATGGAGACACCGCAATGACCGCCCACGCTACATTCACCCCCGCCGAAATTGCACAGGTTCGCCTGCACAGAAAGACCATGCAGGCGCTGGAATCCACGCTGTTTGCGGCCCGCCAGTCCAGCGACCCTGTGCGCGTGCTGTCAGAGGCGCTGATACGGCAGATGGATTGCGAGGAATTCACGCAGGTCATCGAAGCCATGCTTACGATCTGGAACGCGGAACCCGCCGATAGCGATATGTGCCCGCATTACGGTGCGCGCATGTCACTGGCCGAAGCTGCCAATGACGTGATGCATGACTATGCGCTGGAGGAGGGCAGCTACTACCGGCTGCGCGGGGCGGTTGACCACGCTTTCGGGCCTGCACTGTTCCGGAGGGCGAACTGATGTCCGTCCGCGAGGATCTACTCGCCGCGATGCACGATCTGAACCGTGCGCAACACTCCCTAGCGATGGCGCTGGCGCATGACAGCACCGCCGGGTTGGAAGGTGTCCGCCGCGATATATCGTCCGCAGACCGCTGCCTCGCTACCATTTCGCAGCCAGCAAATCCGCACCGCGGCATGGCTATTCTGCTGGAGGATATCGCGCAGAGGGCACGGGCATGATCCGCATCGCAATCGCGTTCCTGCTTGCTCTCATCGTGCTGCACATCACCCCGAATGCGGCGCTCCACATCACCCATCCCGCAACGATTGAGCATTGACTATGACCCACCTTGCCCCCGGCATTTACGCCGACATACCGGACACGGACTACCACGCCGACACGCTGACAGCGCAGCCTGCGCTGTCCAACTCCATCGCCAAGCTGCTACTGCGCAGCCCACTGCATGCGTGGACAGCGCACCCGCGGCTGAACCCGCACTTCGAGCGCAAGGACTCCAAGGTTTTCGATCTGGGAAGGGCAGCGCATCGCGCGGCCTTGGGCAAGGGCAGCGACTATGCGGCCATTCCGGAAGACTATCTGTCAAGCAATGGCGCGGCCAGCACCAAGCTGGCCAAGGACTTCATTGCCACTTCCCGCGAGCAGGGGCTGACCCCGCTCAAATCGGAGGAAGTGGACCAGATCGGCGCCATGGCCGAGAAGCTGCGCGCGCGGCTGGCCGAATATGGCATCACGCTGGATCCGGCACGAAGCGAAATGACAGCCATTGCTGAGATTGACGGCGTGCCGTGCAAGTGCCGGGTGGACAACGCGCCCGCGGCGGCAATGCGCATCCCGGGCATACCGATGCCGCGCAAGGTGCTGATCGACCTGAAGACCATCGAGGACGCCAGCCCGGACGCTGCGCGGCGCGCGGTTGAGAACTACGGGTATGATTTTCAGGGGGCATTTTACCCCGAGGTATGGAAAGCGGCCTGCGGTGAAGATCGCGATATGATCTTTGCGTTCATCGAGAAACTGCCGCCCCATGAAGTCGCGGTGGTGCATCTGTTGAACGAGCCGGGCCACTCCGGCGACTGGTTCGAGGATGCACGCGCCAAGACAGCGGCAGCCCGCGCACTCTGGAAGGAATGCAGCACGACCAACCGCTGGCCCGGCTATCCGAACGGCATCATCACGCTCGAGGCCCGCCCGTTCTTTCGCCAGTCATGGCAGGACCGTGCCGCCATGCTTTGCCAGACCAGCAAGCCCACCGCTGCCGCATTGCGCGCAGCATATGCCGCACAGGCCCCACACAGAATTGCAGGAGAATAACACATGGGAATGATCCGTTTTACACCTGTCGCCGAACTGACAGACCCGCTGACACTTTCAATCGGCCTGTCCGGCGGGTCCGGTACCGGCAAGACCTACAGCGCCCTTCTGATGGCACGCGGCATCGCGGAGGTTGTCACGGGCAGGGCTGGCGCCCCCATAGGCTATGTGGACACCGAGAACCGCCGGGCGCTGCACTACAAGCAGGCGTTCCCCGAAATGATGCATTTCGACATGAAGGCCGTTGACGACAGCGGCAATATGGTCGGCTTCGGGCCGGAGCGCTGGATACAGGTGATCGATGCCGCAGAGGCCGCGAAACTGCCGGTTCTCGTGATCGACAGCTTTTCGCACGCATGGGAAGGCGTGGGCGGGGTGCTGGACCTGCACGCGCAGACGCTGGACAGGCTGACCGGCGGGGATGACAACAAGAAGAACCAGCGCAGCCAGCTCGCATGGGCAGCAGTAAAGCCCCGCTACCGCCGACTGATCGACCGCATCGTGCGGGCGAAGTGCAACATCATCATCTGCACGCGCGCCAAGCCGGTCATGCAGGAAAAATCCGCAAAGACCAACTGGCAGGAAGTCAATGCACGCCAGACCAAGACCCGCCGCCAGGACGTGCCTTGGGATCCGGCTGCCGATGGTGACCTGATGTTCGAAATGACGACGATGGTCATCCTTGACCCGTCCGCGCCCGGCTGCCCCATCCACCAGATCAAAGTCGCCGACCAGTTCAAGGGCCTTCTGGATGCGCGCCAGCCCATGGGGGTGGAAACCGGCCGCGCCATGGCGAAGTGGGCCATGGGGCAGGGTGATGCGCAAAAGCAGAAGGATATTCTGGACGCAGCGCGCGCAGAGGCCCGCAAGGGTAGGGAGGCGTTTGTTGCCTACTGGAACAGTGACACCGGCAAGGCCAACCGCCAGCTGCTGAACACCATCAAGGGCGAATGTCAGGAGATCGTCGCGCGCGCAGAGCAAGAGGCCGCGCAGTCTGATGATGATCCTTTCGCCACACCAGCCCCGATCCTCACCGATGCTGAGCGCGAGCGCATTGCTCGCGAGGTTGCAGAGGAAGCGCGTGCGGCAGAAGAAGGGGCAGCGTGATGGCATGGTATTCGGAGCGTATGACACCGATCGGCCGCTGGGCACCGCAAGTCACACCCAACAAGCCCTGCGACAGAACCACCGACGGGAAGCACGTCACCCTGCGCCGTGTGCGTGAATTGCGGCCGCACGAGGTACATCTGACAGTTGGTGCCCTGCACGCAATCGAGAACGAGCGGGCACTGCTCGCTTGGGAGCGTGCGCAGGAAGAGGTTCCGGCCGCGCGGGACATGGTGGCAACGGGGATCGCGGAATGACGGCCCGTGCGATGACACCCGAACACGTAGCCGAGCGCTGGGAATGCAGCGCCGAAACCGTCCGCCAGATGTGCAGGCGGGGGGAGTTGCCACATTTCCGCGTCGGGCGCATGATACGACTGCGGCCGGAGCATATAGAGGAATATGAATGCAGGACTACCGGATCGGAAAACTCAACGGACGATTTGTCGTCACATGGCACGAGAGCGGGCACCGCCGCCGCTTCCGGCTTAACGCCGCAACAGCGCGCGAGGCTGAGGCGGAGGCCCGCCAGATAATCCTTGATGTGGCCGCACCGCGTGAAACGGCCAAAGTGTCCGAGATATGGGAAGCCTACCGCGCCGACAGGCAGGGCCGTAGCATCGCCGAATCCATGCTCCATACAGGTAAATCGGTCCTGCCCGCCTTCGGCCATTTCCGCCCCGAGCAGATCACAACGCAGGACTGCCGCGACACGATTGCGGCCTGGCGTGCCGGTGGAAAGCACGACGGCACGATCTGGACGCGCCTGAACCACCTGCGTATTGCGCTGAACTGGGCGCAGAAGATGCGCATCATCGACCGCGCGCCCCATATCGAACGGCCACCGCAGCCCGCCCCGAAGGACCGCTATTTAAGTCGGGCGGAACTGGACCGGCTGGTCAATGCGGAAGCCGAGCCCCATGTGAAGCTGGCCATTATTCTGATGCTGACAACTGCGGCGCGCATTACTGCCGCGCTACAGCTCACTTGGGACCGCGTCGATTTCGCCCGCGGGCAGATCAATCTGCGCACCGGGGAGGGGCACCGGAAAGGCCGTGCGGTCGTCCCTATGAACAATACGCTGCGCGCCGCGCTGGAGGACGCCCAAATGGGTGCGCTTACAGATTACGTCATTGAATGGGGTGGCAGGCCTGTAAAGTCCATCAAGCGGGGTTTTGCACGCGCCGTGGAGAACGCCGGTCTGTCCGATGTGACGCCGCATGTGCTGCGCCACACCGCCGCTGTACGCATGGCCGAAGACGGGACGCCGATGAGCGAAATCGCCCAATATCTGGGGCATACGAACACGGCCATCACAGAGAAGATCTATGCCCGCTATTCGCCCGAACACTTGCGTAGCGCCGCCGATTCACTGGAGTTTTCACAGCTTAAAATAGTGCGCTAAGGTTCGGTGAACCAAAGGGGCACTTAACAAAATTTACCTAAGTTATTGATTTATCTGGTCGGAGTGAGAGGATTCGAACCTCCGGCCCCTGCCTCCCGAAGACAGTGCTCTACCAGGCTGAGCTACACTCCGACCGATAGGTGGCGTATACGACCGCCCGGCACCTTTGGCAAGAGTATGAAAGCATGGAAAATGCACGATCCATGGGTGGATTTCCGAGGGCTTTCCAAACCACATAATATTGCATATGAATGACAAAAGCAGTCAGTAAATGCGGCAGGTATATGCAGCTTATAACAACGACGACGGCGCTGGCCGAATTTTGTGCGGCTGCGCGTGCAGCGCCTTATGTTACCGTTGATACCGAATTCCTGCGTGAACGCACTTATTATGCGCAGCTTTGCCTGTTGCAGATGGCGCTACCGGGGCCTGATGGGCCGACATCCGGGCCTGCGGTTTTGGTTGATCCTTTGGCTGATGGTCTGTCGCTGGACCCGTTCTATGAGCTTCTGCGCGACGAAAGCACAGTGAAGGTGCTGCATGCCGCGCGCCAGGATCTGGAGATATTCTTCATTGAAGGGGGCGTTCTGCCCAAGCCGCTGTTTGATACACAGGTTGCCGCTATGGTCTGTGGTTTCGGCGATCAGGCGGGATATGAAACACTGGTGCGCAAGCTGGCGAAAGCGCAGGTCGACAAATCCTCGCGCTTTACCGACTGGTCGCGCCGCCCGCTATCGGATGCGCAGCTGAAATATGCGCTGGCTGATGTGACTCATCTGCGTGTTGTCTATGAAGCGTTGGATGCGAAGCTTCAGGCAACTGGCCGTGCGCCATGGGTGGTTGAGGAATTGCAGACCCTGTCTGATCCGGAAACCTATATCCAGCGCCCGCAGGAAGCGTGGCAGCGTGTACGCACGCGCAATGATTCCGGGCGCTTTCTGGCGATTGTCCGCGAATTGGCGGCGTTCCGCGAATCCTATGCGCAGGGGCGCAATGTGCCGCGTTCGCGTGTCTACAAGGATGATGCCTTGCTGGAACTGGCATCGGTCAAGCCGACCGCGCCAGAGGATCTGGGCCGCACGCGCCTGCTGTTGCGCGAAGCCCGCAAGGGCGAGATCGCCAATGGTATTCTGGAAGCCGTCGCGCGCGGGATGGCCTGTGACCCGGAAGATTTTCCCAAGGCGCAGGCCGGGCGCGAAAACATGCAGGTTAATCCCGCACTGGCGGATCTGTTGCGCGTATTGCTGAAAGCCAAATCCGACAGCACCGATGTTGCGGCGAAACTGATTGCATCCGCATCGGATCTGGACGCGCTGGCTGCTGGGTTCCGCGACGTTCCTGCGCTTGCTGGGTGGCGCGCAGAAGTGTTCGGCACGGATGCCCTGCGTTTGTGCAGGGGCGAGGTGGGCTTGGCCGTAAAGGGCGGCAAGGTCGATGTGTTCGGGATCTGACACGCCTTTGGGGTCAGCCGGGGGCCTCGACCCGTGGTTGCAGGATTACACTACCTGTTGACCCTGTGAGTTCGCAGATCATGACGTGCGACGTCATTCCTGCGTTCGCGTGGGCAGGCTGCAACGCCAGCCGGATTGCGAAACCTGACGGTCAGCGCCGGATTTCGCGCTGGTTCTGCGCGCCGCGCACCACAATGCGCCGTACCCCTTCCAGACGCCGGTTCGACACTTTCACGCCTGCGGTCACTGTGCGCGATGCTTCTGACCCTGTTCCACTGCGCGACATGGGGCTTGCCACCACGAATTCATAAATCAATGTGCCATCCAGCGGGTATCCGTCATTGAGGGGGCGCAGTTCCACGTCCCACCATCCCTGTGTCCCGGTCACGCCGGTCGCGTGAACAACGGCCCCTTCGGGGGTGCGCAACACTTCCATTTCCGTCACCACGGGCACAAGCGCGCGCCGGTCAACCGTGCCGCCCCATCCGCCTGACGGGGCCAGGGTTTCGGCGGACTGACCGCCGAACCAGTTGAACGGGTTCATCCGCGACTCGCGCATTGAACCGCAGGCCGACAGGACCAGTACCAAAACAAGCGACGCAAGAAGGGACTTTTGCATGACTGGTCCTTTTGATAATAACTGTGCATTGCAGGGCTTTCCTACGGGTTAGCCTAATTCGCAAGCTTTGAAAAGTGCCCCTGAAGCAATGCGGGACAAGCAGAGGCGTGCCGGAATATATCTGGCGGATCAGGCTGGACCTTGGCGGTGTTGGGGCTTAGGACTGTCGGCAGTTCCAGACAAGAGGCCACTCATGGCAAGCCCGGCTTTTGAAGACATCGCTGAAACCTTCGATTTTCTGGATGATTGGGAAGATCGCTATCGTCATGTCATCGAGCTTGGTCGCGCGATGCCCCCGCTTGATGATGCGCTGAAAACACCTGCTACCCGTGTTGAAGGGTGCGCAAGTCAGGTCTGGATTCAACCGATGCCAAAGGGCGAAGGGCCGGAGGCGACATTCGATTTCATGGGCGATAGCGACGCGATGATCGTGCGCGGGCTGATCGCGGTGCTGCATGCCCTTTATGCAGGTCAGAGCGTGGCTGACGTGCTGAAGACAGATGCGCAGGCCGAACTCGCGCGGCTGGGGCTGGATGATCATCTGTCCTCGCAGCGCTCCAACGGGTTGCGCGCCATGGTGGGGCGCATTCGCGCGGTCGCCACCGAGATGGCCGGATGACTTTCGATCCCGTTCTGCTGGCACAGCTGACGGCGCTGCTGGTCGTCATTGGTGCGTTTGCCGGTGTCGTTGCTGGGCTTCTGGGGGTTGGCGGGGGCATTGTGCTGGTGCCTGCCTTTTTCTATCTGTTCACTGCGCTGGGTTATGGTGGCGCGCAGGTAATGCAGGTCTGTCTGGCGACATCACTTGCGACGATCATCGTGACCTCCGCGCGTTCTGTGCAAAGCCATAACAGGCGTGGCGCTGTGGAATGGCCCATCCTGCGCGGCTGGGCGCTGGGTATTGGTATTGGTGCCGTCATCGGTGTGCTGACTGCCGCGATGCTGCGATCCGTGGTGTTGCAGGGCATTTTTGGTGTTCTTGGTGTGCTGATCGGGCTGTGGCTGGCATTTGGTCGTGCGGATTTCCGGCTGGGAAACACTATGCCGACAGGCCCGCTGAGAGGGGTGATTGCCAGTGCGGTCGGGTTTCTGTCGGTGCTGATGGGCATTGGTGGCGGGTCATTGGGTGTGCCCCTGATGACACTCTATGGTATGCCGATTCACCGCGCAGTGGCCACTGCCGCCGGTTTCGGAATTCTGATTGCGGTTCCGTCGGTTCTGTTCTTCCTGTTCGTGCCGGTGGCCGATGCGCCCCCGCTGACGATTGGCGCGGTCAACTTGCCAGCCTTTGGGGTTGTCGTGGCGATGACACTGATAACGGCGCCCTGGGGTGCGAAGCTGGCCCATGCGCTGGACGCCACGCCATTGAAGCGGGTCTTCGCTGCATTCATTATCCTCATGGCGCTGAACATGCTGCGCAAAGCGCTGGGCTGGTAGCGGCGGAAAACGGGGGGGGGTCTGCCCCGCGCGGCCCATCGCGGGCCGCCCCCCACCAAGACTATTTTGCCAAAGATGAATGTCCCCATGCTTGCGCAACCGGTCTGATTGCGGCATGTCTGGCACAGCATTGAGCAAGGAGAGCCAGATGAGCCGCGCATTCGTTTTTCCGGGGCAGGGTGCCCAGACCATTGGCATGGGGCAGGCGCTGGCCATGGCCTATCCTGCAGCGATGGCCGTGTTTCAGGAAGTGGACGAGGCGCTTGGTGAAAAGCTGTCTGCACTGATCTGGGAAGGGGATATCGCGGATCTGACACTGACCGCAAATGCGCAACCTGCGCTGATGGCAACGTCGCTTGCCGCGCTGCGGGCAATGGAAACCGAAGGGGTTGCGATTACAGATGCAGCCTTTGTGGCCGGGCATTCCCTTGGTGAATATTCGGCGCTTGCCGCCAGCGGGGCGCTGGCGATTGCTGATGCGGCGCGGTTGTTGCGCATTCGCGGGCAGGCAATGCAGGCCGCCGTTCCGGTGGGCGAGGGCGCGATGGCCGCACTGCTGGGGCTGGATTTCGCCACCGCCGCCGAAGTGGCCGCCGAAGCCGCCCAGGGGCAGGTTTGTCAGGCCGCCAATGACAACGACCCCGCACAGGTGGTGGTGTCCGGGCATAGGGCGGCAGTTGAACGTGCGGTTGAAATTGCAAAAATCCGTGGTGCGCGGCGTGCGATGCTGCTGCCTGTCTCCGCGCCATTTCATTGTACGCTGATGCAACCTGCTGCGGAGCGTATGGCGGATGCGCTGGCCGATGTGGCGCTGCACGCGCCAGCGGTACCACTGGTTGCCAATGTCCGCGCAGAACCGGTCAGCGATCCCGAAAGTATACGCAAGCTGTTGATCGAACAGGTCACGGGGTCGGTGCGCTGGCGTGAATCTGTGGCATGGATGGCTGGACAGGGCGTAAATGAATTCTGGGAAATCGGCGCGGGCAAGGCGCTTTCGGGAATGATCCGGCGAATTGCAAAAGAGGCAGAGACACGCAATTTCGCCACGCCCGAAGATGTTGCATCGCTGACGGCCTGATGCGGCGGGTTGCGCGGGGCGTGGGTGAAACCCGTCTGGGGTTCCCGATATACAACTTGCCGAGAATTAACGAAATCCCGGCTTTTCGGAAGTTCAGCGAACAACCGAAAAGCCGACAGGCGCAGCGCGCCATTGCCTGCTTCAGGGGATGATGCGGGAATACAGCACACCTGCAAGTGACGCGCCCGCCAGCATGCCGGATTGGCCGAAGACCACCGCGATAACCGGTGCAAATTGCGTTGTGGTTTCTGCGCCCATCGCGCCGCCCTGTGTGGGCGTTGCATAGCGCAGGTCCGCGCTGGCGGCCCAGCCTTCGGACATGCGAAAATCCTGCAAGGCTTGTTCGGTCATGAAAAACAGTGCATGCGCATATTGTTGCGCACCTACCTGCAACCCAACGCTGGCGCGCGTGGCCGAGTAGTAGTCAACGGTAATGTCGTCAATGCGCAAGGCGCCACGGCCATAAGACCCGCCGACAAACAGCCCTGCTTCCGTCACGACAGGGATATAAAGAATCCCGCGGGCATTCTGGAACAATTCCCCCAGCGACGGGTAAGTGTTGCGCAGATAGTCGCGCGCGGCATCTACGCGGGCGTCCAGAACATCCGCGCCCTGTCCGCCAATGGGGTTGCCGCATGCGGCCAGCGCGGCGGTTGCGCCTGTTCCAAGGATCACGCTGCGGCGGGATAGCTGTTTCATTGTCATTTTCCTATGCTCTGGCCTAATGCAGTATGGCCTGCCTCTGTTCTGTCCGGTTGCGTCGGATCGCGTTATTGCGCGGTATCATACGTGTAAATCAAGCACTTGTCATCTGTCAGGGACATGGCTGTCTGATACTTGCGCATAGTTTTGCCTGTTGCCGGGCAAGATTATGTGCCGGTTGGCCGCAGGAAGCACAAATCCTGCCCTTATCCCTTCAGTGCTGCTGCCACGCGCGGGGCAAAATATGTCAGCACCCCGTCGCAGCCCGCGCGCTTGAAGGCCATCATGCTTTCGAGCATCACCTTCTCGCCATCCAGCCATCCGTTTTGGGCGGCCGCCATCAGCATCGCATATTCGCCGGACACCTGATAGGCGAAGGTCGGGCGCTGGAACCGGTCCCTGACTGCGCGGCAAATATCCAGATAGGGCATCCCCGGCTTGACCATGACCATATCGGCCCCTTCGGCCAGATCGCGCGCCACGCAGGCCAGCGCTTCTTCGCGGTTGGCGGGGTTGATCTGATAGGTTGCCTTGTCCCCCACCAGCCTGCCCGATGCGCCGACAGCATCGCGGAACGGGCCGTAAAACCCGCTGGCGAATTTCGCGGCATAGGACAGGATTGCGATATCCTTGTGGCCTGCCGCTTCCAATGCGCTGCGCAACGCGCCGATACGACCGTCCATCATGTCCGAGGGGCCAAGAATATCGGCGCCTGCCTCAGCCTGTGCCAGCCCCATTCTGACCAGCGCTTCCACTGTTTCGTCATTGAGGATCCGGCCATCGACCACCAGCCCGTCATGGCCATTGGCATTATAGGGATCAAGCGCAATATCGGTCATGACCATCAGATCCGGCAAGTCCTGCTTCAGCGCACAAATGGCGCGGTTGGTCAGGTTGTCGGGATTCCACGCCTCTTCACAGGTGTCTGTGCGCAGGGACGGGTCGGTATAAGGAAACAGACAAATCGCGGGGATGCCAAGTGCATAGGCGTCCGCAGCGGCACCCAGCAATTTGTCAATGGACAGGCGGCTGACACCGGGAAGTGAGGGTATCGGGTCTTCGATCCCGTCGCCATCGCGAATGAAAACAGGCCAGATCAGGTCGCTTGCAGAAAGCCCGTTTTCCTGAACCATGTCACGCAGGGCACGGGTGCGGCGCAGACGGCGTAAGCGCGCGGCGGGGAAGGGGGCTGGGGTCATGATCGCGGCCTTTTCTGGTCTTTCGGACTTGGTGCCATGGCAGATGGACAATTGGAAGCCCTGTACCCGCACAGGCCGCGTGGTTTGCACGCACCCGGAAACAAAAGATAGGGTGCGTGGATACCACGCACCCTGAGCTTCACTGTTAAAGCAGCGCCTTGACCTTCTCGGCGACAGCTTCGGCGGTGATTCCGAAATGCTGGTAAAGTTCGGGCGCGGGCGCAGAGGCACCGAAGCCTTCCATGCCTACAAAACCGGCCTTCTCGCGGCGACCGCGTTCGTCGCACAGCCAGCGGTCCCAGCCAAAGCGCAGGCCAGCTTCGATCGCCACGCGAACGGGGCCTGCGGGCAGCACCTTGCGGCGATAGGCTTCGGGCTGATCTTCGAACAATTCCCAGCAAGGGAAAGACACAACCCGCGTGCCGATCCCTTCGGCCTGCAGCAGGTCGCGCGCGGCCATCGCGATTTCCACCTCGGACCCCGTTGCCATCAGGATGGCCTGACGCTTGCCGGTGGCTTCAGCCAGGACATAGGCCCCTTGCGCGGTCTGGTTCCTGACCTTGTGTTCCGTGCGCAGTGTGGGCAGGTTCTGCCGGCTCAGTGCCAGCACCGATGGCGTACGTGGGGCGGTCAGCGCGATTTCCCAGGCTTCGGCCGTTTCAACCGTGTCGCAGGGACGGAAGACATAGGTGTTGGGGGTCGCGCGCAGCATGGCCAGATGTTCGACCGGCTGGTGGGTTGGCCCATCTTCGCCCAGACCGATGGAATCATGCGTCATGACATAGGTGACCGGCACACCCATCAGCGCCGAAAGCCGCATTGACCCGCGCGCGTAATCGGTAAAACACATGAATGTGCCGCCATAGGGTTTCACACCACCATGCAGTGCCAGGCCATTCATGGCCGCCGCCATGCCATGTTCGCGGATGCCGTAATAGACATAACGCCCCTTGCGGTCTTCTGGGCTGAAGACGCCCAGACCGGCGGTCTTGGTGTTGTTGGAGCCCGTCAGATCCGCCGATCCGCCCATAGTTTCGGGCATGATTTCGTTGACGACTTCCAGCACCATTTCCGATGATTTGCGCGTTGCTACCTTCGGTGTGGTTTCGCTGATCTGCTTTTTCAGTGCGCGGATTGCGGATTCCAGCTTCTTCGGCGCCTCGCCTGCCATGCGGCGGGTGAATTCGGCCTGTTTTGTGCCGGACAGTTTGGTAAAGCGCCCTTCCCATTCCGTGCGGGCTGTGGCACCTTTGGCACCGATCGCACGCCATGCATCCAGAATATCGGCGGGAATGTCGAACGCGCCGTGCGGCCAGCCGTAGATTTCCTTGGTTGCTGCAATTTCAGCATCGCCAAGGGGCGAGCCATGCGCACTGTTCGTGTCCGCCTTCTTAGGGCTGCCAAAGCCGATGATTGTCTTGCAATCGATCAGTACAGGGCGGTCCGACCCTTTTGCAGCGGTCAATGCGCGGTCAATATCGGCGGGGTCATGCCCGTCACAGGCCAGAACCTTCCAGCCCGCGGCGGCAAAACGTGCGCGCTGGTCGGTGGAATCCGACAGGCTGACGCGCCCGTCAATGGTAATGTCGTTATTGTCCCACAACACAATCAGACGGCCCAGTTTCTGATGACCGGCCAGCCCGATGGCTTCGTGGCTGATCCCTTCCATCAGACAGCCATCGCCCGCAATGACATACGTGTAATGGTCAACCACTTTCTGCCCAAATTCGGCGCGCAGTTTTTCTTCAGCCATGGCAAAGCCCACGGCGTTGGAAATGCCCTGACCCAACGGCCCGGTTGTGGTTTCCACGCCCTTGACATGGCCATATTCAGGGTGGCCCGCCGTGATAGACCCCCATTGGCGGAAATTCCTGATCTGGTCCAGCGTCATGTCTTCATAGCCGGTCAGATACAGCAGCGCATAGACCAGCATCGACCCGTGACCCGCCGACAGGATGAAGCGGTCACGATCCGCCCAATCCGGTTGCTTGGGGTCAAATTTCAGGTGCTTCTCAAACAGCACTGTGGCAACATCGGCCATGCCCATGGGCATGCCGGGATGGCCGGAATTTGCGGCCTGCACCGCATCCATGGCCAATGTGCGAATGGCGGTGGCTTTTTTCCAGTGTTCCGGGTTGGCTTGGCGAAGGGCGGCAATATCCACGGGCATCGATCCTTGTTGGGGCAATGTTTGCGCTCTCCATAGCAGTCTGGGCCGCAAGTTCAAGCAAAGGCAGCATGTCGCGCGGCCGGGGCATGGCAATCTTGGAAAATCGCCGGTTTGGTTGTAGGATTCCTGCATACAATCCGGGTTGTCTTGTCAGACGTGATTCGGCATGACAAAAAGAGGAATCGGAACAGGGCGACAGAAAGCAGGACATATATGAGCGATATAAAAAATCTGGAGCAGCGCATCAGCCGCGCGCTCGACCGGATTTCGCGTAATGTGGACGCCGTGCGCGCCACGCCCGTTGCGGTTGCGCAGACGCCGCAGGATGTGGCGCAACTGAATGCCCAGCTGGAGGCAGAGCGCGCCAGAACTGCACAACTGACCGAACGGGTCAATGCTGTGCGCCAGCGGCAGGAAAGTTCCTTTACCACGCTGGAACGCCGACTCGCCCGCATGACCGAACAGCTTGATTTGCAAAGTCTGGAAATGCTGCGCCTGAAAAAGGCGAATACCAAACTGATAGAAGCCAATCGCCAGTTGCGCGACGGGCATGAAGCCAAGGTCATCGAACCCAGCGCGATTAACCGGTCGCTGCTGGCTGAACTTGAAGCCTTGCGTGCTGAACGCGCGGCTGACATGGTTGAAATGGAAGATGTGCTTGGGGAACTGAAACCCTTGATCGCGACAGGGGATGACCATGCCTGAACAGACCATCATTATTGGCCACAAGGAATTTCAGGTCGCCTGTCAACCCGGCGAAGAAGGGTTCCTTCTGGCCGCTGCCGAAATGCTGGATACAGAGGCCCGCACGCTACTGGACCAGATTGGCCGTGTTCCGGCGGAACGCATGTTGCTGATGTCGGGATTGATGCTGGCCGACCGCACCGCAGGGGTTGAAGACAAGCTGCAGGCTGCAGAGGTCGAGCTGGCGTCCCTGCGCGAGGAAATCTCACGCCTGCATGCCCGGCCCATGCCGGAACCGCGCCAGATTGAAGTGCCGGTCGTGCCACAGGATCTGACCGATGCGCTGACTGAACTGGCCGCCCGCGCCGAAGCCGTGGCCGACGATCTGGAGCAACGCCCGTAAGGCGCCGCGCCGGGTTCTGTCGGATATTTGGCCGGAATGTTGTATCGGGGGCATCGGGTGTGTTGGCATATTCACCAGGCCCGCGCCTGCGACGGGCCGGAGTCTGCCGGTGCCATACTGGAGAAGTTAACTTTATGCAGGCGGCACAATCGCAAGCTCAAAGGCTTGGCGTGAGATCAGCTAAACCGGCAGGCCGCGGGACAGCCCACCGGTGGCGCGGCGGCCTTGCGGCCTTTGCTCCGCGCCTTTGGGGTGTGTAAACATCTGCTTCACACCAGCCCTGCATAATCTTCCCCGCGCTACCGCGCGATATGGGCCAGTGCCGCGCGCAGGGCCGCGTTGAATTCCGGATGGGAGTAAATGTCATTATGCCCCGCCGGAATGCGCGCGACATGAAGGCGCGCGCTGTCTGACGCCATCAACCCGGCAATCAGCGCTTCACTGCGCGCGGGAGGGATGACCTCATCCCCCGTGGCGGTCAGTATGGCGACTGGGATCTGGCGGTCACGCAAATCGCTTAGCGGGTTCATGTCATGGCGCAAAAGCCATCTGACAGGCACCCATGGCATGCTGCCCCGCGCCACATTGTGCAGGCTGTCAAACGGTGTGACCAGTAGCACCCCCTTCAACTCGCGCACCGCGCCCAGATAAGCGGCGGCACCAGCGCCAACGCTGAACCCGACGGCTATGGTCCCCGGCGCACCGTCGCTGAGGACGTCATGGATCAACACCGCGTCGCCGCGCAGGGCCTGCGCCGACGGGGTGCCGGTGCTGGGGGAGTAGCCACGAAAATGGAATGTTGCGACCGGGTGGTCGGGGGCGTGCTGGTGCAGAAACAGCGCCAGACTTTCTGCGTTCCAGGCATTGCCGCCAAAACCCAGCAGCAGGGCGGTATCATTGCGCCGACCGGGTATGCGCACGCCGTGCAGTTCATCGCCGTCGGCGCTGCGCAGGGTCAGTCGTTCGGTCTGGCCGGGCAGGGATGGGGCGGGGCCGACAAGGGCGCGTGGAAAGATCAGGGATGTCTGGAAAATGGCCAGAAGCCCGATCACCAGTGCATAGATTGCGAAGGCGACCAGAACCAGTTTCAACATGCCCCCCATCGCGACTAGGCCGGCAACTGATCGACACGCGGAATATGCGGTTTGATGTCAATCAATGGCGTACCGTTGATGGTGTCTATAGCATCAATCGTGATCCGGCCTGCATCGATATCCAGTTCCAGAACCCTGACAACGCCCATGCCAATGGGATTGGGCCGTGCAGGGGACCGCAGGTTGAATGTGCCGGTCGGTGTATCGCGGTGGCGCGGTTTCTGGCGGATCAGGTCGCGCGGCGCGCGATCCATCCAGTAAAGCAGCACCAGCACATCGCCCGTCACAATGCCATCCAGGCCCGCGCGGAATTGCGGTTCAACCCACAGACGGGCCGGTTTTCCGGCCTCGCGGGCTTGCCCGATGTTTCTGGGGCAATCCTCCAGCGACCAGTCGCTTTCGATATGACCGATAAAGGTGATTTCGGCATGCATCGCGAATGGCGCGTCAAGGCGTTGTTCGCCGGGGCGTGCGGCGAAGCGGTCCTTCATTCGGGGTCACTTTCACGTCCCCCGCGAAACCCTTGGGCCACAACATATTTTTCGGAACTGTCGGACCGGCTGGCAGGCGGTTTGACATTCGCGACCTTTTTGAAGTTCTGCTTCAGCAGGCGCTGCAGATCGCCTTCTGCCCCGCCGGCCAGAACCTTGGCGACAAAAGTGCCGCCTTCTTCCAGCACATCAAAAGCGAAATGCGCTGCCGCGTCGCAAAGCGCCATGATGCGCATGTGGTCGGTCTGCTTATGCCCGCTGGACGCCGCTGCCATGTCCGACAAGACCACATCAGCCTTCCCGCCCAGCCATTCCTTGACCTGATCATCCGCGCCTTCGTCCAGAAAATCCAGCACATGGGCCGTGGCACCGGGCAGGGGTTCCACTTCCTGCAAATCCACCCCCAGCACAAGGCCAGTGCGCTTGCCCTTCTTTTCGCCCAGCGGGTTTACACGCGCAACCGCGACCTGCAGCCAGCCCCCCGGCGCACAGCCCAGATCGACAACCCGCGCACCTGGCACAAGGAAGCGATACTTGTCATCGAGTTCAAGCAGCTTATAGGCCGCGCGCCCGCGATAACCATCGCGCCGGGCCGCCGCCACATAAGGGTCGTTCAACTGCCGTTCCAGCCATCGGGTGGAGGACAGCTTGCGCCCGCGCGCAGTCTTGACCTTGACCTTCAGTTCGCGGCTGCCGCGACCGGATGTGTTTGTCGTTTTCATTTGTCCTGCGCCTTTCGTCAGGCTTGCATGTCAAGCGCGCCATCGCGGCTCATCTGCGCGTAAAGCAGCCCCTCGCGCAACCCGCGATCGGCAACCGACATGCGTTCGGTCGGCCAGACGCGCATCAGGGCGGTCAAAATCGCGGCACCGGACATGATTTGCGTGTGCCGGTCGCGCCCGATGCTGGGGTCTTGCCTGCGACCGATGGGACCAAGCGCCAGATATTCGCGGATAACCTTGTCCACCTGCCCTGAATTCATCACCAGCCCGTCAACCTTGGACCGGTCATACCGTTTCAGCCGCAGATAGGACGCCGCGACAGTGGTAATGGTGCCCGATGTGCCGATGATCTGAAAGGCCTTGTGTTCTTTCAGGTCGCGATAGGGTGTGAAGGCTTCAAGCTGTTCTTCGAAATACCAGCTCATCAGCGCAAACCGTGCCGCGTCATCATCGACATCGGCGAAATAATCCTTCAGCGTGGCAACCCCGAGCGGCACACTGATCCAGTCAATGACCTGCGGTTTACCCTGCACCGGATCGCGGTTGAAGGCGCCGTGATACATGCCCATGATGGCATTGCGGCGCTTTTCCGGCGCAACGCGCGACAGATCGATCCAGACCAGTTCGGTTGACCCCCCGCCAATATCGATCACCAGAAGCTGTTCGGTTTCCACGGCCACAAGCGATGCGCAGGACACCACGGCGAGGCGCGCTTCTTCTTCGGCGGTGATGATGTCAAGGCGCAGACCGGTTTCCGCATGGGCGCGGCGGATGAAATCGCGGCTGTTCCGTGCGCGCCTGCAGGCTTCGGTCGCCACCAGCCGCATGCGCGACACATTATGGCGTTCCAGTTTCGCGCGGCAAATCCGCAATGCCTGCAATGTGCGCTGCATCGGATGATAGGATAACAATCCCGAAGATTTCAGGCCGGTTCCAAGTTCTACAGCTTTGGAAAAACTGTCCACCACTTCGAAGTGCCCGCCGAGGGGACGGGCAATCAACATGCGACAGCTATTCGTCCCCAGATCAAGTGCCGCATAAAGTTGCGGCGACCTTGACTTGGGGTGGCGCGGTGCCTTTGCCGATTTCCGGGCAACGGCAACAGGCGCCGCGCCGTGTGTCGAATTCGGGGAAGCGCCCGCGCCTGCGGGACGCTCGGGCGTCATTCTTCGCCCTCCAATATCGTGTTAGGTATGAACGTAATCAACCGCCCCGGAATAAGCAAGTGTTTGCGCGTCACGGTGGGGCGGGTAATTCACCCGCAGGGTCATAATGAGGTTGAAAGATATGACGGCTGCGCCTACTCGTTTTTCCGGCAGGGACGGTGAAGGACTGACAGGTCGGCCCGGTGCGGACGCAGGTCGCAACCAGACGGGACAGACGCGCGGCGCGGTGGCCTATGGGGGCAATGGCCGGAGGAAGGAAAAAAACATGGCACAGCTTGTGATCGTTTACTGGCGCGATATACCTGCACAGGTGATCGTGGGCAAAGGCCGCAAGGCGCACAAGATTCAGCTTTCCGAACGCTTTGAACAGGCGATTGACCGCTGCGCCATGAAAGTGGGCGCAAAGGATGCGGATGCCTATCTGGCGGAATGGCGCAAAGCCCCCCCCATCGAGGTCGCTGGAAGCGACGAAGATGTCGCGAAATCCACCGCAGCTCAGCTGGAAGCGCAGTATGACGCAGACAGGCTGAAGCTGCTGATCGTCAATGACGGCTGGGCAGCGAAGGTCTGACCGGAATGACCCGCCCCCGTTTACTGGAGAGCATCATGGCGCTTTTGAATTTTCGTCGCTCCGCGCAACCCGGCACGGCCACGCAGAACACTGCCGAAGTCGAGGCCCTGATGCAGGGCTATTCCATCGAAGTGATGCCGCGCACAGCCGAGAAGGTAGCCGATTTCCGCGCCATTCTGCCAGTCGGCACACGTGTCTATATCGCCCATATTGACGGCACCCCCATTTCCGACATGGTTGCGACGGCTGCCCGCCTGCGCGCCGAAGGTATGGAACCGATGCCGCATTTCCCCTCGCGCATCATTGCGGACAGGCAGGAACTGACGGACTGGATTTCCCGTTATCAGGGCGAAGCCGATGTGAAGCAGGCGCTGTTGCTGGGTGGCGGAGTCAGCACGCCGAAAGGCGATTATGACAATTCCATGCAAATGCTGGAAACCGGCTTGTTCGACGGGTTCACCCGGCTGCATGTGGCCGGCCATCCCGAAGGCAACCGCGATATTGACCCCGATGGCGGCCAGCGTGTCATTCTGGATGCCTTGCGCTGGAAGCAGGGTTATGCGCGCGAAGCAGGCGTGAAGATGGCCATTGTCACCCAATTCGCATTCGAGGCAAAACCGGTTATAGCATGGGCGCAGGATTTGCGCGATCAGGGCATCACGCTGCCGGTGCATCTGGGTGTTGCCGGGCCTGCGAAATTGCAGACGCTTATCAAATTCGCCATTGCCTGCGGTGTCGGCCCGTCGCTGCGCGTGCTGCAAAAACGCGCCAAGGATGTGTCGAAGCTGTTGCTGCCGTTTGAACCGACAGAACTGGTCGGGGAACTGGCCGCGCACAAGGCCGCAAACCCTGATTTCGCCGTGGAACGCCTGCATTTCTTCCCGCTTGGCGGGATCAAGGCCAATGCCGACTGGAATATCGCCAATGGTGGGGCCGCCGCCCAACCGGCGCAACACTGACCGCCCCTTTTTTCCGGAGAGATCATGACCCGCACTGTCCTTGAATCCGCAACCAAGACTGTTGTCATCGGCTTTGACGAGCCATTTTGCGTGATTGGTGAGCGCATAAACCCCACAGGCCGCAAGAAGCTGGCGGCGGAACTGGAACGGGACGATTTCTCGACCGTTGAATGGGACGCGCTGGAACAGGTTGCTTGTGGCGCGACGGTACTTGATGTGAATTCGGGTGCTGTCTTTACCAACAAGATGGCCGCAGACCCGCGTTATGCGGACAATAATTTCGTTGAACCAATGTTGATGAAAGCCCTGATTGAACGGGTTCAGGCCGTGGTGGATGTGCCGCTTTGCATCGACAGTTCGGTCCCCGGCGCGCTGGAGCAGGGCTTGCAGGCTGCCTATGGACGCCCGCTGTTGAATTCCGTCACTGGTGAAGAGGAACGGCTGGAACTGGTGCTGCCGCTGGTCAAGAAATACAATGTGCCGGTTGTGGCGATTTCCAATGATGATACCGGCATATCCGAAGACCCCGAAGTACGGTTCGCCGTGGCGAAAAAGATTGTCGAACGTGCTGCGGATTTCGGCATTCCGGCGCATGACATTGTTGTGGACCCGCTGGTCATGCCAATCGGGGCCATGGCGACCGCGGGGCAACAGGTGTTTTCACTGGTGCGGCGTCTGCGCGAAGAACTGGGTGTGAACACGACGTGTGGCGCGTCCAATATCAGCTTTGGCCTGCCCAACCGGCATGGTATTAACGCGGCGTTTCTGCCTATGGCGATCGGTGCAGGCATGACCAGCGCGATCATGAATCCTGTGCGATCCGTCGAAATGGAGGCCATCCGCGCCGCAAACCTGCTTATGAACCATGACGCAAATGGCGGCGCATGGATCGGGTTGTCCAAGGTTCTGGAAGCTGTGAAGGATGGTGTCAGCTTCGCCGAAGCGTCAAAAGCCGCGATGGATGCAGGCGCGCGCACCGGCGGGCGGCGTGGCGGTCGGCGGTCGCGCGCCTGACGCCAGTTCGCGCAAGCACGTACTGGCGGAACTGCCATAGTCTGTGCGCGTCTATTCGCGCACGGGACGCTGTTTCGGTAAGGGGCGGCACGGGGCCGGTCTGATGACCCTCGACCAAGAGGATCTTCAAGATCCCCGACACCTTGTCCCCCCCCTCCGCCGGGCTGACGCTGCCATGGCCCTTGCTGAGCGGATGAAGGGAAGAACCGGCGGTACTCGTGCAGGCCCCTTGCCGGGATGACCCGCACGCGCGATACCAACGCGCCCCTTTCCTGGGCAATTTCAGCGGCCTGTTGTCGTGCGGGGCGACATTTCAGGCATTGACACCGGATCACCGCGGGGTAGGTCAGGTGCGATGACACAGAGCCATTCTCATATCACGCTGGGCGGAGCGCCCGAAGGTTTTGACGCACTGTTGCTGGCGCGCGAACTGGGTAAGTCCGGCGCGCCCTTGCTGCATGTCGCGCGCGATGACA
The DNA here is from genome assembly GCF_028745735.1 of Roseinatronobacter alkalisoli. Classification (GTDB taxonomy): domain Bacteria; phylum Pseudomonadota; class Alphaproteobacteria; order Rhodobacterales; family Rhodobacteraceae; genus Roseinatronobacter; species Roseinatronobacter alkalisoli. Next base: position 24,143 of record NZ_JAQZSM010000016.1, read on the forward strand.
AACGCGCCGAGGCGATGGCACGTGCGTTGGCCTTTTTTGCGCCTGAAACCACTGTGCTGCGCTTTCCAGCATGGGATTGCCTGCCATATGACCGCGTGTCGCCCAATGCGGATGTGTCCAGCGCACGCATGGCCACACTGGCAGCCCTGGCCCATGGGGTGCCGGGGCCATTTGTGCTGCTAAGTACGTTGTCGGCGGTGATGCAGGCAGTGCCCGCGCGTGATGTGGTGGCGGGCGCGTCATTTGTGGCGCAGGTCGGGCGGCGGATTGACGAATCTGCCTTGCGGGGCTGGCTGGTGCGCATGGGGTTCACACAGGCCCCCACTGTCACCGAACCGGGCGATTATGCCATTCGCGGCGGTATTATAGATATCTATCCCCCCGGTGATCTGGGACCAGTACGGCTGGACATGTTCGGCGATGTACTGGAGGCCGCGCGCCGCTTTGACCCTGCCACGCAGCGCAGTCTGGAAAAGCTGGATGTGGTGGAATTTGCCCCAGTGTCCGAGATTATTCTAGATGATGCCGCGATTACCCGTTTCCGGCAGAATTACCGCATCGAATTCGGCGCGGCGGGCAGCGATGACCCGCTTTATGAAGCGGTCAGCGCGGGGCGGAAACATCAGGGGATGGAACACTGGCTGCCATTTTTTCATGCCCGCATGGAAACGCTGTTTGACTATCTGCCAGATGCATCTGTCATGCTGGATGACCAGATTGCGCCCGCGCGCGCATCGCGCTGGGAAGGGATCGCGGACCAGTATGATGCCCGGCGCGAAGCGATGGCCGACCGCAAACGTCTGGATACCGTTTATAAACCCTGCCCCCCCGGACTGCTATATCTGGATGAGGCCGCGTGGGCGCGGTCCCTGTCATCGCGGCGTGTTATCCAGTTGCAGCCGACGAAAACTGCGCCGGGGCCGGGCGTTCTGGATGCAGGCGGGCGGATGGGGCGCAGCTTTGCACCCGAACGGCAGGCCGAAGCCAATGTGTTTGACGCGCTGGCCGCGCATGTCAATGACCGGCGAAAGCAGGGCGATGTGGTGATTGCCAGCCATTCCGACGGTGCGCGCGAACGCCTGTCTGGCCTGCTGGAAGATCACGGTGCAGGGCGCGCGCAGAATATCAGCACAGTGCGCGACATGGGAACAGCACCGAAAGGGCGGCTGTTCCTGACTGTCTGGCCGCTGGATCAGGGGTTTGAAACGCCGGACCTGACAGTGATTTCCGAACAGGATGTGCTGGGCGAACGGTTGGTCGGGCGGGCCAAGCGGCGCAAGCGCGCCGAGAATTTCCTGACCGAAGCGCAAAGCCTGTCACCCGGTGACCTGATCGTGCATGTCGATCATGGTGTGGGGCGGTATACGGGGTTGGAGACTATCACTGCGATGGGCGCGCCGCATGAATGCATTGCGCTGGAATATGCAGGCGGGGATCGGTTGTTCCTGCCAGTGGAAAATATCGAACTTCTGTCGCGCTATGGCCATGAAGAAGGGCTGCTGGACCGGCTTGGCGGCGGGGCATGGCAGGCCAAGAAAGCGCGGCTGAAACAACGTATCCGCGAGATTGCCGACAAGCTGATCCGTATAGCCGCCGAACGCCAGTTGCGAAGCGCGCCCCGGTTCAGCGCGTCGGACGGCATGTGGGAGGAATTTCTGGCCCGCTTCCCCTATGCTGAAACCGATGACCAGTTGCGCGCGATCGAGGATGTGCTGGATGATTTCGACAGCGGCCGCCCCATGGACCGGCTGGTGGTGGGCGATGTGGGTTTCGGCAAGACCGAAGTGGCGATGCGCGCGGCCTTTATCGCGGCCATGTCAGGGGTGCAGGTGGCCGTCATTGCGCCGACAACGCTGCTGGCCCGCCAGCATTTCAAGACCTTCGCAGACCGTTTTCGCGGTTTTCCCATTACGGTCAAACCGCTGTCGCGTTTCGTGTCTGCCAAGGATGCCAACACCACCCGCGAAGGGTTGACCAAGGGCAGCGTTGATATTTGCATCGGCACCCATGCGCTGCTGGCCAAGGGGGTGAAATTCGCCAATCTGGGCCTGCTGATCATTGATGAGGAACAGCATTTCGGCGTGAACCACAAGGAACGCCTGAAGGAATTGCGCAGCGATGTGCATGTCCTGACACTGACCGCAACGCCCATCCCGCGCACTTTGCAATTGTCGCTGACAGGGGTGCGTGATCTGTCCATCATCCAGACCCCGCCAGTGGACCGGCTGGCAATCCGCACCTATGTCAGCGAATTCGACACCGTGACATTGCGCGAGGCATTGTTGCGCGAACATTATCGTGGGGGGCAGTCGTTCTTCGTGGTGCCACGTATTTCCGACCTGCCGGAGGTGGAAGAGTTTCTACGCAATCAGGTGCCTGAAATCAGCTATGTCACCGCGAATGGCCAGATGGCGGCGGGTGAACTGGATGACCGGATGAATGCGTTTTATGACGGCAGATATGATGTTCTCGTGGCGACCAGTATCGTTGAATCCGGCCTTGATATTCCGCGCGCGAATACGATGATTGTGCATCGTGCCGATATGTTCGGGCTGTCGCAACTGTATCAGATACGCGGCCGGGTCGGGCGGGCCAAGACGCGGGCCTATTGCTTCCTGACCACCAAACCGCGCGCGCCACTGACCCCACAGGCGCAGAAACGGCTGCGCCTGTTGGCCAGCCTTGACAGCCTTGGCGCGGGGTTCAACCTGGCCAGCCATGACATGGACCTGCGCGGCGCAGGCAATATTCTGGGTGAAGAACAATCCGGCCATATCAATGAAGTTGGGTATGAACTGTATCAGCAGATGCTGGAAGAAACGATTGCAAAGATCCGCTCGGGTGAAATCGCGGATGTGTCTGATCTGGATGGCCAATGGGCACCACAAATCAATCTGGGCGTTCCGGTCCTGATACCTGATGACTATGTACCCGATCTGGATGTGCGGCTGGGTCTTTACCGGCGGTTGTCGGGGCTGACCAACAAAGTCGATCTGGAAGGGTTCGCTGCCGAACTCATTGACCGGTTCGGCAAGCTTCCGCGCGAAGTGAACACGCTTCTGGTAGTCATGCGTATCAAGGCTGAATGCAAACGTGCAGGCATCGCGAAACTGGATGCCGGGCCAAAGGGTGCCACGATCCAGTTCCATAACGACAAATTCGCCAATCCCGCAGGGTTGGTGGAATTCGTCAATGATCAGCGCGGCCTGGCGAAAATCCGCGACAACAAGATTGTGGTGCGCCGAGACTGGAGCACCGAAAAGGAACGTGTGCGCGGCGCGTTCGCCATTGCGTCAGATCTCGCATTGAAGGCGCAGGGGTAAGCTACATAGTACCGTCCAAGAAACATGCCGGACCTGTCGGCCCGGCATGACATAGACCAGCATTATTGTGTCACATTACCGAAACTGCCGCATCCTCCTCGTCATCATCTTCTGATGCGGGGATGTCGGCCTCCTCATCTGCGCTCATCGCGACCATCAGACCGTCCATGCTGATATCGTCCGACATTTCTGCGATCATTTCGTCATAGGCCGCAATCAGGGCATCGGCATCAGCGAAGCCACCCTCCGGTGCGACGATACGCATTTCCTCGATTTCGCGCAGATATCCTTCATCGCTCGTTTCGAAAAACCGGACTTCCTGCAACTCATCGACGCTGAAATAGCCGTTATCTTCGAACACGGCGACGTAATTGGCGAATGTTCCTTCGGCATCCGGTTCAAGGCCTGCGGCTTCCAGCATTTCGGGATCAAAGTTATCCCATTCATAGATATTGCCACTGCTGGCATCGGAATTCAGAACGAAGAAAACCTTTTCATAGGTCGCAGCATCGTCGTCATCACCGTTGTCATCATCAACGGTTTCCGGGTTCCCCGAAACTGCCTTGATAGAATCGCCCCCGTTCACCGAAGTTGCGCGGATACCAAAGAAATCAATGTCATCAATGCTGTCCACACCATCCAGATCAATGGTCATTGTGTCGCCTGCCTGCAGGAAGGTGTCCTTGTCGGTGCCCTCGGACCCCAATCCCGGACGGCTCAGGGCGATAGCGTCGTCCCATTGCACCGTTTCACCTTCAAAGCTGGAGCCACTGCCATTCATGTTCAGCGGCCCGCTCAATCCAGCGCTGTCACCAGAGAAGTCGTCATCACCGAAATACACGGCGTTCACATCCATAGACCCTTCGGTCACGGTAATGTCGGCCTTGATGATTCCGTTTTCCTCGTAAATGGTGACGGTATAAGACAGGCCGTTTTCCTGATAGGTGAAGATTTTAGACATTTCCGTTCTCCATTATTTCGCGGATATTGACCATGCAGGGCCATAATTCCGGTGATCAGCATGCCCGCGAGATTTCTGGTGGGGCAACGCCATTTCTTCGGTTGCGCTGTATTGGCGGACATGGTGCGCATCAGGGCATTAGAAATTCCAGAAAAACAACATAAGGCAGGCGATTGCCGCATGTCGTCCGGAACACCCCCGAACCATGGCATGCATCATAATTTTCTGTTAACTATCCTGAGCTACTCTGTCGTTTGGAAACAATCCCTTAGTCATCCGAACTTTGGTGCCGGTTCGGGAACGCACCAGCCTTGGAAACGGGGCGGAAGCGCCGCGTGTGGCCCATATGCGAATCATCAGTCGGCATATACTTCCCTGCCGTTGCCGTCTGCGTTAGGACAGGAATATGAAGATTACGCTCCGGCAATTGTCCTATTTTCGCGCATTGGCGCAGGCCCGGAATTTCGGGCGCGCGGCGGAACTGGCCAATGTCAGCCAGCCCGCGCTATCAATGCAGATCAAGGAACTGGAAGCCATTCTTGGCGTGGCGCTGGTGGAACGATTGCCGCGTGATGTGCGCCTGACACGCGCAGGGCGCGAAGTTCTGGCGCGTGCGGAACGCATCCTGTCGGAAACGATGGAACTGGAAAGCTCGGCGCGGCGGCAGGGGTTGCAGGCGGCACTGACGCTGGGCATGATTCCGACCATCGCGCCCTATCTGTTGCCCGGAATGCTGGCGCGGCTGCGCGCGGGTGATATTACCCGCGACCTGCGCCTGCGTGAAGCGCAAACCAGCGACCTGCTGGCTGCACTGCGCGAAGGGCGGTTGGATGCGGTTGTTCTGGCCGATCCCGTTGCGGCCCCTGATCTGGTCATTTCCCCGCTGTTTCAGGACCGGTTCTTGCTGGCGGGCTCGCAAGGGCGGCTTGGCGGTCCGGACCCGGGGCACCGCGCCCTGGAACCGACAGCATTGAACCCCGATCATCTGCTGTTGTTGGATGATGGCCATTGTCTGGCGGATCAGGCGCTGGCTGTCTGCGCCATTGACCGACGCCAGACGCGGCTTGATCTGGGTGCGTCAACGCTGTCCACGTTATGTGGGCTGGTTGCGCAGGGGTTTGGCCTGACATTGCTGCCGGAACTGGCGGTGCGTGCCGAGGCGGCAGGCGGGCAGGGAATCGTTCTGCGGCGGTTTGCGCGGCCTGAACCCTTCCGCCAGATTGCGCTGTTGCGTCGTGCATCATCTGATCAGGGGGCATGGTTTGACGATCTTGGCGTATATTTATGTGCGGCGGGCGAAGAATTGATCGCTGCGGCGCGTCTGCGTTGTCCGCCGGTGTGATGCCGTCATGCAGCCAGCGCATGGCGGGCTTGAACTGTTGTCGTTGTTTTCGCCACGGATTCGGGCTAGATGAATCCCGGCAGCGTCCAGAGGAGGGGAAGCCTTGCGCGACTTGAAATTGCCTGACCAGCGCCACCCGGAAAAAGCCCACCGCGCGGTGCAGGCTCAGCCCAAGAAACCCGACTGGATCCGCGTCAAGGCACCCGGCGGCAAGGGATATGCCGAAACCCACAAGATCATGCGCGAGCACAAGCTGACCACAGTGTGCGAAGAAGCAGGCTGCCCCAATGTCGGCGAATGCTGGTCGCAGGGTCACGCCACCATGATGATCATGGGCGAAATCTGCACCCGTGGTTGCACATTCTGCAACGTGGCCACTGGCCGCCCCGATACGCTGGATGCGTTTGAACCGGGGCGCGTGGCCCATGCGGTCGAAAAACTGGGACTGAAACATGTGGTTATCACATCTGTGGACCGCGATGATCTGGATGATGGCGGGGCAGAGCATTTCGCCCAGACCATCCGCGCCGTGCGCCACCGCAGCCCCGGCACGACGATCGAAATCCTGACGCCTGATTTCCTGAAATGCGCACCATCCGTGCTGGAAGCCGTCGTGGGGGCGCGGCCTGATGTGTTTAACCACAATCTGGAAACCGTGCCCGGCCTTTACCCCGAAGTGCGCCCGGGCGCGCGTTATTTCCATTCCCTGCGCCTGTTGCAGCGCGTCAAGGAACTGGACCCGTCGATGTTTACCAAATCCGGTATCATGGTGGGCCTGGGCGAGGACCGGCAGGGTGTACTGCAGGTCATGGATGACATGCGCGCGGCGGATGTGGATTTCATCACCATCGGGCAGTATCTGCAGCCTACGCCGCGTCACCACCGCGTGGACAGGTTTGTGACGCCCGATGAATTCAAAGCCTATGAAAAGGCAGCTTTCGGCAAGGGGTTCCTGATGGTATCAGCCACGCCGCTGACCCGGTCCAGCTATCACGCTGGCGACGATTTTGCGCGCCTGCGTGATGCGCGACTGGCAAAACTGGCGGGCGCATAAGCTGCCCGCCCGCATGGCCGGTAGCGCGGGTGCCCCTTTGCATGCGCGGCATTCTGACCAGATGTGAAGGGGTGCATTTATCCCCACGCGGCGCTATGAACAGGTTAACAAGCCGATTCAGGAGTGCTGATCCATGAGTTTTTCCCGCGCCATCAAGATTGCGCCATCCATCCTTGCAGCCGATTTCGCCAATTTCGGGGCTGAATGCCGCGCGGTTGAAGATCAGGGCGCGGATTGGGTGCATGTTGATGTGATGGACGGGCATTTCGTGCCCAATATCACCTTCGGCCCTGCCACTTGTGCGGCCATCCGGCCCCATATTCGCGGCGTCATGGATGTGCATCTCATGATTGCGCCTGTGGACCCGTATATCGAGGGCTTTGCGAAGGCGGGCGCGGATTTCATTACCGCCCATATGGAAGCGGGCCCGCATATTCACCGTACCTTGCAGGCGATTCGCGGCAGCGGAGCAAAGGCCGGACTGGCGCTGAACCCCGGCACCGGGCTGGACGGGGTTGAAAACCTGCTGGATATGATTGACCTGGTCTGCGTGATGACCGTGAACCCCGGTTTTGGCGGGCAGAAATTTATCGATATGACCGACAAGGTGCAGCGGTTGCGCGCCCTGATCGGTGCGCGCCCCATCCATATTGAAATCGATGGTGGCATAACGCCCGACACGGCGCCGGTCATGGCGCGCGCGGGCGCGGATGTGCTGGTTGCGGGATCAGCGGTGTTCAAGGGCGGATCGGTACAGAACCCCGCCCCATATGGCGACAATATCCGCGCCATACGCGCCGCCGCAGAAGCTGCAATCGGGGTTGCCGTATGATCCGCGCTGTTATCTTTGATCTGGATGGCACGCTGATTGACAGCGCGCCGGATATTCACGCTGCGGCAAATCAGGTGCTGGAAGGCGAGGGGCTGCCACATATCAGCTTCGATCAGGCCCGCAGTTTTGTCGGGCGTGGCGCGCGCGTTTTCGTGGAACGGATGGAACACGCGGTGACCGGCGGGAACGAGCCTGCGCGCACGGCACATCTGCATGCGCAGTTTCTGTACTTCTATGAACGCGCGCATGAACATACACGGATTTACCCGCATGTTCCCGAAATGCTGGCCGAACTGCGAGGCAATGGTCTTGCACTGGGTCTTTGCACCAATAAACCCTTGCGGCCCACGCAGGCGGCGCTTGCGTATCTGGGTTGGAAAGACATGTTTGATGTGGTCATTGGCGGTGACAGTCTGGATGTGGCCAAGCCTGATCCCGCGCCGCTGCTGGCCGTGGTGACGGGGCTGGGGCTGACCCTGCCCGAGATTATCTATATTGGCGACAGCGAAACTGATGCGGAAACCGCCGAACGGGCGGGTTCGCGGTTCGGGCTGTATACGAAAGGCTACCGCAAGACCCCGGCTGAGCAGATGTTCCACCATTTCCGGTTTGACGATTACCGCCAGATGGCCGGTCAGATGTTCCAGCCTGGCTGAAAGACCGCCCATGACCCAACCCCGCCGCCCGATGCCGCCGCCCCTGTATGTTCCGAAGCCCGGTTTCGGGCGGCGCACACCGCCTGCGATATTCGCGCCGATCATGGGGCTGTTCGGGCTGGGGCTGGGCTGGCGTGAAGCGGCAGTTGTGTTCGGCCTGCCAACGGCCGTGGGCGATATGATCCTTGGGGCGGTGACGCTGTTGTTCCTGTTTGCGCTGGTGGCCTATCTGGCAAAACCCGCCCGCCGTGCTGCTGTGCTGGTCGAAGATATGCGCGTGCTGCCGGGGCGGGCGGGGCTGGCTGCGGCCAGCCTGTCGGTGATGTTGCTGGCCGCCAGCCTTGCGCAGATTGTGCCGGGCTTTGCGACTGCGCTGGCGATCTGTGCCTTCGTGCTGCATCTGGGGCTTGTTGCGCTGCTGGTGTATGTGCTGCGCACCAGCCCCCCCGAAGGGCGCGTTGTGACGCCTGTTTTCCACCTGAGTTTCGTGGGCTTCATCATCGGGGGCGTGGCGGCCAACGCGCTGGGACATCATGATATTGCGCGCGCAATCCTCTGGGCCATGCTGATCCCTGCTGGTGTCATCTGGGGGGGCAGCCTGCGCCAGATCATCACCCGCGTGCCGCCCGCGCCGTTGCGGCCGCTATTGGCCATTCATCTGGCCCCGGCCTGCTTGTTCACGATAGTTGCTCATGGCGCGGGATTGCCGGGGGTGGCGCAAGGGTTCGCTGGACTGGCCATCGTGATTTTTGCCGCACTTCTGATCTCATTGCGCTGGTTGACCGAAAGCGGGTTTTCGCCCCTTTGGGGGGCGTTCACTTTTCCCTTGGCGGCATTTGCGACGGCATTGCTGCTGGTATCTGACGGCAGGGGCGTTCTGGGATTGGGCGCGGGCGTGGTTCTGGCAGGGGCCACTGTGGCAGTGCCTGTTATTGCCTACAGGGTTCTGAAAATCTGGCCGGGCGGCAAGCTGGCAGCCAAAACCAATGCCGCCGAGGCCTGAGAGGGGGTTTTCATTCCCGCCAAGACGTGAAAAAGGAAACTGCCAAGCGATCCACCCATAAGGAGGCCGGTCATGGAGATTCGCGAGGCGCTTACCTTCGACGATGTGCTTCTGGTGCCAGCGGCATCAAGCGTTCTGCCAAATCAGGCGGATACAACCACTTTTGTCACCAGATCCATCAGGTTGAACATTCCGCTGCTGTCATCGGCCATGGATACCGTGACCGAAGCCCGCATGGCCATTGCCATGGCGCAGGCTGGCGGGATGGGGGTGATTCACCGCAATCTGGATACGGACACTCAGGCCGATGCAGTGCGCCGTGTGAAGCGGTTTGAATCCGGTATCGTCTATAACCCTGTGACGCTGACGCCGGATCAGACGCTGGCAGATGCCAAGGAATTGCAGGCGCGCTACAATGTTACCGGTTTTCCGGTGGTGGATGAAATGGGCCGCGTGCTGGGCATTGTGACCAACCGCGACATGCGTTTCGCCAATGATGACAAGACGCCGGTGCGCGTCATGATGACGGCTGACAATCTGGCTGTGCTGCGCGAACCTGCCGACCGAGAGGAAGCGCGCAGCCTGATGCAGGCACGCCGTATCGAAAAACTTCTGGTCACTGATGACAAGGGCCGCCTGACCGGTTTGCTGACGCTGCGCGACATTGACCGCGCGGTGTTGAACCCCACTGCCTGCAAGGATGAACTGGGGCGGCTGCGGGTGGCCGCGGCCACGACTGTCGGGGATGCTGGGTTTGAACGTTCGATGGCGTTGATCGATGCGGGCGTTGATCTGGTGGTGATTGATACTGCGCATGGTCATTCCGAAGGGGTGGCGCGCGCGGTGGAACGCATCAAGGCGCAGTCGAACGCGGTGCAGGTCGTGGCGGGCAATGTCGCCACCGCCGAGGCCACGCGCGCGCTGATTGATGCGGGCGCGGATGCAGTGAAGGTGGGCATAGGTCCGGGCTCCATCTGTACCACACGCATTGTGGCCGGTGTGGGTGTCCCGCAATTGACCGCGATCATGGATTGTGCGCGGGCAGCGGGCGATGTGCCCATTATTGCCGATGGCGGGATCAAACTGTCAGGCGATTTTGCCAAGGCCATCGCGGCAGGTGCAAGCTGCGCCATGGTGGGCAGCGCGATTGCCGGCACGGACGAAGCGCCGGGCGAAGTGATCCTGTATCAGGGTCGCAGCTACAAAAGCTATCGCGGCATGGGCAGTCTGGGCGCGATGGCGCGCGGGTCTGCCGATCGTTATTTTCAGAAAGATGCCGCCAGCGACAAGCTGGTTCCCGAAGGGATCGAAGGCCAGGTGCCCTATAAGGGGTCTGTCGGTGCGGTGCTGCACCAGATGGTCGGCGGCTTGCGCGCGGCCATGGGCTATACTGGTAACGGCACGGTTGCGGATATGCGCAGCAAGTGCCAGTTCGTGCGCATCACCAATGCCGGGTTGAAGGAAAGCCATGTGCATGATGTGCAGATCACCCGTGAAAGTCCGAACTACAGGGTTGGCTGACCGTATATGACCCTGCTGGAACAGATGACCCTGTTCGACGATTGGCCGACATTGGCGGCGGCGCTGACCGCCGTCTTTCTTGTGGGGTTGTCCAAGGGCGGGCTTGGCGGGGCATTCGCGTTGCTGGGGGTGCCGATACTGGCGCTTGTCATGCCGCCGGTGCAGGCCGCGGCATTGTTGCTGCCGATCCTTCTGATGATGGATGGCGTCAGCCTGTGGACATGGCGCGGCTGGTTTGACCGCGCCACACTTGTCCACCTGTTGCCCGGTGCGGTGCTGGGCATTGCCATTGGCGGGATGGCGGCTGCCTTCACGTCGGAAGCGTTAGTCAGGTTGATTGTGGGCGTGGTCGCGCTGGGCTTTGTGGCGCGCATGGCGCTGGCGCCGTCCGGCGGCACGGCACAAGGACAGGGGCGCGTGCGGGGCGGTTTCTGGGGGACAGTTGCGGGGTTCACCAGTTTCGTGGCCCATGCAGGTGGCCCGCCGTTTCAGGTCTATGTCCTTCCCCTGCGGCTTGACCCGAAAATTTATACCGGAACAAGCGTCATATTCTTTGCCGTGGTCAATGCGATCAAGGTTGTGCCTTATGCGGCGCTGGGCCAGTTTGACCGCGTGACGCTGGTATCTGCCGCGCTGATGCTGCCGCTTGCCGTGGTGGCCACCCTGATGGGGGCAGCCGTGGTAAAACGCATGCGTGCCGAAGTGTTCTATCCGCTGATGTATGTGATGGTGACGCTGGTGGGGCTGAAACTGGTCTGGGACGGGGTGTCCGCCCTGATTATCGGATAAGCCCTGCGCGTTGTGCGGTGCGCAAAATGGCGTCTGCGACAGCTTCGGGGCGGGCATGGTGGGGCATATGGCCCACGCCTTCCAGCCGCGTCAGGTTTACTGAACTGACCTCTTGTTCCAGACGTTCGGAATGTATGGACATGCCCACGGTTTCATCTGATGTGCCATGCACCACCTCTATAGGTATGGTCAGTGCGGGGTATCCCGGCGCCATGCCATCCACATATGTTTTCAGGCTGTTGACCTGCCGCGCATTCAGCGCAAGCTGGTCGGCGCGCAGGGTCAGGTCGCGGCCCAGATGATCCAGATAGCCATCAGGCACGGGATTTGGGGAAAACACACCATCCAATGTGGCCGTCACCGCTGAATCTGGCGCGAACTGCGCCACCAGTGGCAATACGATATTGCGCCCCAATGCCGATGCGCTGATGCGATACCACAACCCCAGATCACCGGGCCAGGGGTGGGACGCGGGTGCCAGCAATGTCAGGCCCGCCACATCATCGCCCGCGCGCAAGGCCCAGGCCAGCGCGACCGCCCCACCATAGGAATGACCCAGTAAAATGGGGCGCTCCACACCCAGTTCAGCGACTGCGGCGCGCAGGATATCGGCCTGTTCAAGTGGTCCTTCGGGGCCGCCGAAATCATCGGAAAACCCGAAACCGGGCCGGTCCAGCGCAATCACGCGGAAATCTGCGGCCATGCGGTCGATCAGGCCAAAGCTGAAATCGCGCGCATTGCCGTTTGCCCCATGGATCAACACCAGATCCGGCCCATGACCACGGATGATTGCGTGAATGCGCCCTTCGGGCAGGGTGACAAACGCACCTTCCGGCTGTGTCTGGGCATTGGCCATGCGGTCCCCGATCACGCCCATGCATGCCGTCAGAAGGATTGCGCTGAACGCAAGTGCCGCAAGTCTACTGGCCGATAAGGTCAAGGTCATAGGGTGTTGTCTGGTAAATCTGGTTTATCCAGTTACCATATAGAAGATGCGCGTGGCTTCTCCAGCGGTTCAGCGGCATTTTCGCGGGATTGTCATCGGGATAGTAGTTCTGCGGCACATTGATGGCTTTTCCGGCGGCCACATCGCGGTCATATTCATCCTTCAGCGTGGTGCTGTCATATTCGAGATGGTTGAAGATCATCAGCGCGCGGTGTCCGGGATCTTCGACCAGACAGGGACCGGACTGATCAGATGCGATCAGGGTATTCAGCCCGGCTACTTCGTCAATTTCGGGTTGGCGCAATTCGGTCCAGCGGCTGACCGGGATCAGCAGGTCATCCGAAAATCCCCGCAGATAAGGCGAGGCCGGTGCAAGATTGCGGTGCCGGAAGCAGCCGAATGCCTTGGCGTCCAGCATGTGTTTGTTAATGCCGTGGAAATGCCAGAGCATGGCCATGCCGCCCCAGCAAACGCCGAAACTGTTGTGAACATGGGTCTGGGTCCAGTCCAGAATTTCGGTCAGTTCATTCCAGTAGGTCACGTCTTCATAGGGCAGGTGTTCGATCGGCGCGCCGGTAATGACAAGCCCGTCAAACCGCTCAGACTTGACCTCCTGAAAGGGGCGGTAGAATTCCGCCATATGTTCGGCGGCGGTATTCTTTGTTTCATGTTCGGACATGCGGATCAGGGACAGTTCAATCTGCAAAGGGGTGGACCCGATCAGGCGCGCAAACTGGGTTTCGGTCTGGATTTTCTTTGGCATCAGGTTCAGAAGCCCGATGCGCAGAGGGCGGATGTCCTGCCGCGCGGCGTCGGTGTCGGACATGACCATGACCCCTTCGCGTGACAACACGTCGAAGGCAGGCAGCGTCGCGGGCAGCTTGATGGGCATGGGTGTTCCTCAGTCGGTCAGTCAGGCAGTTTTTCAGCAATAAGGTCGGTGAAACCGGGTGCGTTGCGAATATGCGCCACTTCTTCGGCGGTGACAGTCACGCCCCAGTTTTCGGCCATGGCGCTGTAGCGGGGGGCACGATGGGCTAGTGCGCGTGCATAGGTCCAGCGCACGAAAGCATCAGGGTCTATACGCTCGGCGGGCTGATTGGTTTCAGCCTGATAGGCTGTCCATGCATCGTGCAGAAAATCCGGCTGGTAATACATGGGCTTCGGCGCGCGGTCAAAACGGCGGATCAGTTCAGCCGTATGTGCGTCAGACCCCTTGATCCAGACCGGCAGCACATGTTCCGCCAGACGCGACATCAGCGGGTCTTGCGGGTCATCGGGATCGATCACCTCGCAGATTGATCCGCCAGTGTCGCAGATGAAATTCGCATAGCCGTAAAGTTCGCCGGCGCGGGCGATGAAATGCGGCGTATCCGACAGGGCCGCAATTTCGGCGGCGCGGTGCTGGTCCTGTCGAGTCATGTAGTCGTGGAAAGGCAGGCCGCCCAGATCGGGGTTACCCGGTTTACCTAGATAGGTGGATAGCGGCGCCAGATTTTCGAAGGTGATATTGGAACTGATATAGACCGAATCCGACAGCAGCAATTCGCGCAGCAGCGGTACTTTCATTGCCTCGCGCTTGAAATTATCGGCAATGAATTCGCCCATATAGCGCGTGCCGATCCGATAATCGACAGAATAGTGGAACCAGTCGCCCGCGTCGCGCAGCAATTTGGACAGATGTGTTTTGCCAAGTCCGGACATGCCAAACAGCATGACGCGCTTTGCAGGGGCATTTCGCCATATCCGGGCGTTGGGGTAAAGCATGGGCGCGCGGTCCTTGGTCGCAATGTGGTGACACTGCCTATCTACTGGTGCAGGCGGGGTCAATGCCACATCAAAAAGGCCCCGCCGCGGGGTGCGGCAGGGCCTTGGTCTGATCATGCGTTCCGATGTCAGAAACGGAAACCCACACGGATACCCGCGCCGATGGCGGAATTCTTGCCGAACTGGCCGCCAATGGGCGGGACCGTCGTTGCACTGCCCAGCTTGGTGTATTGAATGCCGCCGCTGATGGTCATGGCGTCAAGCGTGTAGGATGCACCGACCCCAATGGATGTACGCTTGCCGGTCGGGCCAAGGTTGCTGGTCGGGTTGCCATTGCCGGTATCATGGGACAGCGACAGCGACCCGGACCAGTTTTCGTTGAACCGCCGACCGACACCCAGCGTATAGGTCATGGAATTCTTCTGGTATGCGACCAGTGAACTGCCTGTCGCCATGTTGAACTGCGGCGGGGTGATGTCGAAATCTTTCCATTTGACATACCGGACGGACCCGAAAACCAACGTGTCCTCTGCAACCCCTGTCTGGAATTCAAGGTTCAGGGATTCAGGCATCTTGGTTGTAAACCGTGTCGATGCCTGCGGGAATGCACCAGGGCCGGTTTCAGTGGCCCGGAAGCTGTGCTTGATTGCGGACTGATAGGTCAGCGCCACACGCATTGCGATTTCCGGCTTTTCATACGCTACACCCACCAGATAGCCCCAAGCCTGATCTGTATTGGTGGACATCGTGTAAGCGAAAGCAGGAAGGTTGACAGAACCGCTTGTCCAGGATGACCGCAGCCCGGCATGCGCGCTGAAGCCGTTGCCGAACTTGTAGCGCAGAATACCTGTCAGGCTGGTATTGCTGATCTTGCCGGTTGCCCCGGTCAGAATTGCCGCTGTTCCTGTCGGATACATGACATCTGCCCCGAAAGGCTGGTCAAGGATAATGGCATAGGACCATTGCTCGTTGATATCCGCCTTATAGGAAATCGACCCGGTAAAGAAATTGCGCGCGATATTACCGGTGGCGCCCGGTGCGTTGCCGCTGACGCGCGGTGCGCCATAAGTCGCACCCACTTCCACATATCGCCCCTGTTGAAACAAAATATTCATGGATTGCGGGTTGCGTTCGATGCCGCCTGCGACTGCGGGGCTCGCGCCAAGGGCCACAAGACCTGCTGCGATGTAATTGCGCACGGAAAACTCCTCCTTCTTTCCGGCAGGGTGTCTCCTCTCACCCGCTCGCATCAAGTAAACACCTTATTCACCGGTCTGTCACATCTGACTTTGCGTCAAGTTATACCATCGACCCGGATTGTTGCGACTTTACAACTGAAGGTTTAGTGTCGGCAGGGTCAACCTGCTATTAATTCGGGTACAGATGCGTCTGCCCCACCGCGCCGCCGCGCGCCAGTTCGGGGTCCAGTGTCATGGGAATATATTCGCCACGCCGCCATAACTCGCCCAGATCGTCATAATGGCGCGACAGTGGGTGCCCTGACTGACCCGTGGACAGGATAAAGACCGAGCTTTCGGGATCAGCAAAATCATAGACAGCGCGGTAAACTGCGGCATGGACATTGGCGAAGGGTTCAGGGTCCCGCCCCGATGTGCGGGCGCGCATCAGTGTGTGATCGCCGCCTGATGTAGATTGCCGGATATTGACGAAGGCGCGCAGGCCCGGCGCATTCCCCAGCACCGTGTGCCGGTGGGTGGCGGTATGGGCGTCACCCCAACGCCAGCTTTCAACGGATGTGCCATAGCGTTCGGTCAGGCGCAGCAGTGCTTCATCCAGTGACAGAAGCGCCATATCCGTGCAAGTTTCCTGCACCGAGGATTGCACCACATTGCACCATTCGCCCGCGCCGTTCGTGTTGCGGAACACCCGTTCAATGAAGTCGGGATTGACATGCGTGAAGGCGTCTTCCAGCGGTCCCAGCTCGTCGCGGATAAGGCGGGTCTGCAACGCGCGCATCCATGCGGAATAGATCAGGGGTTCGGGCAGATGTTCGTTCATCTCGCCGTTCCAGTCGGCCAGCAGGCTTAGCGCACGCTGGCGCAGATGGGCGCGGGTGCCCGCAGGCGCCGCCTCGCCAGAGAACCACAGATCGGCTGCAACCAGCGGCAGCAGCAAACGCGCGGCGGGACTGACAGTGTCCAGTTGCGCTTCGATAAAACTGTCGCGGGTATGGACGTTGCGCGCACGCATCAGATGCAGAAAGCGGGTGATGCGCTGCGTATCGCCCCAGTCATGGCTGACATGCAGCGGAAAGGGGCGGTCAAGAATCTTGTTGTTGGTGTTGCCCAGAATACCGCTTTCGGGGTCCAGAAAGCGCGGATTGGATGAATAGGGCAAGGTGCCCAGCCAGCGGTTTTCCGCATGCCAGCCCGGTGCAGGCATGCGCCCTTGCGTCTGATGATCGGCATTGCGGCGTGGCAGATGGCCGATTGTCTGCATGGCCACGCGGTCGCGGGTGGCCAGCATCAGGTTTTGTGCCGGGGCCACGAATAATTCACCCGCATCAATAGCCGCTTCCATCGTTTGCGCCTGCATCAGGCGGATTGCGGCAGTCATGGTTGTGTCTTCAGCGGTCAGGGCGGTCCAGCCAATGCTGGCCACATGCCCCGGCGGGGTGACGGTGCCCAGATCATAAAGTGCCCCCGACAGGACCGGGCCGTTTTCGGACCAGCGCAATGTCAGGGTCAGCGGGTCTTCGTCCTTGACCCGGATGATGGAACCGCGGGTTTCAAATTCGGCCCAGCCATCGGGGGTGCGGTATTGCGCGGGGTCGTCGGGATTCAGCTGTTCGATGAACACATCGGTATCATCGACATAGGCCGATGTGATGCCCCAACCCAGCGCGTTTGAACGGCCTGACAGGATGGCCGGAATCCCCGGAATTGTAGCACCGATTACCCCGCCGGATATCAGTTCGATACGGGCAAGATACATAAGCGCGGGCGCGGTCAGTTCCAGATGGGGGTCATTCGCCAGCAACGCGCCATCGCCTGCAGCACGTGCGGGCGCTGCGGCAAAACTGTTGGACGCCCCCGCCAATGTATAGGGCCGGATGGGCGAGAGGGGGTCGTCAAATACAGCAACCTGTGTTGCGACGGGCAGGCCCGGAAACAGACTGGAATATTCGGGCACTTCGGCCAAGCCTGCGCCGGGCGCATCCGGCATCAGATCGCGCAGGCGGTCGTTGTCCAGCAAGCTCGATGCGCGCGCGCGCAGCACTTCGGTGGATATCTGTGAATTCAGTTGCACCGACAGCAGTTTCAGGATGGCCAGTGAATCCGCCGGTTGCCATAGCGGTGTTTCCGTCCTGAACATGAAGAATTCCGGCGCGCCACGCCCGCGCGCGCGGTCCGATGTCAGCCGCAGCCAGGCATTCACCCCGTCGGCATAGGCGCGAAGCGCGTCCTGGGTCGCGGTGTCCTGCACATCGAAGGACGCGCGCGCCAGCCCGTAGATGTCTAGCCTGCGCATCAGTTCATCGGTGCGCAATGTGCGGCGACCGAACATTTCCGACAAGCGCCCCTGCGCTGTGCGCCGCAATATCTGCATCTGCCACAATCTGTCCTGCGCGTGTACAAAACCCAGGCCAAAAAACACATCGCGATCGGTTTCGCCAAAAACATGCGGCACATTGTGGGTATTGCGCAGGATTTCGACCGGGGCGGTCAGCCCGTCAAGGGTGAAATCCTCGTTATAATCGGGTAAGGACCGCGACAGGAAAAAATAGATTGCCAGCGCCACCAGTGCAGTCAATGCCAGCAGACCGGACAGAATATAGACGAGCCAGCGAAACAGGGTAAACATGGGCGCAAAACGGCTTTCGGTTGACGGTCATTCTGGCCATGATACCTATTATCTGGGCGGGACAAGCGCAATCACAAGTATGGGAAAGGCCGGGCAATGGCAAAAATCGCGTTTCTGGGGCTGGGGGTCATGGGCGGACCAATGGCGGGGCATCTGGCCCGTGTCGGCCATGACGTCACAGTCTATAACCGCACCACCACCAAGGCAAAAGCCTGGGGGGCTGCACATGGTGGTGATTGGGCGAAAACCCCGCGCGCGGCTGCACAAGGCGCTGAATTTGTGATGGCCTGTGTGGGCAATGATGATGACTTGCGCAATGTCTGTCTGGGCGAAGACGGGGCTTTTGCCGGGATGGGGACGGGCACGGTCTTCGTGGACCATACAACCGTGTCGGCACAGGTAGCCCGTGAATTGCACGGCATTGCCGATGCGCAGGGCGTGGGTTTCGTGGATGCGCCGGTTTCGGGCGGGCAGGCGGGGGCCGAAAACGGGGTTCTGTCGATCATGTGCGGGGGGGATGCGGCAACCTTTGAACGCGCGGAGCCGGTCATGGGGGCCTATGCCCGCGTGTGCAGACGCATGGGCGACAGCGGTGCCGGGCAGATTGCCAAGATGATGAACCAGATCTGCATTGCGGGCCTTGTTCAGGGGCTGGCAGAGGCACTGCATTTCGGCGAGAAATCGGGCATGGATGGCCGCGCCGTGGTCGAGGTCATCAGCCAGGGCGCGGCGGGATCATGGCAGATGGCAAACCGCCACGCCACGATGCTGGATGGTGAATTCAATCACGGGTTTGCTGTGGACTGGATGCGCAAGGATCTGGCCATCTGTCTGGCTGCGGCGGAAGATGTGGGCGCATCCTTGCCTGTCACAGCATTGATTGATCAGTTCTACAAGGATGTTCAGCGCATGGGCGGCGGGCGCTGGGACACATCCAGCCTGATTGAACGTCTGCGCGCGTTCGGGGGGAATGATGCTGTATGAACTGGACGGGCAGCGGCCTGATGTACCTGCGGATGGGGATTTCTGGGTGGCACCGGGGGCGCATGTCATCGGGAATGTGGTGTTGGGGCAGGGCGTTTCAATCTGGTTCGGATGCACCTTGCGGGGCGATAATGAACCCCTGATGATCGGGGCGGGATCCAATATTCAGGAAAACTGCGTTCTGCACACGGATATGGGCTATCCGTTGCGCGTTGGTGAGAACTGCACCATCGGGCATAAGGCGATCCTGCATGGCTGTACCATCGGCGATGGTTCGCTTGTGGGGATGGGCGCGACGGTTCTGAATGGTGCGACTATCGGCAAGGGCTGTCTGATCGGCGCAGGGGCGCTGGTGACCGAGGGCAAGGAAATTCCTGACGGGTCATTGGTGATGGGCGCGCCGGGACGGGTGGTGCGGCAACTGGATGACGCGGCGCGCGCCCAGTTGCTGCAATCTGCAGCGGGATATCGTGCGAATATGGGCCGGTTCAGGACCGGTTTGCGCGCGATCTGAACTCTCGTGGATTTTCCGGGGGCGGCTTGGGGGGCGGCTGCCCCCCAAACCCCCTGCCTCAAGGGGGGACCCCCCTTGAGAAACCCGTGCGGGCGTGTCCGCGCATATGTCTGCACGACATGTGAAAACGCGCGCTTTGTTGGATATTTATGCCAGAATGAAAGCGGCAGGGTGATGGGGCGTTGAAAAAAGGCCATCGTGAGATGGCCTTTCATTGGAGTTTGCTTGTCTGCCTGTTCAGGCGCTGGCTTTGGCCTGGCGCTTGCGTTCATGCGGGTCAAGGAAGCGTTTGCGCAGCCGGATGGCGTTTGGCGTCACTTCGACCAGTTCATCATCATCGATATAGGCGATCGCCTGTTCCAGCGACATGATGGTGGGCGGGGTCAGTTTTACCGCATCATCGGTGCCGGAGGCGCGCACATTGGTCAGTTTCTTGCCCTTCAGGGGGTTCACTTCCAGATCATTGTCGCGCGAATGTTCGCCGATGATCATGCCCTGATAGACCGGTTCCTGGGGATTGATGAACATGCGCCCGCGATCTTCGAGGTTCCACAGCGCATAGGCGACGGCGGTGCCATCCTCCATGGAGATCAGCACCCCTTCGCGGCGGCCCGGAATTGCCCCTTTATAAGGTGCCCATTCGTGGAACACGCGGTTCAGAACCCCGGTGCCGCGCGTGTCGGTCAGGAATTCGCCGTGATAGCCGATCAACCCGCGCGACGGGACATGCGCGATGATGCGCGTCTTGCCTGCGCCTGCGGGTTTCATTTCGACCAGTTCGCCCTTACGCGGGCCGGTCAGCTTTTCGATGACAGTGCCGGTATATTCGTCATCGACATCGATTGTGGCTTCCTCGATCGGTTCCAGCCGCTGGCCGTCTTCGTTGCGCATCAGCACGCGAGGGCGCGAGATGGACAGTTCGAACCCTTCGCGGCGCATGTTTTCGATCAGCACGCCCATTTGCAATTCGCCACGGCCTGCCACCTCGAAGGCTTCGCCGCCTGGTGTGTCACTGACTTTGATCGCTACGTTCAGTTCTGCTTCACGCATCAGGCGTTCGCGGATGATGCGGCTTTGCACCTTGGAGCCGTCACGGCCGGCAAGGGGCGAATCATTGATGCCGAAGGTGACGCTGATAGTCGGCGGGTCGATGGGCTGTGCATCAAGTGCTGTTTCGACATCCAATGCACAGAGGGTGTCGGCAACCGTGGCTTTCGACATGCCGGCAAGGGTCACGATGTCGCCTGCTTCGGCAGCGTCGATGGGTTGTTGGCCAAGGCCGCGAAAGGCCAGAACCTTGGTGACGCGGAATTGTTCGAGCTTCTTGCTGTCGCGCGACAGCGCCTTGATGGTTTCGCCTGCCTTCAGCGTGCCGGATTCAACACGGCCGGTCAGGATGCGGCCCAGATAGGGATCCGCCGACAGGGTAGTGGCCAGCATGCGGAACGGTTCCGCGCGCGCCGCAACTTGTGCAGGGGCGGGCACATGGGCCACGACAAGGTCGAACAATGCCGACATGTCCTTGCGCGGACCGTCAAGTTCCGCATCGGCCCAGCCATTGATGCCGGAGGCGTAAAGCACAGGGAAATCAAGCTGTTCATCGCTGGCGCCCAGATTGGCGAACAGGTCGAATACCTCATCCAGTGCGCGGTCGGCGTCGGCTGCGGGTTTGTCCACCTTGTTGAGAAGGACAATCGGACGCAGCCCCAGCGCCAACGCTTTGGATGTCACGAATTTGGTTTGCGGCATAGGGCCTTCGGCAGCATCGACCAGCAGAACAACGCCATCGACCATGGACAGGATGCGTTCCACCTCTCCGCCGAAATCGGCGTGGCCGGGGGTGTCCACGATATTGATGCGCGTGTCTTTCCATTCAACCGACGTGGCTTTGGCCAGAATCGTGATTCCGCGTTCGCGTTCCAGATCATTGCTGTCCATTGCGCGTTCAGTGGTGGCCTGATTTTCGCGGTAGGTGCCCGATTGCTTCAGAAGTTCATCGACAAGTGTCGTCTTGCCGTGGTCAACGTGGGCGATAATCGCGATATTGCGAAGGTCCATAACAAAAGTGCCTTTTCATGCTGCGCCGCCGCATTAGCCGAAGATTGCCTGAAATGCCAGCCCTGATCGCGTTACGTTGCGATATAATGGTCACGGCGATGATTGATGGCCAGTATCGCATTCAGCACTATCGCGCCCAGCAGTGACCACAGGACCAGATCAGGAGGCAATATCAGGAATGCGACAGCAAACAGCACCAGATCGAAGCCCAGTTGTACCAGCCCCGCACGCCAGCCGAAGCGTTCCTGCAGGTCATAGGCCACAATGCCCACGCCGCCGAGGCTGGCGCGGTGGCGGAAAATGGCCAGCAGCCCGGCACCGGTAATCATGCCGAACAGCACTGCCGCAACGGCGGGGTTTTGCGGGATCACGGTGACCAGATCGCCCATGAACCCCGACATGACCGAAATCAGCGTGACCGAGATCAGCGTCTTGATGGTGAATTCCGGTCCCAGCCTGTGCCATGCCAGAACGTAGAACGGAATATTGATGACAAAGAAGACCGGCCCGAAACCCCATCCTGTCGCATAGGCGATCAGCACCGCCAATCCGGCGGTCTGGCCGGTGACCAGCCCCGCACCGGTCAGCACCAGAATTCCGAAAGCGCACATGGCGGTCCCGAAGACCAGCCCTTGTGCATCTTCTATGCGGGTATGGCGGGGGGTATCGGTCATGCGGTCAGACCCTGGCGCTGAACAGGTTGATGACAAGAATGCCCGCGATGATAAGCGAAATCCCGATGATGGCGGGCGCATCCAGTTTCTGTCCGAAGATGATCCAGCCCAGAAAGGAAATCAGGCAGATGCCAAGCCCCGCCCAGATGGCATAGGCAACGCCAACCGGGATTATGCGCAGCACCAGCGACAGCAGCCAGAATGACAGCGCATAGGCCAGAATGGCCCCCGTCGCGGGGAACAGGCGTGTCATGCCATCGCTGGCTTTCAGTGCTGTCGTGCCCAGCGTTTCGAACATGATGGCGATTGCCAGATAAAGCCAGTGCATTGCGTATCCTTCAGAAGGAGCGACCCGCTGCCATGTCGGCAACCGCGCGTTCGATTTCGCGCAGGCGTTCGGCGTTGGGCGGGTGGGTTCCCAGAAACTGGTTGCCTGGGTCGGGGATGCGGCGGAACAATGCGGCTGCGGCCAGCGGGTCATACCCCCCGCGTGCCGCAATCAACGCACCGAGGCGGTCGGCTTCCAGCTCGAACGGTTTGGAATACCGCCTTGCGCCGACAGTGGCACTTGCATTGACGATGCGCTGCGCGGTGGGCTGGTCTGCGCCGGACAATGTGGCCACCAACCCGCCCAGAAGCGCGCCGGTCATCGCCTGATTCTGCATGCGTGGCAGGTGGTCGGCAATGTGATGCGCCGCCTCATGCCCGAAAATCAGCGCAACTTCGTCCGCGCTGCGCAGCTCACGCAGCAACGCTTCGGTAAAGGCGATAATGGGCCGCCCCTGTGCATCGCGGGTGTGAAAGGCATTTGGCGGCTGGCCGGGCCGGTCGTCCAGGACAACGTTGAAATTGCAGTCCAGATGCGGGCTGCGTTCGCGGCAGACCTGTGTGGCGACGGGGCGCATACGCGCCACGACAGCGCCGAATTGGCTGCGGGTGACGGCTGGTCCCGGTGCTGTGGTGGCCGCGGGCGGTGGCGGGGCCAGAACAACCGGGGCCATCTGGCAGGCCGACAGCAGCAAAAACGCGCCGAGGGCCGCGCCTTTGCGAAGAAGATGGGGAATCTGCATCGGGTTTGTCCTGTGTGCACTTATCGCATCATCTAGCTGGCAAGCGCGGGCAGGGCAACAAAGCAAAGATCACAGCTTCGCGCAGGGCATAGAAAGAGGGGGCAGATGCCCCCTTTTTCACGTCGGTTCAGTGCAGTGTGGGTCAGGCCAGTGCCTTGTTCAGGTATTCATCAACCTTTTCCAGATAGCCCATGGTGGTCAGCCATTTCTGGTCAGGTCCGACCAGAAGCGCCAGATCTTTGGTCATGAACCCGTCTTCGACAGTCTGGACAGTCACCTTTTCCAGCGTTTCAGCGAATTTCAGCAGCTCTGCATTGTCATCCAGCTTGGCGCGGTGCTTCAGGCCGCCGGTCCATGCAAAGATCGACGCGATGGAGTTGGTCGAGGTTTCCTTGCCCGCCTGATGCTGGCGGTAATGGCGGGTGACTGTGCCATGCGCGGCCTCTGCCTCGACGATCTGGCCATCGGGGGTCATCAGCTGGCTGGTCATCAGGCCAAGGCTGCCAAAGCCCTGCGCAACCGTGTCGGACTGCACATCGCCATCATAGTTCTTGCAGGCCCAGACATAGCCGCCCGACCATTTCATCGCGCAGGCCACCATGTCATCGATCAGACGGTGTTCATAGGTGATGCCCGCTGCCTTGAACTTGTCGGCAAATTCGGCCTCGAATACTTCCTGGAACAGGTCTTTGAAGCGCCCGTCATAGGCCTTCAGAATGGTGTTCTTGGTGGACAGATAGACCGGCCAGCCGCGCGCCAGGCCATAGTTCATGGACGCCCGCGCGAAATCGCGGATCGAATCGTCAAGGTTGTACATCGCCATGGTGACACCGGCACCGGGGGCCTGGAACACTTCATGTTCGATGGTTTCGCCGTCATCGCCCACGAATTTGATCGTCAGCTTGCCCGCGCCCGGAAAGCGGAAATCGGTCGCGCGATACTGGTCGCCGAATGCGTGGCGGCCCACGACGATGGGCTGTGTCCAGCCGGGAACAAGGCGCGGTACATTGCGGCAGATGATCGGTTCGCGGAAAATGACGCCGCCCAGAATGTTGCGGATGGTGCCGTTGGGCGAACGATACATGCGCTTCAGACCGAATTCTTCGACGCGGTCTTCATCGGGGGTGATGGTCGCGCATTTGACGCCTACACCATATTGCTTGATGGCATTGGCGGCATCAACGGTGATCTGGTCGTCGGTGCGGTCGCGTTCTTCAATGCCCAGGTCGTAATATTTCAGGTCAATATCCAGATAGGGCAGGATCAGTTTCTTCTTGATGAAATCCCAGATGATCCGGGTCATTTCATCGCCGTCAAGTTCCACGACCGGGTTTGCTACCTTGATCTTGCTCATGTGATCCTCGCCTTTTTGGAATGAGTCGATTTGCGCCCTCATACCCTATTCATTGCGGGATGCAAAGTACTGTATGCCGTTGTATACGAAAAATATGCGGGGCTGTACTGCCCAGCCGGTGCGGCCTGTTACGCAATACGACGCGGCAGGCGCAGTCCGTTCAGCGGGTGCTTTCTGTCAGCCGGTGTGCAACATAGCTGGAAACCGTGTTCAGCATGGGCTGCATATGGGTTTCTTCGTCCTTGAAGAAATGGTCCGCGCCCTCGATTTCGGAATGCGTGATCGTGATGCCACGCTGTTCCTGCAGTTTGGATACCAGTGTGCGGGTGTCGCGCGGCGGCGCTACGCGGTCGGCGCTGCCATTGATAATCAACCCGGATGCCGGGCAGGGGGCGAGAAAGCTGAAATCATAAAGATTCGCCGGCGGGGCCACCGAAACGAAACCGGTAATATCGGGGCGGCGCATCAGAAGCTGCATGCCGATCCATGCGCCAAAGCTGAACCCCGCAACCCAGCAATGGCGCACATTATGCGACAGGGCCTGCATGTAATCGAGCGCGGCAGCGGCATCGGACAATTCGCCCACGCCCTGATCATATTCGCCCTGCGACCGGCCGACGCCGCGGAAATTGAACCGCATCACCGAAAAGCCCATCTTGTGAAAGGCGTAATGCAGGTTGTAGACAACCTTGTTGTTCATGGTGCCGCCGAATTGTGGATGCGGGTGCAACACAATGGCAATCGGGGCGTCACGGTTGGGCTGCGGGTGATAGCGGCCTTCAAGGCGGCCTTCAGGGCCGGGGAAAATGATCTCGGGCATGGGCTTACCTGTCGGGATTATGTGGCATCGGCGCGGCAACGGAAAATAGTAGGTCAGGGATGTACAGCGGCTGCATGTATTCTTGACTCTTTCCTATGGTATATTTAGAAGAATTCTAAATCATCCGTTGTCGGCGGGATTTTGCCAGCTGTTTGGCCGCATAGACTTAGGCGCGTGGCCTGCCCGCGTCAACCTTTAAGCTGGTGCTGCGGCGCAATGACGGGCTATGAAACTCTGTCGGCGGTGCTGCGGGTATGATTGCGACAGGGCTGCGGTTTGAGGACAGAATTCGGGGGACAGGGGAATGAAGCTTTCCACCAAGGGGCGGTATGCCATGGTTGCGCTGATAGATCTGGCACTTGCGCCAGAGGGAAAGCTGATTTCCCTGAATGAGATTTCAGTGCGTCAAAGCGTGTCGCTGGCCT
Organism: Roseinatronobacter alkalisoli; assembly: GCF_028745735.1. Taxonomy (GTDB): domain Bacteria; phylum Pseudomonadota; class Alphaproteobacteria; order Rhodobacterales; family Rhodobacteraceae; genus Roseinatronobacter; species Roseinatronobacter alkalisoli. The sequence continues at coordinate 50,061 of NZ_JAQZSM010000016.1, forward strand.
ATCTGGAGCAGCTTTTCGTGAAGCTGCGCCGCGCGGGGCTGGTCGAATCAGTACGCGGCCCCGGGGGCGGGTACCGCCTGGCGCGCGGGGCGGACAGTATCCGCGTGTCCGAAGTGCTGGAAGCGGTGGATGAAACCGTCAGCGCCATGCATTCCGGCGCGGGCGCATCCGGCGGGGTGTCGGGGTCGCGGGCGCAATCGCTGACCAACCGCTTGTGGGAGGGGTTGTCGGCACATGTCTATGTTTTCCTTCATCAGACCCGGCTGTCGGATGTTGCGGGTAACAGCCTGACCCCTTGTCCGGCAGTTCCAACATTATTCGAGGTCGTGGATGAATAGATAGGGGCGCTGCCCCGTCACCTGCGGTGACTCCCCGGGATATTTGGGCCAGACTGAAATACTAAGGAACCATGATGCGCCGTGTCTATCTGGATTATAATGCCACCACGCCGTTGCGGCCGGAGGCGCGCGCGGCGATGGTTGCGGCGATGGATGTCACGGGAAACCCGTCTTCGGTGCATGCGGAGGGGCGGCGCGCCCGCGCGTTGATCGAGAAGGCGCGTGCGCAGGTCGCAGCGGCACTGGGGGCAGAGGGGGCCGAGATTGTCTTCACTTCCGGGGCGACAGAGGCTGCGGCGCTGGCGCTTGGGGGCCGCGGATTGTCGGGCGCCATGATCGAGCATGAGGCAGTGCGCGCCTGGAGTGATGACGCGCTGGAGGTGGACGCGCAGGGGCATGTGTACCCATCCGCGCCGGAGCGCGCGACATTACAGCTGGCGAATTCGGAAACCGGTATCGTTCAGGACCTGCCTGCGGGGTTGGCGGTCAGCGATCTGACACAGGGGTTTGGCAAGCTGCCCTTCGCGTTCAACTGGCTGAATGTGCAGATGGGGCTGGTTTCGGCGCATAAGCTGGGCGGGCCGAAAGGCATTGGCGCGCTGGTCATGGCCCCGGGGACAGAACTGGCCGCGCAGTTGAAGGGCGGGGGCCAGGAAATGGGCCGCCGTGCGGGTACAGAGAATGTCATCGGCATAGCAGGTTTCGGCGCAGCGGCGGAAGCAGCGTCACGCGATCTTGCCAATGGGGTCTGGAAAGATGTATCTGTAATTAGAAATATTCTAGAAGAGGCTCTGGACAGTGCTGCAAGCAAGACTATTTTAGTCGGGAAAGATGTGCCACGTTTGCCCAACACGCTTTGCCTGGCGACACCGGGCTGGAAGGGCGAATTGCAGGTGATGCAGATGGACCTTGCCGGGTTCGCTATTTCCGCAGGGTCCGCCTGTTCATCGGGTAAGCTGCGGGCATCGGCGGTGCTGCAGGCGATGGGGTATGACGCGGCCACTGCGGCGGGGGCGATTCGTGTGTCGCTGGGGCCGGATGTGACGGAAGAGGATGTGCTGCGCTTTGCTGAGGCATGGCTGAAGGACTACCGCCGCGTTGCTGCAAGGGGCGCGGCCTGAATTGAGAGAGCGCCGCCCGCGGGGCTGGCGCGAAGAAGGGAAAAGACATGGTTGCATTGGATGAAACCCAGCTGCGCGAAGGTGTGGACCGCGAGACTGTCGAAACCGTGCAGTCGATGGCGGGCACATATAAGCATGGCTGGGAAACCGATATCGAGATGGAATTCGCCCCCAAAGGGCTGAATGAGGATATCGTGCGCCTGATTTCGGAAAAGAACAAGGAGCCGGAATGGCTGCTGGAATGGCGGCTGGAGGCCTATCGGCGTTGGCTGACCATGGAATCCCCCGATTGGGCGATGCTGAAGATTCCGGAGATCGACTATCAGGAGCAGTATTATTACGCGAAACCGAAATCCATGGTTGAAAAGCCGAAATCCCTAGATGATGTGGATCCCAAGCTGCTGGAAACCTATGCGAAACTGGGCATTCCGCTGAAGGAGCAGATGATCCTTGCGGGTGTCGAGGGCGCGGATGAGGGCCGCAAGGTGGCCGTCGATGCGGTGTTTGATTCCGTGTCCCTTGGCACCACCTTCAAGGACGAGCTGAAGAAGGCGGGCGTCATCTTCTGTTCCATCTCGGAAGCGGTGCAGGACCATCCCGATCTGGTGAAGAAATATCTTGGGTCTGTCGTGCCGCAGAATGACAATTACTTTGCCGCGCTGAATTCGGCCGTGTTTTCCGATGGCAGCTTTGTCTATATCCCTGCCGGTGTGAAATGCCCGATGGAATTGTCGACCTATTTCCGCATCAATGCCGAAAATACCGGCCAGTTTGAACGCACATTGATTGTGGCGGAAAAAGGGGCTTCTGTCAGCTATCTTGAAGGGTGTACTGCGCCCAAGCGGGACACGACGCAGTTGCATGCCGCCGTGGTTGAAATTGTCATTCTGGAAGATGCAGATGTCAAATATTCGACAGTGCAGAACTGGTTTCCCGGTGATGAAAACGGCAAGGGCGGGATCTACAACTTCGTCACCAAACGCGCCGATTGCCGTGAGGACCGCGCCAAAGTGATGTGGACGCAGGTGGAAACGGGTTCGGCCATCACATGGAAATACCCGTCCTGCATTCTGCGCGGGGATGACACGCAGGGTGAGTTTTATTCGATCGCCATCGCCAATAACTGGCAACAGGCCGACACCGGCACGAAAATGGTGCATCTGGGTAAGAATTCACGCTCACGTATCGTGTCGAAGGGGATTTCGGCAGGCCATGCGCAGAATACCTATCGGGGCCTTGTATCGATGCACCCGAAAGCGACGAATTCGCGCAATTACACGCAATGCGACAGCCTGCTGATCGGCGACAAATGCGGCGCGCATACGGTGCCTTATATCGAAGTGCGCAATGCATCGAGTCGGGTAGAGCATGAAGCGACAACCTCCAAGGTGGATGACGACCAGCTGTTCTATTGCCGCCAACGCGGGATGGATGAGGAAGAGGCGGTCGCGCTGGTTGTGAACGGGTTCTGCAAGGAGGTGTTGCAGGAACTGCCGATGGAATTCGCCATGGAAGCGCAGGCGCTGGTTGCGATCTCGCTGGAAGGGTCAGTGGGCTAAAGCCCAGAGGAATATGGCGCGCAGCGCCTGAGGTAAGGAAAAGAATATGCTGGAAATCAATAACCTGCACGCGGAACTTGAAGACGATTCCGAGGTGAAGATCCTCAAGGGTCTGTCGCTGACCATCAACCCCGGAGAGGTGCATGCCATCATGGGGCCGAACGGGTCGGGCAAGTCCACCCTGTCCTATGTCCTGTCGGGCCGTGATGGTTATGAAGTCACCCAAGGCGGCGCCACGCTGGAAGGGGCTGATCTGCTGGAGATGGAGCCAGAGGAACGTGCGGCCGCTGGCCTGTTTCTGGCGTTCCAGTATCCGGTTGAAATTCCGGGTGTTGGCAACATGACCTTTTTGCGCACGGCGGTAAACGCGCAGCGCAAGGCGCGTGGCGAAGAAGAACTGTCAGCCGGTGAGTTCCTGAAAATCATCCGCGCGAAAGCCAAGGAATTGCAGATCGATGCGGATATGCTGAAACGCCCGGTCAATGTGGGCTTTTCGGGTGGCGAGAAGAAGCGCAACGAAATCCTGCAAATGGCGATGCTGGAACCCAAGATGTGCATTCTGGACGAAACCGATTCCGGTCTGGATGTGGATGCGATGAAACTAGTCAGCGACGGCGTGAACGCGCTGCGCGATGCGGGCCGGTCCTTTCTGGTCATCACCCATTACCAGCGCCTGCTGAACCATATCAAACCCGATTTTGTCCATATCATGAGTGAGGGGCGCATCATCAAGTCGGGCGGCCCCGAACTGGCGCTGGAAGTCGAAGAGAACGGCTATGCAGACCTGATGGCGGAGGCAAGCTGATGATGCCGCGGGCGAAGCTGAAAGCGCAGAAACGCGATGCCGCGCAGGCCCGTCTTGCGGCGCTGTCGTTGCCGCAGGGCGGGGGCTGGGTAACCCGCGCCCGCACAGCGGCAAGGGCGCGGCTGCTGGATATGGGGCTGCCGGTCAAGCGCGATGAATACTGGCGCTACACTGATCCGCGTGATCTGACATCTGATCAGTTTGCCGCGGCCAAAGTGCTGAAAATCACCGATGAAGAACCTGCGTTTTCCGCGGTGGACCGTGTGAAACTGGTCTTCGTGGATGGTGTGTTTGATGCGCTCGCGTCGGATGATCCCGCGCTGGCCGGTGTGGAAATCAGCCTGTTGCTGGATGTGGCGAACACAGACCTGCATTGGGCGCAGGACATATATGGCAAGCTGGAAGCGCGCGGGCAATTGCCTGTAGAACGCCCGCTGGCCGCGTTCAACACCGCCTTTGCACAGCAAGGTGTCCTGATCCGCGCGACAGCCAAGGCCGCGAAGCCGGTCGCGCTGGTCTATCTGCGCAGCCACGAGCATGCCGATGCCATCATGCATCATATTGTGCGTGTCGAGCAGGGGGCGGAACTGACATTGCTGGAAAACGGGCCGGTTGCAGCGCGTTTCAATCAGGTGATCGAAGCCGAAATCGGCGCAGGCGGTACGCTGCATCATGTGCGCACGCAAGGGCGCGATCATGACCGCGCAGGCAGTGCGCATCTGTTCGCGCAACTGGGGCAAGGAGCGCAGCTGAAATCCTTTACCCTGACTGCGAATGGTCGGCTGGTGCGCAATGAAGCCATGATCTGGCTGGATGGGCAGGGCGGCTCTGCGCATATTGCGGGCGCGACTGTGGGCGATGGTGCGTTTCACCATGATGACACAGTGTTTGTCACCCATGGCGCGCAGGGGGGCGAAAGCCGTCAGGTTTTCAAGAAAGTGCTGCGCAACGGCGCTGTGGGTGTGTTTCAGGGCAAGATTCTGGTCGAACAGGCCGCCCAGCAGACCGACGGCTACCAGATCAGCCAGGCGTTGTTGCTGGATGAAAATGCCCAGTTTCTGGCCAAGCCGGAACTGGAAATCTATGCTGATGATGTGAAATGCAGCCATGGGTCCACATCGGGCGAAATTGATCCCGCGCAGCTATTCTATCTGCGTGCACGCGGGGTGCCCGAAGCAAAGGCAAAGATGCTGCTGGTGCTGGCCTTTCTGGCCGAAGCGCTGGACGAAATAGCCGATCCCGATCTGGCCGAGGATTTACGCGGGCGCATGGAAAGCTGGCTGCAGCGCCATTCCTGAACCGGGATGTCGCGCCGGTGCTGCGGGTGGGGGGCGCTGCCCCCCAGTCACGGCCCTAGCGGGCCGCGCCCACCCCCCGGGATATTTTGACCAGAATGAATATATGTCGCAAAGATGGATGGCGCGATGTCCCTGACGCTGAATATTGCACGAAGCTACCGTGATCCGGCGCAGGTTGTGCGGGGTCTGCTGGGGCAGGGGGTGCGTGAACCACAGGTGCTGTTTTTCAATCTTCTGTCCTGCGGTCTGATTTTCGTAGCGCAATGGCCACGCTTGTCGCGGGACGCAACGCTTGACCCGTCGGTGACGTTCGAGCAGCGCATGGGTGGGGCGCTTTTTGCTGTCATGTTCCTGTTGCCGCTGATTCTGTATGCATTGGCCTGGGCGTTGCAGGGCGGGTTGCGGCTGGCGCGCATGCCGGTGCCTGGACTTTGGGCGCGGTTGGCGCTGTTCTGGGCATTGCTGGCGGTGACGCCGCTGATGCTGGTACAGGGGGGGCTGTCGGCCTTGCTGGGACCAGTTGGCGCAGTGCAGGCTTTCGGGTTTGTCGTGGCGGGCGCTTTCATCTACATACTGGGTTTCGGGGTAAGGGCGGCGATCAGGCTTGTGCAGGATGGCCACGGGACGCCCCGATGATGGCAAGCACGAAGGGACACCCGTCATGCAGTTGAATATTGCCGCTGTCAGCGCCCTTGTGCGGCTGACACTGACCCGCCCGCGCGAGGCTGCCGCACGGCTGATTGCGCTGGATGTGCCGGATGATGCGCGGTGGCTGGGATTTGTCATCGTTGTCGTGCTGAGTGTGTTTCTGGGGCAGGTATCCGTCCTGCTGATGGAAGACGGCGAAGCGATGATGGGTGGCGGGCTGCTGTTCATGGCCATGTTCCAGACGTCTGTTCTGCTGGGGATGGTGGTTGCGGTGCAGGGCGTCGGGCGCGCACTGGGAGGCAAGGGCAGTTTTCCTGACACCTTGCTGTTACTGGCCTGGCTGCAGTTCGTCATGCTTGTGCTGCAGTTTGTCCAGATTGCTGCGCTGATCCTGATCCCGCCGCTGTTTGGCATGATTACGCTGCTCGCGCTGGCGGTGTTTCTGTGGCTGCTGACGAATTTCGTACTGGTGCTGCATGGGTTCACATCGGGGCTGAAGGTCTTTGTGGGGATCATCTTTTCGTTTTTCGGGGTGGCGATGGCGCTGGCGTTCCTGCTGGTCTTGCTGGGTTTTGGCCCCGAGGGGGCAATGTGATGCTGGACGTAAATGCTGTCCGCGCGGATTTTCCGATTCTGGCGCGTCAGGTGAATGGCAAGCCGCTGGTTTATCTGGATAGCGGCGCGTCAGCGCAGAAGCCGCAGGTGGTGATTGATGCGGTTACCCGCGCATATGCCGAGGAATATTCCAATGTTCATCGCGGCCTGCACTATCTGTCCAATCTGGCAACCGACAAATACGAAGCTGTGCGCGGTACCTTGCAGCGTTTTCTGAATGCCGCGCATGAAGATGAGATCATTTATACGACAGGCACGACCGAAGGCATTAATCTGGTGGCTTATGGGTGGGCGATGCCGCGGTTTGAACCCGGCGACGAGATTGTCCTGTCGATCATGGAGCATCACGCCAATATTGTGCCCTGGCATTTCCTGCGCGAACGTCAGGGTGCGGTCATCAGATGGGTGGATACCGCCGCTGATGGCAGCCTTGATCCGCAAGCCGTGATTGACGCGATCGGTCCGCGCACGAAGCTGGTGGCCATTACGCATATGTCGAATGTGTTGGGCACGGTTGTCGATGTGCGCGCCATCTGTGCAGGGGCGCAGGCAAAGGGCGTGCCGGTGCTGGTCGACGGGTCGCAGGCGGCAGTGCATATGCCGGTGGATATGCAGGCCATTGGCTGTGATTTCTATGCGGTGACGGGCCACAAGCTTTATGGGCCGTCTGCATCCGGGGCGATATATATCCGGCGTGACCGTCAGGCCCAGATGCGCCCCTTCATGGGCGGTGGCGACATGATCCGCGAGGTTACGCGGGAGTCCGTTATCTATAACGACCCCCCCCATAAATTCGAAGCGGGCACGCCCGGCATTGTCCAGCAGATCGGGCTGGGGGTTGCGATTGACTATATGACGGGTCTGGGCATGCAGACCATTGCTGCACATGAGGCGGATCTGCGTGACTATGCGACCAGCCGTCTAGCGGGGCTGAACTGGCTGAATGTTCAGGGAACGGCACCCGGCAAAGGCGCGATTTTCAGCTTCACGCTGGAAGGGGCCGCGCATGCGCATGACATTTCTACGGTGCTGGACAAGAAGGGCATAGCCGTGCGCGCGGGGCAGCATTGCGCCGCCCCCCTGATGGACCATCTGGGGCTGTCGGCCACGTGCCGGGCGTCATTTGCGCTGTATAATACCCGCGAAGATGTGGATAAACTGATAGAGGCACTGGAATTGTGCCATGATCTGTTCGCGTGAAAAACCCGATTGCATCGGGTTTCCTGCCCGCCTATAGACGACATGCGGCACCCGTAGCTCAGCTGGATAGAGCGCTGCCCTCCGAAGGCAGAGGTCACAGGTTCGAATCCTGTCGGGTGCGCCATTAAATTCGTTCATGACAATAGCTTCCGGCCTGCGTGCATCGCACGTCACCCTTGTTGTGCTGTCCTGTCCCCCCCGACCCTGCCAGCATCAATGATGTAGCCTTGAAAGCGCGGCACAGCAGGCGCGTACAAGGCCGGGGTGCAGTTGCGGCCATCGTGGGATGAACGGGCGCGGCTTGATGGCGTGCGTAATGACGCTATGTGCAGAAATGGCCACAATCCGTATCAACAGACTGCTTGTGCAGGATGCAGCATGGCGGCAAGCGTGCATGGACGTTATAGATCAGGGTGTGCTGGGCTGCCAATGCGGTCCTTTGGGTCGATTCGAGGGGCAGATATTTGGCCGGATCAGTGGTGACACGCGACGATGCGCCTGAGCGCTGGGAGGATCCCGGTTTCGCGCTTGAACAGCAAGGCGAGGCATGGGTTCTGCGTGGCGAACTGACAGTACGCAGTCTGGGGGAGGCCATGCCCCGGCTTCTGGCGCTGGATGATGGCCCGCTGGCGCTGAACTTCAGCGCGCTGAAGCGGTTCGATACCGCCGGGGCCTGGGCCATATTGCAATTGCGCGAAAAGCTGCATTCCATAGGGCATGAATTGCAATTGCAGGGCTTAAGCCCGGAACATGAAGCCCTGATTGCCCGCGTCGAGCAGGCGGTTCCCACCCCGCCGGAGGATGAGAGGCGCAGGTTTGATATCCGCGACCTGCTGGCCGCTGTCGGTCAGGCGGTGGTAGGTGTCGGGCGGTTCATGGCGGAAATTCTGGCTATGCTGGGCGTGTTCCTGGCGCGGCTGGCCTGGCTGGCGCGGCATCCGTCGCAGTTCCGTCTGACCTCGTTGGTCTATCATGCTGATCAGGTGGGTTGGCGCGCGGTGCCGATTGTCTCGCTTATGGCGTTTCTGATCGGGGTTGTGCTGGCCTTTCAAGGGGCCGTGCAGTTGCGTCAGTTCGGGGCGGAAATTTTCGTTGTGGACCTGATTGCGATTTCCATCCTGCGCGAACTGGGCATTTTGCTGACCGCCATCATTGTGGCGGGGCGCACGGCATCCAGTTTCACCGCAGCCATCGGGTCGATGAAAATGCGCGAGGAAATCGACGCCATGAACACATTGGCAATCGATCCCGCGACAGTGCTGTTTGTGCCGCGCATTCTGGCACTTCTGATCACGCTGCCGATTCTGGGGATGGTGGCAAATGCGATGGGGCTTCTGGGCGGCGCACTGATGTCATGGATTGAACTTGGCATCTCGCCTGCCATGTTCCTGACGCGCCTGATCGAGGATACCAGTCTTGACCACGTGCTTGTCGGTTTTGTCAAAGCGCCGGTTTTCGCCATTATCATCGGTGTGATCGGTTGCCATGCGGGCATGCAGGTGGGCGGGAATGCCGAAAGTCTGGGACGGCAGACATCATCTGCGGTGGTGCGCGCGATTTTCGCCGTGATCCTGGCTGATGCGTTGTTTTCCGTGTTCTTTGCGATGATGGAAATCTGATGGAGCAGGATGTTGTCATTCGCCTGCGGGGTCTTCGCAACCAGTTTGGTGCGCAGGTCATTCATGATGATCTGGACCTTGATGTCTATCGCGGCGAGGTTCTGGGCGTTGTCGGCGGGTCGGGCACCGGGAAATCGGTGCTGCTGCGCTGCATCGCGGGGTTGCGCCCGCCGCAGGCAGGCGAGATCAGCATTTTCGGGCAGGACGCATTGCATTGTTCCGAAAGCGCCCGTCGCGCCATTGACCAGCGCATGGGTGTCATGTTTCAGGATGGCGCGCTGTTTTCCAGTCTGACCGTGCGCGAGAATGTGGAAGTGCCGATGCGCACTGTGCCGGGGCTGAGTGCTGCGATGCGCCGCGATCTGGCGGATCTGAAAATCGCCATGGCGGGGCTGCCCTATATTGCAGGGGACAAATACCCGTCTGAATTGTCAGGCGGCATGCGCAAACGGGCCGGTCTGGCGCGGGCACTGGCGCTGGACCCGGAAATCGTGTTTCTGGATGAACCGACCGCCGGTCTGGACCCGATCGGAGCATCGGCGTTTGATGAACTGATAAAAGGGCTGTCGCAAAGCATGGGGCTGACTGTCTTTCTGGTTACCCATGATCTGGACACGCTGCATGCCACATGCGGACGGATTGCCGTGTTGGCCGAAAAGAGAGTGATGTATACCGGGACCATGTCCGATATGCTGGAAGTAGATCACCCATGGGTGCATGAGTATTTCCACGGGCCGCGCGCACGCGCGGCGCTGGACACGAAGGAAAGGATCGCCTGACGCATGGAAACGCGGGCAAATTATGTTCTGATCGGTGCTTTTGCGCTTGCGGGATTTCTTGGAATCCTGGGGTTCTTTCTGGCATTCAGCAAATACCAGTTTGACCGGCAATTCGCCTATTATGAAGCTTATTTCGAAAGCGTATCCGGCTTGACGCGGTCGGCGGATGTGCGTTTTGCCGGGCTACCGGTGGGGCAGGTGCTGGAGGTCAGCCTTGCACCGGACGGGCGCGTGCGGGTCATGCTGGAAGTGGACCGTGCAACACCTGTCCGCGCGGATTCGGTCGCCATGGTGGACAGTTCGGGCATTACCGGCGTGTCCTTTGTTGCGCTGTCGCCCGGCACGCAGACCGCGGAGCTGATCAATGACCGCGATGATGTGCCACAATTGCAGGTAGGGATGTCCACAATACAGACATTGACAGAAACCGGCCCGCGTATTCTGGAAGAGGCATTGCAGGTCGTCGAACAGGTTAACCGTCTGCTGGGCGAAGAAAACCAGGCCCGTGTCGCCGGTATTCTGGACAATATCGAACAGTCTTCGGGGGATTTGACCGCTGCGCTGGACAGCTTTGCCGGTTTTACCGAGACAGTTGCCGCTGCAACGGAAACATTTTCAGAATTCAGCGACAATCTGGCCCCCATTCTGCGGCAGGCCGAAAATACGCTGGAAAGCCTGGAATTCGCTATCGACGAAATTGCCCTTGTCGCTACCGAAGCGCGCTACACATTTGAAGCGGGCACCCAGACCCTGAACACCGCTGACACGTTTGTGGCCGGTGAACTGACAGCGCTTGTCGAGGAACTGAGCGGGGCTGCCGCCACCATCCGCGCGGAGCTGGAAGAATTCAGCCAGGAAGCACAGGTCATGTTCGGCGAATTCACCCGCACAAGCAGTGCCGCCACCCAACGCATCGAGGCGCTGGACCCCGCCCTCGCGCGGCTGGACCCGCTGCTTGCGCGCGCCGACCGCACGTTGGAAACTGTGGAACGGATGTCAGACAATATCGACGGGCTTGTTACGGGGGACGGGGCCGCGCTGGTGGCTGAAGCCCGTGAAATGGTGGCCATCGCACGCGATGCGACCGTATCCATCGCACGGGCGGCGGAAACCGATCTGCCCCTGATCATGGCTGATATCCGCGCCGCGACCGAAGAAATCCGCGGGGTTGTCGCAAATGTGGGTGAAGACCTGTCCAGCGCCTCGGGGCAGCTTGATGCGCTGTCGGGCGCGGGGTTGCGCACATTGGATCAGGTGACTGACACATTCGCCAATGCCAACACCACGCTGGACGCGATAAACCGTGCATTGATCACCGGCGAAAGCACCTTGCAAGCGGCGGAACGCGCTTTTGTGGGGGCGGACCGGGTCATCAACGAGGAAATCGGCCAGATCACCGAAGACCTGCGTGATGTGCTGGGTCGGCTGGGGCGCGCAGTGGATTCGGTGGCCGATGACATTCCCGAAGTGACCGCCGAATTGCGCCGCACGGCCGAAAGTGCAGCGCGCGCCTTCGATGATCTGGGCGCGATCATTCGCGACAGTGGTGCACCTGTGCGTGAATTCACCACTACCGGCCTGCCCAATATCAGCCAGCTTGCGCGGGAAACGCGCGGTCTGATCTCGAATCTGGACCGGCTGACGCGCCAGATAGAACGTGACCCGACACGGTTCTTCCTGAACCGTCAGACACCGGAGTTCAGAAGATGACCCTTACCCGCAGACATCTGTTGACCAGCAGCTTTGCCCTGACCGCGCTGACGGGCTGCGGGGCGGTTTCGGCGTTGAACCAGGCGACAACAGCGCTGGACGCCTATGAGTTACGCGCGCCGCGCGGATTGCCGCAAGCGCCGCGTATGTTGGCGCGATCCCTGAGCATCGAGCCGCCCACCACATCGGGCGCGCTGGACACAGACCGCATATTGATCAAGCCCAACGCCGTCCAATCGCTGTATCTGCCGCGTGTGCGCTGGTCCGAGAATGCGCCGCTGATGGTGCAGACCTTGTTGCTGCGTGCCTTTGAAGATACTGGTGCGCTGTCATATGTGGGGCGCCGTCCGCTGGGGGGATCGGGGGATTTTGCGCTGCTTTGCGAAATCACGGATTTTCAGGCCGAACTCGGCACTGACGGTAACACAGTCGCCACGCGCATGCGCGTGACCGCGCGTATGGTGCGCGAGTCCGATGCGCGTATTCTGGGCCGCCGCAGTTTTGTGGCCACCGCGCCCGCCGCGTCAACTGACACGCTGGATATTGTCGAGAGTTTCAATGTGGTATCTGATGAATTGATCACCGATCTGGTGCGCTGGGGGCTGGATACTGTCGGCCTGCGCTTGCCAGTGGGTTGATAATTCCGCATGCATGCGTGGGGGCTGCCTGCCCCCACACCCCCGGGGATATTTATCCCAGAATGAAAGAGCGATCAGGCACTTGCTGAAATCTCTGTATGACTGGACCTTGTCACTTGCGCGCCATCCGCATGCACTATGGGCTTTGGCGATCGTGGCGTTCATTGAAAGTTCGGTCTTTCCGATTCCGCCGGATGTGCTGATGATTGCAATGATCGTGGCGCGCCCGTCACGGGCATTCGTGATTGCAGGCGTGGCCACAGTCGCGTCTGTCGCGGGCGGGATGGCGGGCTATTTTATCGGCTATGGCGCCTTCGAGGCATTGGGCCGACCGGTGCTGGAGTTTTACGGCAAGGATGCCTATTTCGAGCAGTTTCAGGCGCGGTATAACGAATGGGGGGCCTGGGCGGTGCTGATCGCGGGGGTGACGCCTTTTCCCTATAAGGTCATTACCATTCTGTCGGGGGCGACCGGGCTATCGCTGCCGGTGTTCATTGTTGCATCGGTGATTGCGCGGGCATTGCGCTTCTTCATTGTCGCCGCCCTGCTGTGGAGATTCGGCGCACCGATCCGTGATTTCATAGAGCGCCGTCTGGGGCTTATGTTCACATTGTTTATGGCTCTTCTTCTGGGCGGATTTCTGGCTGTGAGGTATCTATGATGCGAAGGCGGGTTCAAATTCTGGCGTTGGCAGGGTCTTTAGGGTTGCTGCTGGGGGCGTTGGCGTTCCAGTATATTGGTGGCATGGTGCCTTGCGCACTGTGTATCTGGCAGCGCTGGCCGCATGTCATAGCCCTGCTGGGGGCCGGGGCACTGGCCTTGCCGGGGCCGGTATTCGCGCTGATCGGGGCGGCGGGGGCTGCGACATCGGGGGTGATCGGGGTTTACCATACCGGGGTGGAGCGTGCGTGGTGGGAAGGCCCTTCAAGCTGCTCGGCCGGGGGCAACCTGTCGGGGTTGAGCGCCGAAGAATTGCTGGCGCAGATTCTGGCGGCACCCGTCGTGCGCTGCGACGAGGTGCCATGGGAGATGCTGGGGCTGTCGATGGCAAGCTGGAATGCGGTTGTGTCCTTCGGGATTGCCGGGCTGTGGATGGCCAGTCTGCGCCTGCGTTAGTGGTTGCGCAGGCCCGGTGCGGGGAATTCGCCGACATTGAATTCGCCCACCACATGGCGCCATTCGCCCGCGCGCAGCTGTTTGCGATGGGTAAAGCGCACGCAATGCAGTGGCCCGTCGATACTGCCTTGCCAGAATTCGATGAACTCGAAAAGGCGCGGATAATCCGGGGCCAGGTCGTAATCTTGCCAGACAAATGTATTGAGCACATGGGTATGGTCGGGCATGCGGTAGATCATTTCCGCTGTGGTCAGACCGTAACCTTTGAGCATGAGTTCGACAGGGGATGCGTCCATTTCAGACCTCTTGTTGCTGCTGGATAATTGAATCATGCCAAGAGAATAATAATAATCAATGAAAACATGTTGTTATCACTAATGATCGGCGGCTGCCAAAGGGCGGGGCTTTGCGGCATTGCACCCCATATGATGGTTCTGGTAAGGTAGGACCAACGAGATATAGTGAAGATCCAAACCGCGCGAGGATAAGGTGAGCGATAGCCCCGAAACCCCTGAAAATATTGACGAAACCCCACCATCCGGTCCCATCGGGCACAGTGTTTCGATCACCCAGGAAATGCGCGCGTCCTATCTTGATTACGCGATGAGCGTGATTGTCAGCCGTGCCATTCCTGATTTGCGCGATGGGTTAAAACCTGTGCACCGGCGCATTCTTTATGCAATGCATGAAGGCGGGAATACGCATGACAAGCCCTATCGCAAATCCGCGCGGGCTGTGGGCGATGTGATGGGGAAGTACCATCCGCATGGCGATTCCGCGATCTATGATGCGCTGGTGCGGATGGCGCAGCCCTTTTCGATGTCGCTGAAGCTGCTTGACGGGCAGGGCAATTTCGGCTCGATGGACGGCGATAATGCGGCTGCGATGCGCTATACAGAAGTGCGCATGGACAAGTCGGCGGCGTTTCTTCTGGCTGATATCGACAAGGATACGGTCAATTTTCAGGACAACTACGATGGGCGCGACCGGGAGCCGACCGTTCTGCCCGCGCGCTTTCCGAATATGCTGGTCAACGGGGCTGGTGGTATTGCGGTCGGCATGGCGACGAATATTCCGCCCCATAATCTGGGTGAGGTGATTGATGCGACGCTTGCGTTGATTGAGAACCCGGATCTGACCAGCGCTGAACTGATGGATTATGTGCCTGCGCCGGATTTTCCGACAGGCGGGTTGATTCTGGGGCGTGCGGGCGCGCGCAAGGCCTATCTGGAAGGGCGTGGGTCGGTCATCATCCGCGCCAAAACCCATATAGAGGAAGTGCGCAAGGATCGTTTCGCTATCATCGTGGATGAGATTCCCTATCAGGTGAACAAATCAACCATGGTTGAGAAGATCGCCGATGCGGTGCGTGAAAAGAAAATCGAAGGTATTTCTTCTGTCGCTGACGAATCCGACCGGACCGGTGTACGGGTAGTGGTTGAACTGAAGCGCGATGCCACACCGGATGTGGTGCTGAACCAGTTGTTCCGTTTTACCCCGATGCAGACGAGTTTTGGCTGCAACATGCTGGCGCTGAATGGCGGACGGCCGGAGCAGTTGTTGCTGCGGGATTTCCTGTCAGCGTTTATCGGGTTCCGCGAAGAAGTGGTTACGCGCCGCACGGCCTATGAACTGAACAAGGCGCGAGAGCGCAGTCATGTTCTGTGCGGCCTGGCGGTGGCGGTGTCCAATGTCGACGAGGTTGTGGCGACGATCCGGTCTTCCGCCGATCCTGCAGAGGCGCGCGAAAAGCTGATGACACGGCGCTGGCCTGCCATGGATATCGCGCCCTATATCCGGCTGATCGATGACCCCAGCCATACCATGAATGACGATGGCACCTACAACCTGTCCGAAATTCAGGCCCGCGCCATTCTGGAACTGCGGCTGCAACGCCTGACTGCGATGGGCGTGAAGGAAGTCACGGACGAGCTGGAAAACCTTGCTGCGAAGATCAAGGATTATCTGGATATTCTGCGTTCACGCGTGCGGGTGATGGAAATCATAGGCACGGAATTGCGCGAAGTGCGCGATGCATTTGCCGTCCCGCGCCGCACTGAAATCGTCGACTGGGCCGGCGATATGGATGACGAAGACCTGATCGAGCGTGAAGATATGGTGGTGACCATCACCAGTGGCGGGTATATCAAGCGCACGCCTCTGGCTGATTTCCGTGCGCAGCGGCGCGGCGGGAAGGGGCTGTCGGGGATGGCGACCAAGGATGATGATGTCGTCACCCAGTTGTTTGTCGCCAATACCCATACGCAGCTTCTGTTCTTCACCACGGACGGAATGGCCTATAAGCTGAAGACATGGCGCCTGCCGCTGGGCGGGCGCAACACGCGCGGCAAGGCGATGGTGAATATTCTGCCGATTGCCCAGGGCGTCAGCATTGCCGCTATCATGCCGGTAGAACGCCCGGAGGATGAATGGGAAAACCTGCAGATCGTATTCGCCACCTCTGACGGGTCGGTGCGGCGCAATGCGCTGTCGGATTTCGTGAATGTGAAGTCCAACGGCAAGATTGCGATGAAACTGCCCGAAGGCGTCAGTCTGGTGAACGCGCGCATCTGTGACGAAGATGACGATGTCATGCTCGTTACAGCATCCGGGCGGGCAATCCGGTTCCGCACGACCGACGTGCGTGTGTTCAAAGGGCGCGATTCCACGGGCGTGCGCGGTGTCCGTCTGGGTGATGGTGACAGCGTGGTCAGCATGGCCGTGATCCGCCACTTTGAGGCCAGCCCCGAAGAACGCGCCACTTATCTGAAGATGCGCCGTGCCATGGCCGGTGTCACCGAAGATGAGGGCGAGGATGAAGAGGACGCCGCTGAAGCTGCATTGTCACCGGAACGCTATGCGGAAATGTCGGCCTGCGAAGACCTGATTCTGACCATCTCGGAAAAAGGGACCGGCAAACTCTCCTCCAGCCATAATTACCCGGTGCGTGGCCGTGGGGGCATGGGGGTTGCCGCGATGGACCGCGCAATGCGGGGCGGCGCACTTGTCGCCTGTTTCCCGGTCGATGCGAATGACCAGATCATGCTGGCCACCTCCAGGGGCCAGTCCATCCGTGTCCCGGTGGAGGGGATTTCCTTCCGCTCGCGGTCTGCGGGCGGGGTCAAGGTGTTCAACACCTCGAACGGGGAACTTGTCGTCTCGGTCGCCCGCATTGCGGAAACCGGCGAGGAGGCAGAGGATGCGGCGGACGGGCAAGGGCCAGAGGATGCTGCGGGCGCTTGAATTCGCGCTGGACGATTGCCGGATGCAGCGCACCACGCTGACATACGGGCAATTGGCCGCAAAACTGGAAATTGACGGTCCGGGCCGCATCGCAAAACTGACCACCGCGCTGGAAACGCTGATGGAACAGGATGCGCAGGCGGGGCGACCCCTGCGCGCGGCCCTGGTGGTGGCGCGCGCAGGGGCCGGATTACCCGCACCCGGTTTTTTCCAGAAGGCGCAGGCGCTTGGCCTGTACCCTGATCCGGGTGATGAAACCGCCGCGCAGCGCTTTCATGCCCACCATCTGGACCGCTTGTTCGCCGTGGCCGATGGCCCACAACAAGACGAATAAAATACGATTCAACATGCATCGTGCCGACCTGTCCTTGCCGCAAAGGTGACATGAAGCGCGGGCTTCATGGCGCCTGTACCTGTTACCTTCAGGTGGGTGCGCGACATGAAGGTGACTTTTAATTGTTCAGTAAGTATCTGAAAGAATTCACTATTCATCAGAATGCGGTGACCCGCGGGGATTGGGTTATCCTGACCGCGGCTATTGCGGGAATGGGGATTTCGGTGTTCGCCTATATCGCGGACGGTCCTGGGGACCTGGCAGAAGCCGGGATGATCGTAGCAGAATAATTTAGCTGCCTGCCCGGACGTGGCGCGCCGAGGCAAAGCTTTGTTAGGAATTTCATGACATCCTGCACGCAATCACAGGAAGCCGCCCATGAACCAGTATATTTGCATGATCGACCTGAAGCCCAACGCCCACCCGCTGGCTTTCGCACGCGCTGCGGAGCAGTGGTTTAACCGGCTGATCGCTGCCGGAAAGATTGCCGGGTGGTCCTTGCAGCGCCGCAAACTGCGCCTTGCGGGTCCAGGATTCGGGGATTTCATGCTGGTTGTGCAAGTGGTTGATCTGTCGCAGCTCGATCTGGCATTCGGGCATCTCGCAGAAGGACATCACGATGTCGCGCGCGACTATGAACAGATGCATGGCATGGTGGAACGGGTTGATGTCGGCCTGTACCGCCCCTATCCGGACGCGGTGCAGGTGGAACGATTAGCCCTGATCTAGCTTTTGATCCCGGACTTTGACGGCGCAATCCGCTCACAGGAATGGAAGGCAGCACTATGGGATCAATCAGAAGATGTGTCGCAATCTGGAACCGACGGGGCAGTGTGGCGGGCGTTCCGGCAGGGCCGAAGGTGCCGCGCACCACCATACTGACGATGAAGGCGGTCGCAGCCGGGCATGCGTCTCAAGCGTGATTGGCACCTGCATGACTAACCGTGCCGGGGCATATGCCCGCATGAATGCCCTGTTCACGAACCTGGAAAATGGGCATATCGTCAAGGGCATCGATATGCTCAGGTCATGGGCTTATATGTGGCCCGCCATCACTTCCAAATGACATCCCCGGGACTTCATGACCCTGTTCCGCAGCCGTGAAACCGCTGATTGCAATCCGGATATCAATGGGGCGTGTCCGCAGCTTTCCTTTCATTCTGGCCCAAATATCCACAGGGTTTCTAAAGGGGGCGTGCCCCCTTGGCCTTTTTTATGCAAGACTGTGCGGCAAGTGATTCCCCAGCGGACGGGTGTACCAGATCTGACCGCGATGCGCCCTCAGCGCAGGCTGCGCCCCTTGATCACCGCATCATGGCCGAACCTTGCGCGCAAGGCATCGACCGCACGTTCGGCGCGCGCGCGCCCCTCTGCACCGGGGTCCAGCAGGTCGGGGCTGAATCCTGCGCCACTATCCACGCTGAGATCCGATATCCCGACGCCCAGAAGCCGGAATGGTCCCTTGGACATGGTTTGTGCCAGCAGCGGGCAGGCGGCGCGATAGATGACATCCGCCAGACAAGTCGGGCCGCGCAGGCTGACACGCCGCGTCAGTATCTGGTGGTCGGCGCGTTTCAGTTTTAGCGTCACCACCACGCCTGCCAGCCCCTTTGCCTTGGCGCGGCTGGCCACCTGATCTGACAGTCGCCACAAATGCCCCACCAGCGCGTCCGGATCGTTCAGATCCCTGTCGAACGTCGTTTCCTTGGAAATGGATTTGACCGAAGGGTCGCGACTGACTGCGCGTGTGTCCTGACCCCGCGCCAGATGCCACAGCCGCAATCCCATGGCACCGAAGCGGGCCACCAGTTCCGACTGGTCCCAGCGCAGCAGATCGTCAATTGTTGCGATACCCGCCTGTGCCAGATGGCCCCGTGCTGCAACTCCCACCCCCCAGATCATGCCGACAGGTTTGCCGCGCAGGAAGCCTTCGGTGCCCGCGCGCGAAATCACCGCAAAGCCGCGCGGCTTGTCCAGATCGGACGCGATCTTGGCCAGAAACTTGTTGTGGGACAGCCCGATGGACCCGGACAGGCGCAGCTCACTTTCCATCCGGCGGATCAGCCGCGCAAGGGATATTGCGGGGGGCGCGCCGTGCAGGCGTGTTGTGCCTGTCAGGTCCAGAAATGCCTCGTCCAAGGACAATGGTTCAATGGCGGGAGTCAGTTCTTCCATCATCGCGCGGATTTCACGCGATGCGCTCGCATATGCGTCAAATCGTGGTTTCACGACCACCGCCTCGGGGCAAAGCTGCAGCGCCCGGAACATGGGCATGGCAGACCGGACACCGTGAATACGGGCGATATAGCACGCGGTTGTAACAACCCCGCGCTGGCCACCACCGACAATGACGGGTTTGTCCTGCAGGGCCGGGTTGTCGCGTTTTTCGACGCTGGCATAGAACGCATCGCAATCCATATGCGCAATGCTCAGGTCCAGCAATTCGGGATCCGCCACAATGCGCGGCGAATGGCAGGCCGGACAACGCGGCCCTGCATTGAAGCTGGTCAGGCAATCACGGCATAGCGCAGGCATGGGCGCAGTATAGCGCGGGATTGACGCACAGCGCTATCGCAATCATGGATGCGCGATGGTGCAATCCATACCGCGCGCAGACAGGCGCCGGCAGGCGCGTTCAGCTTCAGTTGCGGTCAGCCCTGCGAAGCTGGCTTCAAACCTGCCGCTGGTCTGGCGGATGCGGCTGATGCCGTTGCCAAGGGCTGCGGCCTCGGCCATCTTGACTGTGATGATCCCGCGTTCAGCGGCATTGCGCGATGTGAATTCACCCAGCGAAACCCCCCATAGCCGCCCCCCGTCAGAGGTGGACAACCGGCTGACAATTTCGGCGTCGGCCTGGACATTGGCTTCGGCCACTGCTGCTGTTGCCGCGGCCTGGCTGTTCGGAACAGGTTGTGCTGCGCTGGTCAGAATAATGCCCTGACGTTCGGGGGGGCGGGGTGATGCGGCCAGACCGTCCTGCGCAAGAATCTGGCCGGTTTCTGCCCGCGCGTCGTCATAAAGTGCCGCCGGGGTCGTTGATGCATCGGGTGTGGCGAAATCCGCCAGCAGAATGCTTTCTGCGGCACCGATCCACACGGTTTCAGGCAGGGTTTCCACGTTCTGCGACTGCGCGATCTGCGTGTCTTCCACAGTATCCGTGCTGGTTGCGTCTGTGTCGCTGGCATCATCCGGGCTGTCTGACTGGTCTGCGGACGCTTCTGCAAGCTGTACCAGCGTATCCGAATCAGGCGTGGCAATGGCCGTGGCCACATCCAGCGCAACAAGATCTTCTGTATTGGCGATGCTGAAACCTGCGGCCTGCGCGACTGTGAAATCCGGTGTTTCACTTTCCGTTGTCAGATCCGCTGTTGCGCCGAAATCATCGGGGCGGGGCGGCGGGGTGACGGACGGGGTTTCGGGGGCCAGCGCGGCGACTGCCATTGTGGTGCTGCCTTCGTCCACGGCGGGCGCGGTTTCGGCAGATGTGGCATCGGCAATCTGCGACACTGCGGCTTCCACCCCGTCACGCAGGGCAAGCAGCACGTCAGATGAGGGGGCGCGTTCGGGGCGGGCTTGTGGGCGCGGGCTGGTGCGCACAGCTGTTTGCAACCGGATCGTGCGTGCGGATGCGGGCCTGTCGCCGCTGCCCTCCGGGGCCTGAGCAACGGCAACCGCGCCGCGCCCGCGATAGCCAGGCGTTGCCGGCGCACGTGTCGCCACCCGCGCACCAGCGCGGCTGAACCCGATATCCAGCAATTCCGCGACATGCGCGTTGCGGGCGGCTGTTGAACTGCCGCCGAACATGGTCGCAATGATATGCTTGCCGCCGCGCTGCGCAGATGCAGTCAGATTGAATCCTGCCGCGCGGGTATACCCGGTCTTGATGCCATCCGCGCCCGAATAGGCATCCAGAAAGCGCCGGTTGGTGTTTGGCACGGTGCCCACGCCCGCATTATCACTGCGCCGCGAGAAGATGTTGAAATACTGCGGATAATCGAAATAAAGCTGGCGGCCCAGAATGGTCATGTCGCGTGCGGTCGATACATGGCCTGATTGCGTCAGGCCGTGCGGGTTCCTGAATGTCGTATTCGACATGCCCATAGCGCGGGCGGTGGCTGTCATGCGGTCGGCGAATGCCTCGACGGAACCGGAAATCCCTTCTGCAATGACGACCGCTGCATCATTGGCAGACCGCAGCGCCGCAGCGCGGATAAGGTGGCGCAAGGATATTTTCTGCCCTTCGCGCAGGCCCAGACACACACAAGTCTGTTGCGTGGCGCGGCGGCTGGTGGTGAACATCGTGTCCAGGGTCACTTCGCCATGCTTCACGGCCTCGAACGCAATATAGAGCGTCATCATCTTGGTCAGCGATGCGGGGTGCAGCTTGGTGTCGTGGTTGCGCGCGAAAATAACTTCGCCATTGCGTGCATCCATCACCATCGCGGCATAAGGTGCCGCAAGCGCGGGGGCTGCGACCAGATAGCCGATCAGTAAGATGGAACATACCAAAACGTGACGGTATAGCCGCCCGAATCGTGCCTGCATCCGATTGCCTTTGTTTTCCGCCGCGATTTTTTTGCGGTCTGACTGCTCAGCTATGATGGTAGCACGATGTCGTCTTTCAGAAAAGTATGAAATTTCAACAGGTTTTTCCGCAAACGTCATCCGGTTGCAGGGCAGGTCTTGTGGCGGCGGCGCAGGCGGACACCAGATTTCGACAATCTGTCGGGGTTTGCTGATTGTCTGTAATCAGCTTCCGTCGATCCAGCCCACCAGTTCGGGCAGGGAACCCAGGCTGGCCAGGGTGCGGTAACGCGGATGTGTCAGCGGCGGTTCGGCATATTCAATTTCCCAGACCAGCCCATGCGGCACATACACCCCCCACCCACCGGCGAGAATGGGGGGGATGACATCAGAACGCATGGAATTTCCGACCATCAGTGCGGCTTCGGGCCCGTCCCCATGGCGGGTGAATATTGCTGCATAGGTTTGCGGCGTCTTGTGGGACACAATTTCGACCGCATCGAACATTTCGCCCAAACCTGACTGCGCGAGCTTGCGTTCCTGATCCAGCAGGTCGCCCTTGGTAATCAGAACCAGCCGATGCGAAGGCGCAAGTGCGGCGATCGCCACTTCGACATCGGGCAGCAACTCGATAGGGTGGTGCAACATCTCCTGCCCGGCAGCCAGCAATTGCGCAATCACCGATGCGGGCACGCGTTCCTCTGTTACCTCGATCGCGGTTTCGATCATCGACAGGACAAACCCCTTGATCCCGAATCCGTAATGCCCAAGGTTCCGGCGCTCTGCGTCCAGCAGACGGGCCATCAATGTGGCTCTGTCGGTATAATCGGCCAGAAGTTCCGCAAAATGGTCCTGCGTCAGGCGGAAGAAGCGTTCATTGTGCCACAAGGTATCATCTGCGTCGAAACCGATTGTCGTGATCCGGGTCATCTGGTCCTGTCTTTGGCTTCGGGGCTTTTCTGTGGCATCAGTTCCGCTATATTGTGCAGTAACCGCGTCATCCAGCACTGAAAAGGCCAAAACTCCGAATGCGCCACGTTCCGACCATGACAGACAGTGACACCCCGAACGGACCCGAGAATGACGGTGCTGTTGTCACTAAAACACGCACCCGGACCCAGCGCCCCCCCATGTACAAGGTGATGCTGCTGAACGATGATTTCACGCCCATGGAATTTGTTGTCCATGTGCTGGAACGGTTCTTTGGTATGTCCCACGCTATGGCTTTCGACATCATGCTGACAGTACACAAGAAAGGGGTGGCTGTTGTCGGCGTCTTCTCATATGAGGTGGCGGAAACCAAGGTCGCGCAGGTGATGGATTTTGCGCGCCGTCATCAACACCCGCTGCAATGCACGCTGGAAAAGGAATAGGCGCCACGCGCCCATGACATATACTCCCCCTGTCCTTGCCGTTGATCCGGCCCCGCGCGATGCGCGCCTGACCCTTGCCATGGCCGAAGGGCTGATCCTGCCTGACGGGCCGGTTACTGTGCTGCGCCCGCGCGCCGGTGAACGGTTTGACCCGCTGGATATGTCCCGTCTGCAACTGGTGCAGGGTTTCCGGCCAGACCATGATGCGCTGTTGGCAGCGGGCTATGATGTGGCGGTTGCTGCGCGCCCCGCGCCATCGGTGCTGGTCTGTCTGCCCCGGTCCAAGGCCGAAGCGTTTGCGCTGATCGCACAGGCGGCGGGCGCGTCTGGTACGGAACTGGTGCTTGTGGATGGTCAGAAAACCGATGGCATTGATTCGGTCTTCAAAACCCTGCGCGGCCGCGTTGCGGTGTCTGGGGTGGTGTCAAAAGCGCATGGCAAGCTGTTCTGGTTCGACCCGCGTGGTGTTGACCTGTCGGACCTGTCCTTTCGCCCAGCCACAGTATCCGATCCTGCCCTTGGGCAGTTCCGGACAGTGGCAGGGGTGTTTTCCGCTGACGGGGTTGACCCGGCATCGCAGATGCTGGCGCAGGCACTGCCGGATGAACTGCCTGCGACGCTGGCCGATCTTGGGGCAGGGTGGGGCTATCTGTCTGCGGCCGCCCTTGCGCGCCGCGGTGTGAAAACCCTGCATCTGGTTGAGGCGGACGCCACTGCCCTTGATCTGGCGCGGCGCAACGTCACCGACCCGCGCGTGCAGTTCCACTGGGCCGATGCGACACAGGTTGTATTGCCCGCGCGTGTGGATGGTGTGGTCATGAACCCGCCCTTTCATAACGGTCGCAAGGCCCAGCCCGCGCTGGGACTGGCGTTTATTGCAGCAGCCGCACGTATTCTGGCCCCGCGCGGGCGCTTGTGGATGGTTGCGAATCGGCATTTGCCGTATGAAGGGGCGTTGGCAGCCGCCTTCACCCAGATAGAGGTGCTGGCAGAAAACGGTGCTTTCCGTGTCTGGCAGGCCACCGCACCGAAGCGCGCAGATACCGGCACCGCGCCCCGGCGGCGCCGCTAGGAAGGCAGACAGCATGAGCTATTCGATAGCAGGCAAGACAGCGATTATCACAGGGGCCGCGAATGGCGTAGGCTTGGCGATCGCGCATCATTTCGTTGATCAGGGCGCGAATGTCGTGCTTGCCGACAGGGATGAAACCAGGCTGAAGGCCGAAGTCGCCCGAATGTCCAGATCGGACGAGCGCGCGATCTTTTTTGCGGGGGATCTGCGGGAACGTCTGACACTTGCGAACCTGATTTCCGCCACGGTGGATACGTTTGACAAAATTGATATTCTGGTCAATGCGACACGCCAATGCGCATCCTGCGACCCGCTTGATGACCAGAGCGACGCGGTGGAGCAATCATTGCAGCAAAACCTGCTGGCCAGTCTGAAACTTAGTCAGCTTGTTGCGAAGCGCATGTTGTTTCAGGCCGAAGCTGAGGGGGTTACCGGCGGGGACAGGCGTAATGCGATTGGGTCCATCATCAACATGTCCTCCATCGCGGCGCGCCGCTCTCAACCCGAATTGATGGCCTATTCCATTGCCAGCGCGGCGCTGGACCAGATGACGCGCGCCATGGCGGTCGCCCTTGCCGGAAGGCGCATCCGGGTCAATGGCGTCGCGCTTGGCAGCGTCATGAGCGCGAATCTGAAAGACAAGATCGACACCAACGAGGATTACCGGGAGCGGATTGTGCAGCAAACCCCGATGCGGCGTATCGGTGCCGCGTCCGAAGCCGCAGAGGCCGTGCAATTCCTGGCATCCGACGCCGCGGCCTTCATGACAGGGCAGATCATCACGATTGATGGCGGGCGCACCCTGATGGACCCGGTTTCCGTTCCCGCGCATTAAGGCGGAATAGGTTAAGCACGGCCTGAAGCAACCTTCGGACCAAGCGCTAAGCGCGCCATCGGTGGGCCGGGGACTGCCGGTCCGACGTTCAAAGAATGCAGTTTATGCAGGCGTCACAACCCTGAGTTCAAAGGCTTGGCGTGACATCAGCGAAATCGGCAGGTCGCGGGACCGCCAGACCTATGGCGCGACGGGCTTGCGCCCTCTGTTCCGCGCGTTTTGGGAATCTTTCAGTGCCCGCGTCATACCAGAACCGCCCGCAAGCCAAGATCCTGAAAGAACCGCAACAGATAACCGTCAGGATCTGCAACGACGAACTGCCTGTGCCCGCCCTCTTTTGTCCCGATGCGATACCATTTCTCTTCGACGGGAAGGTAGAGAGACCGTCTATACCGGGCAAGCGCTTCAGTAAGCGGATCGATTGATGGAACCCTGATCTGAACATTCAGACCTTTTCCAAAGGGATAGCTTTCTGGCAGATGTCCATCGTCGAAGGTGCGCCCCTCTCCTATCTGATCAATCATCAGTTCTGCCTCACCCAGACGCAAATAGCAGAAGCCTTCCTCAGGACGTTCATAGACACTCTCGAATCCGAGTATGTCGCAGTAGAAGAACTTTGACTGCTGCCAGTTGGAAACGGCAAATTCCGGGACTAGGGCGTTGCTCATTCTTCCTCCCGGTGCATCTTCTGCGCCTCTTGGTCAGGCGATGTCTGATCGTAGCAGGCCTCAATGCCGTATCCGCCGCCCTCCAACCCCGGACATGTGGGATCATGAGGTTGGTCTGATCACGCTCTTGGGGGTAATCACGGCACACGGCAGGCGGCGATGCGATCTGTGGTCCGGACCACCAGTTCGGCGCGGGACTGGCGCAATCGCTGCAGCCGTGCCTGTTCTGCCTGCCGGTCAATCACCTCGCGGGTTTCGGAACGGGGGCGCTGAATGGACTCAGTGCAGAACAGCACAGGTTCGCGGGGCCATGCGCACAGGCTTAACCGCGTTCGGCCTTCCTGCGCGGGCAGAATGCGGTAGCCTTTGGCCAGCGCGGTTTCCACATCGGCAATCTGGGCATCCAGTGCGCGCAGATCGGCCTGCGCGACGCGTGTGCAGCGGTCCTGCGGTGTGCCACAGGCGGCAAGCAGGGCAGGGATGGCCGCAATCAGGATCAGCTTGCGCATGGTTCCGGTTCCCCGATCAGCAAGGCGCACCCGACCGCGCCCCGTTCCAGCCTGTCACCGCGGCGAGCGTTTGGCAAGGATGCGCTGCAATGTCCGGCGGTGCATGCTCAGCCTGCGCGCGGTTTCCGACACGTTGCGGTCGCATTGCTCATACACACGTTGGATATGTTCCCAGCGCACGCGGTCAGCGGACATGGGGTTGTCGGGAATATCGGGCAGTTCATCATCGGGCAGTGCCAGCAGGGCGCGCATCACATCATTGGCGTCCGCAGGTTTGGACAGATAATCCGTCGCCCCGATCTTGACCGCAGCCACGGCGGTGGCAATTGCGCCGTAACCTGTCAGCACAACCACGCGCACATCATCGCGCGCGGCGCGCAGGGCTTCGACCACATCCAGCCCATTGCCATCTTCCAGCCGCAGGTCGACCACGGCATAGGCGGGGGGGCGGGCGCGGGCGATAACCTTGCCTGCGACGACCGAAGTTGCGGTTTCAACCTGAAAGCCGCGTTTTTCCATCGCCCGCGACAGACGCTTCAGAAATACCTCGTCATCATCAACCAGCAGCAATGATGGGTCAGGCCCAAGGTCAATTTTCACGCTGTCATCCATGCTTACACCCGCTTTCCTGTTCCTGACATTTAGGACGGGTTGCGCGAAAGGTCAATTTCACTGACGGCTTTCAGGCATTGTCGATGAAACAGCCTAATGTGTCGGCCACCTGTTCAGGGGACTGGTCGCGGCGGATAACGTCAACGAAGCCATGTCCGGGCAGCATGAAATAGCTGAAGGTCGAATGATCGATCAGGAAGAATTCATCATCGCTTTCCTGCGCAGCGAAATAAACGCGATAGGCGCGCGCCGCATCGCGGATCTGCTCTTCGGTACCTGTCAGGCCGATCATCTCGGGATGCATGAAGCGCACGAATTCCGCCAGCAGGTCCTGGGTGTCGCGCTGATGATCCACCGACACGAAAACCGGCGTCACGTCATAGCCGCGTTCCGCCAGCAGATCGACGGCCTGCGCATTGCGCGCTGTGTCTAGCGGGCAGACATCGGGGCAGAAAGTGTACCCGAAATACAGCAGGACAGGGCGGTCTGCGAAATCGGCATCGGTGACAGTGCGGCCCGTATGGTCAACCAGTTCGAAAGGCCCGCCAATGGACCCCGCGCCCCCCGCGATGGATGTTTCGCGGCATTGTCCCAGACCGGCCTGTTGCGACCCTGTCATAACCATATAGCCAAGTCCCCCCAGAAGGGCGGCAATCAGACCAGCAGCGATAAGTGAATAAAGGCGAATCATCGCACCCTCTCCGGCTTGGGATATTGACGGCTTGATGCCGGAATGCGCGCGGCCTAACAATCCCTTATCCCGCACCTGTGACATCACGACCCGCTGGCTAGAAGGAACCACCCCATGAAAGCGCCCACATTCGGCGAGATTAGTCAGGACAACCGGGGCGAATGGGTGCGGCTGCGCACGCTGACCTATGTACGGGCCGTTGCGCTGGCTGGTCAGGTGGGGGCGTTCCTGCTGGCGGTGGTGGTATTTGATCTGCGGTTCGACATGGGGCTGGTTGCCCTGGTCCTTGCCGCGGCGGCGGTATCCATCCTGCTGGCGCTGTTTTTATTCCCGCCCACCAAGCGATTGTCAGATATGGAAGCATCGCTGACATTTCTGTTCGACATCGCGCAACTGGGCTGCCTGCTGTATCTGACCGGCGGTATAACCAACCCGTTTGCGTTGCTTGTCATGGCGCCGGTGGCCATTTCGGCCATGGCATTGCAGCCACGATCGACCATGATGCTTGCACTGGTTGCTGTCGCGCTGATCACGCTGGTCAGTGTGACATATCAACCCTTGCGGTTCACGGATGGCACTATTCTTGTAGTGCCCCCGATCCTGAGTTTCGGGTTCTGGGCGGCAATTGTCATCGGGGTGGTGTTTCAGGCGTTTTATGCCCATCGCGTTGCCGCAGAATCGGAATCAATGGCAGATGCGCTTCTGGCGGTGCAGATGGCGTTGTCGCGCGAACAGAAGCTGACGGATCTGGGCGGTGTCGTGGCCGCGACCGCGCATGAACTGGGCACGCCGCTTGCCACGATCAAGCTGATCAGTTCGGAACTGGTGGATGAATTGACTGACCGCCCCGACCTGATGGAGGATCTGCACCTGCTGGCTGATCAGGTAGACCGTTGCCGCGATATTCTGCGCGCCATGGGGCGCAGCGGCAAGGATGACACCCATATGCACCGCGCGCCGCTGGAAGCCGTGCTGATAGAAGCTGCCGAACCCCACCGCAGCCGTGGCAAGAATGTGCATTTCCTGCTGACGCCTGAAGGGGGCGCCCCCGATAGCCAACCGCTGATTCTGCGCCGTCCCGAAATTATCCATGGGTTGCGCAACCTGATCCAGAATGCGGTTGATTTCGCGCAATCCGAAGTGTGGATAGACGCGCGCTGGTCCCCGCAAACCCTGACATTGCGCATCATTGATGACGGGGCCGGATTTCCGCCGCAGGTTCTGGCCAGCATTGGCGAACCTTTCATCGGGAACCGCCGGGATAGCGCCCGCGCCAAGCGCCGCCCTGGATATGACGGAATGGGGCTGGGAAGCTTCATTGCCAAGACATTGCTGGAACGCACCGGCGCAAGGTTGGATTTCATGAATTGCGACGGATCGGTCAGGACATTGCCGCAGGCCCCGGAATTGCATGGTGCACTGGTGGAAATTAGCTGGCCACTTTCGGCGATTGCCGTGGATGTGTCGCAAGGGCTGGGTCCGAACCCGGCGATGTCAGCCTAGGACAGCGCTGTCACCGAAAGGCTTGACTTCCGGCCTGTCTGTGCATAGGTGGGGCAATATCCCGGAAGTATGACCGCTTCCGGTCTTTGCTATGTGCAAAGATCGCCATCCGCCAGCGCGTTGCGCCCGTGGGTGCGATTATGGTTTGTGGCCCGTTGTGGCAAGATGATGTGGTCCCTGCGGGGATGTGGTTGCAGCCCTGCGGGGTGAACTGGATTGCTGCCCCTCCTGCGGGGTAGGCTGGATTACTGCCCCTGCGGGGCGAGGAGATGACGCGCATGTTCGAGAATCTGTCCGAACGCCTGTCCGGGGTTTTTGACCGCCTGACCAAACAGGGTTCGCTGTCCGAAGATGACGTGCGCGCCGCCTTGCGCGAAGTGCGCGTGGCGCTGCTGGAAGCCGATGTATCCCTTGCTGTTGCCCGTGATTTCATCAAGCGCGTGCAGAAGAAAGCCACCGGCGCATCGGTCACCAAATCGGTCACACCGGGCCAGCAGGTGGTCAAGATCGTTCATGACGAACTGATCGCCATGCTCGAAGGTGAAGATGATGCAGGCGCGCTGAAAATCGACAATCCGCCCGCGCCGGTGCTGATGGTGGGTTTGCAGGGGTCGGGGAAAACCACGACCACAGCGAAACTGGCCCGCCGCCTGAAGGAACGCGAAGGCAAGCGCGTGCTGATGGCCAGCCTTGACACCAACCGCCCCGCCGCAATGGAACAGCTGGCCATCCTTGGCACCCAGATCGGTGTGGATACGCTGCCGATCATCAAAGGGCAGAGTGCCGTTGACATCGCCAAACGCGCGAAACAACAGGCCACGCTGGGCGGCTATGATGTGTTCCTGCTGGACACTGCCGGGCGGCTGCATATCGATGAAGTTCTGATGGACGAAGTGCAGGCTGTGCGCGATGTCGCCAACCCGCGCGAAACGCTGCTGGTCGTCGATGGCCTGACCGGTCAGGACGCCGTGAATGTCGCCGCTGAATTCGATGGCAAGCTGGGCGTGACCGGTGTTGTGCTGACACGGATGGATGGTGATGGGCGTGGCGGTGCGGCGCTGTCAATGCGGGCCGTGACCGGAAAACCCATCCGCTTTGTGGGTCTGGGCGAAAAGACCGACGCGCTGGAAGTCTTCGACCCCAAGCGCGTCGCAGGCCGCATCTTGGGCATGGGCGACATCGTGGCCCTTGTGGAAAAAGCCCAGGAAGTGCTGGAGGTCGAACAGGCCGAACGCATGATGAAGCGTTTCCAGAAGGGTATGTTCAACATGAATGACCTGAAAATGCAGCTGGAACAAATGCTGAAAATGGGCGGCATGCAGGGCGTTATGGGTATGATGCCAGGCATGGGCAAAATGTCCAAGGCCGCCGAAGCCGCCGGCTTTGATGATTCCATGCTGAAGCGCCAGATTGCACTGGTCAATTCCATGACCAAGAAGGAACGCGCCAACCCCGCAATCCTTCAGGCCAGTCGCAAGAAACGCATTGCTGCGGGCGCGGGGCTGGACGTGTCTGACCTGAACAAACTGCTGAAACAGCATCGTCAGATGGCCGACATGATGAAAACCATGGGCAAGAAGGGCATGCTGAAACAGGCCATGGCAGGCATGATGGGCAAGGGAAAAGGCGCGGAAGCGATGCCGGACCCCGGCCAGATGGACCCGAAACTGATGCAACAGGCCGCGCGGCAACTGGGCGGCATGCCCGGACTGGGCGGTGGTGGTGGTTTGCCCGGCGGGCTGTCAGGGATGTTCAAGAAGAAATGACCCCCGCACTGGCCCATACCCCCGTACTGGAAACCGCGCGACTGGTGTTGCGTGCGCCGGTTGCCGCCGACTGGCCAGCATGGCGCGATTTCATGGCATCAGATCGTGCGCAGTTCGTCAATGCACTGGCGCGCGATGACGTGTCGGCCTGGCGCGCATTCGGTCATTTCATAGGGCATTGGGTGCTGCATGGTTTCGGCCAGTTTGTCATCACCGAACGGCAATCCGGTGCGGTCCTTGGATCAGCCGGGCCGTGGTTTCCGCTCGGCTGGCCGGAGAAGGAACTTGGCTGGTTGCTATGGCGGCCGGAAGCCGAGGGCAAGGGCTACGCTTTTGAAGCGGTCAGTGCGGTTCGGGATCATGTGCAAAATGATCTCGGTTGGAACGGCGCTGTCAGCTATATCGCGCCAGACAACCTGCGCAGCCTCGCGCTGGCGCAAAGATTGGGGTGTGCGCATGATATGGCCGCCGCAACGCCGGGCGGGCTTGCCGACGTGCAGGTCTGGCGGCACCCGATCGCCCGCGCCGATAATGACGGCAACTTAGAGGCCTATGCATGAGTGATCACGTTCAACGCGCCGCCGAAATTCTGGCCGATCACCGCGACAGCATCGACCGGCTGGACGCGATCCTTGTCTATACGCTGGGTGAACGCTTCAAGCACACGCAGGCTGTGGGCCGCCTGAAGGCGCAGCATGATCTTCCCCCGTCCGACCCTGCGCGCGAAGAACGCCAGATAGAACGGCTGGAATGGTTGGCCAAAGAGGCCGATCTCGACCCGGAATTCGCCAAGAAATTCCTGAATTTCATCATCTCGGAAGTGATACGTCACCACGAGGGATTGCAACGCTGACACCGATATTGCGGGATTTTCCCGCGACTGCCAATCATAAGGAGAAACTGACATGGCAACGAAAATCCGTCTGGCCCGTGGTGGGTCCAAGAAACGCCCCCATTACGCGATTGTCGCGTCCGATTCGCGCATGCCGCGCGATGGCCGCTTTCTGGAAAAGCTGGGCACCTATAACCCGCTGCTGGCCAAAGACAGCGAAGACCGCATCAAGATGGACCTTGAGCGCGTAAAACATTGGCTGGACCAGGGCGCACAGCCCACCGACCGCGTTGCGCGCTTTCTGGAAGCTGCTGGCGTGCGCGAAAAAGCCACTCGCGCCAATATGAAAAAGGCGCAGCCCGGCAAGAAAGCGCTGGATCGTGCTGCTGAAAAAGCAGCAAAAACCGAAGAAGCTGCGGCTGAATAAACACGCTAAAACAAGGGGGGCTGTCTGCCCCCCGATTGCCCGCGTTTCGCGGGCAAATCCCCCCCCGCGAGTATTTTGGCAAGATGAAAGCACTATGAGCAAAGCGCGAATCTGTGTCGGGGCGATCATGGGGGCCTATGGGGTGCGCGGCGAAGTGCGGTTGAAAAGCTTCTGCGCCGATCCCCGCGCGATTGCCGATTATGGCCCGCTTTGGTCCGAAGATGGCACGCGACAATTCAAGCTGACCCTTGGCGCGCAGGTCGCACAGGGGTTTGCTGCACGTCTGGGCGGGATCAGCAGCCGCGAGGCCGCCGACGCCTTGCGCGGTGTGCGGTTGTTCGTTGACCGTGACCGACTGGCCAGCCTGCCCGATGATGAATTCTATCACGCGGATCTGATCGGTTTGCTGGTGTTCGACACCGGCGGCGCGGAACTGGGCCGAGTCAAGGCTGTGCTGAATCATGGCGCGTCCGATCTGTTGGAAATTGTGGCACCCGGGCGCAAAGGTGCGATCCTGTTGCCGTTTACACAAGCAGCGGTGCCGACTGTGGATCTGGCAAGCCGCCGCATCATTGCCGACCCGCCCGAAGGTTTGCTGGAATGAGCGACCGGCCAAGGCGCGCGGCGGGGCGTATCGCGGTAACTCCGTCGCTTAGCCCGCGCGATCTGGATGCGCCGCGCCCTTTGGCGCAGGCATGGCAGGCGCGTATCATCACCCTGTTTCCCGAAGCTTTTCCCGGTGTGCTGGGCCTGTCATTGACGGGCAAGGCACTGAAAGCCGGGCTTTGGGGGCTGGACACAATTGATCTGCGCCTGTTTGGCGAAGGCAAGCACCGCAATGTTGATGATACCCCTGCGGGCGGGGGGGCTGGCATGGTCTTGCGCGCGGATGTTCTGGGCCGCGCCATTGCGTTGGCGCAGCGGGGGCGCAGTGACAGCCCGTTGGTATACCTGTCGCCGCGCGGGGCACCGTTTACGCAGGCCACAGCGCGGCGTTGGGCGGGCGCATCCGGAGTGACGCTGATTTGCGGGCGCTTTGAAGGGATTGACCAGCGCGTGATCGACCATTTCGGGATCGAGGAAGTCAGCCTTGGCGATTTCGTCCTGACCGGTGGCGAAATTGCCGCGCAGGCCATGATTGACGCCACAGTGCGCCTGTTGCCTGATGTTCTGGGTAATGCCGCATCGGTCGAGGATGAAAGTTTCGCGCGCGGCCTGCTGGAACACCCGCAGTATACCCGCCCCACTGAGTGGCAGGGGCATGGCATTCCGCCGGTGCTGCTGTCTGGAAATCATGGGGAAATTGCACACTGGCGTCAGCAGCAGTCAGAGGAATTGACGCAGGCGCGCAGGCCGGATCTGTGGGCCGAATGGCTGGCCCGGCAGCAGGACGGCAGCGAAAGCTGAATCCGTGTTGGTGCGTTGGTCGAATATGGCCTGAAGGGGAGGTTGGTTCTTGGATCAAGCCCACGCCAGCGGAGGGCCGGGGTCTGCCGGTCCCACATTGGATAAGTTCACTTTATGCTGGCGGAGCAATCCTAAGTCCAAAGTTCTGGCATGACGCCAACGAAATCGGCAGGCCGCGGGACGGCCGCCGATGGTGCGGCGGCCTGCGGCCTTTGCTCCGCACATTTAGGAACGCGCCCCAACGTCCCCTTCAGGCCGAACGCTCCCGCCAAAGTACCTTTCAACCCGTTTCAACAATGCTATTGAGAAACATGTTCCGGGGCATTCACAGCGCGATATGCGCCTGGGATTTGGTCAGGTCATCCAGCGCGCGTAACTGGCCGATAAGGTCGGCCATCTTGTCCACCGGAATCATGTTCGGCCCGTCGGATGGGGCGTTGTCCGGGTCCTGATGGGTTTCAATGAACAGCGCCGAAACCCCCACCGCGACAGCCGCGCGCGCCAGAACCGGCGCGAATTCACGCTGCCCGCCCGATGTGGTGCCTTGCCCGCCGGGTTGCTGCACTGAATGCGTGGCATCAAAGACGACCGGATAGCCGGTTTGCGCCATTGTGGGCAGGCCGCGAAAATCGCTGACCAGCGTGTTGTAGCCAAAGGACGTGCCACGGTCGCACAGCATGATGCGCGTGTTACCGGTTGAGGCGATCTTGGCCGCAACATTGCCCATGTCCCAGGGGGCCAGAAACTGCCCTTTCTTGACATTGATGGCGCTGCCGGTTTCGCCTGCGGCCAGCAACAGATCGGTCTGCCGACACAGGAAGGCCGGAATTTGCAATACATCGCAGACCTGCGCAGCGGGGGCGCATTGGCGGGCGTCATGCACATCTGTCAGCACCGGCACGCCGAATTCACGCTTGATCTGGTCCAGAATACGTAAGCCTTCGTCCATGCCCAGACCGCGCTCTGTGCTGATGGATGACCGGTTGGCCTTGTCATAGCTGGCCTTGAAGATGAAGCGCGTCGCCGTGGGGGCACAGGCCGCAGCAATACGTTCGGCCATCATGCGGGCATGATCCAGGCTTTCAAGCTGGCATGGGCCGGTGATCAGCGCAAAGGGATGTGCCCCACCAATGGAGATGTCACCAATCTGGATGGGGGTCGTCGCGATCATGATGCCTCCAATACTGTCTCAATCCGGGCCACGTCTTCTGGGTTGTTCAATTCCCAGAAAACACGTCCGCGCCCGTCCACTTCCACGCAGCGGACGGGTATGCCGCCATAGAGGAAGCGCAGTTGTTCCAGCCCTTCCAGTTTTTCCAGCGCGCAGGGCGGCATGGCTGCGTATCGGGCCAGCGCTTCTGGGCGGTAGGCATAGACGCCAACATGGTGGAAGACGGGAATCGGGTCCGGCAGGTTTCCCGCGTCGATAAACGGCAGCACTTCCTTGGAAAAATACAGCGCATTCATGTGCCGGTCAAATACGGCGGTGGTGCCGCCCACGCGCCCGTTGCGCCGGTCATCAATGAAATTGTCATAGGTCTGGCGGTCACAGCGCAGCACAGGTGTTGCCATACCCACAGACGGGTCGGCCTGCATGGCATCGATAAGCGCTTCGACAAACCAGGGTGGCGTCAGGGGGGCATCGCCCTGCAGGTTGACGACAAGTTCCGGCGTCAGGTTCAGCCGCGCCAGCGCATCGGCGCAGCGGACCGTCCCGTTTTCGCAGCTTTCGGAGGTCATGACGACATCCGCCCCGAATTCGCGCGACGCATCTGCAATACGTTCGTCATCGGTTGCCACAAATACCGCATCGACACCGCGTACCTGTCGGGCAGCTTCCCAGCTTAACTGGATCAGGGATTTATGACTGCCGTCACGCAGGCGCAACGAAACCAGCGGTTTGCCGGGATATCTGGTGGACGCATAGCGTGCCGGAATGAACAAAACGGTTTTCACATGACCCCCGCGCGTAAAAAATCGTGAATATGAACAATGCCTATCGGTGTATTCTCTGCCGTGACCACCAGCAAGACGCTGATCTTGCGTGCATTCATAAGCGCCAGTGCTTCGGCGGCCAGCATGTCGGGCTGCACGGTCACGGGGCTTGGATTGGCCACATCTGCGGGGCGAACATTCATCAGGCTGTCCATGTTGCGTCGCAAATCGCCATCTGTCATGACGCCGATGATGCGGTCGTCCTGCATCAGGACGGCCACCCCGAACCCCTTGGATGTCATGGTCAGCAGTGCTGTCTGCATATCGGCACGGTGGTCGAGTAACGGCAGGGAATTGCCTTGGTGCATGAAATCGGCAACGGTTTTCAGTTGGGCGCCCAGTTTGCCACCGGGATGATACAGGCGGAAATCCTCTGGCATGAAGCCGCGCATTTCCATCAGGGCCACGGCCAACGCATCGCCAAGGGCCAGCGTCAGGGTGGTTGATGTGGTGGGCGCCATGCCGATGGGGCAGGCTTCGGGCAGTTCCGGCAGGGTCAGCCTGTAGGTCGCGGCTTTCATCATCGTGCTGTCGGGGCGCGATGAAATGCCCATCATCGGAATCGAGAAGCGCTTGATATGGAACAGCATATCACGCAGCTCGGTGGTTTCGCCGGAATTGGAGATCAGCAGGCAGATATCATCATTGGTGACCATGCCAAGGTCGCCATGGCTGGCTTCGGCGCAATGGACAAAGAAGGCGGGCGTTCCGGTAGAGGCCAGCGTGGCCGCAATCTTGCGCCCGATATGGCCGGATTTGCCGATGCCCGACACAATCACCCGGCCCTTGATGTTCAGGATATGATGAATCGCGGCTTCCAGATCCGTCGGCAGGTTGCGCGACAGATAGTCCAGCGCGCGGGCCTCGACCGCGACCGTTTCGGCCGCGGCCTTGCGGATTACGTCAGTGGCCTCGTCCGGGTCGGGGGCCGCGGTTGAAATAGGTGCCATCATGTGGCCTTTCGCATCTCTCGTGCCGGTTGCTGGCATTGCTGATTTGTTTCAGATTCTGGACGTGACGACAAGCCATGTCCATGCCTTGTCCCTATAGTGGGCCACTTTGGAACAGCTGCACTTTCAGCCCGCCATGGGGAATCGGCGGACCGGGTTGCAGGTTCAGGCCGGTTGCATGGGCCAGTTTACGTTCTGATGTGACAAGACCCAGCCGCCAGCCTGCAAAATTCTCGCGCAGCACCTGGCCCAGCGTTGCATATAGCCCGAACAGTCTGGCAGGGTTGCCGATGCGCCCGCCATAGGGTGGATTGACCATGATCAGTCCGGGCGGCGTGTCGGGGCGGGACAATGCGCTGATGGGCTGACAGGTGAAGGCGGTGCAGTCCTCCAGCCCCGCGCGTTGGGCGTTTTCGCGCGCGTTCTGGATCACGCCCTGATCGCGGTCGAAACCGAAAAACTGCGCAGGCGGCGTCTGGGGGCTGTGCTGGCGCATCTGCGCCCATGCGCTGGCTTCAAAACTGGACAGGTTTTCAAACGCGAAGGTGCGGGTGCGGCCCGGTGGCAGGCCTGCCGCGCGCTCTGCCGCTTCCAGTATGAACGTGCCCGATCCGCACATGGGGTCAATCACAGGCTGTGTGCCGTCAAACCCCATCTGGTTCAGGAAGGCCGCGGCCATTGTTTCGCGCAACGGGGCCTTGCCGGTGGCCAGTTTATGGCCGCGTTTGTGCAGCCCTTCGCCGGATGTGTCCAGCGAGACAGTCACCATGTCATCATCAATGCGGACCATCAGGCGCAGATCGGCATCAAGGGTGATGGATGCGCCAAGCGTTTCGGTAATCGCTGTCTGGATACGCTGCGCGGCGGCTTTCTGGTGATAGATGCGCGAGCGGGTGCAGGTGACATCTACCCGGACCGGAATATCGGGGCGCAGGAAATCGGCCCAGGGGAATTTGCGCGCGCGCTTGTCGAGCTGCGCCAGATGCAGGGCGCGGAACTGGCCAAGCCGGACCAGAACGCGGCTGGCACAACGCAGCCACAAATTTGCGCGCCAGATGTCGGGCCATGTGCCTGTCGTTTCAACCCCGCCGGGGACGATGATGGGCGCGGGCAAGCCCAGTTCATGAGCTTCCTGTGCAATGACAGCCTCAAGCCCTGGCAGGCAGGCAAGGTATATAGGAAAAGTTGTCTGGTTCATGGCTGTCGCATAGGGGGATTTACCGGCCTGTGCCAGAAGAAAAAAGGCGGCGCCCGGCCACGTGGCCCGCCCACCCACCCCCGCGCAGCGCCTGCGCGCCGCGCTTGCCACGCGACCGGGCGCAGTGCGCAGCTTGCCTGCGCCCCATATGCCAAATGCGCCGCGCAGGCGGCGCATGGGGGTGGGTCGGGCGGGGCATATGGGGCGCCGCGCCCTTAGCGTGTGGCCAGATCATCCATCTTGCGCGCCAGTTTCAGGTCAAGATCCGTCACCCCGCCTGCATCATGCGTGCTCAGCACCACTTTGACCTGCTTGTAGACATTGAACCATTCGGGATGGTGGTTCATCTTTTCCGCGTGAATGGCGCAGCGTGTCATCCAGCCGAAAGCTTCGATGAAATTGGCGAAGGTGAATTCCTTTTCGATCGCGTCGCGTCCATCCGTTTTCTGCCATCCATCGGCAAGAAGGGCGTCCAGTTCCGTGGTGTCTGTCAGCTTTACAGCCATAATGTATCCTCCTGTATGTCAGGGATGTTTGCGAAACGGCGCATGGTCGCGCAGCACGTCCATCTCATCGCTGATGGCCTGCGTTTCATCCGCAAGATAGCGCGCAACCGCATCATGAAATCCCGGTTGCGGGAAATAATGCAGCGAATGCACGCGCGAAGGCATATAGCCGCGCGCCAGTTTGTGGATGCCCTGCGCACCCGCTTCCACCCTGCGCAGCCCATTGACGATTGCGTAATCCATCGCCTGATAATAGCACAGTTCGAAATGCAGGCAGGGGTGATCCTCAACACAGCCCCAATAGCGCCCGAACAGGCCGTCACGGCCAATGAAATTCAGCGCGCCTGCGACTGGCTGGCCGTCGCGTTCGGCTAACACCAGCAGAATGTCATTGCGCATCGTATCATGGATATGGTCGAAGAACGCGCGGGTCAGATAGGGGATACCCCATTTGCGCGCGCCCGTGTCCTGATAGAAACTCCAGAAAGCGTCCCAATGCGCGGGTCGTATATCTGCGCCCGTATATTGCCGGATATCGCCGCCGAAACCCTGCGCCTGCGCACGTTCCTTGCGGATGGACTTGCGCTTGCGCGAGGACAGATCGGCCAGAAAATCATCGAAACCAGCATAGGCGCGGTTTTCCCAGTGGAATTGTTCGGTAACGCGGGGCAGGAACCCGTATTGCGCACCGGTTTCGGCCTCGTCTTCGGTGCAGAAGGTAACATGCGCAGATGACAGCCCGTTATCGCGCGCAATTTGCGCCAGCGCCTGCAAAAGCGCTGCGTGCCCCGCATCGCCTGTATCCGGCGCGGTTAACAAGCGCCGTCCAGTTGCCGGTGTGAAGGGAACCGCGACCTGCAGTTTGGGGTAATAATCCCCGCCAGCGCGCTGGTATGCCTGCGCGAAAGCGTGGTCAAAAATATACTCTCCCTGCGAATGCGATTTGACATACATGGGTGCCACTGCAACCACCTGTGCGCCTGCATGCACGATCAGGTGGCGCGGTTCCCAGCCCGTATTCCCCCCGACCGAACCGGATGTTTCCAGCGCGCGCAGGAAACGATATGTCGTGAATGGGTCGGACGGGCGGCCAGAGGCGGCTTCCGGACAGGCGCAGGAATCCCAGTCCTGCGGGCTGACATGCCCCAGATCAGGAACCAACGTGACCGAAAGCGCGCCCCCATCCATGGGTCAGCTCGCGGCCAGAAGGGCCTCGCCACCGGATACATCGCAGGTGCCGGGGCTTTCTTCTGTGTGCAGGACCGTGACTTTGCCATCCTCCACCAGCATCGCATAGCGTCTGGAGCGGCCTATCAGCCCGGCGGGGGGGGCGTCGAAATCCATGCCGATGGCTTTGGTATATGTGCCTGCTGCATCCGCCAGCAGAGTCAGGCCCGCCTCTGTCGCACCTGTCGCTTCGCCCCAGGCTTTCATCACGAACGGGTCATTGACCGCGATGCAGATGATGTCATCCACGCCCTTGGCGGCAAAATCATCCTTTGTGCGGATAAAGCTGGGCACATGAGCGGAATGGCAGGTTGGCGTAAATGCGCCGGGCACGGCGAAAATTGCAACCTTGCGCCCTTTGGTCAGGCTGGACAGTTCAACCTGTTCCGGCCCCTCTGCGCCGATGCGGCTGAATGTTGCGTCCGGCAGGGTGTTGCCTGTGGTGATTGCCATTGTATATGTTCCTCGTTCTGTTGTGTTTAGCACTGACCAAGATATAGAGTTGCGCACGCAATAGGCCAGAGGCAGCGAGGCAGCAGATGGAAAGAATAGTGGTCATAGGTGCGGGGCAGGCGGGCGCATCGCTGGTGGCAAAACTGCGCGCGCTTGGCTTCAAGGGGGGAATCACGCTGATCGGGCAGGAAGCCGTGCCACCCTATCAACGCCCCCCCTTGTCCAAGGCCTATCTGCTGGGCGACATGGCACTGGAGCGGCTGTTCCTGCGTCCCGCCAGCTTTTACGCTGATCACGATATCGACCTGCGTCTGGGCGCGCCTGTCACTGCGATTGACCGTGCCGCCAGGACCGTCACGGTAGGGGGGCAGGTTATTGCCTATGACCAGCTTGCCCTGACAACGGGCACGGTGCCGCGCACCCTGCCTGCGGTGATCGGTGGTACATTAAAGGGCGTGCATGTTGTGCGCACACTCGCCGATGTTGATGCGATGGCCCCGGAATTCGTGGCGGGCCGCAATGTTATTATTATTGGTGGTGGCTATATCGGGCTGGAAGCGGCGGCCGTAGCGGCAAAGCGCGGGCTGAAGGTCACGGTGGTCGAAATGGCCCCGCGTATTCTGCAACGTGTCGCTGCTGCTGAAACATCGGACGCGATTCGCGCCCTGCATCAGTCCCATGGGGTACGAATACTGGAAAACACCGGGCTGGCGGGCCTCGAAGGTGACGGCCATGTGCGCGCCCTGCGGCTGAGTACGGGCGAGCTGCTGCCTGCCAGCTTTGTTATCGCGGGCATTGGTGTGGTGCCCGACACCGGGCTTGCCGAAGCGGCGGGCCTGTATCTGGAAAATGGCATTGCAGTGGATGCTCAGGGCCGCACCTCTGATCATACCATATGGGCCGCAGGTGATTGCGCGTCATTCCCGTGGCGCGGTCGGCGCCTGCGGCTGGAAAGCGTACAGAACGCCATAGATCAGGCCGAACTGGTGGCGCAGAACATGCTGGGGGCGGCGCAGGATTATGACCCCGTGCCATGGTTCTGGTCCGATCAGTATGACCTGAAACTGCAGATTGCGGGGTTGAACCTTGGCTATGACCGCGTGGTGCTGCGTAATACTGCAGATGCGCGCAGCCATTGGTATTATGCAGGTGACAAATTGCTGGCTGTGGATGCGCTGAATGATCCGCGCGCTTTCATGCTGGCCAAGCGCCTGATTGCCGCCGGGCGCAGCCCCGATCCGGCGCAAGTGGCTGACCCAACCACGGACCTGAAATCCCTGCTGCAACCATGAGGGTGATTGGCGGACGCTTCCGCGGCACCAGACTTGCCGAACTGGGCAGCGGCGATGCACAGGCGCATCTGCGCCCGACATCCGACCGCGTGCGTGAATCGATCTTCAACCTGCTGGTCAATGGCGGCTATGGCGATGTACTGCAGGACGCCCGCGTGCTGGACCTGTTCGCGGGCACCGGCGCGCTTGGGCTGGAAGCGCTGTCACGCGGGGCTGCGCATGTCACATTTGTTGATGATGGCGCGGTTGCGCGCGGGCTGCTGCGCCAGAATATTGAAAAACTGCGCGCCATGGGCTGTACGAAAGTATTCCGTCGCGATGCCACGCAACTCGGGCAAAACCGTGGCCATGGGTTTTCACTGGTCTTTCTGGACCCGCCCTATGGTCAGGGACTGGGCGAAAAGGCCCTGACATCCGCGCTGGCGGGGGGGTGGTTGGCTGCTGACGCCCTGATCGTCTGGGAAGAAAACGCGCCCCAACCCGCGCCCGCTGGCTTGCATCTGCTGGACCAGCGCCGCTATGGGGAAACCTATGTCACGATTCTAACCTTGCAGGGGACAGCATGACACCAGAACTGGTGATATTCGATTGCGATGGGGTTGTTGTTGACAGTGAAATCCTGTCCAACAGGTTTATCCGGGATGAAATGGCGGCACATGGGCTTGATCTGCGGCTTGATCAGATCATGGAGCTTTTTGTCGGCGGCACGATTGCAGGTGTCGCGGGGCGTGCCCGCGAATTGGGCGCAACCTTGCCACCTGACTGGGTAGAAACCTTCTACCCGCGGCTTTGCGATCATCTTGCACTGGGTACCCCCATGATCACGGGTATCGTAGGCGTGCTACAGGCCCTTGATGCCGCGCAGCTTCCCTATTGCATCGGGTCAAACGGGCGTCACGCCAAGATGAAGGTGACCCTTGGCCAGCACCCGGAACTGACAGCGAGATTCACGAATAATGTTTTTGCGGCGCAGGATGTGGCACGCCCGAAACCCGCGCCCGACCTGTTCCTGCATGCCGCAGGAAGTATGGGCTATGCGCCGGACGCCAGCGTGGTAATCGAGGACAGTGCGACCGGCGCCCGCGCGGCCCGTGCCGCCGGAATGCGCTGCTTCGGGTATGCCCCTGAAGGCGATGGCGCCCATCTTGCAGCCCATGGCGCTGTTGTCTTTCACAGCATGGCTGATCTGCCCGCCCTGCTGGGCATCTGATTTCATTCTGGTAAAAATATTCCGGGAGCGCGAGGGCAGCGCCCTCGCCCCCCCCAAGGGGTTCTCAACGCTGCGCCAGTGCCTGCGCCTTGGCAACTGTCAGTGATGGCGACAGCGCGTCCGGGTCCAGCACCAGTTCCACGATCGCAGGCAGACCCGCCGCCACCGCACGGTCAAATGCCGGCAGGAAATCTTCTGTGCGCTCCACCCGCTCGCCATAGCCGCCATAGGCCGCAGCCAGCGCTGCGTAATCGGGGTTAAACAGGGCAGTGCCGCTGACACGTCCGGGATAGGTTTTTTCCTGATGCATGCGGATGGTGCCATACTGGCCGTTATTGCACAGGATGACGATGATATTCGCGCCATGCTGCCGGGCGGTTGACATTTCATTCAGCGTCATCTGGAAACAGCCATCCCCTGCAAAACACACCACTGTCCGTTCGGGGTGTTCCAGCTTGGCGGCTATCGCTGCGGGGAAGCCATACCCCATGGACCCGGATGTTGGTGCCAGATGGCCGGGGAATGCGCGCGCGCGCAGATAGCGGTGCAGAAAGGCCGCAAAATTGCCCGCGCCATTCGTTACAATCGCATCTTCGGGCAAATGGTCGGACAGTTGGTGGACAACCTGTTCCAGTTTCACTGCGCCAGGTGTCTCAACGGGGGTGACCCAGTCCAGATACTCAGCATGCGCGGCGCGGGTCCACTCTGCCCAGTCGGGATGGGTGCGTGCATCGCGCCCGGCCAGTTTGGCGATAAAATCCACTGCCGGGGCGGCCAGTGCCAGATCAGGGCGATAGACGCGGCCCAGCTCATCAGGGTCGGGATGGATATGGATGATGGTCTTGTCCGGGCGGGCAGGGTCTACAAGTTCATATCCGCCGGTCACAATATCGCCCAGCCGCGACCCCAGCACCAGCAGGCAATCGGCGTCACGCAGGCGCTGCGCCAGTTTCGGGTTCATCCCAACCGCCAGATCGCCAGCGTAATTCGGGTGGCGGTTGTCGATACGGTCCATCCGGCGGAATGTGGCGCAGACCGGCAGGCCGAATGTATCTGCAAAATGCACCAGATGGTGCGCTGTATCAGTGGACCAGACCGACCCGCCCGCAATCACCAGCGGACGTTTTGCCTTGCACAGCATATCCAGCACAGCATCAATCTGTTCGGAACACACCGATGGGGGTGTCGGCGCCACGCCCGGCAGATCAGGCACATCGGCGCTTGCCGACAGGATATTTTCGGGCAGGGCCAGCACCACGGGGCCGGGGCGGCCTGCGCGTGCCTGATGAAAGGCGCGGCTGATATATTCGGGCAGGCGGTCGGTATGGTCGATTTCCGCCGCCCATTTGGCGATGGGCTTGAAGAATTCGCGGTAATTGACTTCCTGAAATGCCTCGCGGTCGCGGTGGCGGTTGTCGATCTGGCCCACGAACATGATCAACGGCGTTGAATCCTGCATCGCCACATGGATACCGCTTGCGGCATTGGTGGCGCCCGGCCCGCGTGTGACAAAAACCACGCCGGGCTGGCCTGTCAGTTTCGCATGCGCTTCGGCCATCATGGCCGCGCCCCCTTCATGACGGCAGACGATATTCTGAATGCCCGAGTCGTGCAGCCCGTCGAGCGCGGCCAGAAAACTTTCCCCCGGCACAGAAAAGACGCGTCGCACGCCCTGTGCTTTCAGTTGGTCAACCAGTATCCGCCCGCCATGTCGCATGGTCATGAATGCCTCGCTTCGCTTGTGTTTCACGTCACTCTGGGAGATTGCGTGATGATGTTCAACCGCGATGATTGTCATTCGCCGGTTCATCCCTAGCTAAGAACACGTACCCGTGACGGAGGTTCCATGTCGGATTTGAAACT
Organism: Roseinatronobacter alkalisoli; assembly: GCF_028745735.1. Taxonomy (GTDB): domain Bacteria; phylum Pseudomonadota; class Alphaproteobacteria; order Rhodobacterales; family Rhodobacteraceae; genus Roseinatronobacter; species Roseinatronobacter alkalisoli. The sequence goes on from NZ_JAQZSM010000016.1 coordinate 93,997, forward strand.
TGTTGGATTATGTGGGTCGCTGCGCGCGCAATCCTATAACCGCAAACTGCTGCTGGAGGCCGCACGCCTTTTCGGAGGGGCGGAATTCACTGAAGGTAATTTGCGTCTGCCCTTGTTTGATGAAGATCTGGAGTCGCAGGGCATTCCCTGCGAAGTGACCCGCCTGAAAGACCAGATCAGGGCGGCGGATGCGGTGGTCATTGCCTGTCCGGAATATAACAAGGCCCCGTCCGGTGTGCTGAAAAACGCGCTTGACTGGCTAAGCCGTGGCGGCGCGCCATGGGCGGGCAAGCCCGTGGCAATTTTATCTGCCGCTGCGGGCCGCGCGGGCGGTGAACGCACGCAATTCGCGTTGCGCCTGATGATGGTTCCGTTCCGCCCGCGCTTGTTGCAGGGGCCGGAAATGCTGCTGGCCGCACCGAAGGACCAGTTCGATGCTGACGGGCGCCTGATCGCGGAACGCTATGTCAACACGCTGCGCGACCTGATGGCGGCGCTGCGTCGGGACGCGCAGATCGCGCGCAGCTGACAAAACCCGCGCGGGTTTGCACGACAAGGGTTTGAAACCCGCGCGCGGCCCTTCTATACCTGTTTCAGGCCAATATATCGGAGTCGCCAATGCCCAATCCCACCGCCGCGATGCTGGTCATCGGTGATGAAATCCTGTCGGGGCGCACCCGTGACGCGAATATGCATTTTCTGGCCGGTCAATTGTCCAATCGCGGGATTGATCTGGCTGAAGTGCGCATTGTGTCCGACAAACACGACAAGATAGTATCAAGCCTGAATGCCTTGCGGGCAGAATATGACCATGTGTTCACATCGGGGGGCATTGGCCCGACGCATGACGACATCACGGCTGATGCGGTGGCGGCGGCTTTCGGGGTGAACGTGGACATCCGTGATGACGCGCGCGCTATTCTGGTCGCGCATTACCAGCGCACAGGGCTGGAACTGAATGCCGCACGGTTGCGCATGGCGCGCATTCCTGATGGGGCCAGCCTGATTGAAAACCCCGTATCCTCTGCACCTGGATTCACGATTGGCAATGTGCATGTCATGGCAGGGGTGCCTGCGGTGTTTCAGGCGATGGTGGCGTCCGTTCTGCCGTTGCTGACATCGGGGCAGCCGCTTTACAGCCAGAGTCTGTGCATCAATCGCGGTGAGGGAGAGATCGCCGCCGATCTGTCCGCGCTGGCCGCCGACTTTCCCGAATTGTCGATCGGGTGCTATCCGTTCCAGCGTGATGGGGCGTTCGGTGCGAATGTCGTGGTGCGTGGGCAGGCACGCGCGCAGGTTGATGCGGCCATGGTGCGCCTGTCGGACCTGTTCCCCGAGGCGGTTGCATGACAGTGCCCGACTCTGATGCGCTGTTTGCCGCGCTGGAAGGGACATGGCCGTCGCAGTCGCGGTCAGTGACCGGCGGGTGGACCATCCGCGATGGTGCCGGCGGGGGCAAGCGTGTCAGCGCGGCAACGACTGCGGATGAAGGGGCAGACATCGCTGTTGCGGAAACTGCCATGCGCGCACTGGCGCAAACCCCGCTTTTCATGCTGCGCGAGGGGCAGACAGGGCTGGCGCAAAGACTGGATGCGCGCGGCTATCGCTGCGTGGATCCCACTGTGATTTACACGGCAGAGATTTCGACCATTGCACAGGAACCACCTGCCATCAGCCTGTATCCGGTCTGGCCACCGCTGGCCATCATGTGCGGGATATGGGCGGAAGGGGGAATCGGCCCTGCGCGGTTGAAGGTCATGGCGCGCTGTCACGGGCCAAAAGCCGGACTGATTGCCCGCAGCGATGACCGCGCCGCAGGGGCCGCGTTCTGCGCCATTCATGACGGGATTGCGATGGTGCATGCGGTCGAGGTGACGCCCGCCCTGCGCCGCAAGGGGGTGGCGCGCAATATCCTGCAAGGTGCGGCGTTCTGGGCGCAGGGGCAGGGGGCGCGATGGCTGGCGCTGGCCGTAACAGAAGGCAATGGACCCGCGCGCGCGCTTTATGATGCGCTGGGCATGCAGGTGGTGACCCGATATTCCTATCGTCAGAAGGAGGACTGACATGTCTGATCCGGTAACGCAGCTGAACCTGCCCGCAACCGACCCGCTGCCCGAACGCACGCAGAAATATCTGGATATCGCAGAGCAGAAACTGGGTATGGTCCCGAATGTGCTGCGCGCCTATCTGTTTGATATTGCGAAATTTGATGCATTTGTGGGCATGTATAATGACCTGATGTTGGGTGATAGCGGATTAAGCAAGCTGGAGCGCGAGATGATCGCGGTGGTCGTGTCATCCATCAACCGCTGCTGGTATTGTCAGGTGGCCCATGGCGCGGCGGTGCGCGAATTGTCGGGTGACCCTGCGCTGGGCGAGGCGATGGTGATGAATTACCGTGCCGCGCCCCTGGATACGCGGACCCGCGCAATGCTGGATTTCGCGGCATTGGTGACCGAATCCAGCGCGAAAGTGTGTGAGGCCGACCGCGATGCGCTGCGCGCGCAGGGATTTTCCGACCGCGATATATTTGACATCATCGCAGTGGTGGGATTTTTCTCGATGTCGAACAGGATGGCTTCGGCCATGGGAATGCAGCCCAACCCCGAATCTCACGCCATGGCGCGGTAAGTGTGACCGCGCGGGGGGACGGGGGGCGGTTGCCCCCCGGCAGCACCGGCCTTGCGGCCCATGCTGTCCCCCCCACCCCAAGGAGGGCACGCCCCCCTTGGGCAACCCCGTGGATATTTGGGCCAGCGTGAAATCAGGTTGCCTTGTCGAACAGGCCACTGACTGCGCGGCGCATGATGGTGCTGGTGCGTGGGCGGGGCAGTGTCCGGAAAGGCAGGGGGCGGCAGATTTCGATTGCGGCAATGCCCAGACGCGCAGTCAGCGCCCCATTGACGACCCCTTCGCCAAAGCGGCGCGACAGTTTCGACACGATTCCACCGGAAGCGACAGCGCCGATCATGTCTTCGCCCACTGCGACGGCCCCGGTTGCCAGAAGATGGGTGATGACCCCGCGCAGCAGCCGGACACTGCCCAATGTACCCGCCCGCCCGCCATAGATTTCGGCAATCCGGCGGATCATGCGCAGATTGGTGACAAGTGCTGCGATCACATCAACCAGTGCAAGAGGGATCATGGCGGTCAGCAGTGCGACCTGTCGGGCGGATGCTTCGACCTGAAGGCGGGCGGCGGCGTCGAGCGGGGCCAGAAGTGTGGCTTCTGCCTGATCGAGCAGCGATTCCGCATCAAGCTGGTCAGGGGCGGTTTCGGACATGCGTTCGCATGGCCAGCGCATATCCGGCCTGCTGGCGTAAAGCCCCATCAGCGCAGTGAGGGTTTGCGCCGCGCCTGCGCGGTCATTTTCTGCGCGGGCGTGCCCGGCTTGCTGGCGCAGCCGGTCGATCCGGTGCAGGCGGCGGATACCGGCCCATTCGCGCAGCGCTAAGGCGCATGCCGCCGCGACAAGAAGGGTCAGCAGGCCAAGGGCGATATACCCCAGCAATTCACTGCGCGCGACAAGGCTGGTTATGAAGTCCCAGGCCGTGACCGAGAGGGCAATGGTCATGAAGCCCGCGAAGCCCGCCCAGCCCAGTTTTGCCCAGAGTGTCAGGCGCGCACGCGCCCCGCGCATGGCAAGCAACATTGCGCGCCCGCTGGCGGCCTGTTGCGGCGGACCTTCGTCATCGGGCAGCGGGGGGGCTGTGTCAGGGCTTGCGGGTGGATTGTTGTCATCCAGTTCAACAAGAAAAGGCTTGCGGTCATTCATGTCAGAAGATCCCCGATCAGAAATTCGGCCGCGCTGTCCATCCGGATATGGGGAAGCCCGTCGCCGGGGGCGCGGGTCAGGGCGGCAGGGGCAAATTGCATGATCCGGTAGTCACCATTCAGCCAGCGTTGGGTGTCATGCCCCGACTGGCCGATGATCTGCATCGGGTCAGCGGGGAGGTCGCCCGCATGGAATGCGGCCTGTTTGCCGCTGTCCAGAAGTTTGCCGCGCACGCAATCGAGCATCTGGCCGTTGCGGTCATGCTGTTCCTCAACCGTGGTGCGCAGGGCGGCGATGGACAGCGCCTTGGTGCGGGCACCGGCGAATTCCGCACGGTCGCGGGACTGGCGCAGCAGGGCTGTTGTAATCGCACTCAGGCGGGGGTGCTGGCTGTGGTGCAGATGATCAGCCTTGGTAGCGGCAAAGAGTATGCGTTCGACCCGTTTGCTGCCCAGAAGCCGCAGAAGAAATGCGTTGCGCCCGGGCCGAAACGCGGACAGCAATTCGCTTAGCGTCTGGCCCAGCCGGTCCACGGCTTCCGGTCCGGCATGGATGGCCCCCAGCACATCGGCGAGCACGACCTGACGGTCGATGCGGGCGAAATGGTTGCGAAAGAAGGGGCGCACGACCTGCGCCTTATAGGCATCGAACCTGCGCGCCATTTCGCGCCCTAGCGACCCGCGCCCGCCAGTGCCCGCCATGGGAATAAAAGTCAGCACCGGCGAGCCTGCCAGTTCTCCGGGCAGCAGCAACCGGCCGGGGGTGATGTCGGGCAGGCCATTGGCACGCGCTGCATGAAGATAGGTGGTGAAAGAGTCCGTCAGGGCCAGCGCTGTCGCTTCATCATGTGGGGCGGTGGGGCCGGTTGCGGCCAGTCGGGTCAGGAATTCCGCTGCATAGGGGCGGTTTTGCATGCGCGCCAGCGTTTCTGTGGACCATTGCGCATGGCTTTTGTCCAGCAGCACCAGATCCAGCAGCCATTCGCCGGGGTAGTCGATAATGTCGATATGCTGGATGCGGCTGCCCCGGATACCTGCCAGAATCCCCGCTGGGCGCACGCGAAATGACAGCCGTAACTGCGAGATATGGCGTGTCCCTTCCGGCCAGAATGGTGCCGGGCCGGTCAGGGCTGCGAGGTGTTTTTCATAGTCGAACCGTGGCAATGTGTCATCTGGTTGCGGTTGCAGGAAGGCGGCTTCTACATGGCCCCCGGCAACAGCCTGCATCCGGCCCATGCGCCCGCGATCGAGCAGGTTGGCGACCAGCGAGGTGATGAACACAGTCTTGCCTGCCCCTGACAGGCCAGTGACCCCCAGCCGCAGCGCGGGTTCGGAAAACACGCCGGACAAGGCCCCCGTCACGCTGGCGCCAGCGCTTTCGACGCTATTGATCAGCCCGTATGTCAACCTGCGTGATGCCATGCCTGCCCCTTGATCTGCTGATCCATAGATAAGCGGCGCGGGTTCAACTTGCCAGTGATAGCATATGAATGGCGCTATATGCGCGCGCAGCGGTGCGGGTCAGTGCCAGTCGAAGAAGCCCGCAGGTGCCCGCGCGCGCAGTCTGGCGGCAAGTTCCTGCCCCAGAAGGGCGGCATCGGCCAGCGGCGCGCGCCCTTCATCGGACAGGCGGTCGGAGCCGTCGGGGCGCAGGATTTCACCGCGCAACCAGATTTCGCCACCATCTATCACTGCAAGGCCCGCAATCGGCGTTTCGCATGATCCGTCCAGACCGGCCAGAAAGGCGCGTTCCGCAGCCAGCCTTTGGCCCGTGGGCGTGTCATGCAGCTGTGCCAGCATTTCGGTTATGCGGTCGTCGGATTGACGCCATTCAATGCCGATAGCCCCCTGGGCGATGGCGGGCAGCATGTCTTCGGGGGCGATGGCGGAACTGGCGACATCTGCCATGTTCAGGCGGTTCAGGCCTGCCATGGCCAGAAAGGTGCAATCCGCCACGCCATTGTCCAGCTTGGACAGGCGCGTCTGCACATTGCCGCGGAATTCGACGACCTTCAGGTCGGGGCGGCGGTTCAGCAGTTGCGCCTTGCGCCGCAGGCTGGACGTGCCGACAACAGCGCCCGCCGGCAAGTCTGCCAGCGAGGCCGCATGGCGTGACACAAACGCATCGCGCACATCTTCGCGCGGAAGGTAGCAGTCCAGTACCAGCCCGTCGGGTTGCTCCGTCGGCATGTCCTTCATGGAATGCACGGCAATGTCGATATGCCCGTTCAGCATCGCCTCTTCGATTTCCTTGGTGAACAGACCCTTGTTGCCGATTTCTTTCAGGGGGCGGTCAGCGTCGATCAGGCTGCGGTCGTCGCCTGTCGTCTTGATGGCGACAATGGCAAATGCCCCCTCCGGCAGGTCGAATGCGGCCATAAGCCGCGCGCGCGTTTCATAGGCCTGCGCCAGCGCCAGCGGGGAGCCGCGCGTGCCGATTTTTAAGGGCGTGTCGGGGGTCGGGTATGCATGTGTCATGGCCCCTGATTAGCGCTGCGGTTTTGTCCTTACAAGCGCAGACTGTCCTGCGGGCTTGACAACAAGGGTGCGGCTTGGGACGAGGAACCCATTCAAGGAGAAGTAGCCGCATGACCGCACCTGCCCCGACCAAGACAATATTGCGCGCCCTCGCAGGAGAGACGCTGCCGACGCCGCCAATCTGGATGATGCGACAGGCGGGCCGCTACCTGCCGGAATATCGTGCCACGCGGGCGCAGGCCGGGGATTTCCTGTCGCTGTGCTATAATCCCGAACTGGCTGCCGAAGTTACATTGCAGCCGATCCGTCGCTACGGGTTTGACGCCGCGATCCTGTTTGCCGACATTCTGCTTGTACCGCAGGCGCTTGGGTCCAATCTGTGGTTTGTGACCGGCGAAGGGCCGCGCCTGTCACCGATCATCAATCGTGCCGGGGTCGATGCGTTGAAGCCGGTGGATGCAATTCATGAAACCCTGTCGCCGGTCTATGAAACCCTGCGCATTCTGGCGCGCGAATTGCCGCAGGAAACCACCCTGATCGGTTTCGCGGGCGCACCATGGACGGTTGCGACATATATGATTGCAGGCCGCGGCACACCGGATCAGGGACCGGCCCACAAGCTGCGCGAGGCTGAACCGGAAGCATTTGACGCCCTGATGGACCGCATCACATTGGCGACAATCGAATACCTGTCGATGCAGATTCAGGCAGGCGCCGAAGTCGTCAAGATTTTCGACAGTTGGGCCGGGTCGCTGAAGGGCGATGCCTTCACGCGCTACGCGCTGAAGCCCGCCCGCCAGATCATCGCCGCCATAAAGGAACGCCACCCCGGAATTCCGGTCATCGCCTTCCCGCGCGAAGCGGGCGATGCCTATATTGGGTTTGGCCGGGCGACGGGCGCGGATTGCGTCGCCATCGACAATTCGGTGACACCTGAATGGGCGGCGGAACATGTGCAATGTGATGGCTGCGTGCAGGGCAATCTGGCGTCCAGTCATATGGTCACAGGCGGGCAGGCGCTGGTGGATGCGACAACGCGCGTTGTGCGTGCTTTCAGCAAAGGGCCGCATATCTTCAACCTCGGGCATGGGATTACCCCTGATGCCGACCCTGAAAATGTCGCGCTGATGGTCGATACTGTGCGCAACTTCCGGGCATAACGACATGACAAAGCGGGCGGCCAATCAGCCGCCCGCCCTGATGCCATGTGAACCGGCATCTGCTCAGACTGCGGTCATTCCGGCATGATAACACTGTCGATTACATGGATCACGCCATTGCTGGCGGCGATATCTGCCTGAATGACAGTTGCGCCATCCACGGTAACCATGTCGCCGACACCGATGGTGACAGACTGGCCATTCACGGTTTCGGCCATCATCCCGTCAGTCAGGTCTCCCGACATGACCGCGCCGGGGATGACGTGATAGGTCAGTATGGCGGTCAGGGTCGGAATATCGTCCAGCAGCGCCTCTACCGTGCCTTCGGGCAAGGCCGCAAAAGCGTCATCGGTGGGCGCAAAGACCGTGAACGGCCCGTCCCCTTTCAGCGTGTCCACCAGCCCTGCGGCAGTGACGGCTGCAACCAGCGTCGAGAAGGTCTCATTACCCGCCGCGATATCGACAATGTCCTGACTGTGGCTGTGGCTGCCTGCAAAGGCAGGTGTCGAAAACGCCGCGACCACGGCCAATGTGCTGAGGGTCGATTTCATCATAGTGTATCCTCCATGTTTCATCGTTGTGATGATGTCGGGAATACGGCGGGGGTCCGGTTCCGGATGACGAACAAGTTTTCTTGAGCGCTGTTTACAAACCCCACATCGCGCCTAAGCGCGCCATGTCCCCGATTTCCAGTAACAGTGTTGTGTAAATCCGGCGATGATCCGGCAGGGATTCAGCCGTGATTCTGCGATCTCCCCGGGGCAGGGCGCTGCGACAGGGATTTGGCACCTGCATGGATTCGCGATCCGGTGTGGCGATTCCCTTTCATCCGGCTATGCAGGTCAGATTCCCCCATGGGCGTCGTAATTTTCGCAAAGCCAGGCCGCCGTATCGTGCATGATATGTTCAAGAAACGGTCATATTCGTGTGTTAGGGTAGATTTTTGCGCCGGATGATCATTTTATACTTGCGTGTATTTGGTTGATTGCCTAGATAGCGCTTCACCGGCGGCGGGAACGTTGTTGGGTCTTGGATCGGTTGACTGGATGCGAGTTTGGTTCTGGTCTGAGTGCGAGATTTAGGAGCATGGATT
>NZ_JAQZSM010000017.1 GCF_028745735.1 Roseinatronobacter alkalisoli
CGGGGCCAGAACATTCGACCAGATGTTCGACGCACTCGCCGAAGTCTGCGATCTGTTCACACCGCAGGAATGCTGGAATTACTGCTGCGAAGCAGGATATGGATCAAGTTAAAGGCTCGAGGCTTTAGGACAACCGCCCCGCCCGCGCGCGACACGCCCGCACTGGAGGGATACATTCCACGCAGGCACCATGCACCAACAGTGAACACACGCCCTGACATCCGCAATACCGGCAGGCCCCAGGAATGGGAGTCAGTATTATTTTATGAATTCAATCAACTATATAGGTAATGGCGGAGAGAGCGGGATTCGAACCCGCGAGACGGTTTCCCGCCTACACGCTTTCCAGGCGTGCGCCTTCGACCACTCGGCCACCTCTCCGGCTAGGGCCATGTATCGTAAGGTGGGAAGGCGATGCAAGCCAAGATTGCGGGTCCGGGCCATGAAATTCCGCAATCTGTGCAACCTGCCCTGCAGACGGACACCCTAGGCGCAATGTCCGGCAATCTGATGCAGCGATGCCTGTCTTAACTTGGGCCAGCGGATCAGGATGATAGCAGGGTTTTCAACTGCTTGCAGCGCAATGAATTCCGGCAACTCGCCCAGAACGCAGTTCAGAATCCGTTCCTGCGGGGTCGATGCCTGCGCGACAATCTCAACCTGCAACCCCATCGGCACCCCTGCCTGGCGCATGCCTGCCACCACCTGATGCGCCCTGGCGACCCCCATATATACCGCAAGTGTCGTGCCCGGCGCGATCATACTGCGCCAGTCGGGATCGGGGTCGCCGGGCTGGCAGGTGGCGGTTGCCAGCATCAGCCGGTCGGTCTGGCCACGTTCGGTCAGTGCATGTCCCAGACTGGCCGCTGCGGCACTGGCCGCTGTCACCCCCGGTATGATTTCAACTGCAATGCCCGCCGCACGCGCCGCGTCCAGTTCTTCAGTTGCGCGGCCAAAGATGCACGGATCCCCTGATTTCAGGCGCACCACCTGTTTGCCCTGACGAGCAGCGGCAATAATGACCGCGTTGATACGGTCTTGCGGCCAGGCGCAGGCGCCCACCTCCTTGCCGACAAACACACGTTCCGCATCACGCCGCGCCAGTTCCAGAACCGACGGGTCAACCAGCCGGTCATAGAATATCACATCCGCCTGTTGCATCTGCCGTACCGCGCGCAAGGTCAACAGATCAGCAGCCCCCGGCCCGGCACCGACAAGCGCAATACGCCCCGGACGCGCACCCTGCCCGCCTTCGGAAATGGCCGCTTTCAGCAAGCTCGCCGCGTCGCGCGCCGCGCCCCGGGCATATGCGGCACGCGCTGGCCCGTCGAATGCCCAGTCCCAGAAGGCACGACGCTCTGCGCGCGGAATCGCACGCGCCACCGCTGTGCGAAGCCGTCCTGCCAGCGCGGCAAACCCGCCAAGCTCGGGTTCCAGCAGCGCTTCCAGTCTGCTTTTGATCTGACGCGCCAGAACAGGTGCCGTGCCTTCGGTGCCGATGGCAACCACAACCGGATCACGATCCACGATAGAGGGCGTGACCGCGTCGCAAAGTGCGGGCTGGTCCACCACATTGACGACCGCGCCCGCAGCCTTGGCCAGCGCATGGGCGGCGTAGTCCAGACCGACGCACCCGGTCCCTACAAAGACCAGCGCCGCACCACGGAATACATCCACCGACAGGGTGGTGACCTGCACAGCGCGTCCTGCGGTGACCATCGCGGCAAGTTCGTCATCCAGCACCGCGGCCACCAGCACGATCTGCGCGTCGGTTTTCAGCATCAGGCGCGCTTTCTGCGCGGCCTGTTCGCCACCGCCGACGATAACAACGCGGCGACCGGTCATTTGCAGAAACATCGGAAAGGTTTTCATGGCAGACCCCGCTTTGGATGTTGTTCAGGTGGAAATCAGGCAATCCCGTTGCGCCCAATGCGCCGTTGCAAGGGTATGCGCGGCATCCGGTGCGTGCCCCAGCGCCATCAGCGCTGCCGCAGCCGTGCCGGTGACAAGCTGTTCAAGGTATGGATCACAAGTTCCGCCGGACCACAGATCCTGCAATGCACTCAGCGGATAGTCTGCCCCCGGCAGGCGGCGTGGTTCCGGCAGAAGGGCCGGCAACGTGGTTTCCAAAGCCTGCCCGCCAACAAGCCGGAACACCTGCACATCCTTCGTGGGGTTGCGTTCGAATTCGCCGCCACCCCCCTTCAGAATGCACAGATCACGCTGCCCCAGCAGGTGCGCAGCGGCCTGTTGCAAGCCCCGGTATGGCGGATGGAACACCCCTTGCACGGCAGCACCCGCCCCCGCCGGGTTCAGCACACGCAACACCGTGTTGACACAGGACCGCAGCCCCAGAACCTGCCGCAGGTTCAGCAGTTCCAGCGCACGCGGGCTAAGAATTTCCAGCGGCAGATAGGCGATTGCATGCTGATCCAGCACATGCGCCAGATCAGACAGGCTGTTCGCCTGCGTAATGCCCGCAGCGTTCAATGCGCCCCGCACATCTGCCCCGTCCGACTGATGCGAATTCCAGCCATGCAGCAATACGCGCGCGCCGGTGCTGGCAACCAGCCTTGCTGACAGCAGGAACCATGGCAGCCCGCGCGTGCGCCCCGCCGCGTAGCTGGGCCAGTCAAGGTCAACCTGCGGCATTTCCGGCAAGGTCGCGCGCAATGCCTGCACAAATCCCGCGATTTCAGCAGGTATTTCACCGCGATAGCGCATCAGCATAAGAAGTGCGCCAACGGCATGGGGGTCCGCCTGCCCCTGCAGGATCAGGGTCATCGCCTGTTCTGCTTCGGCCTGTGACAGGTTGCGCGCGCGTCCCGGCCCCCGCCCCATGGCATGGATATAAGGCGCAAGGGTCATTCTGCGGCCTCCAGCTTCGGGGGGCCAAGCAATGCCGCCAGTTCCGGCCTGCATGATCCGCAGGATGTGCCAGCCTGAAGTGCGGCACCGATCTGTTCAATGCTTGTCAGCTGTTGCGCCGCAATCGCCTGCGTGATCGTGTTCAGCCCGACATTCAGGCAGGCGCAGACAATCGGCCCGGGATCGGGCTGGCCCTGGGCAGGACGGCCCGCCAGAAGGCCCGCCCCTTCTGCCCCGATCTGTGCGGCGACATGCCCGCGCGCCAGTTCCACAGGTTCGGGGGCCGTGAACAGCGCGGCCAATACGCGCCCGTCCTGCATGAAGGCCAGCCGATGTGTGCCGCGCTTGCGGTCTGCGACACTCAGGCAGGTGGCGTCGGGCAGGTTGAACAGCGCGCGCGCATAGGCTTCCCAATCGTCGGGTATTTCCATCCCGGCCAGTTCGCTGCGCCAGCCCCCCGCATGGCGCGCGCGCGCCCAATAGGTTGCATCCGGAACTTGCGCCCCGCCGGACACGGCAAACCCGTACCATGCCGGGTTCAGCGGTGCGATGGCCACGACCGATGCCTTGCTTTCCGGCTGGCCTGATACCGGGTCCGTCACCGGGGCCACCAGTGCATCAACCCGCCCGGTCGGGGCCGTGTCGCCCGTCCAGTGCATGGGGGCAAAAACCTGCCCGCGCTGCACCTTGTCGGTTATGGCGACACGCAGAACGGCCTGCCCCTGCGGGCTGCTGACCCGCGCCAGCGTGGCAGCTTCAAGGCCCAGTTCGCGCGCATCATCCGGGTGAATTTCCAGAAACGGTTCAGCGATATGCTGGTTCAGGCGCGGCGCAAGGGCCGTGCGTGTCATCGTATGCCACTGGTCGCGGATGCGCCCGGTATTCAGCCGGAACGGATAGCGCGCGCCGGTTTTTGCCGCAGGCAAGCGGGGCGTGATGGGCAGCAAGCGCGCGCGCGCATCCGGCGTGAAAAACCCGCCCGCGCCAAAGAACCGCCCACCCTGCTGGCGCGCATTGACCGGCCAGCGGGTGGGCGGCAATGTGTCATAATCGGCCTGTGCCAGCCCGGAAATGTCAAAATCGCGGCCCAGATCACCTGCAATCCCTGACAATTGCGCGTATTCCCGAAACACCGCGCCCGCGCTGTCCCAGCCAAATGCACCGCCCCAGCCCATCCGCGCGGCCACATCTGCAATCATGCGCCAGTCATCGCGCGCCTGACCGGGGGCGGGCAGGACCGCACGCTGGCGGCTGATGGTGCGGTCGGAATTGGTGACAGTGCCAGATTTTTCGGCCCATGCAGTTGCTGGCAGAACCACATCGGCCAGCCGCGTTGTGTCGGTCCCGGTCACATCGCTGACCACAACGAAATCACAGCCCTTGATGGCGCGCGCCACGGCATCGGCATCGGGCATGGACACGGCCGGGTTGGTGTGGATGATCCATAATGCCCTGATCCGGCCTTGGGCCACCGCGTCAAACATCTCGACCGCTTTCAGGCCGGGTTTGGCGGGAATGGTGGGGCTGGCCCAGAACCCCTGAACCGCGGCGCGGTGAGCCGCGTTTTCAATATCCAGATGGCAGGCCAGCATATTGGCCAGCCCCCCCACTTCGCGCCCGCCCATGGCGTTGGGCTGGCCGGTGACGGAAAACGGTCCCATGCCGGGGTGCCCGATACGGCCCGTGGCCAGATGGCAGTTCAGAATTGCGTTCACCTTGTCCGTGCCGCTTTCGGACTGGTTGATCCCCTGACTGTAGACTGTCACCACGCGCTCGGTTGTCGTGAACCAGTCCAGAAAAGTCGCCAGCTCCGCCCGGTCCAGCCCGGTCATGGCAGAGCTGGAGGACCGCGCAGCGCTAAGCGCATCGTCAAAGCCGCTGACATGGCCCGCGATATAGTCGCGGTCCAAAGCGCCGCGATCTGCCAGTGCCACAAGCACCGCGTTGAACAGCGCCGCATCCGACCCCGGTGCAAGCCGCAGATGCAGATCGGCAATGTCACAGGTTGCCGTGCGGCGCGGGTCCACCACCACAACCTTTGTGCCGCGCGCCTGTTTGGCTGCGACCAGACGCTGATACAGAACCGGATGGCACCATGCCAGATTGCTGCCCACCAGCACCACCAGATCGGCCTGTTCCAGATCTTCATAGGTGCCGGGCACGGTGTCAGACCCGAAGGCACGCTTATGCCCCGCCACGGATGACGCCATGCACAGACGCGAATTGGTGTCCACATTGGCAGTGCCGATATAGCCCTTGATCAGCTTGTTGGCGGCGTAATAATCTTCCGTCAGCATTTGCCCCGACAGGTAAAACCCCACGGAATCTGGTCCATGATCGCGGATAGTGTCGCTAAAACGCTGCGCCACCAGATCCAGCGCATGATCCCATGTCGCAGATGCGCCCCCGACCAGCGGGGTCAGGATGCGCCCATCCAGCCCCAGCGTTTCGCCAAGTGCCGTGCCCTTGGAACATAACCGCCCGAAATTCGCCGGATGGTCAGGGTCACCCCGGACGGACAGCCCGCCCTTGCCATCGGGTGTCGCCAGCACGCCGCAGCCCACACCGCAATAGGGACAGGTCGTGCGGATGGCACCCGTCATGCCGCCCTGCCCTTCAGCAATTGTGCAGCATCCAGCAGGATGCGCCCGCCTTCGACCCGCGCCGGATAGGTTGCAACCGCCCCTTCATCCGCGCCCTGCGCCATTCCGGTTTCGAGCGAGAAAACCCAGTTATGCAACGGGCAGGTCACAGCATGACCATGCACAATCCCTTCCGACAGTGGCCCGCCCTTATGCGGGCAGCGGTCGTCAATGGCAAAGACCTGATCATCGCCTGTGCGGAACACGGCCACGCAGCCATGCACGGTTTTCACCACGCGCGCCCCGCGCTGCGGAATATCGTTCAATGCACCAATATCAAGCCAGTTCATTCCGCAGCCTCCTTCGTCAGATCTGCCAGGGGGCCAAACGCCTGATGCGCCTGCGGGGTTGCGCGTTCCGCCCATGGGTCGCGCTGATAGATGGTCTGTGACAGGTCGAACCGTTCGATCAGTGCCGCGCGGTTTTCTGCATCATCGACAATCTGCGCCTGCACCCAGTCCAGCCCCACCTTGGCCAGCCATTTATAGGGCCGGTCCAGGTATTTCGCGTGTTCGCGGTAAAGCTGGACAAAGGCCACAGTCATGTCGATCGCGTCCTGTTCGGTTGCAACCTTGGCCAGACGTTCCACTTCTTTCAGATCCATGCCAGCCGCACCGCCCACGCCGATTTCATAGCCGGAATCGACACAGATGATGCCCACATCCTTGCAGGTTGCCTCGGCGCAGTTGCGCGGACAGCCCGACACGGCCAGTTTCACCTTATGGGGTGTCCATGACCCCCACAGGCGTTTTTCCAGCTTGATGCCAAGCCCAGTGGAATCCTGCGTGCCAAAGCGGCAGAAATCAGTCCCGACACAGGTTTTCACTGTGCGCAGCCCCTTGGAATAGGCATGCCCCGACACCAGCCCCGCCGCATTCAGGTCCGACCAGATTGCAGGCAGGTCTTCTTTCTGCACACCCAGCAGGTCAATGCGCTGCCCGCCGGTGACCTTGACTGCCGGAATGTCGTATTTATCCGCCGCATCGGCAATGGCGCGCAATTCGCGCGGGTTGGTCATACCACCCCACATGCGCGGCACCACCGAATAGGTGCCGTCCTTCTGGATATTGGCATGGTTGCGTTCGTTCACAAACCGGCTTTGCGCGTCATCGGTGTAATCCTCCGGCCAGTCGGCCAGCAGATAGAAATTCAGCGCGGGGCGGCAGACATGGCAGCCGCAGGATGTTTTCCAGCCCAGTTCCTGCATGACAGCGGGCATGGATTTCAATTCGCGCGCCTTGATCAGGCGACGCACGTCTTCATGCGTCAGATCCGTGCAGCCGCACATGGGTTGGGCTGCGGGCATCTGGAACGCATCGCCCAATGTGCTGGCCAGAACCTGTTCCACCAGCCCGGTGCAGGTGCCGCAGGACGCGCTGGCCTTGGTCTGCGCCTTGATATCGGCCAGCGTGGTGGCGCCCCCTTCGATTGCGGTGACGATAGTGCCTTTGCAAATGCCGTTACAGCCACAGATTTCCGCATCAAGCGGCAAGGCTGCAACGGCTGCCAAAGGGTCCGCGCCGGTTCCTCCCTGATAGGCGGGGCCAAAAATCAGCGTGTCGCGCATATCGGTTATGTCGGTGCCGTCCTTGATCAGGCCGAAGAACCACGACCCGTCACCGGTGTCGCCATACATGACCGCACCGATCAGCCGGTCCTGTTCAATGACCAGCCGTTTGTAGACGCCGCGCGCCGGGTCACGGAACACGATATCTTCGCGCCCCTCGGCATCGGCAAAATCACCTGCGCTGAACAGATCAACGCCCGTAACCTTCAGTTTGGTGGCCGTCTGCACAGGCCGGAACTTTGCATCCTGCCCCAGCAGGCCGTTCGCCACGACCTTGGCCTGATCATAAAGCGGCGCAACCAGCCCGAAAAGCTGGCTGTCATGTTCGACACATTCGCCCACGGCCAGAATGTCAGGGTCCGATGTCACCATATGGTCATTCACGACAACACCGCGCGCCACTTCCAGCGCGGCATCCGTGGCAAGGCGGGTTTCAGGTCGTATACCCACAGCCATGCAGACCAGATCAGCGTCATAGACCGTGCCATCTTCCAGCAGTACCGCTTCCACACGGTCGGCACCCAGAATGGCCTTGGTCGCGCCCTTGCAATGCACAGCAATTCCGCGCGCTTCCAGATCTTTTTGCAGCAGATACCCTGCCGCCGGGTCAAGCTGGCGTTCCATCAGATGGCCCATCAGGTGAATGACAGTGACATCCATGCCGCGCAGCTTCAGCCCTGCCGCGGCCTCCAGTCCCAGCAACCCGCCGCCGATGACGACCGCCTTGCCGCCCGCGTTGGCGGACGCGGCAATCATCGCATTGGTGTCATCCAGATCGCGGTAAGTCACAACACCGGGCAAATCCTTGCCCGGCACCGGAATGATGAACGGCGCGGAACCCGTGGCGATCAGCAGCTTGTCATAAGGCGCGCCGCCTTCGTTGGAATAGACAATCCTGCGTGCGCGGTCGATCCTGACGATGGATTCGCCAAAGCGGCAGGTCACGCCGCGATCAGCATACCAGGCATCGTCATGGGTGACGATTTCCTCATAGGTCTTTTCGCCCGACAGAACTGGCGACAGCATGATGCGGTTGTAATTGCCGCGCGGTTCAGCATTGAACAGGGTCACATCCCAGCCCTGCGGATCATGGTCCAGAAGATGCTCCAGCACCCGCCCCGAGGCCATGCCCGCGCCGATGACAACAAGTCGTTTCTTCATCACGCGGCTTCCTTCTTCTTATGTGCGCCATGTTCGTAATCTTCAAGAAACTGAAGCACTTCGGCGCGGTAGTCATAGTAGTCCGGATGGCCCAGAAGCGCCTTGCGGGTACGCGGGCGCGGCAGGTTCACATCCACGATCTTGCCGATGCGCGCCTGCGGGCCATTGGTCATCATCACCACACGGTCGGCCAGCAGGACAGCTTCGTCCACATCATGGGTCACACAGATTGCGGTGACTTTGGTGCGCGACCACACTTCCATCAGCACTTCCTGCAATTCCCACCGCGTCAGGCTGTCCAGCATCCCGAAAGGTTCATCCAGCAGCAGCAGCTTGGGCGACAGGGCAAAGGCCCGCGCGATGCCCACACGCTGTTTCATGCCGTTGGACAGATCCGCCGCCTGCCGGTCCATGGAATCGCCCAGGCCCACACGTTCCAGATAATATTCGACAACATCCTGGCGCTCTGCCCGGCTGGCGCGCGGATAGACGCGATCCACACCGATGGCGACATTCTCTTTCGCGCTTAGCCACGGAAACAGGCTTGGTGCCTGAAACACCACGGCGCGTTCGGGGTCTGCGCCGCGCACTTCCATCCCGTCCAGCTTGATCGCGCCGCCTGATATTTCATTCAGGCCCGCAGCCATTGTCAGCACAGTGGATTTTCCGCAACCGGAATGGCCGATCAGACTGACGAATTCGCCCTTCTTCATCTTCAGGTCAAACCGGTCCACCACTGTCAGTGGCCCTTCGGGCGTCGGGTACACTTTGGACAGTTGCGAAAATTCCAGATATTTGTCTTCCAGCGGGCTTTGGGCCGCAGTGGCATAGGCTTTGGGTGTGCCGTGAATGGGGGTTATCTGCGGCAGGGTCCGGGTTTCGGCCAACTTGGCGGCAATGCCCACATCCATCAGATAGCGGGTCACGTCGGCGCGCAGTTTCTTGAACGCCGCGTCATGGTTCATTGCCGTGCGCGCACGCGGGCGCGCAATATCCACCGCGAAGGCCGGCCCCAATGTCCCATCGGGGTTCAGCGGGACGATGCGGTCTGCCAGCAGCAGTGCTTCATCCACGTCATTGGTAATCAGCACCACGGTTTTCTGATCCGCCTGCCATATCCGGGTGATTTCATCCTGCAGATTGGCGCGGGTCAGCGCATCCAGTGCCGAAAGCGGTTCATCCAGCAGCAGCATTGCGGGGTTCATGGCAAGCGCGCGCGCCACGGAAACCCGCTGGCGCATGCCACCCGACAATTCCGCCGGGCGCCGCCCTTTGGCGTGGCTTAACCCCACCATGCCGATGAACTTGTCCACCATCGCCGTACGTTCGGCGCGGCTTGCGGATTTATGCACCGCATCCACCGCCAGCGCGATATTGCCCGCCACTGTCAGCCATGGCATCAGCGAATAGGACTGGAACACCAGCCCGCGTTCCGGCCCCGGCCCGGTGATGGGCCGGCCGTTAAACAGAACCTGCCCGCTGTCGGGCTGTGCAAGCCCGGCGATCTGGTTGATCAGCGTGGTCTTGCCAGTGCCGGAAAAACCCAGGATCGCCAGAAATTCGCCTTCCCTGACACTCAGGTTGATGTTTTTCAACACTTCCTTGCGTTCCAGCCCGGTGCCGAACCCCTTGCAGACATTTTTGAATTCAAGAATGGTCATGGCGCTCTACCTGTTGTTCGAGAAGGTGAAAAGCGATTGCAGCGCATACATCAACCGGTCCAGCAGGAACCCGATGATCCCGATGGTAAAGACCGCAACCATGATCTTGGCCAGACTGCTGGATGACCCGTTCTGGAATTCGTCCCAGACAAATTTGCCAAGGCCCGGGTTCTGCGCCAGCATTTCAGCCGCGATCAGCACCATCCAGCCCACACCCAGCGACAGCCGCAACCCGGTAAAGATAAGTGGCAATGCAGATGGCAGCACCAGCCGTGTGATCTTGGTCCAGGTGCTCAGCTTCAGCACACGGCTGACAGAAATCAGATCGCGGTCAATGCTGGCCACACCAAGCGCAGTGTTGATCAGCGTGGGCCACAACGAACACAGCGTCACTGTGATGGCTGATGTCAGAAAGGACCGCGAGAACATGCCATCCTGCGTGACATAGACAGCCGACACGACCATCGTGACAATCGGCAGCCATGCCAGCGGGCTGACGGGTTTGAATATCTGGATCAACGGGTTCAGCGCGGCATTTGTCGTGGGCGACAGCCCTGCCGCAATGCCCAGCGGCACCGCGACAGCCGTAGCAATGATGAAGCCGAAGAACACGGTCTGCACCGATGTCCAGATCTGGTCATAATAGGTGGGCGAGCCGGTATAGGGGCGTTCGCGCACGCGGTCTTCCTGCCCGGCGGCAATCAGGTCGGCATTACGCGCTTCCTGTCGTTCCAGAAATGCGGTCTGACGGGCGCGTTCGGCCACATGGTCGCCATGCAGCACCTGCACCTGTTCCCAGACCTGCACAGGATCGGGAATGGCCCCAAGCGATGTTTCCACGCGCGGCGCCAGATTCCCCCAGAGCAGCAGAAAGCCCGCAATCGCCAGCAATGGCACGCCCAGCAACTGCCATATCTGTTTTCCCTGCGCGCGCGGGTTGTCCCCGGCGGCGGCGCGCAGAAGCGGGGTCATGAAGGACAGGCCCAGCACCTTGAACCAGCCATCCAGCTTGTTGATACGGGTGAACAGCCGCGCGCGGCGCTGTGCATGCAATTCGGACGGGTCAATAGCGGTCATGATATTTGCTCCTTTCCTGATATGCGGGGCCTTAGCCCTGCACCTCGGTTCCCATGACGCGCTGATCGCCTTTCAGGCCAATCGGCAGGCTGTCGATATAGTCATTGGGGGTCCGGCCATCGAAGGGAATGCCGTCAATCGCGTGGTCCACAACCGCACGGTAACCATCGGTGTCAAAGGGGAAGGCATCAGCAGGCGCCAGCCCGTCATCGACCAGTGATTGTGCGGCATCCATGAACAGGTCAGCCAGAAAGACACTCTCAGCCACGTCAGCGAACCATTCATCGGACTGCGCTTCGGTGATCTGGCCCCAGCGGCGCATCTGCGTCAGATACCACACTGCATCCGAAAGATAGGGATAGTTGGCGTTATAGCGGAAGAACACGTTGAAATCAGGCACCGGACGCACGTCGCCCTGTTCGTATTCGAACGTACCGGTCATGGAATTGGCCAGAACTTCCGGGTCGGCCCCGACATAGTTCGGGCGGCTGATGATCTGCACGGCCTCGTCGCGGTTGGCGTTGTCGTCGGCGTCCAGCCACATGGCCGCACGAATAAGCGCGCGCGTCAGGGCGCGGACCGTGTTGGGGTTTTCTTCCACGAAATCAGCGCGCAGGCCCAGTACCTTTTCTGCGCGCGTGGCAAAGATATCCAGATCCGTTGCGACAGGTACGCCAATGCCCATGGCCACAGCCTGCTGGTTCCACGGCTCGCCCACGGTGTAGCCGCTGATAGTGCCTGCTTCCAGTGTTGCGGGCATCTGCGGGGGCGGCGTGACCGACAGCAACGCTTCCGCGCCAATCTGCCCGCTGATATTGTCGGCACTGTAAAAGCCCGGATGAATGCCACCGGCGGCCAGCCAGTAGCGCAATTCGAAATTATGCGTCGAAACCGGGAACACCATGCCCATGTTGAACGGGCGCCCCTGATCGGCGAATGCCTCCAGTGCGGGGCGCAGCGCTTCGGCGGAAATGGGGTGCACGGGGCGGCCGTCGGCATCGGACGGGATGGCCGGGCGCATCAGGTCCCAGACTTCGTTGGATACCGTGGTGGCGTTGCCGTTCAGGTCCATCACGAAGGGTGTGACGATATGCGCTTCGGTGCCGAAACCGATGGTCGCGGCCAGCGGTTGGCCTGCCAGCATATGCGCGCCATGCAGATTGCCATCAATCACACCATCCAGAAGCACCTTCCAGTTGGCCTGCGCTTCCAGTGTGACGAACAGCCCCTCATCCTCAAAGAAGCCCTTTTCATAGGCGATGGCCAGCGGTGCCATATCGGTCAGCTTGATGAAGCCAAGTGTCAGATCCTCGATTTCGGGAAAACTGTCGGCCTGCAGCGGGGCCGCTGTCATCGCGGCAAGTGCAGATGTTGTCATAAGTAGCTTGCGGATCATGGGTTATATCCTGTGGCTATGGTCCATTGCGTCTGGAACGGACCGAAAAACGAAAAAAGCCGCCGACCAGTATCCACGCATGGTTTGCGCAGATCGGTCAGGCGGCTGTGCCCGAAACCCCCATCATTGGCGGTTCATAAATCGAAACGACATCCTTGCCGGTTCGGTCTTCTTCATATGGCCTGTTGCGTTGCGCAGCGTCAAATGCATGGGGGCAGTCAAATGGTCTTTTTGGAAATGCTGCCCGGATTTGCTGAATATTTCAGCGATTCTGCGCGTCAGGATCAAAAACTTGGCCATCGAAAAACGCATCCGGTGGCAGAATCATCTGGCCACGTTCGGACGCAACCGCAGTCGGGTGCTGCAAGCTGCCCTCCAGCTTCGCGGATGCGCCGGGCAAATCCGCGCCTGCGCTGCGCAGATTCGCGCGATACAGATCCGTGCGGCATAATTCCCGGGCCGAAAGCATGCTGGCAGCCACATCCAGCCCATGGCGGTCTGCCATACGGGCCGCGAACCACGCCGCCTGTGACCGCCATGGAAAACTTGCCGCGCCATCGAAAAACCGGATCATGTCAGGCACCTGGCGCAATTCCCCCTTGTCGGAAATCACCATCTCACCGCGCAAGGCGCGTTCCAGCAGTTCGGCAGGGGCGTTCACATATTCGGCCCGCGCCAGAATATCAGAGGCGGTCATACGGTTGCCGGGCGCACTTAGCCATTTTGCAGCGCGCCAGATCGCGCGCATCATCCGCCCAGTCAGTGCAGGGTTCGCACAAACCCAGTCATGGCGCGCGGCCAGCACTTTTTCAGGGGCAACCGCCCATATCGCGCGGCTGGGCAGCAGCAATGTGCCCGCGCCCAGTTCGACCGCGACTGACCCCCACGGCTCTCCCACGCAGAAGACATCCACCTCGCCCGCGGCAAGGGCGTCGGCCATGCGCGGGGGCGGAATGGTGCATAATTCATAGTCCAGCCCGGTGTCGCGCAACCAGTAGGTTACCAGTTCGACATGCGTTGAAAACGGGAACGGCACCCCTATACGCAATGTCCCGCCCGCCGCGCGCGCAAGATCGCGCGCCGCCCCCTGCGCATCGATAAAGGCGAAATCATGCCCCGCATCGCGCAACCGCGCCGCAAGCGCCTGTGACACACCCAGCACATCGCCATTGACCGACAAGACCTGCAGAATGTCCAGCCGCGCAAACGCCCCGCCCAGACCCAGCGCCATCGCAACAGGCACAGGGGCCAGCATCTGCGCCGCATCCACCTGCCCCCATAGCAGCATGTCGCGCAGGCTGGACCATGACGGCGCGCGCCGCAGATCCAGCGCCAGTCCTTCGGCGGCGGCAAACCCCATTTCATGCGCAATCACAATCGGCGCCACATCCAGCAGCGGCACAAAACCCAGTCGCAGCGGTGTCGGGTTCATGACAGCAACCCCGCCGCGGTCACCAAAGCGCTGGCCACTTCGGCCACCTTGCGCCCCTGATCCATCGCAGTTTTGCGCAGCAGCGCATAGGCGTCTTCTTCGCTTAACCCGCGCGCTTTCATCAAGATACCCTTGGCGCGGTCAATCAGTTTGCGTTCTTCCAGTGCGCGGCGGGTGGTTTCCAGTTCAGTGCGCATGCGCCGGAACATCTGGAAGCGCGTGATCGCGGCATCCATCACGGTTGCCACACGTTCGGGCTTCAACCCGTCCACGACATAGGCGGAAACGCCGGCCTCTATGGCCTGCTGGGTCAGGTCGCGGTCGGTGCGGTCCACGAAAAACGCCACTGGCCGGTCCAGCGGACCAGAGGCAAGCGTCATTTCCTCCAATGTGTCGCGCGACGGGTTCGCCATGTCGATCAGGACAATATCAGGCGCAAGGTCGCGCACACGCCGCGCCAACCCGGTGGCTTCGGCAATAACCGTCACCGCATGGCCCAGCGGGCGCAGACTGTCGATCATCAACCGCGCGCGGTCTTTGTCCGGTTCGACGATGACAATATGCAGCTTCATGGCCCCGCCTGTAACTTGCAACTATGGCTTGCAACAAGTGCTGCATTGCAGCGTAAGCGGGGTTGAACAAGGGGGCAAGGCCGCGAGAACCGCAGCGCGCACCCAAAACACGCTAAAAAAAGTGCGTCACACTACAGATATGCCACTTATTTAAGCTGAATGGCGCTATCCTGGCCCGCCATCACCATACATCGCATCAATTTCACGCGCATAGGCTTTGGCTATCGATGCGCGGCGCACTTTCATTGTGGCGGTCACTTCGCCATCATCATGGTCCAGTTCCTTTACCAGAAGATGGGTTTTCTTCACCTGCTCAACCCGCGCCAGACCGGCATTCAGGCGCGCAACCTCTGCGTCGATCAGGGCACGCACGCGCGCATCCTCTGCCAGCGACCGGAATGTCGTATAGGATAGCTGCTGCCCTTCCGCCCAAAGCCGCACTGTTTCATAATCGATCTGCACCAGCGCAGTCACATACGGGCGCTGGTCCGCAATAACGATCACCTCCTTGATATAGGGCGACGCCTTGAGCGTGTTTTCAATCAGCGATGGCGACAGGTTTTTCCCGGCGGCATTGATCATGATGTCCTTCTTGCGGTCAATAATGCTGATCGACCCGTCGCTTTCCATTTGCGCCACATCGCCTGTATGCAACCAGCCATCGCGCAGGGTGTCCGCCGTTGCATCCGGGTTGCGGTAATAGCCCTTGAACACAATACCACCGCGCACCAGCAATTCACCATCCGGCGCGATTTTCAGCTCCACCCCGCGCAAAGGCGGGCCAACGCGCCCCAGACATGCCCCGAACGGGGGTTGCAGCGTGGCCGCCCCGGTGGTTTCGGACATGCCCCAGGCTTCGCGGATATCAACGCCGATCCCGCGCATGAAGGCCAGCAATTCAGGTGTAATGGGCGCTGCTGCGGAAATTGCGAAACGACAGCGCGACAGGCCGAGATAGGCGCGGATATGCCGGTAAACCAGCATGTCACAGATCCAATGCGCCCCGCGCGCCCCGCGCGCCCATTCGTGGCGTGGCACAGCGCCGCGCCGCGCCGCGCCTTGTAGTGCCGCAAGTGTCAGCATGCGCCGCAGCCGCCCCGTGGTCTGCGCCTGAACCAGTACCGCGCTTTGCATCTTTTCCCATATCCGCGGCACACCAAAAAATATCTGCGGGGCAATATCGCGCAGATCCAGTGTGACTGTGCGCAGGCTTTCACCGAAATTCATGACACGACGCCCCGACACCGCGTTGACAACAGTGATGTTCTGCTCAGCGATATGGCACAGCGGCAGATAACTTAGAATATTGGTGCCTGCCGGAAAATCGCAGAACATATCCTGCGCGATTTCAACTGCCACCCACAGGTTTCCATGCGTGATTTCCGCCGCTTTCGGCAAACCGGTCGATCCGGATGTGAACACCATCATCGCCGTATCATCCGGCGAAATACCGCCCTTGCGCGCGGCAATTTCTGCGCCGTGCCGCGCCAGTACAGCGCGCCCGCGTTCCACAAGCGCGTCAAAACTGGTCAGGTTCAGCAGGGTTTCGCCCCGCACCCCTTTCGGGTCCAGAATTATTACTTGACGCAGAACCGGAAGTTCGCCCTGCAATTCCTTGATTTTATCCAGTTGTTCCTGATCCTCAATAAACAGGATACTGCTGTCGGACGCGGTGACAAGATGCCGGATTTCCGCCGCCGGGCTGGTCGGGTACATCCCGACCGTCACGCCACCCGCCGCCATGATCCCGAACTGCGCCAGAACCCATTCACGCCGGTTTTCGGACAGGATACCCACATGCGCGCCCGGCGCCATGCCTATATCGATCAGCCCCGCTGCCAGCGCATCCGCGATTTCCGCCATCGCAGCCCAGGACAGTTCCTGCCATATGCCATGGCGTTTCTGCCGCATGGCAACACCCGCAGGCGCGGCATGGGCGTGATCTGCAACCAGCCCACACAGGGTACGGAACGCGGTCAACTCAGCCACCTTTTGCGGCGTTTGTAATGTTTCACATCGCGGAAGGACGTGGCATTTCCCGCCGCACCTGTACCCAGATAAAACGCTTGTATATCAGGGTCATCGCGCAGTTTCTTCGCGTCCCCTTCCATAACGATCCGGCCATGTTCCATGACATACCCATAATGCGCCACCCCCAGCGCCACCGCCGCATTCTGTTCAACCAGCAGAATGGTCACGCCATCCTCGGCGTTCAGGCGGCGGATGGTGGTGAATATCTCGGTGACGATCTTCGGGGCCAGTCCCAGGGACGGTTCATCCATCAGGATCATGCGCGGACAGGCCACCATGGCCCGCCCGAACGCAAGCATCTGCTGCTCGCCCCCTGATAAATAGCCCGCAATCTGCCTGCGCCGTTCGGCCAGTCGCGGAAAGAACGCATAAACCTTGTCGTAAGCGGGCCGCAATCCGCGCCCGTCCAGCGCATAGGATGCGGCGATCAGGTTCTCCTCCACCGTCATTTCCGTGAATATGCGCCGCCCTTCGCGCACATGAAACAACCCCGCCCGCACCAGCGCATCGGGGGCCATACGCCCGATATCCTGCCCCCGGAACCGGATACTGCCCGCATCGACCGACCCGAATTCCAGATGCAGCAGGTTTGACGCGGCCTTCAGGGTGGTGGTCTTGCCCGCGCCGTTGGACCCCAGCAATGCCACGATCTGCCCGTCGGGCACATGCAGGGACAGCCCGCGCAGGGCTTGCATGCTGTGGTGATAGTTCACCTCTATCCCGTCGATTTCCAGCACTGTACCGCCTTCATCTTGCCCGAAAACACTCTTGCCGACGGTATCCGGCCAAATGGCCGGACACCCGCCTGATGGCGTTGATTACACAGTGAACCAATCCGAACTTGGCCCGAATAACTGCGTTTCGGCAGAATAGCGGTAGACACGGCCTGTGCCGATCTTGTTGTTCACCATGCTGACCGGAACGCCGAAAAACCCGCCCGTGTCCCAGTCGCGCAGGTCTGACAGCGCTTCTGCGGCGTTGTCGGCGGTCAGTTCCAGCCCCTTGTCTGCGACACGGCGCAATGCCTCGACGCCGATGGTCAGCGAAAACAGCGCCTGAATACCCCAGGTCGGCAAGTAGTTTTCCAGTGGCGTGCCCACAAAAGCGGTTTTCTGGAAGGCGGCAAAACGCTCATAGGCCGGTCCGCGTTCCGGGTCATAGAAATACCGGTAGGGCATGACACCGGCATAACCGTCCAGTATCGGCCCCGCTTCGGCGGTCACGCGGTCGGCAATTGCGTTTTCCATACCCCAGAATGTTCCCATGAACCGTGTGGGCAGCCCGAATTGCCGTGCGCCGCCAATCAGTTGCGGCCAGACCCCGGTGACATAGCCTTGCAATATGCAATATTCCGCGCCTGACTGCGCCAGCCGGGTGACATGGGTGGGAATATCCGCGCCCTGTTCGCGGGTGGATTCTTCCAGTACGACCTGCAGGCCAAGTTCCTCGGCCTTGGCACGACCATGGGCAATGGGGTCACGGCCAAATTCGGTATTGGAGAAGATGAAGGCCACTGTGCTGCCACCTTCGTCCTTGACCTGTTGCAGCAGGATATCGAACTGGTCTTCATAGGATGGGCCGGGCAGGTATTGATACGGGTTGCCCGCCGGGTCCGCCAGTTCCGACGCGAAGGAGGTGGACCCCATAAGCCGTGCATTCGCGCCGCGCAATTCCGGCGCAACCAGTTTCATGAAACCCGTCGAATCCCCGAAATACATGACCATATCGGGTTCCGTCGCCAGTGCGCGCTGGTAATTCGCCAGCGCATTGGCGGGAATATAGCCCGAATCCTCGGCGGTGATGCGGATGGGCACACCGCCGATACCGCCATCTTCATTGACCAGCGCTTCAAACATGCGCAGGGCGGGCGCGACCATCTGCCCGGCGGTGGCAAATGGTCCGGTAAGCGGCAGTGATGCGCCGATGACATATTCGCGCGCCTGGGCGCGCAGGGTCACGGGGGCCGCAAGGCCCGCTGTGGCTGCGGCAGTGGTTGCCAGAAATTGACGACGTTTCAGGTGCATGTTCTTATCCTCCCTCATGCAAAGTTAGCCTCGGGCAAATGGCCAGCGGTTCAGCGCGCGCAAGGCCCTGTCCATGATCTGGGTAATCCCGAATGGTTCAAACAGCAGAAACCCCACGATCAGCGCGCCGAACGCGATTTCCTGCAACGGCGCGCGGATCATCGCCAGTTCGGCACCGCCCCCCGCCAGCGCACCAAAGCTGACCTTGATCGCTTCAGGCACCATGACAATGATGATGACACCGAATACCGGCCCCATCATACGCCCCATCCCGCCCACAATGATGGCCGCAACCAGCATCAGCGACAGTTGCAATTCAAACTGTTCGGGAAGAATGCGCGCATAGAAATAGGCAAATAACGCCCCGGCCAGCCCGCAATAAGCCGCCGATATCGCAAAGCTGGTCAGTTTCGTGCGATACAACGAAATACCAAGAATTTCCGCCGAATAATCGCGGTCGCGGATGGCGATAAAGGCGCGGCCAACGCGGGTGCGGAACAGATTCTGCGCACCCAACAATGCCAGAACCGCAAGGGCAGCAATCAGGATGAACTGTTCGCGCCGCGTGTCCAGCGCCCAGCCCAACAGGTTGGGGGTGGGTGTGTTGATGCCATTCATGCCGCCGGTCCAGGGCGCGGAAAACGATTCCTCTATCAAAAACAATATGATGAAGTTCGCGCTTAATGTCGCAACTGCCAGATACAGCCCCTTTACCCGCAGCGATGGCAACCCCACCACAATGCCAGCCAGCGCAGCCACAGCCACAGCAAACGGGATTGCCACAAGTGTCAGCACCCCGTCGGGGATGATGCCCCCCGCCGCATTGTGAAAGATCACTGTGGCATAGGCCCCGATCGCCACAAAACCCGCGTGCCCCAGCGACATAAGGCCCGTATAGCCGATAACCACATTCACCCCGGTCACCGCGATGACCATGATCCCCATCTGGCAGGCGATCAGAATAATGTAATCATTTCCAAACCCGGCAATGCCGCCCAGCCCCAGAACCGCGCTGAACAAAAACAGGCGCTTCCAGCGGTTGTCCAGAACCTGTTCATCAGCGCCGTAGCTGGTTTTCAGATTGCCCGTGATCATATGCGCTCGATCTCCTTTGCGCCGAACAATCCATGCGGGCGGATCAGGATGACAACCAGCACCGCGACATAGGGCACGATCCCGGCCCATTCGCCGCCCAGTTGCCATTGCGTCAGCGCTTCCAGAACGCCCACGATCATCGCCGCCAGAAACACCCCCAGATAACTGTCCAGGCCCCCCATCAGCACAATCGCCAGAACCGAGAACCCGAACAGCCCCAGCGCGGGCGATATACCGTTGCGCGTGGCCAGAATGGCCCCGGCAACCGCCCCCGTGGTCGAGGCCAGAACCCATGCGCGCGAAAACACTTTCGGCACGGAAATGCCCATTGAATAGGCGGTGGACTGATCTTCGGCCGTGGCGCGGATGGCAATGCCGGATTTGGTGTAGCGCACCATCAGCACGATGCCTGCAAAGATCAGCAGTGCAATCACCATATTCGCCAGATCGGCCCCGAACAGAAAGATCGTTTGGCCGAACAAGGCGAACCGGATGGGCGTATTCGGGGCCAGAGAGGGCACGAATTCCGCATCCGACGTCCAGATCAGCTGCGCCGATCCCGATAATATGGAAATCAGCCCGACGGTCAGCATGATCATTGCGAATACCGACTGCCCCATCAGTGGGCGCATCAGCGTGCGTTCGATCACCAGCCCCAGCGCCGCATTGCACAGCAGCGCGCCAGCAAGCCCCAGCAGAATGCGCGGCACATTCGCCAGCCAGTCCAGAACCGCGGCCAGCGGCGAGAACATCGGCAATCCTTCCCGCATGTCCATCATCCATCCGGGCTGCCAACTGGCCAGCCAGTCCGGTGCCCAAGCCGCCTGCGGCACCAGCACAGCAAAGGTGAAATAGAAATACGCCCCGAACATAATCAGATAGCCATGCGCGAAATTGACCACCCGCGTCGCCTTGAACACCGACACAATGCCAACTGCAATCAGGGCATAGATCGCGCCCGCCATCAGCCCGTTAATGGTGAATTGCAGCAATTGCCCCATTATGCAGCCGCCCCCAGATAGGCTTCGATCACGGCCGCATCCATGCGCACGGTTTCGGGCGGGCCACTGGCAATCTGCGCGCCGAAATTCAGCACAACAACATGCGTGCAGATATCCATGACCAGATGCATGTCATGTTCGACCAGCAGAATGGTTGTGCCGAATTCTTCCTGCACATCCAGAATGAACCGCGCCATGTCTTCGGTTTCTTCGCGGTTCATGCCGGCAACCGGTTCATCCAGCATCAGCAGGCGTGGGCGCATGGCAAGGGCGCGGCCCAGTTCCACACGCTTTTGCAACCCATAGGGCAGCGCGGAAACCGGTGCCTTGCGGATATGGTCGATTTCCAGAAACTCGATCACGCGCTGTTCGATATCAGCGCGCAATTCCAGTTCTTCCGCCTGTGCCCGCCCGAAATAACGCAACGCATCGAAAACGCCCGCTTTCAGCCGGGTGTGCGCGCCCAGTTTGATATTGTCCAGAACGGACATTCCGCGAAACAGCGCGATATTCTGGAACGTGCGGGCAATACCCAGTTCCGCGCGCTTGTCGGGGCGCAGCGCTGTTATGTCCTGCCCGTCGAAAATGACCTTGCCGTTATCGGGGCGGTAAAACCCCGAAATGGCGTTGAAAAGCGATGTCTTGCCCGCGCCGTTCGGCCCGATGATGGCTGTAATCTGGCCAGGTTGCGCGGCAAAGCTGACGCCCTGCAACGCCTTGATTCCGCCGAAGGACAGATACAGATCCTGCACAGCCAACACCCGAGAGTCCTCCCGCTTTCTGGCAAGCGGGATTCATTTATGCCCGCGCTTAATGCAGCTTACACGGGAATCCCCGGCGGGCAACACGCTTCTTTCGGCAATGACCCAAGGTCAGACTCTATAGCGTGGTGTTCACCGCACCGCCGTCCAGCAGCAGGTTCTGCCCCACGATGAAACCGGCATGTTGCGAACACAGGAATGCGCAGGCCGCGCCGAATTCCTGCGCGGTGCCGTAGCGGCCAGCGGGAATGGTGGCGTGCCGTTTCTTGCGCGCATCCTCCATGCTGATCCCTTCGGCCTTTGCCACACCCCCATCCAGCGACGTCGCGCGGTCGGTGTCATGAATGCCCGGCAACAGGTTGTTGATGACAACCCCCTTGCCCGCCACCTGCCGCGACGTGCCCGCAACATAACCTGTCAGGCCCGCGCGTGCCGAATTCGACAGGCCAAGCACCGGAATGGGGGATTTGACGGATTGAGAGGTGATGTTGACCACCCTGCCCCAACCGCGTTCCATCATTCCCGGCACCAGCGCCTTGATCAGCGCAATCGGGGTCAGCATGTTGGCGTCAAGCGCTGCGATGAAATCATCGCGATTCCAGTCGGTCCACATGCCCGGCGGTGGTCCGCCTGCATTATTAACCAGAATATCCACATCACCTGCTGCGGCCAGAACCTTTGCGCGCCCGTCTTCGGTGGTAATGTCGGCGGCCACTGTCACCACATCGACCCCATGGGCCGCGCGAATGGCGGCGGCGGCGGATTCCAGCGCGTCTGCCCCGCGCGCATTCATCACCAGATTCACACCCTCTGCGGCCAATGCCTCGGCGCAGCCGCGCCCCAACCCTTTGGAACTGGCACAGACCAGCGCGCGTTTTCCCGAAATTCCAAGATCCATCGTCACGACTCCCGTTATGGTCTGTGGCAGACCTAGCATTGCAACAGGTAATGTAAAAGCCGGACTTCCCGGCTTTGATATGTCGGATTTGCGCCTTTTTTTGCCGCAGGGGTTGCAAACCCCCATCACACCCATGTTACCATCAGCGACATCATAATCATAAATCTGTCCGCGATGACAGCAGGAGGGACCATGTATCGGAAAGTGATTTTTCCGGTCGATCTGACGCATGTCGACGATCTGTCCAAGGCGCTGCAGACGACGCTAGACCTTGCGAACCATTACAAGGCCGAAATCTGCTTTGTCGGGGTGACCGGCACCGCCCCCAATGCCGTTACCCACACCCCCCAGGAATATGAGCGCAAGCTGCGCGCCTTTGCGGATGAGCAAGGCAAGGCACATGGGCTGAAATGCAGTGCAACCGCCTGTATCAGCCCCGATCCGAGCATCGACACCGACAAGACACTTCTTGCCGCCATTGACGACCTTGGCGGTGATCTTGTGGTCATGCAGACCCACGCCCCGAACGCACTGGATTATATCTGGGCGGGGCATGGCGACACGATTGCCGCGCATTCCGGTGCATCGGTCTTTCTGGTGCGATAGCGCGGCCGCGCAGCGCTGCATGATCAGCGCATGTTCTGCGCGCCAGTCAAGAAACTGCCACAACCGTCATGGAAACTGGAGAATAGTATGTCGCAACACGACGATGACGACCAACAGACGACCTCATCCGAGGCAATACCGGAACCCGAAGGTGCGTCCGACATCATCGACACCGATTATGAAATAGGTCAGGACAATATTACCCCGTCAATCGGCCCGTTCGGGTTGGATATTCACAACCCCGTCTTCCTGGTTTCAGGCCTTGTTGTGATGGCGTTTGTCATCATCACGCTGGCATTTCAGAACCAGGTCGGACCAATTTTCACCGATCTGCGCGGCTTCCTGACATCCAGCTTCGACTGGTTCTTCCTGATGGCGGGCAATCTGTTCGTTCTGGTCTGTCTGGGTATTCTGGTATCGCCATTGGGCAAGGTACGGATCGGCGGGGTCGATGCGACGCCTGATTACAGCTATGGTGGCTGGTTTGCGATGTTGTTTGCCGCAGGCATGGGCATTGGTCTGATGTTCTTTGGGGTGCTCGAACCTGTGTATTATTTCGGCACGCCATGGGGCGATCAGCCGCTGATGCGCGACATCGGCATTGTCGATGGTGTTCTGGCCGACCCCGCTGCAGTGGAAGCCGCACGCCTGACTGCGATGGCTGCGACCATCTATCACTGGGGGCTGCACCCCTGGGCGATTTATGCAGTTGTCGCGCTGTCGCTGGCACTCTTTGCCTATAACAAGGGGCTGCCGCTGACCATACGTTCCATGTTCTACCCGATTTTCGGGGAACGCATCTGGGGCTGGCCGGGCCATGTCATCGACATTCTGGCGGTATTTGCCACGTTGTTCGGGCTGGCCACGTCGCTGGGTCTTGGCGCGCAGCAGGCCTCTGCCGGGATCGGTTTCGTGTTCGGGATCGAAGGTATCAATGATACAGTCACGGCTTCTGTCGTGCTGATCGTCATCATTACCGGCATGGCGCTGATTTCAGTAATGCGCGGGCTTGACGGCGGTGTGAAGGTGCTGTCGGAAATCAATATGGGCCTTGCTGTTCTGTTGCTGGCGTTTGTGCTGCTGGCAGGGCCGACCCTGACGCTGGTGACGCAGTTCTTTGGCAATCTGGGGGCCTATTTCAGCGAAATCGGTGCCTTGTCCAACCCGATCGGGCGCGAGGATGACGGCTATCGCCAGGGCTGGACCGCATTCTACTGGGCGTGGTGGATCAGCTGGTCACCTTTCGTGGGCATGTTCATCGCCCGTGTCAGCCGTGGACGTACTGTGCGTGAATTCATCACCTGCGTGCTGCTGATCCCCACACTGGTCTCGGCTGTCTGGATGACGGTTTTCGGCGGAACGGCCATTGATCAACTGATCAACACTGTCACCGAAAGCGCGGTCTATGGCTATGTGATCGCAGCTTATGTGCCGGAACTGTCGTTGTTTGGCATGCTGTCGCAACTGCCGCTGGCGGCCATTTCGTCCACCCTTGCGATCATTCTGGTGATCGTGTTCTTCGTCACCTCGTCGGATTCCGGGTCGCTGGTGATTGATACCATCACCGCAGGCGGCAAGATTGACGCACCGGTCAGCCAGCGGGTTTTCTGGGTGATCTTCGAAGGGCTGGTCGCCGCGGCGCTGCTGATCGGCGGCGGGCTGGCGGCACTTCAGGCCGCGTCAGTGTCCACCGGGCTACCCTTCGCGATTGTGCTGGTTCTGGCCTGTTATGCGCTGGTCAAGGGACTGTTAAGCGAACCGCGCGGATAAGCGCTGCGGCGCTTAGACCGGACAAAGACAGAAAAAGGCGCCTTCGCGGGCGCCTTTTTTACTGTAGTGCGCCCCCGCTTTACCCGCCTGACGCAAGGTCGTGCTTGCCAGAAGCGCTGTTTGGGTGAAGACTTCCACCACTCAGGGAGGAGTAACCATGCGGAAAACAGCACTTGCAATGGGCCTGCTGGCCCTGTTCGCCGCCCCTGCACTGGCCGATCCGGCGCATGGGCTTTGGAAAACAGCACCCGACGACAACGGCAATTTCGGCCATGTTCAGATACAGACATGTTCCAATGGCAAAATCTGTGGCGGGCTGGTCACGGCCTTCGGCGGGAATGGCCAGCAGATAGAATCGCCCAATATCGGACGGGCCATTGTCTGGGACATGGAAGCGCAGGGCGACGGGCAATACCGTAACGGTCGTGTCTATGCGCCTGACCGCGACCGCACCTATAATTCCCGGATGGAACTGCGCGGCAACCAGCTTGGCGTGTCCGGCTGCGTCATGGGAATATGCCGCGAGTCGCTATGGACGCGCGTTAACTGACAGCAACACAAACCCCTGTCGCGCAAGGCCCCTGCCCGGTCTTGCGCGACAGGGAACCGGCTCATGCGGCACACGATTTCCGTATGGGGCGCAGCGTGAAAAAACCGGCCGCCCGTACCCTTCACGCCCTGATTGTCTGACACCCTTGCCATTGCACTATTCCTGACTATCCTTTGCACTGCCTGTCCGGCATGCAAATATGGCACTGGCACCCAAAGCCGCAGAAGATTTCGCGCGGCCCCGGAAGTGGCGCTGGCGCATTCCTGCCCGGCGCCCGGAACTTTTCGGGACGTGGTGCGCATTCCGCGTCTGTCAGACAAGGTGGTGCGGGGGACGATATGTCGGCGACAATCTATGAATGCGAGGTTCTGCCCGCTGATGACTTCATCGTCAGTTGGGGCATCAACGAAGGCGACCAGCTCGGGCCGCCCGAAACCTGCGCGCTGGGGGATGTCTATCGCCTGACCAGTACCCGCCATCTGCGCCGGTTGACCCTGCGCATGGATGACCGGATCACCGTGCTGCGCGACCATTCCGATTCATGTTCCGACACCGGCCAACTGCCTGCAGGTGTCGACGTTACCCCATTATGCCAGATGCGGTTGATGGCCCAGGATGGCGACCTTCTTGACATGGTCCTGCTGATGATCGGCGCGCAGCGCTTCGCACTGCCGCTTGGCCCCATACGACCGGCGGTAAACTATGCGCTGATTGACGTGAATACCGATGACACCGGGTTCCGGCTTTCGGAAATCGTGCAAGGCTGCTTCGGGGCCGGCACAAGGATCACCACCGCAGATGGCAGCCTTGTCCCCATCGAGCAGATAGAGCAGGGATGCATGGTTCTGACGCGCGATCACGGCGCGCAGCCGGTGCGTTGGATAGGCAAGGTGACATTGCGCAGATTCGGCGACTTTGCCCCGGTCGTTATTCCCGCCGCTGGCTTAGGCAATCTGCGCAGCCTGCATCTGGCCCCGCGGCAGCGGATTTTCCTGTATCAGCGCGGCGACAAACGTCTGGGCGCGCGGGCAGAAATCCTGTTGCAGGCCAGACAGCTTGTCGGGTCAGCGGGCATTACCCAACCTGAAGGCGGCTTCGTGACCTATTACAGCCTCGCCTTTGATGAACATCAGATCATTTATGCCGAAGGCGTCCCGATGGAAAGCCTGCTGGTATCGCGCGCAACCCTGACGCGCCTGCCCGCAACGCTGTGTTCCGACCTGAAAACACGTTTCCCGCATTTGCACAGCAATTCCCATTTCGCGCAGGATTTATCATCTGACACCTTGTCCGGTGCCGCGCGGGACACGATTTTCAGCGCATATTCGCCCTTCCCCGCGAAAGCAAAGTGACGGCTGTTTTCTGATCTGCTAAATAACGATTGCGGGATTTCATTTACGAACAGGGTGCGGCTTTGCCTGCGATCAGGACCATTCTTGTTGCAACCGATCTGAAGCCACGCTCTGCGGCTGTGCCGGAACGCGGTGCAGCGCTTGCGCGGGCGTTGGGTGCGCGCATGATACTGGTACACGCCACCCCCGACCGGGGCCTTCGCCTGCGGAACTGGCGCGCACAAGATCCCGACACCATCAGGGATACGCTGTCGCAGATGGCCGCGCGCTACCCGGATATCGCGGTTGAAACCTTTATGGGCACTGGCCCGGTGGATCAGGTTATTTCAGATCTGGCGCGCGCTGAATCTGCGGATCTGGTTGTTCTGGGGCTGCACAGGGTCCGCACGGTTCTGGATACCCTGCGCCTGACAACGATGGAACGCATCGCGCTGGCTGTGTTCTGCCCGGTGCTGGTGGCCCATTCCCGCGATATCGCCCCCTATCGCCGTGTTCTGGGCGCCATCACCTTTTCGCCCGCCTCCGCGCAGGCCATGGCCGCCGCAGCGCGCATCGCACCTGCCGCCGAATTTCACGCAGTGCATGCGCTGCGATTACCCCTGAAAGACAAACTGCCTATGTCCGAGGCAGAAAATGGCACTGCAATGACCACATCCGTGCTGCTGCGCGATGCGTTCATGCGCCTGGACGGGTTACCGCAAAATCTGGAAACACCCGAGATCGTGCCAGGCGGTGTGCATGAGGTGCTGCAGTTCCGCATTAATGAACTGAAACCCGATCTTATCGTGATCGGCAGTCATTCAGGGCGCAGCCATGACCAGCTTGGCAATTACGCGCGCGATCTGATGCGCGCGCCGCCGGCGGATTTGCTGATCGCCAAACCTGACTGATTTTTAACGCCATCGCCGGATATTGCCGCCCCCTGAGCCGTCTTGCACAGGGTGCATGCCGGTATTGTCGAAAAACACTCGCAACCCTACTGGAATTGCGCTATTTAATTGTTTAACGTTGAACTATTACCTTTGACGGGAGGGAGGCCAGACATGGCTACAAGGAAAACCGCCGCGAAATCAAATGTCTCGGCTGAAGAATTGCTTGGATTCTACCGCGACATGTTGCTGATCCGGCGATTCGAAGAAAAGGCAGGCCAGCTTTACGGCATGGGTCTGATCGGGGGGTTCTGCCACCTGTATATCGGGCAGGAAGCTGTCGTTGTCGGTCTGGAAGCTGCGGCCAAGGAAGGCGACAAGCGCATCACGTCCTATCGCGATCACGGCCATATGCTGGCCTGCGGCATGGACCCGAAGGGCGTCATGGCGGAACTGACCGGGCGCGAGGGCGGCTATTCCAGGGGCAAAGGCGGCTCCATGCATATGTTCTCCAAGGAAAAGCATTTCTATGGCGGGCACGGGATTGTCGGCGCGCAGGTGCCGCTTGGCGCGGGTCTTGCCTTTTCGGACAGATACAAGGGCAATGACAATGTCACCTTCACCTATTTCGGTGATGGCGCGGCCAATCAGGGCCAGGTCTATGAAACCTATAACATGGCCATGCTGTGGGATCTGCCGGTGATTTTTGTCATCGAGAACAACAAATACGCCATGGGTACATCCGTGCAGCGCGCCACCAAATCCCCCAGCCTGTGGGAACGCGGCGCAGCTTACGGCATCAAGGGCGAAGAAGTTGACGGCATGGATGTGCTGGCGGTCAAG
The DNA here is from genome assembly GCF_028745735.1 of Roseinatronobacter alkalisoli. Lineage (GTDB taxonomy): Bacteria > Pseudomonadota > Alphaproteobacteria > Rhodobacterales > Rhodobacteraceae > Roseinatronobacter > Roseinatronobacter alkalisoli. The sequence goes on from NZ_JAQZSM010000017.1 coordinate 28,177, forward strand.
GCTGCTGGTGAAAAGGCCGTCGCGCATTGCCGCGCAGGCAAGGGGCCGTATATTCTGGAAGTCATGACATACCGCTATCGCGGGCATTCCATGTCCGACCCCGCGAAATACCGCACCCGCGACGAGGTGCAGAAAATCCGCGAGGAACGCGACGCGATCGAACATGTGCGTGAATTGCTGCTGCAAGGCAAACATGCCAGCGAAGATGACCTGAAGGCCATCGACAAGGACATCAAATCCGTCGTGAATGACGCCGCCGAATTCGCCAAGGAAAGTCCGGAACCCGCGCTGGAAGAACTCTGGACCGATATCTACGCATCCGAAGTGCCGCAGACCGCTTGACAGGGGGGACAGGAAACATGGCAACCGAAATACTGATGCCCGCACTCTCTCCCACGATGGAGGAAGGCACATTGGCCAAATGGCTGGTGAAAGAAGGCGATACCGTCAGCGCCGGGGATATCCTGGCAGAAATTGAAACCGACAAGGCAACGATGGAATTCGAAGCCGTTGATGAAGGAATCGTCGGCAAAATCCTGATCGATGCAGGCACCGAAGGGGTCAAGGTCAACACCCCCATCGCCGTGCTGCTCGAAGAGGGCGAAAGCGCTGATGACATCGCAACATCTGCGCCCGCGACCGAGGCCGCCCCGGCGGCCGAGGCGGCTGACAAGGCGGCCCCCGCAGGGGGCTCCGCGAAAGCCGCCGCCCCTGCCGCACCCGCGCCCGATACCAGCCCCGACTGGCCCGAAGGCACGCAGATGAAAACCCAGACCGTGCGCGAGGCACTCCGCGACGCCATGGCCGAAGAAATGCGCAACCATGACGAAGTGTTTGTCATGGGCGAGGAAGTCGCCGAATATCAGGGTGCCTATAAGATCACCCAAGGCTTGCTGGACGAATTCGGCGCGCGCCGCGTGATCGACACACCGATTACCGAACATGGTTTTGCCGGTATCGGGGTTGGCGCGGCCTTCGGCGGTCTGCGACCGATCGTGGAATTCATGACCTTCAATTTCGCCATGCAGGCGATTGACCATATCCTCAATTCTGCGGCGAAAACACTTTACATGTCCGGCGGGCAGATGGGCTGTCCCATCGTCTTCCGTGGCCCGAACGGGGCCGCCGCGCGCGTCGGTGCGCAACACAGCCAGTGCTACGCGGCATGGTATGCCCAGATTCCGGGGCTGAAAGTCGTCATGCCCTATTCCGCCGCCGATGCGAAAGGTCTGCTGAAGCAGGCCATTCGCGACCCCAACCCGGTGGTCTTTTTGGAAAATGAAATCCTCTATGGCCGCAGTTTCGAAGTGCCGGTGCTTGATGATTTCACCATTCCTTTCGGCAAGGCCAAAATCTGGCGCGAAGGCACGGATGTCACCATCGTCAGCTTCGGTATCGGCATGACCTATGCACTGGACGCCGCCGAGCGTCTGGCCGAAGACGGGATCAGTGCCGAAGTCATCGACCTGCGCACCATCCGGCCCATGGACACGGATGCAATCCTTGCCTCTGTGATGAAAACCAACCGCCTGATCACAGTTGAAGAAGGGTATCCGCAAGGCTCGGTCGGCAATTACATCACATCCGTCGTCATGGAACGGGCATTCGACTATCTGGATGCGCCGGTCATCAATCTGGCAGGCAAGGATGTGCCCATGCCCTATGCCGCCAATCTTGAAAAGCTTGCGCTGGTCACCACCGATGAGGTGGTCGAGGCTGCGCGCAAAGTCACCTATCGTTAAGGGAGGGAAAGATGCCTGTAGAAATCCTGATGCCCGCCCTCTCGCCCACCATGGAAGAAGGCACGCTTGCAAAATGGCTGGTCAAGGAGGGGGACAGCGTTTCCTCCGGTGACATTCTGGCCGAGATTGAGACCGACAAGGCGACGATGGAATTCGAAGCCACCGATGAAGGTGTGATCGGCAAGATCCTGATCGACGCCGGGTCTGAAGGGGTCAAGGTCAACACCCCCATCGCCGTGCTGCTGGAAGATGGCGAAAGCGCTGACGATATCAAGACCAGCAGCGCCCCCGCCAGCGGTGGTGCACCGGAAGCCGCACCTGCGGCTGACGCGGCTGCGAAGGCGGCCCCCGAAGGGGGCTCCGCCGCGGCCGCCCCCCCTGCACCGGCCAGGGACGGGAAGCGCATCTTTGCATCCCCTCTGGCCCGCCGCATTGCCGCTGACAAGGGGATTGACCTTGCACAACTGACCGGCTCCGGCCCGCATGGCCGCATTGTCAAAGCTGATCTCGACAGTGCCAAACCCGCAGCTGCCGCCGGGGCCACAGCACCCGCCAGCGCCGCACCGGCCAAAGCCGCCGCCGCGGCACCAACCGGCCCGAGTGCCGATCAGGTCGCGCGCATGTATGAAGGGCGCGACTATGAAGAGGTCAAGCTCGATGGCATGCGCAGAACCGTTGCCAGCCGCCTGACCGAAGCCAAACAGACCATCCCGCATTTCTATCTGCGCCGTGACGTGCAGCTTGATGCGCTGATGGCCTTCCGTGCGAACCTGAACAAGCAGCTTGAATCGCGCGGTGTCAAACTGTCGGTCAATGATTTCATCATCAAGGCCTGCGCCATGGCCCTGCAGGCGGTTCCCGATTGCAATGCCGTCTGGGCCGGTGACCGTATTCTGCGCCTGAAACCGTCTGATGTGGCGGTTGCCGTGGCCATCGAAGGCGGCTTGTTCACGCCAGTGCTGAAAGACGCGCATCTGAAATCACTCTCTGCGCTGTCGGCGGAAATGAAGGATCTGGCCGGTCGTGCCCGCAACAAGAAACTGGCCCCGCATGAATATGTCGGCGGCGCGATGGCCATTTCCAACCTTGGCATGTTCGGGGTAGAAAACTTTGATGCGGTCATCAACCCGCCGCACGGCTCCATTCTGGCCGTGGGTGCCGGTGTGAAGAAGCCAGTCGTCGGCGCGGATGGGGAACTGAAAGTGGCCATTGTTATGTCAATGACCCTTTCCGTAGATCACCGCGTGATAGATGGTGCGCTGGGTGCCGAATTCCTGAAAGAAGTTGTCGCCTATCTGGAAAACCCGGTCACCATGCTGGCCTGATCAGGTAAAGAACGATCTGCAAGATACTGAAAAGGGGCGCTTTCATGCGCCCTTTTTTCATGCATCTGACGGCAGCAGGCCTCGCTCACGTTGATTTACCGGGGCTGAACAGAAGGTGTGGAACAAAGGCCGCAGGCGGCCCACGCCATCGGCGGGCCGTCCTGCGGCCTGCCGATGGCGCCAGCGTCATGCCAAGCCTTGGATGCCGGAATATGCCGCCTGCATAAAGTGAACTTCTCTCACGTGGGACCGGGACCGGCCCACCGCTGGCGCGGCGTTGCGCTCAAAGTTCGCTTCACATCAGAACCGCCCGCGAACGGTATATTTCACTCGGCCGGCTGTTGTTGTTCGCGCAGTTCAGCCTCGATCTCGCGCCAGCGGGCGACAGCGCGGTTATGATCCGCCAGATTGGTGCTGAAAGCATGCCCGCCTGTGCCGTCGGCCACGAAATACAGATAGGATGTCTCATCCGGGTCCAGCGCTGCCGCAATGGCCGCGCGTCCGGGATTGGCAATCGGCGTCGGTGGCAATCCGTCAATACGGTAAGTGTTATAAGGGGTTACCGCGTCCAGTTCAGACCGCCGCAACCCACGTCCCAGCACACCGCGCCCTTCAGTAATGCCGTAAATCACTGTCGGGTCGGTCTGCAGCCGCATCGGCATCCGCAGACGGTTCACGAATACGCTGGCGACCTGACGCCGTTCATCCGCAACGCCGGTTTCCTTTTCCACAATCGACGCCATGATCAGCGCGTCCTGCGGGGTGTCATAGGGCAACCCGTCCGCGCGGCTTTCCCAGAGTTGCGCCAGAATCGCTTCCTGCCGCGTCTGCATTTCCGCCAGCAGCGTTTCGCGGTCCGCGCCACGTGTCACGGCATAGCTGTCAGGGGCCAGCATGCCTTCCGGGGGCAGTTCGCCCGGATCGCCTTCCAGAAACTCTGCCAGACGGACGCCTTCCCATATCTGCCAGCTTGTGGCCCCTTCGGCGACCGTAATGCGGTATTGCATATCCGATTGCGATGCAAAGCTGGCATAGTCTTCGGGCGCTTCCTCGTCTGCGGCGAATTGCACCACGGTTTCAAAGCGCTGCGTGGCCGGGTCCAGTTCGCGCACCAATGTATCGATACGGGTCACCCCGATGCGATAGTGAATTTCGCTGCCACAGGTCGATGCCCCGCCGCGTGTCAGAATATCCAGAATGTCATCCATCGAGGCCGCTTCGGGAATCAGATATGATCCGAAGCGCAATTGTCCGGCGCGTTCGCTGTATTGCGCGCCGACGCGGAACACCTGTTCGGATTTTATTACGCCCTGCTCCGCCAGCCCGCGCGACACCACCCGCAGGCTCGCCCCCGGATCCACACGGAAACACACCGCCTGCGTCAGCGGGCCGGGGCCTGTGAACTGACGTTTACCTGCAGAAATGATGATCGCCACGCCCACAAGGGCCACGATCATCAGCGTCAGGGTATTGGCAACAACATGACGCACCATCAGCTTTCGATCTTTCCAAGGATAAGGCTGGCATTTGTGCCGCCAAAGCCGAAACTGTTGGACAGGGCCAGCCGGATGTCACGTTTGCGCGCCACCTTGGGAGCCAGGTCAATCGGGGTTTCCACAGCGGGCGTGTCAAGGTTCAGCGTGGGCGGCGCAATCTGGTCACGGATTGCCAGAATGCAGAAAATTACCTCCACTGCGCCAGCGGCGCCCAGCAAATGTCCGATGGCCGATTTTGTTGATGACATGGTGGCCTTGCCAGCACTGTCCCCAAGCAACCGTTCCACTGCAGCCAGTTCAATGACATCCGCCATGGTGGATGTGCCATGCGCGTTGATGTAATCCAGTTCCGACGGGTCAATGCCTGCCCGCGCCACCGCCGCTTTCATCGACCGCAGCGCGCCTGCGCCATCCTCGGACGGGGCGGTGATATGATAGGCATCGCCGGACATGCCGTACCCCAGCACTTCGGCATAAATCTTTGCGCCGCGCGCTTTGGCATGTTCATATTCTTCCAGCACCACCACGCCCGCGCCTTCGCCCATAACGAAACCGTCGCGGTCTGCATCATAGGGGCGGCTGGCGGCTTCGGGGGTATCACCGCGTTTGGTGGACAGCGCCTTGCAGGCATTGAACCCCGCAATCCCGATTTCCGAAATCGGGCTTTCTGTACCACCTGCGACCATGACATCGGCATCCCCGAACGCGATCAGGCGGGCGGCGTCGCCAATGGCATGCGCCCCGGTTGAACAGGCGGTAACCACTGCGTGATTCGGCCCCTTGAACCCGAAACGGATGCTGACATGCCCTGACACCAGATTGATCAACGCGCCCGGAATGAAGAAGGGCGACACCCGGCGCGGCCCGCGTTCCTTCAGTAACACCGCGGTTTCGGCAATCGTGGACAGCCCCCCGATACCCGAACCGATCATGACACCGGTGCGGCAGCGGCTGTCTTCATCTTCGGGCATCCAGCCGGAATCGCGCACAGCCTGTTCAGCGGCGGCCACACCGTAAAGGATGAATTCATCAACCTTGCGGGCTTCCTTGGGTTCCATCCAGTCATCAGGGTTGAATGTCCCATCCGTTCCGTCGCCACGCGGCACTTCGCACGCATAGGTGGTGGCCAGATGGCTGGCGTCAAAGCGCGTGATCGGCCCGGCGCCGGACTGGCCTGCAAGCAGACGCGACCATGTTTCCTCTACGCCGCATGCCAGCGGTGTAACCATTCCAAGCCCTGTGACGACAACCCTGCGCATGTGCCCTCTCTTATGTCTATCAGACTATATTATCGTTGTGATAGCGGGATTTGGGCCGCAGGGGAAGGGCCGCGCGGGGCGTGACCCCTCACAAAACGGCAAGCTGCGGGAACCTGCCGATGGTGAGCAGCACAAAAATGCAAAACGCCACCCGCATGGGGTGGCGTCCGAAGCTTATAAAGCGACTGGCGTATCAGGCCGCTTCGGTAATGAATTTCACGGCATCACCGAAGGTCTGGATGTTCTCAGCGGCATCATCAGGGATTTCGATGCCGAATTCTTCTTCGAACGCCATGACCAGTTCCACCGTATCCAGGCTGTCTGCGCCCAGATCGTCGATAAAGGACGCGCCTTCGGTGATCTTGCCTTCTTCGACGCCAAGATGCTCGACGACGATTTTCTTCACACGATCCGCGATATCGCTCATGTTCTTCCTCTCAGTTTTTCTTGCCGGTATCCGGCCTGGAATGTCCCTCGTCCGCCAGTCGTCAGCGGCGTATTGCGCGCCCAATAGGGCGTTCACGCCCTCAGGTCAAGAGTATTGCGGTCCTGTTAAAACCGCAGCCTCGCTTTCATAGCACAGCGGCGTACTATCGCAAGCGCGCAGCGCAACCGCGCGCCTATTGCGCGAAATCAAACCATCGCCATGCCGCCATTCACATGCAGCACAGCCCCTGTGACATAGCCCGCTTCCTGGCTGGCCAGATACAGCACTGCGGCGGCAATGTCGGCGGGGCTGCCCATGCGGCCAGCCGGAATCCGCCCGTTTATCGCGGCTTTCTGGTCGTCATTCAGCGCGTCGGTCATGGGGGTCGCAATAAAGCCCGGTGCGACGCAATTCACGGTGATTCCGCGCGATGCAACTTCCTGCGCCAGCGCTTTTGACATGCCGACCAGCCCGGCCTTGGCAGCAACATAATTTGCCTGACCGGGATTGCCGGTTGCGCCCACCACCGAACTGATATTCACAACCCGCCCCCAGCGTGCTTTCATCATGCCACGCAGAGAGCCACGCATCAGGCGCATGGCGGCGGTCAGGTTCACATCCAGCACTTTCTGCCATTGTTCATCGCTCATGCGCATCAGCAGATTATCCTGAGTGATGCCCGCGTTGTTGACCAGAATATCCAGCCCGCCCATTGCCTCTACTGCGCGTTTTGGCAGCGCTTCGACCGCATCGGCATCCGACAGGTTGCAGGGCAGCACATGCACCCGCGCGCCCAAGGCCTGCGCCAGGTCCTGCAACGGGGCCTCGCGCGTGCCCGAAAGCGCAACAGTTGCGCCCGCAGCGTGCAGCGCACGCGCGATTTCCGCGCCAATACCACCCGATGCGCCGGTCACCAGCGCGGTTTTTCCTGTCAGATCAAACATGACGACTCCCTTAACCCGGTCAGATTATGCTGTGTTGCACGCCCCTATAGCAAGCCCTGCCGCGCTGCGCCAACCGAAAGCGGGTTGCACCATTTGCGGTAGCAATGGCACAAAGGGCCATATGCACATAGCGCTATCAACCGAAGGAGTGGGCAAATGCTGACCCGCGCGCAGATGACCGGGCTTTTCGACATCGGCGTTACGGCTGCCGATCCGCGCGCGGCGGTGCAGGATGCATTGCGCGACACGCCCTTACAACTGCCCGATGGCGGGCGGCTGTATGCGCTGGCCATCGGTAAGGCCGCCCGCGCAATGATGCAGGCGGCGCTGTCGTTGTTACCCACGCCGCAGGCCGCGCTGGTGATCACGAATTACGAAAACGCCGATTCGCTGGACGGCGCGCGCGTGATGGCGGCTGGCCACCCCGTGCCCGATGAAAACGGATTGCAGGCGGGGCTTGCGGTGCAGAAAATGCTGGCACGCACCCGCGCGGATGACCTTGTTCTGGTGCTGGTTTCCGGGGGGGGGTCGGCTTTGGTGCCCGCGCCCGTTCCGGGCCTGTCACTGTCCGACAAGGCGCAGGTCAATGACCTGCTGCTGGGCGCAGGGCTGGACATTGTGACCATGAACGCCGTGCGCCAGCATTTGTCGCGGATGAAGGGCGGCGGCTTGCTGCGCATGGCCGCCCCGGCACAGGTGCGGGCGCTGATCCTGTCTGATGTGATCGGCGATGATCTGCGCGCCATTGCATCCGGTCCGACAGTGGCACCTATTGCCACACGTGATGAGGTCCGCGCCCTACTGGCCGGTTCGGGGCTATGGAACCGCTTGCCGCAGGCTGCGCACGATGCACTGACCCGGACAGAGGACACATCCCCCCTGCCCGAAGCTGATAACCGGCTGATCGGGTCGAACCGCATGTCGCTGGACGCAATGGCGCGGGCCTGTGAAAATGCCAGTATCGTTTCCGATGCACTGACCGGCGATGTCGGGGACGCAGCGGCGAAAATCGTACAGACAGTGCGGGATGGCGGCGGGCCGCGTGTTGCGCTGTTTGGCGGGGAAACCACTGTCAGGCTGCGCGGCACCGGGCGTGGCGGGCGCAATCAGGAACTGGCGCTGCGCGTTGCTGCCGAACTGGACGGCGTGGCGGGCTGGCGGTTTTTGTCGGGCGGCACCGACGGGCGCGATGGCCCGACAGATGCGGCGGGCGCTATGGTGGATGGTGACACGCTGGCGCGCATCCGGGCCGCAGGCGGCGATCCGGCAGCGCTGCTGGCCAATAACGACAGCTATCACGCGCTGTCACTGGCGGATGACCTGCTGATGACCGGGGCGACGGGGACGAATGTGGCCGATCTGCAAATCCTGTGCATCGACGCGCCCTAGCGCCCTTGGGGTGAACATGTCGGGGGAAATGGCAAGCTGTCTGAAAGCGGTTGAGCAGCATCGAAATGCGCGGAACAAAGGCCGCGAGGCTGGCCCACACCATAGGTCTGGCCGTCCCGCGGCCTGCCGATTTTTCTGATGCCACACCAAGCGTATGAACTCAGGAGTATTCCGCCTGCATAAAGTGAACCCCTGTAACGTGGGACCGGCCGCTGGCGCGCTTTCTCTCCCACAACACCCGCTTCATGCCGGAACTCCCGCGAACAAGCCGCTTCAATCTGATCTGAGCGCGTTTTAGGCCCTTGCAGGGCGCGCGGGCTTGACTTAATCGGGGCGGCATGACCCAGCATCAACGCCTTCTGATCATCGATTTCGGTTCTCAGGTCACGCAGCTTATCGCGCGCAGGCTTCGGGAACTGAATGTCTATTGCGAAATCCACCCCTATCAACATGTGGATGACGCTTTTCTGGCCACCTTCGCACCCAAAGCGATCATCTTCTCGGGTGGTCCCGATTCGGTGACACGCGATGGCTCGCCCCGCCCGCCGAAATCGGTGTTTGACCTTGGCGTGCCCATCCTTGGCATTTGCTATGGCCAGCAGGTGATGATGCAGGAACTGGGCGGGCTGGTGGAAACCGGCCATGGCACTGCCGAATTCGGCCGCGCCTTTGTTACCCCGACCGATGACCGCCTGCCCCTGCTGGATGGCTGGTTTACCAGCGCCGACGGGCGCGAACAGGTCTGGATGAGTCACGGCGATCATGTCAGCCGCATTGCCCCCGGATTTCAGGTTTTCGGCACGTCATCCGGCGCGCCCTTTGCAATTACCGCCGATCCGTCGCGCAATTTCTTCGCGGTGCAGTTCCACCCCGAAGTACACCACACCCCGAATGGCGCGAAACTTTACGAAAATTTTGTCCGGCTGGCCGGGTTCACCGGTGACTGGACCATGGCCTCCTACAAGGATGAAGCGATTGCGCGCATTCGCGAACAGGTGGGCGACAAGCAGGTCATCTGCGGTTTGTCAGGGGGCGTTGACAGTTCGGTTGCTGCCGTCCTGATCCATGAAGCGATCGGTGATCAGCTGACCTGCGTGTTCGTGGATCACGGCCTTCTGCGCCTGAACGAGGCCGAAGAAGTCGTGACCATGTTCCGCGACAATTACAATATTCCGCTGATTCACGCGGATGAGGCCGATCTGTTCCTGGGGGAGTTGGACGGCGTTTCCGATCCGGAAACAAAGCGCAAGATAATCGGGCGATTGTTCATTGATGTGTTCCAGAAATACGCCAGCCAGATTGATGGCGCGGAATTTCTGGCGCAGGGCACGCTGTATCCGGATGTCATCGAATCGGTCAGCTTTTCGGGTGGACCATCGGTGACCATCAAAAGCCACCACAATGTCGGTGGACTGCCTGAAAAGATGGGCCTGAAACTGGTGGAACCGCTGCGCGAATTGTTCAAGGACGAAGTGCGCGCGCTGGGGCGCGAGCTTGGCCTGCCCGACAAATTCATCGGGCGCCACCCCTTCCCCGGTCCGGGCCTTGCCATCCGCTGTCCCGGTGAAATCACGCGCGAGAAGCTGGAAATCCTGCGCCGCGCCGATGCGGTCTATATTGACCAGATCCGCCGCCATGGCCTGTATGATGACATCTGGCAGGCATTCGCCGCCATCCTGCCCATGCGCACCGTGGGTGTCATGGGCGACGGGCGCACCTATGATTACGCGCTGGCCTTGCGCGCAGTGACATCTGTTGATGGGATGACTGCGGATTACTACCCTTTCACCCATGATTTTCTGGGCGAAACCTCCACGCGAATCATCAATGAAGTACGCGGCATCAACCGTGTCTTCTATGATTGCACATCCAAACCCCCCGGCACGATTGAACTGGAATAATGCCTGTCGCGCTTCAGGGGGCGCTGCGTTGCGCAGATGCCGCGCAGGCGGACATCGTGCAGCGCCACCTGCCCGAACATATCCGCCTGTCACGGGCCGAAGCGGGCTGCCTTCAGTTTGACGTGACCCCGACAGACGACCCGCTGGTGTGGGCGGTGTCGGAACGGTTTGCCACACGGATCGCGTTTGACGCCCATCAGCGCCGGGTGAAAGCCAGTGTCTGGGGACAGGCCACTGCCGCTATCGCGCGCAGCTATACAGTGACCGATATTTGACCGCCCGCCGCTGCCCCTAGGTAACCCTGCGTGCGAAATGTCAAAACGTCTTTTCTGAAGCAAACCACCATGCTACGCATAATGCAAGGCGGTCAAAGCCGCCGGTTCCGTGCCGGACCGGCACAGGACAAAAATGATAACAAAACCCTATGGGAGATACCTTATGAAAAAGTTGCTTCTTGCAAGCACCGCGCTGGCCCTCTCCGCTGGTGTCGCATTCGCGGATGAGGTCAAGATGGGCGTGTTGCTTGGCTACACCGGCCCTATTGAATCCATCACGCCGTTCATGGCCGACAGCGCCGAACTGGCGTTCAAGGAAATCAGCGACAGCGGGCTGTTTCTGGGCGGGTCAACCATTACGCCCGTACGCGCGGATTCGACATGCGTTGATTCTTCTGCCGCGCAGGCTGCTGCCGAGCGCCTGATTTCATCGGACGGGATCGTGGCGATCATGGGCGCGGATTGTTCGGGCGTCACCATGGCGGTTTTGCAAAACGTCGCCATGTCTGCCGGTGTCCCGATGATTTCGCCTTCGGCAACCTCGCCCGCCTTCACCACGACAGAATCAAACGGCCTGTTCTTCCGCACCTCGCCTTCCGATGCGCGTCAGGGTGAAATTCTGGCAGGTATCGTACTGGAACGCGGCTTTGATCAAGTGGCGCTGACCTATACCAATAACGATTACGGCGCAGGCTTTGCCAACGCATTCGAGGAATCCTTCCTTGCGTCAGGCGGCACCATCACGTCGAAAGTGGCCCATGAAGAAGCCAAGGGCGACTATTCCGCAGAAGTCGGGCAACTGGCCTCTGCCGGGGGTGATGCACTGGTCATTCTGGGCTATGTTGATGGCGGCGGGTCCATGCTGCGCACAGCCTATGAACTGGGCGCGTTCGAGAGTTTCTTCATGGGTGACGGCATGTATGGCGATGAACTGATCGCCGCTGTCGGTGAAGCGCTGGAAGGCACCATCGGCACCATTCCATGGGCATCCGGTGAAGGGACCGACGCATTCCAGGAACTCGCTGAAGCTGCTGGCGTGAACGCATCATCCAGCTACACCCGCGAAAGCTATGACGCGGCGGCGCTGCTGGCGCTGGCGGCACAGGCGGCAGGCGAAGCCACGCCTGAAGGCATCGCAGCCAACATCCTGAATGTCGCCAATGAACCGGGCGAGCCGATCCTGCCGGGCGAACTGGCCAAGGGTCTGCAGATTCTGGCTGATGGCGGCGAGATCAACTATGTCGGCGCGACAAATGTTGAACTGGTTGGCCCCGGCGAAGCGGCTGGCAGCTACCGTGAATATGTCGTCGAAGGCGGCGAATATGTAACGGTTCAGTTCCACTGATCACAAAAAGGGTCCATCCGGATCCAGCGGCCCGAGGAGACCCCTCGGGCCGTTTTCCGATACCACCGGAAAACAGGTGCGGCGGACAGGGAGAACACATATATGGCCATGATCCGGGTCGAAAACCTGCACAAGCATTTTGGCGGGTTCCATGCTGTTGACGGCGCTTCTCTGGAAATTGAAAAAGGGTCCATCACCGGATTGATCGGTCCCAATGGCGCGGGCAAGACCACGCTTTTCAACGTGATTGCCGGCGTGCTGCCCCCCACATCCGGCCGTGTGCTGATGGAGGGCGAGGATATTACCGCCCTGCCCCCGCATGAGTTGTTTGCCAAGGGCTTGCTGCGCACCTTCCAGATTGCGCATGAATTCCATTCCATGACTGTGCGCGAAAACCTGATGATGGTGCCGCCCGATCAGTCCGGTGAAAACCTGTGGTCGGCATGGTTTCACAACGCCCGCGTGCGCGAAGAAGAACGCCGCATCCGTGCCCGCGCGGATGAGGTGCTGGAATTTCTGACCATCGACCATATCGCAGATGAAAAGGCAGGGCAGATTTCCGGTGGCCAGAAAAAGCTGCTGGAACTGGGCCGCACCATGATGACCGATGCGCGCATCGTGTTTCTGGATGAGGTTGGCGCGGGCGTGAACCGCACCCTGCTGAACACCATCGCCGATGCGATTGTCCGGCTGAACAAGGAACAGGGCTATACTTTCGTTGTGATCGAACATGACATGGATTTTATCGGGCGCATTTGTGACCCGGTGATCTGCATGGCCGAAGGCAAGGTTCTGGCCGAAGGAACGCTGGATGAAATCAAATCAAATGAGGCGGTAATAGAGGCCTATCTGGGCACCGGGCTGAAGAACAAGGTCAAGGCAGAAGAGGGCGCGCTGTGATGTGTATCTGCGCCATTGGCAGGAGTATTTGGGGCAAGATGAACGATATAAAGGGTGCGGCCCATGGCTGATGCGTTTCTGACAGGCGAGGCTATGACCGGCGGCTATGGCGGTGCGGATATCCTGCATGATTGCACGATTGCTGTGGACAAGGGCCAGATTGCCGTGATCGTCGGCCCCAATGGCGCAGGCAAATCCACCGCGATGAAGGCCATCTTCGGCATGCTGAAACTGCGCATGGGCACTGTGCGCCTGAACGGCGAGGACATCACCGCCCTGACCCCGCAGGCCCGTGTTGCCAAGGGTATGGGCTTTGTGCCGCAGACCAGCAATATTTTTCCATCCATGAGCGTGGAGGAAAACCTGGAAATGGGCGCTTTCATCCGCCGTGATGATTTTCACGACACGATGGAACAGGTCTATACGCTGTTTCCCATCCTGCGCGACAAGCGACGGCAGGCAGCAGGCGAATTGTCAGGCGGGCAGCGCCAGCAGGTCGCGGTCGGGCGCGCGCTGATGACCAGACCTTCGGTGCTGATGCTGGATGAACCGACTGCCGGTGTCAGCCCGATTGTGATGGATGAACTTTTCGACCGCATCATTGAAATTGCCCGCACAGGCATCTCCATTCTGATGGTGGAACAGAACGCGCGTCAGGCCCTTGAAATAGCCGATAAGGGCTATGTTCTGGTGCAGGGGGCGAACCGCTACACCGATACCGGTCGCGCCCTGCTGGCCGATCCGGATGTGCGCAAAAGCTTTTTGGGGGGCTGATCAGGATGGAACCGCTAAACGCGCTTGTCAGCGTCACGAATTTCATGCTGATCCCGGCCCTTGCCTATGGCAGTCAGCTGGCGCTTGGGGCGCTGGGGATCACACTGATCTATTCGATCCTGCGTTTCGCCCATTTTGCCCATGGTGACACGATGGCACTGGGAACGGCGGCAGTTATCGGGGGCACGTTCTTTCTGCAGGCGCAGGGCGTCAGCATTCACCCGCTGCCAACCGCGCTTCTGGCACTGCCTTTCGGGATGGTGGTTCTGATCGGCTATCTGCTGATCACGGACAGGCTGGTCTATCGCTACTACCGCAAGGTCAAGGCCAAGCCGATGATCTTTGTGATGGCATCCCTTGGGGTGATGTTTGTCACCAACGGGATTACCCGGCTGTTCATGGGCGTGGGGGAAACCCGTTTTGAAGATGGCGAGCGATTCATCTTCTCTGTCCGGGATTTCCGCGATGTCACCGGCCTTGCAGAAGGTATGGCTTTGCGCAGTTCGCAGGCGATAACCATCCTGACCGCACTGATTGTTATGGTGGTGCTGTTCTGGTTCCTGAACCGCACCCGATCGGGAAAATCCATGCGCGCCTATTCCGATAACGAGGATCTGGCGCTTCTGTCGGGCATCAACCCCGAACGTGTGGTGATCATAACTTGGGTGATTACCGGCATGTTGCTGGTCACGGCGGGCACGCTTTACGGGCTGGACAAGGGGTTCCGCCCCTTCAACTATTTCCAGTTGCTGCTGCCAATGTTTGCGGCGGCCATTCTGGGCGGGCTTGGTTCACCCGTCGGGGCGATTGTGGGGGCCTATATCGTGGCCTTTGCCGAGATGGGAATCACCTATGCCTGGCGGCGGGTGTTCACCTATCTGATGCCCGAAGGGCTGGAACCCGAATCGATGATGCAGCTATTGCCGGTGGATTATAAATTTGCGGTCACTTTCGCAATTCTGGTCATTGTGCTGCTGTTCCGTCCGACAGGTATTTTCAAGGGGAAAGTGCTATGAACCTGACCGCGCGCGATCTGGGTCTGTTTGCGCTGATGGGTGTCGTTCTGGCAATGGTCGGCATGTTCCAGAGCTGGCAACTGGCCATCACCATTCTGAACATGAGCCTGATTTCCGCCATCATGGCATTGGGCGTAAACATGCAATGGGGCTATGCGGGCCTGTTCAATGTGGGCATCATGGGCTTTACCGCCGTGGGTGGGCTGGCGGTGGTGCTGGTCGCGCAGCCGCCTGTGCCCGAAGCCTGGGCCGCAGGCGGGCTTGGCATTCTGCTGGGGCTGATGCTGGGTGTGGCCACGATTCTGGCAGCGGTTGCGGTCTACAAACGCATGTCCCCCGGCAAGCTGCGCGCATTGGCGATATTTGCAGTTCTGGTCATCGGCTATCTGGTGACGGGATATGTATTCGGCCCGGCCAAGAACGCAGTGCAGGCCGTGAACCCCGCATCCGAAGGGTATCTTGGCGGTGCCGGGTTACCTGTCATCCTTGCATGGCCGGTGGGCGCTGTTTTCGCGGCCGGTGTGGCATGGCTGGTGGGCAAGGTCAGTCTGGGCCTGCGGTCCGACTATCTGGCCATTGCCACATTGGGCATTTCCGAAATTGTCATCGCGGTTCTGAAACATGAACGCTGGCTGGCACGCGGCGTCAATAACGTGACCGGCATTGACCGCCCTGTTGCGCGCCCTGTGGACCTGCAACCGCAGGCATGGGTCCAATCGCTGGCGGAGTCATTGGGCTGGGGCGTGGGGCAGACGGCATCCGTGCTGTCCGGTCTGGGATATGCGGGCCTGTTCCTGATTGTGCTGGCATTGCTGATCTGGCTGGCGGAACGGGCGCTGAATTCGCCATGGGGGCGGATGATGCGCGCCATCCGCGACAATGAAATCTCGGCCCGCGCGATGGGCAAGAATGTGACCAGACGCCACCTGAACATTTTCGTTCTGGGATCGGCTGTCTGCGGGCTGGCGGGGGCGATGATGGTGTCGATGGATGGCCAGCTGACACCGGGCAGCTATGAACCGCTGCGCTTTACCTTTCTGGTCTGGGTCATGGTCATTGTCGGCGGGTCCGGCAATAACTGGGGCGCAGTGCTGGGCGCTTTCGTGATCTGGTTCCTGTGGGTGCAGGTGGAACCCGCCGGGCGCTGGTTCATGGAACTTGTCACATCGGGCATGGCGGACGGGTCCGGCCTAAAACAGCACCTACTGGCATCGGCTGCCTATATGCGGTTGCTGACCATGGGTGTCGCGCTGCTTCTGATGCTGCGTTTCGCGCCGCGTGGCCTGATACCCGAAAGGTGATGAACCGCGCCTGCGCCATAGTGCTGCCTGCGGCCGGGCTGGCGCGGCGCATGCGGGGCGGCGACAAGCTGCTGGAACCGGTGGGGGGCGTTGCCCTGCTGCGGCATGCCGCGCAACAGGCACTTCAGGCCAGCAGCTATGTTGCCGTTACCCTGCGGCCCGAAAAGACAAGGCGCCTGTCGGTTCTGCTGAACCTGCCGGTGCATGTCCTGACTGTGCCGGATGCGGACGAAGGCATGGCCGCCAGCCTGCGCGCAGGCGCAAGATGGGCAGGCGATGCGCCGGTTTCAGCGCTGATGATCGCCCTGCCCGACATGCCCGACATTGCCGCCGGTGATTTCCGTGCCCTGATTGCGGCGCAGGCGGAAAACCCTGACCAATGCCTGCGCGCAGCCAGCATGGACCACCGGCCCGGCCATCCCGTGATTGTGCCACGAAGGCTGTTCCCGGATATGCTGGAACTGCGCGGCGATCAGGGCGCACGTGCGATCCTGCGCGCCAATCCCCCGCGCCTGTACCCGCTGGACGGCCAGCGCGCCCTGACCGATCTGGACACGCCGGAAGACTGGGCGGCGTGGCGCAAGGCCCATTAAATTACCAGCGTCAGCGTGCCTGCAACCGCGCCTTGTTCAGCGCCAGCCAATAGGCGGTCTGGATCAATGGCCCGTTGCGCACTTCGCCGCTGGCAATCAGTGCCATAAGCCGCTCAAAGGGAATGACATGGCTGCGGATATCCTCTGCCTCGGATGCCAGACCGGCCACGCCTTCATCAGCATGCGACAGGTCACACAGCGCCACAAAGGAATACAGATATTCCGAAATCGCCCCCGGTGACGGATACGACTCCCCCACCGGGACAAGCGCATCCTGCATCAGGTGAAGCCGCGCTTCTTCCTGCGCTTCGCGCAGCGCACATTCCCCAGGGCTTTCGCCAGGGTCAATCCGGCCCGCAATCGGTTCCAGCGACCAGCAATTCGCGTCGCCGCGCATATAGGGGCCATAGCGGAACTGCTCAATCACCAGCACAAGGTCCAGCGCCGGGTCATAGGGCAGCAGGGTCACGGCATCGCTCATGACGAAACCGGCACGCCGGACCACATTACTTGCGCTGCCATCGAAACGCTGAAACTGCAGGTCATCAACCTGCACGCCGAAGAAATAGGCGTAGGGCTGCATACGCTGGCGCGACACCACATCGTCGCGCCCCCAATCCCCGCGCAGGGTTGCCGACTGCACCGCCTGCCCCGCACGCAATTGCGATGCCGCATGCGCCAGCAGCATGGGATAACGGACCTTCAATGCCTCTGGCGCGTAAACACCGGCCAAAGCGAACAGTTCATGTGCCGCCAGAATGGCCGCATCGGCATTGCGTGCGGACCAGTCGGTGAATTCCCAGCGCGTGTCTGTCACCTGCGGTAATTCGCCGGGGCGATAGACCTGCGCCTGCACCGGCGCGCCATCTCGCAGCACAGTGGCGGTTTCGCGGGTATAGTCAAACAACCCTTCATAAAAATCCAGCCGCGCCAGCGCAGATGCATCCAGCGCAACCAGCCCCCCTTTGGCCTGTGCGCCGTCACATGCGACAAGCACCGGGTATCCCTGAACATCTACCTGCACATGCCCCGCCATTGTCGCAGGCGACATCGCGGGCGCAGCATTCAGCACCGCGGCGCGCAGATCATCATGGCGCAATGTGCCGAACAGAAAGACATCTGTTGTCATCCGGCAGACCGCCGCATTTCTGCCCAGCGAAACACCAGTGTCAGGGCAATTCCGGTGAAAACAATCATCCCCGCCAGCAAAAGCAGAAAATCCAGTTGTGCCATCCGCGTCAGATGTTCGACAAAACCACCAACAAATCCAAGAAACGCAGCTTCCAGCGATGAATAGCGCATCTGATACCCCAGCCTGAAAACATTGTAGGCCCCGATCACGAAAAGCGACAGAAACACCGTGACAATGACCCCCTGCAAGACCTGAAACACGGACTGAACGAAGCCCGATGCGATACGCGCGCCCACATATTTCCAGCCGGTTAATGCGGCAATCACAGCAACGACATGGACGCCCTGTCCCTGCCGGGGCGGGTGTTCATAAAGGGTTATATACTGCGCCACCGCGTAAACCGCGAGGGCCGCAAACACGATGGCCGCAGCCAGTTTTGTCAATGTCGGCATGAATTCTTTGTCCGCGCTGTTACCCGTTCTTTACTACGGCGGGATTAACAGTTTCACAACACTGCGCGCGGCAGATGATGTCAGTCCCCGCCCGGGCGTTGCAAAACAAGCTGCGTGACATCGCAATTGCCCTGCCGGAACGCCCCCGCACAGGATGTCAGGTAGAATTCCCACATCCGGCGGAACCGGTCATCATAACCAAGGGGCGCAATCTGCGGCCATTTTTCAATAAAGCGCGCGTGCCAGCGCCGCAGGGTTTCGGAGTAGCTTTGCCCGAAATCATGGGTGGTGACATAGTGCAACCCGCTTGCCTCTGCCATGCGCCGCACTGGACCGGGCGCGCCCAGCATACCACCCGGAAATATATATTTTTGTATAAAATCAACATGTTTTCGGTATGTTTTAAACCGTTCATCCGACACCATGATAATCTGAATAACCGCGTTCGCCTGCGGCTTCAGCCGATCGTGCACCGCCTTGAAATAGGTTGGCCAGTATCGTTCGCCCACAGCCTCGAACATCTCGATAGAGGCAATTCCGTCGAACTGCCCGCGCGTGTCGCGGTAATCCTGCATGCGGATGTCGACGCGGTCGCCTATCCCGGCGGCCTGCATGCGTGCGTGCGCATAATCATACTGGGCCTGCGAAATGGTCAGCCCGGTCACCTTCAGCCCGCGCTTCAGTGCCGCATATTCCGCGAACCCGCCCCAGCCGCAGCCGATTTCCAGCACATGATCGCCCGCATTCACCCCCATCCGGTCAATCATGGCCGCATATTTCGCTTCCTGCGCCGCTTCCAGACTTTCCTGCCCGGTCGTGAATATGCCCGATGAATAGGTCATGCTGTCATCCAGCCACAGACCGTAGAAATCATTCCCCAGATCATAGTGATAGGCAATGTTCCTGCGGGCCTGCGCCTTCGAATTCGCGCGCAGCCAGTGCCGGACACGTTCCATCGCGCGCACCAGCTTCATCGGCAACACCTCATCATAAAGCGACGGGTTGTCGTCATTGATCAGGTCCATGAAGGCCTGCAGGTCAGGCGTGCTCCAGCCGCCCTCCATGTAGCTTTCGGCAAAGCCGATATCCCCCTCGCGGACGAGGCGCGCAAACAGGTCAGGGTCATGCACATCGATCGCGGCAACATAGCCCGGTGCCTGCCCCTGAAACCGGAAGATGCGCCCGTCCGGCAAGCCCACATCCAGCCGCCCCCGGTTCAGACCGGATGCCATGGCATGCGCCGCCGCAAAGAAGCGTGGCAAACGTTCCTGATTTTCAAGCGTCGTCAGAACCTGCGGTATCATGACATCAGATGATATTGTTTCGTCGCGCATTGGCAATATTTTCCTTCTTCCCCAAAGGAATTCATGTTTTATTTTTTATATCATAGGCTTGAAGGGCGATCTTGCGGCCTTCTGCAAGGTCCACCAACGGGTTGGGGCGGGCCATCTGCGGCGAAAGCTGCCAGCTCCGGGGGCAGGCCCGGAAAAATGCCTGTGCCGTTTCGGGGGCTGATGCGCTGATTTCAGCAAGCCACTTGCGGCGATAACGCCCCTCCGGGTCGAATTTCCGTGCCTGGGTGTCGGGGTTGAAAATGCGGAAATAGGGTGCCGCATCCGGGCCGGACCCCGCCACCCATTGCCACCCCATCGCATTTGCCGCCGGATCCCAGTCCACAAGGCATTGCGCAAACCAGTCCTGCCCGACACGCCAATGCGTCAGCATATGCTTGGTCAGATAGGACGCAACCAGCATACGCGCGCGGTTATGCATGCGCCCGGTGACATATAATTCGCGCATCGCCGCATCGATCACATCTATCCCGGTGCGCCCCTGTTTCCAGCGCAACACACCCGTCCCGTCATTCGACCACGGAAAACTGTCCCAGCCGTCGCGCCAGTTCCGTGACACGATATGCGGGGTGTGAAAGATCAGGTGATAGGCAAATTCGCGCCAGACAATTTCCTTCAGAAAATGCGCGGCACCGGCTTTGCCCGCATCCAGTGCATGTTGCCCCGCCCGCCACAGCGCACCGGGGCTGATTTCGCCATAGGTCAGGTTCTCCGACAGGCCGGAACACGCATCCTGATCCAGAAATTCGCGCTGGTCCTGATAATCGGCGACGTTGCGGTCAATGAAATACGCAAGCCGTGTGCGCGCCGCATCCTCGCCGATATGCAGATGGGGGTGCACCACATCTGCGCCGCGGTTCATCGCGCGCCCCAATCCCCAATCCGCCAGACTATCGCTGTCGGGCCACTGCGCCGGTGCGCGCAGACATTCCGGTGCTGGCAGGTGGGGGGCGACATCCAGATCCTTTACCGCACGCCAGAACGGCGAATAAACCTGATAGAATGTTCCCTGCCCTGTCTGCACCTGCCATGGTTCAAACAGCAGATGCCCGGAGAAGCTTTGCGCATCCACGCCACTGTCCCGCAGCGCCGCTTTTACCTTTTTGTCGCGCGCCACCTGATCGGGGTCATATTGCCTGCCCCACCAGACCGCGGTTGCACCGATCTGCGCAATCAGTTGCTGCAACACTGTCAGCGCGTCCCCCCTGCGCAGGATCAGTTTTGAACCCATGTCATCCAGACAGCGTGCAAAGCGTGCCACCCCCAGCCCCAGACGCCATTTCGGCGCGGCGCCCAAGCCCTCCACCAGCGGGTCACAGATGAACAGCGCAATCACCGGGCGATCGGAAGATGCCGCCGCATGCAAAACAGGGTTATCCGCCAGACGCAGATCGCGCCGGACCCACCAGATAACAGGGGAAAGCTGTGTCACGTTTCGTCACGCTTCATCTAGCAA
The DNA here is from genome assembly GCF_028745735.1 of Roseinatronobacter alkalisoli. Classification (GTDB taxonomy): domain Bacteria; phylum Pseudomonadota; class Alphaproteobacteria; order Rhodobacterales; family Rhodobacteraceae; genus Roseinatronobacter; species Roseinatronobacter alkalisoli. The sequence goes on from NZ_JAQZSM010000017.1 coordinate 49,256, forward strand.
AAAATACTTATCTGCCCCCCCTGCCGGAACCGAAAATCCGCTGGCGGGGCGTCACAAGACCTGATCTAGCGCCAGAATCAGCGCGTCAAGATCAGCCGCTGTTGTATAATGCACAAAAGACAACCGCAGCACGCCCGGCGCCGGATCGATCCCCAGCGCCTGCAAGGCGCGGTTCGCATAAAAACTGCCGCCACCCGCCATAATCCCCTGCGCGGCCAGTGCCTGCGCCAGATCAACGCCCGGACGGGCATGTTCCAGCGCGACTGTGGGCGCACGGCCCGCCGCCCCGTCCGGGCCGATCAGGCGCAGGTCGTTGCGGCCCGTCACATAATCCAGCAAGGGTTGCAGCAACTGGGTTTCATGCGCGCGCATCAGATCATGCACCTGCGCCATGCGTGCGGCGGCACCTTGTTGCGGGTCTGCCCCGAAATGATGGGCATGCAGCGCATCGAAATAATCCGCCATCCCCGCACAGGCGGCAATCTGCGCATGGTCCGGCCCGGCGGGAGTGAAGCGTTTGTATAGCGTATCAGCATTGAAATAATGCGCCTGATCGGGCAGTTGCATGCCCAGTTCACGCCGGATCGTCATCAGGCCCTGATGCGGCCCATAGGTTTTATAGGCGGAAAACAGATAGATATCGGCCCCCAAATCGCGAATATCCGGCAGGCCATGCGGCGCATAGGACACCCCGTCCACGCAGGACCATATGCCCGCCTGCCGCAGCCCTGCACAGATCGCGGCCACCGGGTTGATTTCCCCCACAATATTCGAGCAATGCGGGAAACACACCAGCCGCACCTTGTCATCAATCAACTGCCAGAGTGCGCCGGGGTCCAGATGGCCGCTGGCCGGGTCAATCCGCCATTCGCGCACTGTGATCCCGCGCGCGGCCAGCCGCCGCCATGGGCCTGAATTCGCTTCATGGTCCTGATTGGTCACGACAATCGCATCGCCCGGCGACAGCATCTCGCCAAAGGCCTGCGCCAGCACATAGGTATTGGCGCTGGTTGACGGGCCAAAACTCAACTCCTCGGGGTCAATGCCCATCATCGCGGCCAGACGACTGCGGGCCTCATCCATCTCTGCGCCCGCTGCGCGCGACGCGGCATAGGCCCCATAGGGCTGCACCTTGCGTTCATGATAATAGCGAAACAGCCGGTCAATCACCGGCTGACAGGTATATGACCCGCCAGCGTTTTCGAAAAAGCGCTGGCCTTCCAGCGCGGGCTGGGCAAAGGCGGGAAACATGGCGCGGACAAAACCGGTATCCAGTACAGGCAGGGTCATGACGGGCATTCCTTGATCGGATAATCGCCTGTCAGTCTGCGTCGGCCATTCGCCGGGCGCAAGCCGCAGACAACTTTAATGTCCAGTGTAAATGGAGATCGGTTTGAACAGTCCGCTTGCAGGTGGTTCTGGCCTGAAGGGGACGTTTGCACTCGGATCAAGCCCGCGCTATCGGTGGGCCGGGGTCTGCCGGTCCGACGTTATAGGGATGCAGTTTATGCAGGCGGCATCTTTCTGAGCTCAAAGGACTGAACTGCCCTTGGGTCATCGGCAGGCCGCGGGACGGCCCACCGATGGCGCGGCGGCCTGCGGCCTTGATTCCGCGCCTTTGGGTGACTGCTTCAGGCCGAATTTAACCAACCTGGCGGCTTCCCCCGGAGGCGGGTTGCATTAGCCAGTACCCAGAATCACCCGGATATAATTCTGCGTTTCTGCAAATGGTGGAATGCCGCCATGCGTTTCCACTGCGCCGGGGCCGGCATTATAGGCCGCAAGCGCCAGCCGCCAGTCGCCGAACCTGTCATACATCATGCGCAGATACCGCGCGCCGCCATCCAGGTTCTGCTGCGGATCATGCGGGTCGACCCGCAGCATACGCGCCGTGTCGGGCATCAGCTGTGCCAACCCGATCGCACCTTTATGCGACACGGCAGCCGGGTTCCACCGGCTTTCCTGATGGACCAGTCGCAGGAACAGATCTTCGGGAATATTGTGCTTGCGTGCCGCACTGCGGGCAAACTCGGCAAAAGCCCCGGTTTCCGGGCCGGAATAGCGCGGAATACTGGTGTCATCGCGCGCCTTGTCACGCGCATTCGGCAATAACCGGACAGAGGCCGAATATTGTTCCGACAGCCGCCCGTCGATAACGCGCGACGCCCGTGCCACCACATCTGTCCGTCCTGCCCCTGCATTGCTGCGCGACAGACTCAGCCCCTGCCCGAATGCATCGGAAGGGGCGAATGCGACAATCATCGCAAGGCCGGATATAAGCAGGACAGCGCGCATGACCCTATTCCATAATGCAAATCCGCAAACAGCGCTATAGCCGAAATGCGCCATCAGCACTGCCCGGGCGCGGGTTTTTCTTGACCCGCCCGCACAGAACCGCATTCCTTGCTTTACGCCGCGCGACCAATGATAGAAAACGGCGCGTGAAACCAAATGCAGATTCGAGATGACACGCAGGGGGCATATATGGCTGGTTCGGTGAACAAGGTAATTCTGATTGGCAATCTGGGGCGCGATCCGGAAGTGCGCACCTTCCCGGATGGCGGCAAGATCTGCAACCTGCGCATTGCCACATCCGAACGCTGGCGCGACCGTACCTCTGGCGAGCAGCGCGAACGCACGGAATGGCACAATGTCGTTCTGCGCGGCGAAGGGCTGGTGCGCGTGGCGGAACAATACCTGCGCAAAGGGTCCAAAATCTATGTCGAGGGCACGCTGCAAACCCGCAAATGGCAGGACCAAAGCGGCCAGGACCGCTATTCGACCGATGTTGTCGTGGCTGGCATGGGCGGCACATTGACCATGCTGGACGGGCGCGGCGAAGGTGGTGGCGGCGCTGGCGGCGGTGGTGCCGCCGGGGGCAGCGGCGGCGGATATGACCGCGATCAGGGCTATGGCGCCAGCTATGGCGGGTCGGGCAGTTCCGCACCCGCAGGCCCGTCTGACATGGATGATGAAATTCCGTTCTAAGCCCCGCTTGACGGGTCCGGCGTCTCAGGATACTGAGACGCCAAGGCGGGTGTAGCTCAATGGTAGAGCGAGAGCTTCCCAAGCTCCAGACGAGGGTTCGATTCCCTTCACCCGCTCCAATATTTCCCCCAGCAGATACCACAACCACCCGCGACATCGCGGGAATTCCTGTATCATTCAGCATTCTCCCGCTGATCAACCATGTTGATTGCGCTAACATCGCAAGTCGCATCAATAACGTCATTGTTTCGACACATCGCAGCGATTAACCCTGCCCGAAACAACCAACCGGACAGGAGCAGCACATGCGCGCAACCCGCATCGTTCAGAAAATTCTCGGCCATTACGAAGCTGACAACCCCGGCGTAAAAGCCAATCTGTGCCGCATACTGATGCAGGGCAAGCTGGGTGGCAGCGGCAAAATGATCATCCTGCCGGTCGATCAGGGTTTTGAACATGGCCCCGCGCGCAGCTTTGCGCCCAATCCCGCCGCCTATGACCCGCATTATCACTTCCAGCTGGCCATTGATGCGGGCCTGAACGCTTATGCCGCGCCGCTTGGCATGATCGAAGCGGGTGCCGACACATTCGCCGGGCAAATTCCGACCATCCTGAAGGTCAACAGCGCCAATTCCCTGATGTCGGACACAGCAGGCAAGAATCAGGCCATCACCGCCAGCGTGGATGATGCGTTGCGCCTTGGCTGCGCGGCTATCGGTTTTACCATTTATCCCGGTTCGGACTGTGCATTGGGCATGTTCGAGGAAATCAGCGCCATGCGCGAAGAAGCCGCAGCCAAAGGCGTGGCCACAGTCATCTGGTCCTATCCGCGCGGCGAGGCAATCACCAAGGACGGTGAAACCGGCATTGATGTGGCAGCCTATGCCGCCCAGATCGCGGCGCTTCTGGGCGCGCATATCATCAAGATCAAACTGTCCACCGATCACCTGATGCTGCCCGAAGCCAAGAAAGTCTATGAAGACCAGAAAATCGACATCGCCACACAAGCCGCGCGTGTCAGACACTGCATGGAGGCCAGCTTCAACGGCCGCCGCATCGTCGTGTTTTCCGGCGGGGCAAAAAAGGGCGAGGATTCCGTTTATGACGATGCGCGCGCCATCCGCGACGGGGGCGGCAACGGCTCCATCATCGGGCGCAACAGCTTCCAGCGCTCCCGCGAGGACGCGCTGGCCATGCTTGGCAAACTGATCGAGATTTACAAGGGCAAGGCCTGAACCATATTCCCCCCTGCCTTGTGCAAGGTCGGGGGGAACATCCGCACGTAGCGCTCACTGGTCCGCAATACCAGCCCGCGCCGCCTGTGCATTGAATGGGTGCGGCTGCACCCAGAGGGGGCAAAATGCCCCCTTTTTCTTTTTACCGGGGTCAGACGCCGCGCCGCAGACGTTCCAGCAATTCGCGCGACGGGTTACCACTCACCGCCAACCCCCGCGCGCGCTGATAGGCGCTGATCGCCGATTGCGAATTCGGCCCGATCACCCCATCCGCCCCTTGGGTATCAAACCCCGCGCGCGTCAGCAGGCGCTGCATTTCCTGCCGCTCGCCCAGTCGCAGGCCATAACGGTCGGGCTGGAAGCTGCCGCGGATCGGACCGCCACCACGCAACCTGTCAGAAAGATGCCCAATTCCAATAACATAGAACTCGGAGTTATTGTATCGCGTTAGGGCCGTGAAATTGCGGAATGTCATAAACGCGGGTCCGCGTGGCCCGTCGGGAATGATGATCGACGCTGGCCCATGATCAGCAACCGCGCGCCCGTCCATGTTGCGCACCCCCATCCCGGACCATTCCGATACAGCACGCGAACTGCCCCGCCCGGCAAGCCCGGTATTGAACCCGTCGGGCAGGCGCACTTCCACGCCCCATGGCTGGCCGCGGGTCCACCCCATGCGCGCCAGATAATTCGCCGCCGATGCCAGCGCATCTGCCGGGTCATCCGCCCAGATATCGCGCCGCCCGTTGCCGGTGAAATCCACGGCATATTCCTGATAGGTGGTCGGAATGAACTGCGTATGCCCCATCGCGCCTGCCCATGACCCGCGCATATTGGCATCACTGGTATCCCCGCGCTGCAGAATGCGCAGCGCCGCAATCAACTGGCTTTCGAAAAACGCCCCGCGCCGCCCGTCAAAGGCCAGCGTGGCCAGCGCGGAAACCACCGGAATATCGCCGCGTTCCGTGCCATAGCGTGATTCCAGCCCCCAGATCGCGGTGATCACCTCTGCCTCGACCCCGTAGCGCCCTTCAATCGCGCGCAGGGTCGTGCCATGGCGCGACAAGGCGGCCCGCCCTGCCGACAGGCGTTCATCGGACACGGCGATTCCCAGGTAATCTTCCAGCGTGCGGGTGAATTCGGTCTGCCTGCGGTCACGCGCGACAACATCCGGCAGGAAACCCGCACTGCGCAAGGCCGGGTCCAGCGTGCCTGCATTTATGCCTGCCGCCAGCGCGCGTGCCCGGAATCCGGCCAGCCAAGTGTCGAAAGCCGGATTCGCCTGTGGTTGCAGGCGCGTTGTTTGCCGTGCCGTCATTGGCACCCCCCCGCCCATACAGGCCGAAAGCGAAAATGCGGACAGTCCCGCAATACAGAAGCGTCTTGAAATATCCATGGCACTGCTCAACCCTTTATTGCCTTTTTCCCGCAAGGGTAACGGAACATGGCCCATCAGAAAAGCGGCCATCGGCAAAGACCCGCATATTGTGAACACAGCCCACTTGGTTCCCCGCCGCCGTATCGCTAGCATGCTGGCAGTCATCACATCGGGGAAATGAATGTCACATTGGATACCGGCTGCGGCCCTCGCCCTTGCATTACCCGCCTGCGGTCTGGCCAATGTTGAAACATCGCCCCGCCCAACTGTGCGGCCGGCAACATTTGTTCAGCCGCAATCGGGTGATTTTGACGCCTGGCGGGCCGGATTTGCAGCCCGCGCGCGGGCTGGCGGAATCAGCCAGGCGACACTGGACCGCACCCTGCCCCTGATGCGACGCCTGCCCGAAACCGTGGCGCTTGACCGTCGCCAAAGCGAATTTGGCGCGCGCATCTGGGATTACATGGACAGCACCGTATCGGCCAACCGCATATCACAAGGGCAGTCCGCGCTGCGCCGCCATGCGGATGTGCTGAACCGTATCGAGGCCCGCTATGGCGTCCCGCCAGAGGTTCTTGTGGCCATCTGGGGTATCGAATCATCCTATGGGGCGAATCGCGGCGGCACAGCGATATTGGCAACACTGGCGACACTGGCCAAGGACGGGCGGCGCGGTGAGTTTTTTGAATCGCAGTTGATGGATGCGCTGCGCATCGTTCAGGCGGGCGATATCAGCCCGCAGGCGATGATCGGGTCATGGGCAGGCGCATTCGGGCATATGCAGTTCATGCCGTCCAGTTTCCTGACCTATGCAGTGGATTTCACCGGCAACGGGCGGCGCGATGTCTGGGCCGATGATCCCACCGATGCGCTGGCATCTGCGGCGAATTATCTGGCGCGGCGCGGCTGGACACGCGGCCAGCCATGGGCACGCGAAGTCATTCTGCCCGGCGGGTTTGACCTGCGCCTGACCGGACAGACCCGGTCAGCGGCAGACTGGACACGCGCGGGCGTGCAGGTGGCCGCCGGTGCGCCGCTGCAATCGGGTCAGGCGCGGCTGGTTCTGCCCGGCGGGGCGCGTGGCCCCGCATTCCTGACCTATGGCAATTATGATGTGCTCAAGGAATATAACATATCGGACGCCTATGTGCTGGCCGTGGGGCACCTGTCGGACCGATTGCGCGGTGGGCCGGGATTGCAGGGCAACTGGCCACGCAATGACCGCGCCCTGACGCTGGATGAACGCCGCGCGCTGCAACGCCGTCTGAACGCGCTGGGTCATGACACTGGCGGTGTGGACGGGCGCATCGGTCCCGCGACAGTTGCCGCTGTGCAGGCATGGCAGAAGTCACAGGGGCTGGCCCCCGATGGCTATGTCAACGCCGATTTGCTGCGCCAGCTTCTGCCCTGACCCCTTGTCCGGCGGGAGATGATACTATATGACGCTCCAAGAGTGTTATATTATATCATATCGAAAGGTGTCGCATGCCCGTTTCCGACCCCCGCCTGCCCGTCACTGTCCTGTCGGGTTTTCTTGGCGCAGGCAAAACCACGCTGCTGAACCATGTCCTGAACAACCGCGACGGCCGCCGCGTCGCGGTCATCGTCAATGACATGTCCGAAGTGAATATCGATGCCGATCTTATCGACGCAGGTGTTGACCTGAAGCGCGGCGAGGAAAAGCTGGTGGAAATGTCCAATGGCTGCATCTGCTGCACCCTGCGCGATGACCTGCTGGCCGAAGTGCGTCGTCTGGCGCAGGAAGGGCGTTTTGATTATCTGCTGATCGAATCCACCGGCATTTCCGAACCGCTGCCGGTTGCCGCAACATTTGAATTCCGCGATGAACAGGGCGACAGTCTGATGGACGTGGCGCGGCTGGACACGATGGTGACAGTGGTGGATGCGGTCAATCTGCTGCGTGATTTTTCCAGCCATGATTTCCTGTCCGACCGTGGCGAGGTTCTGGGCGATGAGGATGAACGCAGCCTTGTTGACCTGCTGACCGACCAGATCGAATTTGCCGATGTCATCATCCTGAACAAGGTCACCGATGCAGGCCCCGCGCAGACAGATGCAGCGCGCAAGATCATCAAGGCCCTGAACCCCGACGCGAAACTGATTGAAACCGACCATTCCAATGTCGCCGCCAGCCAGATTTTCGACACTGGCCTGTTTGATTTCGACACCGCGCATGAACACCCGCTTTGGGCGAAGGAACTTTACGGTTTTGCCGATCATGTTCCTGAAACCGAAGAATATGGTGTGACATCCTTTGTTTACCGTGCGCGAAAGCCCTTTGATCCGGTGAAGATACATGCCGCGCTGAATGGCAATCTTCCCGGTGTCATCCGGGCCAAGGGGCATTTCTGGCTGGCGACGCGGCCCAACTGGGTGGCGGAATTCTCGCTTGCCGGGGCCATGTCCAGTGTTACCCCGCTGGGCGGCTGGTGGGCGGCAGTGCCGCGCGACCGCTGGCCCGACCACCCCGAAGCGCTGGAAAAAATGCGTGAGAACTGGATCGAGCCATGGGGCGACCGGCGGCAGGAACTTGTTTTCATCGGCGCGGGCATGGACCACGCGGCGCTGATTGCGAAGCTGGATGCCTGTTTGCTGGACACCGACAGTTTTGCGCCCGAGCTTTGGGCAGGACTGGATGACCCCTTTCCCAAATGGGGCCAGCGCAAGGCCGCGTAACCCATGGCGGGAAACCTGCAATCCAGCTTGCGCAGGCGGCGCAGTCCGATGGCGGAATTCGACCGCCTGCCCCCCGAACTGCGCCACTGGCTGGCGCATGCTGCCCTGCCATGGTCGGCGCGTTCGGCGCTTCGGCTCTGGCAGAGGGCCGCGCGGCAATACGGGCCGGACCCGAAGGATATTCTGGCCCATCTGGCGCGCGCCGAAGCGCGCAGTCTGGAACGCGACTGCCCCGCCATCTGGGGGGACGGGTATCCGCTGCTGCCAGCGCAGGCGCGGAAGCTACGGGAAGCGGCCTGAAGGGGGTGTTGGTTCTTGGATCAAGCCCGCGCCAGCGGTGGGCCGGGGTCTGCCGGTCCCACGTGGGCGAAGTTCACTTAATGCAGGCGGCATAACTCCGGCATTCAAGGCGTGAATCAGCACCAGCGTAACCGGCAGGCCGCGGGACGGCCCACCGGTGGCGTGGGCCAGGCTGCGCCCTTGTTCCGCGCCTTTGGGATTTATGAACGCCGGTGTCAGGCCCGCACAGTCCCGTCCCCGGTCACCAGGTATTTGAAGCTGGTCAGTTGCTCCGCCCCCACTGGCCCGCGCGCATGCATCTTGCCGGTGGCAATCCCGATTTCCGCGCCCAGGCCGAATTCCCCCCCATCGGCGAATTGTGTGGAGGCATTGCGCATCAATATCGCACTGTCCAGCCCCGCAAAGAACCGCGCGGCCACTGCGTCATCTTCCGCCAGAATCGCATCAGTATGCTGCGACCCATACTGGCGGATATGCGCCATGGCGGCGTCAACATCATCGACCACGGCGGCGGCCATGATCTTGTCCAGATACTCCTGTCCGAAATCATCCGGGGCAGCCGCGGCCACACCCGGCAAATGCTGCAAACCTGCGCCCACACGCATTTCCACCCCGGCGGCAACCAGATCCGCGATGATCTGCGCACCAAGCCCGTCCGCGATATCGCGGTGCAGCAGCAGGCATTCGGCCGCCCCGCAAATGCCGGTGCGGCGGGTTTTCGCGTTCAGCACAACCGCGCGTGCTTTGTCCGCATCGGCGCTGGCATCAACATAGATGTGGCAAATCCCTTCCAGATGGGCGAATACCGGCACGCGCGCTTCGCGCTGCACCAGCCCCACCAGCCCCTTGCCACCGCGCGGCACGATCACATCGATATGTTCCACCATGCGCAGCATGTCGCCCACGGCGGCGCGGTCTGTGGTCTGGACCAGTTGAATCGCATCTTCCGGCAGACCTGCCGCGCGCAACCCCTGCACAAGTGCTGCATGTATCGCATGGTTGGAACGGAAACCTTCTGACCCACCGCGCAGAATAACGGCATTACCTGCCTTCAGGCACAGCGCACCGGCATCGGCTGTCACATTGGGGCGCGATTCATAGATCACGCCGACAACGCCCAGCGGCGTGCGCACCCGCGCGATATGCAGCCCTGTGGGCCGGTCCCATTCCGTGATGATCTGGCCCACCGGGTCATCCTGGGCTGCGACTGTGCGCAGTGCATCACAGATGCCGGAAATGCGCCCCTCATCCAGTGCCAGACGGTCCAGCATGGCGGGCGACAGCCCTTTTTCCTGTGCGGCGGCCATGTCGCGGGCATTGGCGGCCACAACATCTTCACGCTGTGTCCACAGCGCATCTGCGGCGGCGTTCAGGGCCTGCGCCTTGGCCGCAGCCGGTGCCATTGCCAGCACCTGTGCAGCAGCGCGCGCTCGGCGGCCCATATCCAGCATTTCAGATGATATTTCGAGAGTCATAGCGCCATCTCATCCCTGTGAATAAGGGCCACGCGGCCCGGATAGTTCAGAATCCCCGCAATCTCGCGGGAATGATGGCCCGCAATGGCGGCAGCTTCAAGGCTGGAATACCCCGCAAGCCCCAGCCCGAGCGCCCCCGATGGGCCATGAATGACCACCGGATCGCCGCGCTGAAATTGCCCGTCAACGCGCGTGACGCCGGCGGGAAGCAATGATTTGCCCTGCTGCAAGGCCAGCTCCGCGCCCGCATCGACATGCACCGTGCCTTTGGGTTTCATCGCGGCAATCCAGCCCTTGCGCGCCGAACGCGGGTCACCTTGCGGTGCAAAAACCGTGGCATTTGCCCCGTCCAGCACCCCTTGCAGCGCGTGCATGGCAGCACCCGCAGCAATGATCATCGCACAGCCCGCCGCCGTAGCGGTTCTGGCCGCCATGACCTTGGTTTTCATGCCGCCCTTGGACAGGGTGGACAAGGGTTCACCGGCCATCGCCTCGATCTCCGGGGTGATATGCGCCACGAATTCGAACCGGCGCGCAGCGGGGTCGGTTTGCGGGTTGCTGGAATACAGCCCGTCCACATCCGACAGCAGCACCAGCAGATCAGCGCCGATGGTAACCGCCACCTGTGCGGCAAGCCTGTCATTGTCGCCATAACGGATTTCATCTGTGGCGATGGTGTCGTTTTCATTGACAATCGGCACCACGCCCAGCCCCAGCAGCGTCGACAGGGTGGCGCGCGAATTCAGATAGCGGCGGCGGTCATGCGTGTCTTCCAGCGTCAGCAGAACCTGCCCTGCGGTAATGCCATGCGGGGCAAGCGCTTCTTCATAGGCGCGGGCCAGCCGGATTTGCCCGACTGCGGCCGCGGCCTGACTTTGTTCCAGCGCCAGCGCCCCTTCAGGCAGGCCCAGTGCCCCCCGCCCCAGCGCGATGGACCCTGATGACACGACAACCACATCCGCGCCGCGTGCGCGCAGCGCAGCCAGATCCTGCGCCAGCGCATGCAGCCACGTGGCGCGCAAAGCCCCCCGTTCCACCAACAGCGCCGAGCCGATCTTGACCACGACCCGGCGCGCCTGTGACAGCGTCGCCGCAGCGGTCAGGGTTGCCATGGCCCGTCATCCTCTTCGACATGTTTGCCCTTGTCGATCCGCGCCAGAAGGGCACGCAGCACATTCTGCATCCCTTCGCCCGACACTGCCGAAATCAGATAGACCTTGCGCCCGCAAGCCGCTTCCAGTGCGGCGCGTTTTTCGGCGCGTTCCTCATCATCCAGCGCGTCGATCTTGTTCAGCGCGATGATGCGCGGTTTCAGCGCGACATCATGCGAATAGGCATCGAGTTCCGTGTCGATGATGCGCCAGTCTTCGGCCACATCCTCTGACGTGCCATCGACAAGCTGCAACAGCACCGCGCAACGTTCGACATGGCCCAGGAACTGATCGCCCAGGCCCCGCCCTTCGGACGCGCCTTCGATCAGGCCGGGAATATCGGCCATGACAAATTCGCGCCCGTCAATGCCCACAACCCCCAGATTTGGGTGCAATGTCGTGAAGGGGTAATCCGCAATCTTTGGCCGCGCATTCGATGTGGCGGCCAGAAATGTGGATTTGCCCGCATTGGGCAGGCCCGCAAGCCCCGCATCGGCAATCAGTTTCAGCCGCAGCCAGATGGTGCGTTCAACACCGGGCTGGCCGGAATTGGCGCGGCGCGGGGCCTGATTGGTCGCGGATTTGAACTGAAGATTCCCCCAACCGCCATTGCCGCCCTTGGCCAGCAGCAGGCGCTGGCCCAGTTCGGTCATGTCGGCGATCACGGTTTCCTGATCTTCGTCCAGAATTTCTGTCCCCACGGGGACACGCAATGTGACCGATGCACCATCCTTGCCAGTGCGCCCCTTGCCCATGCCCGGCTGGCCGGAATTGGCGAAGAAATGCTGTTGAAAGCGGAAATCGATCAGCGTGTTCAGGCTGTCCACCACTTCGACCCAGACATCGCCGCCGCGCCCGCCATCGCCGCCATCGGGGCCACCGTATTCGATGAATTTTTCGCGCCGGAACGACACACAGCCCGAACCGCCCCCGCCTGAACGGATATGGACCTTGGTCAGATCAAGGAATTTCATGACTCTCTCGCGCGCCCCGTGTGTTGTTACCGGCCAAAGCGCGCGCCAGCCCTTCAGGACATATCCGCGCGCGGTGGCTTGTGGTTACCGCATTGTCCAGCGCGACACCGCAGGCCGGTATCGCTGGAATTGTTGTTGCGCTTACAGGGAATCGCGCGCGGCCTCAAGCGCTCAGCGCCCTTTCAGCAAGCCGCCCAGCACCCCGCGCACCAATGCCTGCCCCGAACGCGACCCAAGCTGACGCGCGAAGGATTTGGCAAAGGCGTCAACCGGGCTGTCGCTGCGGCTGCGTGCCGGTGGTCTGGCAGGGCGCGCACGCGCCGCCGCCCCGTCATAGCGCCGCGCCGCGTTGAATTCGCGCGTTCGCTCTGGTTCGGCGGATTTCAGCGCCTGTTCTGCTTCTTTTGCTGCGGCCTCTGCACGGCGGGCCAGCATTTCATGGGCGCTGTCGCTGTCGATCATCTGTTCGTATTTTCCGGCCACAGGCGATTGCAGCGTCACCATACGCCGCGTTCCGTCATCAATCGGTCCCATGGCCGATGCAGGCGGGCGGATCAGCGTGCGTTCCGCCATGCCGGGATTGCCCTTGTCTTCCAGAAAAGAGGTCACAGCCTCGCCCACGCCGACATCACGGATGGTATCGGCAATGTCGAAGCGCGGGTTGGGCCGGTATGTTTGCGCGGCGCGGCGCAGCGCTTGCTGGTCGCGCGCAGTGAAGGCGCGCAGCGCATGCTGAATACGGTTGCCAAGCTGCCCCAGAACTGAGTCGGGCACGTCGTCCGGGTTCTGGGTGACGAAATACACCCCTACCCCCTTGGACCGGATCAGGCGGGCCACACGTTCGATCTTTTCCACCAGCGCGCGCGGGGCACCGTTGAACAGCAAATGCGCTTCGTCAAAGAAGAACACCAGCCGGGGTTTGTCGGGGTTGCCCACCTCTGGCAGATCCTCGAACAATTGCGCCAGCAACCACAGCAGCACGGTCCCATAAAGCTGCGGGGTGCGCATCAGGCGCTCTGCGTGCAGAATACTGACATAACCCCGCCCGTCAGGGGCCAGACGCATGAAATCCGACAGATCCAGCGCCGGTTCCGAAAAGAAATGCGCAGCGCCCTGATTTTCCAGCACCAGCAATTTGCGCTGAATGGCCCCGATACTGGCGGTGGTGACATTGCCGTATTGCCGCGAGATTTCGCGCTGGTTTTCACCCAGAAAGTTCAGGATCGCGCGCAGGTCTTTCAGGTCCAGTATCGGCAGCCCCTCATCATCTGCAATGCGGAAGGCCACGTTGATCACGCCTTCCTGCGCTTCGGTCAGATCCAGCATGCGCGACAGAAGCAGCGGGCCGACCTCTGCCATGGTGGCGCGGACGGGATGACCGTGTTCGCCAAAGAAATCCCAGAAAATGACCGGGCTGGCGCGATAGGTATAATCTTCCAACCCGATCTGTCCGGCGCGGCGTTGCAGGAAATCCTTTTCAGCGCCCGGCAGGGCCATCCCGCCCACATCACCCTTGATGTCAGTCAGAAAGACAGGGACGCCCGCGTTCGAGAACTCCTCCGCCAGGATCTGCATGGTGATCGTCTTGCCGGTTCCGGTCGCACCCGTGATCAGCCCGTGACGGTTGCCATATGCCAGCTTCAGCACCTGTGGCACCCGCTGATCCATGCCGCCCCCGCCGACGAAAACCGGTTCCTGCTCACCTTGCATTACTCATACCTCCATCTGCGGAAATGCCTGTCGAAATCCGATTCCAAGATTATGCAGAAAGCACTGGTCCGGGAAAGCGAATCTTAACCATTTTGCGGCAATCATGGTATTGCGCGTCCGGTTTGATGATCTTCCGGCACGCGTCCTCCCTGTCAGACTGGCCGCGCCTTCGGGTGCGGCCTTTTTCAAAACGGACAAAGCGGCAACATATTGAAACAGCATTGTAAATTTCCGCACATCCGTCGCAGGAAGGATGCAAATCCAGTCACGATTTCCTGTTGACGCAGTACCGCTTTCGCCATACGGTATGCCCAATCGTCGGCCGGTCCGACAGGGAGAAAAACAAAATGACGCGAATAGGGGCCTTCGGGCCCTTATTTTAATTTGGGTCATTCTGTCACTCTGACAAGGCCTGCCCCCGCCAGTGGCGGGGGTCATGTTCACCCGAATGTGCAGGCACATTTTTTTCGACTGACACAAGTCCCGTGCCGTGATAGGACGCATCAGAAATACGAGCATTCAAGGATCGACGCATGTCCAGCACCCGTACCGCATTTTTCCACATCACATCTGTTGCAGCCATGGCCGCGCTTCTGGGCACATCGGTCGTCGCGCAGACAACCGAAACAACCGACTCGCCCGTATCGGCGCTTTCCACCGGCGAGGTGATGGGCGAAGAACTGGGTGATGGCAGCTATGTCGGCAATACGCATGGCGACTGGGAACTGGTCTGCGTAGAAAATCCCGATGGTGAAGATCCCTGCCAGATGTACCAGTTGCTGCGTGATGGCGAAGGCAATGCAACCGCCGAAATCACGCTGTTCCCCTTGCCGCCCGGACAGGAAGCCGCCGCAGGTGCCACGATCCTGACGCCGCTGGAAACCCTGCTGACTGCGCAACTGGTCATGCAGGTGGATGAAGGCGCGGCGAAGCGCTACCCGTTCACATTCTGCACAGTTGTTGGCTGCATCGCACGTGTGGGTTTCACTGCCGAAGAAGTCGACGCCTTCCGTCGCGGGGCAAGTGCGGTGTGGCAGGTCGTTCCTGTTGCCGCACCCGATCAGCCCATCGACCTGTCCATGTCACTGACGGGCTTCACCGCAGCCTTTTCCGAACTGTCCGAGCAACTGCCATGAACTGACGGCATAGCGACGCCAAAATGCGGACCCGGTCAGAAATGGCCGGGTCTTTTTTCGTGATGCGCCCCCACACCATGCGTAAAACCGGCCTTCCTGCACGCAATCATCTGATGCGCGTGTCACGGTGCAGGGTCGCAGAAACGTTGCAGGCGCTGCGCCGCGACGCGCGCGAAGGACTGCACCACCGCCTTGCGGCGGGGCGCGGACAGGCGCGTTTCCGGCCCCATGCGGGCCAGTTCCGCGCCATAGCCATCAGCCAGCACCAACCCTGTAGCGGGGGGCAGCAGATCAAGCGGGAAATCCACATCCACCGCCCAAAAGAACCTGTCGCACCATGGCAGATAGCCCTGCCATTTCTGGTCGGCACGAAAATCGGCAGGGCAGGATTTGCATTCTATGATCCATATTTCCCCCTTCGGGCCAAGGGCGATGACATCCACCCGTAACCCGCGTTCGGGGCTGAATTCGGTCACACAGGCGAAACCCAGGTCGTGCAAATGCCGACACACGCCACGCGCCAGCAACCGGCCGGGCGGAATTTGCGCTGATGTGGTTTGCCATTCCATACCGCAAACATGAACAATACGCGAACATGCGTCAAGTCAGAACTATACCTTGAACTGTGCCCCGGCGCGGCTTACGTATGGGGTTGGCAGGTGCTGCTCCTCTCGTGCGTGGCCCTTTTCCAGTGGCCGATAAGCAACTCCGAGGGAGCTGGCTCTGATATGGTCCTGGCCATGTTATCTGGTGCCCACCTGAACACTCAGGCTCTCGGGAAATTCACGCCACCACGGTTGCTGCGGGCCTGCCACCTTATGATTTCACTGAAATCCGAACCGGCAAGGGTTGCGGCGCAGGGTCACTGTGGCGCACGCCGCTGCCGCCGTGATGGTCGTCATCATCCTCGTCCTCATGGCCCATGCGCATGATGCGGATTGCGAATTGCGCACCGGCAAACACCAGCCCGTTGAAAAAGAAGATCAGAAACAACCCCAGCAGCCCGTCACTGGACCCGAACACCAGACGTTGCAGATTGGCGACATTGAAATAGATCAGGATGGTCGTGAAGATGGCCGACAGACCAAACCCAATCGCCACCTGCTGGATATAGAGTCTGACAAGTCTGGGCATCATCGCATCCTGCCTGGCCATGTTACCCCATAAGGATAGGGTCAGGTTTCATGAAAACAAGGGGAATGCGCTGTATCAGACCAAATGTCGCGGCGCCCTGCCGGACCGGATGACTGCGCACCTGTGCGCATATGGCTTGCCCCTGATAATCTATGCGCCTATTTCGGGCGCATGCGTATTCTGGAAAACATCCTGACCGATCGCGGGTCGAAATATGCGGTGTCCGGCGGGCCATGCCGGAACGAGGCGGACGCGCGCGCCTTCGTGGCCGCGCTGAAACAGGACCGGAAATTCGCCAAAGCAACGCATAACAGCTGGGGGCTGATCTGTGATGATGGCCCGATGAAAAGCGATGATGGCGAATCCGGGGCCGGAATGACAATCCTGCGCATGCTGGAACGCGAAGGGTTGCGCGACCACATTATTGTCGTCACGCGCTGGTATGGCGGAAAACACCTTGGCGGTGACCGTTTTCGGCATGTGCAAACCGCCGTGCGACAGTATATGGCGCAGTTATAAGACCAACACCACAAGACAAGGCAACAGCGCCCGTGATCCTGATAGAACATGGCCCCCAGGGCAAGCCCGCGCTTTTTGACACCCCGACCCGGCTGCTGGTTGCATGGCAACCGCAGGATGTGCTGCCGGTACTGGCGCAGGCAGAAGCCGCGCGTCAGGGCGGCGCATGGGTCGCGGGGTATCTGAGCTATGAGGCGGGCCATGTGTTCGAGCAACGCCTGCATGACACCCTCCGATGTGACCCATCAACGCCGCTCGTGGTGCTGGGCCTGTATGATGCGCCCCGGAACCCGGACAGCATTCTTCATCAGGCCGATGCGCAGGCCGCACAGGCACGGCTGGCGCCACTGCGCCCGGTGGTGGAACGCGCGGCCTATGATGCCGCTTTCGCCCGCTTGCAGGACTATATTGCGGCCGGGGATTGCTACCAGATCAACCTGACCTTTCCGCTGGCCAGCAGGCTGTTGTCGGGAACGGCACTGGGGCTGTATGGGGCACTGCGCGCGGGGCAGTCAGTGGGTTTCGGGGCGTTCATCGATATTGGTGTGGGGCCGGTCATCATATCGCGCAGCCCCGAGCTGTTCTTTCAGGTTCATGACGGTGTGATTGAAAGCCGCCCCATGAAAGGAACAGCGCCGCGCAGCGACGATCCGGTACGCGATGCAGCCCTGCGGCAGGAATTGCTGAGTTGCGAAAAATCGCAGGCCGAAAACCTGATGATCGTCGATCTGCTGCGCAATGACATTGCGCGCATTTCCGAAATCGGGTCCGTGACAGTACCGGAACTTTTCGCCATCGACAGTTTTGCCACTGTCCATCAGATGAGCAGCCGTGTTCAGGGGCGCTTGCGGCAGGGGGACGAACTGGCAAGCCTTATGGCGGCGCTGTTTCCCTGCGGGTCCATTACCGGCGCCCCGAAAATCCGCGCCATGCAAATCATTGCAGAACTGGAACCACATCCGCGCGGGGTATATTGCGGCGCCATCGGCTGGGCCGCCCCGTCGGGCGACCAGTGCTGGTCGGTCGCGATACGCACTTTGCGCCTGTCGGATGACGGGGAAATACTGGTAAATGTGGGCGGCGGCGTGGTGCAGGACAGCACAGCCCCCGGCGAATGGGAGGAAGCGTTGTGGAAAGCACGCTATATGCAGACGCTGATCAGCCCGGACTGAAACTGATTGAAACCATGTATTGGGACGGCGCGCGCGCGCGGCACTGGCCGCTGCATCTGGCACGGTTGCAGGCGGGCGCGCGGGCGTTGGGCTGGCCCTGTCCTGAACCGGATGTGACGGGGCCTGCCCATCCGGCAAGGTTACGCCTGACACTGGATGCAGGCGGCAGGCTTGATGTGGAAACCCACCCCCTGCCCCCGGTCGCCACGCATTGGCATGTCGGGCTGGCGCAGCAGCGCCTTTGCTCCGTTGACCCGTGGCTGCGCATCAAATCCACGCGGCGCGCGATCTATGACACGGCCCGCGCAGCCCTGCCTGCGGGGCTGGATGAGCTGATCTTGCTGAATGAACGCGATGAGGTTTGTGATGGCACCATCACCACGGTTTTTTTCGACCGTGGCGATGGCCTGCGCACACCGCCCCTGTCGGCCGGACTGTTGCCCGGTGTGTTGCGCGCAGCGCTGGACTGCCCCGAAGAAACCCTGTCTGCCAGTGACTTGCCGCATGTGCAGCTATGGGTGGGGAATGCACTGCGCGGGCTGATCCCCGCCAGCTTTGTTGGTGGCGGGGAGGGGTGATGGGTAGCTGTGCCGGTTGCAGGTGGTTCTGGCCTGTTGCGGACATTGATGCCCGGATATAGCCCGCGCTATCGGCGGGCCTGGGTCTGCCGGTCCCACGTAGTAGAAGTTCACTTTATGCAGGCGGCATATTCCGGCTTTCAACGCCTGACATGACATCAGCAAAACCGGCAGGCCGCGGGACGGCCCGCCGATAGCGCGGCGGCCTGCGGCCTTGTCCCGCGCCTTTGGGATGCGCGCGTATCCGGCTTCGCATAACCTGACCGCATATACGCAGAACGCCCGGAAATCCCGGTCCTGCGTGCAGCCACCAATGCCATGTCCCTGATATGATAAATGGTCGGGGCGATAGGATTCGAACCTACGACCTACGGTACCCAAAACCGTCGCGCTACCAGGCTGCGCCACGCCCCGACTGTCGGCTATGTAGCGGGCTTGCCCGCCCAAGAAAAGAGGCAATCTTGCCCCTGACAAAAGAAACCACCGATTTATGCAAGCACCGGAACGCCCCGACACTGCCAGCGCTGGCGGCAGGCTTGATTTATGCCCCCACGCCAGTCACCCGCCGCAACATTCTTCACGGATCGCAGGGCCAGAGCGCGTGATCGGGGGCAAGGCGGGGGTGGCGCAGTTCGCTGCCTGTATCGATACCCATCGCGCGGGCCAGTCCACCGTTGATTTCCAGCACCATCAGCACGTTATCGCCACCCGGAATCGGTGTGGTGTCATGCGGAATGGCGTTGTGATGCACATGTGTGACTGCCCCTGTGGGGTCGATGAAAATCATGTCCAGGGGAATCAACGTGTTGCGCATCCAGAAAGACGGGCTGGTCGGCCCGTCGAATATGAACAGCATTCCCGCAGAACGCGGCAGATATTCGCGATTCATCAGCCCCTGGGCGCGCGCAGGGTCGGTATCAGCGATTTCCACGTTGAAACGCGCCTGCCCCCAGTCGCCGCGCAGGTCCACGCGATCCGCGCTGCATGCTGCCTGAAGCGGCCCGCCAGCGGCCAGTAATGCCAGCGCAAACAATGAAACCAGAAGGCCCCGGCGAAACATCAGGCGCCACCTTCTGTATCCGGCCCCTGACGCAGATGCGCCATGCCTGCTTCCCATGGTTCGATGGACACGGCCATCCGCCCACGTTCACCTTCGGCAACGCGCAACGCCAGCGCCTCGCCCGGTTGCAACTCTGCCAGCCCCGCGCGGCGCAGGGTTTCCATATGCACAAACACATCCTCTGGTTTGCCGAAGACATTGGCGAACCCGAATCCCTTGACCTTGTCAAACCACTTGACCCGCGCCGGTTCCAGCGGAAGCGACATGTCCACTGCGGGGCCATGATCAAAATTGTCGGCGCTGGCATCTTCCGTACCTTCGGGCGGAAGCACTTCCAGCACCTCGACCGTTTGCAGACCGCGCGTGGTTTTTTGCGCAAGGATGGTTATCCGCGCCCCGTCACAAACTGAATTCAGCCCGAAATTGCGCAAGGCATTCGCATGCAGCAGGATGTCCGAGAACGCCTCGGAGGCGACGATGAACCCAAAGCCTTTTGTCGGGTCAAACCATTTGACAACCCCGGCGTATTTTTCTGTCGTTTCGTCAGGCGAAGTCATGTGTCTTGTCTCGCATCTTATTACTGTGTTCTGTCGTATTCACGACAATCCTGTCTGTCTGCCCGTCACGCCGCTGCCTGATCATAACCTTACGTCAACCCTGATCAAGGTGATAGTCGCGTGACCTGCCACGCATCTGCAAGTGTGGGTCTGCGCCAGCGAAAGCGATCATGCAATCTGAAATCACCATCTGCCCAGAACTCGATTTCCAGTGGCATGATACTAAATCCCCCCCAGAAGGGCGGGCGCGGCGGGTTGGTGCCGTGCCGCAAGGTCTGGCGCGCGACTTCGGCCATCAGTTCGGTACGCGTGGTCAAGGGCCGGGACTGACGCGATGCCCATGCCCCAAGACGGCTTTTCAGTGACCGTGACGAAAAGTAGGCATCCGCTTCCTGCCCGTCAACCCGTGACGTCAGGCCACGCACGCGGATCTGGCGACGCAGCGATTTCCAGTGCATGACGAAAGCGGCCTTGCCGGCCTGCTCGATTTCCTGTGCCTTGACGCTGGTATAATTGGTATAGAACACGAACCTGTCGTCCAGAATGTCCTTCAGCAACACCATGCGGGCATTGGGCAGGCCATCTGCATCCACCGTTGACAGGGCAATGGCATTGGGATCGTTCGGTTCGGACGCAGTTGCCTCGGCCAGCCATGACCGGGCAAGCACAAACGGATTGTCACCTGCAAAAATTCCAGTTCGCGCGCTCACATTCCCTCCGTACACAATCCGATAAAGCCCGTACGCGCAGCATTTGCAGTGCTTCGATACCCCCTCCGGATTATGACCAAATCAAATATGCTATTCGTATTAATGACTCGCGCGGATAGCGCAACCCCTGCCGGGCGGATTGGTGCCTGCAAACCAGGCTCATGATCAGTTTTATCCACGCGCGCGCCTGGACCCACCGGATAACAGGCTGACTTGCGCGCCCACTGCGCTTGGCCTAAAGCAGAAGCAACAGCGCAACAGCAAGGAGCGACAGGAGAATGGCACAATTGATGAGCGGCAAGCGCGGCCTGATCATGGGGCTTGCCAATGACAAGTCAATCGCGTGGGGCATTGCCAGGGCCCTTGCTGAACATGGCGCGGAAATGGCCTTTTCCTATCAGGGAGAGGCATTGAAGAAGCGCGTCCTGCCGCTGGCCGAAAGTCTGGGAACCGCGCATCTGTTCGAGTGCGACGTGACGGATATGGCCTCGGTGGACAGCGTATTTGACGGGCTGGAAAAGCTGTGGGGCAAGATTGATTTCGTCGTCCATGCGATCGGCTTCTCGGACAAATCCGAATTGCGCGGGCGCTATGTGGATACATCGCGCGACAATTTCAATATGACGATGGACATCTCGGTCTATTCCTTCACGGCTGTATGCCAGCGCGCCGCACGGCTGATGCCCGATGGCGGCAGCCTGCTGACCATGACCTATTACGGTGCTGAACAGGTCATGCCGCACTACAATGTCATGGGCGTGGCCAAGGCCGCGCTGGAAGCTTCGGTCAAATATATCGCCGAAGATCTGGGCAAGGACGGCATCCGCTGCAACGCCATCAGTGCAGGGCCGATCAAGACGCTGGCCGCCAGCGGTATCGGCGACTTCCGCTATATCATGAAATGGAACGAACTGAATTCGCCCCTGCGTCGCAATGTCACCCAGGAAGAGGTCGGCAAGGCCGCAGTCTACCTGCTCTCCGATCTCGGTTCCGGCACAACGGGCGAGAATCTGCATGTGGATGCAGGCTATCATGTCGTGGGCATGAAGGCCGTGGATGCACCCGATATCGACGTGGTGACAGGGCGCAAGGCATGACCATCGCGGCCTTTCTGGCCTTTGCCGGATTGTCGCTTTTTGCCGCTGTCAGCCCCGGCCCCGCCGTGCTGATGGCCGCGCGCACCGGCCTGCTGGAAGGGTTCCGCACCGGCGCATGGCTGGCGGTGGGTATCGGTGCGGGTGCCGTGGTCTGGGCAAGTGCGGCTCTGTTTGGCCTCGGCATGCTCTTCGCGGCGGCCCCTGCGCTTTTATGGGCGTTCAAGGCGCTTGGTGCGGCCTATCTGCTGTATCTGGGCTGGGGCATGTGGCGCAATGCCCGCACACCGCTGGATATGCACAGCACACCCGCCCTGCCCCGCACGGCGCTGTCGGCCTTCCGGCTGGGGCTGCTGACGCAACTGGCCAACCCCAAACCCGCCGTGATGTTCGCGGCAATCTTTCTGGGCACTGTCCCGCCCCAGACACCCTATTGGGTTCTGGGCGCATTGCTCGCGGTCGTGTTCCTGAATGAAACCCTGTGGAACATGGCTGTCGCGCGTGTCTTCGCGCTGGACCGCACACGCGCGCGCTACATTTCGCTCAAGACCCTGATCGACCGGACATTCGGCGCGGCGCTCGCCCTGCTCGGGGCCAGGATCGCCGCTACCTGAGGAAGGACCATCCCCATGACCGACCGCCTGCCCCATGAAAAAGGCTTTCATATCAGCTGGGACCAGATCCATCGCGACAGCCGCGCGCTGGCCTGGCGGCTGGACAAACAAGGCCCCGATAGCGGGCATTGGCGCGCGGTAGTGGCCATCACCCGCGGTGGGCTGGCCCCTGCGATGATCATCGCGCGCGAACTCGACATCCGCGTGGTCGATACGATCAGCGTCAAATCCTATGACCATCAATCACAGGACGCAGCCAAAGTGCTGAAATCACCGCAACCCGACATGATGGGCGATGGCAAGGGCATTCTGATCATCGATGATCTGGTCGATACCGGCAAGACACTGGAACTTGTGCGCCAGCTCTATCCGGCGGCGCATTTCGCCACAGTCTACGCCAAACCACAGGGGCGCGACATGGTCGACACCTTCATCACCGAAGTCAGCCAGGACACATGGATCTTCTTTCCATGGGACATGGCGCTGCAAT
Source organism: Roseinatronobacter alkalisoli (assembly GCF_028745735.1). Taxonomy (GTDB): domain Bacteria; phylum Pseudomonadota; class Alphaproteobacteria; order Rhodobacterales; family Rhodobacteraceae; genus Roseinatronobacter; species Roseinatronobacter alkalisoli. The sequence continues at coordinate 72,228 of NZ_JAQZSM010000017.1, forward strand.
ATGTCGAACCCTATCGCGGCACCTGATATCACGACAGCCCCCCGAACAGTCCCGCGTTACGCTTTCATTCTGGCCCAAATATCCACTGGTACGGGTTTCTCAAGGGGGGCCTGCCCCCCCTTGAGGCAGGGGGTTTGGGGGGCGGCAGCCCACCAAGGCCCCTCAACGGGAAAGTCCGTCAACTGTCAGCCCCGCCAGCGCGAAAGCCGCAAAGCAAAATCCGGCTTTCGCGAACGTGCCGTCAATCCTCGAACAATTCGGACTGGCCGGTTTCGGGCGCGTCATCGCCATCCTCATCCACGCCTGCGCGTCCGGGCATCGGGCGGCTGTCCAGCAGACCGGCTTCGCGCAACTCCCTCAGGCCCGGCAGGTCGCGCGCGGATTCAAGCCCGAAATGGTCCAGAAACTCTGTCGTCACAACAAAGGTCACGGGCCGGCCCGGTGTCATCCGCCTGCGTCCCAGACGTATCCATTCCAGTTCCAGCAACTGATCGATCGTTCCGCGCGACAGGGCAACGCCCCTGATCTCCTCAATCTCGGCGCGGGTGACGGGCTGATGATAGGCAATGATCGCCAGTGTTTCGATCGCCGCGCGCGACAATTTCCGCAGCTCCACCCGTTCCGACTGCATCAGATAGGCCAGATCGGGGGCCGTGCGCAGCGCATAGGCATCGCCCACCCGCACCAGATTCACCCCGCGCCCCACATAGCGCCTGTGCAGATGCGCCAGCGCTTCTGCGGCATCACAGCCATGCGGCAGGCGGGCCGCGATCTCGGCCTGTGTCAGCGGCGCGGCACTGGCAAACAGGATCGCTTCGATCATGCGCTCCTGTTCGGCCATGGGCGGCGCGGGAAACAGGCTTTTGTTCTGGGAATCGGCAAGGGGGTGGGTCATGACAGGCCCCTATTGCCCTGCCCGTCTGCGCAAATGCAAGGGGGCAAAGGTGTCGGACTGGCGCAATTCGATCTGGCCTTGTTTCGCCAGCTCCAATGTGGCCGCAAAAGTGGATGCAACTGCAGATCGTTTGCGCGCGGGCGCCCCGCGCCACCCTTCGGGCAGATAGGCCTGCAGGCTGGTCCAGTCCGCTGCGCCCGGCACCATCCGCGACAGGCGTTCAAGTGCGGCTTCCAGCGGGTAGATGTCGGTGCGGTCAAACGCATAGGGGCGGAATTCATCGCGCGTGCGCAACCGCGCATAGGCGCGCATCAGGTCCAGCAGACTGGCATCGTATACAGTCTTGCGGCTGACGGCCAGCGGCTGCGGATCACCACGCACGAAGAAATCGCGCCCTTTCTGGTCGCGCCCCATCAGCCGTGCCGCCGCTTCGCGCATGGCCTGCAACCGTTCCAGCTGAAACGCCAGATGTGCCGCCAGTTCTTCGCCTGACGGCCCGTCTTCGCCGGGATCAGGCGGTAGCAGCAACCGTGATTTCAGATAGGCCAGCCATGCCGCCATCACCAGATAATCGGCCGCCAGTTCAATGCGCAATTCCCGCGCTTTCTCAACGAAAACCAGATATTGCTCTGCCAGTTGCAACACCGATATGCGCCGCAGATCCACCTTCTGGGTGCGCGACAGCATCAGCAGCAGGTCAAGCGGGCCTTCGAACCCGTCGACATCGACGATCAGCGCCTCGGCGGCGCGGCGTTCGGCAATGCTGTCGTTAACCCAATCATCTGTCATGGATGCAGTCTAGGACGCCTTGCCTGACCTGTCCATCCTGTCCCAGTCACGCAGGCGCGCGACATAGCGGGCAATCGTGTCGATTTCCAGATTGATGCGGTCCCCCGCCACCACATCCCCCCAGGTCGTGACCTGTTTGGTATGCGGGATCAGGTTGATGCCGAATTCGGCCCCGTCAACTTCGTTCACTGTCAGCGATGTGCCGTTCAGCGCGACGGAGCCCTTGGGCGCGATGAACCCCGCCAGGTCGTCAGGCGCACGCAGCCGCAGGCGCGTGCTGTCGCCTTCAACGTGCAGCGACACCACCTGCGCCAGCCCGTCCACATGACCGGACACGATATGTCCACCCAGTTCATCACCCAGTTTCAGCGCGCGTTCCAGATTGACACGACGGCCGGTCCGCCAGTCGCCCAGATTGGTCTTGGCCACGGTTTCCGCCGATACCTGCACATCATACCAGTCCGGCCCCAGCGCCACGACTGTCAGACATACACCGTCAGAGGCAATCGAGGCCCCCAGATCAATCCCGCCGGTATCATAGCCGGTGCGGATGCGCGCGCGCAGATCGCCTTGCTGCTCCAGTTCGGTGACAATGCCGATATCCGTGATGATGCCTGTGAACATACCCCATGCCCCTTTTCCGCGATGTCTCCCTGACCTAGACCGCGCCCGGACTGATAGCAAGCCCGCCATGGTGATGCCGCAGTCATGCCGCTTTTATTAACTATCTTGCTGACAGTATACCGGATGGCGTTTAGGGTCCGGTCAAAAAATTCGGACCTATTATTTGTTATTTGGGTATCTGGATGTCGGGTAAATGCAGGTGCGGTGTAACATGCGTATAAGTGGTGAGGGCCGGAATTTTCTGCTGTTGCAGGGACCACATGGGCCATTTTTCAACAGGCTGGGCCATATGCTGCGCCAGACGGGCGCACATGTCTGGCGTGTGGGCTTCAACAAGGGCGACGCCGTGTTCTGGCGCGACAAGGCGCATTACATTCCCTTCACGGACCCGCCGGAACACTGGCCCGACAGGTTTCAGACACTTCTGAAGGATCATCAGATCACCGATATCGTACTATATGGTGATATCCGCCCGCTTCATGCCCAGGCCGTCGAAATAGCGCGCGCTGCAGGCGTGACTGTCCATGTCTTTGAAGAAGGGTATCTGCGCCCCTATTGGGTGACTTATGAACGCGACGGGTCGAACGGCCATTCCGCACTGATGAACCTGACGATCCGCGACATGCGCCGCGCCCTGCGCAAAAGTGAACTGGAATTGCCGGACCCGCCTGCGCATTGGGGCGATATGCGCCATCATATATTCTACGGTGCGGTCTATCATTTCTGTGTGCTGGCGCTGAACCGGCGCTACCGCCATTTCCGGTCGCATCGCGCGCTTGGGGTCGCGCGGGAATTCGCCTTATATCTGAAACGGCTCTGGGCCATGCCGCTGACATCCTTGCAGCGCAGGATCGCATCATGGCGCATCCGCAATGGCGGGTTTCCCTATCATCTGGTGTTGCTGCAACTGGAACATGACAGCAGTTTTCAGGCGCATAGCCCTTTCAGCACGATGCCGGAATTTCTGGAACTGGTGTTTGAAGGGTTTGCCAAAGGTGCGCCCCGCCACCACCATCTTGTCATCAAGGCCCACCCGCTGGAAGATGGCCGCGCGCCGCTGCAGGCCAGCATTACCAGACTGGCGGAAGCATATGGGCTGAAGGGGCGTCTGCATTTCGTGCGGGGCGGAAAGCTGGCATCGTTGCTGAACCATGCCCGTTCAGCAGTCACTGTCAATTCCACCGCCGCGCAGCAGGTTCTGTGGCGCGGCATGCCGCTGAAAATATTCGGGCGCGCCGTCTATGACAAACCCGAATTCGTGTCCGATCAGGACATAGAGGCATTTTTCGCCCATCCCGCACGCCCGGATGCCCGCGCCTATCGCGACTATCGCCGCTTTCTGCTGGAAACCTCTCAAGTGCCGGGTGGCTACTATTCGTTGCGGGGGCGCAGGCAATTGATGCGACATGTGGTGGATCTGATGCTGGCCCCGGATGATCCCTATACCGCCCTGATCCGCGGCGACGCGGCACCACGGCAACAGGTGCGCAAGGTGAAATAACCGCCAAGTCATTAAAGCGCTTGGCGAATTCCCTTCCAGCCTGTATGGTTGCCAGCAATTACCAGAGGCATGTCCTTTTAAAAGGAGCCCGAGCAGTGTTTGCTTTGACTTTCAAATTGGGCCATTCAGTGGCCCTTCTGGCGGCTTTTGCCGTCGTGTCTTCATGTGATGTGTCCCGCGACGGGCCAACCACAAAAGAAATCTACGAAGGGTCCGTCATGCGGTCCGGTGATGCGCATATCATCGGGGTGACCCGGCAGGTGGCGCAGGTCGCAAACCGCCCCGCGTCGCTTGGCTTCAGCCATGCCCTGCGGTCCGGCGCGCTGATGGGCGGCGATACAATCCGCCCCGGCGACACGATCCGCCTGAATGTGTATGAAAACGTTCCCGAAGGGCTGCTTGCCCCCGAAACGGCCAATAATGCCATCATCGAGGAATTGCAGGTCGATGATGCAGGGTTCATCTTCGTGCCCTATGCCGGGCGCGTGCGCGCGGCAGGGCACAGCCCTGATGCGCTGCGCCGCATTCTGACCCAGTCGCTGGATGAACAGACGCCGGAACCACAGGTCGTAGTGTCGCGCGAAGCCGGTGATGGTGCCAGCGTGTCGGTATCGGGTGGTGTCAACGCGCAGGGTGTCTATCCCATCACGCGGGCAACGGGCCGGCTTAGCGCCATGGTCGCGCAGGCAGGTGGTATCAACATTCCGCTGGAAACCGCGCAGGTGCTTGTCACACGCGGCAACCGGCAGGACAGCGCATGGCTGGAGGATATCTTTTCCAACCCGTCGCTTGATATTGCCCTGCGCGGCGGTGACCGTGTGCTGGTCAAACAGGACCAGCGCGCATTTTCAGTTCTGGGTGCGACCGGCGCATCCAGCCGTCTGGTCTTTGATACGCAGACGATTTCCGCAATCGACGCGCTGGCCATGGTCGGCGGGCTGGACCCGCTACGCGCGGACCCCAAAGGCGTGTTCATCTTCCGTGATGAAGTGCCCGAAGTGGCAAAGGCCATTCTGGGGCACCATAATATCGTGACTGATCAGCGGTTTGTCTATGTTCTGGACCTGACCGCACCCACCGGCATGTTCGAAGCGCGTGATTTCAAGATCCGCGACGGCGACACGATTTTCGTGACCGAAGCCAGTTCCGTTCTGTGGGCAAGGCAGATTTCGGCCCTGACCGGTTCGTTGACGGCCACATCTGTCGCGCGCAGTACGATCACTGGCGACTGATCCGATGCGCGCCTTAGGGCCGCACCCTGTCCATGCCTTCAGCGGGGGCTTTCTTGGCCCCCGTTCAACCGCGCGCCGCATCCGCAGAATCATGGCACTGGCGGGGCTGCCTGTCCGCGCAGGCTGGCCTGACAGTGCAGGAACGGTTGCGGTCTGGGGCCATGCGCCACGCGCCGCACGCGGCGAAGCGGTGGCAAAGCGCACTGGCGCAGCCCTGCTGCGCGTTGAGGATGCCTTTCTGCGCTCGCTTTTTCCCGGGCGCATGGGTGAACCGCCGCTTGGCCTGCTGATCGACCGCAGCGGCGTGCATTATGACCCGTCACGCCCCAGCGATCTGGAAACCCTGCTTGCAACGCACGCTTTTGATGATCATGCGCTGATCGAACGCGCGCGTCTGGGCATGGCGCGCATGAAAGCACTGGAACTTTGCAAATACAGCGCCCATGACCCCGACGCCGCCCTGCCACCGCCGGGCTATGTGCTGGTTGTCGATCAGGTGCGCGATGATGCCGCCCTGCGCCATGGCGGGTTGTCGGGCCCGGTGCCTGCGCATGTGTTCCGCGAAATGCTGGTGCAGGCGCAACTGGACCATCCCGGCGCGCGCATCATTATCAAGACCCACCCTGAAACCGCACGCGGATTGCGCCAGGGCTATTTCGGGCCGCAGGACTGCGCAGCGCCCGGTATCAGCCTGCTGGACGGGATGCCATCGCCCTGGGCGCTGCTGGACGGGGCGATTGCGGTCTATACCGTGTCATCGCAGCTTGGGTTTGAAGCCATATTCGCGGGGCATAAGCCGCATGTCTTTGGCCATCCCTTCTATGCCGGATGGGGGCTGACACAGGACCAGACCCCGCACCCAAGCCGCCGCCGCAAACTGACGCGCGCGCAGCTTTTTGCGGGGGCAATGCTGCTTTATCCGACATGGTATGACCCCTGCCGCGACCAGCTTTGCGAATTTGAGGATGTCGTCGATCATCTGGAAGCACTGGCCCGCGCATGGCGCGAGGATCATCGCGGCTATATCGCGCTGAATATGCGGCTGTGGAAACGCCCGCATCTTCAGGCGTTTTTCGGGCGCTGGACAAGGCTGCGTTTTGCCCGCGACAAGGGCGACAAGGCGCGGCGCGTCATGGTCTGGGGGACGGCACCTGCCCCCGACGGGCCGGTAACACGCATTGAGGATGGCTTTCTGCGCTCTCGCGGGTTGGGCGCGGACCTGACACCGCCGCTGTCGCTGATTGCCGATGATCTGGGTCTGTATTACGACCCAGGCACACCGTCCCGGCTGGAACAGCTGATATCGCGCCCCCTGCCCGCAGGTGGTGGTGCGCGCGCGGAACGTCTGATCACGGCCATCCGCAAGGCCGGGCTAAGCAAGTATAACCTGACAGGCACCACCCCGGACCTGCCCGTAGGCCACCGCATTCTGGTGCCCGGTCAAGTCGAGGATGATGCCTCGATCCGGTTGGGCGCGGGGGCGGTCAACACCAATCTGGCGCTGCTGCGCGCGGTACGCACGCAAAACCCCGACGCGGTGATTCTGTATAAGCCCCACCCGGATGTCGAAGCGGGGCTGCGCCCCGGTGCCCTGCCGCCCGAAATAGCGCGGCAATTTGCCAATCTGGTGCTGGAACACGCGGACCCCGCATGGCTGCTGGATCATGTGCAGGAAGTGTGGACCATGACATCGACACTTGGGCTGGAAGCGCTGTTGCGCGGTGTTCCGGTCACCACGACAGGCGCGCCCTTCTATGCCGGATGGGGGTTGACGCGCGACCTTGGCGATGTACCCGACCGCAGGACAGTGCGGCCCACATTGACGGCTTTTGTGCATGCCGCGCTGATTGCCTATCCCCGGTATCTGGACCCGCTGACAGGGTTACCCTGCACGCCGGAACTGGCCGTAGAACGGTTGCAGCGCAGTGATCTGCCCCAGGCGCCCGGATTGCGCCTGCTGGCAAAACTGCAAGGGTTGCTGGCCAGTCGCGCACATCTTTGGCGTTGACCCTGTTGCGTGGTGGCGTACACCTGCACGACGATCAAACCCCGAGGGCAGTTTGCACCACGCACCCAACCACCCCGCAAAGGCCGCATTCTGGATGTGCGGGGCCATCGCGTCCTTCATCGCGATGGCGGTTTCAGGGCGCGAAATCCAGACAGTGCTGGATTCATTTGAACTGATGTTCTGGCGGTCCCTTGTCGGATTCGCGATTGTCTGCACGGTGGTGGTGCTGACAACCCGGTCACTGCGCGCGGCCGCACCCGTTATTCGCCCTACCCGTCCCGGCCTGCACCTGACGCGCAATATATTCCATTTCGCGGGACAGAATCTGTGGTTTTACGGGCTTATGCTTATTCCACTGTCGCAACTGGTCGCGCTGGAATTCACCATGCCGATCTGGGTCGCGCTGCTGGCCCCGCTGGTTCTGGGCGAAATCTTTACCCGCAAACGTCTGCTGGTGGCATTGCTGGGTTTTGCGGGGGTGCTGGTTGTGGCGCAACCCGGTGTGCAACCGCTGAATTCCGGCCATGTTGCGGCACTTCTGGCGGCCATCGGTTTTGCCATGAACCTGCTGCTGACCAAACGCATCATGCGCCATGACGGGGTGTTATGCGTGCTGTTCTGGATGACGCTTCTGCAAACGCTGTTCGGGCTGGGGCTGGCGCAGATCGGCGGGTTCACATGGCCGCCTGTGACCCTCGCGCCATGGCTGGCAGTGATCGGCGTGACTGGGTTAAGCGCGCATTATTGCCTGACCACGGCACTTGGCCTTGCGCCCGCATCGACCGTTGCCCCGATGGAATTTCTGCGCCTTCCCCTGATTGCGCTGGTGGGGGTGTGGCTCTATGCCGAAACGCTTGATCCGCTGGTTTTCGCAGGCGCGGGTATCATTATTCTGGCGAACTGGATCAACATCCGCCCTGCGCGCCGCACGATATAACGCTGCAAAACCGGTATTGTGCATCCGCACCGGGGCGACATGTGATGCATGTATGACGGGCCTGCGATGTTAGCGCAATAATCGGTAAAAAAAATTGTTCAATCCGACCCCGCACTATGGTCTATAGGGGGAACCCGTCATCAATGACGTGTGTCTGATAAAAAAACACCATGGGAGGAAATCATGGATCGTCGTTCCTTTTTGAAAACCTCGGCGCTGGGGGGCAGTGCGGCTGCTGCAACGTCGCTGGCAGCGCCTGCTGTTGCGCAGGGCCGGATTACCTGGCGCATGGTCACCACTTGGCCGCGCAACTTTCCGGGCCTTGGAACCGGCGCGCAACGTGTGGCCGACCGCATTACCGCTGCATCCGACGGTGCGCTGACCGTCGAAGTATTTGCCGCAGGCGAAATGGTGCCCGCGCTGCAATCGCTGGATGCCGTCATCGACGGATCTGCCGAAATGAGCCATGGCGCGGCCTATTACTGGCAGAACAAATCTGTCGGGCTGTCGTTCTTCACTGGTGTTCCCTTCGGCATGACATCGCGCGAACTGGCAGCATGGATGCGCATTCTGGGCGGTCAGGAACTCTGGGATGACGTGTATGACCAGTTCGGCCTGCAGGGCTTCATGTCGGGCGATACCGGCACGCAGGCTGGTGGCTGGTTCCAGAACGAACTTTCAGGCATTGAGGACATTCAGGGCATGCGCTTCCGCACGCCGGGTCTGGGTGGTCAGGTCTGGCAGAAAATGGGTGCCAGTGTAACGAACCTTGCAGGTGGCGAAATTTTTGCGGCGCTGCAATCGGGCGCGCTGGATGCCGCTGAATTCGTCGGTCCCTATAATGACCGCGCGCTTGGCTTCCATCAGGTCCGCAAGCATTACTACACATCGTCCTTCATCGAGCCCGGTCTGGCCACAGAACTGGTGGTGGACAAGGCCAAATATCAGGCCCTGCCAGAGAATTTGCAGGCCATCATCCGCGATGCATGTCAGGCGGAATATGACGAAGTGCCGTCCGAATTCTATGCCAATGACCCGATTGCGCTGGCGGATATGGTCGAAAACCACGGCGTGACCGTGCATCGTGACTGGCCCGACAGCATTCTGGAAGCGGGCGCGGCTGCATCGCGTGAATTGCTGGTGGAAATCCTCGACAGCGCCGACCCGGTCAGCAAGCGCGTCGCTGAAGGCTTTGTCAAGAACCTGAACCTGCTGCGGACACGGACGGAAAATACCGACCTGACCTTCGCGCTGGCCCGTCAGAAATATTTCGATATTTCCGATCTGGGTTGAACCTGATCTTGCCTGATCCGGCATAAAATGACAGATGGTCCTGGCCCGTGTCAGGACCATTTTTCCACCCCACACCACCCTACACCCATTCGGAGGATGACGTGACAGCGCTTGCTTATCTGATGCGCCTGATCAACCTGATCAACAGAGTCCTTGGCAATGTCTTCATGTGGCTGGCCGCTGCAATCGTGATCGTGTGTTTCTGGGTGGTGGTGGAACGCTATGCGTTCAGCACCACGCGCCTGTGGATGCAGGATCTGTACCCCTGGATGAACGGTGTCATGTTCACAGCGGTCGCGGGATACGCGCTTTATCATAACGATCATGTGCGGGTGGATATTTTCTACAGACCGGCATCAACATTGCGCAAGGCATGGCTGGATCTGCTGGGCGTGTGCATTTTCCTGCTGCCCTTTGCATGGGTGGTCTGGGCCTATAGCTACACATTTGTCATGCGCTCTGTCGGGCTGCTGGAAGCGTCGTCCAATCCCGGCGGGATGCAGGGGTTGTTCGTGCTGAAAAGTTTCATTCTGGTTTTTGCCGTGACCGTCGGACTGCAAGGCATCGCAATGGCGATCCGGTCCATCCTGATCATCGCGGGCCGCGAAGACCTGATACCCGCCGATTACCACTATAAATACGAGACGGAGCAAGTCTGACATGGATCCTGTGCTGATCGGCGAAATCCTTGCCGGACTGATGTTTTTCGGGGTTATCGGCTTTTTGCTGCTGGGCTTTCCGGTCGCATTCACACTGGCGGGAACATCCATTCTGTTCGCCTATATGGGGCTTTATTTCGGCGTGTTCGACATGTCGAACCTGCGGGCATTGGCCGGGCGCTATACCGGTTACATGATCAACGAAGTTCTGGTCGCGGTGCCCCTGTTCATTTTCATGGGTGTCATGCTGGAACGCAGCAATATTGCGGAACAATTGCTGTCCACAATGGGCCGGCTGTTTGGCAATATGCGCGGGGGTCTGGGCATTTCGGTCATTCTGGTGGGGGCGCTGCTGGCGGCCTCCACGGGTGTGGTGGGCGCAACTGTGGTCACGATGGGGCTGATTTCGTTGCCTGCCATGCTGCGAGCGGGCTATGACCCCAAACTGGCCTGCGGGTCCATCTGCGCATCGGGCACATTGGGACAGATCATCCCGCCCTCCACCGTGCTGATTTTCATGGGCGACATGATCGCGGGCATGAACAGCCAGGTCCAGATGAGCCTTGGCAATTTCGCCCCTAAAACCGTGTCTGTGGGCGATCTGTTTGCGGGTGCCATGATACCTGGCCTGCTGCTGGTGGCGCTGTATATCGGCTATATCATCTTCAAGGCCATCACTGACCCGCTATCCTGCCCTGCCACCCCTGTCCCCCCCGAGGAAAAAGCAGGGCTGTGGAAAGAAATCCTGTTCGCGCTGGTGCCGCCATTATTGCTGATCGGCGCGGTTCTGGGGTCCATTCTGGGCGGTATTGCCACCCCGACCGAAGCCGCATCAGTTGGGGCAGTGGGTGCAACGCTGCTTGCGGCTGCCCGCTGGCGGTTGTCGCTGAAGGTGTTTGCCGAAGTGGCGCGGCGCACGGCAATCGTGACTTCGATGATCTTCATCATCCTGTTTGGCGCATCGGTTTTCGCAATCGTGTTCCGGCAGATGGGCGGCGACAATCTTGTGCGTGAATTCCTGACCACCATGCCGGGTGGCGCGATGGGGGCGATGATCACGGTCATGATCATCATGTTCGTGCTGGGCTTCATTCTGGACACGTTCGAGATTATCTTCATCGTTCTGCCCATCACTGCGCCGACGCTGCTGCTGCTGGGCATTGATCCGGTCTGGCTGGGCGTCATGATCGGGGTTAATCTGCAGACATCCTTCCTGACACCACCTTTCGGGTTTTCACTGTTCTATCTGCGGGGCGTTGCGCCCAATTCAGTCACCACCGGCATGATCTATAAAGGGGCGGTCCCCTTCGTGGTGTTGCAGATCGTGGCGATTGCTTTGTTGTTCATTTTCCCCGGTCTGGTGCTCTGGTTGCCGTCTGTCCTGTTCTAGAATGCGCCCGCATCGGGCACGCACAAAGCCCGCGCCACAGGTCGGGCCGGGCTTCGCCCTTTGTTCCGCGCCTTTGACATGCGCAACAGCGGCTGGGACCATAATCACCCCGCAGGGACAGGCAAGAATGCCGCAGCCTGCCATTCCCTGCTTGCGGCCCTTTGCGGGATAGGTCACTTAGGCGGCGCAACATGACCCATGGGGACACTGCAATGCGCAAACCGGCCCTTGTTTCGCTGTATCTGGCACTGTCGCGGCTATCCCCGCCGCTATGGGCGCTGGCACTGAATGCCCGCGCACGCAAAGGTAAGGAAGACCGCGCGCGGCTCGCCGAAAAATGGGGCCATGCCAGCCTGCCCCGCCCCGCAGGACCGCTGATCTGGATGCATGGCGTCAGTGTCGGGGAATCGGTTGCCTTGCTGACGCTGATTGCGCGTCTCCGCGACGCGCGGCCCGATACAACCATCCTGCTGACAACCATTACACAGGCGTCGGCGCAGGCTTTGTCCAAGCGCGCATTGCCCGATGGGGTGATCCATCAGTATATGCCCGTCGACACGCCCGCAGCTGTGCGCCGCTTCATGGACCACTGGCGTCCCGACCTGACAGCCATTGCCGAAGCCGATCTCTGGCCACGCATCCTGATGGCCGCCAAGGCGCGGGGCTGTCCGATGATCCTGCTGAACACCCATGTCACACCGCGCCGTTACCGGCGCAGGCGGCGCGCGCCTGCGGCCAATGGCTGGCTGATGAACCTGTTCGACGAAATCCATGTGCAGGACGAAAAATCGCATGCGCTGTTCCGTGATCTGGGCGCACCCATGGACAAGCTGCAGGTCACCGGCGTGCTGAAAGCCGCATCCGCCCCCCTGCCCGATGATCAGGCTGAGCGCGCGAAGCTGGAAACGGCGATCGGTGCGCGCCCGCGCTGGCTGGCGGCATCGACCCGCGCGGTGGAAGAAGACCAGCTTTTTGACGCCCATGCCCGCGCGCTGGAACGCAAGCCGGACCTGCTGATGATCATTGCGCCACGCCAGATGCGCGATGCCGACAAGACCGAAGCCCTGGCGCAGGAACGTTTTGGCAAGGACAAGGTTGCCCGCCGGTCGCGTGGCGATGCGATCACCCCCATCACGCAGGTCTATATTGCCGACAGCATTGGCGAAATGGGGCTGTGGTACAGGCTTGCCCCTGTCGCCTATACCGGCCAGTCCCTGCCGCTGCCTGACAAAATTCTGGGCGGCAAAAACCCGTTCGAGGCCGTGGCGCTGGATTGCATGGTTCTGCACGGCCCAACTGTCGCCAATTTCCGCGAAGCCTATGACCGGTTGCATGCCGAAGGCGGGGCGCTGCTGGTGGAAAATGCAGATCAGATGGCGCAGGCCGTGTGTGACGCGCAATCGCCCGAGTTCCGCGCGCCGTTCATTGCGGGCGCACATCGCGTGCAGCGCCAGAACATGCAACCGCTGGAAAAGGCACTGTCATCCATTCTGGGCATGTTGCCTGCTGCGACATGACGACCCGCGTGTGCCATGATGGCCCCCTCCGCCGTTTTGCGGTTTCCCCGCAGAAATGAAATTGATAGACCGATACCGATACGCGCACATGTGAAAGGATTATGATCCATGGATAAACTTCGCGTCTATATTGGCTGGGACTCGCGCGAGGACATTGCCTATCAGGTTGCCAAGCAATCCCTTGAAAAACACGCCTCCATCCCGGTCGAGGTGTTCCCCATCAAACTTCAGGATCTGGTGGATCAGGGGCTTTACACCCGCGAGATTGACCCGCTGGCGTCAACTGAATTCACCTATTCGCGTTTCCTTGTGCCGCATCTGGCCGGATATGACGGTTGGGCGATTTTCGTCGATTGCGATTTCCTGTTCTTCGGCGATGTCGCTGAACTGCAACAATACATGGACCCGAAATATGCGGTCCTGTGCGTCCAGCATGACTATGTTCCCAAGGAAACCACCAAGATGGATGGCGTGCCGCAATCGGCCTATCCGCGCAAGAACTGGTCGTCCTTCATGCTGATGAACTGCGCGCACCCGTCCACGAAACAACTGACGCCGGAACTGGTGAACCGCGAAAGCGGGGCCTATCTGCACCGGATGCAATGGGCGCAGGATGATGAAATCGGCGCGCTGCCCACTGGCTGGAACTGGCTGGAAGGCTGGTATGACAAACCCGCCGAAGGTTATCCGCAGGCTGTGCATCATACCCGTGGCGGCCCGTGGTTCAAGGAATGGCAGCACGTTGATTACGCCACCGAATGGCTGGCCGAAGCCGCCGAATACGAGGCGAAAACCGGCAAGAAAGCCTGATTTCAGCATTCAGATTAAGGGTATGCGCTGAAACGGCGCGTACCTTTTTATCGGCGGATAAGCGGGTATAGGCCGGATTACTGGTCCCAGAATGCCAGCAATTCCGATGCTGTGCCATGGGGCCGGTCCAGTTTCTGGGCGGCGTAGACCTGCGCACCTACAAGTGCCGCGACCCGCCACGCCTGTTGCACCCGCATCTGGGAATCGCCCTGCAACCGGTACATGCCTTCGATGGCGTCACAGGCAGACGAAATCGCCAGCACCATTTCCAGCGCCGGCGCGGACGGCCATTGCCGCGCCAGTTGCGCCGGCAAATCCTGCAGCGCCTGGTCGGTATCCATGATCACCCGCGCAGCGGCATCGGTCATGTGCATCAGGTTTGAACGGGACATGGCAATAACGAACACAACCAATTACTGAAATGTTTCTGCCCCGGGACGGGCATGGCCGGTTCTATACCATGCGCAGGCAAGATGGCTTGCACATTTTTTTGTCAGTGGCAGTTTATCGCCATCGTGGCGCAATTTATCGCGGATCGTCCGCAAGGGTCATTTATGCAGCGTCTGTTGCCTGCTGTGGGGATGCAGCCTTGCGGCGCGCCAGACGCAGGCTTTGGAAATGCGCAATCTCGCGCTGGGTCCAGGCAGCGATATCCCACGCCTTGGCCGATGCCCGCAATGCCTTCATGCGTGCAGTTGCTTCATCTGCGGTCATGGCGAGTGCCTGTTCCAGCCCGCTATCCATGGACCCTGCGGAAAACGGATTGACCGGCACGGCCCCGTCCAGCAACACCGCGCAACCTGCAAATTCCGACAGCACCAATGCGCCGGGCAACTGACCGTCGCGCGCGGCGCAGAATTCCGATGCAACCAGATTCAGTCCATCTGCCAGCGGCGTGATGGACGCAACATCTGCTGCCGCATAATAGGCCACCAGTTGTGCCAGTGGAATGGCGCGCGAAATCAGCGACACCGGCTGCCAGTCAAAGCTGCCATAGGTGCCATTGATTCGCCCGGTCAGGGATTCTGTCTGCTCCTGAATTTCGGCATAGGCTGTCATGTTCCGGTTCGCCCCCACCGATACCAGCATCAGCCGCACCTTGCCGTGCAGGTCGCGGCGGCGCTGCAACAAACGCTCAAACGCTTCCAGCTGTTCGATATTGCCCTTGGTGTAATCCGTGCGCGACACTGACAGCACCAGTTTGCAATCGCCCAGTTCCGCGCGGATTTCCGCAACGCGGTCCTGCACGTCCGGCTTTGCGGCAAGGGTCTGGATATGGTCGAAATTCACGCCAACCGGGTTGGTATGAATGCGCGTGCGCGCGCCCGCCACATCCAGTTCCAACGGAATAAGCCGGTCATTCAGCGCGCCGCCTGTGGCCAGCATGCGCGGGGGCGTTTCAGCTTCATCCGTCAGGCGCGCGGCCTTCAGGCTGCGCACCACCGCAGCGAAGTTCTGGGCATAGCGCGGAATGTGAAACCCCACCGAATCGCAGGCCAGCAGACTGTCGATGATTTCCGCCCGCCAGGGCAGCACATTGAACATGTCCGGGCCGGGAAACGGTGTGTGGTGGAAAAAGCAGATCGTTGCATCCGGTTTCAACTGCCGCAGATACCCCGGCACCAGCCACAGGTTATAGTCGTGAACCCATATCACCGCATCATCGGTCGCCTGTTCTGCAGCCGCTTCCGCGAACGCCCAGTTGACCGACCGGAATGTCGGCCAGTCCACCGGATCATAATTATAGCGTTCCTTGAACCCGTGAAGAATGGGCCAGAAGGCCTCTTTCGAGGTGACATGATAGAAGCTTTTCACCTGTTCGCGGGTCAGGGGCAGGCGGCTGACAGTATAGGTGCCGAAACTGTCCGAAATCTCGATCACCGGGTCAAAACCGGGATCGGATGTGTCTTCGCATTCTTTCCACGCGACCCATGCACCCCGTTGCGCAGTGCCAAAGAACCCTTTCAGCGTTGGCACAATACCGTTGGGGCTGGAATTCTCGCGGTAATGGGTCTTTCCGCCAGTGATCACTTCTTCATAGGGTTGGCGATGATAGACAATGACAAGATCGGATTTCATGGGGTCACCTTCGGGGGGTTGGGGTGCAGGCCGAATGCAGAGATTGCCTCCAGTATTCCGCCCGCACCCGGTTCGGCGCAATGATGCGCGCGCGACAGGCCGCGTGTGGCCGCCAGCAATTCGCTTTCGGCGCCGCCGACAACTGCACCATGCAGGCCGGTCTGGAACATGGACAGGTCGTTCAGCGTGTCACCCGCTACCAGAACCCGGTCCGCAGGCAGGCCCAGATGCGCGATAAGCCGCAGCAGGGATGGCCCCTTGCTGATGCCTTTGGGCAGGATATCGACGAAACAGCCGTGCGAAATCAGGATATCAACGTTCAGCCCCTGCAACACGCCAAGGCTGTCAGGGTCAAACCCCGCGCCATATTCATAAGACAGCCGGTAACGGAACGGCGCGGTCTGCAGTTTCAGCCCCGCGATACCCTGCAGCCGTTCACGGACCGTTTCACCATGACCGCGCCAAAGGTCGGCAATCGGGGCTTCCAGTTCGACAATGGGCTGCACGCGCCCGCCTGTGAACCGCGCAATCGTGGTGCCGACATCGCCGATCACATATTCAGGTGCCGGAACATCACCCTTTGCGCATAATTCGCTGATGAATCCAGGGTCACGGCCCGTCACGAATATCAGCCGTGTCCGGGGGGATTGGGCGCGCAGCCAGTCATACAGGGTCTTGCGTGTTTCGGCAGTACCGCCAAGGAAGGTGCCATCCAGATCAGTGGCCAGCACCATGTCGCATGTTGCAACAGTTTTGCTGCTTGTCAGTGTATTTTGCATATGCAGAAACATGTCTGTTCAGCACTGCAATTGCCAGACAGGGGCGGAATTCAGCGAAAAATTCGTCTTCACAAACAAAAACCGCCCAAAAAATGGGCGGTTTTCCAGACTATCCTGCCAGAAAACAGGCAGATATGGCTTATGCCAGCGCCAGATTCGAGGCCGATTCACGACCGTCGCGGCTTTTTTCCAGATCGAAAGTTACTTTCTGACCATCTTCCAGACCGCGCAGACCTGCACGCTCGACAGCGGAAATATGGACAAAAATGTCTTTTGACCCGCCTTCAGGCTGGATGAAGCCGTAACCTTTGGTGGCGTTAAACCATTTCACTGTGCCGTTGGCCATAGTGATGTCTCCTAGTAGATATGCTACCCACGTTATGCGGCAGCCCGGCGCAGTCAGTGCAAGATCGAAGTGACTGTGGCCGAAGTCGGAGAACAGTGGTCGATAGTGGTAACGTCGCGCAAGTGTTTTGCCGCATTCGCGTTGTAAATGCAACTAAAATCGATGTTACGGTCGTGAAATCCGCAACGCCATATCCAGCATGCGGCATGAAAAACCCCATTCATTATCATACCACCCGAAGACCCGCAGCATGCCGCCTTCGGTCATCTGCGTTTCCGGCAGCGCCATGACAATGCTTTCCGGGCGCGCGCGCAGGTCAGTTGACACCAATGGACGATTGGTCCAGCCGATCACGCCGCCCGCATTGCGCAGCGCGTCATTGACCTGTGCCGGGGTGGCGGGCCGGTCCAGCATGACCGACAGATCCACCGCAGACACCGACGCCGTGGGCACCCGGACCGCTGCCCCCATCAACCGCCCCTGCAACTGCGGCAGGACGTGTCCGACCAGATGCTGCGCGCTTGTGGTGGTGGGCACCATCGACAGGGCCGCGGCGCGTGAACGCGCGGGGTCACCGCGCGGGCTGTCTGTTGTTGGCTGGCTGCCGGTATAGCAATGCACCGTGGTCATGAACCCGGTCGCGATGCCCCAGCAATCATCCAACAGTTTGGCAAGCGGTGCCAAGGCGTTGGTGGTACAGGATGCATTGGAAATCAGCTGATGATGCGACATCAGCGCATCTTCATTGGCCCCCAGAACCAGCGTCACCTCTGCGGCATCCGACGGGCCGGAAATCAGGATTCTGCGCGCGCCCGCCTGAAGCCCCCTGCGCGCAATAGCAGGCGTATCCGCGCGCCCTGTGCATTCCATGACAATGTCGATATCCGACAGGTCGATCTGTGACAGATCGGCGGCATGGGTCAGGCGCAAAGGGCGGCCAGCGACGATCATGCCGGTATCCGTCAGTTCAACGCCGCCTTTGAACGGGCCAAAAACAGAATCATATTCAAACAGATAGGAACAATCTGCCGCACTCGCGATGTCATTGACCGCAACAATCTCGATATCCGGCCAGCCCCCCTGAAGCCAGGCGCGCAGCACCGTCCGCCCGATACGCCCGAAACCGTTTATCGCTACCGTGACCATTGAAGGCCCCCTGCCCGCTTGTTGAATCGTCTTGCGTAATTGGTCCGAATTTCCGACGGGTTGCAAGCGAAAGCGCAAGGGATGTGCGGGTCGGCGAATATTACCCGACTGTATTAATCGGGATTTGACAAGACTGAGCATTTTTGTCATCTATTGACGCAACAGCCAGCCCAGAGGTCAGCAAACGTGCCGAAACCAACAACGCAGAAAGGCCCCGCGCATGAATGCGATAACCCGATTCGAACCGCAACAGCCCCAGACCCAGACGCCCCCTGTACATGACGTCTATTCCCTGACCCGCGGCGGCACGCTTGCCCAGATCCTGCTGGATGGCAAAACCTATCAGCTACGGATTACCCGCGCTGGCAAACTGATCCTGACCAAATAGAAACGGGGGCCGCCTGGCCCCCGTTTCTTTTGCTGTTTG
>NZ_JAQZSM010000018.1 GCF_028745735.1 Roseinatronobacter alkalisoli
CAACAGGCTCCGTCCAATGGCTCTTCACCAGATACGGCCTCTCAACAAAAGGCATCATCGCTGCAGCCCAAAAAACGCTGCAGCGCAAAGGATAAGCAATGCGCGTACTCGCAATCGATCAGGGGACCTGACCGCATCAGTTCCGCACCTTTGTTTCCGATTGCCGTATCGGCGTTTCCTCTAGCGGGAACCAGTGGCGGGTGCGGTTGGCGAACCATACCAGCGACAACATCACCGGTACTTCAACCAGTACGCCCACCACGGTGACCAGCGCTGCGATGGAGTTCAGACCAAAGAGGCCGATCGCCACGGCCACCGCCAGTTCAAAGAAGTTCGACGTGCCGATCAGCGCACAAGGAGCGGCAACCTTATGCGGGACACGCCACAGTTTCGCGGCCCAATAGGCCACTGCGAACATGCCATAGGACTGGATCAGCAGCGGAATGGCGATGATCGCGATGATCAGCGGGCGGTCAAGGATCACCTCGCCCTGAAAACCAAACAGCAGCATGACCGTCGCCAGAAGCCCGATGACCGAAAAGGGTTTCACCTGCGCCGTAAATGCGCTGACGCTTGCCTCCGCTGCGGCAGCGCCGCGCCGCTGCGCCCCGCGCGTCAGATACAGCCGCGTGATTACCCCCGCCGTCAATGGCACCACGATATACAGCACCACCGACAGCACCAGCGTTTCCCATGGCACAGTAATATCTGTCACGCCCAACAGCAGCGCGACAATCGGGGCAAAGGCGAAAATCATGATCACATCATTCAGCGACACCTGCACAAGCGTGTAATTGGGATCACCCTTCGTCAGTTGCGACCACACAAACACCATGGCCGTGCAGGGCGCGGCCCCCAGCAGGATCATGCCCGCAATATACTGGCCCGCTGTGCCCGGTTCGATGAAAGGCGCAAAGACGTACTCAAAGAACAGCACGCCGAGCGCCGCCATGGTGAAGGGCTTGATCAGCCAGTTGACGACCAGCGTGATGATCAGGCCCTTGGGGCGCTCATGCACATGTTTCAGAGAGGTAAAATCCACCCCGACCATCATCGGATAGACCATGAACCAGATCAGCACCGCGATGACAAAATTGACAGACCCGTATTCAAGGCTTGCAAGGACGTTCACCAGCGCCGGCGCAATCTGGCCAAGTACCAGCCCCACGATAATCGCCAGGGCAACCCAGACCGACAGATAACGTTCAAAGACAGGCATGTGGTTATTCCTTCAGAAGTTCAGACAGTGCGCAAGGCGGTCGGCATGTTCAGCGACTGGTCTGCATCCGGGCCACAAATGCCGGTCGCGCAGCACATGGCAGGGTCATATGGGTGACATGGATCATTCCGCGCTCTCTTTCCCGGCATAGGCCTGAGGTGTGTAGCAGCAGGATGCCGCGTCATTCTGCGCGCCGCGTGCCGCAATAAGCCCGATAAGGGCGTGCAACGGTTCCAGAGCGCCGGGGTCCAGCGAATAGCAGATGCGCGGCCGCTCTATTGTGCCGACAACCAGACCTGATTCCTTCAGAATGCGCAGATGCTCTGACACAGTGGACTGCGCAAGCCCGATTTCGTCCACGATATCCCCCCCGATGCAGCCGGGCCGCGACAACAGAAATTCAATGATCCGCACGCGCGCAGGATGGGCCATGGCCTTGGCCAGCGCAGCCACCTGCGCGGCGTTGCGGGTATCGAAGCCGTGTGTCATATCCGGGTCTGGCATATTCACGCATCCATATCGTCGTTCACCGATATATTAATCGTCAATCGACGATGCAAGGAGAATACACAACCCCGGCAGTTCAGCCCGGCAGTGTGATGACGATGGCACCGCGACGGGTTGCCACGACCGTATGTTCATACTGGACGACCGGGGCTGGCGGTTCGCTGAAAAGCGTCCATGCGTCATCTTTGCCTGACATCGCCCACATTCCGCCGCGCGACAGGAATGGCTCTACCGTCAGCACGAGGCCGTCATGCATGCGTCGCTTGTCGCCTTTGGTTGGCCAGGTCGCAACTTCCTCGGGGTATTCGTGCAGGGCCTTGCCCACACCATGGCTGGCAAGGTTCCGAATCAGCGTGTAGCCGCGCTTCGATGCGAACTTGCCAATAGCGTTGCCGATGTCGGCCAATGGCTTGTCATGGCCGACCTGCGCGATGCCGATCTGCATTGCGCGCTTGCCATCCCGGCACAGCCGGACCAGCGAGGGGCAGACTGCGCCAAGGCCGAAGGTTGCCCCGGTATCGGCAAAATATCCGTTCAGCGAGGCCGAGACATCGATATTAACCAGATCGCCCGATGCAAGCTTGCGGTCGCCGGGGATGCCATGCGCGATCTCTTCGTTGACACTGATGCAGGTGGTGCCCGGAAAATCATAGGTTGCCTGAGGCGCAGATACGGCGCCCGCCTGCTCCAGCAACTTGCGGCCGATCCCGTCAAGTTCGCGTGTTGTCATGCCAGGCTCCATCGCCGCAGCCATGGTATGCATGGTGTTGGCAACGATACGACCAATCTTTTTCAGGCCATCCAACTCGTCTTGATGCGTGATTGTCATTCAGGCTCTCTTCAGAAATGCGGTGGGGCAATCCCATAGCATATAACACCAGAAGTCCGCTTTGTCCGCACGCCCGCCGGTCGGATGGCGCAAAACTGCGGCCATAATATGCTGGACGGCAACTGCGCAGTCAGAAACCGACGCGATCGCCCCCCTTCAGGCCCAGTATTTCGCGGGCTTCATCCGGGCTGGCGATTTCATTGCCCAGTTCTTCGACAATGCGCCGGATTTTGGTGACCTGTTGCGCGTTGGACTCCGCCAGTTTGCCCCGGGTTATGAACAGGCTGTCTTCCAGCCCCACGCGGACATGGCCGCCCATCTGGCTGGCGGTGGTCGCCATCGGAATCTGTGACGCCCCCGCCGCCAGCACCGACCAGCGGTAATCATCGCCGAACAGCTTGTCAGCGGTACGCTTCATGAATACCAGATTTTCGACATCCGCGCCGATCCCGCCCAGAATACCCAGCACGAACTGAATGAAGACGGGCGCTTTGAACAGGCCGGTATCCATGCAGAATTTCAGGTTATAGAGATGGCTGATATCATAGCATTCATGCTCGAACTTCGTGCCATGCGGTGCAAGGCTGGTCGCGGCCTCCCTGATATCGCGGAAGGTGTTGCGGAAAATGCTGGCTTCGGAATTTTCGACATAGGTCTTCTCCCAGTCGAATTTCCATTCGCTGTAGCGCGCGGCCAGCGGGTGGAAGCTGAAATTCATCGACCCCATATTCATTGAGCACATCTCGGGCGAAAAGGTCATGGCTGGCCTGATCCTGTCCTGAATAGACAGGCTGAGCGAGCCGCCGGTGGAAATGTTTACCACCGCGTCGGACGCTTGCCTGATGCGGGCAAGGAAGGGCGCAAAATCGACTGGGTCCACCGATGGTGCCCCGTTTTCGGGATTGCGCGCATGCAGGTGCAGGATCGAAGCGCCAGCCTCGGATGCGGCAAGCGCCTGTCCGGCAATTTGCTCGCAAGTCCATGGCAGGGCATCCGACATTGTCGGCGTATGGATTGCCCCGGTAATGGCGCAGGTGATGATGGTACGCGGCTTTCGGGCCATGTCAGTGTCCTTTCTCGTTCAGGCCTGCCACCCGTCGGCTGAGCGGAAATATCTCCAGTCCCCATCGATCGCGCACCAACCCCCACAATCCGCGCGGTGCCCAGAGCATTACGGCAATCGCCACCAGTCCCAGCGCAATCAGATAGATCGTGCCCAGATCCGCCAGCGTCTGGCGCAGCGCAAAAAAGACCAGCGTGCCTATGATGGGCCCTTCGATTGTGCCAAGACCGCCGATGACGACAATGAAGATCACAAACGCCGTCCAGTCATTGACCGAAAAGGCGGCATCGGGCGAAATCCGCAGCTTTTGCAGGAAGATCAGCGCGCCGATCAATGTGGTTAACGCACCCACTGCGACATAGACGGTGAATTTCGTGCGCCAGACATCAATACCCAGTGACCGCGCAGCCAGTTCGTTGTCGCGGATCGCCGTCAGCGCAACACCATTGCGCGACCGCAGGAACAGCACCACCACACCGATGACCAGAGCTGCCGCCCCCAACGCCAGCCACCAGGCCATGGCCTCGCGCATCCAGCGATCGTCGGACAAGGCGCGCACCACGGCAGGCGGCAACGAAATGCCCGACCCGCCCCCGAGTGCCGACACCTGCGCAAAGGTCAGACGGAACACTTCCGCCAGAACCCATGATCCGATGGCGAAATAGGCACCACGAAGCCGGAACAGCAGGACCGCCGCAGTGGCCGACATTCCCGCACCCACCAGCATCAGCAGCGGCAGTGCTGCCAGCGGGTGGACACCCGCCAGAAGCGTGAGAGCGAAGAAAACATAGGCCCCCAGCCCGACATAGGCCTGCTGCCCGACAGAAACCAACCCCGCATACCCGGCAAGCAGGTTCCACAGCGTGGCCAATGACATATAAAGCGCAATTTCACCCATCAGGCGCAGATCTGCCCGCCCCGCCCACCAGGGCGCAGCCGTCAGCAGCACCAGTGCCGGCATCAACAGGATCAGTGTGGTCAGCGACAACCGGGTCTGACGGGTGACATGCAACGCGTTCATTCTTCTCTCCTTGGAAACAGGCCACGCGGCCGCACCGCGAGTATCGCCAGAAACACCAGATGACCGGCCAGCACCTGAAAACCAGGATGGATCGTGGCGCCGACGGTCTGCGCGACACCCAGGATCACCCCGCCCGCCAGCGTGCCCCATAGATTGCCAAGCCCGCCGATGATCACGGCCTCGAACCCATAGATCAGCCGCGCGCTGCCGCCAGCCGGGTCAAACGCTGTGCGGATGCCCAGAAACACCCCCGCCAGCGCCGTGACCGCAAGACACAGCGCCATCGCCATCGCGAACACATGCGCCCGGTTCAACCCCATAAGCTGCGCAATGTCCTGCCGGTCTGACGTAGCGCGGAATGCCCGGCCCAGAGCAGTGCGATAGAACATCCATTGCAGCGCTCCGATCACCGCCACCGCGCAGGCAAAGACCAGCAGCGGCATGACCCCCAGCACCAGCGGCCCGGCCTGCACCGATGCCGTTTCAATCCAGCCTGCATCCAGTTTCTGCGGATCGGCGGAATAGCCCGTCAGCAGCGCGTTCTGAATAATGACCGACAGGCCGAATGTCACCAGAAGCGGCGGCAGGATATCCTCGCCCATGGCGCGATTAAGGATCAGCCGTTGCAGGGCGTAGCCGAACAGCGCCATCCCGGGGACCACCAGCACCAGCGCCAGCAGCGGATGCAGACCCAGTGCAAGCGTCACGGTAAGGGCGACATAGGCCGAAAGCACGATAAGGTCGCCATGGGCGATATTGACCAGCCGCATGATGCCGAAAATCAGGCTGAGCCCCGCCGCGAACAGCGCGTAAAGCCCCCCCAGCAGGACACCTTGGGCAATGGCGTTGATCCACTCCATCCGTCAGACTCCGAAATAGGCGCGCGCGATAGCGTCGCGTGTGACATCCACTGATGGCCCGGTCAGGGCCACGCGCCCTTCCTGCAGGCAGTAAATCCGGTGCGAAACCGAAAGCGCCCTGGTAATGTCCTGCTCTACGATGATCGCGGTCAGCCCTTCGGCCACGATAGCGGGCAGGGCGTCATAGATCTGGCGAATAACGACAGGCGCCAGCCCCAGGCTTATTTCGTCCATCAGAATAAGCTCCGGGTTGGCCATCAGCGCGCGGCCGATGGCAACCATCTGTTGTTGTCCGCCCGACAGCGCATTGGCAGGAAAATGGCGGCGTTCGCGCAGGATGGGAAACAGGGTCTGCACCCGTTCAAGTGTCCACGGCCCGCGACGCCCCAGTTGCCCGCCGATGATCAGGTTCTCCTCGACCGTCAGGGAATCGAACAGAAGCCGCCCCTCTGGTACCATCGCGATACCCAGCGCCGCGATCTGGTCAGCGCGCAAGGCGCCGATGGGGCGCCCCTGCCAGAGGATCGCGCCGGAACGGCTGCGCAGCAGTCCGGCCACCGCGCGCAGCAATGTGGTCTTGCCCGCGCCATTGGCCCCGATCAGCGCCAGCACCTCGCCCGCGGTGACCTGCATGGTCACGCCATGTAGCGCCTGAAAATCGCCGTAATGGGCATCAAGTGCATCAATATTCAGAACGGGGTCAGGCATCGGCATCAATCCCCAGATAAATTTCGCGCACCTCGGGGCTTTGCATGATGGCCTGTGGCGCGCCCTCCGCGATCTTGCGCCCGAAATCGATCACGATCAGCCGGTCCACCAGCGCAATCAGCGCATGCACGACATGTTCGATCCAGACGATGGACACCCCGGTGGCACGCACATCCCGGATGGTATCAATCAGCGCGTGGCATTCGTGTTCACTCAACCCGCCCGCGATTTCGTCCAGCAGCAGCACGCGCGGCTTCGCACAAAGCGCGCGCGCCAGCTCCAGCCGCTTGCGCTCCAGTAGTGTAAGGCCCCCGGCACGGGCATTGGCACGGTGCAGCAAGCCGGTGCGGGCAAGTATATCAAGGCACATCGCATCAGCCCCCGGGCCGGACAGCCCGGCACCCTGTGTTGCGGCGACGAAAGCATTTTCGAACACCGTCATATGCGCAAACGGCTGCGGCACCTGAAAGCTGCGGGCGATCCCCGCCCGGCACCGGCGCGGGGCCGTCCAGTCAGTGATATCCTGCCCGGACAGACGGATGCGCCCGGCATCTGCCCTGATTGTGCCGGTAACCAGATTGAACATACTGGTCTTTCCTGCGCCGTTCGGGCCCAGAACACCCAGCGCCTCGCCTTTGGCCAATGACCAGGATTGCGCTTCGGCCACCACGACAGCGCCAAACGCCTTGCTTACGTTGTCCATCTCCAGGATCGGTTGCATGCGGTACTCCGGCCTTGGTGAACCGCCCGGCCCCGATGGCCGGGCAGCAGTTGACGTCAGAGCAGTTGCAGCGCCCCGGTCAGCGGGATCTGCGGCGCGGTGGCGTTGGCGACGATCTTCAGGTCAATCCCGTCCCCGTCACGCTGCCACTGCCCGGCAACAAGGGGGGTCTTGGTCACGTTCGGAACCGGGCCGGTTGCCCAGTTCACCGGGCCGACGATCGTGTTCAGATCAGTGCCCCTGATCGCGGCAAGAATGGCATCCGGGTCATCCAGATCCGCAGCGCGCGCGACCACATCGGCCACCACCTCGAACAGCGCGTGTTTGAACCCGATGGGCTGTGTCCAGGGCCGCCCGGTGGCAGCGGTAAAGCCGCCCGCCAGTTCCCCCGCCGTGACACCCGTCAACGACGAAGCGAACGGATGATCCGGCGACCACCAGACTTCGGATGACAGGCCAGGCCCACGCTCACCCAAGCCCTGAATGACGGATGGAAACAACAGCGCCTTGCCGATGGTGACGATCTTCGGGTGGAAGCCCTGCTGCGCGGCCTGCGCCCAGAAGGTGCCGAAATCGGGCGGAATCATGTTGCCGGTCACAATCTCGCAGCCAGCGGCTTTGAATGCGTTGATGTAGTTCGAAAAATCATCGGAAAGCGGCTGATAGCGGCCCGGATCGGTCAGCGTGTAACCCGCCGCAGCCAGTGGTGTGGGCAGCCCCAGTTCAGGATGGCCCCAGGCATTGCCGTCTGCATCATTGGGAAACAGCCCGCCCACCGTCTTTGTTACCCCGGCGGCATCCCACATCGACAGGAATGCACCGATCACATCTTCAAGGCCCCAGAAGAAATGAAATGTGTTGCGAAACCCCTCTGCGGGATTGCCGCCGCGCCCGAAGAAATAGGGCTGCCACGGACAATCGGTGGTGATGCAGGGCACATCATTGATCTCGGCCTGATCGGACACCGGGTTGACCGTGTCCGGGGTCGAAGCTGCGACGATGATGTCAACCTCGTCTGACAGGATCAGTTCGCTGGTCACTTCAGAGGCGCGGTTGGGGTTGGACTGGCTGTCCTTGGAGATGATCTGGATCTGCCAGCCGCGCCCGTTGTTCTCAACCCCGCCTGCGAAACGTTCGGCAAGCCCTGCCAGAATATGCTCATCAGCCTCTGCAAACCCCGCCAGCGGGCCGGTGCGCGGACTGACATGGCCCACTTTCAGCACCGGTGTGCGGGCATAGGCACGGGTGCCGCGCAAAATGGCCGGTGCGGCCAGAAGGGTGGTGCTGCCTGTAAGAAAAAGTCTTCTGCTCAGTGTCTTCATGGTCTCGTCCTCCCCGGTTCGAGATGTGTGAAGCTTTGTGCGAACGCACGCCCCGGACGGCGCCGCGCCTCAGTCCTTGTCCAGTATTCCTTCCAGCCTGCGCAAATGGGTGGTGACCCGGTTGCGAACCCTGGCGGCCTCCTCTGGGGTCCATTTGCGGAACCCCGCGCCGGTCTTCATGCCCAGCTTGCCGTCGGCGACCAGTTGCTGAAGATAAGGCGAGGGGGCCTGCCGGTGTTCCAGATCGGCCAGAACCGTGTTGTGGATATCAAGCGTCAGATCAGTGCCCACAAGATCGGCGTTTTCCAGTGGCCCCAGTACCGACAGCCGCCGCCCGAAACAGGATTTCACCACCGTATCGACCGATTCCGCGTCACAGATGCCACGTTCGACAAGGCTGATCGCCTCGCGCCAGAGCGCGTGCTGCAGGCGATTGCCGATGAAACCGGGCACGTCTTTTTCCACCCGCACCGGCGTTTTGCCCAAATCAGTCAGCAGACCGACCATGGCATCCATGCTGTGGGTGGTGGTCCATTCGGTACGGATCACCTCAACCAGCGGAATCATGTGGGGCGGGTTCCACCAATGGGTTCCCAGCGCCCTGCCCCGCAGCCGAAGGTTCTGCATGATCCGGGTTATCGGCATCACGCTGGTGTTCGATGCCAGAATGCAGGAGTCTGACGCATGCGCTTCTATCTCCGCAAAGATCGCCTGTTTCAGCGCCAGCTTTTCCGGCGCTGCCTCGAACACGACGGCAGCGTCACACACTGCGGCGGGCACTGTATCGGTAATTGCGATCTTCGCCAGAATTCCGGCAATGCGCCCCTCATCTTCGCCCATCAGCCGCAGGCTGTCGGAAATACGCTGCGGAGCGCTGGCGCGGGCTTGCGGCAGGGGGTCGGTCAGCGCGACACGCCAGCCCGCGCGCGCCAGTGTAAGCGCAATGCCGTGCCCCATCAGCCCTGCACCTATCACCGCCGTTTGCTGGTTGCTGTGCATATCCCTACCCCGCCGTATAGCCGCCATCGGCATAAAGGATATGCCCGGTGTAAAAGTCCGACGCTTTCGACGACAGGAACAGAAGCGGCCCCGCCAGATCCTCTGGTTCGCCCAGACGGCCCTTCGGCACACGCGCCAGAAAGCCCTCACGCACCGCTTTTGCGTTGTCGGTATCGTCGAACATCCATTGCGTCAGCGGACTGCGGAACACAGTTGGCGCAATCGCGTTTACCGTGATCCCGGTCGGCCCCAGTTCACACCCCAGCGCTTTGGTGATCCCGTCCACAGCGGATTTGGATGCACAATAGGCGGTGTATCCGGCCGGGTGACCCAGCAAGCCGCGCGCGCTGGAGACCAGAACGATCTTTCCGCCCCTGCCCTGCGCCTTCATCTGGCGGGTGGCAGCGCGGGCCATCAGCCAGCTTTGGGTGACATTGGCATCCATGACCGACAAGAAGGTGTCGGGCGTCATTTCGTCTATTTTTGCAACCTTGTTCATGCCGCTGGCAACCACAAGGATATCAAGCGCACCAAACCCACTGACCGCCTGCGCAACCAGCGCGTCACAGGCCGCTTCACTGTCGGGGCGGGCATTGGCTTCATGTACCCCTGCACCAGCCTCGCGGCACTCGCGGGCAATTGCAGCCAAGGCGGAGGCATCGCCGGCCGCCAGAACCAGCCTTGCACCAGCGCCCGCCAGCACACGCGCAGCCACGGCCCCAAAAGCCCCGGATGCGCCGGTGATCAACGCGACCTTGCCGCGGATATCGAACATGTCCAGCGGGGTCGGCAGGGTCATGGCTGAACTCCGGGCGGATAGGGGACGACCACAAGCATGGTGCAGGTGTGATTGGTGCGGTTCTTGATGGTGCGCACCTCGTCCGGGTGAATGGTCGCGCTGTCATATCTGCCAAGCACGGTTTCCACGCCGTCGATGATGACTGTCATTTCGCCATCAAGAACAACATAGACCTTCTCAAACGGTGTCGAATCCGGCCCGGCCCCGCCACCCGGCAGGAATTGCGACAGACCGACCCATTGGTTACGCGGCCCCTCTGCCTCGAACCCTTGCAGCCGCAAGCCCGCCACGCCCCAGTGATTGGGCGCGTGATAGAATGCGGCATCCTGAAAACGCTTTACAAACAACGGTGTCCCCTCCCCCATCGGCGGCTCAACTGGCAGCGGGCCCGCTTTTCCGGCGCCTCTCCAGTCCTGAAACCGGATAAGCGGCAGGGGTCGGCCAACCCTTGCACCCGCCGCGCCACGCGCGCACTCAGAGCGGCGCGCCGCGTTCAATCCGGTAGTCGCCTGACTTGTCGATCATCGCGACCAGACGGATGATACAGCCATCGCCCCGGTCCCAGTTCCACGGAAAGAAGGCGAAGGTGCAGCGCTTGCCGGTCACCGCATCCAGATCACCGCCGACATTCTCAATGCCAAGGATGCCGTTTTTGAACAGCACCTGATGCACCGGTTCCCATTCCGGAAAGTCATCTTCCCAGTCATTGCCGCCGGTATGCGCGGCCCATTCCTTTTTCAGATGCGGCAGCAACGGCCCGTTCCTTTGCGGGCCGATGGCAGTGGCCAGCGGGTGATCATTGGCCTGGGTGTCATGGCCCACAACCTTGACACCCTTTTCCACCATCCATTCACCCGCCGATTTCACGAAGCCGGGGCAATAGGCAAAGTAATCGCCATCTTCATATTGCTTGTGCCAGCCGGTGTTGATGATCAGCACATCACCCTTGCGGATGGTCTTGCCGCAGGCTTCTTCCAGATCGTCGCCGGTAATGAACTCCCACTTCTTTTTGGGCATCGGCACCACGATCCCGGTGCCGAAGAAATGCGGCAGCGGCACCTCGTCGATAAAGGGCGTTCCCTGCACCACATGGGCGGGCGCATCGATATGGGTGGTGGCGTGCATCGTCGTTGTAATGCGCTGCGACAGCACACCCGACTTGGCCATGTAGTGGATACGCTCGATCTTGGTATCCTGAAAATACGGCCAGTTCGGATTCTGAAACCCGAAACGATGGCTGAGATTATAGAACTCCAGCCCCATGCTGTTGTCGAGATTTCCTTCAAAACTGATCCCGCGGATCATCACCATGACAATTCCCCCCTTGGTCCCGCCGCGCCTTGGTGGTGGCGCGTCTTCGTTCCATATTACGGTACATCTGCATCACCATTCGGTCAACAATAAATTTGGTACGGCTGTACCGCATTGCAATCACCCGGGTATTTGGTGTATTGCATGGTGAAATCCGGCATGGAGAGACCAATGAACGAAGAGGCAAACAGCCGGTCCGGCATTCAGGTAATCGCACGGGCCGCAGCGATTCTGCGGGCGTTGCGCGACAATTCGGATGGTATGAGTCTGGGGCAGATCGCCGAACAGGTGGAACTGCCACGTTCGACCGTGCAGCGGATCGTCGGCGCACTGCAGGTGGAACGACTGGTGATTGCGTCATCCTCGGGCGGTTCAATCCGGCTGGGGCCGGGCATCACCGCATTGTCCGAGGGGACGCATTACAACGTGGTCGATGATTGCAGGCTGCATCTGTCCGAACTATCCCGCCGGTTGGGCGAAACGGCCGATCTGTCGGTGCTGCGTGGTGCGGCGATGATTTTTCTGGATCAGGTTCCCGGCACCCACCGGCTGCGGACAGTTTCCGCCGTGGGGGATGTGTTTCCGCTGACAACCACTGCCAACGGTCGCGCCGCACTGGCCCTGCTGCCGCCTGATCGCGCCCGCGCATTGGCAGAAGCCGAATGGCAGCGGCGGGGCCAGCAGGGTGACTGGCCGTCCTTTGCGACCCTGTTGGACCGCATCCGCGAAGAAGGGCTGGCATCAGACATTGATGAGCACACGCAGGGTATTTCCGCATTGGGCGGGGCATTCTGCGACCGCAATGGCGAAATCCACGCAGTTTCCGTACCGGTGCCGTCCCAGCGGTTCGCCCATACCCGCAAGAACATCGAAACCGCCCTGCGCGAAACCCTTGCAGCGGTAAAGCGCGACGGGCGGCGCTGATCTTCTGACCGCAGTTCAGGCGCTGGCTGAAATCCTCCCTGACCGGAACATACAGAAATGTATTGACCGGTAACAGAGTCTGTGCAAACCATAAACAAACAGAAGTGTATGGAACGCTCTGCTGGGGGAATCACATGTTTTCTGTGGATTGGTCGCTTTCTGAGCGACGCCATGCGCCTGCGCGCACGTCACTTGCCATCCCCATAAGCGATGGCATCACTCTGGATGCGGTAGTGACCCGCCCGGATGATGACATGCCGTACCCTGCGCTTTTATGTGCACATGCCTACCGCACCACTGATCAGTTGATGCACATGCGTCCGGTCGGGTTTTCCCATGCGCGGGGTCATCTGGAAGCGGGCGATCCCGAATTCTGGGCGCGGCGCGGATATGCCCATGTGGTGGTGAATGTGCGCGGCACCGGCAATTCGACGGGCACGTATGACAACCTCGGTCCACGAACAATTCAGGATCTGGCAGACGCCATCGCATGGCTTGCATCGCAGACATGGTGTTCCGGTGCCGTGGGTATGTTCGGCATTTCGTATTTCGCGATCGTGCAGCCGCTGGTCGCACAACTTTCGCCGCCGGCACTGAAAGCGATCTTCGCACCCTATGGCTATACCGACATGTACCGCGACCGCTATTATCACGGTGGCATTCTCAGTCACAAATTCATGGAGATGTGGCTGCCGACGCTTGACCGGCCACGCCTGCAAAGCGTGCTGGCAGCGGGCGACGGGCGCGCGGCGTTTGACGCGGGAATCGCTGCGGCGCAGGCGGATGCCGACCTGATGGCAGTGCCGTTTCTGCGCGACATTCTTGCCGACCCGCTGAACGGACAAAACGGCATGATTGCCGACATTCTTCAGTCACCGCTCGACGGGCAATATTACCGCGAACGTTCGGTTGATTATGCGCATGGCTGCACGGTGCCCGCCTATTTTGGCGGGTGCTGGGGGGTGCATGGCCTGCATCTGCCCGGCGCATTGCGCAGCTTTGCCAACTGGAACGGGCCGCGAAAGCTGACAATCGGCCCGCCCGTCTATCTTGACCGGCCCTTCTATCAGTACCACCAGGAAGCGCTGCGCTGGTTCGATCACTGGCTGAAGGGCAACGACACCGGCATGATGGACGAAACGGATATCAACCTGTTCATTGTCGGAACCGGGCGCTGGAAATCTGCGCAGCAATGGCCATTGCCCGAAACGCGCTTTACCCGGTTCTACCTGCATGAAAACGGCGAACTGTCCGAGCGCGGGTATACCGTCGGAGAAGGTGCGACAACCTTCTCGGATTCGCCCTACTGCCACGAGGCCCTGGAATTCTGGACCCATCCGATGGTCGAAGAAACAGAACTGGCCGGGCCGATGGTGCTGAATTTGCACGCCAGCACGACCGACACCGAAGCATTGTGGTTTGTTTCGGTGCTGCACCGCGACGTGCATGGAACCGAGACTTTGCTGACCCGTGGCTGGCTGCGCGGATCGCAGCGCGCAACCGATCCGGCGAGCAGCACCCCATGGCAGCCCTGGCACCCGCATGATGCGCGTGAACCGCTGGAACCCGGTGTTATCCATGATTTTGCCATCGAAATCCGTCCCTATGCCATCGCCCTGCGGCCCGGTGAACGCCTGGGCCTGCGGATCAAATGCGCCGATGACGAGGCCCCGCCGACCCCGCTTGATGCCATCTGTCAGGGGCATCTGTCGCGGGCCACAGGGGCACGGCTGACGGTGCATCACAATGGCGATCACCCGTCGCATCTGGTGCTGCCGGTGACAGCCGGCAACCGGGTCGGCACCTTCGTATCAGGGGGGAAGCTGTAATGGCACCCGAACTGGTCGGAGCAGGTGGATTTGTGGCGCTGCTGGCCCTGATCGCGCTGCGCGCGCCCATCGGGCTGGCGCTTATGCTCGTGGGTGGCGGCGGGCTGACGATCATTCAGGGCACACGCACACTGGATTTTGTCGCCGGTCAGGCCCCGGTTTCGGCGCTGATGAACTATACCCTGTCGACCCTGCCGATGTTTCTGTTCATGGGTGTTCTGGCAGTGCGCATCGGCATGGCCGAACGCCTGTATGACACCGCCAACACCTTCGTGCGCCACCGCCGTGGCGGGCTGGCGATGGCCAGCGTGCTTTCGTGTGGCGGGTTCGGGGCGGTATGCGGCAGCAGCGTCGCCACGGTCACCACAATGGCGCGCATTGCCGTGCCGCCAATGCTGAAAAACGGCTACAGCCCCCGGCTTGCAGGCGGGTCGATTGCTGCGGGTACGACGCTGGGCATCCTTATTCCGCCTTCGCTGCCGCTGATCGTCTATGCCATTCTGACCGAAACATCGATCGGCAAACTGTTCGCCGCCGGTATCATACCAGGCATTGTCGCCATGCTGCTTTATGTCTTTGCCGTCTGGGTCTGGACCCGGATTGACCCGCAATCCGCACCGGTCGGCCTGCGGGCAGGCTGGCGCGAGCGTATCGCGGCACTGGGAAGGATCGGCGGGGTACTGGCGCTGTTTCTGCTGGTGATGGGCGGGATATTCATTGGCCTTTTTACCCCGTCGGAAGGGGCTGCGATCGGGGCCGCCGGGGCAATGGTCATCGGCCTTGTCACCCGAACACTGACGCCAGAGGTCTTTCGCGCCTCGGTGGTAGAAACAGTGCAGCTTTCCACCATGATCATCTTCATTGTGCTGGGTGTGACGTTTTACGAATATTTCCTGCAGGCGTCGCGCATCCCAAATGTCTTTGTCGGCTTTGTCGAGGCGCTGGATCTGTCCCCGTTGGCCCTGATCCTGTTGTTGGTTGCGGCCTTCGTGCTGTTGGGCTGCGTTCTGGATTCAATGGCGATCCTGTTCATCTTTACGCCGGTGATCTTTCCGCTGGTGTTGCAGGCCGGGTTCGACCCGGTCTGGTTCGGCATCATCATGGTGATGGTGATCGAATTCGGGCTGGTCACCCCACCGATAGGACTGAATATCTTTCTGCTGTCGCGCGTCACACCGCAGATATCAATGACGGATGCCTTTGTCGGCGTGGTGCCCTTCATTGCGGTCGATGTCCTGCGACTGGCGTTGTTTATCGCGTTTCCGGGGCTGGTGCTGTTTCTGCCCGGCCTGCTGTTCGACTGACGGAGTTATGCCATGAAACATCTGAAAACCCTGACTGACCTTCTGTCGTACCTGACAGTCCTGCTGGCCGGGCTGGCGCTTGTGCTTATGGTAGGCATTGTCGTCGCGGATGTGGGCGGGCGTTACTTCTCTGCATCGCTGTCATTCAACGGCGCTATCGAGATGGTTTCGATCCTGCTGCTGGCAGTGGGGTTCTTTGGACTGCCGCGCGCTTTCGCGCAGGGAACCCATCTGAATGTCGAAATTGCGACTGCTACCGTACCCCCGCAGGTTCTGCGCTGGCTGGATGCATTCTGGGTGCTCATCGGGGCCGCTGTCTGCGGCTATCTGGCGTGGAAGGTCTTGCAAAGCGGGTTGATGACGTTGCGTTTCGGCCAGGTAACAGAGGTGCTGCGCCTGCCGATGATTGTTCCGTATGCCCTGACCGCCAGCGCGCTGGCCATCGCCGCAGTGGTTGCGGTTCTTACCGCTGTCCGGCGCGCAATGACACACGGGGATCTGCCGGAACCCACTGATAACCAACACTGAACTTCAACAGGGAGGACTATTATGACAACCGGAAAAACCCTTGCTTTCGCGCTTGGCACGCTGATGGCAGTCAGCCCGGCGCACGCCTCTGAGGTCACGATGCGATTCAGCACGTTCGGCACGGCGACAACCCCCTATTACGTCTGCTCCGACCGCGCAATTTTGGATCAGATCGAAGAGGAATCAGGCGGGCGAATTACTGTGGAAACCTTTCTGGGCGGCACGGCCTTTGCCAACCCGGTGATGCAGTATCAGCAGATCGCGCAGGGTGTGATCGACATGTCCGAAGGCGTGCTCAGCTACACCCCCGGCCGGTTCTCGCTGACCGAAATAGCGGCGCTGCCATTGATTGCTGACGACAATGTCGTTGCCTCCATTGCCCTTACCCGGCTGGCCCCGGAATGGCTGGCCGCGGAATTTGCCGATATCCATCTGATGGGTCTGGTACTGACCACGCCTTTCCAGATCCATATGGCACGCCCCGCCGAAACCTTCACCAGCCTTGAGGGGCGGCGGATGCGGGTGTCAGGCAGCGCAATGACGGCCATGACCGAGGCATTTGGCGGCACCGCCGCCGGGATGCCCCTGCCAGAGGTATATGAAGCCTTGCAACGCGGCGTGCTTGACGGGGCCATCGCCAACTGGTCGGCAGTCGGGTCGTTCAACCTGGCAGAGGTCACGCAACAGCATTTCATTGCGGATGTAGGATTTGGTCAGACATTCTTCGGAATGAGCCGGGGTTTCTATGAATCCCTGCCCGATGATCTGCGCACGCTGATTGACACGCGCTTTACCGGAGAGCGGATCGCAGAGCATGGCGCCGAGTGTTTCCGCGAGATCGACCAGCGCGGGCTGGAGGCCGCGCGCGCGCGTGGCAACGAAATCATCGAGGTGTCTGAAGAAGACCGCGCCGCTGCCGCTGCCCGGCTCCAGCCGCTGATCGACAATCTGATCGCCGAGGTCGAGGCGTCGGGCAAGCCCGCGCGCGCCTTCTATGAGGCCTTTCAGGCAGAAATGGAAATAGTCCGTGCCGAACGCGCCAACCGGTGACACCCAGCCCTGCATCCGGCCATGCCGGGCGCAGGGATCACGCCATATCAGCCGCCAGGTCCACCCGACCGACCGATTGGCATGCCGCATCATCTGGGGTATTTTCCCGTCATGGCGATGCGCCGGCGCGAACAGGTGGTTGCGTCCGGGTATTGTCAGGCAACGCATGAATCCGAACAAGGGGACTCGTCAGTGACCGGAAACGCGAACATCCAACCCGACCGCCCGGAGGGGGGCTCGTCGCGCCTTGGCCGCGAAGACTGGATCGCTGCGGCATGGGAGGCCCTGTCAGAAGGGTCCGCCGATACGATCAAGGTTGACCGGCTGGCGCGCCGGATCGGCGTTACCCGGGGCAGTTTTTACTGGCATTTCCGCAACCGCGAAGACCTGATCGACGCAGTGGTGGAATACTGGCTGAAGCGTCTGGCGCGCAATGCCTCGCTGGTTGACCGGCATACCGAAGGTGCCACACCCGAAGACCGGCTCTGGACTGTTTATGACTTTGTGGTGCGCTCGGTAACCGGCCCGCAATCGGTTTTCCTGCGCATCGCCGCACAGAAATCACCCCATCTGACCAGACGGTTGCAGGACGAAAGCACGCAGCGGGTTGATGCCGACGCCGCGCTGTTCTGCGAGATGGGACTGCCACCTGCCGATGCGCAGCAGTTTGCCACGCTCTATAACACGATGATCGTCAGCGAATTTCTTCGCAACGGTGCCTTGCCGCTGGAAGAGCGGCTGGCCCTTGCGCGATCTCAGCATGATCTGGTGATCAACGCCGCACGGCGGTTTTCACCTGCGTGATCGCGTCAGGCTGGTTGAAACGGTTGCTGGGCGCCCGAAGCCCGCGCTTCCGGCGGGCCGGGGGCTGCCGGTTCCACGCTGGATAAGTTTACTTTATGCAAGCGGCCTACTCCGACCTGCACGGCTTGCACTGACATCAGCGCTATCCGGGACGCCCCCAAAGGCCCGTCTTACGCCGACAGTACCCGCAAACAGGGTGCTTCACCTGATCTGCTCATGCTCCGGTGCCCGCCGCCTGACATAAAATCCCCGATGGAAACAGGGTATCGGACATTTGCCCGACATCCTTGCGAAAAACGGTCGGATGAGGGTTTTCCGCCCTTAGTGTTCTGGTTCCGAAATTTCGAAGGTCGGCTTGGGGAGATATCCGTGCTATGCTCCGCACATGCCTGAAACGCAAAAGCCAACTCATTCATCAAGCACCAATCCCTACATTCCCAAGGGTGACGGCGACGAAGCTGTGCAAGCTTATATTGCCGCGATGCCAGGCTGGAAGAGTGCCCTTGGCAAGCAGATCGATGAAACCATAGAAAAGGTACTTCCCGATGTCCGCAAACAAGTGCGATGGAACACGCCATTCTATGGCAAGGAAGACGGATGGTTTCTGGCGATGTATTGCTACAAGAACTACGTGCAGATCACTTTTTTGACCGGCTCGTCGCTTGACCCAATGCCGCCCAAGAAATCCAAAGTTGAAGGCACACGATATCTGGATATTCATGAAAATGAAGCACTTGATGCAAAGCAACTGGCAAGCTGGGTTCGGCAGGCACTAAAACTCCCCGGCCAAAAGCTCTAGAGTAGACGTTCAGAGGGCAATGCTCTGTATCCGCTCCGTCCCGCATAACCGTCACCTGAACGTCGTCTGTACATCTGTGGCAGGCAGGGAACCCTTTGTCAGCTGGCAAACACACGCTGCACCACAGCAGAGCCGGTTTAGTGCATGTTGCGCGATAACATCCGGCACGGGCTCATGGTGTCTGGACTCCGATGCGCCTGAAACGTACCGGGACAGGGCGATATTTCGAACTGGTGTATGATGCCTTCGGGAAAAAGGGATCGCCTTCTGCAAAGCCATGGGCGGCACCCATGTCGGGGTGGTACAGGCAGCGCAACAGAAAACAGTCGATCAGGCATTCTCCAGTACGATGCAACCTGCGCCGGTCATAGAGGCGGGCAAGTGGTAATGTGTGTGTTTCACGTTGACCGACGCATCCATCGCCCCGCGCATGACCAACCACATGATCAGTTCTGCCCCCTCTGATCCGAAGATTTCGACGAAATCCTCGCGGCTCAGATCGCGCCACTTCCCGGGATTGTTCCCGATGCTGGCCAGCCAGTCACGGTCCGCCTGTTCGTTCAGGAAACCCGCCCTTGTGCCTTGCAACTGGTGCGACAACCCACCGGTTCCCATGACGACAATGCGCTCATCTGTGGGGTAGCTCTCGATTGCCGCGCGCAGGATTTGACCCATCTCCCAGCAACGCTGCGGCGTCGGAATCGGGAATTGCACGGTGTTAACCCAGATCGGCAGAATCCTGACCGGCCATTTGTCCTCCGGGCGACCGAAGAACAGCTCCATCGGGACCTGCAATCCGTGGTCCACATCGATTTCCCGCGCAATCATCGGGTCGAAATGGTTCTCCACAAGTTTGTCAGCGAAATACCAGCTGAAATCCTCTGCCCCGTCGAAATGCGGGATGGCGCGTGGCCCCCAGCCCTCGTCCGCTGGTGCGTATTTGTCCGCAACGCCGACCGTAAAGGTTGGCACACGGTCCAGAAACATCGCGTTGCCGTGGTCGTTGAAGATTACCACCGCAATGTCGGGGCGGTTTTCCTTCATCCATTGTTTGGGATAGTCATATCCGTCAAACAGCGGCTTCCAGTAATCTGTCTGATCCTGCCCCTTATCCAGTGCGACACCGATAGAGGGCACATGGCTGGTTCCCAGCCCGCCGATGAGTTTTGCCATCCTACTTCCCCAGTCTGTTCTTGATGAAATCTTCCGGCGTCATGCCAGCCTGTGCCGCCCCGATAGAAATGATCGGGGTCGGGTCGATGGCCGATATCTTCAGGATGAAGAACAGGTTACCCCCAAGGCGCACCATTTCGTGCCAGTCGCGCGACATGACCGCGGCCTTGGTCACGGCATCCAGCCCGAAACGGTCCAGATAGGCCTCCTCGTTATCCTTGAACGCCTGACGATTATGTTCCTCGACCAGGGCCATGGCCATCTTGTTCAGTTTGTAGCCCCGGATATTGGCCTTGCGGTCAAACAGCGGGGTCTGGGCAATCTTGCCTGTGTCAGACATGGGTCCTCTCCTTGTTGCGGCTAAGCCATTCAGTAATGCGCGCGACGGTATCCGCCGGTTGTTCGACCGGCATGAAATGCCCTGCATCGTCAATCAGCTGCACCTCTGCGTCGGGTGCCATATCCGCGATGGCGCGGTGCTGCGCGGCTGGCGACCATGCGTCCTGTCTGCCGGTCAACAGTAGGATCGGACATGCAATCCGGCCCAGACAGGCCCCGGCATCGGGGCGGTTCAGCAGGGCATGGATCTGGCGTTCGTGAACTGCAGGCCCTGCCGCGATTACCATTTCTGTCAGGCCTTCGATCAGCGCAGTGTCGCTGGTTCGCGCCGGGTCCAGCATGCCGGGCAACCATTCCGCCGCCAGTTTTGCCATGCTGTCGTGCCCCAGATCGATTTTGGCCTGTCGCTTCGCGGTTTCACCAGGTTTGCGCGTGTCGTGCCCTGTATTGGCCAACACCAGCGCGCGCAGACGATCCGGGGCCTGCCGGGCCATTTCCATGGCAACACGGCCCCCCATCGAATGGCCGACCGCGATCAGCGGTCCATCGGCATCCGCAAGAAGCCGCGCGGCCATCGCTTCGATCCGGTCATCGCGCTGCACATTGGCGGCGTGAATAACATAGCTGTCTTTCAGGGCATCAGCCACAGGTTGCCAGACACGCGCATCGGAAACGAGACCGGGAATCAGAACAAGGGTCAATTCGTGCAACGAGACCTCCTCTGGCATGGTGTGGGACGTGATCAGGCATGAAAGTGGCATGACAAGACTTTATTTGACAATCCGATCCATCAGATACTTAATATCTGAAATTTCGATGAATCGACCGGCCGGCCTGCAAGGAGATCAGACCATTCAGAGCGATCCATACAAGGTTGACTTTCAGGCGCTTCGAACGCTGAAGCTGGTGTATCTGCACCGGTCATTTTCAGAAGTCGCCAACAGGCTCGGCGTCAGCCAATCCGTCGTCAGCTATACCATTGATAAACTGCGGACCGCATTCAAGGACTCCCTTTTCATCCGGCAGGGTGCAGGCGTCGCTCCGACGGCACGCTGCATACAGGCAGTGGCAGAGGCTGACCGAATATTGGGCCTGTTTGAGGGTTTGATTACGCCGGAAGATGTCGATCCTGCCCGCATCCGGCATCAGTTCACAATCAGCGGAAACTACTATGAGAGACGTCTGATCCTGCCGCTTGTCGCCCGCGCGCTGCGCAGCGCCGCGCCGCTTGCCGAACTGGTCGCGTTGCAGGCCCAGACCCGGGGGCCGAAACAACTTATCAGCGGCGAAGCTGACGTTCTGATCGGGCCAATGCTGCCTGACGCCGAAGGCTTCTACAAGCGTACATTGCTAACCGAATCCTATGTCTGCATCATGGACCCGGGCAATGCGCTGGCGCAACGACCCTTGACGCTGGAAGATTACGGCACGGCCAACCATGTCGGCATCGATTACGGACGCGGATGGTCATCCAGCTATGTCACAAAATTGCAGTCCATGGGGTTCGATCTGCGCCCGGCAATAACCGTTCCCAGCCCGGCAGATATTGCGGATTTGATTGTGAACACCGATCTGATCGCATCGGTGCCTGAAAAAGCGGCCAGATCAATGCAGCCCGCATTACACATTGCGCCATGCCCCTTTCCGGCACCGTTCGAGATCGCGATGGTGTGGACGGCGCGGACCCATGAATCGCGCCTTCATCAATGGTTCCGAAATCTCATTGCCAAGGCCGTCAAGGATGATCTGAACACCCGTTAAATACACTATAATATCACCTCCTACAGTGTCACGACATGCTGTTTGCAATGCTATCGCTATAGATCAATCATGTGAGTTCGAAGGCAAATGCAAGATCGCATCAACATACGCCACATACGCTGTTTTCTGGAAGTCGCGCGCCAGCAAAGCGTGAAGCGCGCAGCTGAAAAACTGAATATCGCACAACCCGCGATATCACGCACGTTGAACGAACTGGAAGAAATCGTCGGACAGAAGCTTCTTGAACGCAACCGACGGGGAAGCCACCTGACCATTTCCGGTGACAACTTTTATCGACAGGTTTCAACAGGAATGGACCAGTTGATCAGTGCATATTCCACAGTCGGCAATTTGCAGGAAAGTGGCGAGGTCATCAGCATCGGTGCATTGCCAACAGCTTCGGCGGAATTCCTTCCGGGGATTTTCACGGAACTTCGGGCACAAGGCTTTGATGCGGGGATCCGGGTTGTCCAGGGGTCCAACAAGGAACTTCTCAGAATGCTTCAAAGGGGGGTCGTTGCGTTTGTGATAGGTCGCCTCGGGCCGCCGGAAGACATGGCGGGGCTGGCATTCGAGCATCTGTACTACGAGACACTGGAATGTGCCGCGCGACCTGAGCATCCATTGCTTGAGGGCGCAGGCAAAAGCGTCACAACTGCCCGGATTGCCAGCTATCCCTTGATTCTGAACGTGCCGGAAACAATTGTCCGCACAGAAACAGACCGGCAGTTCCAAAGTGCTGGCGTGACTGCCTTTGTCGATGTGATCGAGACAAACTCCGTTTCGCTGGCACGCCGCCTGACGCTTATGTCGGACCGCATCTGGGTCGTGCCAAGGGGCGTTGTCGACCTTGATTATCGCGAGGGCAAGATGCGGAAAATCAACGTGACGGACTGGCAAATACGTGGACCAGTCGGGATGAGCACCAACCCGAAAACAAGTGTAAGCAAGGCGACAAAAGCCATGATGAACGAGGTTCGAAGAAACGCGAGCATCATTTAATGAACATAATTGTTATGTAAAAAGCAGAGTCAGTATTTTTCTTGCTCCGAAATATATGTTTTCTCGTCAATGAGTAACTTGGAGGAGGACTCATGTTTATGAACAACACCCTGCGGCTTACCGCAGTCGCTTTGGCGTTCGCTGGCGTCGCTGAAGCGCAAACCGTGTCCATTGGCACCAATCCGCAAGGTTCCGTGGCATATGCTACCGGATCAGCACTCGCCAAAGTAGCAATCGAGCAGGCGGACATTCGCATGCGCGTTGTGCCACAGGGCGGCCCGAACGTCGTTGTGCCGATTGTGAACGCCGGTGAAATGGAATTTTCCATCGCAAATGGTGTGGTCGCGGCGAATGCCTATGGCGGGGTAGGTGAATTCTCCAGGCCGAATGAAAATATCCGGGTCGCAGCCGTGCTGTTCCCGCTTTATAGCGGATTCATGGTCCGCGCAGACAGCGACATCAACACATTGTCCGATCTGGCCGGGCGGCGTCTGGCCTCCGACTTTTTGCAGCAAAAAGGGGCGCAGCTGAATTCGGAATCGGTTCTCAGAACGGTGGGCCTGACGTATGACGATGTGCAGCGCGTGCCGGTACCGTCCGGCGTCCGAGGCGTAGAGGATTTCGAAGCAGGCAATGTTGACGCCACCTTCTTCTCGCTCAGTTCCGGCCGCACCTTGCAAGCCGATGCAACCATTGGCGGCATCCGGATTCTTGCGGTTGAGAACAGTGATGAAGCGCTGGCCAACCTGACCGAAGTTTACAAAGGTGCCTGGATTGAAACAGTTGAGCCTGGCCCGAACTTTCCGGGCATTCATGAACCTACAGGCGCTTTCACAACGCCATTCGTCGTGCTGGCAAACGCCAATGTGTCCGACGACCTCGTTTACGATTTCATCAAAGCGCTTCATGACAACAAACCTGCACTGGTTGCAGCAGCAGGCGCTTTCGAAGGCTTTGATCCGGCAAGGATGAACGCGGATATCGGCGTGCCGTTCCACCCTGGGGCAGAACGGTTTTTTGCCGAAATGGGCATGTGATCGCATCATGGGCTGACACCTGACGGCTGTCAGCCCAAATTTTCCAATGACATCGGAGGAGACTGTCGTGGCAGCCGACAAGAAACTGTCGATGGCTGATGCTGGCGATGCCGCATTGCCCAACGATTTCAAGCCCCAGGAAAGTAGCAGCAGATCGATCCTGGCTGCCAAGCTCCTCGGCGCGACAATTGTTGTCCTTGCGTTGTCTGACGCGCTGGATCTTTATCGCAAGCTGGGGTTCGTATTTATCAACGAGCAGTTGCTTGCGCTGGTGCTTGGTTTTGGCCTCGCCACAGTGTTCCTTATTCGTCCGTTTCATCGCGGGGCGACGCGGACCAACCTGCCTTGGTATGATCTTGCCCTCGCAATCATAACATTCGGCGCATGCCTCTATGTCGCGGTATTCTATGTCCAGATCGTCGAAACACTTTTCGAGAAGCCACTCGGCTCACTTGCCGCTGGTACGATCATCGTCGCAGGCGTTGCGGAAGGGCTTCGTCGCACGGCAGGTCCGGTGCTGTTCATCTTCGTGCTTTTCTTCCTTATGTTCGGGCTTCTGGGCCATTTTATCCCCGGTCACTTTCAGGGCCGAAACGTCGCGACTGACAGGCTGTTCATGTATGTCGGTCTGGATTCAAACGGAATCATCGGGCTGCCGATCGCGACTGTCGTCTCTATCGTTATCGCTTTTATTTTCTTCGGGAACTTGCTGAATGCGTCTGGCGGCGCGAACTTCTTCACAGAGATCGCAACCGCAGCGATGGGACGCTATCGGGGCGGATCAGCGAAGGTGGCGATCATGGCCTCTTCGCTGTTTGGTTCGATTTCAGGATCGGCGGTCGCCAATGTTGTATCTACTGGCGTGCTGACGATTCCCATGATGAAAAAGGGCGGCTATCCGAAAGAAAAGGCCGCCGCCATCGAAGCTGTTGCATCTACTGGTGGTCAGCTTATGCCGCCGATGATGGGCGCCGCAGCGTTCTTGATAGCAGAATTCCTGCAAATCCCGTTCCGGGAGGTTATTCTGGCCGCGCTGATCCCGGCGGTTCTGTATTACGTCGCACTATTCATTCAAGCGGACCTGTATGCCGCGCGTGAAGGCGTCAAACCGCTTGAGAATCTTACATTTCGCGCGACCGAGGTTCTGGCAAGAGGCTGGCCCTATATCACGCCGTTTGCGGTGATCCTGCTTGGCCTGTTTACCTTTAATATTCGACCACAAACCGCCGCGATGTGGGCTGTTGGTGTGCTTATCCCTATTGCATTGCTTTACGGGTATCGCGGTGTGCGGATGCACTGGAAAACCTTCTTCGTTGCGCTTGGCGATACTGGAATCGCAGTTACCAATCTTTTGATGGTCTCTGCGATGGCCGGGGTCGTGATCGGTGTTCTGAACATCACCGGTTTGGGTTTTGCGCTGACGCAAGCCATTA
Source organism: Roseinatronobacter alkalisoli (assembly GCF_028745735.1). Lineage (GTDB taxonomy): Bacteria > Pseudomonadota > Alphaproteobacteria > Rhodobacterales > Rhodobacteraceae > Roseinatronobacter > Roseinatronobacter alkalisoli. The sequence continues at coordinate 25,343 of NZ_JAQZSM010000018.1, forward strand.
TCCAGCTCTCCGGTGGGAACCTTGCACTGATCCTACTGCTGGCGGGTGCAATTTCGATTGTGTTGGGCATGGGTATGCCGACCGTCGGCGTCTACCTTTTGTTGGCAACGCTTGTCGTTCCTTCGATGGTCGAGGCGGGTGTGCCCCCCCTGGCCGCACATATGTTCGCCTTCTACTTCGGCATTTTGTCGATGATCACACCGCCGGTCGCCGCCGCAGCGTTTGCAGCTGCAACAATATCAGGCTCGGATTTCATACGAACCGGATTGGCAGCAGCCGCGTTCGGTTGGCCGGCCTATGTGGTGCCGTTCATTTTTGTGATGTCTCCAGAAATGCTCTGGCAGGGCAGTGCATTCGAAGTTGCCCGGATTTTTGTGCTCTCTACCGCAGGTGTCTGGCTGATTTCGGCAGGCTGGATTGCCTATACAGGGGGGCGTCTGTCCACCTTATGGCGGTTGCTTTTCATCGCCTCAGGGGTGCTTTGCCTCGTTCCTGGCGGCGTTGTTCCATATGGCGAATACATTGATCTTTTCGGGCTGGCCACAGGTGTGGTTCTTCTGACCGCCCGTATCGGAAATGCAAAGAGAAGGGCTCAGGATGCCTGAAAAACGACCAAACTTCATCCTCTTCATCACCGATCAGCACAGAGCCGATTATCTGGGATGTTACGGACATCCGGTAGTTCAAACCCCGCATATCGACGCGATGGCGCAGCAGGGACTTGCATTTGACAGCTTCTATGTCGCAAGCCCGGTCTGCATGCCCAACCGTGCCAGCCTGATGACTGCGCGCCTGCCTTCAAGTCATGGCGTGCGGATGAATGGCAGTCCTCTTTCACGTCGAAACGTGACATTCGTGGAACTGCTGCGCGACGCGGGCTATGATACCGCCCTGATCGGCAAAAGCCATCTTCAGACTTTGTCCGGACAGCCGCCTCTATTGAAGAAGCCCGAAGGACGTTCAGGTTATCATCATGCCAATGGTGATCTGCGCGAGGCGGTCCGCCACGATTTGACAGAGCCAGCCTATAAGCTTGAGGAACCACGCTACTGGGCGGATGGAAATCCGAATTTTCCGACACCTTTCTACGGCTTTGATCATGTTGAACTGGTAATCGGACACGGGGACGGTGTCGGAGGCCATTATCGTGACTGGCTTTATAGTAAAGAACCTGACGCCGATGCCCTGATCGGGCCGGAAAACCAGCTGCCGCATGACTACATCTGTCCGCAGGCCGTGCGCACCGCGATCCCGGAGGAGTTATATTCCACCACCTATATTGCTGAACGTGCCGAGGCGTGGCTTGCCGCGCGCAAGGACAGTGAACGGCCTTTTTTCCTTATGGTGTCGTGGCCGGACCCACATCATCCGTTCAACCCGCCGGGCAGGTACTGGGACATGTACAACCCCGCTAACATGCCAGTTCCAGAGGCCTTCTTGCGTAATGACTGGACACCGCCAGAACATGTTGCCGGGATCTTGCGGACACGAGAGGAAGGTCGCGCCATGCTGGGCGGTCTGAACTCCGTTGCCGTGACATTGCGCGAGGCACAGGAAGCGCAAGCGCTGACCTGCGGCATGATTACCATGATTGATGACGCGGTCGGGCGGGTTAAGCAAGCGTTGCACGATACTGGGCGCGCAGACACGACCGTTACGATGTTCACAACTGATCATGGCGACCATCTGGGCGACCACAAGCTGCTACTGAAAGGCGCGGAGCAATACGAACAGATCACCAGAGTTCCTTTCATCTGGGCGGACCCGGAAGGCCCGGCCGGAGAACGGACTGACAAGATTGGTCAGACCTACGACATCGGAACCACGATACTTGAACGTGCAAGGATCGAACCAGCCTATGGCATGCAGGGCGTTGACCTGATGTCGCATGCCAGGGAAACGGCGCTTATTCAGTATGCACATCAGAAGATCATGGATGGCATGCCGATCCGGCCCAATGTCCATTCGCTTCGCCGCGATTGCTATCGCCTGTCAGTCTATCAGCACATGAGCTGGGGCGAACTTTACGATCTTGACGATGATCCGGGCGAGTTCTGCAATCTATGGAACGATCCGGGCTACAGCGCCATCAAGCTTTCCCTGCTAGAGGATCTGGCCCGGGCGGAACTGGCCGCTGCTGACCTTTCGCCCGCCCCTGTAGCGCGGGCTTAGCGTCGCACAACAAAGCGGCGAAGCGCGAATGTCATTCCAGCGATGCATACACTACCATACCCCGAACAGATAACCGCGATGTTTGTGTGTGTCGGTCCGCGCTTCAATCTGTGTGTCGGAAAGGGTAACCCGCATCCGACGGTCCCGCAGCCAGCGGAACAGTTCATCACGCAATTCGTCGCGAATTGTCGCATGATCCGCGCTTCCGCCCAGATCATGCTGTTCGGCAGAGTCTTCCATCAGGTCAAACAACTGCGGGGCATAACCGTCATAGTCGACATACTTCCAGCGATCAGTGCGCACCATCCAGGCACGCGACTCGGACGGTGCCCGCCCCAGCGTCAGGCGAGCGCCGCGAAACGCATAGTCGCATTGTGAAAAACAGGCATGCCGCCAACCCTCGCCCGTCGCGCGGGTCCGCGCCAATAGCGAGCGCCCTTCCAGAATATGCGCAGGAACTGTTCCGCCGACGGCCTGAACAAAGGTGGGGGCCAGATCGATTGCCTCTACCAAAGCGTCGTCCACTGTACCGCGCGTGGCGTCAGCGGCGGCCGAAGGGTCATACACAATCATCGGGATGCGCACGCTTTCCTCGTGAAACAGCTCCTTCTCACCCAGCCAGTGATCGCCCAGATAATCACCATGGTCAGATGTTACCACGATCAGCGTATTCTCAAACAATCCCCGTTGCTCAAGAAATTCCCAGAGTCTTGCGAGGTGGTCATCGACCTGGCGGATCAACCCCATATATGCCGGGATCACTGTTTCGCGCACCTCATCACGGGCAAAATTCACGCTTTCCTCATGCTGCATGAATGCGCCGACAACCGGATGTGGGGACTTGCGTTCCGCCTCGGTGCGGTTGGCGGGCAGCACATGCTGCGGCCCATACATCGCATGATAAGGGCTGGGGGCGATATAGGGCCAGTGCGGCTTGATATATGACAGATGCAAGCACCAGGGCTGGTCGCCAGCCTCGTCGATGAACTCCATTGCCCGCATGGTCATATAGGCGGTTTCGGAATGCTCTTCGGCAATTGCCGCGGGTTCGGCGCAATTGCGCATCAGCCAGCCGGATTTCAAGTTGCCCTCTGCATCGCGCCCGGCATTGGCATTGGCGTGCCAGGGGTTGTCGCCCTCGTAGCCCTGCGCGCGCAGCCAGCGATTATACGCCAGATCATGGGGGTTTACCTCGTCCGGCCAAAGCCCGTCATCGCGTTCATAGGGTTCGAATCCGCATTCGGCAGCAAAGACCCCTTCCACCGACTGTCGGTCGACACCTAACCGGGTCATGCCGTCGCGATCTTCAGTCATGTGGGTCTTGCCAACCAGCGCGGTCCGCAGGCCAAGCGGACGCAAATGATCGCCAATCGTCATTTCCCCAACCCGCAGCGGCACGCGGTTATAGCTGGACCCGTGCGAGGCAACATAGCGGCCGGTATAGAAGCTCATCCGCGAAGGGCCACAAACTGGGGCCTGCACATAAGCACGCGAGAACCGCACACCCCGCGCTGCCAGTGCATCCATCGCCGGGGTCTGCAGATGGGGATGGCCATAGCACGACAGGTAATCAGCGCGCAGCTGATCGGCCATGATAAACAGGATATTGCGTATGGGTTTGGCGTCAGAAATTGGCATGTATCTCTCCAGCAAGGAAGCGCACCCACCCGAAAAGGCGGGCACGCCAGAGCGCGTTATTCGCATTCACACGCCGCACTCTGACTTGTTGATTTCGCATGTCCGGAAGGCAGAAAACCGGTTTTTACTTTGTCCGCAACATGCGCTAGTTCACCGACAGTCGCCGGTCAGGGGCGCAACTCGTCAGGGATATCGATTCCCAGTTCCTCGTAGTAGCGCAGCGCACCGGGGTGGATCGGCAGGTTCAGATCGGTCAGCGCCCCTTCCAGTGTTACCTGACGCAGCCAGGGCGTACTATCGCGGATGTCGGACACCGCTTCCCAGAAGGCTTTGGTAATCCGGTAAACCGCGTCCTCGTCCACATGTGCGCCAGCGCCGATCCCGACAGTGGAGCCCAGCGTGACCACACGTTCGGCATTCACCTGATTGTCGCCGTAAACACCGGCCTCAATTTCCCCCAGCAGACCGCCCGGCCGGTTCAGGATTGCCTGTACCACTGGCTGCGCCAGATGCTCTTCAGTCAAGCCCAGAAATCGGATTTTGCGGCTCAGGGCGATCTGTTGAATCACCGGCGAGGGAACAAGGGTTGAGTTGATGTAAACATCGATCCGGCCATCCTGAAACGCCTGCGTCGCACCATCCCAGCCCAGCTGTACCTGCTGATACCCGGCACCCGGTTCCAGCCCTGTCGCTGCACGAACCACGTTCTGCATGATCGCGGTTGCGCCCCCGCCCGGGGGGCCAAGGAAAACGGTCTTGCCCTCTAGATCCTCCAGCCGCTCGATGCCGCTGTCGGCATTTGTGGTAATGTGATATAGGCCAAGCGGAAAGGCAAATACCGCGCGCAGGTTCTGCGACAGGTCTGCGGCCTGCGGTACGTTGGCATACATTGCCGTGCCTTCGACCATGTTGGCATGCACACTGGCTGACCACATGAAGAAATCAAGCTGCCCTGCCCCGGCTTCCAGCGCGTGTTGCGTCGCGGCGCCAGTGGCATTGACCTGTATCTCGACATCATCAAGCTGCTGGCCCACCAGTTGGGCAAAGGTACTCATCACCAGATAGGGCGAAGAGCCCGGCCCAAGCGTGGCCAGGCGGAAGAACTCTTGCGCGGGAGCGGCAGTGACCGCCCCGACGGAAAGCGCAATAGCCAGTAGTCCGGTTTTCAGGGTCGACATGTGATCCTCCTTTTCACGGTGTCAAACAGTAGTTCGGGAAATCTGCGCGGCATCGCTGCGGAATGCCCGCCAGTCCAGCCAGACCAGCATAAGGGTCAGCACGACGGCTGCGGTCTCTATCCAGATATCGGGGACCAACAAACCCACACCCAATGCCAGCCGCACCAGCCGGATGGGCATGCCAATTGGTCTGCCACCAAAACCAGCGAAGCCGGTGGTGAACATCCAAAGTGCCAGCCCCAGCCGCAGACACACCCAGATCAACCCCTCTGGGGTCACATCGATCACCAATGTCAGCGAGGGATTGTAGACCAGCACAAACGGAATGATGAAGCCAATCAGCGCCAGTCGCGTCGCATCAATCCCGATTGCGACCGGATTGGCGCGGGCTATGGGCGCGGCGGCAAAGGCCGCGATAGCCACAGGCGGGGTAATGGCACTAAGCACCGCGAAATACACGACGAACATATGCGCAATCAGCGTCGGCACACCCAACCGCTCAATGGCCGGACCCATGACCAAAACGACTATCAGATAGGCCGGAACCGTCGGCATACCCATACCAAGCACCAGGGCGCCCAGCATCATCAGAACCAGCGAAAGAAACAGCGACCCGCTTGCCGCGCTCTGGATCAGCCCTGCAAAGCGCAGGCCCAGCCCGGTCATGTTCATCACGCCGATGACGATGCCGATCGCCCCCACTGCAATCAGGATCTGCGCAGAGGCAAGCCCGCCCTGATGCAAACCTTTCAGTAGCATCAGGGGCTTGCGGCGAACCTCGGGGTTCATCACGACCCCCAGCGCGACAACGGCGAATACGGCCCAGAACCCGGCCAGCGCAGGCGAGCGGCCGCTGATCATAAGCGCCATCATCAACGCCAGCGGCAAGACGAGACAAAGTGACATGCGCCAGTCATGCGGGGTCAGGCGCGGCAAGTCTGCGCGCGGCACCGGTTTAATGCCGCGGCGCAAGGCTTCCATATGCACCGAAAGAAAGAGCGATGCGTAGTAAAACAGTGCCGGCAACAGTGCGGCCAGACAGATCGTAAGATACGGAATCCCGGTCACATCGGCCATTATGAAGGCAACCGCGCCCATTATCGGCGGCATGAACTGACCACCGGCCGAGGCTGCCGCCTCGACCCCACCAGCATAGCGACGGGGAAAGCCCCGCTCCACGATCATCGGAATGGTCATGACACCGGTGCCCACCACATTGCCGGAAACCGATCCGGACATGGTGCCGAAAACGCCGCTGGCCGCGACTGCCGCATGGGCCGGGCCGCCGCGCAGCCGCCCGGTGGCCACGACAGCGAATCGTAGCAGCACGGCGCCCGCCCCTATGGCTTCCAGCAGCGCGCCAAAAACGATGAACACCAGGATCAGTGATACGACGACAGAAAGCGGGCCGCCGAACACGCCATCGAATGAATACCAGACCACCCGCACGATTTGTTCCAGAGAATAGCCGCCATGGCGGAAAATCGATGGCAGACTCTGGCCCCAGAAGGCATAGCCCAGCACCAGCAGGCACACGATCACCAGCGGCAGCCCGAAGGCGCGGCGCGTCAGTTCCAGCAGCGCGGCAAGTCCGACGCAGCCGATCACAACATCCTCTCGCGTAAAGAAATAAAGTCCCGTCTCTAGCGCCTGTCCAATCTCGAACCAGCGGATGACCGATACCGCCAGTGCCAGCGCCAAAACAACGTTTGCCCCGGTTGCGATGTAATGGCGACCAGCAATGTCGCGAGAGAAAGACACCAACAGCAGCACCACACTGCCCAGTGCATAGGTGCCGACCCGCAGCAAGGTTTCGCTGAACCCGCCAAAACCGGCGACCCAGATCCCGACCAAAGCCAGAGATACGCCCAAAAGCGCAGTTGCAGCGTTCAGAAACCTCGCGCCTGCGGCATTCTCGCCCTGATCCATACCGTCCTCCCAAACCGGCATATTTCACTCCTGTTTTTCAGTCTGGTGACCCAACGACTTTCCGGCTACAAAAAATGCATTCCGTTTCACCAGGAGAAATTTTAGTCATGAAACGCATTGCCTCGCTTGAGCGCGGATTGCTGGTCATGGACTTCCTGCGCCGATCAGGACCGATGTCGCTGGCCGAGGTTACGCAGCGCTCCGGACTCCCGAAGCCGACGGTTCTGCGCATTCTCCGCACGTTGGCAGCCGCCGGTGTGGCGCATCAGGGGCTTGCGGACCGGCTGTGGCGGCTGTCACCACAAAACAATCCGGCCACCGGAAATGACGATCCGGATGCGCGGCTAACCGAAATTGCGGGCGTAATGCTTGATGCGCTTTGTCGAAAGGTTCTGTGGCCCTCGGACATTGGTGTTTACCGCGATGGTGCCATTCAGGTCCTGGAGAATTCGCGCCGCATGTCGCCATTTCTGGTCAACCGCGATGTGATCAGCCAACGCATCCATGTTCTTCCATCAGCGATGGGCCGGGCGATTCTGGCCTGGTCATCTGCCGACATCCGTGAGCGCATCCTTTCCGAACTACCCGTGCTGGGTGGCGGCATTGATCGCGCGCTGCCCCCGGCGGCCGATCTCGACGCATCACTTGCGCGCATCCGCGCCCGCGGTTACGCCGCGCGCCAGAAAGGATATTTCGTTTCGATCCCCCGAGAGGGGCGGGTAATGGCAATCGCTGTTCCGGTCGATCTGGGACAGGGCCGTGTTGCCGCCGTAAACCTGTCCTGGGTCGCCAGCGCAATGACCGAAACCGATTTCGTCGGGCGCCATCTGGATGAGTTGTCCGCGACAGCACGGCACATAGAAGCGGCGCTCCGCGATACTGACAGCACCGCAATCAGTGTTCCGGCAAATCCCGGCAAATATCAGAAATGATTGCTGCCAAGTTCCCTTCGCCTTCAGCCCGTCCACGCCGGGGTGGCCGAAATCCTTCATGCGTTGACCAGGGCGCTATGCCCCCTTGCACGGCCCCACTGTGGCCCGCAATACAAGCTGCGGGGGCAGAAGCACTTTTTTCGCCTGATGCTCTGACCTGAGCAGGGATTGCACAGCCAGCTGCCCGATGCCGGCCTTGTCCACAGCGATTGTCGTCAGCGCCGGATAAAGCAGGCCAGCCTCTTCCATATCATCGCATCCGATAACAGACAGGCTTTCGGCAGGGGTGGTGCCACTTTGCAAAATGCCGCTGACCATACCAAAGGCAATCAGATCGCTGAAACAAATTGCGGCAGTTGGCCTTTCAGGTGTGGCTGGGCGACCTAATATATGCTCGGCGGCGTGCCGACCGAACTGCCGCAGGGTGGGACCGTGCATCAACTCCAGCGAGGGGAGACCCGCCTTGGCCATTGCCATTGTTGCGCCGGCCTGCCGATTGCGCGCGGTAGAGGTTTCCTGCCCACCGCCGACCCAGATAATGCGCTTGTGCCCGTGATCGATCAGGCATTGCGCCGCCATCTGGCCCGCCACAAAATCATCGTTCAGAAATTGCGAAACTGGCACATCCTCAAGCGCGCGCGAAATCAAGGCAGTGGGTAGCAGTGGTCTGGATCGCCCTTCAGGCCAGATCACCGTCAGATCGGTGCGGGTGGTGCCACGCACTGGCAGCAGGAGCAAACCGCTTGCGCCTTGTTCCAGCGCCGTTTGCAGAAACTGGTGTTGCAGCGCAAGATCTTCGCGGGCAATCCCCAGAAAGACCAGACGATCCTGCGCACGCAACTCTTCCTCGATATGAATAAGGAATTCGTTGAAAACCGGGTTGGACAGATCGCTTAGGCAGACAGCAACCAAGGAAGAAGAGGTTTGCCGAAGATTGGCAGCAGCGCGGTTGTAGATATATCCAAGCCGCAATGCTGCTTCCTGGACACGCGCTGTTGTCTGCTGCGAAATACGCGGGTTTGCGCGCAACGCCATGGAGGCGGTGGCAACAGTCACGCCCACATCAAGGGCGACGTCTCGCAATGTCACGCGTCTGGTGGTCATCAGGATCTCATTGCCAAATGCGATGCAACTTTTGCAAAGACAATTTCTTGTTTAATCGATTGACTAGATCATTTTCAACATGTTTATCTGACACCAGAGAGTTGCGGCGCAGTGTCTGCGCACAAAACTCTCCACCAAAGAGGAGGAGGAGGAACACATGACCAGAAAGATGACTCACACGCTGTTGCGTGGTGTTGCCGCTGCGGCGCTTGCAACCGCATCAACAGCCGCCTATGCCCAGACTTGCGACTGGACCCCGGATCGCGCTGTGACCTATGTTGTGCCATGGGGCGCAGGGGGTGGAACCGATGCCAATTCGCGCATGCTGGCGACGATGCTTGAACAGAAATGGGGAGTTCCGTTCAACGTTGTGAACCGCACGGGCGGAAATGGCGTGACAGGCCACAGCGCCATCTCCAATGCAGCGCCTGATGGCTATACGGTCGGGGCGGTCACGGTTGAGATTAATACCATGCATTGGGTCGGACTAACCGACATGACCCATGAAAACATCGCACCGATCGCGCTGATCGATATTGTGCCCGCCAGTGTTCTGGTCGGCCATGACAGTCCTTTCGAAACGCTGGAAGACCTGATGGCGCATGCGCGCGCGAATCCGGGCGAACTGACTGCCTCCGGTACCTCTCTCGGGGGGATCTGGCATCTTGCGCTGGCCGGGATGCTGAATGCCGAAGGGATGGACCCAGAGGCCATTCGCTGGATTCCATCGCAAGGTGCCGCGCCTGCCATGCAGGAATTGATCGCGGGAGGGGTGGATATTGCAACACCGGCCCTGTCTGAAGGTCGCGCACTCGTTGAGGCAGGCGAAATTCGGGCATTGGCCTATATGCATGACAGCCCGATGGAAGCCTTGCCGGATGTGCCAGTGACGTCCGAGGTGCTTGAAAGCGGCTGGACGTTGGCGGCTTATATCACCATCTCTGGCCCCGAAGGGCTACCGGATGAAATTTCCTGCGCCTATGAGCAAGCAGTGAATGAAATCACGCAAAGCGCTGAATGGGCCGAATTCAAGGCATCGCGCGGCGCAGATGTTGTCTTCATGGGCCGTGAAGAGCTGACAGAATTCATGGTCGCCCAGGACACCGCACTGGGAGAAACCATTCAGGCCATCGGGCTGGCGGAGTGATCCGGGCCAATGCAACTCAGACGTGATCTGATTGTGGGGGCAGCCATAACTGCCCTCGCTATCGCCATGATTATAGCAACGCAGGGTTTCCCGCGTATCCGGGCCATGCCCTACGGTCCTGATCTTTTTCCGCGCATCATTGCCGGGGGACTCATCCTTTCGGCCATCGGAATCGTGATCGAAGGGTTGCGCAGCTTGCGTGCCGGGGCGGCTGAAGCAGGTGCGCCGCCTGCCCCGCGCGTCACTTTGGGGGCCTTTGCCTTTGTCGCTGTGGCCGCATTGGTTGCAGGTTTCGCGCTGTTGCTGCCGCTGCTGGGCTTTCATCTTGCTGCGGCATTGGTGCTGCTCTGTGCGGTTCCCATCTTCGGCGGCAGTCTGCTTCTGGCGGTTTTCATGGCGGCAGTGGTGCCCTTCGCGCTGCATTACGTGTTTTATTCGCTGATGCGTGTGGTTCTGCCCTGGGGCGTACTTACGCCATATGCCTGGTGATCGCTGATGGATATGTTTGCAATTCTCGCGACTGTCCTGTCACCCAAGATCCTTGGCACGATCTTTTTGTGCACGCTCTACGGCTCTTTTGTCGGGGCCATGCCGGGGCTGACCGCGACGATGGCCGTGGCGCTGCTGGTGCCCTTCACCTGGTTCATGGACCCGGTTCAGGCCGCTGCCGCGATTGTCGCAACCACCACAACCGCCATTTTCGCCGGGGATATCTCTGGCGCAATCCTCAAGATTCCCGGCACGCCCGCCTCCGCCGCCTATGTCGAGGACAGTTATCGCCTGTCACAATCGGGCAAGTCGCGCAGTACCCTTTTCGCGGCGCTTTTCGCTTCGGTATGCGGTGGGGTGATCGGGGTTCTGATCCTTGCCCTTGCAACGCCCCTGTTGGCAAATCTCTCGCGCAGCTTCTCCAGCGATGAGGTCTTCTGGCTGGCCACGCTCGGGCTGTCCTGCGCTGTGCTGGTCGGCGGCCCGTCGGTGCCACGGAATTTTGCAAGCCTTCTGATAGGCCTGGCCATTGCGACAATCGGGATCGATGTGGCCGTAGGGCATCCGCGCTTCACATTCGGCAATCTGGAACTGTATGATGGTGTGAGCTTCATACCGGCAATGATCGGCATGTTCGCGCTTTCGGAATTGTTGCGTAACGCTGCGCTTGGGCATCAGACGAAATTGGTCAAGCTGACAGTAGAGCCGTTGGGCGAAGCCCTTGCCACAGCAACGCGCCGCTTTGGCCAATTGTGGAAGAATGTCTTGCGTTCGGCCTCTGGCGGAACGGTGATCGGGGCGCTGCCCGGCGCAGGGGCAGATGTCGCGGCATGGATTGCCTACGCCGTCTCGCGGCGGTTTTCCAGAAACCCCGAGGCCTATGGCAAGGGCCATCTCGAAGGTATTGTTGATGGTGGTGCGGCCAATAACGCCGCCGTTGCCGGTGCCTGGACGCCGGCGCTGGTCTTCGGCATTCCGGGCGATAGTGTGACAGCCATCGCAATCGGTGTCCTGATGATGAAAGGGCTGACACCTGGCCCGGATATCTTTAACAGCGATGCCACTCTGGTTTACACCATCTTCGGCGCGTTTCTGATGGCCAATATCCTGATGCTCTTTGCCGGAGGGCTGGTTGTGACGCTTGCCACACAGGTTTTGCGCGTGCCCCGTGCCATTCTGATGCCGCTTATCCTGCTGCTGGCCATGATTGGCGGGTTTGCAATTACCGGCAGCACGCTTGCGATCTGGATCATCCTTGCGCTGGGGCTTCTGGCCAGTGCCATGCTCTGGGCAAAGATTCCGCTGGCCCCTGCGATTCTCGGCATCGTTCTGGGGCGCATCGTGGAGGATAACTTTATGGTTTCCATGATGAAGGCACGCGGCGATCTGACTCAGTTTTTCGCGCGTGATACGGCGGCAGTTCTGGGTGCTCTTACCCTAATTATATGGGCACTCCTGCTCTATCGTGCCTTGCGCAGCTTTCTTGATGCAACAACGCCCCACAAATGAAACGGACAAATAGATGAACAGACGAAATACTCTCAGGACGCGACTGGAGACAGGCGAGACTGTCGCCGCTGCCTGGCTTGACCTTGGATCGGCAGAGGTTGCTGAAGTCCTGGTGCATACTGGCTGGGATGTGGTGGTTGTGGATTGCGAGCATGGCCCCACGGCGGTGGAACAGGCCATTCCCCTTATCCGCGCAATCGAAGCCGCTGGTGGTGTGGCCGTGCTTCGGGTGCCCGACGGGTCTGACACTGTTCTGAAGCGCGTGCTTGATAAGGGCGTGCATTCGCTGATGGTGCCCATGGTTCAGACCGCAGAGGTCGCGCGCGCCGTCGCCGAAAGTTGCTTGTATCCGCCGCGCGGCAGGCGCGGCTACGCTGCGCCGATCCTGCGGGCTTCGGGTTATGGGGCGATTCCCGATTACGCCCGCGAAAGGGCGCATGACGAGTTGCTGCTCATGGTTCAGATCGAGCATGTTGACGCGATAGAGGCCATCCCCGAGATTGCCGCGATTGAAGGGGTCAGCATGATCTTTATCGGGCCGAATGACCTTGCGGCATCAATGGGGCATCTGGAAAACATGGCACATCCAGAGGTGCGCGCCGCTATTGCACGGGCAGAAGACCTTGCGCGTGCAGCTGGGCTTATGCTCGGTACGGTGCTTTGGGCCGATCACGATTATCGCTCGCTGCGCGCGGCGGGGTATACCTTCATTGCAGGGGCCTGCGACGTGGCGCTTCTGGCCAGGGCGGCGCGTGAGGCACGCAACGCCGCCCACGAGATGCTGGCGTAAGCGCATGACGGCGCATCGCCTGCACATCCTCTGCGCTGGCCTGGTGGCGCTGGATATGGAATTTTCCGTGCCAGCATTTCCTGTGATGGGGTTGAAACACAAGGCAAGCGCCACGCGGTTTCTGGGGGGCGGAGGAGCACTGCTTGCAGCAACGGCAGTGCAGATTCTGGGCGGTCGCGCCAGTTTGCGGGGGGCCATGGGCGATGATGCTCTTGCCAATCTGTTGGCCGAGCGCATTCGCGACAGCGGTATCCCTCTGGATGGTCTTCACCGCATTGCCGGTGAAGTGACCCCGCATTCAGCGGTGTTGATCCAACCCGATGGTGAACGCACGATCATCAATTTCAGGCAGGACTCACTTTGTGATAACCTGCCATTGCCTGACTTGAACTTCCCCTATGACGCAGCGCTTTGCGATACGCGGTTTGCCAAGCTGTCAACGCCGGTTCTGGCTGCGGCACGGGCAGCGGGCAAACCTGCTGTGCTGGATGCCGAAGCCCCCGTCAGAAACATCGGATCAGGCTTGCAGGAAGCAACGCATATCGCCTTCTCGATGCAAGGACTGGAAGATTTTGCCGGTGCAAGCGATGCACGCACCTTGCGCGAGGTGGCGCGCAGTTTGCAAAGATGGGTCTGTGTCACGCGCGGCCCCGATCCTGTGCTTTGCGATGATGGCGCAGAAGGTTATTCCGTTGCCGTGCCGCATGCGCGTGCGGTCAACACCAATGGCGCAGGGGATTTCTGGCATGCAGCGTTCACGCTTGCGCTGGCTGGCGGGAAAACTGAACGCGCTGCGGTTACCGCCGCGAACTGCGCTGCCGCGCGGCATGTGGCCGCCTTGCCGCCCGCATTTCCATGAAAACATCAAGACACAGAAAGCTGATCCATGACCGGAACCTTGAAAATTGCCATCGCGGGTGCTGGTGCGATCAGTGCCTTTCACCTTGCGGGCTGGCGGGCGCAGAACGATATTTCGCTTGTCGGGATCTGCGACCCTGATCTGGCAAGAGCACAGGCGCGTGCAACCGAATACGGCATTCCGATGGTGTTTCAGGATATGGCCGACATGCTGGATAAGACGAAGCCGGATGCCGTGGATATCATCACCCCGGTTGGCACGCATTCCGATCTGGTGCGACAGGCGGCGGCGCGCGGTGTGCATGTAAAGTGCCAGAAACCCATGACCCCAACCGTGGCCGAAGCAGAGCGTCTGATTGCCGATCTGGGGGAGAGTGTGCGCTTCATGGTGCATGAGAATTACCGCTTCCGCCCCCATTATGCCGAAATCGCGCATCGTGTGCAGGCAGGCGAGATTGGCCAGTTGCGTCATGCCCGACTGACGGTGCGGGCCTCCGCGCTGAATGCCTATCCGGGTCAGGTGCCCTTTTTGCTGAACCGCCAGCCCTATCTGGCGCAGTTTCCAAGGTTGCTGGTCTTTGAAGTTCTGATTCACCATCTCGACGCACTTCGTGCAATTCTGGGAGAGATGACAGTGATGGCTGTGCATCTGGATCGGCTGAATCCTGATTTGCAGGGCGAGGATGTGGCGCTGATCACGTTGCGGGCACATTCGGGGGCGCTGGTTCAGATTGATGCTAATATTTCGGCACTGGGATACCCCGATTTGCCGACTGACCGTCTGGAACTGGTGGGCACGCAGGATACGCTGGTCTATGACCGGGACCGTATCGCACTGCTTTCGCAGCCCGAAAACTTGTCGTTGCATGATCTGAGCGCCAATTATCAGGCCTGCTTCACCGGCGCGATCTGCGAGTTTGTCGAGGGGCTGCGCCACGCCAGACCCTTTGCAACGGACCGGCTCGACAATCTCAAGACGCTGCGGCTGATGGAATCAATCTATCATATGGCGGGCGTCTCCGTTGGCTAAGTAGCTCCGGGGGTTTCAGCGTGCCGGCCCCCGCCCGTTTTTCCTGTCTCTGAGTTCCACATCTAACAGATCGATCCCCCATCCTGGCCTTCACAGCTTGTTCGCTTTTTGTTGATGCGCTACGCCTGAAAATCCTGCATGCCAAGTTCGTCCAGAATCTCTGCGGAATGCTCGCCCAGCTTCGGGGGGGGCGCGTCATGCCCCGGCCCGTCATGTGCAAATTCGAATCCGGCATTCAGGATTGTTGCAACCGGCACATGCGGGTTGGGGGTCGGCACATCGATCATCAGATTTCGGAGCTTCAGCTGATCCAATTCCAATGCATCCGACACCTTTCTTACAGCACCTGCGGGCACCCCTGCCCTGGACAGCAACTCTTCGCATTCCGTGGCGCTGAACTTCGCGAATGCCGCCGTCAATTCGGTCTGCAATGCAGCGTCATTCACAATGCGCGTATCGGAATCCCTGAAGCGGGGGTCACTGATCAGATGTGGAAGTTCAAGCACATGACACAGCCGCTCAAACTGGTTTTGCTGAACCGCGCCAATGGTGATCTGTCGGTCCCGGGTTGGGAATGTATCGGCCGTTGGCGCAAGCGAAAAGCCCCGGTTGCCGGTCCGCACAGGTTCCGTGCCGGAAATCAGCAAAGGATAGATAACCGACGCCATCATGACCAACGAGGCGTCAAGCATCGCGACATCAACATACTGTCCCTGTTTCGCAGGGTCGCGCTCGCGTTGCAGCAATGCAGACTGAACTGCAAACGCCGTCATCAACGCGCTATAGGTGTCGACGACAGGAAAACCTATACGCATTGGCGGCGCCTCATGTTCCCCTGACAGGGTCATAAGTCCTGAAACACTCTGAATAATCTGGTCAATAGCGGGATGATCGCGCATTGGCCCCTTCTGACCGTAACCGGAAACAGAACAATAGATCAGCGAGGGATTTTCAGCCATGACACGTTCATGTCCCAGCCCAAGGCGATCAATCACACCCGGACGAAAATTCTCGATCATGACGTCGCTTGTTGCGATCAGCCGTCTTGCAGCTTCCTGTCCGAAGTCTGCTTTCAGGTCCAGAACCAGTGATTTCTTGCCTGCATTCACACCAATGAAAGCTTCTGCCATACCGCGCAATTCCTGCCTTTGGGTATAATTGCGCAGAACATCCCCTTTGGGTGGTTCAACCTTGATGACTTCGGCACCCATCAAGCGCAGGAAATGGGTCGCAAGCGGCCCCGCAATCACATGCGAAAAATCTGCAATTCGCATACCGGCAAGTGGCTGCCCCATGATGATCCCTCCTCAAATAAGTTCAATATATGAACTTTATATACTGTGAGGTCAAGCTGACAGCGGCTGAATTTTCTACTTCTCTTGCGGGTCTTTCAAGGCCGGTGACAGGGTGTCCCGGTGTTTTGAGCGCATTGCAAGATGATCATGCAGGGTGTTCAACAACTGAAACAGCATCGCAGACTCCGCTGTGCTGAACGGGCCGAGCATGGCGTTGTGCTGTGCCTCCATCCGCTGCATCAGCTGGTCGTGCCATTCAATACCTGATGGCGTCAGCGACAACGCATTATAGCGTCGGTCACTTCGGACCTTACGACGCTGGACCAGACCACGCTTCTCCAGGTTCTTGATAAGGCTTGTTACAGCGGACTTTTTAAGAACAATATGCTGCGCCAGTTCATTCTGAGAGATGCCCTGATTTTCGCGGATCAGGCTAAGCGTCGCGATCTCGCCATGCTCGGTATGCATATCGCCGAAATGCTCGACATTTTCCGCGCGGATGAACGCTCGGATCGTCTGGGACAGAAACGGTAAATTCGCACGCAAATGGCCCAGATTGATCGACTCAACGCAGGACGGGACGGCGCCTTCATGTTCGGTCATATGTCTCACTCTCAAATTTTCATCCAACCTATATGGGGTGCTGCATTCCTGTCAAAGGCAGAAAAGGGTATTGACACATGCATCATAAAAAGTTCAAGTTATGAACTACAAGGGAAGGAGAACTGCTGTGACTTCGCAAACTGCGGCCAACAGACTTGAAAACGCATTTGCCTTGCGCAGCACGGAACTGCCGACCGATATGATCGGCATTTTCGGCGAAGGGTTTCCCGAAGCGTTGCTGCGTGCGGCTGGGGCGCGGCTAACCTGTCTGCATGTTGCGCCCATCGATGACGACAGCAATGCCGGACAAGCTGTATCCGATTGTATAGAACCCTTTGTCGATCACGCGGTTCAATGCTTCCTGCACCGTTTCGCAATGGACAGCTTCAGGAACTTGCAAGCGATCATCTTTTGCCGCGATGACACGGCGGCCCTTGTGGCCTATCAGTATGCATCGGAATTGCGGCGGTTGGGATTGGCGCCTGCGACACCGCAGTTGATTTTGTGGAATCTGGTCCACGCACCCCACGCGCATGATTTCAACATGCTGCAAATGAAGAAACTGTGGCAATACCTGGACCTCGCGCCGCCGGTCGATAGCGCTTTGGCCGCGACCCTGACAGATGAACGCGCCCGCGCAAATGCGCTTGCTGAACTGTCGGATGGCACTGGGCGTATCCCTGCAAGCACCGCGATCAAATGGCGCATCGCAGGTCGCAATATGGACGGGAGAGAGCACGCGCAACTTATAAGCGCGGCACTTGCAACCGCCCCGCGCCCGGTCGGGCAAAGCCTGCGCCTTGGTTTGATCGGCGCGCCCATCACAGCGGTCGACCTGTACCAGACCATAGAGCAGCATGGGCATATCGTATGTGACCTGCAGCCCATCGCAGCTGCCTGGCCTGTGCCCCTACCCGAAATTCCTGGCATTGCCGCGTTTTTGCAGGCGGCAGCATCCGATCCGGCTTGTGCAAGAATCGTTCCGCCTGACCGCCACACAGAAATGCTGCTGCGCCGATTGACTGCGGCAAATTGTGACGCCGTGATCTGCCAGCTTCAGCCGCATGATGATGTGTTCGGATGGGATGTACCGCAGATTTCGGATTACCTTCACGCAAATGAAACCCCTTTCATTAACCTTGGCTTCATTGACCCTGCCCCTGACGACACTGAATTGACCAGAATAGGCGCGCTGTTGGCGCATGAATTACGGCAACGGGGGCTGACATGACCCATACGTCATTGAAGACAACGAAAATCGCCATGACCTATCAGCGCGACTGGGTCCGGCAGCTGCGCGAGGACATCACGGGCGGCCAGAAATTCGCATTCGTGAACGCTGACACGCCGCATGAACTGTTTCATGCGATGGGTATGCCCATCGTAACAAACCAATGGTGGTCCGCGGTCATTGCGGCCAAGCAACTGTCGGAGCACTATCTGGATCGCGCTACGGAAATGGGGTTTCACGCCCATCTTCCGCGCTATTCAAGCCTGCCCTTGATTGCAGAACTGGATGGTGACCCTGCGCGCCAACCCTGGGGGGGATTGCCGAATCCCTCAATTCTGTGCGCGCGGCAAAGCTCGGATGAGCATCAGAAAGTGTTTTCACTTTGGTCCAGGGCGACTGGGGCACCTTTGCATCTTTTCAGCGCGCCGGGCGTTCCGAACCCTGAACCACGTTGGTGGGAAATCGCACGCGACGATTGGGAACAGCTTTATCATCCGGACCGGCTTGACCTGATGGTTGCGGAAATGAAAACGCTGATCACAACGCTGGAACACATGACCGGCAAGAATTTTGATCTGGACCAGTTCAGCCAGTATATGCACGCGATCAACCGGCAGGAAGCGATCTTCGAAGAAATAGATCAGATGATCGCCCAAGCGCCCCAGGCGCCATTGCGCATTTCCGAACAAATTCCAAATGTCATGGTTCCACAATGGCACCGTGGTTCCGGCTGGGCGCTGGAACATGCGGCGTCGTTCCGTGACGAAGTGGCTGCGCGAATTGCCGAAGGTCAATCCGTCTGTGAAAAGGAACGTATCCGCATGATGTGGATCGGCGCGGGGCTTTGGTTTGACACCGATTTCTATACTGCATTCGAGGAAAGCCACGGCGCTGTTTTTGTGTGGTCCATGTATCTGCCATTCGCGGCGGATGGCTACATCCGGACTATCGGTGATGACCCGTTGCGCGCGCTGGCGGCACGCATATCATTAATGAATGAACAACTGCACCAGCCGCCCTGGGTGAACGAGTGGCTGGTCGAACAGGCACAACGCTACCGGATTGATTGCGCGCTGATGCTGGTGCCACGCCATGACCGTTTTTCCAGTTACGGTTCGCATTTTGCGCGCCGCGCGTTGGAGGCGGCAGGTATTAAAGTGATCGAGATCTGGTCCGATATGGTGGATCGCCGCGATTGGAATCGCGCAGAAATGCAAGCCCTGGTGGCAGCGGAACTGGACAGAATAAGTTGAATTTTAAATCAATAGTTCATATGATGAACCATTGATTGTGCGGATTGGGGGAATCATGCGCGCGTTGGAAGGTGTAAAGATAGCCGATTTCAGCTGGGTTGGTGCCGGACCGCGGGCAACCAAGGATCTGGCCGATAACGGTGCGCTGGTCATCAAGATCGAATCCGCGCGCAGGCTGGATCTGGGGCGCCGCTCGCCACCATTTGCCGACAGCCCAAAAGATTACGACGGTTCCGCATTTTTTGCGCAATCCAACACATCCAAGAAAAGCGTCACCTTGAACCTGTCGGACCCGCGCGGCGTGGACTTGGCACGGCAACTTGTTGGCTGGGCTGATGTTGTTGTCGAAAACTTTGGCCCCAACTACATGGAGCGTATCGGGCTGGGATTTGAAACCTTGCGCAAGATCAAGCCGGATATCATTCTGGCCAGTGTTTCGGTTGCTGGACGCACCGGCCCAATGGCCGGGTTTCGCGGATATGGCAATTCCGCCGCCGCCCATTCCGGACATGCGGCACTGTCAGGATGGCCCGATCGCCCCCCACATATGCCGCCGCTTGCCTATGGCGATGTCGTCGCACCAATGTTTGCGACTGTGGCAGTTTTGGCAGCACTTGAATACCGTAGCCGCACAGGGCGCGGGCAGCATCTGGATATTTCGCAGATTGAACCGATGGTTCATGTCATTGCCGACCTGTTCGCCGATCCTGATGCGGGGAAATCCGGAAACGCAGATCCGGTCATGGCACCGCATGGTGTCTATCGTTGCAAGGGGGACAAATGGATTGCCATCGCCGCCGAAACGAATGCGCAATGGCGCAGTATATGCACTGTGCTGGGGCTGACACCGGATACTTGTTTTGAAACTGCGAAGGGGCGCATCAGGCATCTGCAACAGCTGGACCAGCAAGTTGCGCAGGCTATTGCGGCAAGGAGTCGTGATGACCTGATCATCGAACTGTCGCAGGCTGACGTGCCAGTAGCCGCAGTTCAGAACGGGCGCGACGTGTTTGAGGATCCCGAATTACGTGCAGCCGGTCATGTTGTGCCAGTCCAGCATCCGGTTCTGGGCACCAGCATGATGCCAACACCACCAATGATCTTTTCGCAAACCCCTTCCGCAGTCAGTGCCGCGCCCTGTCTGGGTGCCCATAATGACGAAGTGCTTTCTGGCATTCTGGGCCTGTCCGCTGAACGTCTGGAAGAATTGAAAACCTTGGGGGTCGTCGCATGAGCCAACTGCAGGGCATCCGCGTTCTCGAACTTTCAGATGGTCTGGTCGATCTGGGCGGCCGGATGCTGGCCGAACTGGGCGCAACTGTCATCAGCCTGTCACGCAGCGCACCGCAGACTGACGCGCGGGAACTTGCATGGGGGCACGGCAAGCATCGATTTACCTGGCCAGAGGATATTTCGGCATTGTCGCGCATTCTGGAAGAAGCGGATCTTCTGCTTGAAGATCGCCGACGTGGGCCGATTATTCCTGATGCCATGCTGACAGGTCTTGACCAGCTGATCCATGTGGTTGCGCGCCCCTACAGCGCCGCCGGTCCCCGCAGTGGTCACGTTGCGACGGATCTGACGCTGATGGCGCAAAGCGGGTTGATGCATATAACTGGCGATCCTGACCGCCCCCCGCTGCGTTTTCCAGGTGAACAGGCATATGCGCTGACCGGCATTCAAGTGGCGACGGCCGGCTTGATGGCGCTTCATGCGCGCCGCCGGACGGGGTGCGGGCAATGTGTCGAAGTCTCGGCTCTGCAAGCAACGACATTGGCAAATTACCGCGAAGCCATCATGTATGAGTGGACCGGACGCATAGGCAACCGCACCGGCAACCGGCTGGTGCGCGGAAAATCGGGGGTACGACAAGTCTGGCCCTGCGCAGACGGTCATGTGACGTGGTCCATGATCGACAATCCGAACATGATGCGTGCCGTGATAAATGTTCTGGAACAGCATGATGCGGCAGGTGAACTTGCTGAAGTTGATTGGGGGGCCATCCTTGTCGCAGACATGCCGCAGGATGTGATTGGCCGCTGGGAAGCCATTCTGGAAGCCTTCTTCGCGCACCACACCAAAGGTCAGCTTGGGCAATGGTCGCTTGAACTTGGGTGGGGGCTTTCGGTCATTCATGATCTGGATGAAGTGCGCGACAGCGCCCATTTACGTGAACGCGGCCTGTTTGTGCCCATCCGTTCGGGTGATGATGAGATCCCGCTTCCGGGACCATTGTTTCACCATGGCGCCGGTCACGATGTTCCCGTTCGAACGCTGATGCCAAAGCAGGCGCTGGACGATTTCCGCGGCTGGGAGACATACGCATGACAGCGCTTCAAGGCATGAAGGTGCTTGATTTTTCGCGTTTGCTGCCGGGGCCATATTGCACATGGCTGCTTGCCGATATGGGTGCCGATGTCATTCGTATTGAAAACCCGCGGGAACTGAAAAAGCAGGCAAAGGTTTTCGGCTGGGACCGCCTGACCCCAACCGGGCGCGCGGAATTGCGGCAGAATGACATCCTGTCGCGCAACAAGAAGTCGCTGAAACTTGATATTGGCAATCCCGATGCACTGGCGCTGATCAAGCGTCTGGTGCTGGGCGCAGATATCATGGTTGAAGATTATCGCCCCGGCGTTCTGGCCAGCCTGGGACTGGATTACCAAACACTTCAGAAAATCAACCCGCGCCTTATCTATTGCAGCCTGACCTTGTGCGGACATACCGGGCCTTACCGCGATAAACCCGGGCACGACCCGGTTGCCCTTGCTATTTCAGGGGCACTGTCACGCATTGGCGAGAACGCGGACACACCTTCCTTCGCGGGGGTTCCGGTTGCAGATATCGTGACTGGCACGCATGCTGCCTTCGGCATTCTGGCTGCTGCAATTGCCCGTCAGCGTGACGGCAAAGGCCAGCATGTCGACATCGCGATGAGTGATTGTGCAATGTCGCTTCTGGTAAATGTGCTGTCGCGCCACCCGGACCCGTCCACCATTCCACCGCGTGGGGCGCGGCGTGCCGACATGGGGTTATGGCGAACAAAAGACAACAAATTCATCGTCACAACTGACATGGAGCCACGCTATTGGCACCGGTTTTGCGAAGCTGTGGGAAAGCCTGAATTCACAGAGCTTCAGCATGATGTTCAGTCATGGCCCCGTATTCGGACAGAACTGCAAATCATATTTTCAGAACGCACGCGGGACGAATGGCTTGACCTGCTGACCGCCGCGCAAACCCAGTTCTGCGCCGTTCATGACGTGGCAGAGGCGCTGACGGATGAACACAATCTCGCGCGGGGGATGGTCGTCCCGGTACAATCCGATACCGGGCGCGACCTTCAGCAGATCGGTTCACCCGTCAAGCTTACAAGAACCCCTGCACGGGTCCGCAATCTGGCGCCAGTTCCGGGGCAGGACAGGGATGAAATCCTGTTTGCAGCCGGTTTGGGTGCAAAAGACATAAAGGCTTTGGCCGCAGCCGGAGCTTTTGGAGAAGACTTATAACAAAACCATCAAATCGGGAGGATACGATGGCTTACTTCACGAAGACTGCGCTAACCACTGGCATAATCACCGTTCTGGGGCTGGGTATGGCCACAGCTCAGGAATTCCGGCTGACTTATGCATCGCCATATGGGCCCACTCATCCATATGGCGAAGCGGATCAGGCGTGGATTGACAGAATTCACGAACAGACCGAGGGGCGCGTGGAAATCACGCCTTTCTGGGGCCGCTCATTGATCACAAGCCGCGAAGGCGTTGACGAACTTGCCGCAGGTGTCGCCGATATTGCGTATATAGCGCCCATTTACGCAAGTTCCGGGTATGAACTGTCGCGCCTTACACCATCCTTTTTCTATGGGTATGAGGATGCTCTTGAAGTTCTGGATGTGTATCTGGAACTGTGGAACGAATTCCCCCAGTTCGAGCAGGAACTGGACGGCGTAAAAGTCCTTGGGTTCAACGTGGGCACCCCCATGCACCTGATGCTGCGCGACCGCCCGTTTGAACAGGTCAGCGATTTGCAGGGGCTGCGCATCCGTTCGGCGGTTGACTATATCAGCGCATTGGCCGGTTTCGGGGCCGAAGGCGTTACCATGCCGATGACAGACACATATCCCGCACTGGAACGCGGTGTCGTGGATGGTGTGATCGCACCCTATGAGGCGCTGCGATCCCTGAGTTTCGCCGAAGTCATCAATTACTATTCAGAACTGCCCCACAGCCGCGGCGCCTACCCGTCCCGGGCCATGAATGGTGGCGTCTGGGCCCGCCTTCCTGCTGACATTCAACAGGTATTCGAGGATAACATCCTCTGGCTTACCACGATGACATATGAACTGGCCGAAGGGTCCGAAGATGCGGGGCGCGCATATGGCGAAGAAATGGGCGTCACATTCAACACCGTAGATGAAAGCGTCATCATCGAATATTCGGCGGCCTTTGCGCAGCCTGCACGGGAAACTGCAGAACGCCTTGATGCCGCGGGAATGCCCGGAACCGAAATCCTGAACCGCGTTCGCGCGGGTCGCGACTGACGCAGCAATCAGAAAGTGACGGGGCCGCCACAGCCTCGTCACTTTCCGTTTTCAAAAATTAGCCAAGGTATGGATGCATGCGTTACGGTCAGCGCCTTCTGGAACTGTTTAGCCGGGTGTCGGGATTGATTGCGGTCAGTGGCATTCTCGCCCTGATGGCGTTGACTGTCGTCACAGTTGCCTTCCGCGCGGTGGGCATAGCCTTTCCAGGGACATACGCGATTGCGGAATTGTTGCTTATTCCCGCCATCAGCTTCGCACTGGTCTATGCAACCATGCAAAACGAGCATACGGGCGTCACCCTGTTCGTGGACGGACTGCATCACAGGCGGTTCCGGCTGACCCTTAAGGGCATCATGCTGGCCTTGGGGTCGCTGTTCTGGATGGCAGTTGCGCTGGCAACAATACGCGAAGCGATAAGGCGGGCTGCGCAAGGCGAAATGTCCCCGATCATCAATATTCCTGTCGCGCCCTTCCGGTGGATGATGGCAATCGCCATGATCCTGATCTGCGTGACGCTACTGTTCAAAGTGCTGCAATTGTTTCTTGGCCAGGACGATAGCATCAACACCCCCGAAAAACTGGAAAACAAACTATGAGCACGGTCGCTATCGGTTTTGTCGGGCTTGCAATCGTCTTTGCGTTTATCGCGGCGGGAATGCCCATCGGGTTTGCGATGGGGCTGGTGGGTTTTGTCGGGTTCGCAGCCATTATCAGCTTCGATGCTGCAGTAGTGCGCATCGGGGTCACGACCTATGGCATTGTTACGAACCACGCTATCGGAACCATTCCGCTGTTTCTGTTCATGGCGCACCTCATGTTTGCATCCGGCATCGGGCGCGACATCTACGACTTTGCCGCGAAATGGATCGGACGCAGACGCGGCGGGCTTGCCATGGCGACGATCGGGGCATCAGCGGGGTTTGCTTCGGTCAGCGCATCCAGTCTGGCGACGACAGCAACGATGGGGCTGGTCGCGATGCCTGAAATGCGCAAGCATAAATACGACCTGTCGCTGGCGTCCGGCAGTGTCGTCGCAGGCGGCACCATTGGCGCGCTGATACCACCTTCCGGAATGTTCATCATCTATGGAATCCTTACCGAAACATCGATCGGCGCAATGTTTGCTGCGGGGATCATTCCGGGTATTATGCTGGCACTTTTTTATATTGTCACGATAGCCATCATCTGCCGGATCAACCCTGATGCGGGACCGCGCGGCCCGAAATACACATTCCGCGAAAAACTCGCCAGTTTCAAAACCACTGGCGAAGTGATCTTGTTGTTCAGTCTGGTCATGGGGGGCATCATCTTTGGTTGGTTCACCCCGACCGAGGCAGGCGCAATCGGGGCATTCGGCGCGATTGTAATAACCGCCGCACGGCGTCGCCTGACCTGGGTCACGGCACGCACAGCAATATATGCTACGGTCAAGACAACGGGGATGATCTTCGGCATCCTGTTCGGCGCGTTGGTGTTCAACAGCTTTGTAACCGTCACACGGATACCGCTTCACATTGTTGATTTTGTCAGCAACAGCGGCTTTGCGCCAATGACCATCTTACTGATGATTCTGGCCGTTTATCTTGTCCTCGGGATGGTGCTGGATGCGTCGGCGATGATGACCCTGACAGTGCCTTTGTTCTTTCCCCTTGTTACCGGTCTGGGGTTTGATGCGATATTGTTTGGTGTTCTGGTTGTGCGGATGACAGAAATTGCCCTTATCACCCCACCCGTGGGCATGAATGTATATATCCTGTCAGGCGTTGCACGCGATGTGCCGCTGAACAAAATATTCAAGGGCGCATTTCCCTTCGTCGGTGCAGATATATTGCATGTCGCGCTATTGCTCGCGTTTCCGATACTGGTGCTTTGGCTGCCAAGTCTGTAGCGTGAAGCGCATTGTTCATTGTCCGGCGAACCGGCGGCCGCAACAAATGGCCGGAACGGTTTTTTGCTTCAACTTTACGATGCCGCCGTTCCCGGACTAGCCTGAAGCGGAGTTGTTATGGCTGATTCTTCGTTCTATATCGGGCAAAGCAGTAACTGGACCGAGGATATATGTCTGTCAGTAGACGTGGCTGGTTAAAAGGCGCTTCAGCCTTGCTTGTAACACCGATATTCGGATGCCGGGATACCACACACATGACAAGGATGCTTTGGCGCCAATGGCAATCGGATTGGCGCTGGATGGAAGAAATTGCGCAAAGGCGAGGTTGGCAGGTGACGCCGCTCTCAATCGCGCCGCCTGCCTCTGAAACTGCTGTCCAGGCACTGGAAAGCCTCCACGGGATGAGGGTGCCGCCGCAGCTTCGCGAATTGCTGACGCGCTATTCCGCGCATGTCGCGTTCGGCTGGTATATTCCGTCACATCTGCGTCCGATGCACCACCAGAACCTTCCAACGATGAGCGCGAACCGGTTTGCGATATGGGACATCGACCACATCGCCGACCACGCGATTCCGAACTTTCTGGGCTTGAAGAGGCATTTGGCCGATATGGATCTCTCTGAAGCTCCGAATAGTCCTGAAATGTGGGAACATCAGTTTCCTGTCTACAATCTGGTCAATGGTGACATTATCACCATCGACATGTCAGCGCCCGATGAACCGCATCCGGTGCGCTATTTCAGCCACGAACTGGAGATGCTGCACGGTCTTACGCTCGCACCGGATTTCATCTCCTTCGTAACCGAGATGTCGAAGCTTGGCTTCGCCGGAACGGAATGGGCATCGTGGATGCCGTTCGGCAC
The DNA here is from genome assembly GCF_028745735.1 of Roseinatronobacter alkalisoli. Classification (GTDB taxonomy): domain Bacteria; phylum Pseudomonadota; class Alphaproteobacteria; order Rhodobacterales; family Rhodobacteraceae; genus Roseinatronobacter; species Roseinatronobacter alkalisoli. The sequence continues at coordinate 51,797 of NZ_JAQZSM010000018.1, forward strand.
GTTTGACGAGGCGCGGAACGCATACACGCTGAAGGCGGACAGTCCAGGTGGCAAGGCCTGGCTGGATTGGTTGGCAAAGGACCTCACTGAACCCGAAGCCGATGTGCCGCCGCAATCGATTTTAGAGGAAACACCAGCTGAACGCGCCTTGCTTACCGGCGCGCGCGCCAACGACATGGAAGCCGTCAAACTGGCGCTCAAGGCCGGGGCGAGGCCGGATGTCGTGCCAGACGGCAACTGGCTCTCGGACAACTTTGCCTGGGATCAGGAATTTTCGACCGCTCTCAGCTATGCCGTGCGCGCCAACAACCTGCCGCTTGCGCAGGGACTGCTCGACGCCGGTGCAACCGTGAATACGCGCCGCCTGCCGATGGCAGACGCGGTACAGGCAAGCACGCTCGACACCATACAATGGCTGATCGGCCTGGGTGCGCGCGTTAACGGCTGGAAGGATGACCGCCATTGGCCAATTCACCTGCTAATCACGCAACGCAGCAAGCTGACGGCACCAACAAGAAGCGAACTGGAAGCGCGCCTTCGCAAGGACAACGAGGTCTGGTCCCAGGCAGACGACGCCACTGACCATCGGCGGGTGCTGCGTGACATACAGGAAAAGCGCCTTCGCGATCAACTCGCCGCTTGGATAGACCGGCCCACCTATCTCGCCATGCTTGATGCGTTGTTGAAAGCCGGCGCGGAACCCGACGCGCGCTGGGACAACGACACCACCGCACTGATGTGGGCGGAGGCGGATGATAGCGAGTTACTGTTGCGCGCGGGCGCCGATGTCGAGGCACGGGATTTCTCAGGCAGCAGCGCCCTGCATATGGCCAGACGACCGGATAAAATTCGTGTGCTCGTGGCCCATGGCGCCGATGTAAACGCCCTGGAGACGCCGCCACCGGGCTACGAAAACGAATGGGCGTCGACTCCGCTTCAATCCGCACTGCTCCTTTCAAGGCTCGATGGTCTTGAGCGCGCCCGGACTCTTCTGGACCTGAAGGCGGACCCACGCAAACGGGATGCTCAAGGCCGCAGTACCCTATGCTACTGCACAACAGTAGAGAGCTTCGAGCTCATCACCGCCCACGGCCTCGACCCGCTGGAGCGCCTTCCCGATGGCGGCACCCTGCTGCATAACCTGTACAGGGCGACCAGTCTCCGTACCTCCTGGCCTGACGAAGTTGCATTCCTCGATTTCCTGCTTGGTCTGGGTCTGCCGATCAACGCAGAGGATGACGCCGGACAAACAATGCTCCATGTCGCTGCAGAACGGACTCAGACGGTCGAGGATATTGCCCTGCTTCTGGATCGCGGCGCAGATAAGTCGGTTCGCGATCGTCGCGGGCGGCACCCCGTTGATCTTGTACCGGGATCACTTCAGGAGATCCGTAACCTTCTCGCACCGTGAATAAAGTTAGGGGCCCATGTCCCTGAAGATGCGCCCAAAGGTATGGGCTCATCCACCGGCTTGGCCGACCGCTGATCCAGACGAATGGGCATCGGGCGGGGCGATGTATGGCTTATCGCGGACATTCACATAGAAGCGGCGCAACATCCCCGGGAAAAGGCCACGCGGGACTGACCCCGCTGACCTGACAGAGTGACAAATGCGCGTTCCAGGATATTGATCGACCTGGCATTTCGCGATTTGCGCGCTATGTCGAAATCAGTCGGTCGAATTTCGAACCCGGCGTCAAACATTAGTGCGTTCAGCCCCTCCAACACGCCAAACTGACGGAAACTGACAGGGCATTGGTTACTGCCCACAGGTTCTGAACGCCTGCAGCATCACAGGACTTGAAAGTCACCAAGCCGTGCGGGCTGTATTTCCAGCGCGCGTGACAAGCTTATTGAACGCAGGAAGGACGGATCGTCAGCCTGCGCGTTTGCGGTATGCGGGATCAATATGAATACCGTTCGATACCGGCAACGCATTTTTGCCATCAGTTCCGCCGCAGGCTTTGCTTTGGTCCGCCGGGTGCATAGGCCAGCGCGGCCACCGGTTGGCCGCCGACCACATGATCATCGATGATCTGATCCAGCGCTGTCAGTGTCACGCCGCCATAATAGGTGCCTTCGGGCCAGACCTGCACAACAGGACCAAGCGCGCAGGGGCCAAGGCAGGATGTACGGCATGACATCATCCCCGGGGCACGACGGCGCAGTTTTTCGGCATCCTGACGTGCGCGCAACTGGTGCCACAGCTCGGCCGCGCCTGCGTTCATGCAAGGCCCACCCGTACAGACCAGCACGCGCGCATGGTGGTCGGGCACCTGGGCGGAGTCAGCGGGCAAGGGCGCAACCGGCACTTCGCGCAGGGGCGGCATGTTCACGCTTGCGACAATAGCAGTGGTCAGATCGCGCAGGGCGGATGACAGGGGCGGCGTCACATTGATGACCGGCGCAGGGCCGGACCGTCCTTTTGCCCAACGCTGCACAGTTCTGGCAATCGCGTTCACAGTCGCAGGTTCGGCAGGCAGGGACAGGGGCAGCACGCGGATTTGCGGGGCCGCATCATAGGTGTCAAGCTGCGCACGCAGGGTGGGTGTGCCCTGTTCGCTGTAGGCCCAGGTCACCTGCCAGTCCGGCAGCGCAGCCGCCACCGCGTGCGCCATTGCCTTCATGTCAACATGGGCGGGGGCCGCGATGGCCGCCTTGGCCAGCAATATCAGAACGGGTTTCATAAATGTCCTTTCAGGCAGGCAATACAACAAGGGTGCCGCGCGTGGGGTGACGCTGAATCAGCGTCTCAACGCCATAGACCTGCCGGATCCGTGCCGGGGTCAGCACATCTTCCGGCCTGCCCTGCGCCACGACACGCCCCGCATCAAGCAGCGCCAGCCGGTCACAGACCATCGCGGCCAGCGTCAGGTCATGCAGCGCCGCAATCACGCTGACACCGATCTGGCGCACCAATGTCAGGAACGCCATCTGATGGCGCAGGTCCAGATGGTTCGTCGGCTCATCCAGCACCAGAAGGCGGGGTTGCTGCACCAGCGCACGACCCAGCAGCACACGCTGCCGCTCGCCCCCGGAAAGGGTCGCAAACAGCCGCCCGGCAAAGGGCCACAGGTTCAGAAGCTGCAAGGCCGCCGCGATCTGGGCACGGTCATGGGCGCTCTCTGCGGCATGGGCGGATTGATGGGGCGCACGGCCCATGGCGATCACATCCCGCACCGTCAGCGGAAAATCGGCGGGCATGTCCTGCAGTACCGCGCCTATGCGCTGCGCACCCCAGCGCGGGCTTTGCGCCCAAAGATCGCTGCCATCCAGCAGCACGCGCCCGATATCAGGCCGCCGCGCACGGTAGATGGTGCGCAGAAGTGTCGATTTCCCGGCACCATTCGGCCCCAGCAAGCCGACAAATTCACCCGGTCGCACCTGAAGCGACACATCATGCACCAGCGCGCCCCCGCCAACGCGCACGCTGATCTGTTCCAGTTCCAGATGGGCGGGCGGGATAAGCGTCATCCGCGCATATCCTTCGCGGCGCGGCGCAAAAGCCAGATGAAGAACGGCCCCCCGATCATCGCGGTGATGATGCCGACCGGCAATTCCAGCGGCGCGATGATCCAGCGTGCAATCAGATCCGCGCCAATGGCGAAACCTGCACCCAGAAGCGCCACAGCAGGCAACCCATGACGATGATCGGCCCCGACCATCAGCCGCACGATATGCGGCAGGATCAGACCGATAAAGCCGATCACCCCGGCCACCGCAACCGTAACACCCGTCAGCGCAGCGCTCAGTACAAACATGGACCGCCGGAACCCTTCGACATCCAGCCCCAGCGCCGCCGCATTTTCATCGCCTGCCAGAAGCAGGTTCAACCGCCGAGCCTGCAGGATCAGCACCACAAGACCAAGGCAAAGCGCCAGCACCGGAACCGGCAGCAGCTTCCATTGCGCGCTGGCAAAACTGCCCAGAGTCCAGAACAGCACCCGCGCGGCCAGTTGCGGGTCAGGCGAGGTCAGCACCAGCAGCGAAGTCAGCGCACTGAATACTGCCGACGTTGCAACCCCCGCAAGAATCAGCCGCGTTGGCGCGATCTGCCCGCCCGTGCGCGCGATCCAGAAAACCAGAGCCAATGTCACCAACCCGCCCAGAAAGGCCGAAATATGCAGCGTGAAAACCCCGAAGGCTGCAAGCCCGAAGCGCATCGTCAGCACTGCGCCCACCGCCGCGCCTGACGACACACCAAGGATGCTTGGTCCTGCCAGCGGGTTGCGCACCAGTGCCTGAATGGTCATGCCAGCAACCGCCAGCGCCGCACCGACCGATGCCGCAAGGATCACCCGCGGCATGCGGGTTTGCAGCACGATCACTTCATGCGCGGCACGCCAGTCGCGACTGATCCAGCCATCGCCAAGAACTGCATGGGCAAGAATGCGCAGAACAGTGCCCGCAGGCACCTGCACCGACCCCAGCATAAGCCCACCCAGCGCGGCACAGATCGCAAGAACTGTATAAGCTGCCATGACCGCCCGGAACCGCGCCGCACCGGGCGGGGCAATGGAGTGCGCGGCACCATGGCTACCCGGTCCGGGTGCCCTGCGCAGAACCGCAAGCGCATCATCTGCCTGTGTGGCCGCAGGCATGGCTTGCGATCCTGCCAAGTCTGTCATTGCGCGAAGCGCTCGGGGTGCAGAAGCCGCGCCAGTTCTTCCACTGCACGGACAGATGACGGGCCGGGCTGGCCTGTCGCCGAACTGACCGGGTGAAAGCGCCCTTCGCGCACGGCGGTCACATCTGCCATGGCAGGAAAACTGCTGAGCAGTTCAATCCGTGCACCCGCGATATCCGCGCGGGGATCGGCGACGACCTGTCCGGCCTCCGTCAGGGAATAGAAGACAACGATATGCGCGGGGTCACGCTCGACGATATTTTCCCATGACACTGTTCCATAGCGCATCTCAATATCGCCAAAAATATGCGCGCCGCCCGCGCGCGTGACAATCGAATGAAGCATTGTGTTGCCAAGCGCGGCACGGGGGGGCGCGTCACCACCATTATAGATGAACACATGCACAGGTTCGGCCCCGTCCAGCGCCGCATCCACAGCGTCAAGCCGGGCCTGCAACCCCTCTATCAGCGCCTCGGCACGGTCCGGAACGCCAAAGATTGCCGCAACATCGCGCAGTTCCTGCCAGAGGTTGGAAAAGTCAAACCTGCCCAGATTGCACCCTTCTGTTGCCAGTCGTGTGGTCATGCCCAGATCATGCAACTGGTCGCGGGTGTGCCAGCGTTCGGAAAACCCGTCCGGATAGCCCGCATAGACGAAATCGGCCTCCACCTCGATCAGTTGCTCGGTTGTGGCGATCAGGGGTGACAGGACCGGGATGCGGGCGTAGCTTTCGGCGTATTCCGGGCCGATTTCCAGATTGCCCATATAGGACGTGCCGACCAAATGCTCTTGCAGCCCAAGGGCCAACATGATTTCAGTCGCGTTATTCGATAATGTCACTGCGCGTTGCGGCGGGGCCTCGAATACTGTCGTGACATCACAATTCACATCCGTATGCGGAAAGCGGTCAAGGGCCAGCACGGGCACGGCCAGCGACGTGAATGCAGCACCGAACAGAAGGGCGCGTAAGCTCATAGGCAGATTTCCTTTGTCATGGCGGGGGACGTCAGCGCAGGCAGAACCTGCGCCGCAAAAAGCCGCATGGCGGCGCGCGCCTGCGGAACGGGAATTGCGCCATTGGCGCTGAAAAACGCCCGGATCGACCCTGTGTGCAACTGCGCGGATAAATCCAGAATCTGCGCAGTGCAATCATCCGGCGTGCCCGCAATGGCGTGCCCTTCCAGCATCTGGGCGCGGCTGCGCGGGACCGGGGGCGGATTGCCCGCAGCGATGGCGCGGGCCGCGCGGTTTTCATTCAGCCGATGCGTCAGCGCGTCCAGCTGCGCCAGTGCTGTGCCCCGGTCGCGGTCAATCAACACATACCGCGACAGAGAGGACGCATGTAGCGGCCCCACGCCCTGCCCATGCCGGGCCAGTGCCGCGCGATAGGGGGCGAACTGGCGCCCCTCATTGGGTTCCAGCGAATACAGCAGTGGCAGGGCGTGGCGTGCGGCAAGGTCAATATTATCCGGCGCGACCGCCGCCATATAGACCGGGGGGTGGGGGCGTTGCACGCAGGGCGGGCCGACGGATACATTGTCAAAACGCCAGAAGGAGCCGTCATGACTGACATTGCCTTGTGTCCACGCCATGCGCAGGATGTCCAGCGCGGCGGCGAAACGCGGGCGGGCCTCATCCGGGTTCAGACCCAGCGCGCGGAACGTATCCGGGCTGGTCCCGCGCCCCACCCCCACATCCAGCCGCCCGCCCGATTGTCGGTCCAGTTGCGCCACTTGTTCTGCAAGCAGCAGCGGATGATAAAGCGGCAGCACCAGAATGGATGTGCCAAAGCGAAGGCGTTCAGTCACAGCCAGAATCGCGGCCCCCAGCAGCAATGTGGACGGATGGGGCAGCCGATTGCGGTCGAAATGGAATTCGTTGAACCAGATCCCGCCAAACCCCAGCGCATCGGCTTCGCGCGCCAGCGCAATCAGGTCGGCATGATCACCAAGCCCCCCTTCGCGGGCAAATCCGGCAAGGTCAACGCGGATGCGCCCCGACATGTTCATGTTGCCGCCAGCGGCAGAACAACCGGCACGCCATTCAGTTCTGTGACCATCGCATCCACCCCATAGGCCGCGCGTACTGTCGCAGGTGTCAGCGCGGCGCCCCCCGCGCCTTCGGCCAGCACGCGCCCTTGTTGCATCAGAACTGTCCGCGTCGAAAAGCGCGCCGCCATCGACAGGTCATGGATGGCGACCAGAACGCCAATCCGCCCGGTTGCCGCCAGATCGGACAGGAAACGTAACGCGAAAAGCTGATGCCCGATATCCAGCGCGCTGGTGGGTTCATCCAGCACCAGAAGCGGCGTTTCCTGTGCCAGCGCGCGCGCCAGCATGACGCGCTGGCGTTCGCCGCCACTCAGCGCGTCCATGCTGCGAAAAGCCAGATTGTCCAGTTGCAGTTGCGCGATTGCCCATTCCGTCACCGCCAGATCGCGGCGGGCGGGACGGGTTCCCATATGCGGGGTGCGCCCCATCAGCACTGTCTGGAATACGCTGACCGGAAACCCCTCGGGCGGGGCCTGCGGCACATAGGCGATCAGGCGCGCCCTGTCACGCGCGGCGCTGCGCATCATGTCACGCCCTGCGCAGTGAATTTGCCCTGCGCGCAGATGGTGATAACCCAGTATCGCCTTGACCAGTGTGGACTTGCCCGCGCCATTGGGTCCGACCAGTCCCACCATTTCACCCTGTGCAACGGTGACCGACACATCGTCCAGCACTGCCCGTCCCCCTGCCGTAACCGTCAGGTTCCTTGCATCCAACGTGATCATGCGTAATTCGTCCTTTGGCGCGACAGGATCAGATGCAGGAATAACGGCACCCCGACAAAGGCAACCACAATACCGACAGGAACCACGACCGGTGCGAAGGCCAGCCGCCCGATGGTGTCAGCGGCCAGCAGCAGCGCAGCCCCTGTGATTGCGGCAAAGGGCAGCAGATAGCGATGGTCACCCCCGATCATCATGCGCGCCACATGCGGGCCGATCAGCCCGACGAAGCCTATAACCCCAAGGAAACTGATAACCGAGGCCGCAGCAACAACCGCCAGCACAATGGCCATGGCGCGCAGCCGCGCCACATGGACACCCAGCGAATGCGCAACGTCGTCCCCTGCGACCGTCAGCACGTTCAGTTTCCACGCCTGCGCCTGCATCACCGGCAGAACAACTGCCAGAACACCCGCACAGATGACCACGGCGGGCCAGCGCACGCCGTTCAAGCTGCCAAATGTCCAGTGAACCACCCTTGCAAGTTGCTGTTCGGTTGCAATGAACTGCACGGCTGCGGTCATGGCACTGAACAGATACATCAGCGCGATGCCGGTCAGGATCATCGCCTGCGGCCCCATATTGCGCCACCAACTCATTGAAAATACTGCTGTGGCAGCGATCAGCGCGAATACAAACGCTGTCAGTGGAATGAAATAGATGCCCGCACCGGTCAGTCCGACCCCGAACATGATCGCGACCGCCGCACCGAAAGCCGCAGCAGACGACACGCCGATAGTATAGGGGCTGACCAACGGGTTGCGTGTGATGGCCTGCATCAGCACCCCCGCCACCGACAGTGCCGCCCCGGCAATCATGGCCATCACCACGCGCGGCAGGCGCAAATGCAGCAGCACCAGTTCCGACTGGGCATCAAGCGACGCACTGATCGCACCGAAACTTGCATGCGATGCGATGACGCGCAGCAGGTCGGCCATTCCGGTTTCATGGATGCCCCGCACTGTCACCGACAATGCCGCGCCCATCAGCAGCACAAAGGCACAGGCAATTATCGCCAGCCGGGTTGTCCGGCTGGCAAGATAGCGCGCGCCAAGACTGTCCGCCCCGACCGGCAGTTCCACCTGGTCCGGCGATATGCTTTGCATCGGCGGAACTGCCGGCGTTGCGCGGGTCATGGTTGGAACTGGCCCCTGTGGGTCATGCCGGATTGATAAGGCAGGCCCTGAAACTCCTCTATCCAGACGCGCATGGCATCTTCGGGGTCGATATCTGCAAACAGGTCCGGATGCGCCCATTTTGCGATCTGAAGCGCGCCTGTGATCTTGGACGCGCCGCCAGCCAGATAGTAATTGACCAGATGCACATTGCCCGCGTCCCAGGCAGGTGTTGCGCGGATTTCCTCGCGGGTGGAAAGCTCGGCCCAGGCCGCCGCATAGATATCCGCCGGAATTGACTCATACGCGCCGGGCACCAATCTGAAAATCAGGTCAGGGCTGCGGCTGACCAGTTCCTCCGGGTCAATGGTGAAGGCGTTGACATTCCCGCGCGACGCCGGTTCGGCAGCGATATCGATGCTGCCAAAGACATTGAGCGCCCCACCCTGCAGCGCCATGTCATGCCAGCCAGACCCCGGCGTGACTGTGACCAGCGGGCGCGTTTCCTCAATGTAAATGCTTGCTGGTTCTACCCCGGCAAGGCGTTCCTCCAACAAGGTCAGATACCCGGTATAGAAATCATTAAGTGCCTGCGCGCGTTCGGGCGCGTCAAACAGATCGCCCATCAATGTCACATTTTCCACATGCTTGGTCGCATCCCAGGCGGTGATAACCATGACCGGAATGCCGAATGGTTCAAGCTGCGCTGCCGCTTCTTCCCATGCGCCGTTACGCGGCAGGATGACGATATCGGGCCGGGCGGCAACAATCGCTTCGTAATTGGGCGCAGCCTGTCCGGCGCCGACAATCATGTCAGCGTTCAGTTCCGGCCAATAAGGCGGATCGCGATACGTACTCTGATCGATCCCAACAACGCGGTCCATCGCCCTTAGCGCGCGGGCGAATTCGACCCCATAGCGGTTGAAGATGACGGCGCGTTCGACAGGCAGTTGCACCGCAACATCGCGGCCCATATCGTCGATGAAAGTGGTGGTCTGCGCCTGCGCTATGGACCATGACAATGGAAGGGCAAGCAGCGCACTCAGGCACAGGGGTCTGAAGAACATCGGGAACCTCGATCAGCACAAAGCCGGGCGCGGACCAGCCGTCGGGACATCAGGGCCAGATATTGCGCGTCCAGATTGTCGGACGTGATGTCTTCTGCCATGCCATTCCTTCAGCCGGGCACCTCGCCGGCGGTTACGGTTATGCCATAGGCAGGTCTCCTGGCTCACGGCTCGAACGGTATCAGGTCCCTTCCCGGCTATGCCAGTGGCTTGACCCAAACCTTGCCGCCTACAGTTGCGAGGGCAGCTACAGATGACGGGCTACGCCCGATCCTGTATTCCCTATTAATCCGCAGATGCGGAACCTTGGCAGCCCAAACCGTACCCGACCCGGGGGTGCCTGTCCATGCGCATTCGTGCGCGCAGATCCGGAATAGCCGGTCCCGGCATGAACTGGCGTCCACGGACAAGGCGCGTGCCTTCCGGGCCACGTTCCGCCTGAAAACATGATCCGGTGGTTCTGCGCAGCCGCTTCAGGCCGACACGGATTGCACCGGGCGGCAATAGCCCATTTTCAGCAACCACATGACATGCGCGATGGCCGCTTCGTCACCGCATCCGGTCCGCGCATCCAGATGCGCGCTCAACTGCGCCAGGGATTGCGGCTTTTGTTTCAAAATGGATAACAAGAAACGCAAGGAAGCGGCCGAATGCAGACCGGTGGCACAAAAATAGGCCGCAACGGGCCGGTTCCACGAACCGCTGAACGGCTCCGTTAACAAGATCCTGGGGGGACTGTTGCATTAACTTTGATCGCTGATGATTGTATTTGCGCCCTTAGATTTAAGCGGCCAAGCCAAAGGGCTCGTGGACGAAGCTGATTTCGCCACGGACACCCGGCCGCTTCGTTTGTATGTGTCCATTCTTGATTGTCCTGATCGTCTCCACCCCTGGCAGTGTCGCCTTGACACAACTCAGAGATCGGAAGCTTTGCCGAACTCCGAGTAGCCGCTTCAGCGCGGCATGATAGCTCTCGACACGGTTGTTCAGATACTTGCGGTCGATATGGGTGATGTAGTCAAAATGCGGATCGTAGCGATGGTTTATCTCACGGATCACCTTTCGATATGTTGGTGCCTTATCTGTGCAGATTGAAACGGGGCGGTGCAGCCGCACACGTTCGAGAGCACTGTTCAGGAAAGCTTTTGCTGCCTTCGCATCGCGTCTGGCTGTGAGCCTGAAATCGAACAATTGGCCGTTGCCATCAATTGCCTGCCACAGGTAACGCCACTTACCGCCAACACGAATATAGGTTTCATCCACGTGCCAGTTCAGCCTTACGCGGCTGAGATGACGCTCGGCACGTTTGGACAGTTCCGGTCCAAACTTCTGAACCCATCAAAAGACCGTTGAGCGGTCAACATCAAGCCCTCGCTCGGCAAGCAGGTCCGTCACATCTTGGTAGGATAGTGGATACCGCAGATACATCCGAACGGCACATAAGATGGTCACCGCAGGAAACCGGTGGCGCTTGAACGGTCGGTTGCTCGGCATATCAGCAATCCTTTCACTGCCATAATCGCCAACACCCAAGTTTAATGCAACTGTCCCCGACGAGGAGCTGTTCGCACGTCAGGTTGGTGTAAAGCGCCGTCGGTGTGTAGGTCGCGTGAATGTTCTCCGGGCGCGGTGCGCAGCCTACGATAACGGCTGCCGCCGCGACAATACTGATCGTTCCAGACTTCATTTAAATGTCTCCCGCAATGTGGTTTCATGTCACTGCCGGACACCAATTGAACGGCAATGACATGCATATCAATAGTTTACGGGAACCGGAGAGGATTGGAACTTTGACGAGCGAGAACATGATTGAATCTTGAAATTTCCGCAATTTTGCAAGTTCACTCTTGTCAGGCCGCGTCTATCCTGAGGAGCGAAACATGAAACACCTAGATAACGCTGTGCCGCTGGCACGACCCAAAATAAATCTATGGATCTCTATTGTGAAATCCCTGCTCTATCGGCTGCCCTATCCGTCTTTTCGGCATACATTGCATCTGCTGGTCGTGCTGATCTGTCTGGCGGCCGGATCTGCGCCTGTCGCTGCACAGGATTCTGTTGTTGCGGAGGGGCCGAGGGATGAGCGCAGCCTGCGGGTGGGGGTTTATGTGCACCCGCCCTTTGTCATGCGGGAAGATGACACGTTCTCCGGCATGGCCATCGACCTGTGGGAACAGATTGCACAATCCCTCTCGCTGCAAAGCGAATATGTCGAGCTGGACAACACCGGCGCGCTTGTCACAGCCGCCGCAAATGCCGAGATTGATGTGGCCGTCACCAACCTGACCGTGACCAGAGAACGGGCCGAGCGCATGGATTTCACGCATCCATGGTTCGATGCGGGCCAGCGCATCATGGTAAACGATGACCGGGGCGGCGGATTCCGTGATGTCCTCCGGGGGCTTCGTGATTCCGGCCATTTGCGCGGCTACGCCTGGATCGCCTTTGTCATCGCCGTGGCGACATTGCTGATCACGGCGTTTGACCGCCGTTTCAACAAGGAGTTCCCGCGCCGCTGGCGCGATGGCATTGCTGAAGGTTTTTACACCGTCATGTCTGTGGCGACGTCGGGCAAATCGCCGCAGCGAAAGAACTATTTTGGCTGGATCGGGCGCATCTGGCAGGGTCTGTGGCTGGTCTGCGGCATTGCTGTGCTGGCCTATCTGACTTCCTCCGTCACCAGCGTCATGACCACTTTGTCCCTGACCAACCAGATCAACAGCGTGGCCGATCTTCCAGGCCGGGTTGTCGGGGTACAGCCGGGCAGCGTGTCTGAACGCTATGCACAGCAAGCGGGCCTCAACGCACGGCGTTTTGCGCATATCGAAGAGGCTGTGCAAGCACTTGTTGACGGTCGAATTGACGCGATTGTGGGCGATGCGCCGGTGCTGGAATATTATGCCCATACCAACCCTGAACAGCCGGTGACTGTGGTCGGGCCGATTTTTGCGCCTGACAAATATGCTTTCGGCCTCGTTCATGGAAGTGATCTGACACGCCGGCTGACCATTGAACTGATCGGTGCGCATGAAGGTGGTGCAATCGAAGAGATCAGGACGCAGTATTTCGGCAACGATCCTTGAAAGGAACGGTCACGATGAGAACGGCATTTCTGTTCGCCGCAGTTGTGGCATTCTTGGCGACCTGCGTTCCCGAAACCGGGCCCTACCCGCCCCCGCACGAGGACAGGCCCGCCGCCTGTACATTCGAATACCCGCCCGTCTGTGGCGAGCGGCATGGTCAGCGCGAAACCTATGGCAATGCCTGTATGATGCGTGCGGCCGATGCCCGGCTGGTTCATCAGGGCCAGTGCCGCCCTGCAACTGTCAGCCCCCGCCCGCCCGGAGGCCGGGAACAGGCCTGCACGCGGGAATACGCCCCGGTCTGTGCCGTCAGACAGGACCAACGGCGCAGCTTCGCCAACGCCTGCGAGGCCGAGGCAGCGCAGTTTCGCGTCGTGCGGCGCGGGGAGTGCAGAGGGTGAAAGCCTGTAGAAAACATCAGGGAGAAAGACCATGAGACGTAAATTTCTTGCCGCAACAATGACCTGCCTGATGGTCTCTGCCGCGCATGCGGATGTCTGCGAGAGTGCCAGGGACCAGGCAACACTGAACCGTTGTGCCCAGAATGCCTATCAGGCCGCCGACACCGATCTGAACACGCTTTATCATCGGATCAGGCAGCGTCCGGGCGACGACCCTGACGCCTACCGGCAGCTTCGGAACGCGCGCGTCACTGGATATCCTTCCGCGATGCAGAATGCGCCTTCGCAGCCTCGGCGGTGGTAGGGGGAAGCATTTATCCCATGGTGCTTGATGGTTGTCTGGAAAGCCTGACGCGGCAGCGGGTTGATCAGTTCCGTCAGTACCTCGCCTGCGAAGAAGGCGACCTGAGCTGTCCGGTGTCTGCCGGGGATTGAGGCGATTTTTCAGGCAACTACGGAATGGAAATGTTAAAATGAACAGGAATCCTTGCCTGACGGGTGTCTTTTTACTGCTTATGTATGCATCCGCCGGGGCAGAAACGGTACACATCAGTCGCGGCAACGCGGCTTGCGGATTGATTGATACGGATCTGACGGAAATGCGCCGGCACGAATACGCAGGATCATTGATTCATCAAGCGCATCACGGGGCTGATGCTCGGCTTCAAAGCCGTTCATTCCGCGTCCGCAACCCTTGAGGGAATTGAGGTCGCGCACATGATCCGCAAAAGGCAATTCGACAACAACGGCTTGAACGCATTTGAGCAGTTCGCCCAGCTCGCAGCATAAGTCTGTCCAGCGCTTGGCTACACTCAACCTATATGAATATTTGCGACAGAACCAACTTGGCAATGCCTCTTGCATTCTTGCTACGCGGTTTGTGAAAGACTTAGTGCCAAGCCGCAAGCCGCTCGCGGCACAACTCCAGCATCTGCTCGGCCTTGGCCGTCATCTCCGCATCAAGGTTCGGCACATCCGGCACAATGATCTGATCGAGCCCGGTGGCAAATCTCTTGACAAGCTCATCGATAGCGGCGTTGGCAGCACGTGCTAGTATCCCGGCAGTCGCGGCAAGGCGTAGGAAGTCGGCGCGGCGCAGCCGGTCATCCTTGCCATCCAGCTTGAGCGCCATGCGATCATGCTCCAGTCTCGGAAAGACGCGAGTCGTCACCGCATCATAGAGCGGGGCCATCCTCACGCTCTCAAAGGTGTCTGCGCCCGGCGCTGCTATCTTAAGCAAGGCAAGATTCTTAAGATGCATGTCACCATCGGCAATGAGCCAAGCAAACAGCGCGCGCTTCAATATAACCGTCAGATCTTCCTCGGGCGCGGTGGAAAGTGGACGCACGGCGCGCGCGATCCGCTCGATGGTGCTGTCATATTTGGCTTCTGGGGGCAAATCAAGAACAGAGCAGATGTCTTCGAGAGCAATACAGCGGTGATCATCGGCACTGCTACGGATATCAAAGCGTTCCACAATTAACGCCGGCGGCATGCCGTCCGGCATGCCTATCAATGCGATGGCCGGGGCTTCAAGTCCGGCAGCCCGCCCCAAGGACATCGACAAATACTCGATAATCGGCAGGGCCTGAAATCCGCTTGTGCCGGCAGGTTTTAGTATATGCGTGAAGGGCTCTATCGTGCTAGGAACAAGGCGTCCCTTTGCGTCAAGAAACATCGGAGCCTTGATCTGCACGCCGGACAAGCGCGGTGTCTGCGAGTTTGCAAACAAGCGCGCGAGATTTTCTTCAAAACTGTTCTCTATATCGCCACGTGCCGGCCCCTCATAGTGTCCGATAAACACGCCTTCGGTGCTGAATTCACTTAGGCGAGTTGAAAGACGATCTGTCGGCAACACTGCAATTTCGGCGGTATCAGAGCTGATCGTGATGTTTGACATATAGCGCTTTCCGGAACGAAGCAGGGCGCGCTCATCACTCTCGTTGAGCACGCGCTCCAGCCAGCCTTCGGGCAAGAGCGAGAGAATGAAGGGAGGCAGCTTGCCGGGCGTTCGCTGCTGCACCAATGGTAGATTGAAGTTCTTCTCAGCCGTCCAACGCCATTCAAAGCCGTCATGGCGTAGCTCTCCGATCGGCTGGCTGTGCCAGGCCACCGTGAAGCTTAGCGCGGCTTCATTTCGCGTTTCAATCAGAGACGGTGATCTCATGAGGTAGCGCTCGGCTTGCTCGCCCTCGCGGTACCATTTATTCTCACGCGCAAGCGTCCAGAGCGCATCGGCAGCGTTTTTAGGGTCACCATATTCTTCGATCAAACGCGCCGCGAGTGCAGCGCGCATTTCTTCATTAATCGAGGCAGCATGTTCGCTGCGCAGACGAAAGGCTTCGAGACAACGCTGCCGCAGCGAAGAGACATCAGTCCGGAACTCACCCAGCTCGTCCGCGATTAGCGCGGGTGCGGTCGAGGGATGGGCTGGCGCGATATTCTGGATGATCTCCAGTGTCCTGATCCGTTTGCGCTGTGAACGCGGCCCACTAATGAACAATCGGCCATCTCGCGTCGGTGCGAGCTGTACGGCGCTGGCGGCTGACAGATAAGCCCGCGGATAGAGATATTTGGCGATGCGTACGGCGTGCCGCAGCACGATGCCATCGACATCCTCGGCGGCATCGGCATAGATACCCCGCATAAGCTTCACGATCCGGCCTGTTTCGGCCAAGTAGTGAGCGCGGTCGCTGTCCAAATTCTCGCCAATGAGATAGAGCATTTTCCGTCTTTCGCGTATTTCATCTACGCGAAAATTGGAATAATTCACATCATTTGTCAAGTTTTTCCGTCTTTCGCGTATTTCATCTACGCGAAAGACGGAAACTAAGATGGTGCTCGACCAGCCCCGCTGAGCCTAAAAGCTATCGTGCATTTGATCACATTGATCAGATTCTGTCGCAAAGATTTTTGTCTTCCGGTTGGCTCTGTATGAAGCATCGGCGTAGGAGGTGACTTCACACTCGGCTACCGCACTACAGAAGATCAATGGTTTGGGTGCGTCAGTATCCCCGGACAAAACCTCAGATGTGGATCTGGTTGCGTTTAGCTTCTGACATGCGCAGTCAGATTCAGCCCTTTGCTATGGCAGAACGATTTGCATTTTTACATCCGCAGGAGGGGTGGAGGCGGCGATTTCAAAGGCTTGGACACCGTCTTTGAAATCAAAGCTGCGTGTGATCACACGACTTAACATCGATGGCACCAGAACTCAACATGCTAACGCAACGTGGAAAGACATGCGCATAGCGGAAAATGTTTTCGACACGCGCTTCGCGTACCATTGCGGCACCTGCGTCGTATTGAATGGGGTCGGGCTGTCCGCCGATCATCACCACGCATCCGCCCGGCGCCAGCGTTTCAAAGACAGCTCTGGCAGCATGGGGGGAAGCCGGTCGCCTCGAACACGACGTCGACGCCCCAACCGTCAGTGTGACTGAGCACGATGTCCACCAGATTTTCTGACTGCGCGTTGACGGGCACGATGGCGGGACTGAGCGACCCAGCAATGTCGAGTTTCCGTTGCGCCAGATCGGTCACATAGACGCGCGCGCAGCCCGCCGCCAACGCGGCAAGCGCCGTGACCAGACCGATTGGGCCAGCCCCGAGCACCACCGCATTGTCGCCGGGCCTGACTCGCGCCTTGGTGGCGGCGTGAACGCCGACGGCCAGAGGTTCGACCATCGCGGCTTCGGCAAAGCTGACGTTGTCGGGCAGTTTGAACGTGAATGCTTCGGGATGCACGCAGGTCGGGCGCAGGATGCCGTGAACCGGCGGCGTCGCCCAGAACCGGACCGCAGGGTCGATGTTATACAGACCCAGCCGCGTCGCCTTGGAACTGGGGTCGGGAATGCCCGGTTCCATGCAGACCCGGTCGCCTTCTTTCAGGCTAGTGACGACCGTGCCGACCTCGATCACGGTGCCTGACGCCTCATGCCCGAGGATCATTGGTGCATTGACGACAAACGGCGCGATATGACCATGGGTGTAGTAATGCACATCCGATCCGCAGATCCCGACGGTGTGGATCTTGATCCGCACATCATGCGGGGCAAGCGTTTCCTCTGCCTTGTCGATCGCGGGAAAGTCCCGCAAGCTCAGGGCCTGTTTCTTTTCGAGAACAAGCGATTTCATCGGACTATCCTTTGTTGGTGACCCGGACCGCCGATCCGGATGCAGTGACCCCGGCGATCCGTATTGACGAACCCATCTCCTGTCACAGGTCCAGGATGTGCAAGCCACTTACGGTTTCTGCAAGCGGCCTCAGACGTCGAAATTGCTTGGCAGCACGATCATGTCACGGATGGTGACATTGCGCGGGCGGCTGAGCATGAACATCATGGCATCCGCAACCTCGACAGGTTCCATCAGGGCACCGGCGTCCTTCATCCGTTGCAGGCGGTCGGGTTCCCAATCCGCCAGCAAGGCCGAGACCACCGGGCCGGGGGAAACCTGTCCCACGCGGATGCCATGGGTCATCAATTGTCGCCGCATCGTCTGCACAAAGCAGGAGACCGCCCATTTGGACGCGGAATAGATCGGTTCGACATGAATGGGTGTATGGCCCGCGATGGAACTGGTGACGATGACATCGCCTTTCTTGCGTGCGATCATATGCGGCGCAACAGCGTGGACGTTTTTCATCACCGCGTTGATGTTCAGGTTCAGCATCCGGTCGATGGTGGCTGGGTCGGTATCGACCAGATCACCGCCGATATAGCTGCCGGCATTGCAGATCATGATGTCGATCTGCCCGGCCTTATGCAGGATCTCGGGCACCATCGCGTTGCAGCTGTCAGCATCCAGCAGGTCGGTGACCTGCGCAACCGCCCCGTCGCCCAGTTCACGGGTCAGCCCGGCCAGAGCATCGGCATCGCGGTCCACCAGCACCACGCGGGCGCCTGCGGCCCGCAAAGCCCGCGTGATGGCAAGTCCAATGCCCGAAGCGGCCCCGGTGATTGCGGCGACCTTGCCGTGCATGTTCTGGAACATCTCATTCTCCTTGGTTCGGCGGGTTTGTTCCGCGCTTCGTTTAAATTTGTCAGACTGCCAGAAAGCCGCCATCCAACGGCAGAACGGCCCCGGTGATCATCGCGGCGTCATTTGACAGCAAAAGCGCGATACTGCGCGCGACATCCTCTGCCTCAGCAAAGCGTCCCAGTGGGTGGCGCGCCATCATTGCGTCGCGTTTGGCGGGATCGCTCCATGCTGCAGCGGCCAGTTCGGTCATCGTCACGGTGGGGGCAATGGCCACGGCGCGGATGCCGTGGGTGCCAAGCTCTTGCGCCATGACACGGGTCGCGCCTTCCAGCCCAGACTTGGAGGCGGCATAGCAGATATGGTCGGCAAAGCCGCGATGTCCGGCGATGCTGGTGACATTGACGATGGCGCCGCCCCCACCTGCTGCGATCCGGGCGCGGGCGAATGCCTGCGCGCAGATCAGCGCGGCCTGCAGGTTGATACCCATAACGCTGTCATATCCTGTGTCCGTCATGTCCAGCAGGCTCTCCAACACGTTGGTGCCGGCGCAATTCACCAGAAAGTCACATGTGCCCGCCTGCGCTATTGCCGCGCGCGCCGCCTGCGGATCTGACAGATCGGCGACAATACCGGTGATGCCTGTCAGGCTGTCCAGATCGGCACGTGTGCGGCTGATCGCGATGACGCGCGCGCCGCGTTCGGCCAGCAACAGGGCGGTGGCCCGGCCGATCCCCTTGCCCGCGCCGGTGATGATGACGGATTTATCCTGAAACGGCATGGTCTTGTCCTTGCATGATGGTCGCGTTCATGGCCGCGCGCAGATCGCGGGCGGTATGCTGTAGTGTCAGAAATGCTTGGTAGCGCGCCTGATGCAGGGGCTGGCTGTCCGGCGCGGGTTGATAGCTGGCCTGCACCCGAGACATGGCGGGCATCGCCTTACCCAGATCGGCGAAAACCCCGCCCGCCACCGCACCCAGCATGGCCGCGCCCAGCAGCACGGGTTCTTCGCTGGCGGTGGCGTCCACCGGCAGACCGGTAGTATCGGCCAGAAGCTGGCGGATCAGCGGATGCCGCCCGGCACCACCGCTGATCGCGATGCGCCGGACGTCTGCGTCATGGGCGGCCTGAGTTTCGACAATCTGGCGCAGGCCATAGCCCAGCCCACATATCCCCGCGACATAAAGATCGACCAGCGAGGCCAGATCTGTCTGCATCCCCAGCCCAGAAATCGTGGCGCGGGCATGGGGATCGGCAAAGGGCGCGCGGTTGCCCAGAAATTCGGGGACCACATGCAGATGCATGATATTTTGCAAGGCGTCCGCTGTCGTCTGACCGGCCAGCCAATCGGGCAAGGATAGCCCTTCGGCATGGGCAAGGGCTGCGGCCTCTGCATGGGCGGGGTGCAGGCGCAGCAGGTGGTCGATGGCGGCCCCGGCGACGGATTGTCCGCCCTCATTGAGCCACATCCCCGGCACCATGGCCGAATAATAGGGCCCCCAGACCCCCGGCACAAAGACCAGCTCATGCGTCGTGGTCATCGTGCAGGACGAGGTGCCGAAGACATAGCCAAGCGTGGCTACCGGATCGCCTGCGCCGCCATGTGCTGCGACGGTGCCGATCCCCCCGGCATGGGCGTCGATCAGCCCTGCACCCACCGCGATGCCCGGGCGCAGGCCCATTGCGCGCGCAGCCTGTGGGGTCAGACCCTGTCCGAGCGGCGTTGCCGGCGGCACGACCCTAGCACCGATGCGGGCAAACCCGTCATCGACAAGTTCAGCCAGCCCGATGCTGCGGAAATAATCCGCATCCCAGCGGTCTTCATGGGCCAGATAGGTCCATTTGCAGGTGACCGTACAGGTTGACCGCACAGCGCTGTTGGTTGCCTTCCATGTCAGGAAATCGGTCAGGTCAAAGAAATGCCGGGCGTCGGCGAAAACCTGCGGCCGGTTTTCTTTCAGCCACAACAGCTTGGGAGTCTCCATCTCGGGCGAGATGCGCCCGCCGACATAGCGCAGCACGTCATGGCCGCCGTCATTGATCCGCGCGGCCTGTTCCACGGCGCGGTGATCCATCCAGACGATGATGTCGCGTTCGGGGTGGTCGGGATCGCCCACCGGCAAGGGGCGGTCACCGGCCACCACCAGCGAACAGGTGGCGTCAAAGCCGATGCCTGCCACAGCCCCCGGATCAATCCCGGCGTCTGCCAAGGCTGCGCGGGTGGCGGAGCAGACCGCATCCCAGACCTGCGCGCTGGATTGTTCCGCGATCCCGCCCGAGGGGCGGTGCATCGCTACATCGCATTTGCCGGTGCCATGCAGCGTGCCCTCCGCATCGAACACCCCGGCGCGTGCCGACCCGGTGCCGACATCGATGCCGATGACATACGACGACATCAACGCCATTCCCGCCCAATGTAGATGGCCAGCAGGATGATCAGGCCCTTGATGACGTCCTGCATATACGGGTTGATGCCCATCAGATTCAGCCCGTTGTTCAAAATGCCCAACAGAACTGCGCCGATCAGCGTGCCCAGGATCAAACCCCGCCCGCCCGCAATCGCGGTGCCGCCGAGAACGACGGCGGCGATGGCGTCCAGCTCGAATCCGACGCCTGCGTTGGGCTGGCCGCTCATCAACCGGCCGGTCAGTACTATTGCCGCGAGCGAGGCTGTCAGTCCCGAGATTCCGAACACTGCCAATTTTACCCAACGGGTGCGGACGCCGGACAGGCGGGCGGCGGTTTCGTTCCCGCCGAGGGAGTAGACGTGACGGCCAAAGGCGGTGCGCTCTAGCATGACCCACGCCAGCGCATAGACCGTGACCATGATGATGACCGGCACTGGAATGATGCCGATGCGACCAACGCCGAACCACGACACCCAGCCCGGCAGGCCGCTGATCGGATAGCCGCCTGAATAAATCAAACCCAGCCCACGCGCGATGCCCATCATGGCCAGCGTCACGATGATCGCGGGCATCCTGCCCCATGCGACCAGCGCGCCGCTGATCAGGCCGAGCCCGGTGCCGACCAGAAGCGCCGCTGCCAGACCGACCCCACCCGGCAAACCCATATTTACCATCAGCCCAGCCGCGACCGTGCCCGACAGTGCCATAACCGCGCCCACTGACAGGTCAATTCCGCCCGTCAAGATAACGAAGGTCATTCCCACCGCCAATATCCCCACGACTGAGACCTGCCGCAGCACGTTAAGGATATTGTTCACGGTAAAGAAGTTGTCGCTGGCAAAGCTCATCAAGACCGATACCACGATCAGCCCGACCAGCGGCAACGCCAGAGGGGAATGAAACAGCCAATCCAGTGCCGCGCGACGGCGGCGACCTTTGGCATCGATAGTGCTGTCATGCGACATGATGGACCCTCCCGGTCGTTGCGTGTGTCATGATCTGTTCGGATGTGATCGCATCCCCCTCGACCGTGGCGACGATGCCACCCGAACGAAAAACGCAGACACGGTCGGCCATCCCGATCACCTCGGGCAGTTCGGACGAGATCATGATGATGGCATAGCCCTGCGCGGTAAATGCGCGCATCAGCTGATAGATTTCGGCCTTGGCACCCACGTCGATGCCGCGCGTCGGTTCGTCGAAGATCAGCACCCGCATCTGGTGGTTCAGCCAGCGGGCGATTACGACCTTTTGCTGATTGCCACCCGACAGCGTATCGACGCGGGCACGTGGCCCTTGTGCCTTGACATGGACCTGATCCATGGCGGCCTGCGTGCTGGCCAGTTCTTTCTTAAAATCGATGAACCAATGTGCTTGCCGGTACTTGCCGTAATTGTTCAAAGACACGTTCTGCAGGATCGAGAAACTGGTGATCAGCCCCTGTTCCTTGCGGCTTTCAGGCAGCAATCCGATGCCATGGGCCAGCCCGTCGGCGGGGCTGCGCAAGCGCATTTCCTTGCCGTCCACCTGGATCTTGCAACGCGCGGAACCATATTCACCCAGAATTGACAGGACGGTTTCGGTCCGCCCGGATCCCACCAGGCCGGCAAAGCCTAGAATTTCCCCAGCCCGCAGCTGAAAACCGGATACGGGACCGCCGCGCCGCAGCTGCACCTCGACCGCTTCCAATACGACCGGGGCCGCGGGGTCGGGCGCGGGTTTGGGGGGAAAGCTGTTTTCGATGCGGCGTCCGACCATCATCTCGACCAGACGGTCGGTGCTGATATCCGCCACTTCGCTGCTGCCTACATACTCGCCGTCGCGCAGAACGGTAATGCGGTCGCAGATTTCAGAGATTTCCTCCAGATGGTGCGAGATAAAGACAATGGCCACCCCAGCCTCGCGCAATTCACGCATGACCTTGAACAAATGTTCCGTTTCAGAGGGCGTCAGCGTGGCCGTGGGTTCATCCAGCACCAGAATGCGGGCGTCCAGCGACAGGGCCTTGGCGATTTCCACGAATTGCTGCTCCGCTACCGACAGGCGCGCAATGGGCACATCCAGCGGCAGATCGATTTCCAGCCGTTTGAGGGTCGCCTGCGCGCGCTTGCGCATCGCCTTGCGGTCCAGCAGGCCAAATCGCCCGCGCAATTCGCGCGCGAGAAACATGTTCTCAATGGCGGTCAGACCGGGGATAAGGCTGAATTCCTGAAAAACGATGCCAACGCCAGCGGCAATCGCCTCGTCATAATTTGCAAAGCTGTAGGATTTGCCGTCAATGAATATCTGCCCGTCCGAAGGCTGGATGATGCCGCTGACGATCTTCATCAATGTTGATTTGCCCGCGCCGTTCTCGCCCAGCAGGGCATGGACTTCGCCTGCACGGACCTGCAGGTCAACACCGTGAAGGACCTCTATCGGGCCATAGCTTTTGCGTATTGCTTTGAGTTCCAGCATCGTCGCCCCCGCATCGGAATGGTCGCGCCCGCAAGGGGCGCGACCGGGTTTTTACCAGCTGAAATCAGCCGCGTTTTCGATATCTACGGTACGCACGTCGATCGGCACCTCTGTCGGGACCACACGGGCACCCCAGTATTGCGCCAACGCCATGCCCAGCCCGACGCGGACCTGATCACGTGGGAATTGTGCCGTTGTCTGGATGAATGGGCCACCAGCCGCGATGGCCTGCACCGCCTCTGGCGCGCCATCGACCGATGTCAGCTTGATATCGCGGCCAGAGCCCTGTATGGCCGCCAGGGCCCCCATCGCGCCACCGTCATTGACCGAAAAGATCCCGGCCAGATTTGGATGCGACTGGATCATATTTTCAACCACGCCAAGCGCGACAGAGCGGTCCTGACGCCCGTTCTGGGTAGTGACCAGTGTGATCCCCTCATGCTCGGCCAGTGCCTCCTGACAGCCTTTGACGCGTTGCAGGATCGGCACGACCGGGATGCCGCCAAGGATCGCAACTTCACCCTCTCCGCCAAGAGCGTCGGCCAGATAGGCGCATGATTGATAGCCAGCATCGCGGTTCTTGGAGCCGACGAAAGTATCTACCGGGCCGTTGGCATTGGCATCTACCGCCACTACGATCACGCCCTGATCCTTGGCCATGCGCACTGCTGCCTCGACGCCTGCGCTGTCGGTTGGGTTTAGCAGCAGAATGTCGATACCTTGTTGCAGCATATCCTCGACATCAGAGATCTGCTTGGCCACGTCATGGCCCGCATCGGTGACGATGACCTCGGCGCCGATCTGGGCGGCAGCCTCGTTCAGCGCCTCTTGCATCGAGACGAAATAGGGGTTGTTCATTTCCTGAAATGTCATGCCAATTTTCAGTGGCCCGTCCTGGGCCAAGGCAAGCCCGCCTGATGCGGCAAGCCCCAGTGCTGCGGCGGAAACGGTTTTCATCAAGGTCTTCATGGTAGTCCTCCCTTAGGTTCAGTTGGTAGTCTCCCTCCGTTCGCGGACCAAGGGTTCGCGTGCGGAAGGCATCAGGGTGTCGGCAGGCTTAGCTGGCCATGCGGATCATCTGATTGGCGGCGAAGGTCGCCCGGAATTCTGAAGGCGACATCTTCTTCAGCTTGAGAAATTGGCGGTTGAAGTTCGAAAGGTTAGAAAATCCGACATCAAAGCAGATATCGGAGACGCGTGCCTCGGGGTCCGACAGCAGCATGTGGCAGGCCAGATCGATGCGCATCTGATTGCGATAGCGCACCAGCGTCGTGCCGGTATGGCGTCTGAATGACCGCGAAAATGCGCTCTGGCTCTGGCCGGTCAAGGCGGCCAGTTCGGGTTCGCTGAGCGACTCAAGCAGATTTTCCCGCAAATGGCTAAGCGCGCGATTCATCCCCGATTGCTTGGTGCGTTCCAGATCCATGACAAAGCTGAGACTGGCAAGCGTCAGCGATTTCGGCGCATTTGCCAGCAGGTCGAGAATCTGAAAGAACAGCCCCAGCCTGCGCACGCCTCTGGCCTTGATCAACTTGCTGATCAGCGGGCCGACAGCCTGCGCCGTTTCATCATCAAACAGCAGCCCGCGGCGGCAGCGTTCCAAAAGCGGCTGCAGGGTTTCCATTTCGGGAAAGACGCTGCTTGCATCATCGACAACGCTTTGCGGAAACTGGATGACCTTGGTCCGGCAGGGCACGATCTCACCTGGGCGGATATCGCTGATCCAATTCTGCGGCAGATTCGGCCCGGTCATGATCAACTGGCCGGGCTCAAAATCGCCGACATGGTCACCGATATAATATTTCCCGGATGTCGCGACGACCATGTGAATTTCGTATTCAGGGTGAAAATGCCAGCGTACCGTGCGAAACGGATAGCCATGTTTCCATGCAGCAAAGGATTCGCCTTTACGTATATGAACCAGTTCGAGATCAGGCTGCATACTTCCCCCACTTTCCGCACCTGCACGATTTCTTTCGAAGAAATCGGCCCTCCTTGGCGCTCAAGTTAGGTTAGCACCAAGGGTGCCGCTTCTACCACGAGCCTACGCACAATTTTCTGATACTTTTTTGACAGACAATCGTAAATTTTGTTGGCGGGGGGCATTGCAATCAACCGGTCAGGGCGCGACTCTGGAGATAAGCCCATGCCGAATAGTCACAATAGTTGATTCCGAGCATATCGAATCAGATCTGGCACGATCGTCTCTACCGATGCGGTTCTGAAAATCGATGTTGCACGACACATACTTTTCCGAACGCCACACCAGACAGATACAGTTGCTTTTTGCCCGCCATGGAGTGCCCCAAGATGTCTACTATACGCAGTGGACACTATCATCGGCCACGGTCTTCTCCCGCCCCAAAGGTTGATGGTGGTCGTGCGGGTGGGTGCCAACTGTTGGTATTAGCTGTTAAGTCAGGCGCATATGTTGCTGGCAAATAGCAAGCCATGGGTTGGACCTATGTTTACGATGTAGCACAAATCTTGGTTAACGTTCTATTTTTTGGAACCTTGTCGTACTATTTGGCCTCTACTGGGCATTGTTGCATGGATGCTGTTGGTTCAGTAAGCAGGAGGCTTTGTAATCGATTGGATAGGGTTGATGCCGCATAAATTCAGCGACGCGCGTCGGCACAAGTTCAAGAAGAAGCATACCGCATTTCAAACTGGTCCGAATACAATGAGAGCCTGCGTCAGCGCGGCGATGTAACAGTTTGGTTAAGCCCTGAGGTGGAAGCAGCATGGCGCGCAGATCGGCGCAAAACGCGGGGTGGCCCGCCGGTATATTCCGATCTGGCGATCACTGTTTGTCTGACACTTGGCATAGTCTACAAGCAGCCGCTTCGTCAAACTGAAGGCTTTGTCCGCAGCCTCATGAAGATCATGGGGCTGGATCTGGCTGTGCCCGATTGCTCGACCTTTTCACGCCACGGATCTGGTTTGGTTTTGCCGTTGGAAACGCGGGCGCAGACGAATGGCCCTATTCATCTGGTGGTAGACAGCACTGGCCTGAAGATCTTTGGTGAAGGCGAGTGGCTGGAAAACAAGCATAAAACAAAGGCCAGGCGCAAAGCCTGGCGCAAGCTGCATCTCGGTTCAGACCTCGCCAGCGGTGATCTGGTCTGTTCTGATTTGACTGAGGACTCTGTGGGTGACACGATGACCTTAGGGGGGCCTCCTGGATCAGATCGACGGGGAGGTGTAGCGCTTCATTGCCGACGGGGCCTACGACGGCGATCCGTCGAGCGAGATATTGCTGGCGCGGTTCGGCGGCGATATTCAGATCGTCATTCCGCCACCAAAGTACGCGATCCTGAGCACCGACGCGCAGGACAGCCCCACGCTTCGTGACCAGCGCATTACCGCGATAAGCACCGTGGGCAGAATGGCCTGGCAGGTGAGCAGCGGCTACAATCAGCGCAGTCGCGGGGAAACACAAATGGGCCGTTGGAAGCAAGTCATCGGCCCCAAAATGAAGGCACGATGCTTTCCCAATCAAAGAACAGAAGCCAAAATCGACACGCGCATCCTGAACAAAATGAACGGGCTTGGCTGCGCCAAGTTCGAAGCCATCTTATGACCTAAATTATGGGTAAGGGCATTCTCAAACCCAACGCATATCTATGCAACAACGCCTATTCGTGGCAATAGCAGCCCCGGTCTGGGGCAACCAATGCTGAACCAGCTTACGCGCGATGATATCTGGACACCTTAGGGAACGCGGGCTGGCGCAGGATGCGTCCTCACAACAGATCAAGCCAGACCATCGCCATCATTGCAAAGCCCAATAGCGCAAGCGTTTCCACCACGACCATTGCCAGATGCCCACTGCCCAAAGTAGTCAGTGCCTTCAGCGATGTTTTGACCCCCAACGCGGCGATGGCCATGATCAGAAGCCCGCGCGAAATCGCGTCAACCTGCATCACAAGCGTTTGTGGCAGATCAACCGCGCTGCCAAGCCCGGCCAATGACAGAAACAGAAACATGAACCATGGCAGCGTGGGTATTTTGCCCCGCCCTGTGCCTGTTGCCGTGGTGCGCAGGGCAAGAATAATCAGCAACAGGACGACCGGCAGCATGGCCACGCGGAACAACTTTGTGATTGTCGCCATTTCACCGGCTGTGTCCGATATCTGGAAGCCTGCACCGACAACCTGTGCCACATCATGGATTGTCGCCCCGATCAGAAAGCCCGTTTGTATGTCGGTGAACCCGACTGTCTGGAACACCAACGGATAAACCACCATCGCTATGGTCGACAGCGCCGTCACCGCGATAACGGTGAACAAGGTGTTCCGTTCATTTTGGTCATTGGCGGGCAGAATCGCGGCGATGGCCAGCGCCGCCGAAGCCCCGCAAATTGCCACAGCCCCGCCCGTCAGCAGCGCAAAACGCCACGAGCGCCCGAACAATGCCCCCGCCACGAAGCCGGTCGCGATGGTCAGCGCGATCAACCCCGCCAGAACGCCTGCCCCCAGCAGCCCGATCTGCGCCACATCGTCAAAGGCGATCCGTATTCCCAGCAGCCCGACACCCAGACGCAGGATGAATTGCGACGTGAAATCGATACCTGCCCGGCAGGGGTCGTCTTCGTGCAGAAAGTTGAAGGCCATCCCTAAAAGCAACGCAAACAGCATGACAGGCGCGCCATAATGCGCCCCCAGAAATGCAGATGCGGCCGCGACTGTCGCAGCCAGCATCATACCGGGCAACAATGGTGTACCCCATGCATACAGGCGGGTCATAGCTGTCATGCCAGCGCGGCCGTGTCGGGATACAGGTAATGCGCCGGATCGGGATTAGTCATGCACTGACATCCGCCCCTGCGCATCCAACGCGACGGCCCGTCCGGTTTGCGCCGCGCGCTGCGCGGCAAGGCCCATCTGCACGGCCCAGACCCCGTCAGACAAGCTTACCTCAACCTTGCCATGCCCGCGCACCACCTTCGCAAAGCGGTCATGCTGGTAAAATGTTGACCCGTTATGATCGCCCGCCTGCAAAAGTGCCGGATCAACGGGAACCTCGATCTGTTTAGGCCCCTTGGGATCGCGCAGGCTGACAATCAGTTGTGGCACTGGTGGCGCGCCCAGATGGTCAGGCCAGAACCGCCCCGGACCGGGCACAAGGCATTCAATGCGTGCATCGGGGCCAACAGCAGTGATTTCTTCCTGATAGCGCGCGCCTTCGGCGAACATGCACAATTCCAGCATGGCGCGCGCACCGCCTGCAAAATCGACAATGACATAGGCGTTGTCCCAGATATCTGGCGCGGACCCGTCATAGCGTTCGTTCACATGGTTCACGTCCTGCCCGCCCGACGCCATGACCCGCACGGGGTTATCTTGCAAGATCAGGCGCATCAGGTCGAAGAAGTGACAGCATTTCTCGACCAGTGTTCCGCCGGTTCTTGCGTTGAAGCGATTCCAGTCGCCCACCTTTTCCAGAAACGGGAAGCGATGTTCACGGATGGTCAGCATCTTGATCCCGCCCGTCACACTTTGGGCCTGATCCAGCAATGCAGCCACCGGCGGCATATACCGATATTCCATCGCCACCCATAGGGGGGCAGCATACTGCAGCGCGTCAAGCGTGTCCCAGTCTGACGGATCGGTGAAAACCGGCTTCTCGACCAGCAGGGGCAGCGGGCGGGTCGCTGCGATTTCCCGTATCTGGCGTACATGCAGGTCGTTGGGGCTGGCAACCAGCAGGGCATCAAGGTTCGGATGCGCCAGCAGTTCAGCAACAGACCCGACCATCTGTGCCTTGGGGACCAGTGCTGCGGCGCGCGCACGCATTCCGGCATCCGGTTCAAAAATGGCGGTCACTTCCGCGCCGTTTACCAGCGCCAGATTGCGCAGATGTTCCTGCCCCATCATGCCGCAGCCGATGATTCCGTAGTTGAGCGTTTCCAAGATGATGTCCTTATTTAAGCCTGACAGTGTAGCGCACGCGCTGGGGGTCATACCAAGTCCATGATGCTTCGGCAGACTGGCCATCATGGCTGTGGCTGACGCGCGTGATCATCGGCAGTAGTGTTCCGGGCTTGTGCGGGAATTCGGGTGGTGCCCAGTCAGGAAGCGGCCCCAGCCCCACGCGATCTTCGGCGCGCGCAATGCGCAGATTAAGGCATGTCCGGTAATAATAGTATAAGGACTCGGACAGTTCGTGCACGGACAGGACTGGCGCATATCCGCCGTCCAGCCAGATTTCCTCAACCGCGGCGATTGTACCGGACAGAAAACGCAGCCGCCGGATGCGGTGCCCGTCCGCAGACTGGCCGAAATCGGGCAGGGCGGGATCTTTTGGCATGCGGTCCACTGAGAGGACACGCGCAGTCGGCAGCCCGCCCCCTTCGGCCAGTTCCAGCCGCAAAAAGGCATAGACCGATGCGGGATCAGTCCTTGCGCGAATGTAATTGCCTGACCCCTGCACGCGTTCCAGCAGCCCTTTGTCCTGAAGAGCGGCCAGCGCCTTGCGCAATGTTCCTATGGCGATCCCGTGCGCCAAGGCCATCTCGCGTTCGGGCGGCAAACGCTCTCCGTCCACCAGCCTGCCAGCGGCGATATCGCGGATCAGCAACTCAGTAATCTGCATATGTAGCGGCAAGGCGCCGGTGTCTGACATGGTGTCCTCTGATCATCGGAAGATGAAATTGATACCCTATTGATTTACCCCTTTCGAGGTGTTACGCAAGACTTAAATATACATAATGGATGGAGAATTACATGAGCGTCGTGCCTGTAACATCGGTCGATCTGGATGGGGCCGAAGTCAGCTGGTTCGCGGCGCTGTGCTCGGATGATTATGAATTTCTGGGCGTGCCGGACGGGCGGCTGCGTTCAAGCTGGGATCATTGCTCAAGTCTGGTCCAAACCGCCGAACGCAACGGGTTTCGGAATGTCCTGTGCCCGTCCAGCTATCAGGTGGGGCAGGATACGCTGTCGTTTGTCGCAGGCTGCGCGCCAATCACCCAGAATATCAACTTTCTGGCCGCCATTCGTTGTGGCGAGATGCAACCCGTAATGTTGGCGCGCACCGTAGCAACGCTTGATCACATGCTCAAGGGACGGCTGACGCTGAATGTCATTTCCTCGGACTTCCCCGGCGAGGTGGCGGAAAGTGCGTTTCGCTACAAGCGCAGTCACGAGGTGGTGGAAATCCTGCGGCAGGCGTGGACACGCGACGAGATCGAATATTCCGGCGACATCTACCAGATCAGCAAATTGTCCGCCGACCCTGCGCGTCCCTACCAGAAAAACGGCGGGCCGCTTTTGTATTTTGGCGGCTACAGCCCTGACGCACTGGAACTGTGCGGCGCGCAATGCGACGTATATCTGATGTGGCCGGAACCGCGTGAGATGCTGGAAAAACGCATGCGCGACGTCCATGCCCGCGCCGAGGCCCATGGCCGCACACTGGATTACGGGTTGCGTGTGCACATGATCGTGCGCGACACAGAAGCCGAGGCGCGCGAATATGCTGACCACATCGCCAGCAAACTGGATGATGAATACGGCAAACTGATCCGTGATCGCGCGCATGACAGCATCAGCCTTGGTGTGTCACATCAGGCCCGCGCACGCGAACTTGCAGATAAATTCGGCTATGTCGAACCCAACCTATGGACAGGGGTAGGCCGCGCGCGGTCGGGTTGCGGCGCGGCGCTGGTCGGGTCGGTCGATCAGGTGCTTACGAAACTGGAAGACTATCGCAAGATGGGTATTCGCGCGTTCATCCTGTCGGGCTATCCGCACCATGATGAGGCCGAGATTTTCGGTACAAAGGTCATGCCGCATCTGAACACTGTGTCATTGCCGCATGTCTACGGGCGCGTGCCTGCCGAAACCCCTGCAACACCCCTTGGAAATGGACCCCGCCGCTGATGCTGAACCGTTCTTCCCTGACACCCGATCTGTCGCTTTCGCGTCTTGTCTATGGCATGTGGCGCTTGGGCGATGATCCCGACACCAGCCCCGCCCATGTTCAGGCCAAGATCGAATCCTGCCTTGCCCAAGGTATCACAACCATGGATCAGGCCGATATTTATTGCGGCTACACGGCCGAAGCGATTTTGGGTGCCGCGCTGAAAGCCGCACCGGCATTGCGCGACCAGATCGAGATTGTGACGAAATGCGATATCGTGGCCCCTGTCGGGCGGCATGCCGGTGTGCGCGTGAAGCATTACGACACAAGTGCGGCGCATATCATGGCCTCGGTCGAGGCAAGCTTGCGCGACATGGCCACCGACCGGATTGACCTGCTGCTGATCCACCGCCCCGACCCGCTTATTGACCCTGGCGACACCGGCGCGACACTGGATGCGTTGATTGCGTCAGGCAAGGTGCAGGCCGTGGGGGTGTCGAATTTCCGGCCTTGGGATCTGGATTTGCTGCAATCGCGCATGACAGCACGATTGGTGACAAACCAGATCGAACTAAGCCTGATGGCACATGAAGCGTTCGTGAATGGCGATATCGCTCATTTGCACCAGCACCGCATTGCACCCATGGCATGGTCCCCGCTGGCGGGCGGGCAACTGGCAACCGCCGCACCACAGGGCATGCGTGAAAAGCTGGATGCGTTGGGCACTGAGGCTGGCACAGATTGGGGCGCGGTCGCCGTGGCGTGGTTGTTGCACCACCCTTCCGGCATTTTGCCCGTCATGGGGACGAACAGCCTTGAACGGATCGCACGCATTTCCGACGCGCTGCGCGTGCCAATGGATCGCCAAACATGGTATGAACTGTATACACTGGCTTTGGGCCGAGAGGTCGCGTGATGGCGGATGGTGGGCAAATGCACCCGACAGAGTTTGTCCCCGGCCCCGATACATCGCGTGCCTTTCGCAACGCATTGGGGTGCTTTGCCACGGGGGTAACCCTTGTGACCATCGACAGCGCCGATGGGCCAATGGGGTTTGCCGCCAACAGCTTCGCGGCAGTGTCTCTTGACCCTGCACTGGTGCTTTGGTCGCCTGCGAAATCGTCTGGCCGGTTCGCGCATTATCGTGCAGCCACGCATTACGCGATCCATGTTTTGCCATTGTCGGCGCGGGACGTGCTGGACCGTTTCGCGCGTGGAGGCAAGGGATTTGTCGATCTGCCGCACAGTCGCAATGCCGATAGCGTGCCGCTGCTGGATCACGCTATCGCAAGGTTCGATTGCCGTCAGCATGCAACGCATGACGGTGGCGATCATCTGATCATCGTGGGGCAGGTGTTGCGCGCCGTTTTGCACGGGGGCGAGGCGCTGATCTTCAATCAGGGGCAATACGGTAAATTCAGCCCGTTGCACTGACCATTGGGGTGGGCAAATGACCATGCCTTTGCCCACCCCGATCTTGCCTGTTACGGCTGTGTGCCATTCTCCAACTCGCCCAATCGCAGACGGGGCAGGGCGGTGGTGTCCTTGCGAAACACATGCGCAAAATCAGGCCGGATCGCCAGATGCGCGTTACTGCCGCATGTCAGGGTCGTTTGCCCGGTCAGATGCGCGGTCAACGCGACGCCTGTTTCAGTGCGCACATACAAGTAGCTTTCGCCGCCCAATTGCTCGACATTCTCGACGGTGACGGGGTAACCTTCGGGGTCGGGGTGCAGGTGTTCGGGCCGGATTCCCAACTCGACCTCCTCGCCTACCGCAACGGTGCGCCCGTCCACTGCGGCTTGCAAAACACGGCCCTGCGCATCTTGCAGCGTAATGCCGGTTTCATCCCGTCCGGTGACCGTGCAAGGCATGAAATTCATACGCGGTGATCCAATGAAACCGGCAACGAACGTGTTTACAGGCCGGTTATACAGTTCGATCGGGGCACCAGCCTGTTCGATCCGTCCGTCCCTTAGCACGACAATTTTGTCGGCCATGGTCATTGCTTCAACCTGATCATGGGTGACATAGATCATCGTGTTGCCGATGCGGCGGTGCAGGCCGGCAATTTCGCCGCGCATGCTGACACGCAATTCAGCATCCAGATTCGACAGCGGTTCGTCAAACAAAAACACCTTGGGTTCGCGCACCACTGCCCGCCCGATTGCAACGCGCTGGCGTTGCCCGCCCGACAGCGCGCGCGGCCTGCGGTCCAGATACGGTTCAAGTTGCAGCATGCGGGCGGCTTCGGTGACGCGCGCGGCAATCTCGGCTTTGTGCATGCGGA
This sequence comes from Roseinatronobacter alkalisoli, assembly GCF_028745735.1. GTDB lineage: Bacteria > Pseudomonadota > Alphaproteobacteria > Rhodobacterales > Rhodobacteraceae > Roseinatronobacter > Roseinatronobacter alkalisoli. The sequence goes on from NZ_JAQZSM010000018.1 coordinate 84,864, forward strand.
TGTTTTCCAACCCGAAAGCCAGATTCTGCCGCACCGACATATGCGGATATAACGCATAGGTCTGGAACACCATCGCCAGCCCGCGTTCGGCGGCACGCTGGTCATTGACGCGCGCGCCCCCGATCATCAGGTCGCCCCCAGATATTTCTTCCAGTCCCGCGATCATGCGCAACAGGGTTGATTTTCCGCAACCGGACGGGCCGACAAAGACACAAAATGTCCCATCCTCGATGGTCAGGTCCACGCCGTGGACAACCCGCACCGCGCCATAATCCTTGACGATGCCGCACAGTTCGACCTCAGCCATTGTTCAACCCCATCCTCATGTCCCCAATACCTGTAAGGCGCGTCATTTCACCCCCGATTGCGCAATACCCTGCGTGATGAATTTTTGCAAAAACGCAAAGACCAACGTAATCGGCAAAAGCGTCAGAACTGTCATGGCCAACAGGCTGGACCACGCGGTTTGCAATTCGCCCTGAAAAGAATTCAGCGCCAGTTGCAGTGTAAATGCTTCGGAGCGGTTCAAAACGATAAGCGGCCAAAGGAATTCGTTCCACCGCCACATCACCGAGAAGATGATAAGCACCGCCAAGGCAGGTGCCGATAGCGGCAGCACAATCTTCCAATACACACGCCATTCGCTGGCATTGTCCATACGCGCAGCATCCAGCAGGTCATCAGGGATGGTCAGCATATATTGCCGCAGCAGGAACACGCCTGTGGGTGTTGCAATGGCAGGCCAGATCACCGCCCAGGGTGAATTGATCAGCCCCATCTGGCTGACCACCAGAAACAGCGGCACCAAAGTAACTGTGGGCGGGATCATCAGGGTTGCGATAATCAACAAGAACACGGTGGTCCGGCCAGTAAAGCGGTATTTTGCCAGCGCAAACGCGGCCATCGAATTGAACAGCACCGTCAGCACAGTTGCGACGACCGTTATGAATGTCGAATTCCAGAAATACCGCAAGAAACTGAACCGCGTGAACAGCCCGGTGTAGTTTTCAGTTTCCACCTGAACGGCGCGGACGGGTTCGCGGTCATTGATGTGGACATTCAGGCGTTCACCAGCGTTGGCAGGGTCAATCATCTGCGCGTTCAGGCCAATACGCCGCACCTGCGCCAGTTCGCGGCCTGCATGTTCGCCCGAAACGACTTGAAAGCGCTGCAAGGCCGTTTCAAACCCCTCAACCTCGACAAACTGGGGGGCAAGCGGCAGCAGTTTGGGGGGGTATTCCTGCAAGGCCGCTTCGGTCTTGAAGCTGGACAGCACCAGCCACAGCACAGGGCCAAGCATCAAAAACACGCCCAGCCCCAGAAACCCGAACGCAATCCAGTCGGTCATATCCAGCCGGTCGCGCCCGCGACGCTGGGTCAGGAAACGCAGCATCACCCCTCCTCTGCGCGTTTGCGCGTTGCGGCCAGTTGCAGCAGGGTCAGCACCAGCAGCACACCCGCCATTACCAGCGATGCCGCCGCAGCTAGCCCAAACTGGCGGGGCCGTGTGGCGAAACCGACATCATAGATATATTGTATAAGCAGCGTCGTCGCCGACCCCGGCCCGCCGCCCGTAAGCACATATATTTCATCAAAGGCCTGCACGGCGCGGATCAGGCTTAGGACCATCACGACAAGCAGCGTGGGCGTCAGCAATGGCAGCGTAATCCGGAAAAGCCGACGCCATGTGGGGGTTCCATCCATCTCGGCGGCTTCATAGACGTCGCCGGGAATGGCCTGTAGCCCTGCAAGCAGGATCAGCACATAAAAGCCCATATTGGCCCAGATCGACACGAACACGATCCAGAAAAACGCCCATGACGGGTCCAGCAACCAATGGACCGTGCCCATCCCCGCCCAGTCCAAGCCTGCGTTCAGCACGCCATTGCGCTGCAAAATCCATTTCCAGATCAGCGCGACCACCACAGGTGACAACAGCACCGGATAGAAGAAAACCGCGCGGAAGAACCCCTTTAGCGGGATATTGCGGTTCAGGATTAACGCCGCCATCAAGGACAGCAGGATCATGAACCCCACCTGCAGCACAACAAACCAACCCGTATTATGCACCGCGCGCCAGAACAGATCGCGGCGGCACGAATTCGGGTCCATATATGACCCGCAATCAAACAGGGTCGCGAAGTTTTCAGCGCCCACCCAATTGCGGTCACCCAGCAAAATGCGGTCACCGCCTGTGGTGGAATACCAGATATTCAGTAGGATAGGCAGATATGTAAAAAGAATGAAGATCAACAGGTTAGGTAGCAAAAAGACCCAAGCCATGCGGTGTGCGCCGAGGCTGTATTGAAGCATCCGCATCGGCTTTTCAAAAAGGTTGAAGGCCCCCTCGTAAAGGGTGCGGAAGATCGCTGTCATCTTGTGTGGTCCTGTTGTTCAGGGGTGCCCGGCCCGAAGGGGGCCGGGCATTCGGGGTGTTAGCGCGCCTCGGCGATGGCGTCTGCAACGTCCTGATGCAGCCGGTCAAGCGCGTCGTCCAGCGGCAATTCGCCCACAATCGCCTGTGTCAGACGTGCTGGAATGCTGGTAAAGACCGCGCGGTTGAACTGATAACCCTGCAGCGCATAGGCCGTATCGGAAAAGGTCGGTACGGAAGCCGCAAAGACCGTCAGCGCGGCGGCAACTTCGGGCATTACGTCCTGATAGTCGATCCCGTTGGCCTGCAATTCGGCATTGGCGGGCAGGTTGCGCGTCTGTGCCAAAACCTGTGCCTGCACGTCATCGCGCGCCACGAAACCTATCAGCTTGCCCACCGCTTCGGGATGCTCGGTATGATTGAAGCCCACAACGCCAGCACCGCCCGGCATACCGGTGCACGCTTCAGGCCCGCAAACGCCGCCCGTGGCGACCCAGTCGAACGCATCGCCAATGTCACGTCCGAAGCGGCCAATTTGCCAACTGCCGGAATAATACATCACCAGATTGGCATTGATGAATTCGGCAGCCGCATCTTGATAGGTGCCACCCCCCGCGCCAGCCCAAACGTCCCGCGCCATTACGCCATTTTCGTGCCAGTCAACGAATTGTTCGGCAAACGCGCGGAACCCGTCGTCAATGACCAGCGCCTCGCCCGTGTCGTCAAACAGCGCTGCGCCAAAGGAAATGGCGGGCGCGGCAAAGCGGTGCCCTGTGCGGTCAAGTGCCATAGCAAAATCGACACCTGTTGTATCACGCACCGCAACCGAGGCTTCAGCCCATTCTGCCCAGCTTGCACCCGGCGCTGGCATTTCCACGCCTGCTTGCTCGAACAATGTCTGGTTGGCGAAGCCGCCTGTTGCCGTCAGCTGGTCAACAATGTTGTAAATCCCGTCAGGTGCATTGTCGCCCACCCGCGCCCAAGCTAGGGACTGGCCGTAGCGCGCTTCGATCATGTCAGGATCGTCAACGAAGGGGCGCACATCCAGCATGAAACGCGCAAGGCCGCCGTAATCGGTGACACGGGCCAGATCAGGGCCTTCGCCGACCTCTAGCTGAACCGGCAGTGATTCCAAAATCGCCTGATACGGCACAACATCTACCACAACCGTGATGCCAGGGTTCTCTGCTTCGAAGGTCTGGAACGCTTCGGCCCAGACGTCGCATTCATTGCCGTCCTGATAGCACATGAAGCGCAGTTCCTGTCCATGCGCCGCACTTGCTGCCAAAACGGCGAAGGCGGATATTGCGATGTTCTTTTTCATTTAGGTCCTCCCATTGGTAATATTCTCAGCCGCCTGTCCAGCCTGCGGTGCAACCGTTTAAATCAGCTTCATCGCGCTGAGGGTCAGATGCGTCATGTGCTCCCCGCACATGCCACTATGCCCGGACGCATGCGCGCAGAATGCCGCAACCCACGCTTGTTTGCGGCGACGGGTCCGCCATGCGGGCCGACATTGCTGTCATCTGGAATGTTCCTCCCTGCGCCGCGCAGAACGCGATCTGGAAAAAATGCTAACACTGGATAAATAATAAATCAATGGGGTATCAATTTAGATTCGACGTCCCGTTCACGTGCCAATTAACGCCCGATCCCGGACCGGTTCCGGTGGGACAGCCTGTCCGCCAAGACGGCGCCGCACCGAAACACCTAGCGGGGTGCACACATTCCACAGATTCTCCCCGTTTGCGCGAACAGGCAAGGTTTCGTGGTGGTGCCAGGCTAAGGTCTTGTGGGGATCAGCACGGCATGCAAGCTGCTTGGCGTTGTTGCGTAAGTCAGTGCTGAGACGTGATGCCCCCCTTTCCCCTTCAGCTCAGGTCACGCGGACGATCTCGGCCGTTCCGAGGGCCGAGAAGCGGTTCATAAGGGCGATGCGTATTTGGATTTCTGCGGTCTGGCGGTCGGGGTCTCTGGCATTGATGCGTTCGCCGAAGGCCTTGAGGCGCCGCATCTTGCTTCGATCCTGCTTCGGACATGGTATACAGTCCAGCGCTTCCAGAACGCCCTGCCATAGTGTCGGGTGGCTCGCAGTATTTCGTTCCGGGCGATTGCCGCCGGGCAGTCTTCTTTCCATGGTCGGCCGTTCTTGCGGATAGGGATGATCGGAGTGGCATGACGGTCGATGATGGCGGTATGGCAGCGGCGGGTGTCATAGGCGCCGTCGGCAGTTACCGAGCCGATGTCTTCGCCCTCGGGGATCTGGTCCAGCAGGTCTGGCAAGATCGGACTGTCGCCGTTGCTGCTGGAGGTGAACTCCACCGCCCGGATGTCGGACGTAGCGGTGTCCGTGGCCAGATGGACCTTGCGCCATTGGCGTCTGCCCTGAACGCCCTGCTTGCGCGCCTGCCACTCACCATCGCCGAGGAACTTGATCCCGGTGCTATCCACGAGCAGGTTCAAGGGGCCATCGACGCGCCGATACGGTATCTGGACGGCCAGCGTCTTTTGCCGTCGGCATAGCGTCGTATAGTCGGGTACCGCCCAATCCAAGCCCGACAACTTGAGCAAGCTGGCCACCATTCCAGTTGTTTGGCGGAGCGGCAGCTTGAAAAGAACCTTGATGGTCAGGCAGAACTGGATCGCCGCATCCGAGAAGACCGCAGGCCGACCGGGGTTGCCATCCTGCGGAGCGAGCCAGGTCATGTCCTTGTCCAGCCAGATCAACAGAGAACCGCGCTTGCGCAGCGATGCAGTGTAGCTGGACCAGTTCGTCGTCCGGTCGGGGGTGGGTGATGGCTTGCTCATGCAGCCTATCTAACTCCATGGATTCACAATGTTAATCCTCGGGGA
>NZ_JAQZSM010000019.1 GCF_028745735.1 Roseinatronobacter alkalisoli
GGCCGCCCGCCCTGCAATTCAGCACGCGTGTATTCCTGATTCAGATAACGCTCCAGATACAACGCCGTCATCCCGGGATTGTCAGCATTGTCAAACCATTCCTGTGAACGGTACTTCTTGGGGGGGGATTTGTGGGGGTCGGATGTCATATATCGCTGCCTTTCGGATATGGCCATGCGGCCCATTCGTGTGGCACAGCGGAGGGCGTGACTGGCATACGGTCTGCGCGCGTTGCTGTGTCGGGGTCGCTGTTGCAAAGATCTTTCACCGGAACCCCGGCATTAAGCGGATCACCTGCAAAACCCTGCCGCGACCCTGCTTCCGGTGTGGGGGCAAGGTCACTCCTGTACGCAGGCAGGTCGGAAAAGGTCCACGGTTCCAGTGTCATGCTGTTGTCTACACCCCTGAGAACATGATCTGAGCTTTCATGGCCTGACTGCGATCCGATGCCAGCCGGAACGCGCGTTCAGCATCGTTCAGGGGCACTGTCTGCGTGATCAGGGGTTTCACGTCTATCAGACCTTTCTGCATCAGTTCGACTCCGGTTGCGAATTCGGGGTGAAACCGGAAAGAACCGCGCAGGTCCAGTTCTTTCGCGGTGATTGCCATCATCGGCAGGGTCATGTCCCCGCCAAGACCCAGTTGCAGAACCACACCGCGCGGGCGCAACGCATTGATGCCCTGACCAAGCGCCTGCGCGACGCCGGTGCATTCATAAAGCACGTCGAAATAGCCCTTGTCCGCGGTGAAGCGATCCAGCGCATCGGGGGTGTCGGCCATGTTGATGACATGATCCGCCCCGCAGGCGCGCGCCATGCCAAGGGTGAAATCCGACAGGTCAGTTGCGACGATTTCTGCTGCACCCGCGCGCCGCGCGCACAGGATGGACAACACGCCGATCGGGCCGCAACCCGTGACCAGCGCACGCTTGCCCGTCATGGATCCCGCGCGCCCGGTGGCATGCAGCGTCACCGCCAGCGGTTCAGCCATGGCGGCTTCGCCCGCGCTCAGGCCTGTGGCGTCGACGCATTGTGCGGCATTGGCGATCAGTTCTTCGCGGAATGCCCCCTGAATATGCGGGAACGGCATGGCAGAGCCGTAAAACCGCATGTTCAGGCAGTGATTGGGCAAGCCTTCGTGGCAATAGCGGCATGTAGCACAGGGCCTGCTGGGCGATACGGCAACCAGTTGACCGCATGTGAAGCGATCCACCCCCGGCCCCAGTTCGATGACATAGGCCGAAACTTCGTGCCCCAGCACCATGGGTTCGCGCAGCCGGACCGCGCCAAAGCCGCCGTTGTGGTAGTAATGCAGGTCCGATCCGCAAACCCCGCCAGTTGCCAGTCGCAGGCGCAGCTGACCCGGGCCGAGGGGGTCGGGGGCATACTCCTCCACGCGCAAATCGCGCGCGGCATGGATGACGATGGCTTTCATCACTGCACCTGCGTCAGAAGGGGTTTGCCCGCGAAATGCGCCGCCAGATTATCGCGCATCAACTGGCCCATGGCCCGGCGGGTTTCAAACGTGCCGCTGGCGTGATGGGGTTGCAGCAACACATTGCCAAGCCGGGCAAAGCGCGGGTTCAGCTGCGGCTCTCCTTCGAACACATCCAGCGCGGCCCCGCGCAACCGCCCCTGTTCCAGCGCGTCAAGCAGCGCCCCTTCATCGATATTCTGCGCGCGGGAAATATTGACCAGCAGCCCGTCGGGGCCAAGCGCGTCCAGCATGCTGGCATTCACGATGTGCCGTGTCTGGGCGGTGGCGGCCAGTGTCACGAACAGAACATCGCATTGGGTGGCCAGTTCGGTCGCGGACGCGACGAACTGCCAGTCGGCGCAATCTGCCCGCGGTGTGCGGGCATTGTAGGAAATTTGCATGCCAAATCCCTGAAGCCGCCGCGCAACCGCCATCCCGATCCGGCCAAGACCCAGAATACCCGCGCGCTTGCTGCAGGCGCGGTGTTGCAACGGGAACCCGCCTTTCAAGGCCCAGTCCCCCGACCGCGCCCAGGCATCCGCTGCGACAATACCGCGCGACAGGGCCAGCCACATGCCAAGGGCCAGATCGGCGCAATCATCAGTCAGAACATCGGGCGTGTTGGTCACGGCAATGCCGCGGGCGGCACAGGCAGTCAGGTCCACCGCGTCATAGCCGACACCGAAGACCGAGATGATTTCCAGTGCCGGGCAAGCGGCTATCACATCTGCACCCGCGCCCAGATCGCCGCGCGTGGCGATGGCTTTTATTCCGGGGCCGATTTCGGACAGGAATGCACCTTTGTCGGGCGCGTCATAATAGCGATGCACCTGATAGGTGTCGTGCAACGGGGCTTCATCCCATTCGGGCAATTGGCCCATCTGAAGAATGTGCGGCTTGGACATACGACAATCCGTTTTGCTGGGAGGTTTTGATGTTGACCTTTCGTGATATCGTTAACATACTCAGCTAAATGCTGGGTTGTCCAGCGAAATCAGAAGGAAGTTTGCATGACTTACACTTTGTTTGATCTGACCGGCAAGCGTGCCCTGATCACTGGATCTTCGCAGGGCATAGGCTTCGCGCTTGCCCGTGGACTTGCAGACGCGGGCGCGCAAATCGTGTTGAACGGGCGTGACGAAGCCAAGCTGGCCAAGGCCGCTGCCAGTATTCCGGGGGCCACTACATTGGCCTTTGATGTCACCAGCCACGACGACGTGCGCAACGCTGTTGATGGCTTCGAGGCAGCACATGGTGCGATTGACATTCTGGTCAACAATGCGGGCATGCAGCACCGCGCACCCCTGCAGGATTTCCCCGCCGAGATGTTCGAGAAGCTGTTGCAGACCAATATCGCCAGCGCGTTCCATGTGGGCCAGGCTGTTGCGCGCCACATGATCGCGCGTGGGTATGGGCGCATCATCAATATCGCCAGTGTCCAGACGTTGCTGGCCCGCCCGGGTATTGCACCCTATACGGCCACCAAAGGTGCTGTTGCGAACCTGACCAAGGGCATGGCAACGGACTGGGCGCCGCATGGGCTGAACTGCAATGCGATCGCGCCAGGATATTTCGACACACCCTTGAATGCGGCGCTGGTATCGGACCCGGAATTTTCTGCATGGCTGGCAAAACGCACGCCAGCGGGGCGCTGGGGCAAGGTCGAAGAATTGCAGGGCGCCTGTATTTTCCTTGCATCCGATGCCGCAAGCTTCGTCAATGGCCACACGCTTTTCGTCGATGGTGGCATCACCGCCTCGCTCTGAACACATCGCAACAGACAGGAACATAACATGGCCACGAAAATCGCCCTTATCGGTGCCGGCGCTATGGGTGGCGCGATTGGCGCACGACTTGTCAGGACCGGGACGGCGCTGTCGGTATTCGACCTTGACCAACAGAAAGTGGATGCGCTGGTCGCATGCGGCGCGACCGCGGCGGCAAGCGGCGCCGATGCAGCGCGGTCTGCATCGGCTGTTATTCTAAGCCTGAACAGTCCGCGCATTGTGGACGCTGCGGTTTTCGGGCCGGAGGGGGTGGCCGCAGGCGCGGAACCGGGCACACTTATCATCGACATGTCGTCAATTGATCCGACCACAACCCAGAATCTGGCCGCGCGCGCCAAGGCGCAGGGTCTTGCATGGGTTGACAGCCCCTTGTCCGGTGGCATTCCCAAAGCCGCCACGGGCGAGTTGACACTTATGCAGGGCGGGGAAGAAGCTGACGTGGCAAGGGCGCAGTCCGTCCTGGCCAAGGTTGCAGCAAACCAGACGCATATGGGGCCAGCCGGGGCGGGCCAGACGACCAAGCTGATAAATCAGGTTCTGTGCGGTCTGGGTTTTATGGCCGTGGCAGAAGCCACTGCACTGGCCGAAGCCGCCGGCGTCGATGCAAGCCGCATTCCGCAGGCCTTGCGCGGGGGGCGTGCAGATTCCGCATTGCTGCAGGAATACATGCCGCGTTTTGCCGCGCGCGATTATCGACGCACCGGCCGGATTGACAATATGGTCAAGGATCTGAACGGCGCACAGGATCTTGCGCGTCTGAGCAACACCGCAATGCCGATGACCGCCCTGTGCGCTGAAATACACCGGATGCTGACAGCAGCAGGGCTTGGCGGCGAGGATCAGGCCGCGCTGATGGAATTCTTCACCGGTGCGGGAAACCCGTTGCCCAATTCCAACAAGGACGCAGTGTAAATGCCCTGCGCGGAACGAAAGACTGGATTGAACGCATAACCCACGATAGCGACATAGGATGGACAATCCGCGCAAATCACCCACAATGACAGATGTTGCCCGCAAGGCGGGCGTATCGCCCATGACGGTCAGCCGGGCATTCAAGCCGGGCAGTCTGGTCAATGACGCGACGCGCGCGCGCATTCTGGCGGCAGCAGAAGAACTGGGATACGTGCTGGACAGCACAGCGTCCAGCCTGCGATCCCAGAAAACCGATTTCGTGGCAGTCACGATTCCGTCGATAAACAATGCCAATTTCGCCGACACTGTTGGGGCACTGAATGAAGGGCTGAAGCATCGAGGGCTTCAAATCCTGCTTGGGTACACGAATTACGACATGCAGGAAGAAGAACGTCTTATCGAACAACTTTTGCGCCGGAAGCCGCAAGCAGTTGTCGTGACCGGGGGGAAGCATACCCCGCGCTGCCGCAGATTGCTGACTAACGCGAATGTCCCGGTCATCGAAACCTGGGATCTTCCGGAAGCAGCGTTGAATCACGTGATCGGTTTTTCGAATGCGCAGGCCGTGCAGTCCATGGTTGACCATTTCGTCGCAAAAGGTCTGACGCGGATTGCATTTATCGGCGGCGATGCGGACCGCGATACACGCGGGCTGGACAGGCGGCTGGGTTTTGTGGCCGCGATGCAGCGGCATGGGCTGGATGCGACACGCCTGATTGCGGCAGGCCCACCACCGATTTCCATGCGCGAAGGGGCCGACGCGATGGTTCATCTGCTGGACACCGCGCCCGATACCGAAGCTGTGATCTGCGTGTCGGATTTGTCTGCTTTTGGTGCCCTGAGTGCCTGCCAACGGCGTGGCATTCCTGTACCGGGCCAGATTTCCATCGCCGGTTTCGGCAATTACGAGGTTGGCGCGATCTGCGTGCCCTCGATCACCACAATTGACCCCGGACCCAAGGAAATCGGCGCGCGCGCGGCCAGCTTGATTTGCAAAGTGCTGGATAACAGCACAACCGAGGCAATCTGCGAACATATCCAGCCGCGATTATTGCTGCGCGAATCCTCGATCTAGATCCTTGAATGCGGGTGAACGCTGGTTGGTCCCGGCGTTTCCCGAAGGCCGCAGAGTGGCCCACTACCGCCCCGCGACACACCGCTGACGAAGGACTGCCACAGCAACTGCGGGGATCATTCCCGCGGGGGCTTGGCGCGACGGCCTGACCTGTTTCTGCCAGAAAATTGCAAAAAAAGAATTGACGTGGACAGGTCAATGTTGAAATGATAACGATACCATAAGGGAGGACATAACATGACGCTACCATCATTCATACGAAAGGTTGCCGCAACCGGGGTTGCTGGCCTGATGCTTGCAAACTCTGCTCTGGCGCAGGTGCAGATGACCTATGCGCATTCCGAAAACCCCAGTTCCGTCGTTGCAGCCGAAGCATTCAAGGCCATTGTCGAAGGACAATCTGCAGGGGAAATTCAGGTCAATCTGGTCATTCACAGCACGCTTGGCGGGGACCGCGATGTGGTGGACCAGATGCGCCTGGGCGAGCTGGAATTCTATGTGGTGGGCATTCACGGCCTTTCAGGCATTGCCCCGAATGTGCAGATGTTTGATGCTCCGTATCTTTTCGCCAACCGCAACGAATTCTATGCCTTGATGCGCGATCAGGAACTTGTCGGCTTCGTGCGCGACCACATTCTTGAACGTTCAGGTGATACGATCCGCTTCCTTGGCGCGGCCGAAAATTCCGTCCGCAATCTTTATTCCCGGCATGGGCCGATCCGCCTGCCATCTGATCTTGGCCCGGTCAAGCTGCGCGTTCCGCCAGGGCCGCTGAATATTGCTGTCTGGCAGGGGCTTGGCATCGGATCAGTTGTCGGGCTGTCGGGGTCTGAGCGGAACCAGGGCCTTCAGACCGGGATCATCGATGCGACCGAAGGCAGCCTTTCGGGCGCCATGAGCGCGGGGCATGTCGATCTTCTGGGCAATATCACGATGACAGGACACAGCTTTTCCTACATGGCCTATCTGGTCAACGAAGAGTTCTGGCAAACCCTGACCGATGCACAACGCGACATCATCAGCGCAGCATCTGATCTGTCCATCATCATCCAGAACGGTGCCGCAATGACAGCAGAACTTGATGCACTTCGCGATGCGGCGGCGGCTGGCGCGAATATCACCATCCTTTCGCCTGCCGAAGCGGCGGTCTGGCAGGAAACAGCTTTCCCTGTCGGGCAGCAATTCATCGCCGACAATCTTGATGCTGATTTCGCCGAACAGGCGCAATCCGCCATCGACGCCATCCGCGCGCGCTGATCCCCGGTCACCAGCCTGTGCCGACCGGTTCCCACCGGTCGGTCAGGTCAACGGAACATCTGTCTCATGGCCATCATCCTTCTTCTGCTCGCAGTCCTGATTATCGGCATCCTGCTTGGGGTGCCGATCTTCGCGGCCATGGGGCTTTCAACCCTTGTGCATTTCATCGATACGGGTCGGGAATCGACGCTGATCATCCTTAACCAGCGCATCTTCAATGGTGTGACATCCTTTACCTTCCTCGCGGTGCCGATGTTCATTCTGGCAGGCGAAATCATGGTGCGGGGCAAGCTGATTGACCGGCTGCTGGATGTCGCGCGCGCCTTTGTCGGGCATATGCGCGGCGGTCTGGCGCAGGTGAATATCCTGTCCAGCGTGTTTTTCGCCGGTATTTCCGGCTCTGGTCAGGCGGATATTGCGGCGATGGGGTCGACGGTTGTGCCTGCCATGGTCAAGGATGGCTATCCACGCGGTTATGCGGCGGCCATCACGGCGCAATCGGCCACCCTGTCCCCTACCCTGCCCCCGTCAATTGTGATGGTAGTCTATGGTGCGGTGTTCGGGGTGCCTGTCGGTGCGCTGTTTGCGGCGGGTGTCAGCGTCGGCGCTTTCATGGCGGTCTGCTACATGATCCTTGCCTATGTCATGGCGCGGAAATACAGCCTGCCGCTGCATCCGCGCGCCAATCTCCGGCAGGTCTGGGTGGCACTGCGCGCGGGCCTTGCCCCACTGGGCATGCCCGCCATCATCCTGATCGGCATTTTCGGCGGTATTTTTACCACTGTCGAGGCCGCAGCCGTCGCCGTTCTTTATGCGCTGATCATGACATTGCTTGTCTACAGATCGATCCGCATCACCGAGATGGGGCCGATTCTTGTCTCATCGGCAATCACCTCTGCCGCTGTGCTGATCATTTCCGGCGTCGGGCTGTCATTTTCCTATATCGTTGCGATTCAGCACATCCCCCAAGCGGTTCTGGGCGCGCTGACGACTGTGTCGCAAAGCCCCTTCGTGATCGTTTCACTGATCCTGATCGTATTGCTGATTGCGGGCATGTTTGTCGGGCGGACTGCGAATATCCTGCTGTTCGGTCCGATCATCATTCCGATATTCTACCAACTCGGGTTCTCGCCGGTGCATACTGCGCTGATCATCATCATCGTGCTGGGGGTGGGCCATCTGACCCCGCCAGTGGGCGGGGCACTTCTGACCGCATGCCTGATAGGGCGCTGTTCGATGCCCGATATCCTGAAATACATGTGGCCGATGATCATCCTGGAAGTGGTGTTGGCGGTAATTATCCTGATGATCCCCGCCATATCCGAAACACTGCCGGCATTCTTTGAACTGGGAGGAGTGGGGCTATGACCGGACACACCCCTGCCTTGCGACATGCAATTGACTGGATCGACCGGGGTGCTGGCGCCATCGACTGGCTGTCGCGCATCGCCATGGGGGCGGCGCTTCTGGGTGTGCTGACGATGCTGCTTTTGCAGGTCGCCGTGCGCTATGTGGTGAATTTTCCGCTGCCCTGGGTTGAGGAACTTGCCGTCTATCTGTCCGGGTATATCGCGATGATCGGCACGGCCGTCTGCCTGCGCATGGGGTTTCACCTGCAGGTCGATCTGCTGCGTGACCGTCTGGGCGGGCGCGTGCGGATACTGCATTTCCTGCTGGTCAATCTGGTGGTGGCCGGTTTTGGCTATTTCCTGCTGAAATACGGTATCAGGTTTGTCGAACTGGGGGCCGGGCAGACCAGCCCGTCCAGCTATTTCCCGGTTGCGCTGGGGCGGCTGGCCATGCCTGTCGGCGGCGGTTTGCTGATCATTCAATCCATTGTGCTGGCACTGCGCGCGACCGATGCGCTGATCTTCGGGCCGCGCGCCAGCGATCAAAGCCTTTGGTAGATGATGTGATAATGGCTGCCCTCATACATGTGGCGCACCGATGCAAGGGCGTCCATCGCCGCAAGCCTGCGGTCGGATGCCAGCGCTTGCGCTATGGCGTCGCGGGTGGGGTAGTCGATTTCCTGAACAAGGAAGACATCCTCGCCGGGTTGCTCGGCTTCAAGCGGATGATAGAGGCGCACCGCCTGCGCGTGCAACATCTGCTGCCATGCCGGCAACAACCGCGTGCGAACAGCGTCATAAAAGGCGTCTTTCATCCCGTCATGGATGCGGCCGCGAAAAATAGCGCTGCGTGTGAACATGATTTCCCTTTCATTCTTGTACAGATTCCACCGAATGGCTTGCATGTATGATAACGATATCATAACCTGCTGCAAAGTCTGAAACATATGGGAGCCGCCGGTATGTCCAACAGTGACACCACGCTTTTCCTGGAGCTTGATCCGGATAACGCAATCCACGCGATCCACCACTCACCGCAGGGTGACAAAGCGACATTCGTGTTCCTGAACTCCATGGGCGCGACAACACAAGTGTGGGAAGAAACCCTTGCGCCTGCACTGCGCGCACGGGGTTTCGGGACGCTCAGTTTTGATTATCGCGGACAGGGGAAGACACGGTTCGGCCCTGATGCGACCCTTACACCGGCAGAAATCATCTCTGATACGGGCACGGTTCTGGCACGTATCGTACCCCGGCGGCCCATTCTGGTGGGGCTGTCGATTGGTGGGTTGTTCGGGGCTTCGGCCCTGCTGGCCGGGGCACAGGCGGAAGGGCTGGTGCTGATCAATACATTGCGTAAACAGAATGCGCAGGTGGAATGGATCAATACGCTGGAAGAACGGCTGATCGGCATAGGAGGGATGCCCCTGGTGCTGGATGTGCTGCGCCCTGTCCTGTCGGGGGTGGACCAGTTGGAAAAGCTGCGCACGACCCATCTGCCGGAAGAAGGCTATACACCATGGCCCGCCGACCACCCGCGCAGGCGACTGGCCGAAGGTGTCAAACAGGCGCAATGGGATATTGCGTGGCAGGACCTTTCCTTGCCGGTGCTGGTCATGACGGGGCTGCAGGACAGGTTATTCCGCATTCAGCCCGATGTTGATGAACTGACGGCCCGCCTGCCCGATGCCCGCACAGTCACCTATGCGGATGGCGGACATTCCCTTCAGGCTGAACACCCCGACAGCTTTGTTGCCGATCTGGCGGAATTCGCAGCCAGTCTGGGGGCCGCCTGATGGATAAACGCCGCCTGATGGGCACAGATCTGGATGTTTCGGTCATCTGCTATGGCCCGATGCGGGCACCGCAGGCACATGATGACCCGGCGGTCAGGCAACACCAGCGCGCCATGGAAGTGGCGATTGAACGAGGTGTGAACCTTATTCATTCCAGCTATGAATATGGCGTCCGGTGGCTGATGACGCCGGTTCTGCGCAACCACCCGGAACGGCATGACCTGCTGCATGTCATCAAGGCACCGGTCCCCGATTGGGACGATGACGGGTTCGACCCGGCGAAGCTGGAAGCGCGCATTGACGATGCGCTGCGCGAATTATGCACCGACCGCATCGCGTTGGTGCAATGGATGTGGCGCTGTCGTCCACATGAAGAAGCCCCGCGCCTGACGCTGCTTGCAAAAATCCGCGATGCTGTGGGTGAATGTTTTGAACGCTTGCGCGACAAGGGAAAGGTCGCCCATATGGGCTGCTTTCCTTATTTCCCGCAAAGCGCCGGGGCCGCGCTGGACATCCCCGGCAACCGCGCGCTGATTGCCTATTACAACCCGATTGAGATGGAAATGCGCCCCCTTATTCAGGACGCCGCCGCGCGTGGTCAGGGTTTTCTTGCGATCCGTCCGCTTTATGAGGGCGTGCTGACCAGCCGCTATGCAGACCACGCCGCACTACCCCGCGAACACAGGCTGGCAAAGCCGAAATACGCCACCGCCTTTGCCCATCGCGCCCGGCTTGCCGCCGTGCTGCCCGAAGCCGCTGCAGACATGACGCGCTTTGCAATCCGTTTTCCGTTGCTGACGGCAAGTTGCGCCAGTGTCATCGTCGGGCTGAACAGCGAAGCGCAGGTGCATGAGCTATGTGACCACGCACAGGGTGTGCGGCCAGATGATGTGACCGTGGCGCGCGTGAAACGGGTTTTCGACGAGATGTCCCAACAGGAAGGGTGACCGGATGTTTGTGCGATGTGCGTTTTTTCAGGGTCATGTGAAGCCCGGCAAGCAAGACGCCTTTGATGCCCATATCAAGGCAGAACTTCATGCGCTTTGGACACGTTTTCCCCATGTGCAGGAAGTCCGCCTTCTGCGCGAGGTGGAAAGCGACCGTCCAGACACGCATCTGGAACTGGTCATCGCGATGAAATTCCCGTCGCGCGAAGCAATTGCCGAAGCGCTTGATTCAGATATCCGCTATGCCAGCAAGGCCGCATCGCAAGCCCTGTTTGACATGTTCGACGGGCATGTATTCCATATCGTTTTCGCAGCCGATCAATTGCCGATCCCGACAGGTGTGCTTGTCGGCAGACCGGCCTGAACAGGAGATGACGCAGATGACAGAAACCAAAGTCGTTCTGATTACCGGGGCCAGTCAGGGGATCGGGCGTGCCTGCGCGAATGCGTTTCTGGCCGCCGGGCATCATGTTGTTCTGGCAGCGCGCGGTCGTGCCGGGCTGGACGCAGTTGCGGCCGCAGCACCCGAACGCGCGATGGTGCATCCATGCGATGTATCCAGCCCCGAACAGGTGGATGGGTTGTTTGCAGCCATTCAGGACCGTTTCGGGCGGCTGGATGTAGTGTTCAACAATGCGGGCATCAGCCTGCCGGCAACCGAAATCGCCGATATTTCATGGGAAGACTGGCGGCGCGTTGTTTCAGTCAACCTTGACGGGGCGTTTCTGATCGCGCGGGGGGCATTCGCCATGATGCGTGCGCAAGACCCCAAAGGCGGGCGGATCATCAATAACGGTTCAATCTCGGCGCATGTGCCGCGCGTGGGGTCGGTGCCCTATACCACCACCAAAACCGCCATTACCGGGCTGACGCGCACTTTGTCGCTGGACGGGCGCAAGCATGACATCGCTTGCGGGCAGATCGATATCGGCAACGCCGCATCCGACATGACCGAAGCGATGGGCAAGGGTGTTCCCCAAGCCGACGGCACATTGCGACCAGAACCGGTGATGGATGTGGCGCATGTGGCAGACGCCGTATTGCACATGGCAAACTTGCCGCTGGAAACGAATGTGCAGTTCATGACCATCATGGCCACCAAAATGCCCTATGTCGGTCGCGGATAGCACCCTGCGGTCTGCGCGGCCAGCACCACCAGCGGCAGTACGACATCCAGCACCGGCGTTGCCACCCCTGCCCCGCGCGCGAAATGCTGGACGATCCGCAGCATGGAATCGATTTCCATCGGGCGCCCAAGGTCGAAATCCTGCCGCATGGATGGCACCTGCAGCGCGCCTTTGCCCGGTGCAATGACCTGATCAACGTCATCCGCAAGCCCGTCAAAACCATGGCTGCGGGCGACATCCGCCCCTTCCAGAAACAGCGCGCGGGCCAGGCGCGCGGTGTCCGGCATCTGGTTGATTTCGCGCACGCGCGCGCCGGTCAGCACCGATATCGGGGCTGATGACAGGTTGCGCAGCAATTTGTGCCACATCTGATAGCGGATGTCCCCGGTATGCGTGAATTCCACGCGCGCGCTGCACAGGCTTGCGGCCAGATTTTCAGACAGGTCCGACGGCACCGGGCCACCGATGGCAAACCGGTTTGTCGCACTTCGGTTCTGGACAACACCCGGCGCAACGACCTGATTGGTGGCATAGATGATCGCGCCCTGAATCTGCGTCGCATCAAGCAAGCCCGCCAGAACCGCGCCGGGGTCCAGCAACGTGCAATCCAGCGGCCGGTCATGCGGCTGGAACCCGACGCCATACCACCAGAACACGCCATTCATGGCCATGATGATGGGACAGTCGCGCAGATACGCGGGCAGGCCGCTGATGACCTGCGCCAGCGCCGGGGCCTTCAGCGTGGAAATCAGGACATCCTGCGGCCCAAGTTGCACGGGATCATCCGTTGCGTGAAGGCGGATTACGGTTTCCTGCCCTGACGGGTCGCGCAGGCAAAGCCCGTTTGCCCGTATGGCATCCAGATGCGGACCGCGTACCAGTATCGACACATCATGCCCGGCTTCTGACAATGCGACAGCAAGCAATCCGCCTGTCGCCCCTGCGCCCAAAATTGCAACCCGCATTTCATGCTCCGTCTTCGTGTGAACAACCGAATAATTGCATTGACATGACCTGTCCTCATCCACATGATAACGATATCAGTGACCATGTAAAACAGGTTTCCAGACATTCTGCGAAAAACAACTGTCACAAGGCGCCGATGCTTTTGGAGGAGGAAAACATGAAACTAACAAGAATAGCCGGTGTCAGCCTGGCGGTATTGCTTGGCACAACTGTCCTGACATCCGCACAGACCATTACCGTGGCGATGTCACCCCCATCCGTTGAAACCAACCGTTACTGGAACACGCCGGGCGATTTCAATCTTGGCCCCGCCATGCAAGGGCTGGTCGGCCATGATCCTGTTACCGGAATGTATGATAACAGCGGTCTTGCCGAAAGCTGGTCGCATAATGACGATTTCACCGAATGGACCTTCACCCTGCATGAAGGTGCTGAATTTCATTTCGGCTATGGCCCTGTCACGGCGGCGGATGTGGTTCATAGCCACACCCTGCACACCGGCGAGGACAGCACCCTGATCGGGGTGGCGCAACTGAAAGATGTTGCGGTCGAAGCGCTGGATGAACGCACCGTCAAATTCACCCTGCCGCGCCCCCAGATCGATTTTCTGTTCGCCCATGGTGGTCGCGGATCGTTGGTGATTTACAGCAAGGCCCAGTATGATGCGGAAGGGCTGGAAGGATATGATACCCGGCCCGCAGGAACAGGCGAATTCCAGTTTGTGGCGCGGAATATCGGCCAGGGTCTGACTTTTGAACGGGTTGAGAACCACTGGTCCGGTCGCGATGCCGAAGTAGAGCGGCTGGTTCTGCGTTTCATCGGCGAACCAGCCACCGCGCTGGCCACACTTTTGTCGCGCGAGGCGGACATGGCCGTGCTGCCGCGCGAATTGCAGCCCGATGCCATTAACGCAGGGTTTGAAGCAATAGGGTCATCCAATGCTGCCAACCAGACGGCGATGTTGTTCAATGGCACCTTCCTGACAGAAGGTGATGACAAGCTGGACCCGACGCTGCCATGGCTGGACATTCGCATCCGCGAAGCCATCAACCGCGCGATTGACCGCGAAGCAGTGATTGATGTGCTCTATGACGGGCGCGCATCCATCCTGCCGGTCTTTGGCATGGACCCGCGTCACGAAGGGTACCGTGAAGATCTGGCAGAGATGTTCGAGGAGTATTACGGGTATGACCCGGAACGCGCCATGGCGCTGATGGCCGAAGCCGGGTATCCGCAGGATTTTGAAAATCCGGTCATTCCGATCCTGTCGTCAAATCTGGCCGGCAACCCCGAATTCCCCACCATGGCCGAACTGATGCAGGTCTTTCTGGATGAAGTCGGGTTCCAGACCGAGATTGTGGAACTGGACTGGGCGGGGCTTGGCGCGCTGCGCCGCGCGCGCGAAGCCAGATTGTTCCACCCGATGCGCAACATGCCCGTCAAGCCAAGCGCGGTTGGCATCGGCAATTACTACGCCAGTTCGGGTCGTCCGAACGTCAATTATGAAGATCCGGTGATAGAGGAGTTGAACACCCTCTATGCGGCGTCAACCGACCCGCAGGAACGAGAGGAGCTTGCAGGCCGGATATTCCAGCAGGCGTTTGAGCAATACGCGGTTGCACCGCTGGCCAGCCTGTCCGCTGAAATCATGGTCAACCCTGAAACAGTTGCGGGCTGGACCTTTCCGGGTGTCACCTCGGCAGGGATAAGCCATTTCAATCTGATTGAACCGCAGTAAAGCGCATGCGCAATCGTTAAGAAGGGGGCCGTTCCCGCCAAAAAGGTGCGGCCTTCTTCCCCCCTCTTTACTCATAATAGGTCATGCCCTGTCATGCTGACTTTCCTGTTCAAGCGCACCCTTTATGCCCTGATCTCATTGCTTGTGATCACGTTGATCGTGTTCAGTCTTAGCCATCTTTCGGGAAACCCGCTTGATGCGCTTTTGCCTGATGATGCGACCCCGCAACAGATCGAACAGGTGACCCGGCATCTGGGTCTGGACCGTCCGATCTGGGTGCAATACCTGACATTTCTGCAAAACGCGGCGATGGGCGATTTCGGCGACAGCCTGAAATGGAAAGGGCAAACCGCCGCAGAAGTGGTGTGGGAACGTTTGCCTGCCACCCTGCAACTGGGCGGACTGGCCCTTCTGATCAGTATTGTCGTGGCCCTGCCGCTGGGTGTTATGGCCGCTGTTTACAAGAACACTGCACTGGATGCCGTGGCGACAGTCATCGCGCTGCTGGGCCAGTCCCTGCCGGCATTCTGGCTGGGGCTGGTGCTGATGTGGATATTCGCGGTGATGCTGGGCTGGTTTCCGACATCGGGCTATGGCGGGTTGTCGCATATGATCCTGCCTGCGGTCGCAATGGCGTGGTTTCAGGTGGCAGCCCTTACGCGGCTTACACGGTCTGCAATGCTGGAAGTGCTGGACGCGGAATACATCAAACTGGCGCGCGTGAAGGGCGTGCGGGAACGGCGGGTGGTCTGGAAACATGCGTTCCGCAATGCCGCGATTGTGCCGGTAACTTATTTCGGGGTGCTTGCAGGGTCTTTGCTGACCGGCTCCGTCGTGATCGAGACCGTGTTCAACTGGCCGGGCACCGGCTGGCTGGCGATCACGGCCATTCAGGGACGCGATTTTCCTGTGGTGCAGACCGTGGTTCTGTTCTTCGCCGTGCTGTTCCTGCTGGCGAATCTGATTGTCGATATCCTGTATGCGCTGATTGATCCGCGCATCCGCAACACCTGATACGGGGAATTACACCATGAGCCGACGCGCCTTGCGCCGCTTGCCGCTTGTCCCGATTTTACTGTTGTTTCTGGTGCTGATTATTCCTGCGTTTCTTGCAACATGGATCGCGCCGCATGACCCCTATATCAGCAACCTGCGGGCACGGTTGCAGCCGCCCGTCGGGTTCGGGGGAAGCTGGGATTACCCGCTGGGGACCGACCGGCTGGGCCGCTGCATGCTCAGTCGTATCCTGCACGGTGCCAAATATGCGCTGGGAATATCGATGGTTGGCATTGCCATTGGTGCTATTCTTGGCACCGCGCTCGGGCTGATTTCGGGATATCTGCGCGGTTGGGTCGATGTCATCATCATGCGGCTTGTGGATATCACCTTCGCGCTGCCATCGATCCTGCTGGCACTGGCGCTGGCTGCAATCTCCGGTCCAAGTCTGGGGTTGGTGGTGCTGGTGGTCGTGTTCGTGATCTGGGGTTTCTTCGCGCGACAGGTGCGGGCGGAAACCCTGTCCCTGCGCGAGCGGGACTTCGTAGCCCGTGCCCGTGTCGCAGGTGCATCGGGCGGGCGTATCGTGCTGCGCTACATCCTGCCCAATATCATGAATACCATCATTGTTCTGGCCACGTTGCAGATTGGTGTCGTCATCATTCTGGAAGCAACACTGTCCTTCCTTGGTATTGGCATTCCGCGCCCGGCCCCGGCATGGGGATTGCTGGTCGCGGACGGGCGGCAACTGATCGTGTCGAACTGGTGGATATCGCTTTTCCCTGGTCTTGCGATCCTGCTGACTGTGCTGTCGGTCAACCTGATCGGGGACTGGCTGCGCGACTGGCTGGACCCGAAGCTGCGGCAGGCATGAGGATAGTGTCATGACAAAAAACGACCCCATCCTGTGTGTCAAGAACCTGCGCACCGAACTTGCGTTAAGCAGTGGTGCCATCGAAGTGGTGCGCGGTGTTTCATTTTCAGTGAACAAGGGCGAAACGCTTGGCATCGTGGGGGAGTCGGGATCGGGCAAATCCATGACGGCGCTGTCGATCATGCGTGTGCTGCCGCGGCCTATCGGGCGTATTGCGGGCGGGTCGATCCGGCTTGACGGGCGCGACCTTGTTCAGTTGACAGAATCCGAGATGACCAGAATACGCGGGCGAGAGATCGGGATGATCCTGCAGGATCCGCACACATCGCTGAACCCGGTCTATACAATCGGAAATCAGGTCATCGAGGCATTGCAGATCAATCAGCAGCGCGGCGGATTGCTGGAAAAGGCGATCAGCCTGCTGAAAAAAGTGAATGTCGCAGATGCCGCGCGCCGCGTTCATGCCTTTCCCCACCAGATGAGCGGCGGGATGAAACAGCGCGTTGTCGGTGCCATTTCAATCGCGGGTGCGCCGAAGGTCATCATCGCAGATGAACCGACGACCGCGCTGGATGTGACGATCCAGCTGCAATATCTGGAACTTCTTGAACAGATACAGCAGGAAACCGGCACTGCGATTGTTTTCATCACGCATGATCTGGGCATCGTTGCGCGGCTGTGCCACCGGCTGGTGGTCATGTATGCGGGCCGGATTGTCGAAGAAGGGACAGTTGATGATGTGTTCAACGCGCCCTCGCACCCCTATACTGTCGCGCTTCTGAACTCGGTGCCACATGTCGACCGCAAGGTTGACAGGCTTTACGCCATCAAGGGGAACCCCCCTGCCCTGCACGAAATCGGCACGGGATGCAGTTTCGCGCCGCGATGTCCCCTTGCAGATACGCGCTGCAAAACAGTTTCGCCACCGACGGTTCCGGGGAAAAACCACGGGCAAGGTCATTTTGCCGCCTGCTGGAAAACAGGAGAGATGGCATGAACCCACCGGTTGTGGAGCTGAAAAACGTCACCCGTCATTTCGACGTCCCCACAGGCGGGTTTCTGTCGCGCAGAACGGCGGTTGTGCGCGCGGTCGAAGACATGACGCTGTCACTGCAAAAGGGCAAAACACTGGCACTGGTGGGCGAATCCGGCTGCGGCAAGACCACGCTGGCACGTATGCTGCTGCGGCTTCTTGAACCGACATCGGGGAAAATTCTGGTCGATGGCGAGGATATCAATACACTGTCGGGCGCGGCACTACGCCGTTTCCGCACCAAGGTGCAGGCGGTATTTCAGGACCCCTGGGCGTCGCTCAGTCCCAGAATGCGCGTTTTTGATATCGTTGCAGAAACGCTGGTGGTGAATGAAAAGCTGACCCGCGGTGAATTGACCCGCCGCGTGGACGAGGCGCTGGTTTCAGTAGGGCTGCGCCCGGATCAGGCACGGCTTTTCCCGCATGAATTCTCGGGCGGACAGCGCCAGCGCATCGCCATTGCCTCTGCCATTGTTGCGCGTCCGGAAGTCCTGATACTTGATGAACCGGTTTCCGCGCTGGATGTCTCTATCCGCTCGCAGATCATGAACCTGTTCAAGGATATTCAGGACGAATACGGGTGCAGCTATGTCGTGGTTGCACATGATCTGGGCACCACGCGCTATCTGGCCGACCAGATTGCAGTGATGTATCTGGGGCGGCTTGTGGAACTGGCGGACACGCAGGATATTTTTGAGTGCCCCATGCACCCCTATACCGAAGCGCTGTTATCTGCGGCCCTGCCCCTGCGCCCGGACCGCAAAAGCGCGCGGGCTGTGCGCCTGCAAGGTGAAGTGCCTTCGCCCATTAACCCGCCAAGTGGCTGCGCATTCCACCCGCGTTGCGACAGGTTCATGGGTGAGGTTTGCAAATCCACGCAGCCAACCACAAGTCATTCGCAAGGACGAATCGTCGCGTGTCACCTGTATGGGCAGGACCACCATCAGCAGCAGTGACAGGTCAGGCAGATCGCGCGATGGGAACCAAGCTGAACCGCGACGAGGGGCAGACACGATGACGACGCTATCCCGCCCGCCGCAGGACCGGTTCGGGCCCATAATTGCCCGTGGCACGCATGATGTGGTA
Source organism: Roseinatronobacter alkalisoli (assembly GCF_028745735.1). Classification (GTDB taxonomy): domain Bacteria; phylum Pseudomonadota; class Alphaproteobacteria; order Rhodobacterales; family Rhodobacteraceae; genus Roseinatronobacter; species Roseinatronobacter alkalisoli. The sequence goes on from NZ_JAQZSM010000019.1 coordinate 18,420, forward strand.
GCGGGCGTCATGCCCAAGATGATCCTGCACTTCCTCGACGCCCGCGACCAGCTTTCCGGCCTGCAAGGCTGGCTCGCCGAACTCCTGAACACCGCGTTCGACACATCGGCTGAACTGCTACCGTTGCGCGATACCGATGTGGTGATCAAAGCCGGTACACACGTTATCCCGGAGAAGGGGCATCTGGGATGCGCGCCAGAGGCTGGCCTGATTTATGTTACAGTGGACCCAAGACACCCTTCTCTGAGGGCGAATGTCAGCAGGTCTGTGGAAAGAATGCTGGCTCATGAATTGCATCATTGCTCGCGATGGGACGGACCCGGATATGGGAATACGCTCGGTGAGGCGCTGATTTCAGAAGGGCTGGCAGGGCACTTTTCACAGGAAGCGTTTGGAGGGCCGCCCGAACAGTGGGAGAGCATGACGATCAGCACTTTGCGCCCGCATATCACCAAGGTCCAGAACGAATGGGGAAGCCGTGAATATGGGCATGAGGCGTGGTTCTTCGGTTCTTCGGAATTGCCCAGATGGCTAGGTTATTCGCTCGGGTATCATGTAGTTGCGCAATATCTGGCCGCGTGCCAACAAACCAGTGCATCTGGATTGGTCCATGCTGATGCCAAGATTTTCCTGCCGTATCTTGGCGATATCTGACCTTCCCTTTTCAGGCGCGTTTGGGTGATGCTGCATGCGTTCACCTAGGGCACAGTCCGCCAAGCAGTCCCCATGGTGTCGTTATGCGCTGGCCAAAGGCAGGCCCCGATGTCAGGTCAAAATCGATTGTTCCCGGATTTATCCGCAAGTATGTAGGCCCGGATACAAGCCATCCGGAAGCAACACCCGACATGAAGCACACAAACCATATTGCCATCGCCGGGGCCGGGGTCAGTGGCTTGACCGCTGCCGCAGCACTTGCGCAGGCTGGTCATCGGGTGGTGGTCTTTGATCAGTTCGATCAGGCGCGTCCCGTGGGGTCAGGGCTGGTCATACAACCCGTGGGCATGAAGGTTCTGCATCAGATCGGCGCTGGCGATGCAGCATTGGCCCAGGGCAACCGCATTCACCGCATGCTGGGCCACGAGGCAGTTGGCGGCCACCGCGTTCTGGATGTGCATTATGATCGCCCCGGCGGCCCCCGCTTCGGGCTGGGGATTCACCGCGCGGCACTTTTTCAGGTTGTGCTGGATGCAGCCATCAGCGCAGGCGCGGAAATTGTCACCGGGCACAAGGTATCGGCACAGCGCAATCAACGGCTTTGCTTCGAGGGCCGCAAGGATGCCGGACCGTTCCGCATGATCATCGATGCCAGCGGCGCGCACTCGCCCCTTTCGCCCCTGCGCGCGAAACCATTGGGTTATGGGGCGCTTTGGGCAACGGTTGACTGGCCAGAAAACACTGGCCTGCCCCCGGATGAGCTGCGCCAGATCTACCGCAAGGCGTCGCGGATGCTGGGTGTGCTGCCAGTCGGTTCCCTGCACGGTGACACGTCGCGGAAGGCGGCGATCTTCTGGTCACTTCCCGCATCCTCGCATGAAAGCTGGTGCAAACAAGGTCTTGACCGCTGGCGGGATGAGGCGATCACGCTCTGGCCGGAATATGCCCCTTTTGCGGCGCAGATCACGGAACCGGGCCAGATGGCGATGGCGCGCTACAGCCACGGCACATTGCGCAGGCCATGGGGCAACGGCGTTGTTCATATCGGGGATGCGGCCCACCGCGCCAGCCCGCAACTGGGACAGGGGGCGAATATGGCCCTGCTTGATGCGTGGGCGCTGGCACAGGCGCTGGAACATGCGCAGGGGGATGCCGACCGCGCCATGCAGCTTTATGCGCGCACAAGGCGCTGGCATGTGCGCATCTATCAACTGATGAGTTGGGCCTTTACCCCGCAATACCAGTCAGACAGCCACTTGCTGCCGATACTGCGGGACCGGCTGCTGTTCCCCATGTCCATGATCCCGCCCCTTCCACGCATCCTCAGCCGTCTGGTCTGCGGTGACCTTTTACCACCGGACGGCTTTGGGCTGAAATTCTGATCTCGCCTTGCAAAACAATGGTATGGCGGCGGGAACCATGCAGCATTGCCCGTGGTGGATGACAAGAACCACCCGCCCGCTTTGCTCAGATGCGCATGCGCCGCGCAAGCCGGGTTTCGATCTGCACCATCGCGTCATAGATCAGCACGGCAAACAGCCCCACGATCAGCCCGCCCTGCAGAACAAAGGCAGTGTTGTTGGTCAGCAGTCCGGCAATAATCACCTCGCCCAGCGTATGGGCCGCAACAGTTGATCCGATTGTCGCTGTTCCCAGCGCGATGACAACCGACAGGCGGATGCCCGTCAGGATAACCGGCATTGCAAGCGGCAATTCCACACGGACCAGCCGCTGCCAGCGCGACAGGCCGATGCCGCGCGCAGCCTCCATCGTGGCGCGGGGCAGGTTTGTCAGGCCGGTTATCGCGTTTTCCAGAATGGGCAACAGACCATACAGGAACAGCGCCACCAATGTCGGCGCCGACCCGAAACCCATTGCCGGGACGGCCAGCGCCAGCACCGCAACCGGGGGAAATGTCTGCCCCATATTGGCGATGCTGCGCGCCAGCGGGCGGAATGCGACCCCTGCCGGGCGGGTCACCAGAATGGCCAGCGAAACGGCAATCACCGTCGCCGCGCCTGCTGCCGCAAGCACAAGCCCCAGATGGTTCAGCGACAGCGACAAAAGCGAATTGCGCGTATAGATGACAGGCCCGCCTGCAGGTGCCAGTGGCGCAAAGACCGACGCAAACCAGTCGGGGCGCAGGACCAGTGCCAGCAGCAGCACCAGCACTGTCAGTCGCAGGACCATTGCGGGCCTCATGGGTGGAATTCCACGCGGGCGCGGATTGCATCAAGGCTCACATGCCCGATCTGCACACCGTCCTGTTCCACCGGCACCGCAGAACGTCCTGTCCACAGACAGGCGGAAAGCGCATCGCGCAGGCTGGCCCCCGCTGGCAGGGCCGCGCCATCGGCAGGGCCGTCAGCAACGATTTCCGACACGGGGATCAGCGACAACAGCCGCAAGGGGCGTTCAACATCGCCCACCATATCGGCCACAAAATCCGTTGCGGGGCGGGTGATGATCCGCGCAGGCGTGTCATATTGCACCAGCCGCCCGGCATCCATCACCGCCACTTTGTCGCCCAGACGCATTGCTTCTTCCATGTCATGGGTAACCAGCATGATCGTTGACCCCAGCTTTTGCTGGATGCGGCGCAGATCATCCTGTGCGCGGGCGCGGATTATCGGGTCCAGCGCGCCGAAGGGTTCATCCATCAGCAACAGATCAGGCCGCGATGCCAAAGCGCGGGCCACGCCTACGCGCTGTTGCTGCCCACCCGACAGATCCGACGGGTAGCGGTCGCGAAACTGCGCCGGGTCCATGGAAAACAGGTCCAGCAATTCATCAACGCGCGCACGGATCCTGTCGCGGGGCCATTGCAGCAATTCGGGCACAGCCGCGATATTGCGCGCCACAGTATGATGCGGAAACAGGCCGTGCCCCTGAATGGCATAGCCAATGCGCCGCCGCAGGATATGCGGCTTGACCGTCAGGGTCGATGTCCCGTTGATGCGCACTTCGCCTGCACTGGGTTCTTCCAGTCGGTTGACCATGCGCAACAGCGTGGTTTTCCCTGACCCCGATGTACCGACGATGGCAGTAATCGTCCCGGCTTCCACTGTCATCGACACAGAGTCGACGGCCTTGGTTGCGCCATAGGTTTTGGTCAGGCGGTCAATTTCAATCATGTCCGGTATCCGGTATCACGCGCGCCAACTCTACGAAGATATCCATGGCAATGGCAGCTGTCAGGGCCAGCGCAACTGTGGGCAGCGCCCCCAGCAGGATCAGGTCGGTCGCGGTCTGGTTCAGCCCCTGAAAGACAAATGTGCCGAACCCGCCACCACCGATAAGCCCCGCAATGACGGCAAGCCCGATATTCTGGACCAGAACAATACGCAGCCCGGTCAGGATGATGGGCAGTCCCAGCGGCAATTCCACCCGCCACAGGCGCTGGCGCGGCGTCATGCCCATACCGCGCGCGGCCTCTAGCGCGGCGACCGGGGTGGCGGCCAGTCCGGCCACGGTATTGCCTACTACCGGCAGCAGCGAATACAGCACCAGCGCCAGAAAGGCCGGGGCAAAGCCGATACCTGCAATGCCGATGGCCTGCGCCCCTGGAATTGCGGTACCAACCCAGGCAAGGACAGGGATCATCAGACCAAACATCGCCAGTGACGGAATGGTCTGCAGAAAGCTGAGCACCGGCAATGTCGCGCCCCGCAACTGCGCGCGACGGTGACACAGGACACCCAGCGGAAACCCGATGACCGCCGCCGCCGTCAGCGACCCGAAGGCCAGACCCAGATGCCGCCATGCAGCGCTGACAAACGCATCCCGGCGGCTGGAAAATTCCTGTAAAACCGACAGATCCGACAACGCGCCGGACCACAGGATGGCCGCCAGCCCCGCCAGCGCTGCCGCCAGCATGCCACCGCGCGCCAACGGGCCGGGCGCAATGCCTGCCAACGCATCCGCCAGCAACAGCATGAAGACTGCAAGCAGACACCAGAAACCGATGCCCGGTGACACACGGGCATATTCGCCCGCCCCTTCCAGCAGCGCGGGTGCCCCTTGTATCAACAGCGCGATCAGACCCGGAATGCCCAGCACCGCGCCCCCCAGCCGCAGCCGCGGCATTGATGCAGGCAACCCCATCAGCAGCCCGGTGACAATAACGGCCACAGCCGGCCATGTGGCACCGGGGGCCGCGACCTGCCACGCCATGACGCCATCGCCCGCCACGATCCGGTTCGCGGCAATCGTCATATAGGGCAACAGCAACGCGCCCAGCCCCAATGCCGTGAACAGCACGCCCGGCGCGGACAGCGCCATGCGATACGGGCTAAGCACCATGGCGCGCGGTCAGTCCAGAATTCCGGTCCGGGTCAGATACTCGCGCGCGACCGCTTCTGCGGGTTCGCCACCCACCTGAATGCGTCCGTTCAGTTCCTGCAGGATGGTCATGTCCAGACCTTCGAAAATCGGGTTAAGTACATCCGCAATCGCGGGATATTCCGCAAGCGCGGCTGCGCGTATGATCGGCGCGGGTTCATAGACCGGCTGCACCCCCTGATCATCCTGCATCACCACAAGACCGGTAGCCCCCACACCACCATCCGTGCCGTAAACCATCGCCGCATTCACGCCCGAGGTGCCGCGTGCCGCCGCCTGAATCGTTGCCGCCGTGTCGCCGCCCGACAGAACCACTGTCTGGTCCGGCGTCAGCGCGAAGCCATAGGTTTCCTGCATCGCTGGCAACACCGCAGGAGAAGACACGAATTCGGTTGACGCGGCCAGCTTCACATCGCCCCCGCCTGCAACCCATGCTCCGAAATCGGACATGGTAACCAATGCGTTTTCCGCAGCGACAGGTCCGGTCACTGCAATCGCCCAGGTATTGTTGGCCGGTGCGGAGGACAGCCAGAGAACGTCATTCTGTTCGCTGTCCAGTTCCGCCGCACGGGTATGGGCTGCTGCTGCATCTTTCCAGATGTCGCTGTCAGCCTCGTTAAAGAAGAATGCCGCGTTGCCGGTATATTCAGGATAAATGTCGATCTGGTTGGCCAGCAGGGCTTCGCGCACCACTTGCGTTCCGCCCAGTTGCAGCCGACGTTCCACCGGAATGCCCGCATCTTCAAGTGCCAGGGCAATAATATTGCCCAATAGCCCGCCTTCAGTATCGATTTTTGATGACACCCGGATATCCGCTGATGTGGCAGATGCCATCGCGACCCAAAGCCCCAGAGTGGCAGAGACAAGCTGTGTTTTCATGATGTATCGGGCTCCTTCGACAGGTAATTTCAACAAGAGGTAGGTTGATCATGCGCCAGGTCTATTGGTGCGGGTCACAAAACCGGAACGGGTTGCGCAACATTACATCACGCTGGCTTTCTTTTGTGGCGTTAACTGCGTTCACCGCGCACTGGCCACATGTGTGAAACGGATGCCGGACTGGTCCGGCATTTCAGGGCATCACCCCGATGTCTGCGAAATATGTTACAGTAACTATCCTTCCCGTCAATCGCATCCCCTGCCCCGGGCGTAACGGGCCTTGGCAGGCAGCACCGACGGCAGGGGCTGTTTGCTGGAACAATTCGCATAATTGCGCGTTGACTGAATGGGAGAAAGCCATGTCATCATTCCGCCGAGAGCGTATTACCAAGCCGATTTTCCGCTGGGCAAAGGGCGCCATGCCCGGTTTGTCACAGACAGAGCGCGAGGCCCTTGAAGCGGGCGAAGTCTGGTGGGACGCCGACCTGATGTCGGGTAACCCCGACTGGGAAAAGCTTCTGGCCGTGCGCGCACCGCAACTGAGCACCGAAGAAAGGGACTTTCTGAATGGTCCCTGTGTCGCGCTGTGCCAGATGCTGGATGACTGGACCATCAACCAGACCGACGGCGACCTGAGCCCTGTAATATGGGATTACATGCGCCAGCACCGGTTTTTCGGCATGATCATTCCGCGCGCATATGGTGGGCTGGGGTTTTCCGCCTTCGCCCATTCCGAAGTCGTCCGGCGCCTGTCGATGGTGTCAATTCCTGCCGCTGTAACCGTCATGGTGCCAAATTCACTTGGTCCGGGGGAATTGCTGCACCTGTTCGGAACAGACGAGCAAAAGGACTATTGGCTGCCGCGTCTGGCCGATGGGCGCGAATTACCTGCATTCGGGCTGACCAGCAACGAGGCTGGCTCAGACGCCTCTGCGATGCTTGACAGCGGCGTTGTCTGTCGCGGCGACTGGAAGGGGCAGGAGGTGCTGGGCATCCGGCTGAACTGGTCCAAGCGCTATATCACGCTGGCACCGGTTTGCACGCTTCTTGGGCTGGCTTTCAAACTGCAGGATCCCGATGGTTTGCTGGGTGATGACCCGGAACCGGGAATAACCTGTGCGCTGGTGCCGACAGATTTGCCGGGTGTGCAGACTGGCCGCAGACACATCCCGTCCGGCACCATGTTTCAGAACGGGCCGACAGTTGGCAAGGACGTGTTCATTCCGGTTGACAACATCATCGGTGGTGCGCCGCAAGCGGGCAAGGGATGGATGATGCTGATGAGTGCGCTGGCCGCAGGGCGGGGCGTGTCCCTGCCTTCGCTTGCCTGCGCGGGTACGACGCTGGCTGCACATTCCAGCGGGGCCTATGCGCGGGTGCGCGAACAGTTCAACCTGCCAATCGCGAAATTCGGCGGCATTCAAGAACCGCTCGCGCGGTTGGCCGCAGATGCCTATGCCGTCAACGCCGCGCGCCACCTGACCTGCGCGGGCCTTGATGAAGGGCGCGCGTTGTCGGTGATTTCCGCCCTGATGAAATATACCGCAACAGAACGGATGCGCGCGGCGATCAACGACGCAATGGACATCCACGCAGGCAAGGCCGTGATCGACGGGCCGTCGAATTACCTGTCTGCCAGTTACCGCGCAGTGCCGGTCGGAATTACAGTTGAAGGGGCCAATATCGTGACCCGGTCGCTTATGGTCTTCGGCCAGGGCGCAATCCGCGCGCATCCGCATCTTCTGGACGAAATTCTGGCGCTGGAGAATGGGCAGCAAGACGCAGGTCTTGCAGCGTTTGACACGCATTTCTGGCTGCATGTCCGCCATTCCATCCGCACCATGGGGCGCAGCATTGGCCGCGCGCTGACGGGCGCGCGTTTCGCGCCTGCGCCGCGGGGGGCTACCGATGCGCGGGATGCGCCCCTTTACCGCGAACTGGCGCGCTGGTCGGCGGCCTATGCGATTACCGCAGATATGGCATTTCTGACCATTGGCGGCGGGTTGAAACGCATGGAAATGCTGTCAGGCAGGATGGCGGATATTCTGAGTGAGCTTTATGTCACCTCTGCTGTGCTGAAACGCTGGCAGGACGAGGGCAGACAAGCCAGTGATTTCGATCTGGTCGCATATAATGCGCAACGCTCCTTCGCGCGGATAAGTGCTTTGCTGGATGAAACCATCGCCAACTTCCCCTCGCGCGGGGCGGCATTTCTGCTGCGTGTCATAACATTGCCGCGCGCTGTGGCGCGACCCCCGTCGGACGCGCTGACCGCGCGCTGCGCCGCGCTTATCAGCGAACCCGGCCCGGTACGGGACCGGTTGACGGGCGATGTCACCGAGCCGGGGCATGGCGCGGGGATCATTGCGCTGAATGACGCGTTCGACAAAACGATTGCCGCCGACCCCTTGCGCCGCCGCTTGCGCGAACTTGACATGACACCAGCGCAGGCACTGGAAGCCGGTCTGCTGACTCAAACAGAAAAAGACCAGCTTGATGATCTGGAAAAAGCGGTCGCCAAAGTGATCGCTGTGGATGATTTCTCGCCCGACGAATTTGCAGCAATGCTGCCAGCACCCAAAATTGCCGGGCGCACCCCCAAAAAACCGGAGGCTGCCGAATGACCAAAACTCAGGACGTCTTTCTGATCGATGGTGCGCGCACGCCTTTTCTGAAGGTGCGCGGCAAACGCGGGCCGTTCACCCCTGTCGATCTGGCCGTGCAATGTGGCCGCCCCCTTCTTGCGCGCCAGCCTTTTTCGGCTGACGCTTTTGATATGGTCATTCTTGGCTGTGTGAATGTCATCGCGGATGAGATGAACCCCGCGCGCGTCGCCGCCCTGCGGCTGGGCATGGGCGACGCGATGGTGGCCTTCACAGTTCAGATCAACTGCGGGTCCGGAATGCAATCCATCGACACTGCCTTCCGGACCATTCGCGAAGGATCAGGTGATCTGATCCTCGCAGGCGGGGCAGAGGCATTGAGCCATGCGCCGCTGGTGCTGCAGGATGATGCGGTCGACTGGCTGGCCGGGATGCAGACGGCTTCCGGCCCGCTGGCGACTGCACAAAATGCCTTGCAGATCAGGCCAAAGCACCTGAAGCCCGTCGTGGGGCTTGAACGCGGCCTGACCGACCCTATCACCGATATGAGCATGGGCCAGACCGCCGAGTTGCTGGCGCATCATTTCGGCATCACCCGTTCAATGGCAGACACTTACGCAGTAGAAAGCCACACGCGCCTTGCCGCCGCACAACAGGACGGCACCTTTGCGCATGAAGTTCTGCCTGCGTTCGACCGCGACGGTAATGTGTATTGCGACGATGACGGGGTGCGCGCGGACAGCAGCGTGGACAAGCTGCGGGGGTTGAAGCCGGTTTTCGAAAAGCCCTACGGGCAGGTAACCGCTGGCAATTCTTCGCAGGTAACGGATGGTGCGTCATGGTGCATTCTGGCATCGGCAGACGCAGTGAAGGCACATGATCTGACCCCGATCGCCCGGTTGGTAGACAGCGAATGGGCGGCACTTGATCCTTCGGTCATGGGGCTGGGTCCGGTCATGTCGGTCACGCCGCTGCTGTCGCGCCACGGATATGGGGTTGCGGATGTCGATTTATGGGAAATCAATGAAGCATTTGCCGCACAAGTGCTGGCCTGTCTGGCGGCATGGCAAGACCCGCGTTTCTGCCGCGACGTTCTGGGGCTGGATGACAGTTTCGGTGTGATCCCGCGCGATAAACTGAACATTCATGGCGGTGCCATTGCACTGGGGCACCCTGTCGGCACCAGTGGCAACCGCATCGTTCTGCATCTGGCAAACGCGCTGAAAGCGACAGGGGCAAGGCGCGGTGTCGCAACCGAATGCATTGGCGGCGGGCAAGGCGGCGCAATGATCCTGGAGGCAGTGTGATGAACATGACATTACAGGAGTATCTGAAATCATCAGAACTGGAACTGGGCAATACTTCAGACGCGCCCGGTGGCGAGCATTGGCGCTATAATGTCAGTGATGATCAGATCGGCTGGTTGGTGCTGAACTGTAAGGATGCCTCGGTCAACACTATTTCCGACACTGTGCTGCGTGAACTTGAAACCCATCTTGAGCGCATCGAAGCAGACATGCCTCGCGCGCTGGTTTTGCGGTCGGGCAAACCTGCGGGTTTTGCCGCCGGGGCCGATATTCACGCCCTTGCCGGAATGGATGCAGATGACACCGGACAGCTTCTGCGTGATGGGCATGCGCTGCTGCACCGGCTGGCGGGGTTGTCCTGTCCGACCATTGCTGTAGTGCATGGTGCGGCACTGGGCGCGGGGTTTGAAATCGCCTTGGCCTGCGATTACCGCATCGCCATTGAAGGGGCCTCTTTCGGGTTGCCCGAAGTACGGCTGGGGCTGCATCCGGGGCTTGGCGGCACTGTGCGCCTGCCCGAACTGATCGACCCGCTTCAGGCCATGCAGATGATGCTGACAGGCAAGACCGCGCATACCAGGCGCGCGAAGGATCTGGGCATTGCAGATATGGTTATCGAAGAACGGCATCTGCGCAACGCGATCCTTGCGGTTGTGCATGGCGAGGTGCACCACCAGACGCGCGGTCTGATGGGCAAGGCCTTCGGCCTGTCAGCGGCGCGCATTCTGGCCGCAGACAGAATGCGGCGGGAAGTGCAGAAAAAGGCCCCGAAAGAACACTACCCCGCCCCTTACGCATTGATCGACAATTGGGCGGAACATGGCAACGACCCGGATGAAATGCAAAAGGCCGAAATCGCTTCTTTTGCCGGATTGCTGCAAACCGAAACCAGCAAGAACCTGATCCGCGCCTTCATGCTGCGGCAGCGGCTTAAACAGGGCGCAAAGGCTATGGATGACATTGCCCGTGTCCATGTCATCGGCGCGGGCGTGATGGGGGCGGAAATCGCCGCATGGATTGCCATGCAAGGCAAACAGGTCACTGTCAGCGACCCGGATGAAAGCGCGCTTGGCAAGATGATCGCGCAGGCAGCCCGGTTGTGCAAGGACACGCATAAGGACAACCTTCAAACCCGTGACACGCTGGACCGGCTGATGCCCGACCCGAAGGGCTATGGCGTGCGCAATGCCGATCTGGTGATAGAGGCGGGACCAGAAAACCCTGAAACAAAGGCCAGCATATTTGCCGATCTGGACAGCCGGATGAAGGCAGGCGCGATTCTGGCCACCAACACCTCCAGCCTGCAACTGGCCGGGTTGACCAATCATGTGCCGGAGAAGACGCGCTTCGCGGGGCTGCATTTCTTCAACCCGGTCAGCAAGGTGCCACTGGTGGAACTGGTCAGCCATGATGCAACCAGCGCGGATACGCGCGCGCGGCTGATGGCGTTTTGCAAAGGTATCGACAAATTGCCGGTTGCAGTGTCTGACGCGCCCGGCTTTCTGGTGAACCGCGCGTTGATGCCCTATCTGCTGGAGGCGCTTTTGCTGATGGATGAGGGCACATCCAAGACGCAAATCGACCGCGCGGCGATTGACTTCGGCATGCCGATGGGTCCTGTCACACTGGCCGATCAGGTGGGGCTGGACATCTGCCTTGATGTTGCAGAAAGCCTGAATACATCACTGGACAGCCCGGTTGCCGATATTCCCGCACTGCTGCGCAATAAGGTCGCGGCGGGCGATCTGGGTCGCAAGACAGGGCGCGGATTTTATGACTGGTCGGATGGCACACTGAAACCCGGTGAAAACGCGAAAACACCACCAGACCTGACCGACCGGCTGATCCTGCCAATGCTGAATGCCTGTGCGGAATGTTTGCGCAAGGGTGTGGTCGGCGGCGTCGATGACCTTGATGCAGCGATGATCTTTGCAACCGGCTTTGCCCCGTTTCGTGGTGGCCCGATGACATATGCGGCAGCGCGTGGCTATGACACCATCCGCCAGCGCCTGAGCGACCTGGAAACGGCACATGGCGCGCGTTTCGCCCCGGACCCATACTGGACCACACATGCGTGAACCCACCGCGCATTTCACGTCAGATGAACCAGTGGTTGACTGGATTCTTGCCACATTGGGGCATGATCTGCGGGTGGGCCTGCCGCTGGGGCTGGGTAAACCCGTCACGCTGATCAATGCGCTGGTGCGCCGGGCCTGTGATGACCCCACCATCAGGCTGCGCATATTCACCGCGCTGACGCTGGAACGGCCAACCCCATCATCTGACATGGAACGCCGCTTTCTGGAACCCGCGCTGGACCGGTTGTTTGGTGATTATCCGCAAATCGAATATGCACGGCTGCTGCGCGCAGGTGAGCTGCCTGAAAACATTCAGGTCACCGAATTCTTCCTGCAGGCCCCAAACTGGGTCAAGGTGCCACAGGCCCAGCAGAATTATGTCTCTGCCAATTATACCCACGCGCTGGATGTGTTGCTGAAGCAGAAACCGAACCTTATTCTGCAACTCCTTGCGGGTGATGGCGGTCGCCTCAGCCTGTCCTGCAACCCCGATATTACCAGCGACCTGTTGCGTCTGCGCAAGCGCGGCGATGCTGCATTCACATTTATCGGGCAGGTTCATGCGGGACTACCATTCATGCCCGGCCCCGCAGAAATAGATGTGTCCGAATGCGCGGCCTTGCTGACGCCTGATGCGGCGCCACATGCGCTGTTTTCAGTCGTCAAGCGACCAGTAAGCCTGCGCGATCATGCGATTGCCTTGCATGTCTCGCGCCTGATCCGCGATGGTGGCACAATTCAGATCGGTATCGGGCAGATCGGCGATGCCATTGCCAACGCACTGACCCTGCGGCAGGATGAGCAGATTGCACCACTCTGGCAAAGCTGCCCCTTTCCGCACGCCGCGGAATTCAACGAAAGCGGCCCGTTCCGGACCGGGCTTTACGGCCTGACGGAAATGCTGGTCGATGGGCTGCTTGCCTTGTTCGAACGTGGGATAATCCGGCGCGACGTGGATGGCGCCGCAATTCATGCCGGGTTCTTTCTGGACAGCCGCGATTTTTATGACCGCCTGAAAGCCCTGCCCGCGCAGGATCGCGCGCGCATTGCAATGGTGCCGGTGTCCTATACCAATTCACTGCTGGGGGACGAACCGGCGAAACGTGCTGCGCGTGCCGATGCCCGGTTCATCAATTCCGCGATGATGGTCACGCTGCTGGGGGCCGTCATTTCCGACGGGACAGAGGATGGCAAGGTCGTCAGTGGTGTAGGCGGGCAGTTCAACTTCGTTGATCAGGCATTTGCACTGAAGGATGCGCGTGCCATCATCACCCTGCCCGCGACCCGACACGGCAAATCCGGGCTGACGTCAAACATCCGCTTTTCCTATGGCCATGTCACCATTCCCCGCCATATGCGCGATATCGTGGTCACGGAATACGGAATTGCCGATCTGCGCGGCAAAAGCGATGCCGACACCATTGCCGCATTGCTGGAAATCGCCGACAGCCGGTTCCAGCAGGAGTTGGAAAACGAGGCCAAGGAGTCGGGGAAACTGCCAGCATCCTACCGCTTGCCTGATACCGCGCGCAAGAACACCCCCAAAGCGCTGCGGAACTGGCTGGAACCATATCGCGACGGCAGTTTGCCGGATTTCCCCTTCGGAACGGATTTCACTGATATTGAACAATATCTGTTGCCCGTGCTTGCTGATCTGCGCCGCGCATCCGCCCATATTCCGGCCTTGCTGGCCCTGACCCTGCGCGGCCTGCGTGGCAATCCGGCCCGCCGCGAGGATGAAGCGCTGGACCGCATGGCGCTGGCGCAGCCTGACGGGATCAGGGCGCGGGCAGCGGCTTTGGCCCTGCGTGGCGCGCTGCGACGGCACGAAGACCCCGCGAGCGAATAGGGGCCGCGGCGGGATGCGGGTGCATGGCACCAGAACAGCGGTGGTTTTCTTGCAGCGCGCGCGCGTCTGTTCGGCCAGTGCTGCAAGGCTTGACGATTCCTGGCCTGAAGGGAACGCCCAAAAGCGCGGAATCAAGGCCGCAGGCCGCCGCGCTATCGGCGGGCCGTCCCGCGGCCTGCCGATGGTACAAGGGCAGTTCAAGCCTTTGAAATCAGGAATATACCGCTTGCATAAACTGCATCCCTATAACGCCGGACCGGCAGACCCCGGCCCACCGATAGCGCGGGCTTGATCCAGGCACCAAGTCCCCTTCAGGTCAAACCAGTAACCCACACCACCAGCCAGCAGGGGCGTGTGCTTAGTCTTCGTCATCGGGCGGGCGCAAGGCAGCGACCTGTTCAGGGGTGATCGGATCGGCATAATCATTCCCGAAATGGCTGCGCACATAATTCGTCACCGCCGCGACTTGTTCATCCGTCATCATGTCACCGAAACGCGGCATGCCATGATAGCCGGTCAGGATAACCCCGGCGATGAAATGCTTTGAGTTCATCTTCGGATTGCCCGCAAGTGGCGGGTGCGCGCCAGCACCATCGGCACCCTGCCCATCTTCCATATGGCAGGCCTGACAGGTGGTACGATAAAGCGCTGCGCCATCTGTCTGGGTGAAATGGTCGGAGTCATCCGAAAACCGCGCCAGCAAACTGTCTGCGCCCTCTGCGGTTGCCGGGGCTTCCTGCGTCTGTGCGGTGCTTGCCAGCAGGGTCAGTGCGATACAGGTGAACATAACATCCCGGCGCATCATGCATTCTCCCGCTGGTCCAGGCGCCTGATCGCATCGAGGGCCGACAATAACGACCCTTCCAACCATGCCGGAATATGCGAACAATGTTCGCCCGCCAGCACCAGCCGGTTGTCGATTTCGCATAGCGTCTGATAATGTTCATCGCGCAGGTCTTCGGTCCATTGCCCGTAGCAGCCAAGCGACCAGTCCACCCGGTGCCATACCCAGGATGTGCCGGACATGAATTCAGCATCATATTGCGGGTGGATCTGACGACCCAGCGCAAGGGCAGCGTCGATGCGTTCCTGCGGGGTCATGGATGACCACGAATAGGTAAAGTTGCGCCCGGCCGTCGCGGTGTCATAGGCGGCCTGCAACACTGCCGGGCCATCGGACAGAAAACCGTAATTGGGATAGGCGATCTGCACCAGCGGCAGATCTGTATAGCTGATGCCACCCATGATCCAGTCGTCCTGTTCCCAGAACCGGCGTCTGAATTCCAGGGCGACCTTGAAGGCAGAAGCATAGGGCACCGCCGCAATTGCCTTGCGCATCGCATCAGAGCAGTCGACATCCAGCTGCACAAGCACTGACAACGGGATGGTACAGATGCACCAGTCAGCACTTTCCTGCCGCACCGTGCCCCCCTGCCCGCCATCTTCATAGGTGACGGTCACGGAATTGTCGTTCTGCGCAATTCTGGTGACGCGGGCGTTCAACTGGATCACGTCGGCCACTTCGCGCGCGAATGCATCGGTGATCCTGTCCATACCGCCCACCGGTTCGAACATTGGCGGTTCGAACTGGTAGCCATTGAAATTGAACAACTGGTCCCACAGCCCCGATTGCAGCAAGGGCGACAGATCGATCGGCTGCGAAGGTGACTTTTCCGGCATCAGCCCGCCACCGGGGCGGGTATCCCAACCGCGCACATCGCCCAGATCGTCGCTGACACTAAAGCGGTAATTGCGGTCCAGAACGCCCCACTCTTTCAGGCCCTCCAGCAGCTTTTCGCGGTCTTCAGGGCTGACAGCTTCATCCAGTTCCCCCTGACGCAGCGACTTTGCCAGCAATTCGGAAACATGGCCGCGCATATCCTTCTCGACATGCCCAATGCGCTGCGGCTGGCCGCCAAAGGCGTGCGCAGAATGCAGATAGGCCTTGTTGTTCTTGTTGATGAAGGGCTGCATCGGCACGCCCAGCCTGCGGCAATACGCAAATACCGCGCGGTGATGGACCGGCAGCCGCCACGGGCCGGGATTGAAATATCCGTCGCCCTGAAAATCACAGCTGATCTCATGCCCGCCCATTTCGGTGTAGCGGTCGCCGCCGCGGATTGTCAGACAACGCCCGCCCTGACGGTTCTGATATTCCAGGATTTTCACCTCATACCCCGCGCGGCGCATTTCATAGGCGGCAGCCATACCAGCGATGCCCGCACCCAGAATCAGGACGCGCCGACCCTGACGCGGACCTTGCAGGTCTGGCGGACCCGTATACCCGGATTCCTGTGCAAGACCGAGGCTTGTCATCGCCTGATACATCGCCGCCGTGCCCGCGACCTGCCCGATCATTGCCAGCAATTGCCTGCGGCTTGGGTTGAAAGGTGTCATGGCCATGCGCTCAGCCCTCCTGCCGTTTGAAGCGGCGCCTGCGCGCCAACCACCAGAGTATCAGCCCCGCAACAGCAATAATCCCGGCCAGCCCGACCCATGCCGCCATCTGAAGGACACGAAGCAGCGGGGGCATTTCTTCTTCCTGCTCCAGTACATGGGTAACATCCGCGGCGGTCAGCATACTGTCCTGCCGCCCCCCGAATGTTGCGCGGGTGTAATTGGCCAGCATGGCAATCTGTTCATGGCTCAACTCATCCGCAAAGCCAGGCATTGCAGGGGCGCGGTACAATTTACCCGCCGGCACGCCATGCAACAGAACCTGCAGCAGATTGCCGGGATCGGCGCGGCGCAGCGCGGCGTTCTGGTCCAGCGACGGATAAAAAGCCTGTGGCTGGCCCTGCCCGGACATGCCGTGGCAGGCGGCGCAATGGCTGAGGAACAACTGCTCCGGCGTGCTCAGGTCGTCGCGGGAAAGGGCAGCCGCCATTTCCGTGCGGATTTCCCCGAAGCGATGCGTCGGCATGCCGCGCTCTTCCACGGGTGGGATGATGGGAATATCCTGACTACCTGCGGCAATTGCCGGGATGGTTTTCAGATAGGCCGCAATCGCCGCAAGGTCGTCATCATCCAGATGGCTGGTAGAGTGCTGCACAAAATCGGCCATTGGCCCGGCGGCCTGTACGATATTGTCGGCATGACCGGTGCGCAGATAATCCACAATATTCTGTTGCGTCCATTCCCCGATCCCGGTTACCGGATCGGGTGTCAGGTTCGGGGCAAGCCAGCCATCCATTTCCTCACCCGCCAAATACAGATCATCCTGCATGGCGAAGAAATCGTTGCGCGGGGTGTGACATTCACCGCAATGGCCCAGATGATCAACCAGATATGCACCGCGCTGCGAGACCGGATCATCACCGACTGCGGGCAGGTCACGACTGCCCAGAAACAGCCAGTTCCATACCATCACCCCCGTACGTATATTGAACGGAAAGGGCAGGTCGGTTTCATGTTCGGGGGCCTCGTCCACAGGATTCTGGTCCTGCAACCAGGCATACAGCGCATCGATATCCGCATCACGCATCCCCCGGAAGGACGCATAGGGCATGGCGGGGTAAAGGCGGCGGTCCGGGGCGACACCACGGCGCAGGACGCGCGCCAGATCATCGCGGCTGTAGTCGCCGATGCCATAGTCGCGCGATGGGCTGATATTGCTGGCAACAATCGTGCCCATGGGGGTTTCAACCTGATAGCCGCCCGACAGGTCTTCCTTGTGGCATGACATGCAGCCCGACGCCCGCGCGACATATTCCCCCCGCGCAATCTGCGCCTCTGTCTGTGCGGAGGACGTCGTCTCTGCGGCAACCGCGCTGGCCAGCATCAGTGCCGCGACCGGTGCGCAAAGGCGGGGCGGAATTCCAGAATGCATCCACAATGGGGGTGCGGTGGTCAGCATAAGACAATGTCCTGCACTAAAGTAATTCACAGACGCAGCGCTGCGCCGGGCGCGCGACCGGAAGGAAACGGCACAACGGCAGACCCCAGAAAGGCGGTCCACAGATCGACCGTTTCCTTTTCGCCAGCGCTATATATCAACTACGCTTTCCCGCGCGGGTTCCATTCCTTGCCCAGATACGATTGCAGGCCAACAATCAACGATCAGCAAGGAAAGGGCACAGCCCCTTTGGCTGTGCTGCTTTTTGCCCATGGACCGACGGGGGAATGTCATCCGGTGGCGACTCATTCGGCAGACGACCAGCATTGATGACAGACATGTATCTATCCTTTCGATGCATGCGGGCATTTCCATTCATCCAACGCCAGCAGGGACGGAATGTTCCTGCATGCATGTGTGCGCCTGATCTTCTTCAGTTCTTTTGCGGTGATGCTCCCGCATCGCCCGGCGTGGTCTTGCGGGCGCTGCCTGCGGATTGTTCCCGGTCATCATTTTCATCATTCACGCGCTTCAGTGGTTGGCCGGGGCGCTGTGGCCCGCGTGGCTGCCCGGACGAGCCTGCAGTTTTCTGCGGGGTGTCGGAATTTGCATTGGGTTTGTTCATCATCATCTCCATGAACCATGTAAGAAACAAACATGCCAAAGCGGCATTTGTTCCGTGTCATCTGCGGCAGGGGCTGTGGAGGGCGGCCATCGTAAGGGAGCTGGCCGGGACGAGTTGAAGAACCGGTATGCACAGGCAGTAACGATACCCCCGTTGATCGTGCCCGCATCGCGGTTCTATTCAATCGCCTCCTCCGCGATCTTGATCAGCCGGATGATGATCAGCGCCAGTCCGGTGGCAAGGATCGCAAGCAGCCAGAACCCGAAACCTGCACCAAGACCAAGGGCAGCCGCCAGCCACAGGCTTGTCCCCGTGGTAAGGCCACGCACGCTGCCTTGCGAAAAGACGATCATTCCCGCAGCCAGAAACGCAACGCCGCTGGTCACCGCTTCAAGCAAGCGCAGCGGGTCCATAGCCAGCCCACTCGACATACCCTGCATGCGGGCCATCATTTCCAGCATGATCAGGCAATAGGCAGCAGCAGCCAGCCCCACCAGCATATGTGTACGCAAACCTGCTGGTCTGTTGCGCATTTCGCGTTCGAAACCGATCAGCCCGCTGAAAATCACTGCGCCCAGCAACCGCAGGACGATGGTTCCCAGTCCCAATTCAGTGCTGTTCCCGAATTCTGCAAGAATGCTGTTCATTTTCCGCCACCATTTTTGTGCAGTTTGTAACGCCCCGGAAACCATGGGGTTCCAGCGCAGGACCAGCAAACACGCGTTGGGCCACTTGTCGCCGATCACACCGCGACGACCATGGCGTGACTTGCCAGAATCGCTGCCTTGTGCTGGAATTTTCAGGGGATCATGAAAGGATGCTGCAATGAGTGACTGGGAAAACACCAGCGTAATTCCATGCGTCGGTCGCTCTGGCGAGCGGTTGACTGTGATCGAACAATGCCGGGCGGATCGCGCCAGACAAACACTTTTCATGTCCGAACAGGACGCGCAGGCGCGGCGGTACGTGCTGGGCAACGGGTCCCAGGTAGAGCCGCTGGACCGGAACAGATTCGTGCTGCCGGACACGCGGGAGATCATTACACGCCAGTAACGCCGCCCTCGCCCAAATTGTCCGACATCATCGCCTGTTTGACCACCCGCGCCGGTATGTCACAAACGGCGCTGTGGCCGGGTGGCTATCCGCTTTGGCCGTGATCCGGAACGATGCGTCATGGCGCAGGCGTGGACAGGTCCAATGCACCCCATAGCCGTGGCAGGGACTCGGGATGGTTTTTCTGCAGGAACCCGACCAGCAGGGCTGAAGTGCCAGCGCTTCATAGTGCCCTTGTCATTGCTGGCATCTTCCCGCCCCGGTCAGATGAACATTGCCACCATCACAAGGGTCACTGCAATCAACAGGGCCGACCACATGTGATGCGATTTCCAAAATGGCTTATCCGCCAGTTCCGCCCGGTCCTTGCGCCAGTTTTCGCGGCTCCAGGTATCTTCTCCCGGTTTCAGTTCGGGTGCATCGGACCGCAGGGTGATACCCACGAAAATCCCGAGATTCATCAGCAGCATCAGCCCCGTGCCATACAGGAACTGCAACTCGAATAGGCCCAAAGCCTCGAACAACGTGAAACAGATAATGCCAACGGGAATACCGATGGAAAGCGTCCAGAAAGCTGCGTGCCGCGGGGGCTGGCGTCAGAACAACCCGCCCAGAAAAACCACAACCACCGGCATCGTAATATATCCCAGGAAGGACTGGAAATACTCCACAATACCACCAAAAGAGCCGATTATTGGTGCCCAGATGGCCGCCAACACCATGAACACGCCGACAAGCACACGGCTGAGCATCAACATCCGCGCTTCGCTCCAGTGCTTCTTGCGCGGCTTCACGAAGTCGTTGACCACCAGCGACGCGCTGCCGTTCAGAACAGAATCGACCGTGGACATCAGCGCGGCGACCAGTGCCGCCAACGCCAGTCCCCGCAGCCCTTCCGGCAGCAGAACGAACACCAGCGCGGGCCATATCTGGTCCTGATCGCCGATTTCAGGGAAAATTTCGCGGCCCATGACACCGGGCAGAACCAGAATGAACAGGAACGGAAGCTGGAACGCGCCCGCCAGCAGCAGACCCCAGCGCCCATGATTGACATTCTTGGCGGCCAGCACTTTCTGAACCACCACCTGATTGGTCGTCCAGTAATAGAAACTCAGCCAGATCGCGCCGGTAAAGATGCCGGGCCACGGGAAGAAATCATCATCAGCGGGTGGGGCAATGGTAAAACCACCTTCCGGCGCGGCCTGCCGCACACCTTCCCACGATCCGATCTGCCAGAAGGTCATGAAAAAGATGATTGTGCCGACAACGATAAGCAGCACACCCTGAATCGTGTCGGTGATCATCACGGCTTTCAGCCCCCCGAAGATCACATAAAGCCCGCCCAGAAAGGCGATTGCCGCGATCAGGGTCCATAATGGCATGTCCGGAAACAGCAGTTGCAGGGTCAGGGAACCGGCAAACAGTGCTCCGGCACTGTCGATCAGAATTGCGGTAAAGACCGAAAATGCCGCAAAGACCTTGCGCGCGCGCCCGTCATAACGACGTTCCAGAAACTCCGGCATGGTGCTGACCTTGGAACGCAGATAAAACGGAAGCACGAACAGCGAGAAGAAAATCAGAACAAGCGTTGCGGTCCATTCATAGTTCCAGACAGCGATGCCATGCTCATACCCCGCCCCGGCCAGCCCCGCAAAGGACGTGCCCGACAGGTTGGCCGACATCATCGAAATGCCGATCACCGGCCAGATCGCCCCGCGCCCCCCCAGGAAATAGCTGTTGGTGTCGCCATGTGACCGGCTTATCCAGATCCCGATGCCCATGACGATAATGATGTAAAGCGCTGCGATGGTGAAATCGGGGGTGGTAACGTCAAAGTCAGGCATGATTATGAACTCCTGCAAGTAAAAACCGGGGCACTAACAGCCGGATGGCGAAGTTGTTCCAATCAATGGGAATATCTGGCGGCGGAATGTGTCCAGACCCGCAACCGGGGTGCCCCCGTAGTCGCCCGCAGCGCCCCCCCATCCGCAAAAATTTCAGACCGCAAGATCATGTCGGAACATTGTGGCGGGGTGGTTGTTTGGGGAGGGTCCACGCCTCAACGAGGCATCACAAGACAGGAGAATGTCCAATGACACCTAAATTCGCAATTCCACTTATCGTCGCTCTGGGTACGAGCACCGCGGTTATGGCGCAGGAGGCGCCTGCGGAACCTGATTCCGGTTTCGGCACGACCAATGTGCCCTTCGACTGGGATGACGAAACCCGGAGTGCCTTCTTCAGCGACCCCGAAACCGGCGGGTTGCTGAGTGATGATGAAATCACGGAAAACTGGGCCAACCTGACGCTGGAGCAGCAGGACATCGTGCTGCAGCATTGCGACGGTATCGGCACCGATGACACCGGGTTTGATGATGCGCAGGAAGAGCCGCCTGTTGATGGCGCAGCACCGGCGACTGATGACACATTTGCCGAACCCGATATCGGCGCACCCGACGACCTGGGGGCCACCGGGGACGACCCCGATATCGCCCATCTGTGTTCACTGATCGAAGATCAGTGATTCCGATCACCGGTATTTCCGGCCCGAAAGCCCAGGCAGAAGAACCTGCCTGGGCTAATCCGCATGTCCAGTGCGCAACGCATGAAGGCCCCGCCCCATGGCAACCCAAGATCTGATGAATGTATATTTTGATATCATTGCCCGGATACTGGAGATGTTGGGCGTGTCCGCCATCATCGCAGGTGCTGCGTTTGCCCTGTTCGAAGTGGTGCGCAATCTGGTCCGGGGTTGGGACGGGCAGAAAATATTTGACCTTTTCCGTACACGGCTGGCGAAAAGCATCCTGATCGGGGTGGAGTTCCTGATTGCTGCCGATATCGTGGGCACCGTCATTATCGAACCCTCGCTGGACAGCCTTGGTACATTGGCAATGATCGTGCTTATCCGCACCTTCCTGAGCTTCACACTGGAGGTAGAGATAGAAGGCCGCTGGCCCTGGCAACGCGGGCGCAACCGCCATGAAGATGACTGACCCACGACACTAGGAAGGCACCTATATGCGCCGGGAAACGGCCTCAGCGTAAAGGCAGGCACCCCCGGCAGCCCTGCGCTGCGGCCTGGCAATCACCACGCGCACAAGTCGGGGGGGGGGCAGCAGGCTTACGCGGTGCTCAGATCACCGCGCACTGGCCTGATGGCCTGCGCTGCGCCGCGATTTGCCAGAAAGGTCGGGCGTGGCGCAGGGGCAGCAAATGGCGCGACCGGTTGGTTCGACATCGCATTATAAACAAAGAACGCATTGGACCGCGGGAAGGGTGTGACATTGCTGTTTGAGGCATGCAGCGTATTGCATTCGAAAAAGACCACAGTGCCCGCTGGCCCGGTCGCAGCATCCAGCCCGGCATCCCCCGCAAGCTTTTCAAGCACCACATTTGACGGAACGCCAACCTCTTGGCGCTTCAGGCTTGTCTTGTGGTTGGCCGCCGGGGTTTCCCCCTGACAGGCGATGAAATGCCGGTGCGAACCGGGGATCAGCATCAGCGGCCCGTTCAGCGCGCTGTTATCGGTCAGCAGGATCGAGGCCGACACTGCACGCATGCGTGGCATGCCATCCTCTGCGTGCCAGGTTTCGAAATCCGAATGCCAGTAAAATTCTTTCCCGATAAAGCCGGGTTTGTAGTTCAGGCGGCTCTGATGCAGATAAACCTCGTCGTCCAGCAGGAAACGCGCCACATCGGCAATCCGTGTGTCAGCCGCCAGTCTGGCAAAAAGCGGGCTGTGTTCATCCAGCCGGAAAATAGTGCGCACCGCGTCTGCGCCGGGTTCCGTCACCAGATCCTCGGTGCGGATATCCTGCCCGTTGGCGCGCAACCGCGCCGAGGCCGCAATCAGCCGGTCAATTTCGTCGTCACTGAACAAACCCTTGCAGACCAGATACCCGTTGCTTTCATACGCCTGCGCCTGCGCTTGTGTGATTGGCGCGCTTGCGGTCCAGTCCCGCCACAATATCGGGTCTTTGCGCGGCACAAGACATTCGCGGTCCTTCTGCCGGGTGGGATAGGAATCCATCGCGGTAAACTGACTGGTTCGGTGGGTGATGTTCATCGAAATAACCTCCTCTCTCTGTCAGGTCTTTCTTCTCTGTGCGCCTGCCAAATACGCAGACGCGCACAGCCATAACCGCCGATATACGGGCGGGGTTCCAAATCCTGTTGCGGATCATTCGCCCCGGCATTGGAACCCGGCGCAGCCCGAAGGGCCGGAACAATCTGCGTTCCCGCGTGTTCGAATAATGCATGCCAGAAAGGAGAGGAGCGATGGCCAGATGCGCACAATGCGGAAACGACTATGCGCATTCCTTCGAAGTCACGATTGCCGGGGCAAGTTACAGCTTCGACAGTTTCGAATGTGCAATCCATAAGCTCGCCCCCGAATGCGGCCATTGCGGCTGCAAGGTTGTGGGGCATGGCACGGACAAAGCAGGCGTCACCTATTGCTGCGACCATTGCGCGCAACACGGGTCAGCCTGACAATGAAGGAGGACAACTATGCCGGAACATGACCACAGGAAAGACACTGCAGATGCGCTTCGTCACGATCTTGACGCGGGCCGCGGCCGCGACAAGACCAGCGCGCCGGACCCCGCTGCCGCGCCCCTGGGCACTGATGACGAAGCGGCAGGAACCCCGATCAGCCCGGAACAGGCCAGTCGCGCGCGCGACAGGGAAATTCACGCCGCAGGCCCCGCTCCCGGCGTCATCCCGCCTGCGATGACCAATGTCGCCGGGTCGGGCAACGCAGCACCCGACCGCCGCGAAACCGTTTTCCCTACAGATATGCCGCCCACGAAACCCGGTACATCCGGAAGGGCCATAAGATGGGTGATCGGCGTGTTTGTGGCAGTCGTCGTCCTATGGCTTCTGCTTGGGCTATTCGGACAGTCCTGAAAACGGCGCTGGCCGGGTTCTGCCGCTGAGCACTGAGAACGGCATTCCCCCAGGCTTCTTTTTCCACCCTTGAAACAGGAGGCGCGCATGCCACGCGGTGACAAATCCAGATATACCGACAAGCAGAAACGCAAGGCCGAACACATTGCCGAAGGCTACAAGGAGCGCGGCGTAGACACGAAAGAGGCCGAGAAACGCGCCTGGGCGACGGTCAACAAGGATGATGGCGGCGGCAACAAAAGCGGGGCGGGCCGCGGCACGCATACCGGGAACCCCGCAGCAAAGAAAGGCGGCAGGAAAGGTGGTGAAGCCGCAGCCGCGCGCCCGGCAGAAGAACGCGCGGAATCGGCCCGCAAGGCCGCTGAAACACGCAAGCAGAACAAAGGGGATGGGTAATCCCCCCTGCGCCCGCCGGTGTGCAAGCGTGTTCGCAGGCCGGGCCGCTCGCAATCCGGGTACAGGCGTTACAACCCGGTACGGCCCGCGACACCCGCCGCGCTTCAGATCATCGGCTTCCCACCAGTGACCGCGATTGTGGCGCCTGACACATAGCTGGAAGCGGCTTCCGCCAGCATGACATAGGCCGAGGCCAGTTCAACCGGCTGCGCAGGGCGTTTCATCGGGTAATTGGCACCGAACTGCGCAACCGTTTCGCCGGGAAAGCTGCCGGGGATAAGCGGCGTCCAGACGGGACCGGGCGCCACGCAGTTCACACGGATCCCCTTGTCAGCCAGCATCTGCGCCAGCCCTGCGGTGAAATTCTGGATTGCGCCCTTGGTGGTTGCATAGGCCAGCAGGCTGGGATTAGGCATATCCGAATTGACCGATGCAGTATTGATGATCGACGCGCCCTTGCCCATCTGGCCGACCGCTGCCTTGGAAAGGTAGAACATGGAATGAATGTTGATCGCGAATGTGCGCTCCCATTCCTCATCCGGGATATCATCAAGTTCCCCGAAACTCTGCTGATGAGCGGCATTGTTGACCAGAATATCCAGTCGCCCGAATTCGGCGGCCACGGTTTCAACAATATAGCGGCAGTGTTTCGGGTCGGATATGTCACCGGGCAACAACAGGCATCGTTGGCCGCAGGCCTCAATATGACGGGCCGTGTCCTTCGCGTCCTCGGTTTCTTCCAGAAACGAGATCGCGACATCGGCACCTTCGCGCGCATATGCAATGGCCACAGCCCGCCCGATACCACTGTCCCCCCCGGTGACAAGGGCAGATGCGCCGCGCAAGCGCCCATGCCCCACCCATGTTTCCTCGCCATGGTCAGGGCGTGGGTCCATCTGTGTGAAGGTTCCCGGTAGCTGCTGCGTCTGTTCCGGGAAGGGGGGATGGGGGAAGTGCTCCGGATGCCAGCCCGGATCCGTCTGTGGTGCGGCCCCGGTGCCGGGCTGTTTCATGGTATTGCCAGCGCCCGCGTTCATATCCGTGCGATGGTGGCCCGCCGGATCAATCTGTTGCTGACGCTGATCAATCACGCGGGGGTCTGCGCGACGCAGGGCTTCGTTCGCGGGGGGTGTGTCCTGCACATCGGGCGCGGTGGGGTTTTTCGGTAAGGTCATTTCGCAAGCTCCCTTTTACAACTGCTACCCACCCAACATGTGGCTGGCGCTATTGTTCCGCAGGCAAGGCTTTCCGGACCGCACCACACATGCAGGGGAACAACCGCCCGCCCAAAGCGTTCAAGTAGCGGAACAGGTAAGTTCCGGGGCACCGCAAGACTGACCGGAGGTATGACATGCAGATCAGAAATCTGATCCTCGTATGCGCAGCAGGCTTTTTCGCGGGGCGTGCCACTGCGCGGCGCGCCCATGTCGGCCGCCCCCCAAGAAAGGCAGCGAACATCCGCAATGCCGGTCGTCGTCAGATGACGTCACCACCCAAGAACTGGGACATGGTGGATGAACGCAGCGACGAATCCTTTCCGGCCAGCGATCCGCCGGGCACCTACTGAATGATCGCGTTCCGGCAGGGGGGCATGCCCTGATACCGGGTCAAGCGCGCTGCGAGCTCCGTCAGGCGTTGATCACCCGGGACGACAGCGGGAACGAAGGCAAACATGTAATGGGTGAACTGGTTGGTCGCGCGCAACTGCTTTTTGTCTGGAAACTGCGCGGCACACGCTTGGCAAGCGTTGACGGCGCAACATCCGGGGCCAGCCATCACATACCCTTGCAAGTTGCAAATGGCCGTGGCGGGGGTTCGGGCCACCGCCACGGCTGCAAGGGTTAAACGCCCAATGGCAGCCCGTAATGGCCGTGAACCCGGCGGTCGTATTCAGGGTCGACCCAGGGGTCTTCGTCACGCGCGAAACTCGGGCCGCCTTCAAGCTGTTCACGCGGGATATTGACGACATATCCGCCAAGAGCGGTATCGTAATCCAGCGTATCCCATGGCAGCGGGTGGTAGCGTTCCCCGATGCCCAGGAACCCGCCAAAGGACATCACGGCATAGGACACGCGGCCCGAATGTCCTTCCGGGCCGCTGATGCGCGGATCATTGTCACGCAACGGGCAATAATGCATCGGGCAGGTTCTGGTAGCACACCGGCCGCAGGAACCGGCGGATGGACAAGGTGCCCACCGATGTTGCGCCGAAATTGGTTGATGCCGGATAAGGACCGCCATGGACCATGCTATCGGCCACTTCAACCCCGGTGGGGAAACCATTGGCCAGAACGCGTCCTGCTTTGCGTTCCAGCACCGGCAACAGGCGCTGGCCCAGTTCAGTGTCCTCTGCGTCCAGATGCAGGGTGCAGGTCAACTGGCCTCGCAGGGCATGCGCAAATTCCAGCATCTGATCTGCGTTCCGCGCGCGGATGATCAGGCCCAACGGACCGAAAACCTCTTCGCCAAGTGCATGATTGGCCAGCCAGAATTCCGCTGTGGTTTCAAACAGATATGGCGTGGCGTTGCGCAAATCACAACTTGTTTTCAGCAGGGTCTGCACGCCTGCGGTTGCCGCCACCCGGTCGCGCCCGGCGCGGTAGGCCCCCGCCATGCCGTCGGTCAGCATGGTCTGGGGGGCAACGCCTTGCAGCGCTTCTGTTGCTGTTGCCGCGAACTGATCGGCCTGCGGACCATCCAGCAGAACCGCAATGCCAGGATTGGTGCAGAACTGCCCCGCGCCCATGGTCAGGCTGGCGGCCCAGCCTTTGGCGATGTCACCGCCGCGCGCATCCAGCGCCTGTGGCAGGATGAACATGGGATTCACACTGCCCAGTTCGCCGAAAAACGGGATCGGTTCGGGGCGTGCCGCACACAGGTCAAACAGCGCCCGCCCCCCGGTCAGCGAGCCGGTGAACCCCACGGCCCTGATCAGCGGATGGGTGACCAGCGCCTCGCCCACATCGCGCTTGCCACCCTGAATCAGGGAAAACACGCCCGGATGCAGCCCGCAGGCTTTCGCCGCCGCCGTGATTGCATCGCCGACCAGTTCGCCCGTGCCGGGATGGGCGGAATGGCCCTTGACCACAACCGGGCAGCCTGCCGCAAGGGCCGCCGCTGTGTCACCCCCACCCACTGAGAATGCCAGCGGAAAGTTTGATGCCCCGAACACGGCAACAGGACCGATGGGGCGCTGCATCATGCGCAATTCCGGGCGTGGCAGCGGCTGGCGGTCGGGCAGCGCCGGATCATGGCGGCTATCAAGATAGTCACCCTTGCGGATGTGTTCAGCGAACAGGCGCAACTGGCCGGTCGTGCGCCCGCGTTCGCCCACCAGCCGCGCATCCGGCAGGCCGGTTTCCTGCGCGCCGATTTCGGTAATCGCATCGCCACGCGCGTCAATTTCATCTGCGATGGTGTCAAGAAATCTGGCGCGATCATTGCGCGAGCTATAGCCATAGGACCAGAACGCGGCTTCCGCAGCTTCACAAGCGCGCGCGACCAGATCCGGCGTGCCGACGGAAAATTCATGCGGGTGACCATGCGCCGGACTGGACGGAAAACGCGCGGCGCCTGCCACCTGTTCGCCCGCGATCAGGTGCTTGCCGTGGGGGGTATGGGTCATGTGAGTACCTTTCAACGTCCGGTTTTCTTGCGCCATTCCGCAAATGTGGCGAGGTTCTGCTCATCCGTGGGCGGGTAAAGGCCAATCACGCCCGCGCCCGCTTCGACCTGTTCCAGAACAAATTCCTCATACACTTCCATCTCGGCGCATTCTTTCGCAATTTCTTCGGCCAGATGGGCGGGAATGACCATGACGCCATCGCCGTCACCCAGCAGCACATCGCCGGGAAACACCGCAACACCGCCGCAGGCCACGGGAATGTTGATATCCAGCGCCTCATGCAGGGTCAGGTTGGTGGGCGCAGAGGGGCCGGCGCAATAGGACGGCATGTCCAGCGCGCCGATGCCCGCCATGTCGCGAAACCCGCCATCAGACACAACACCCGCCGCGCCGCGCATGGCCAGCCGTGTGATCAGGATGGAACCGGCCGTTGCGGCGCGCGCATCACCGCGCGCATCCATGACCAGCACGTGGCCCGCAGGACATGTTTCAATCGCCACGCGCTGGGGGTGGTCGCGGTCGCGGAAAACAGTGATGGGGTTGCGGTCCTCGCGCGCGGGAATGTAGCGCAGGGTGAATGCCTGCCCGACCATGATTTCGGATTTGGGCGCGACAGCGCGCACCCCCTGAATGAACTGGTTGCGCAGACCGCGCTTGTAAAGTGCTGTTGCCACCGACGCGGTTGAAACTTTCTTCAGCGTGGCGCATGTGCTCTCGGAGAGGGTGTATTCGGTCATCGGTCTATCCTGTCAGATCAGGTTATTGCGTTTCAGAAACTGGTTCAGGCGCGATTGCTGGCTATCCGTCAGCGGCCATGCTGACGGGGCGCGCGTGGTGCCACAATCATGGCCGGTTGCCTGCAACGCCGCCTTGACGCCAGTGACATTGGTGCCGTTCATTTCCTCGGCGCGGATATCCTCGAATGCACGCATATCTGCGATCAGCGCGTTTGCGCCTGCGTAATCGCCCGCTTCCAGCGCTGCATGAATGGCAAGCGAGCGTTCGGGCCAGACATTGATCAGCCCCGACGTGAAGCCCCGCGCGCCAACCGCGTAGAAGACCGGCGCCCAGACTTCGGCCAGCCCCCCAACCCATGTGATGGCGGGGTCACAGGCGGCGATGGCCTCGGCCAGTTTCAGAGGGTTGGGCGTGGCCCATTTGACACCGCGCACATTTGGCACCGCGCAAAGATCGGCGATTGCCCGCGTGCCAATCGCGTCATTGCGCAAATACAACATCATCGGCAACCCGCCGGAGGCATCGTTGATTGCGTGCAGGTAATCAACCACACCGCGCGGGGCCACAAACGGGTCTGGCGGCTGGTGTACCATCAGCGCTGTCGCCCCTGCATCGGCTGATGCCCGCGCCAGCTGTTGCGCATCGCGCAGACCGCGGCCAACACCGGCCAGAACGGGTGCGCGGCCACCGACCAAGGCGACGACTTCGCGCGCCATGGTGCAGGCTTCGTCGGTGGTCAGCGCGTAAAACTCGCCGGTGTTGCCATTAACCACCGGCATGTGCAGGCCCGCGTCAAGCGCGCGGTCAAGGATCGGGGCAAGGCGGTCGGGCGCAATTTCGCCCGCGCTGTCATAGGGGGTGACCAGAATGCCGGAAATACCGCTAAGGGCTTCGTCGAGTGTCATATGCGTTTCCATCAGTAAATGTCCGGCTCGCCTGCGGCGCGGCCGAAATCGCGTTCCAGAAAGTCGAAATCGCAGCCTGTATCGGCCTGGGTGACATGTTTTGAGAACATCCATCCCCAGCCGCGCCCGAATTTTGGTTCAGGCACAGGCAGGGCGGCGCGGCGCGCGGCCAGTTCGTCCTCCTCCACCAGCATGTCCAGCCTGCGCGCGGGCAGGTCCAGCCGCACGATATCGCCGGTTTTCAGCAATGCCAGCGGCCCGCCGACATAGCTTTCGGGGGCCACATGAAGCACACACGCCCCATAGGATGTGCCCGACATGCGCGCATCGGAAATGCGCAGCATATCGCGGTGGCCTTGCTTGATCAGCGCCTTGGGAATGGGCAGCATCCCCCATTCGGGGAAG
The DNA here is from genome assembly GCF_028745735.1 of Roseinatronobacter alkalisoli. Lineage (GTDB taxonomy): Bacteria > Pseudomonadota > Alphaproteobacteria > Rhodobacterales > Rhodobacteraceae > Roseinatronobacter > Roseinatronobacter alkalisoli. The sequence continues at coordinate 48,623 of NZ_JAQZSM010000019.1, forward strand.
CCCGGCCCGCCCAGCGGCCCGGCGTTGCGCAGGACCAGCACATGATCTGGCGTGACATCCAGATTTTCATCATCCACCGCGGCCTTCATGTCGGGGTAGCTGTCAAAGACCAGCGCAGGCCCCTCGTGGACATGGTATTTCGGATCGCAGGCGGCGGGCTTGATCACCGCCCCGTCGGGACATAGATTGCCGCGCAGCACGGCCAGTGATCCTTCGTGATAGACCGGATTCGACAGCGGGCGAATGACATCATCGTTGAAGACCTGCGCACCTTCCAGATTCTCGCCCATACTTTTGCCGGTGACGGTCATGCAGCTTGTGTCAAGGCGTTCCTCGATCTGCTTCATCAGGGCGCGAAGCCCGCCTGCATAGAAGAAATCCTCCATCAGGTAATCCTTGCCCGCAGGGCGGACATTGGCGATCAGCGGCGTGGTGCGCCCCAGCGCATCCAGATCATCCAGCGTCAGGTTCACACCCGCGCGGCGCGCCATGGCAATCAGGTGAACAACAGCATTGGTGGAACAGCCTGTCGCCATAGCCACGATGGCGGCATTCTTGACTGCCGCTTCGGTGACAATCTGGTCGGGGGTCAGGTCTTCCCACACCATGTCGACAATGCGTCGGCCGCAATCAGCCGCCATGCGCTGATGGCCGCTGTCAACCGCCGGAACCGACGATGCGCCGGGCAGGGTCAGCCCCATCGCATCGGTGATCGCGGTCATGGTGCTGGCCGTGCCCATGGTCATGCACACCCCGGCGGAACGTGCGATACCACCCTGCACCCCCTGCCATTCGTCATCAGAAATATTACCTGCGCGCCGTTCGTCCCAGTATTTCCAGGCATCCGACCCCGACCCCAGCGCGCGGCCCGCATAATTGCCGCGCAGCATTGGCCCGGCAGGCAGATAGATCATCGGCACACCCGCTGTCAGCGCGCCCATCACCAGCCCGGGCGTGGTCTTGTCACAGCCGCCCATCAGAACCACCCCATCCAGCGGGTGTGAACGGATCATCTCTTCCGTTTCCATGGCCAGCATGTTGCGATAAAGCATCGAGGTGGGTTTGGTGAAGCTTTCATCCACCGAAAGCGACGGCAATTCGACAGGAAAACCACCCGCCTGCAACACGCCCCGTTTCACGTCCTTGGCACGTTCGCGGAAATGCGAATGACAGCTGTTCAACTCGGACCAGGTGTTCAGAATGCCGATCACGGGCTTGCCCATGAAATCGGCCTCGGAATAGCCCAGTTGCATCAACCGCGACCGGTGGCCAAAGCTGCGCAGATCATCAGGGCCAAACCACCGCGCAGAGCGAAGGTCAGAAGGGGTTTTGCGGGTCATGTATTTTTGCTCCGGTCTGGGTGGTCAGTCCTGCACATTGGGCAGGGTCGCGATTTTATGAGGACGCAGCGCGCCATAGACCTGCCAAAGGATCGACAGCGCGGCAAGGGCCAGGAAGGTGCCCGAGATGGGATTGGTCAGGAAACCAGTGAAATCACCCGCCGACAGTTGCAGGCCCCGGCGGAAATTTGTCTCGGCCATGGGACCAAGAATGAACCCTATGATGAACGGGGCGGTGGGCATGCCCGCCTTGGCAAAGGCGTAGCCCAGAATGCCGAAGGCAAGGATCGTCCAGACATCGAAAATACGACTGCCCAGACCAAAAGCCCCAACAGCACACAGCACCAGAATGATCGGCAGCAGAATATGCTTGGGGATGGCCAGAAGCCTGATGAAGATACGCAAGCCGACGAATTCAAGGATCAGCATCATCACCGCAGCGACGACAAGCGCAGCAAAGATGGTATAGACCAGCGGCCCTTGCGTGATAAACAGCATCGGCCCCGGCTGAATGCCATGGATCATCAGCCCGCCCAGCAGGATTGCCGTCACCGCATCGCCGGGAATACCCAGTGTCAGAAGTGGGATCATCGCACCGCCGATACCGGCATTATTGGCGGTTTCGCTGGCAACGACGCCTTCAATCGTGCCTTTGCCGAATTTCTCTGGCGTTTTTGAGCGCTTCTTCGAGACAATATAGCTGATGATATTCGACGTGCCTGCGCCGATCCCCGGCAGAATACCGATTGAAATGCCAATCACGGCAGAGCGGATGGCGTTCGGAATCTGGCCCAGAAATTCTGCCATGGAAAAACCAAAACCCTTGATCTTGACCAGCAGTGGCGGGGCGGGCGGCGCGGCGCCTTTGCGGTGGGCATTTTCGGCGACACGGATCACCTCTGCCACAGCGAACATGCCGACCAGCACGGTCAGGATGGAAAAGCCCGCATTGATTTCCACCCTGCCAAAGGTGAAGCGCGTAATCGCATCGACGGGCGCAATACCGACGGTCGAAATCGCGAAGCCCGCAACGCCTGCGAATATGCCCTTGATCATCGACCCGGAGGACAATGTGGCAATTAGCGTCAACGAAAAAACGGCGATGGCGAAATATTCATGCGGGCCAAAGGACAGTGCGACACGCGCCAGTGAGGGCGCGATGAACATCAGCGCGCCGATGGACAGGATCGTGCCGATAAAGGAAAACACGATACCCACGCCAAGCGCCTTGGCGCCTTCACCCTTTTCCATCATCGGCGCACCGTCAAAGGTGGTGGCGATGGAAGACGGCGTGCCGGGTATTTTCAGCAGGATGGCAGAAATCAGCCCGCCTGACGTGGCCCCCACGAAAAGTGCTATCAGAAGCGAAATGCCGGCTGCCGGCCCCAATGTATAGGTCATTGGCAGACACAGCGCGATGGCCATGACGGCGGTCAGCCCGGGCACCGCGCCAAACACGATGCCCACGGCCACACCCAGCGTGATCAGGACAAAAATCTGCGGGGACAGGACATTGCCGAACCCCGCGAGCAGAAGATCAAGCATCAGCCGGGCTCCTTATGGCAGATAGGGGGTCAGCGGGCCGCCCGGCAGCATCAGCCGGAACCCATACCGAAACGTCACGAAGATCAGCACCGCAGCGACCACCGCCAGCACCACATAAAGAAACAGACGCGGCTTTTGTGTCGCAGGCGCAAGAAGGCAGAACTGCGCGAAAAGAAACAAGGCGGCGGCAACCGGAAAACCAAGCGGCCGCAGCGCCGCAATAAAACACGCAACCAGCCCGAGGGTGGCCATCACGGTCAGGATCTGGCGGGGTTGCAACCGCTCAGACGCAGTGGATGGCAGAAAGCCGGTCCGGCGCAGTGTCACAATCACCTGTAGCAGGCCAAGCCCAACCATCGCCGTCCCCAGCGCATAGGGGAAAAACGTCGCATCCACAGCGCCCCGGCGCGGCAACTGCATGGTCATGAACAGGTAACCGATCCCTGCACCGAGCATTGCCAGCCCGATGATGAGTTCAGAATTGCGCGACATTTCGACTCCCCCGAAACATATGTGTATTGACCGACAGGCAGCCCGTCTTGCCGGGCCTGCCTGTCGGCCTGTCGTCGGTCAGTCCGGGTTTAACGCGCGGACTGAAGCACTTCGCGGAAGGGCATGTATGTGTCGCGAATGGCATTCAGCCGCTCCATTGCGGCATCATGCGCAAGGAAGGACACGGGCTGTTTGAAGCCCTGCTCCAGATCCGCAGCATATTCCGGGATTTCGGTAATCTGGCGCATGATGTCTTCCATCTTGGCCACAATTTCCGGATCCGTACCCTTGGGGAAGGCGATGATATAGGGGTTGTTCATCACGAAATCGACGCCCTGTTCCGCGAAGGTCGGAATATCACCCAGCAGTTCGTTGCGGGTTTCATTGGGCTGTCCCAGAACGACCATCTGGCCTGCGGTGTGATAATCCTGAATCGCACCATAGGCGATGCCGCCCACGTCAATCCGGCCACCCAGAAGCGCCGCGATCTTGTCCGAGGCGGAACCCGTATCAACCACACGCATGTCAGCGCCGGTTTCCTGCTGGAAAATCGTGCCCTGCAGATGCGAATAGCCGCCGAACTCGGTCCCGAAAACCACGCTTTGCGGTTCTGCGTCAGTGCGTGCGACCAGTTCGTCAATGCTGGTAATGCCCGATTGCGCGCTGGCCACGAAAACCGCGCCCTGATCAATCCCCGGGATGCAACAGATTTCGAAATCATCAATGCCGTAATCTGCAAGCCCCGACACTTCGGTGACGATCAGATGGCCAGTATGACCGAACAGCATGGTGTAGCCATCAGGATCAGCATCCTTGACCGCCGAGGTTGCAATGGTTGCGCCGCCGCCGGGCATATTGGTCACAACCATGGACCCACCGGTGATCTGTTCGAAATAGCGCGCCATCGTGCGGGTGTTGAAATCGGTATCGCCACCGGGGCCCGCGCCGATGATCACATTGATGGTGCGGGTCGGCCAGTCGGTTTCAGCCTGCGCGGCCGATACGGACAAGGCAAGGGCGCTGGCCGTTGTCAGAACGGTGAAACGGAAAGTCATGGGTGCTCCTCCACTAGCATATTGGTCAGTTGAACCGTTCTGAAGTATTAATATATTAATGATCAGAAGGCAAGCTTCTGCTACGATAAGGCAATTCGCCTTTGAAAGCGCGCGTCTGCTGGCATAAGATCGTGAAAAAATAAGGCACTGAACCACGTCATGACAACGCCCAAGCGCAAGCAATCCCGAGCAGATGTAATATACGAATCGCTGCGGCGCATGATTGTGACACTGGAATTACCCCCCAAGCACGTCCTGCAGGAACGCGAACTGGCCGAGAAATTTGCCGTGAGTCGCACACCGGTGCGTGAAGCAATCCTGCGCCTTGCCGAACAGGAACTTGTCGTCATAGCACCCCAGCACGGCACATTCGTGGCCGCCATCAGTCCCGATTCCGTGCGGCAGGCGCATTTCCTGCGCGTCAATCTGGAAACGCCTGTCGTGGATATGCTGTGTCAGGCTGGCGAACTTGACCTGTCAGTACCGCGCGCCGTGATACTGGAACAGAAACTGGTCGCGCGGCACAATTCATATGCCGAATACATGCCGCTTGATGATCGCTTTCACCAGTCCCTGTTTGAAATCGCGGGTATGGGCGGCATCTGGCAGGTGATTCATGCCCGCAAGGCGCATCTGGATCGCATCCGCTTTCTGAAAGCCGCCGAGCGTAGCGAACTGGATACGTTGACACGCCAGCATGAAGCGATCCTTGACGGGATTGCAAATCGTTCGCGATTGGGCGCGCAGGAACTTATCCGCGCGCATGTTTCCGGCTCTCTGGCCTTCATGCAATCCCTGTTACACAGCAATCCCGAGTTGTTCGAGCAGACCGCAGAGCCTTGACACCGACGGCAGGAGCGCTTCTAATATATTAGAACCTTAGTGGAGCGCATCAGTGGACGGTCGTATTACCCCTGCCACAATGTCAATTTACGACGCGTTGCGTGACAGGATCATTACGCTTGATATCGCGCCCGGTGCGCTGCTTAGCCGTGCCGGGATCATGCAGCAGTTTGACACCAGCGCCACCCCCATCCGCGAAGCATTGCGTGCCTTGCGTGACGAAGGGCTGGTCGAAATCCACCCACAGGCCAGCACCCGCGTCAGCCGGATTGACCTGTCGCAGGCCACCCAGACCCATTTCCTGCGAAGCACGCTGGAACAAGCCATCGTTGCCCAGATCGCGGAAACCGGGGCATCTGGCGTTCATGCGGAACTGTCCAGTATCGTCGAGTTGCAACGCGACTGTGTGGCCGCAAACGACCTGGCCGGGTTCCGTCAGCTTGACCTTGCATTCCACCAGACGCTGTTTCGCGCAACGGACCGGCTTGCCCTTTATAAACTGATCCGACGGGAAAGCGGGCATATCGACCGCATCCGTGCGCTGCATCTGCCGCGTGCGGATAAAACCGCGCAAATTCTTACTGACCATGACCGAATTGTTACGGCTTTACGCCTTGGCGACCCGCAGCTTGCAAAGGAACGGATGCGCCTTCATCTTTCGCATACCATCGCGCTTGGTCCCGCGTTGAAACAGGAATTCCCTGCATACTTCGTCTGAATGCAGGGCCGTGCTGTAGCCTGGGTCGCGCAGGCCATTTCATAGTCGTGATTTTCCCGGCATGTCGCGAATGTCCGGGCATTTACACTATATGGCCCGCCCCCTGCGGGTTCTGGTCTGCGCCCCGGAAGATGCCAGTTACGCAAAACCCGGCATCGACCGGATGCGCGGATCAGGCCCCGTAAGGCACCCAGATATTCTTGATCTGTGTTGCGCGGTGCAGGAAGGCGCGGCCCTGCCCGTCAGCGCCGGACCAGTCGCGGGCACCGTCGAATTCCGTCCATGTTTGCTTCAGGTTGCCCGCGCTTTCGACCTCTACCATCGCGCCACCGTCGCGCCCGCCCACATACCACATTCCCGCGACACCATCATGTTCCGCCAGTGTCTTCGCCAGTATGTCGCGCGGGCCGGTGATGATATTGACGACACCGGCAGGAATATCCGACGTTTCAAGAACCTGATACAGGTCAGTCGCCGCCAGTGGGTGCACCTGCGACGGCACCGCGACCACAGTATTGCCCATGGCGATGGCGGGCAGCACAAGGCTTATGAAACCCAGCAGCGGCACCCCAGTCGGACAGACCACGCCCATCACACCAAGCGGTTCGGGCATCGCCAGCGTTACATGCGCTGATTTCGTATGATGAACGGCACCATCGAACTTGTCCGCTTGCGCGGCATACCAGAAGCAGCGCCGGATTGCGGTTTCCACCTCGGCCCGCGCGGTGGCGCCTTTTGTGCCGAAGCTTTCCAGACGTGCCGCAAATTCATTTGCGCGCGCCGAAAGGTTTTCTGCCAGATAATAAAGCACCTGCGCCCGGTTGTGGCCCGTCGCACTGGCCCAGCCACTGACTTTGCCCGCCGCCTCCACAGCGTTGCGGATATCCTTGCGATTGCCCAGACCCGCAAGCCCGGCAGCACCCTTCCTTCCTGCTACTGCATAGGCATAGCCGGAGTCAGGCCGCGCCTGTTTGCCACCCACGAAAAGTTTCGCGGTCCGGTCAATCGCCGCATCCGCACCGCCCCCGTGGGGCGTGGCCTGCAGTTCGGGCAATTCGGCGGGCGTGCCCGTCGGGGCGGGGCGGCGCAGATAGGCCATCATGCCCTCGCGGCCCCCTTCACGCCCGAAACCCGACTCTCGGTAGCCGCCAAAACCCGCGCCCGCGTCGAACACATTGGTGCAATTGATCCATACCACCCCCGCCTTCACCTGCGCAGCAATATCAAGGCACAGGTTCACATTCTCCGACCAGATCGAGGCCGCCAGCCCATAGCGCGTGTTATTGGCAAGCTCCACTGCGTCTGTGGGGCTGCGGAAGGTGGTCATCGTCACGACCGGGCCAAATATCTCTTCGGTTGACAGCACATTTGCGGGCTGCACATTCGTCACAATCGTCGGCGGATAAAAACAGCCTTCGGGCGCATCCCCCTGATGCAGCACCGCACCCTGCGCCACGCCTTGCGCCACCAGCGCCCGGATCCGGTCCAGTTGCACGGGATGCACGATTGCGCCCATGTCAGTGCATTTATCAAGTGGATCACCCACCCGCAGCACCGCCATCCGCGCCTTCAGCAATGATTCAAAGCGCGCGGCAACCGCCTCGGCCACCAGAATGCGCGCGCCAGCGCAGCAAACCTGCCCTTGATTGAACCAGATCGCATCGACCACGCCTTCTACCGCTGCATCCAGATCCGCATCGGCAAAAACCACGAAAGGTGACTTGCCCCCCAATTCCAGCGTCAGCGCCTTGCCCGACCCCGCGATCTGACGCCGGATAGTCTTGCCCACCTCTGTCGAGCCGGTGAAGGCAACCTTGTCCACCCCCTTGTGGCCGGTGATGGCCGCACCTGTCGCACCATCGCCTGTGACAATGTTGATAACGCCTGCGGGCAGTCCTGCCTCGGCGCAGACCTGGGCAAAGGCCAATGCCGTCAGCGGGGTATATTCCGCAGGCTTCAGCACCACCGTATTTCCGGCCGCAAGCGCGGGCGCGATCTTCCAGGCCAGCATCAGTAACGGGAAATTCCATGGGATTACCTGCCCGCAGACACCATGGGCCGCATATCCCGGCAGTTCGTCGGCGGCAATCTCTGCCCAGCCGGCATGGTGGTAGAAATGGCGCGCGACCAGTGGCACGTCGATATCGCGCGTCTCGCGGATCGGTTTGCCGTTATCGATGGATTCCAGCACGGCAAGGAAACGGGCATGCTGCTGGACATGGCGCGCAATGGCATAAAGGTGGCGCGCGCGCGCGTGACCCGAAAGCTTCGCCCAGTTTGCTTGCGCCTTCCGCGCGGCATGCACCGCCGCATCCACATCTGCTGTCGTCCCTTGCGTAACACACGCGATAACACCGCCCGTTGCCGGGTTATGCACCTCAAAGCCAGGTCCGGGCGCGGTGAAAACACCATTAATGAAATGACCGAAGCCATCCGCATGCGCGTCGAGCCAGCCCTGCACGACAGAAGAATCCTCGGGCGCGGGGCCATATTCCATGCTCTTAAGTATCTCCTTGATGCTCATCAGTGTCCCTTTACGACGCAGCGTGGCGGTGCGAGGCAGCATAGCGCCCCGTAATATGGTGTTCTAACTGGCGTTCGATATCGCCCAGCATGGATGACGCCCCGAAGCGAAACAGATCCGGTTCAAGCCATGGTCTGCCCAGTTCTTCTTTCATCAGGATCTGCCAACTCAGCGCTTCCTTCGCCTGCTTCATGCCGCCTGCGGGCTTGAAACCGATCCGGTAGCCGGTGGCGGCACCATAGTCCCGAAGTGCGCGAACCATTACCAGACTGACAGGCAGCGTGGCATTCACGTCTTCCTTCCCGGTGGACGTCTTGATGAAATCCGCCCCTGCCTGCATCGCCACCATTGATGCGGCATAGACGTTTTCCAGCGTGCGCAGATCGCCGGTGGCCAGAATTGCCTTCATATGCGCCGCGCCGCAGGCTTCGCGCATGGCGCGGATTTCATCATGAAGCGCCTGCCAGTCTTGCCTGAACACATGTTCACGGGTGATAACAATGTCAATTTCCTGTGCGCCCTGCGATACGGCCCATCTGATTTCGGCCAGGCGCAGGTCAAGCGGCGTCAACCCGGCCGGGAAACCCGTCGCCACACTCGCCACCGGAATACCGGAACCTTCCAGCGCCTCAACCGCGTGGGGGACCATCGTGGGATAGACGCAGACCGCGCCAACCGTCAGTCCCATCCCTTCGATCCCCAGTCCGGTCACAATCCGGTCGGCCAGCGGGCGCCGTGCCTTGGCACATAAGCGCCGCACTCTTTCAGCGGTATCATCGCCTGCAAGTGTCGTCAGATCGACCAGGCGGATTGCGTTCACCAACCACGCCGCCTGATGCAGCTTCTTTGCGGTTCGTCGCCCCGCAAGTGTCGCGACCCTGCGTTCCGCAGCAGACCGGTTGACCGCGTGCCCCTCGAACATCGCGACATCCAGCGGAAGGCCGGGGTTGCGCCCCTTTTTTACCTGCCTCACAGGCGCAGGACGCGGATCGGTGGCAACCGGATCATCTGCCGGGCAGGTATGGTTGCGTGTATCGTCATTCACAATCATGGTCATCTCTTTGCCGTGGTGGATGGCATCATCGCCACTCCGCCGCTGTCAGGTGCGCGCCGCTGTCGGAATCTGTCCCTATCGCCGCAAATTCCGCGTATTTCGGGACGCAGGCCTTGCGGATGGCGAAAACGGCCCGGATCAGCGCAAGCGAAATGATATCCGGGCACGTTCAGTTTTCCCCAAGCGCGCGGCAAAACACCCCGAATGTTTCGGTGTCGGCATAGCTCGACTGGGTGCCGCGCCCGGTGATTGAATGCGCGGCATAGCGCGCAGCACGTTCCAGCGCCTGCTGCGGTGTGGCGCCACCCGACAGGAAACGCGCAAAGCTTCCGATGAACGCATCGCCCGCGCCGGTTGTGTCCACGGCTTCGACCCGGACTGGCGCAATCTGCACAGCGTCTTCTGCAGTGACAAGCCGCGCACCACGCGCACCCAACGTCACGATCACATTGCGTATGCCGCGCTTGATAAGTGACCGCGCTGCGGCAAGCACCGCCGCGTCGGTGTCAGTGGGCATGCCCGACAGCAGCGCGAGTTCGCTTTCATTCGGGCAGAACCAGTCCAGCCCGTCAAGCCGCGACAGGTCAAGTTCCGGGTCGGCGGGGGCCGGGTTCAGAATAGTCTGCACCCCATGCCGCGCCCCGAATGCGACGGCATGATAAACGGTGTCAAGCGGCACCTCCAGTTGCAGAAGGATGGCGTCGCACCCCTTCAGCGTCGCGGCGGCGGCGTCGATGTCAGCTGGTGAAAGATGGGCATTTGCGCCCTTCACAATCAGGATGGCATTTTCACCATCCGGCGCAACGAAGATCGGCGCAACGCCGGATGGCGTACCCTCGACACAGCGGAGATGGGAAACATCTATGCCGTGATCCGACAAATTCTGCCGCGTCCGGGGGCCGAAGATATCATCGCCGACGCAGGTTACCATCGACACCTGCGCGCCCAGTCGCGCGGCGGCCACGGCCTGATTGGCTCCCTTCCCGCCGAAGCCAAGCACAAAATCGGGTGCCTCCAGCGTTTCGCCGCGATCGGGCATCCGGTTCACATAGGTAACAAGATCGACCATGTTCGATCCAACGACAGCAATGCGGTCAGCCATTGCGCAAATCCTTCTCGGTGCCGCCGATAGCGGCAATGGTGCGGGCAAGCGCGGCGGCCTCGTCACGGGTGACGTAACCGAACCGCGCCATGAAACTGCGGGTCTCGCCGGGGTGCAGCACTCCGACATTCCCCTTTGTCCTCTCGGCCAGATAGCCCTCTGGTTCGCAGGTGGACGGCAGGGCGAATGCCGCTACCTTTGCATCTGCGCCGTGCAATATCCAGCGCACCATATGCCCGAATTCCGCCGTGGCATAGGACATGGCGAACCCGTCGCCCTGGGGCCGTTCCAGCATTGCATGGGTCATGCCCGCCGCGTCAGTGCCCGGCGCATCAACATAGATGACCTGCTCCGGGTTCCAGCGTTCCGGCTGGTCAAGCACGCGGCCCGCCTCCGGCATCCCGGAAAGTTCAGACAGGAAAGCGCGGTAGTCATCATTTGGGGTGACATGGGCCGGCACGTCAGTACGGACACGGGTCCGGCCGGTTGAGAAGGGCGCAGGCTGGTGGATGATCCCATTCGGAACGAATGCGAAATTTACATGCGCCATATACATCAGGTCCATCGGCAGCGCGGAGCGGTTCTCGACAACCATCCCCATGCCGATGACTGTCCCCTCCCCCAGCGTGACTGACGGCCGGGCGCGGTAGTTCGGACCGAAACCCAGCACATGATCAACGTGACCACCGACGCGGATAACGGGCGCACCATCCTCCTGGCAAAATTCCAGATGTGCTGCGTCCATCCGTTTGCATGGCATTTCGCCATGCAGGGGGTGGTCATCTTCGGGGCCGGGACAGCCATTTGTCAAAATCCCGCTGTGATAAGCAAGGCAGCCATATGTTTCCACGATTGAATGCGCAGGGCGCGGCGCAGGAAAGGCGCTGTCCATAGTCAGACGCACACCATCAAACACCGCATCCCAGATCATCTGGCCCATGAACGGCAGGACATCAACATGGCCGCGCGCGGTTGCTATGCGCAGCATCTCGATGTCAAGCCGGGTGCGCCAGGCGGTCACGGTAAATGCCGGACTGCGCGCAACTACATTCTCAGCGTGGTTGAACATCGCGGGTGTAAGGGGGATAGAAATTGTCATGTTCAACGCCCCTTCCGGCTGCGCAATGCATTAAGCGCGATCACCACAATCAGGAATGCGCCCCAGACGAAGTTGATCAAATGGTTTGACACGCGCATCATCTGCAACCCGGATGCCAGCAATGTCAGGGAAATCACAGCCAGCGCCACCCCCAGAACATTGCCCTTGCCGCCTGCGGGGTTGGTGCCGCCCAGCACCGCGATCAGCACAGCCTGCAACAGATAGGACGATCCATAGTCCGATTTGGCTGCGTTCGTTCGTGCCGACAGCAAAATCCCCGCCATCGCGGCAAGGCCGCCTGTCAGCATATAGGAAAAAACGATCATGCGCCCCTTCTCTATCCCGGTATAGATCGCGGCCTTCGGGTTCGTGCCGATAAGTTTCAGCCGCAACCCGAATGATGTACGCGACAGCAGAAGCGACAGCCCGACGCATAACACCACGAACAGGACGAACGGCACCGGAATCGCCGCGATTTTGCCGTTGCCAAGCCAGGTCCATGCCGGGGGGAAACCCACGATAGCCGGGCCGCCGGTTAACACCAGACACAGGCCGATGAACACCTGCCCGGTGCCAAGCGTCGCCAGAATGGGCGTTATCTTCAGCCCTGAAATCAAAAGCCCGTTCACAAGCCCCGCAAGCACACCAACAAGCAGCCCCACCCCCACACCAAAGATCACCGCGCCGGAACCAAGCGCCCCGACGCCCGCCTCACCCGCGAGGTAGCCGAACACGGTGCCCGCCGTTATCCCGGCAAGGTTCGCAACCCCCACAATCGACAGGTCAATCCCGCCGGTCAGCATTGCGATCATCATCGCAATGGCCAGAATGCCAAGCTCCGGCATGAAAAAGGCCATCGACTCGAAATTATAGGAAGACATGAACATCTGCGGGCGAAGCGCGGTCATCGTCGCAAGGATCAGCAGGCAGATCACGCCAAGCTGGATGTTTGTATGGGAACTGGCCCTGATAAGGCGCTGGCCAAACGATTCCTCCGTCGTGCCTGTAGCATTGGTCTGGCTCATATCCTGTCCCCCTCAGACAAGCGCGCGGCGGTCGCGCAACGCCGTCACCGCCACCGCGCAGATCAGCATGCCGCCAACGACGACCCGCTGCCATGTCGTGTCTATCCCCATCAGGATCAACGAGTTCTGGATCATCACAAGGATGAACACCCCCAGCACCGTGCCCATAACCGTGCCACGCCCCCCGAAGATAGACGCCCCGCCAAGCACCACAGCCGCAATCACATCAAGTTCCAGCCCCACGAAATCGCGCGGGTTGGCAAGCCAGATCATCGACGAATGCAGAAGCCCCGCAAAACCGGCCAGCGCCCCCGCAGTGCAATAAACGAATATCATTGTACGCCCAGTCTTGAACCCCACGCGCTTCGCGGCCTCGGGGTCGGCGCCATAGGCATATACCGACCGCCCGATCATGGTCCGCGTCAGTATCAGATGAATGCTGATGGCAATGACGATGTAGACCACAATCATCGCGGACAACCCGAATGTCGTGCCGTTGGCGCGTTCCAACGTCACAATATTCGCGCGACCAACCTCGATCAGGGCTTCGGGCATCTGGTTGATGTTGACATTCGAGGTGCCGACCAGCCCCAGAACAAGGCCACGGACCACCGATGCCGTGCCAAGCGTAACAATCAGCGGGATCATGTGAAACTTGTGGATGATGCCCGCATTCATCAGCCCCAGCAGCGCCCCGATAGCGGTCGCGCACAGGAAGGGAATGATCACCCCGTCAAAATCCAGCGCCACCATTGTCCGCACGACCAGATACATGGCCGCCACGGCGAACGCAGTAAACGAAACATCTATCCCGCCGGAAATCATGATCAGCAACACCCCCAAAGCCATCAGGCCGATGACCACGTTTGACTTCAGCAGGCTGAAGATGTTCGGGAGTTGCCAGAAGGCGGGATTGATGAGTCCGATAAACACCATCGCGGCCACCAGTATCAGCGCGATCACCACATCGGTATTGCTGAACAGTTTCATGCCGTTTCCTTCCGGGTCACGCTGGCCAGTGCGGTTTCCAGCGCTTCTTCGGTCAGTGCATCACCGGAGAATTCGCCGGTCAGACGACCATCTTCCATGGTAAACACGCGGTTGCAATTGGCCGCCAGTTCAGGAAGATCATCCGAAATCATAAGAACCGCCAACCCTTTGTCGTGGGCAAGCCCGTGTATAATGCTGTGAATCTGCTCCTTAGACCCGACGTCGACACCGACAGTTGGCCCGTTCAGGATAAGCAGGCGCGCATCAGTCATCAGCCAGCGTCCGATCACCACGCGCTGCTGATTGCCGCCTGACAGTGTTGAAACCGGCACCTCGGTCCCCGGCGCGGCAATTTGCATGTCCCTGAACATTTTCCCGGTCTCTGACCGTGCGCGCATATGGTTCAGCCAAAGCCGTGGTGCATAGCGGTCCATTGCTGCGGAAATGGCATTGTCGCGGATAGACCGGTTCAGAAACAACCCTTCAGACAGGCGATCTTCGGGCACATAGGCCACGCCTGCCCTGATCGCATCGGAAACCGAAGCCGGGGCAAGGGGGCGGCCATCCACCTCCATCCTGCCGGTCACGTCCTGACGCAGACCAAAGATTGCCTTGGCCAGTCGCGTGCGCCCGGCCCCGATCAGGCCCGACAGCCCCACCACCTCACCGGGCATAAGCCGCAGCGACACATCATGCACGCTGTCGCCGACGCTTACGCCCTCAAGCAACAGTCGCGGTGTCGCCTGCGGATCAAATGCGGGCGCAGTGAAATGGCCGGTATTCAGGTCGCGCCCGGTCATGGCGCGGGTAATCGCGCGTTCATCGAATTCGCCGATAGGCCCTTCAGCCACCTTTCTGCCGTTACGGAATACGGTCAGGGCTTCGCTGATTTCAAGCATCTCGCGCATTTTGTGGCTGACGAACAATATCGCGATTCCCTGCTGCTGCAGGTCACGGACAATGCGGAACAACCGCGCCACCTCGCGGCCTGTAAGTGCGGTTGTCGGTTCGTCCATGATGATAAGTCGCGCCTCTGCCAGAACGGCGCGGGCAATGGCCACAATCTGGCGCCCGGCGGCGGGCAGCGTTTCCACAGTCGCATCAAGATCAAGGTCCACATCCAGCCGGTCCAGCACCTCGCGCGCCATTTCGCGCCCGCGCCGCCAGTTCACAATTTTCTGTCTCTCGCGCAGAAATGTGTTCAGGAACAGGTTTTCGACAACTTTCAGCGTCGGGAAAAGTGACAGATCCTGATATATGACCTGCACCCCCTGCCCGATAGATATCGCGGGATCAAGCTGATCCATGGCTTTTCCATCGATCAGAATCTCGCCCGCATCGGGCTGGTAGACGCCCGACATAATCTTGATAAGCGTGGATTTGCCAGAGCCGTTCTCTCCGGCGAGGCAGCGGATCTGCGCGCGATCGATTGTCATCGACACATTGTCAAGCGCGCGAACGCCACCGAAACGCTTCGAAATGCCCCGAAGCTCTATCAGGGGGGGGAACGCCATGGAAGACCTCCGGAAATATGGACGCGGCACACCTGGCCGCACCGCGTCCTGAACGATCAGAAGTCGTACTGATCCATGTTTTCGGATGTCACCCCGACCCAGCCCGCACCATAAAGCACGTTCTGGCTATCCTCGCCTGCGGTGGCAAGATCGCGGTAGCCATCAAGCCCCAGATCGGTCCCGGCGCCGATCTGATCGCTACGGCCTTCCAGTACCGCAACGGCCAGCATGTTCATGGCATACCCCGCAACGGCGGGATCCCAGAACTGGATATAGCTGATATCGCCGTTCTGGATGTATTGACCCGCAACCGACGGAAGGCCCGTCCCGGCGAAGTGCAGCTGCCCCTGAAGGCCGCTTTCCGCGATCAGGCGCCCTGCACCTGCCGATGTGGGCATCGGCCCCCCGACGATCCCGGTGATATCGGGATGGGCGGTCAGTGCCTCTTTCAGCTTGGTATAGTCTGTGTTGGCGTCGTCATAGGTTTCCAGTCGCCCGGTCGCCTGCTGCATATTCGGATAGGCTTCCTCCTGGCGCGCAATCGCCCCGTCTATCCATTCGTTCTGCGACTTCGAGGTCAGGCTGCCAACAGTTGTGACATATTTCCCTTCCTCGCCCATCTGCACGGCAAGCTCGTCCATCAGCTTCGCACCATAGGCAAGATTGTCGAAAGCCTCGATGTCAAAATCGACATTCTGGATGTTCGACGCTTCATGGCTGATCACGACAATCCCACGCTGACGCGCACGCGCCAGTACCGGCTCCACCGCCTCGACGGAGAAGGGAACAATGGCAATGGCATCCACACCCTGTGCAATCAGGTTCTCGACAAGCTGAACCTGCGCCGCAGCATCCGCCGAGGATGGTCCGACCATCCAGGTGTCATGTCCTGTATCCTCGCCAAATTGCTGAATGCCATCGCGCATCCGGTCGAACCAGGCAATGCCATCAACCTTTACCACCGTGGCAATGGTGTAGGACTGTTCGGTCTGGATCAATTCCTCGTTGAGTTCGCTGATATCAACCACCTGGTTCTGCGCGTGGGACGCACCCGCGACAACAATGGCCGCAACGGCCATGGACGTGAACTGAATTCTCATTTTGCCTCCTCCCTGTTCGGCATCCTGTCAGCTTTGCTGCATCGAGTTATGTTCGAATCGCAACATTACTATCGGATAGAAAGCAAGCCACAGGCCTTGCGTCAAGAAAAATCGTGATTTGAAACTTAAGCAGCCCCTGGCGACACAGTCGGCAAACCTTCGCCCGAAGGATGCACGCCTTGCTCTGTCACAATACCAGACAGCTCGGACAGTGTCGCAAAACGCGCGGAACGCGTTTGGCCGATCTTGCTTGTATCCATCACCGACCAGGTCACAGTGGCGGCGGCCAGCGCGGCGCGTTTCATCGCCACCTCATAGTCATGCGAACAGGTAAGAACACCATGCGCATCAAGGGCCCCTGCCGACAGAAAAGCCATGTCGATATCGAATTCCGAGAGTGCCGCAACCGGGTCGGCAGGATGGCAGGACCGCGTGCGCGGCTGCAGCGTACCGCCAATGAATTCCACGACCGCCGATGTCCGTCCATGCAGATGATCTGCGACCGTCAGGCAGTGCGTCACAATCCGCCTGACCTGCACGCGCGACAGCGCACGGGCCAGATGCGGCAGCGTCGTTCCGGTATCAAGGAACACGCAGGCATCTGCGGGCACCAGATCGGCCGCATACCCCGCCGCCTGCCGCTTGGCCGTGATTGCACGACGCATCTGCTTGTCGAAGTCATAATCCCCGACGAACCGGTGCGGGACGATATAGCCACCCTGACAGGCGAACGCCGCCTCCTTCATGGCGGCATCGCGGCGCAGGGTCATTTCTGTCACTCCAAGCTCCTGCGCGACATCCCTGAGCCGAAGCGACGGAGTGACATCCAGTAGAAACGAAATACGCTCGTTCCGGGCGGTGAAGCCGCTGGGTCGCGTCAATGGAATTCTCCGAAAGGAAGATGCATGAACGAACTTGTGTCACTGGCCAGATGACGTCAACATATCCGCAAACAAATCATCGCCGCAATTACGTATTCGTTGAACTTTCGCAGCGTTTGCGCCGCTGCCCGGCCCCAGCCACGACCCGGATACGCCTGCAACATCCGCCATTGGCAGATCACTCAATACACCGCAGAGCACCGTTGTGCCCGGCATGACGGGAACATGACCGGGCAGGATGAGACTCAAGGCTTGCAGGCCGTTGGCGTATATGATTGTAATATTATAACATTGCACAGAAGAAAGCCGCACCATGAACCGGATTGCATTCCACCCCCGCCGCACAGTCGAAGACGTTGAGGAAGGCCGCCTGCTGGCGCCGAAGTTCGACGATGCGGGCCTGATACCCTGCATAACCAGTGACGCAGACAGCGGCGAAGTGCTGATGCTGGGCTGGATGAACGCTGAGGCGCTGCGCCTGACACTGGAAACCGGCGAAGCACATTATTTCAGCCGGTCGCGCCGCAACCTTTGGCACAAAGGCACAACATCAGGACTGGTGCAGCGCGTGGTGGAGGCGCGGATTGACGACGATCAGGACGCAATCTGGCTACGGGTTGCGGTCGCCGGTTCAGGCGCGTCCTGCCATGTCGGCTACCGGTCCTGCTTCTATCGCGCGGTTCCGACAGGCGAAAAGGCGGGCGGCGCGCTTGCCTTCACGGAAAGCACACGCACCTTCGATCCCGTCGCCGCCTATGGTGACGCCCCGAACCCGACACAGCTTTGACATCTGCCCGCGAATGATCTGGTTTATTTCAACCGCCCTTCGGGTAATATGACCGCAAGGCATTGCGCACCTGCAAAGGACCGAAGGAGAAGCCATGAGCCGCGAAGACCAGCCCCCCCTTGAAAGCCCGACCATCCGCACCATTGCCATGCCTGCCGATACCAACCCATCAGGCGATATCTTTGGTGGCTGGGTCATGAGTCAGATGGACCTTGCGGCCGGAAGTGTCGCGGCACTGACCTCGGGCGGGCGCAGCGCTACAGTCGCGGTGGATGCGATGATTTTTCACCGCCCCGTCAAGGTGGGTGACGAAGTCACGCTATATGCCAATCTGGTCAAACTGGGACGAACCTCTATGACAATCCATGTCGATGCATGGCGCCGCCCCCGCGCGACCACACGAAGCGAAAAGGTCACCGAGGCGAATTTCACCTTTGTCGCGCTGAATGCCGAAGGGCGGCCAGTTCCGGTCCGTCCAGACCAAGGTGGTGCATGACGGCTCCGATGACAGCCCCACCCGGCAAACGCCCGCGCCGGGACTGCGCAACGTAGCAAAATTTTACGCAACCCGGCCAGATGCGCGCCCACATTCGCCAAAACCCGGTGGAATTGTCGCATTCACTGTTATTGCGTTAATCCATATTTGCGCAGGATACCGGCGATCGCCGCATCCTGTGCCGCATCGGGCAACAAGGCGGGCTGACGCGACAGGCCCACCGACGGGTCCATGGCAAACAGCGCGCGCTTGACCATGGCAGGCGGGAAACCCAGCGCATACAGGTCCTTGCGCAGCCCTGCGAAAATATCCTGCGCCGCATCTGCGGCCACACCATCGCCCGCATTGAACGCCGACAGAATTGCCGCCAGCACATCAGGCGCCACATTCCCCAGTCCCGAAATAACCCCCGCGCAACCCTGTTGCAGCCCCCAATGCACCAGATGGTCAGGGGCGCAGAACACTTCAAACCCGGGCACCTGGCGGGCGACTTCCAGATATTCCAGCACGGTTTCGGTACTGCCGCCGGAATCCTTGATCCCACGAATATTGGGATGGCTGGCCAGTGCAAGCGCGGTGGCCGGTTCAATATGGTTCTGGGTGCGCGCGGGAATATCATACAGGTAAACCGGCCGCGTCACGGCATCGGCAACAGTCCGGAAATGGCGGATCATGCCATCCTGCGTGCAGGAAATGAAATAGGGCGTAATGACCGCAATCCCATGGACGCCCATTGCATCAACCGCGCGCGCCAGTTGCAGTGTTTCATAGGTGCCGGGGCATCCTGCATTGACGATGACGTTCACACGGCCTGCGACCTCCTCCATCACGGCAGCGCACAGGGCGATCTTTTCATCATGGGTCAGCGCGGAAAAATCACCATTCGTGCCGCAACACATGATGTTGTTGCCTGCCGCAATCTGTCGGCGGACCTGCGCGCGGGTAGCTGCAAAATTGATTGTCTCATCTTCATTGAAGCATGTGACAAGCGCGACATAGGCAGAACGTTTCATCTATCAATCCGGTTTCTGGTCAGGGTTCGGGGAATGCCGGCACCTTGCCTATAGTTCAGGCCGCCCACGCACCACACGCGCGCTCAATGTGCCGCCAGCTTGCAAATTTGTCAATAAATCATTCAATATTTTCTGCCGCCCCGGCGAATTGGGCTGTATTGCACATAAAAATAGACCGACTTTCAAACATGTACTTTATAATTTTTGTTTTTAAATAATATGTTAATGCATGAACCGGGATACAGCCGTCATATGCCATATCTGGATTTAATTACTTTACTAATTTTCACACCCATCCGCGCCATGGATGCAAACCCCGATATCCTCAGGGCCCGGCTTACCCCAGCGGACCCGGCCACCCCTGATGCAGATTCATGACTGCCCAACGGTTGCTACTGGCCAATATTCAACCGGATATGGAAGTCCGCCAGACATCATCCTGCGTCAGGGGGCGGATATTATTTGACCGCCCCCGCCGCGATGCCCTTCATGATCCGACGGGAAAAGAACAGATAAAGAATGAGTATCGGAATGGTCGCAAGACTCAACCCGGCGAAGCGCAGGCCAAGATCCGTCCCCCCTTCCCCCGTGCCAAGCGTGGCCACAGCGACCGGCAATGTACGCGAGGCTGGGCTGGTCATCAGCACTGACGCGAAAAGATACTCACTCCAGATTCCGACCACGTTAATGATGGCAACCGTGGCAATCGATGCCTTTGACAGCG
This sequence comes from Roseinatronobacter alkalisoli, assembly GCF_028745735.1. Lineage (GTDB taxonomy): Bacteria > Pseudomonadota > Alphaproteobacteria > Rhodobacterales > Rhodobacteraceae > Roseinatronobacter > Roseinatronobacter alkalisoli. The sequence goes on from NZ_JAQZSM010000019.1 coordinate 68,925, forward strand.
GAATGGCCACATACCAGAACACACCCCAAGTGCCACAACCATCAAGTTGCGCGGCTTCTTCAACAGCCCTTGGCAGGCTTTGGAAATAGGCGCGCATGATGATAATACTGACCGGCAGGTGAAACGCGGTATAGAGCATGATCAACCCGAAATTGTCATTGCGCAGGTTGAACATATCCATGAAGTAGTAAACCGGCACGACCAGCGCATGAACCGGCAGCGTAAGCAACGCGACAAGCCCAAGCAGCAACACCTTGTTGCCCGGAAATTGAAAGCGCGACAGTGCGTACCCCCCCATCAGCGACAATGCGACAACAAAGACCAGCGACCCGATTGTCACGATCACGCTGTTGACGAAACTGACCCCGATAGTGCTGTTGACCATCGCATTCACATAATTCTCTATATGCAGCCTGCTGGGCAACCCGATGGGAAATTGCAGGATTTCGCCATGTGTCTTGAACGATGAAACGAACATGAACAGCAATGGCAGGAACACCATGGCCGACCAGATGAAAAGGCCGAAATATGCGAATGAAAGTCCTATTGCGCGGGTCATGACTGCAGCTCTCATTTCTTGTTCGGCAGGTTAGTGAGGGCAAGATAGACAATGGTAACGGCCATCACGATCACGGTCATCACAAGCGCCACGGCAGAGGCATAGCCGAATTGCTGCTGCTCGAACGCGGCACGATAAAGATAGGTGCCCATCACCTCGGAGGCATAGAATGGCCCGCCCTTGGTCAGCACCCAGATCAGGTCAAAGGTTTTCAAGGACGCGATGATCTGAAGCATGATCAGAACAAAGGTGATCTGCTTGACCATGGGCGCGATGATATAAATGCAGCGCTGCCAGGCATTCACGCCATCGATTGTGGCAGCGTCGTGGATTTCCTGATCAATGCCTTCCATCGCCGCCAGATAAAGCAGCATGGTAAAACCGCTGATCTGCCAGATGGCGATGGCGACAATCGAATACATGGTAATCCGGTGGTTCCCAAGCCAAAGCTGCGTCAGGCTGTCCAACCCGACGGCCCGCAGCGCAGTGTTCAGAATACCGTGGGACGGTTCATAAATCTGGCCCCAAAGAACGGCGATTACAGCCGTGACAAGGACATAGGGAACGAAGAAGGCAAAGCGGTAGAAACGCCAGAACCGCATGCGCCGCGAAATCGCTACTGCCGACAGGAAACCAAGGACAAGCGTGCAACTGGTAAACAGGACCAGAAAAATAAGGTTGTTCTGGATCGCCTGCCCGAATCTGCGTTCACTGAACAGCCGTTCGTAATTGGCCATGCCGATATATTCGGGCGCGGTAATGCCGTTCCAGTTATGAAAGCTCATGACGATGGAATGCACCAGCGGTACCACCATAAACAGCGCCAGCAGGATTATGGAGGGCAGGATAAAGACATAAGCCGCGCGATATTCGGTGATGCGCGACCAAAGACTGCGCACGGGCGGGGCCGAACGCCTGCGGGCGGGACGGTGAACCGGCGTCTGGCGCGCTTCCGTTCCGGCGGTTGAATCGGTCATGTGCAGTCTCCCACGGGTCGTTTGGGTCCGGAACGCGAAGGGAATGGCCAGTGACGGCCACCCCCTTCGGCCGGTCAGCGTTATATCAGTGAACCGAAGCCACCATTGCCGTGAATTCCGCGGCAAATTCTTCGGGGGTAAGCTGCCCGCCGACAAGACCCTGAATCAGCTGTGTGGCCGCCGGACGATAGGCCCCCGGCATGATCGTGTTGAACAGCCGGTGGGTGCCATTGGCAATGCCGCGCTGATAGATCATCGCGATATCCGGGTGATAGGATTCAAGATCATCCGCTGTGATATCAACACGGATCGGGGTCTGCGCATTAACCACGCCCATGCCGCGCTGTACGTCATAGCTCAGGATATGGGCGATGAATTCCTTGGCCCAGTCGGCATTCTGTGCGCCACGCGGGATAACCAGCCCATTCGCGTCATACAGGCCAGTCGTATAGTTGGACCCTTCGGAAACCGGCGGGTAGGGCATGATGCCAAGGTCAAACCCGTCGGGCAGTTCGCCATGCAGGTTCGTCATGCCAAGGTTCCATGACCCGTCGCTGTAGAAGGCGGCACGCCCCTGTGCGAACAGACCGCGGGCTTCAAGATTTTCGACACCGGCGGCACCCGGCGCCATAAGTTCCTGCGCCATCCGCTGCATGGTGCTGAACGCCTCGATAATGTCGGGGCTGGTATAGTCCATGATCTCTTTCGAGATCAGTTTGCCATAGGTTTCGTCATCGGTATGGCGGCGGATATTGATGTCAAACAATTGCGTTGCCTGGCTGGCATTGGCCAGACCGGATGTCCACGGTATGTAGCCCGCCTCGCGCAGGGCCGGGCCCATGGCGATAAATTCTTCCATGGTCTGCGGCTCGCCTTCGAACCCGGCCTCGGCCAGGGCGGTTTTGTTGTACATCAGCAGGGGCGACATGATCGAACTCATGGAGACGCCATATTTCGACCCGTCGGCGGCGGTCGCCACCTCTACCGAACTTGATGGCAGAACATCCAGCAAGCCGGATTCCACGTAGAAATCATCAAGCGGTTCCAGCACACCGGCATCCACCAATGTATGATAGAAGCCGGTCAGCCAGAAGAATGCCAGATCCGGCCTGTCGCTGGAATTGAACAGGCGCACGGCGTTCTGGTTATACCAGTCGTCAGCATAATCGATTACCTCGACCGTGACGTTCGGATAGGTTTCCTGAAAGCTCTCTGCGGCCCAGTTAAACAAGGCGGGCAGACCACCCGACGTGCTGGTAATGGTCAGTGTCACGGGCTGCGATGTGTCCAGTTCGGCCGCAGCCGACATCGGCACAGCGACTGCGGCAAGGGCCGCACTCAGCACGCCGATGGTGCGAATTGATTTTCCATAAGTCATTATCTTGTGCTCCTCCCAGGCAAGATCAGATGTGTCAGGCTGCTGTGGCAGCGCCATAGTTATGCCGTTCACTTTCGATAAGTTCACATTGCTGCGTCATTCTGTCAAGAGAGTCGTTGTATTCGAAAAGCCTCGGTGAAGGAGGGCAGGCACCATGTTGGCGACCACGAATTAAAGATAATGCCCATAAATATAATTTAAAACAATTATTTACCGTAATTTATGTACAAATCAGAAACTTTGAAACTCCTGTGAAATTACAAGATAAATGCGATAAAACGCAATAGAACGATAACAAATGGTTGCCAAATGACCGTTATCATGCCATCCATCCGCCTGTCGTTTGCGCGGCATATGTGAATGAATGGGACCGGAGGAACCGCAATGTCTGACACGGGAATCGAAAAATGGGGCGTCTATGAAGTAGCGCTTTCAGGCCCATCCGACGGAAACCCCTATCTGGACGTGGAGTTGGAGGCGCAGTTCAGTTTCAAGGAACGTATCGTGCGCGTTCCGGGGTTTTATGACGGCAACGGCACATACAAGATACGCTTCATGCCCGACACCGAGGGGACATGGAGTTATGAAACCGCATCGCCGGTATCTGCGCTGGACGGAAAGTCAGGAACATTCACTGTCACAGCCGCAGGCAAGGGCAATCATGGTCCGGTCCGGGTTCGCAACAAATTCCATTTTGCCTATGCTGATGGCACGCCTTTCCTATCTTTCGGCACCACCTGCTATGCCTGGACGCATCAGCCACTGAACTTGCAGGAACAAACGCTGAAGACCCTGTCACAAACCCGGTTCAACAAGATCCGCATGGGCGTGTTCCCCAAGGATTACCCCTACAATACCAACAAGCCCTTGCATGATGTTTTCCTGCCCGACGATTCAGGAAAATGGGATTTCGACAAGCCCAATTTCGAAGCCTTCCGGCATTTCGAAACCCAGATCGCCGCGCTGGCCAGACTGGGCATCGAGGCGGATGTCATTATTTTCCATCCCTATGATCGCTGGGATCATGCCAATATGCCGGCTGAGCAGGACTACCGCTATGTGGCCTATCTGACGGCCCGGATCGCGGCGTATCGCAATGTCTGGTGGTCGCTGGCCAATGAATATGATTTCATGATTGACAGCAAGCCGATGGCCCAATGGGACCGCTACTTTCAGATCATCGAAGAAAACGACCCCTACCGCCACCTTGCATCAATCCACAATGGCGACGTGAACGCGAATTATGATCACCGCAAGCCCTGGGTGACCCATACCTGCATCCAGAACTGGGACGTGAAGCGCACCAGCGAATGGCGCCAGGAATATGGAAAGCCAGTGGTAAATGACGAACCTGAATATGAGGGCAACATCCTGCAGGCATGGGGAAACATTACCGCGCAGGAACTGGTGCACCGGTACTGGATTACCCTGATGCGGGGCGGATATGCCGGGCATGGCGAAACCTACACCCACCCGGACGATATATTATGGTGGGCCAAGGGCGGTGTGCTGCGCGGCGAAGCATGGAAACGCATCGGGTTCCTGCGCGACCTTCTGGAAGAAGACACAAAACACGGGCTGGAACCGCTCGGCACACCGGGATCATGGCCATGGTCGCGCGTATCTGCCGCGCAGGATGATGATGTAACCTATATCTATCTGGGTGAACATCAGCCCGCAATCTGGTCCACTGGCCTGCCGCTGGATTCACGGAATTACCAGGTTGATGTGATCGACACCTGGAACATGACTGTCACGCCCGCCACGATTGTCGATGCACCGGTTTTGCACCCTGTACGGCATGGCGACATCATCCGGGGCGGGACGGCTGATGCGGCCTTCGCGGTCGAACTGCCCAGCCAGCCCTATCTGGCGATACGGGTCCGGCCCGCATCCTGATTATCTTATGTTGCAATCCGGCCGTGTCATTCCGTGCTGCGGCCCCCTGTCTGGGTAGTCAAATATGTCATCTGTAAAAATTCTGGAACTTTACAAGGATTACGGCGCATTAGAGGTAATTCACGGTGTCTCTTTCGACATAGAGCACGGCGAGTTCGTCATTCTTGTCGGTCCGTCAGGCTGCGGGAAATCAACATTGCTACGGATGATCGCGGGGCTTGAATCAATATCGGACGGGAAGATCCTGATTGATGACCGCGTCATCAACAATGTCGCGCCAAAGGACCGCGATATCGCCATGGTTTTCCAGAACTACGCGCTGTATCCACAGATGACAGTCGAAAAAAACATGGGTTTCGGCCTGAAACTGAAGGGCCTGCCCAAGGCGCAGATCAGCGCCAAGATCGCACAGGCGGCGGAAATCCTCGATCTGAAGCCGCTTCTGGATCGCAAGCCCGGTCAGCTTTCAGGTGGGCAGCGTCAGCGGGTTGCGATGGGCCGCGCCATGGTGCGTGATCCAAAAGTGTTCCTGTTTGATGAACCTTTGTCAAATCTTGACGCCAAGCTGCGAGTCGCCATGCGGGCCGAAATCAAGGCACTGCACCACCGCCTGGGATCAACAATCATTTACGTGACCCATGATCAGGTCGAGGCGATGACAATGGCCGACAGGATCGTGGTCATGCAGGGTGGTCATATTGAACAGATCGGAGCGCCGCTGGAATTATACGACAATCCCGACAATATGTTTGTCGCAGGGTTCCTGGGGTCGCCATCAATGAATTTTCTGCATGGCATAATCGCGGACGGCCCGGTTCCGGAACTCGTTGTCGACGATAACCTGCGCATCCCGCTTGCGACACCCCCTGCCGCCGCCCTTGGGCGCCGGGTTGTCTATGGCGTGCGCCCGGAGCATATCGGGATAGTCCCTGATGGGCGGGGGGTACAGGGCGTTGTCGAGGTTGTGGAGCCGACTGGCTCTGCGACGCAGCTGGTTGTCAATGTTGGCGGCGCGCGCATGGTCTGCCTGTTGTCGGAGCGGCGCAGCATCGCGATGGGGGATCCGGTTGATCTGGATCTTTCGGGCCCTTGCGTGCATTTTTTTGACGAGGAGACGGGCAAGCGGCTTGATCGGGCGTGATGTGGCATTCTACTTGTGACCGCTGGGGGATTCTTTGCCATTCCCCCTTATTTAGCGCGCAAGACTTTGAGTCCGCAGTGTTGGAATTGGGTGAGGTGTTGTTGTGTGATATCGTTGTCTGTGATGAGGAGATTGACGCGGTCTAGTCCGCCGAGAGAGGAGAAGGAGACGCGTCCTATTTTGCTGGAATCGGCGAGCAGGACGACTTCGCTTGCGGCCTTGATCATGGCGTTTTTGACATAGATATCGCCCAGGGCCGGGTATGTCAGGCCGCTGTC
>NZ_JAQZSM010000002.1 GCF_028745735.1 Roseinatronobacter alkalisoli
GGCCGCCCGCCCTGCAATTCAGCACGCGTGTATTCCTGATTCAGATAACGCTCCAGATACAACGCCGTCATCCCGGGATTGTCAGCATTGTCAAACCATTCCTGTGAACGGTACTTCTTGGGGGGGGGCGTGTCAGACATGACGGTTTTGCCTTTGTAAATTGGGTCGTTCGGGCATTTGGACGGGTTGCAGACATGCGGTATCGGCGCAGCTATGGAACTTTTATATCGGGGATCGCATCATCCCCCCTTTTTCTGGCGTGATGTGCTGCTTCGGACCATCACGTCATAGCCAGCATCGATGATGCGTTGCTCGAGCGGAGTGCCATTCAGGTGATTCATTATCATGTTCACAGCCGTAAGGCCGGTTTCATAACGGTGTGTGCGCACGGATGAGATGGTCGGCACCGAACAAGACACGACATCCAGATCATTGGACCCGACAATTCCCATCTGCTCGGGAACGCGAAGCCCGCGCCGCTGGCATTCGAACAACGCCCCCAGGGCGACATCGTCATTGTTGCAAAACACTGCGTCTGCATCAGGTGCGCTGGCCAGCAGATCGGCCATTAACTGCCCGCCAACGGAATAAGCCGACGGGTGGGGCGTTGTAATCACAAGCGCATCATCGGACAAGCCATGCGCGGACATGATGTCATTGTAACCGGCAAGGCGGCGTTGCGCGCGCGGGTCCATCCGCGCGCCCAGAAAGCCGATCCGACGGTAACCCTGATCAATCAGATGGCGCACTGCCGCCCGCCCTGCATCCTGCTGATCGCAGCCAATCACCATATCTACAGGGTCCGGTGTCGTTTCCATGACCTGCACGACAGGGCAGCCCATTTCCTGAAGCAATTGGCGCGCAGCTGCGGACTGATCGATACCTGCCACAATCATGCCAGCAGGACGTTGCGTGGCAAAAACACGCAGCAGATCTTCCTCTCGTGTCAGCTTGTAACGGGTGTTCACGAATTGCGGAATATAGGTTGTCCCCTCCAGCCCATCCATGACGCCGCGCAGCAAGTCCGCGAAAATCTGGTTGGTTAGCGAAGGGATGACCACGCCGATCAAGCGCGAACGCGCAGATGCAAGCGCCTGCGCGGCTGGATTAGGAACATATCCCAGCGTTTTGACCGCATCCGCAATCTTGTCGCGCGTGTTCTGTGAGACCAGTTCCGGCTGGCGCAGCGCACGCGATACAGTGACAACGCTTACATTGGCACGCAGCGCAACATCAGATAGCTTTATCGCCTTCTTTTGTGCATTTTTCTCTCTCATTAGTGCAAGCCTGCATCCAGAATAATGTAATTGGTATTTGACAATGATATACGCTTTCATTTAGGCAATCACAACCGATTAATGGCTGGACCCAAGCTTTGATCATCCAAACCGGGAGGGGCCTGTGAAATATTTGGCGCGACTCGAACTGCTGGCCGTCCGACTGGGTGAATTTGCCCTTGTGGCTTTGCTCGCGGGTATGACCGTCATGGTTTTCGGCAATGTTGTTCTGCGTTACGGCTTCAACAGTGGCTGGAATTTCTCCGAAGAAATGTCGCGCTATTTCTTCGTCTGGCTGGCGTTCATCGGCGCGATTCTGGCATTCCGCGAATATAATCATATTGGCGTTGAAACCGTTGTGCGTATGTTTGGGCCTGTCGGGCGCAGGGTGTGTCTGGCGCTGACCAATCTTGTCATTCTGCTTTGCGCGTCTGTGCTGTTCTGGGGCACATGGGTGCAGCACCCGATCAACGCATCAATGACCGCGCCGGTCGTGGGGCTGCGGATGATCTGGGTTTATGGAATTACCTATGTGACCGGTGGGTGCATCGCGTTGATGGCGCTGTTGCGGATCGTGCGCGCGATTACAGGGCGCACCCCCCCGCATGAAATGGCCCGATTCACCGGCGAGTATGAAGAAGTTGAACAGAAGGAACAGCGTTAATGGTCCTTCTGATCTTCTTGGGAACACTGTTTTTCGGGCTGGCACTGGGGGTTCCGGTGGCTTTCGCGCTGATGTTCTGCGCGGTCGTTCTGATGACATGGATGGGGTTGTTCAACCCGCAGATCATCAGCCAGCAAATGGTGACCGGGGCGAATTCCTTTACCTTGCTGGCCATCCCGTTCTTTCTGTTGGCGGGTGAACTGATGAATGCGGGCGGCCTGTCCAAGCGGATTGTGGCATTTGCTGTGTCCTGCGTGGGCCATATACGCGGGGGCCTAGGCATTGTTGCGGTGATTGCGGCAGTGGTGATGGCATCGCTTTCGGGGTCGGCCGCAGCGGATTCGGCGGCGTTGGCGGCAATCCTGATCCCGATGATGCGCGAGGCGGGCTATAACGTGCCGCGCGCTGCGGGGCTGATGGCCGCAGGCGGCGTGATTGCGCCTGTTATCCCGCCATCCATTGCCTTCATCATCTTCGGGGTTGCGGCCAACGTGTCAATCACAGCGCTGTTCATGGGCGGGATCGTGCCCGGCATCATGATGGCGGCATCGCTGATCATTGCATGGCTGATTGTGGCACGGCGCGAAAATGTAAAACCGCTGCCGCGGTGTTCGGGCCGTGAACGCCTGCGCGCCACGGCAGCGGCTGGCTGGGCATTGATGATGCCGGTCATCATTCTTGGGGGGATTCGCTTTGGCATTTTTACCCCTACCGAAGCGGCGGTGATTGCTGCGGTTTATGCGCTGTTCGTGGGCATGTTTGTCTACCGAGAACTGAAAATAGCGCATCTGTATCATGTGTTGCTGAATGCCGCCAAAACCACATCTGTTGTCATGTTTCTGGTTGCTGCGGCGCTGGTCACATCATGGTTGATCACGCGCGCAAATATCCCCGCAGAAATCACACGCTTTCTGGGGCCGGTTCTGGACAACCCGAAACTGCTGATGCTGGTGATCGTACTTCTTGTGCTGGTGGTTGGCACTGTTCTGGACCTTGCGCCGACGATCCTGATTCTGGTGCCGGTTCTGATGCCGGTCATCCGTGCGGCTGGAATTGATCCGGTCTATTTCGGGATCATTTTCGTGATGACCACCTGCATTGGCCTGCTGACGCCGCCGGTGGGTGTTGTTTTGAATGTGGTCAGCGGTGTGGCGCGCGTGCCCTTGGGCAAGGTGATCTGGGGCGTGTTGCCCTTCCTTGCAGCGCAAGTGGGCGTGTTGCTGGTGCTGATCGCATTCCCCGAACTTGTTCTGGTGCCGCTGCAATGGCTGCGCTGAGAAGAAGAAACCTGTTTTCACTATGGGAGGAAAGACCATGAAAACCCTGACAAAACTAACCCTGACAACGGCGCTTGTTGCGGGTGTTGCAATGCCTGCGCTGGCAGATATCAGCACGCGCACCATTACAGTGTCCAATGGCGTTGCGGAATCCCACCCCGTTGGCGATGGTGTTGAAGCCATGCGCGCCTGTATGACCGAACGCACAGACGGCGCATGGACGCTGAACGCGTTCTGGTCCTCGGCACTTGGCGACGACCTGACGGCAACGCAGGCGCTGCGGTCGGGCACGCAGGAAATGGTTGTGACGTCATCCTCGCCACTGGTCGGTATTGAACCGGCGCTGGGGGTATTCGACCTGCCGTTCCTGTTTTCCGATGCGGATGAAGCCGATGCCATTCTGGATGGCGATTTCGGGGATTTCATTGCAGAACGCATGGAAAATTCCGGTCTGGTCAATCTGGCCTATTGGGAAAACGGGTTCCGCAACCTGACCAATTCGGTGCGCCCCATCACCCGGCTGGAAGATTTTGACGGCATGCGCGTGCGTGTGATGCAAAACAACATCTTCCTGGATACGTTCCAGGCGCTTGGCACCAATGCCACGCCTATGGCCTTCGGCGAGGTGTTCACTGCGCTTGAAACCCGCGCCATCGACGCACAGGAAAACCCCTACGTGACGATTGACACATCGCAATTCTATGAAGTGCAGGACTATCTGTCGGCCACGCAACATGCCTATACGCCGTTCATGGTCCTGTTCTCAGCTCCGATTTTTAACACCTATTCGGAAACCGAGCAGGAAATCCTGCGCGATTGCGCTGTGGTGGGCCGTGACGTTCAGCGCAGCGTCAGCCGTGAATTGTCGGATGTGTCACTGAACAACGTTCAGGAAGCCGGCATGGCGTTCAATGAACTGGACGGGGCCGAACTGAACCGCATTCGTGCCGCTGTTGAAGGTGTGTATGAAAAGCACGCCGAGTCCATCGGCATCGACGTGATCGATATGATGCAGGCAGAACTTGCCAAATTGCGCGGCGAATAAGTCGGTTTGATCCGCATGTGGGGGGCGCAGTCCCCCACATGTTTTGACACTTTCTTTATAAATGATGTGATGCGATGACCCGCATGAACCCGACTCTGGTTGGTCTGGCCTTGATGCTGCTGGGCATGTTCCTTTTTGCGTCCAATGACGCGCTGGGGAAATGGCTGGTCAGCAGCTATTCGGTAGGACAGGTTCTGGCCATCCGCAGCCTTGCGGCTTTGGCGGTGTTGTTGCCGTTTCTGTATGCGTTCGGGTTTCGCAGGCTGTTTCATGTTGAACGCCCCGCCGTGCAGTTTGCGCGGGTTGTCCTGTCCACCGCCGAGGTGTTTTGCTTCTATTTCGCGGTCCGTCACATGCCGCTTGCCGACACAATGACATTCTGGCTGGCTGCGCCCATTTATGTGGCAGTGCTGTCGCCCTTGTTGTTGCGCGAATCCGTCAGCCCCTTGCGCTGGGGTGCGGTTGTGTTCGGGTTTGTTGGTGTGCTCATTGCACTGAAACCCAGTGGCGAAGGGGCAGGGCTGGCCAGTCTTGTGGCCATCATCGGGTCACTGTGTTTTGCGTTGATGATGATTACAGGGCGCTATTTGCGTGGCACGCCCGACATGACGCTGGTGTTCTGGCAATTGATTGGTGCCGGTGTCGCTGGTGTTGTTGCGGCCCCTGTGGGCTGGTCCATGCCCGGCGTGTTTGACTGGGGCTTGTTGGCGCTGGTCGGCGTTGTGGCGATGGGGGCACATCTATGCGTGAACCGCGCGCTGAAACTGGCCGATGCCGCCCTGATTGCACCGTTGCAGTATACATTGTTGCTTTGGGCCGTGATCCTTGGCTGGATATTTTTCGGCGACATTCCGCGTTTGGCCATGTTGGCAGGGGCGGTGGTCATAATCCTGTCCGGGCTGGTGCTGGTACTGCCCGAACAACAGATCAAGGCCAGAATACTGCGTCGCTGGCGCAAAGAAAAACCCACCTGACTGCGTGGCCAGAGGGCGCTCTGGTCAGGGACAGAATATGCCTGAGTTTTGTCCCTGACGGACTACGGGAAGAGCCAGCAGCAGGTCATTGTTTTCCCTTGATCATGCCGCAAAGAAGCCTCAGCCTCTTGGTGGCACCATCAGCAACGGAATGGCCAACGCCAAATGATCATTGAAGAGGCATTGTTTGCTGACGCGAAAACGATAGCGAAGATACATCGGACTTCCAGACAGGAAGCAATGCCTTGGCTTCCGGTACTGCACACTCCAGAAGAGGATATTTGGTACTTCAAGACCATGGTCCTTCCTGTGGAGAAGGTCTTGATCGCCCGCGAGGGCGTACACGCTGTCGGTTTCATTTCAGTGAATCAAGGATGGCTGAATCATCTCTATATTACTCCGGACCGTTGGGGATCTGGCTTTGGCACCAAGCTGCTGCAAGCAGCAAGGTCTGACTTAAGTTATCTTCAGCTTTGGGTGTTCCAAAAGAATGCAAGGGCGCGGCACTTCTACTCTAAGCACGGGTTTTGTGAGTGCGAGTTTACTGATGGACAGAACAACGAAGAGAAGGTGCCCGATATCAGAATGGATTGGGCGCGCGACGATTGAGGCGAATATCGGTTGTGCTTATGGCCGTTTCGTCCTGAAAATTTGTCGGTCGTCAGGCGTAAATGCTCGCGATAAGTGTTGGTAGGTTGTCCGCGCTATTTGACACTTCTCGCGATAGGGAGTCAGGCTCACTTTGTACAGGATGACCCAGGTCTTGAAGCAAGACGGTTGCGCGCTGCCTGGAAAATATCGGCGGAGACCTCCTCGCCTCCCCCTGCCGAACTCAATGATGATGCTGACTGCTGGAGCCGCAGCAAATTCGCAGAAGCGGCCTTCCTGCTTTACAAAATTGCGACAGAAATGCGCCCGGAAGAGTCGTGAATGTATTTCATTTTCGATCAACGTGAGGCTGATTCCCAAAACGCAGATGGACTGAATCAGACCCGCATGTTTACCCGCGCCCGCGATAGGGCGGTACGCCCTGATCAGGAACCCAGATATTGGCAGGCATAGGTCCGCTTTGCCAGAACACGTCGATAGGAATACCACCCCTTGGGTACCAATATCCGCCGATCCGCAGCCATGCAGGTTCAAGAAACTCCGCCAGTCGCCGACCAATCGACACTGTGCAATCCTCGTGGAAAGCCCCGTGGTTTCGGAATGACCCAAGATAAAGCTTCAGCGACTTGCTTTCGACCAGCCATTCAGCTGGCACATAGTCGATCACCAGATGTGCGAAATCGGGCTGGCCCGTCATTGGACACAGCGATGTAAATTCCGGCGCCACAAAGCGCACGTTATAGGACGTGTCGGCCTGCGGATTTTTCACCCGCTCAAGCATTGCGGCTTCGGGGCCTGATGGAAGTTCAGTTGTCCCGCCCAACTGTTGAAGTCCGCTATAGATACTTTCTGTCATTGCTCTTTTCCTTTTCTAGGGGGCCGGTCAAACACCGCGTTTGTTGCCCCAGATGAGTACGTGAAGCTGCGGAAGAATGCGGGGCATGAACCATTTGTCATCCATTACCCTTTCAACAAGCCACAGCAACCGATCCGCGCAAGCCTGTAAATCTACCGGGTGATCAGGATCGACGTCAGGATTTCCTGGCTGGAGGTAAAGTGGCAGGTCGGGAAACCGTGTGGCGGCGGCTTTGGCCCACGTGTAATCCGCATCGTCAAACACAACGATCTTCATCACGACTTTCGGCCCGTGGCTTGCCACATCCCTGCACTCTGCAAAGGCCTGCCAATCCACAGTCTCACCGCTTGAGGGTGGTTTGGGGCTGAGTACAAGCGTATCCAGATCGGCAAACCACGGCCGGGCGATTGAGCCTTGGGTCTCGCAGGCAAAGCGGTAGCCTTCGGACTTGCCGCGCATGATGACCGGGGCAAAGTCCTGTATAGCGGGATTGCCCCCCGACAATGACACTGTCAGGGGTTGCCCCCCAGACAGGGTGCGCACCCGGTCCCAAACGTCGTCCGCCGACATTTTCGCCCAGTCATGGCGATAGATGGTATCAACTGCATGCAATGAATCGCACCAGCTGCAGCGATAGTCGCAGCCGCCCGCGCGGATAAAGACGGTAGGCTCGCCAATAAGCGCGCCTTCACCCTGAACGGTGGGGCCAAAAATCTCGGCTATGCGCAGGCTCATGGCCGGTACTCGGCCCAGGTCTTTGGCGTCTCTGACACTTTCACAGATGCTGTTTCCGGCCAACGGACCTTGCACCAGTCATAGAAATGTTTGGCAAGGTTCTCTGCGGTTGAAGGCACATCCAGAATGTCATCAAGATGCCGGTGATCGAATGTGTTGTCTACATAATCCTTCAGCGGTTTCAGCTCGTGATAATCGCGCACAAAGGCGTCAGCGTTCAATTCGGACGCTGCCAGCTCCACCACCACGATATAGTTGTGGCCATGAAGCCGGAAACACTGATGATCCGGTGACAAATGCGACAGACGATGCGAGGCGGAGAAATGGAACTCTTTGCTGATCCGGTACATTATACATCCTCCCGGCTGGATATTGCCTGCCGCCAGTAATCACGATCATCATAGATTGTAGGATCTGGGATACCTGCCAGATAAAAGGCTTCGCGCCGTTCAACACAGGTGCCACAACGCCCGCAATGCTGTGCGCCCCCTTTGTAGCAGGACCAGGTTTCGCCGAAGGGTGTTTTCACCCGCGCGCCTTCGGTCACGATATCGGCTTTAGTGCGCCGCACAAACGGCGTATAGAGCGCCACTTCCGCATATCCTTCCAGCGCGGCCCGCTGCATCTTGTCAAAGGCTTCGGTGAAGCCCGGGCGGCAATCGGGATAGATAAAGTGGTCACCACCATGCACAGCAGTCGCGACTGCATCGTCCCCGTTCGCTGCAGCTATGCCATAGGCGATGCTCAGCATTATGGCATTGCGGTTGGGAACAACCGTGATTTTCATGGTTTCCTCGGCATAATGGCCGTCCGGCACATCAATGCTATCTGTCAGGGCAGACCCCGTCAGACTGGCTCCGATCCCGCGCATATCGATCAGGTGATGCGGTACTGCCAGACGACGGGCGCAGGCAGTAGCGAACTCCAGTTCCTTGCGGTGGCGCTGACCGTAATCAAAAGACACCAACCGGGAAAGGGCGCCTTGCTCCGCGACCAGATGGGCGAGCGACACGGAGTCCAGCCCGCCGGAGCAGATGACAATCGTCTTCATGTTTTCAGTCCTTGTTTTGTTAACCGGGTAGGCTGCGACCGGTGTTTCACGAACTAGCCAAACCTTGATCCGAACGCAACCAGGTTCGAGCGACAAGGCAAGGGCACAGTGCTGGCCAGGGTGCGCGATCTGGCTTGAACAACAGGCGTGTCCACGCCAAGACCGCACCCACGTCACCGCCGTGGTCGGTTGCAGAAAGCGCCGGACTGGGGCACCCCTTGTCGCAATTGGTGGCCCGCAACAGCTTTGTAACACTGGCCGGGCGCCATTCCGGGACCACCCCGTCCGCGATTGGAACCCCAAGGATGCGCCTTCACGATGGCTGAGATGGTATTCGTCGTCTGACGCAAAGCAGGGTTCATTGCACGGAGTAGCGTTGCGACAACGGCATCAGCGTGCCAAATGGGAAGGACGCGCTGCCGCTTCGAGCGCTAGCAGAACACCAATCAGAGGAACGGGGGGAGGCATAGTCGTTCAGTTCTGAGCCTGATCCCTGCACAATTGTTGTCGTTGGCGGATATCACATGTCAGGTACCAACGCATGACCTTGGCAGTTGACGACCGCTCAGACCGTACACCCAGTGCGCAGACCTGTCACATCAGGTCTTGCGCGTCACGATGAAAGGGCGGGCGTCCTTGCCTTTGGCTGCGTGGCTTTCTTTGGCAAGTATCTCGAAACCAGTCGCGTCGACCAGCCTGATCAAAGTGTCTGCGTTCATGACAGCGACATACGGCGCCAGCCCCACAGCGCGCATGCATGGTAGCAAGACGTTTCGGAGAAGAAAATTCATGTCCGCAAGGCAAGGGGTCTTGGAGATGAACAGCCCCCCGGGCCGGAGCATTCCATGAATGTTACGCAACGTGGTTTCCGGTTCGCGGACGAGGTGTAGATAATTGAACCCCAGAATGGCATCGTATCTGGTCTCCCCCGATGCCAAGCTTTCGGCTGTCGCAGTGCGGAAGGTCAGGGCAGCGGCAGGGTGGGTTGCGGCTTTGCCCACCGCTATCGCGATCATCTTGCCGGAGATGTCAGTTGCGAGATAGCTCTGCACATGTGGCGCAAGCCGCAGGGCTGTTGTTCCTGTGCCGCAGCCAAGTTCCAGCACCCGGTCATCCGGGCCGAGCAGGGCGCGGGTCCGTTCCAGCGACCGCTCGTACCCTTCCAGATCGGAGATCTTCGCCTTGGCATATCTGCGTGAAGCCTTGTCCCAGAAACGGGCATCTTCTGTTGCGGTCATGAGGGGCCTCCTTTCAGTTTTCCGGCATAGCATATGCACAAAACATGGCAATTGCTGAAAAATGTAAGCATGATATACACTGACGCATGAGGGCAATAGACTGGAACCATCTCCGCGCTTTTCATGAGACCGCGACAACCGGGTCTCTTTCGGCGGCAGCACGCCAGCTCGGGCTGACACAACCCACATTGTCGCGGCAGGTTGCTGCGCTTGAGGCCGGGCTGGGCGTGGAACTGTTCGAGCGGGTAGGCCGCAAGCTTATGCTCACGATCGCGGGGGCAGAGTTGCGCGATCGTATAAGCACGATGGCCGACGCAGCGGAATCCGGCGTTCTGGCGGCCAGCGGTCGCGTGCAGGAGATCCGCGGCAGAGTCTGCATTTCTGCCACCGACACTTACGCCGTGCATATCCTCCCAGAGATGGTGGAGCAGATCAGGGGCGAAGCGCCAGACATAACGGTTGTGATTACCGCTTCGAATGAACTGAGCAATCTGCACAGGCGCGAGGCCGATATAGCGATCCGGCATCAGCCGCCTGCACGATCGGGCTTGATCGGACAGCATGTCCGGGACACGGAGGCGCATTTCTATGCGTCGGTGGACTGGATCAGGCGTAACGGACTGCCGACACGGCCAGAGGAACTGGCAAGCACTGCCATGATCGGGTTTGATGATGTCGGGCGCTTTGTTGGCTATCTGCGGGATGTGGGCATCCCCATGGATGTCGCTGATTTCCGTTTGATGTCCGACTCATCAGTAGTGATCTGGGAGATGGTCAGACGCGGTATAGGTGTGGCCCCCATGTTGCGCGAAGTGGCCGAACGCACTCCGGGGGTGGTCAGGCTCTTGCCGGACATGCCGCCTATCGTAGTGCCAATCTGGCTTGTGACGCATGAGGATTTACACCTGAGCCCGCGGATACGGTTGGTCCAGAGAATGCTGGCGGAAGGGTTGGCGCGGACGCAACCGGAAGACTGACCGGGGTACGCTTCTTAGCTGCTGTCATCAGGCAGCCGTAAAATGGATATGTGGACGTCCATGATACAGCGACCGCGTTACACCGGCCTCAACTCGGAAAACCTTGCGCAGCAAAGTTTCGGTAAGCACATTTTCGGGTGATCCTCCGGCGATGACCGATCCCGCTTGCAGCACCACGATCCTGTCACAGAACATCGCGGCAAGATTAAGATCATGCAGCGCCACGATGCTTGTGAGATCAAGATCCCGCACCATCCGCAGGATCTCAATCTGGTGGTGGATATCCAGGTGGTTGGTCGGCTCGTCCAGAAACATGACCCGTGGCGATTGCGCCAACGCACGCGCAATATGCACGCGCTGGCGCTCGCCCCCCGAAAGGGTTTGCCAAGCCTGTGCGGTGTGGCCCAGCATATCCACGTGTGTCAGTGCTGTGGTTACGGCCGCCTCATCTGCGGCCGTCCAGCCCGCCAAAGCAGAGCGATGTGGCGTTCGCCCCAGACGGACAACATCGCGAACTGTGACATTCGTATCAGTTGCGGCACTCTGCTGAACGAAGGCGACCTGCTGCGACAAAGCGCGGCGCGACACCTGCGCAATGTCCTGTCCGAAGATTTCCACACGCCCGGTATGCGGGCGCTTGAGTCCCGCAAGCAGTCGCAACAGTGACGATTTTCCTGACCCGTTCGGCCCGATCAGACCAAGGGTTTCGCCGGGCGCGGCGGAAAGCGAAACGCCGCGCACAATTGTTTTGCGCCTGACACCCCAAGTCAGGTTTTCAGCGACGATGCTCATGTTTGTGGCCTCGCACGGTAGAGGATGATTGCGAAGAATGGCACGCCGACCAAAGCTGTGACGACCCCGATCGGAATGGTCTGTTGGGCGACGACCACCCGCGACACGATATCAGCGATCACCATGAAAACCGCACCGATGGCGGCGCTGGCCGGAATCAGCCGCAGGTGCATCGGCCCGACAATGTATCGCGCTGCATGCGGAACGACCAGGCCGACGAAGCCGATCGCTCCCACCATGCTGACGATTGTCGCGGTTATCATTGCGGTTACTGCAAAAAGCAGCAGGCGGATCCGTGCCACCGGAACACCAAGCGCCGTGGCATCCTCATCACCGAAGGTGAAAGCATCAAGTGCGCGGCCCATCCAGATGCAGATTGCAAATCCAAGCGCCACCACGACCAGCAACAACTGGAAATTCGGCCAGCGCACTCCTCCGAAACTGCCCAGAAGCCAGAACATAATATCCCTGGCCTGCTGCGCATTGCCGGAGGTCGTGACGATATAGGAGGTCAGCGCATTGAAAAGCTGCGAAGCCGCCACACCGGCGAGGATTGTGTGATTGGGACCGCTCGTCGCGCCGTTTGACAGCAATGCGACCAGTCCGAAGGCCGCGAAGGCACCGGCAAAGGCGCCAAATGACAGCGAAAGACCGCCTGCGCCGATCCCGAGAACGATTACGCAGACCGCGCCGGTCGATGCGCCCGCTGAAACGCCGAGCACAAAGGGTTCGGCCAGTGCGTTGCGCAGCAGCGCTTGCAGGATCGCACCACAGATTGAAAGACCAGCGCCCGCCAAAGCAGCCACCAAAGCCCGGCTGAGCCGCAGATCCCAGACTACGCTTTCCTCGATGCGCGATATCTCAGCGCTAGTAAGACCAAGCCGGTTCGTCACGGCCAGAACCACCGTGCCCAGCCTGATATTGTAATCTCCGATAGCTGTCGCTACCGCAATAACGGCGACAAGCAGGATAGTGAACAATATCAGAAGCAGGGAGAGCCTCAACGGTTCCCCCTCATATTGACCGGATGTCATTGCTTCAGATCATGTGCCCGGAGCTGTCCGGCGATCTGTTCCGCCCCATAGAGCGTGCGGATGCTCGGGTTCATCGCGGCGCCACTCATCACCACGATGCGGTCGGCTTGTACGGCATCCATCTGGCTGACTGTCGGATCAGAGGTGAGGAAGCTGATCTTGTTTTCCGCCGTGTCGAGTTCCCAGCGGTTGCGATCAACCTGCGCGACGACGAACACCGCGGGATCGGCGGCCATGATGCCTTCCCATCCCAGGGTTGGCCACTCTGCAGCGGTTTTGATGGCGTTAGCTCCGCCGAGCAGATCGGCGATGTAACCCGACGGGCCGTTTCCGCCGCCGAGATAGGCGTCATCTGCGGGTGACGGGCTGGAGAACCAGAACAGGAAGGTCAGTTCCTCGTCTTCCGCGAACTCTTCCCGAAGCGCTGCCTCGCGCGCCTTGAAATCCGCGATCAGGACCTCGCCCCGGTCGGCGACATCGAAGATCTGCGACAGGTCCGCGATCTCTCGGTAAAGCAGATCCATGGTCCAAAGGTCGTCGCGACTCCCATATGCGTCGCCCGCTGTGTCTGCGGTAGAGCACGCGCTGGGCGAAAGATAGGTCGGGATGTCAAGTGCGTGGAAATCCTCGCGCCTTGCGACCCGGCTGTCGGGCCCAAGCAGGGTCACCAGCATTGCAGCGACGAAATCAGGCTGCCGCGACAGCACCGATTCAAGCGTCGGAAACTCTACAGTAAGAATTTCCACCGCGTTGTTAGCCTCTTCAAGCTCGGGCAGCACGGAATCCGGCCAGAAGGCGGTAGCGGCCATCCGGTCCTCAAGACCGAGAAGCAGCATGATCTCCGCGCTGTTCTGCCCCAGCGCGACCGCGTTTTGCGGGGCGCGGTTGAACGTCACGGACTGCCCGCAGTTTTCGATCGTAAGGGGGTAGGATGTCGGCGCAGCTTGCACAGCATTGCCAGCAAGCATGACAGCAATGCTTCCAAGCACCAGGAGGGTATAGTTCCTCATCCGGGAATCTCCGTTTCGTGGCCAGATTTGTCGCGGCACCTCTATATGACCGACCTACGCGAAACAAGAGTATTTCAGTCAGGTATTTTGTGACCACATCCTGAACGCTTGGGCAGGGCTTCTGACCAGCACATGTGCGACATGCGTATTTCGGGCGCATAGTGACAATCATACGCAGCTGTGCGGGCATGATATCCAGTGGCATTGTGCGATCTTCGCGGATATTGTGCCTTTCGCCGCAACCGCAAGGGCAGATAAATATTATCAAAAACAGCGTGCTAAGCTACGCCTCCGCCCGCATCATGTGCGCCCATCGTGTGAACCCGGTCCTTATAATACTCTTGCGGCTGAAGTCAGCTACGCGGTCTGGCTGAGCAACCGGTGCGGTACACCCTCGACAGCCCGCTTGGTTCGATCTTCTCCATCACTGGATCACAAGCGAAAACTTGCGCATAGGTGACACGGCCGATCTGAGTTTTGATACTGTTGATATCAGATTGGTGCCGACATGATGTCGGGTGTTTGTCGGACGCACGGCACAAGTTCCTGGTACCGCCGGTTAGCTTGGTTGTCCGCAGTATCGGCTCAAGTATCATCTTCTGATGGCGCGACGATCCAACGGCTTCAGGTGTCGGCGGCAGTATCAATACCGAATTCAGAAAGTATCCATGTAACGGTTTGCCTCAGAGGGTTCTCGTGCGCATACTGTTTGGGCCATGACAGGAAAAAATACTCTCCCGACGGATCCGGATTGCGCCAGATTTCCACCAAGCGTCTGGCGCGAACATCTGCCTCGATCATGAAGGTTGGTGCGA
The DNA here is from genome assembly GCF_028745735.1 of Roseinatronobacter alkalisoli. Taxonomy (GTDB): domain Bacteria; phylum Pseudomonadota; class Alphaproteobacteria; order Rhodobacterales; family Rhodobacteraceae; genus Roseinatronobacter; species Roseinatronobacter alkalisoli. The sequence goes on from NZ_JAQZSM010000002.1 coordinate 14,355, forward strand.
TAGCGACCCCGTGACTCTGGATTGCGGCATCCAGCGCCAGGGCAGAGCGGCCAAAGTTCAGAATACTATGCCCACCGTCATACCCAGTGCGCTCAACCAGACGTTCCCACCTGCGATGTGCATCCTGAAGCAGTGGAAATGCCAAAAGCGCTTGGGTATCGACCGGCCAGTCCGGGCGCAGGAAATCTGGGCTGCATACAGCTACAAGCTGCAACTCGCACAGGCATTGCACATGATGGGCCGAATTGTGAACGGGTGCTCTGGCTGGCCAGAGGGCGATCTCGTTTCGTCCCAGATTGCGTTCCAGCATGGTGTCGTGGATCTCTGTCTCCAGAGAAATCTCCGGAAACCGGGCATTGAAGGCGCTCATTCTTGGCATCAGCCATTTGGCGGCAGATGACGCACCGATATGGAGTCTGATCTGGCGGCTCGATTGTCCCAGATCAGAGGTTGCAACCGCCAGGATGCTCAACGCTTCTTGAACCGCGCTATAGTATGTGCGGCCTTTTTCGGTCAGCGCAACGCCGCGCGGCTTCCTGTCGAACAGGACGACGCCAAGATCGGCTTCAAGCTGCTTGATCCGTTGCGACACTGCACCGTTGGAGATGTGCAGCATCTCTGCCGCACGTTGAAAGTTGCCATGGCGCGCAGCCGTGGCGAACACGCGCAAGGAATTCAGGTTCAGCTTCTCCATGGTGCGACCTTAGGTGTTAGTTTTTCTAATACCGGCACGAGTAATGCTGCTTTGTCAATTTCTTCGAGGTCTGCAATCGATAGGCGACGCACATCACGTTATGATCCCGACGAAAGGTTTACTATGATACCCACGATCCGACCTGCCGAACGCGCCGATATTGATCAGATTGCCGAATTGTTGGTAGCCGATGCAGAAGAGCGCTGCGCGACCGACTCTGGCCTGTGGAAACTGGACCAGAATGCGCGGGACAAAACCATCTCGACCATCAAGACGACTATGGAGGCGGAGAAAGCGCCCTTCCGGCAGCAATGGCTGATTGCGAAAGCCGGGGACAGGCTGGTTGGTGTGACGCATTCCATTCTGCTGCCGGTTCCGCCGATCTATGCCGGTGAATTTGGCCCGCCCGGCCTGATCATGGAGGATTGCTGCATCGCGCAAGGCACCCCGGCCCAGACGCGGCATGAGCTGCTGAAGGCCGCAGAAGCCGACCTGATCGGGGCTGGCGCGTTGATCTTGCTGGCATCCAGTGTGCCGGGCGGTGCGTGGGAAGCCGAATATGCCGGGCAGGGGTATGCCCCCCTGACCAAGTATTTCGCAAAGACCCGCCTGACCCGGCAAACACCCTTCGCAGATGTGCGGCAGGCCACAGAGGATGATGTGCCCGGCATTGTCGCCGCCAGTGCGGTTCACAGGCGTATTCTGAACGATCTGCATCCCCTGTTCTGGAAACCGCATGATGACGCGGACACGCGCTTCGGGGCATGGATGAAGCGCAGCCTCACCTTGGAGGATCGCGACATGTTCGTGTCGGATGACGTTGGTGGCATCCGGGGCTATGCGATCTCGCACCCGGCGACCCCTTTGCATTTTCCAACACCGCATGACATTTCGGGTATCGGCGTGATTGATGACTTCTTCCATGAAGCTATTGAAAATCCCGATAAACTCGGTGGGTCCGGTCCGGAAGCGGTGGCTCTCTTCTCGGTGGCAGCGGCTGCGCGCGCACGGCGCGGCAATCATTCGGTTCTGGTTGTCTGCCCCGCCGATTGGCGGTCAAAGATCGAACTGCTTGAAAAGCAAGGATACCGCAACGCGATTACCTGGCACATCAAGATGGTCGGCTAAAGCAGACGCTCACGCTCCGTGCTGCATCAGTCACTTTGGGCGCTGCACGGCATCCGGCCCGGAGCAGTCGGCCTGTAACTTATTCGCAAGAAACGGGTCGCACGCGGCATGAGTATCGTGGCACTCTGAGCGGGAGGATCCGACCTTCGGGTTCAGCGCCGTGGCACGCAGCTTGGTGCCACTTTCCGTCAGACATGAGGGGCCATGCCCCAATCAACAGAACCTATTCGCTCCATGGCCTTAGTGGAATGGGGGAATGCTTCTTGCCCTTGCGATTGTATGGGGCGGCTCGTTCTTCTTCAACGAGATCGCCGTCCGGGAAGTGCCGGTGTTTTCCGTCGTTGTGGCCCGTGTGGCACTCGCCGCAATCTCCCATGGTTTTGCGGGAATTTACGGGCGCAGGTTTCGTAAGATGGGGATTAGTCCGATGTGTACGGCGACGGGTCAGGTCGTCGCATCAAGCGTAATTCTCCTGCCGGTCATGGTGTCTGTTGCGCAGATTGGCGCCGCCAAAGCGTGACTGGCAAGCCATTTGTCGGGATCGGGGTGGGAATGTGACGCCACTTTGGCCGATCGGGAACATCCATCCCGACCCTGTAACGCTGCAGAAACTGGACAATAAATGCTTTCACCTGGATCGTGGAAAAATGGAGCCCGATACATTTATGCGCCCCACCCCCGAACGGCGACCAAGCAAATTTATGCACGCGATCCTCGGCGCGGTCGGGCGTGTATCTGTCGGGGTCGAAACGATCAGGATGGGGAAAAATCTCGGGGGTCATCATCACCGGACCGGGGCAGATCACAACCTTTGTGCCACGCGGTAAATGGTGGCCTTGCCATTGGGTGTCAGCCATGACAGCGCGGGCCGTAAAGGCAGAAGGCGTAAACCGGCGCAATGCCTCGCGGTAGACGCGGTCGGTGAGGTCCAACTTGTCCAGATCACCATAGGACACGGGACCAACAGGCAGCTGTGCAATCTCGGCGTAAACGCTCTCTTGCAGGTGTTCATCCTGTGCTAGTGCCCAGATCATGGCGGTCAATGCACCCGTGACGGCGTCATGTGCCGCCATCAGAAGGAAATTGAAATGATCAATGATGTCATTGTCGGACCATGCCTGCCCGTCTTCATTCTGCGCGATGCAAAGCTGAGAAAAGAAATCATCGCCACCCGTGGCTTTGCGCTTGGCAATCAATCGTCTGAAATCATTTGATAACGTTTCACGGGCGGCAACACCGCGCCCCATTTTGGTGAAGGGCAATGGTTTGCGTATCAATGCGCTGGTTGCCGCAACTTCCTGGACAAATGCCGCGTTTATGCGCGTGACCTCGGCCGGATCTTCGACGCCCATAAAGACTTTTGCACCAAGGCGCAGGGTCAGTTCCTTGATCGCGGGCGCGAATTTCATCTTTGCACCCGTCGGCCAATCATCAAGCAACCGTGTGATTTCACCATTCATCAGGTGCAGATAGTTTTTCAATGCAGGTGCTCGGAACGCGGCTTGCATGACGCGCCGGTGGGCGCGGTGGTCAAGATCGTCACGGTGCAAAAGCCCACCTGAAAATAAAGGGGCAAAGGCCTTTAGCCCGTTCTGTGCAGAAAAGATTTGTTCGCGGTTCAGGTACACATGTTCAAGCGCGTCGGGCCCGGCCAGAACGGCCCATATTTCGCCGAAAACATTCATGCGGAACACGTCACCAAAGCGGGCGACCTGTTCAAAGTAGGTGCCATATGGGTCCAGAGCAAAACCGATACTTTTCCCGATGAACGGTATCGTGCGCGGCCCCGGGATATGTCCCAATTGCGGGCGCGCAAGCCGGGCGCTGAACGCTGAATTGGTTTCCAAAATTGACAAACCGGTACTTTCATCCTGCATGTTCAAGATGTGCGTAAGTTGAATGCCGCTCAAGGTCAACGAGTTACTGCATGTCTACGGTTGTGCAATCTGCTCGTCATTTTCGGACATGCGACTCCTCGCACAAAGGCGCAGATTCCGATGTCAGGAGGGTCATGCGCAAGCAGAGTCGATTACAGCGATGCCCGCAGGGATTCACGGTCAATCTTTGAGCGGTGACGCTTATCCATTGGCATTGTCGCAACATGAACAACCCGGTTGATGCCGAATGCGGCTGCGTGGGTTCGCCATGATGCCGCCTGCGCCTTGTCACCCTCAATTGCTAGGCAGGCTACGTCATTGACCGCGATCAGGGCGCATTGGCGCACGCCGGGCCATTGTCGTGCCGCCACCTCGACCGAAAACGGGTAGCACATGCGACCGTCTATTTTTACATCCGTGCCCATACGCCCCAGCAACCAAAGTCTGCCTTGCGCATCCAGACGGCCTGCATCGCCCGTGCGGTGCCAGATAGTCGCGCCGTCACGAACCTTGTTTTGCGCGTCATGGGCTGGATCAAGATAGCCGCGGTTCACATGCGCACCGGCAACCTGAATTTCGTTGTTTTGAATGCGCAGACGAATCCCGGCAACAGGGTGACCGACCAGAAGCCCTTGCCCCCCATACATGGCTGTGCGGTCATCGGCTGTTATGTCAGCGGCTTCCAGATGCGCAATTGGCTCTGCCTCGGTAGAGCCATAGACACAGCACACGCGCAGGTTAGGCCGGATCGAATGCATCCTGTCGATAAGTTCCGGAAACACAGGGCCACCGCCGGTAAAGACCGTATGAAGCGGCGCCTCTGCCCCTGCCTGCGCCAGCATCTCGCACAGCGATGGCGGCAGGAGTGCGCGGGTGACACCGTTCTTTTGCATCCAGTACTGTAAATCCGCGGGTTGCAGCGCGTCAAGCCGGGACATCTTCCAGTTAGGCAAAACCGAAGTCTGCCCGCTGGCAATGTTTATCAGCACGAAAACAGGAAACGCGATCAGGTCGCGCTGGGGCTGCTCGTCATGCAGCAACGGCGCAATTGCTTTATACTGCGCGCCAAGGAAATCATGGCTGCGCGGAATTGCCTTTGGCATGCCCGTCGTGCCCGACGTGAAAGAAATAAGCGCTGTATCCACACCCGCAGGGTGCGCAATATCGGGGATAGTCGCGGCCCGTCCAGTGGGGCGCAGATGGCGCACACGCCACAATTCAGGCAAGACCCATCCAAGCAGCCCAAACAGGCCAGAGCTGCAAAATGCGCGCGGTCTTGTGACGCGGGCTGCGTGGCGCAACCCTGCAAGGCCTAATGCCGGTTCCGGCAACACGGCAGTTGCGCCAAGCGTCCATAGCGCAGCAAGGGCGGCATAAAGGTCTGCATCCACAGACATTGCGATCAACACCTTATCGCCCGCCCGGATGCCTTTGTGGTGCCACGCATTCGCAAAGGCCAAACGGCGCGCGTTCAGTTCGATGTATGTTACCTCGCGGCCACTGCCGTCGATCAGCGCAACCCTGTCCGGATACCGTTCAACGGCGGACGCAAAATCGCGTAGCAGATCAGACATCCCATTTCAGCCCAAGCAGTTCATATCGGCGAAACACCTCTCCACCTTCCTTGCGGCTGCGATCGGCAGAGCGGTTGTTGTCTTGTATCAGCGCGTGGATCACTGTCTCATAGCCCATTGCACGCGCTTTCGCGTGACAGGCATGCACCATATGCCGACCCGCGCCGGGCACGAAGCTGGCATAAGTTTTCAGGATCACGGTTTTCGTTTCAAGCCCCTCGGCATAGTTCGGAATCGCAAACAGAAAGCCTGCCAATGTCCCGTCTGGCCGACGCGCAAAGAAGATCAGCTCGCGCTTGAGCAAGGGTATGACGGGTCTATACATCCCAAGGAATACAGACTCGGGGATCGGTGTGTAGAATGCGTTATCCGCAAATGCTACGCAAGACAGTGCGAACACCTCTTGAAACAAGACCTCTGGTTCGTTGCCGTCCCATGTCTCTACAGTGAAATCGGCGGGGGCGGGCAATGGCGCGGGATCGCATTTTTCCAAGGCCATCCGCGCCGAGAAGTAGCGTGCCACAGGCTCAAATCCGGCAGCAGCAAAAATCAACGGTTCATGAGCGCGATTGGCCGGTTCCATCAGAAAGGCAGGCGAGCCGTCACTTTCGCTCACGAAACGATAGCTGTGCCATGTGTCGCCCGCCATTGGCCCCAACACCCTGTCAAACCCTGCATCACGGATGCGCACCAGTGCCTTTTGCAATAACTCCCTGCCTGCCTTAGGCACCTTGAACGACACATTTCCAATTGTCGCGGCAGGCGCACCGTCCCAGTCCGGCCCGTTCAGATGGATCGTCAGGGCAGCGCCATCGACCTTCAGTGTTTCGACTTTCACAGGCTTGCTCCGGGTATTGGGGTTGTGCCGCCCTGATCTATTACTGCAACCGTGTAATAGGCCAACGGCAGGATCATGGATAACAAGGTCAGTTTCAGAACGCGATGCCTGAAAAAGATGCTGGGCATTGCCGCACTGGCCGTCGCGCTAAGGGCGAGACACAGGCAGGCCAATACCAACAGTGGCTCCGCCCACAAACTTTGCGGGGGGTTCAGCAACGTTACGACATATCGCAAACCAAGCAGCGCCACCGCGATCACCGGCACCCAGACCAGATTGCGCCGCAATGCAAGCGTACTTAACCCCATGACCAGCCCCATCGCTGTCAGGCCATAGAATTGAATCGCGTTCCACCCCACTGCATTTCCAACGGCCAACCAGCCAAAACTGAACAACGCCAGCGCTGCAACCATGTCCAGATCGCCAAAATCATCCTCACCGGGATTTTGGGTGCTTGCCCACGGATGCGCCACAAGCACCAGCGCTGGCAGGATCGCATTTTGCCATTCAACCGAAGCGAGGATCAGGAACATCGCCACGACATAAACGCGCGCCGCATGGGTCGACAGACCAAAGCGTGGACCGATCACGCGCGAAGCAATGATTGCAAGCACGAAAAGCGCTGCAAGCGGTCCCAACTCGGTCAGGCTGCTGTCGCTGTGGACCTCCAGAAACACCAGCAATCCCAGCGGCAGAAACAGGTTGTCAAACCCCCGCCAGCTTTGGGCCTCAACCAATGTGCCGAAACCGGCCACCAGCAACGCAAGTGTCAGGATATTCAGGGGGCGCAAGTCGGACAGGAACATCAGGCAGATCAACGCCACCAGAAGTGTGATCACGAAAAAAACCACAGTTCCTTCAACACTTTTGTCGCCCTGTTCAACCTTGAAACGGCGCGTTCCATATGCTGTTCCGGCCAGCGCCGCGGCCGCATCAGCGAGTGTCAATACTGCGATAGGCAACACATAGAAAAGCGCCACCCCATCTGCCAGGAAGAAACAAAGCCCAACTGAAATGGCCAACAGGAAATCACCGTAGGACCGCCGCTCGACACTGTGCACGGCTTCGCCCAGCCGCCCCGAAATCTGCGGCATTCGCAGCATTACCATCATAACCAGCGTCAGGCCGATAATCATGTATACTGGCCAGCGATCTGGAAAAAGCCACGGCAACCCCATCGCATAAACCCCGGTGCCGACATGCACCAGTTTACGCTTCACTTCGGCGCTAAACGGCAAGCGGCGCACAAGCGCCATCAACACGACAAACGCAGCAACCGAACTAAAAGCAATGACCAGTTGCGCTGAGATCGTCACCTGCCAGCTTCCTCGATCACAAAATCCGAATAGAAGAACGCCTTGTCACGAGCCTTGAGTTCATCCTCCAGGTCACGCAGGCGTGTCACGCGCGCGGACAAGTGCGGCGGCACACGGCGCGGGGCCATCATGTTCCAGTATACCAGCCGCGCACCGGGGGCAGCAGCACCCAGAATGCTGTCATAAACCTGCGCGAAAACCGGCCCCGACATATATTCGAAGATGTCCGATAGGTTGAAACCATGTGCCAACTCGCCGGTTTTGATAAATGCCTCCAGTGAACCGGGCCGGATTTCGATGCGGTTGCAACGATCACGGATCAGTTCAAAATACTCCTCGCGCCACGCCATCGGCAGGGCCATGCCATGCGTTCCCTTGATGATCCAGTGTAGATACGGGTTCCCGGAGGGGTCGGTTTCTACCGCTGCGTGGTGGATGCGCCGCGCCACATGCTGCGCGGGACTGCCCTCGACATGATCAAAAAACGCCTTGTCCCGACCCATCCGGCCCATGACGAAACGAGAGAAAAAGATACTCAGCAACAATCGCCAGCGCCATGTGTTGAAGCGCGTGTCAAAGAAGGCCTGACGCCCCGGCCTGTCGCGTGGCACGAATATGTCGTCGCGGGTTGTGCGGCCATGCACCAACGGCAGAAACCACGTTCGGAAAATCCGGAAATAGCGTTCAAACTTGCCGACGCCACCTGCGCCGAAACGGTCAACATCCTTGTCCAGCGCATTCCAGAACGCTCGTGTTTCCTGATCAAGCAACGCCACCACACGCGCCAGCAGCGCCTTGCGCCGTGTTGATGCGCGCGCGCCCATCAATTCCAGAAATTCGGCATGGCTCAATGTTGAATACGCAGCGATACGCAACTTCAGGCAAGCAATCTGTGCAGGTGACAGATCGACCACAACAATCTTTGCCGGGTCCAGCGTCAGCATTGCCAGCGCGTTATCGCCTGCCGAGCAGATCGATACCAGCGTTCCCGAGGCACAATTTCCCAAGGCCTCGGTCAGAATATCCGCATCTTCCCACAATTGGGCATATCGGATGTGATCAAATGCTGCTTTTCCCTCAATCTCAGAGTGTGTCACAAAGTTTCTCCACCTCGCCCGTCGCGCCATCAACGGTCAGCGTTTCACCATCTGCGATCCATTGCGTCGCGCCTTTCAACCCGACCACACAAGGGATACCCAGTTCACGCGCCACGATGGCCGAATGCGACAATAACGAGCCGCGCTCGACGACGATGGCAGACGCGTTTGAGAAAACGGCAATCCAGCCCGGATCAGTGTGGCGCGCCACAAGAATTTCACCCGCTGCCAGCGATTGCGTGCGTGGGTCGCGAATCACGCGGGCCACCGCTGTCACCCGTCCCGCTGAACAGCCGGTTGCACTTCGGCGCGCAGCCTTGTCTTGCGCAACGGGCGCTTCAGCCCAGACGGGCGCGATGGCGGGGCCGCGCAATTCAATCCGTTCGGGTGGGTCAGGACGGTTTGCGGCGGCCGCATCTTCGGCCTTGCGCAGGGCGACCAACGATTTCAGATCGCCCGACAGCCCATACCCTTCGACCGCGCCCAGAACCTCTGACGTGGTCAGGTAGAACACGTCACGCGGGGCTGCCAGCAACCCACGGGCCGCAAATTCACGGCCAAGACCAAGAAAGACGCGGCGCGCATAGCCAAAGATGCGGGTTCGCTCAAAGCGCAGATTCTCACGGTCGCGCACGCGATTCTTGGTCCATGAAATCATGGATCTGGCAACGAACCGTTTAAACGGGTTGGAAAAAAGCGCCCGCCAGTCGGGGTTCCGGACTTTGTGGGTTTCATTTGCGCCACGTTGCGCACTGGCCAAAATGGCCGCCAGCAAGCTGGATGGATCGTCCCGCAGGGTCAGGCTTTCCAGTTTCAGCTCTTCGGTGCAGCGATCACCAAACTTTTCAAGATACGCCTCCACCTCGCGGCGCAGGTCAGGATGGGCGTCCAGCCCGGAAATTCCGTCCGCAATCAGCGAGGTGTCCAGTCCGGTGGCCTTGACCATCCGTCCCATTTTCATGATGCGCTGCGCTGGTTCCGCCGAAATAATATCGCCTTGCCCGATCATCACATCGTTGTGCAATGCCAAGCCATCCTGACCAAGCCATTTTTTCAACAGGTTCCGCGAGGCTCCGAAAGCAATCATGCACAGAAAATCATTGACCAAGGGCGCATCCCAGCGATCAAGCAAAGTGCTTTCGATCTTGCGGTATTCAGCCGCAAGGGCGGTCGGACCCGCGCGCGTCACATCAAAGCCACTGTCAAGCGCGGTATTCAGGCGCGCATAAAATCGACTCCGCGTGCGCGGCAGCATGAATGCCTGCCACACCAAGCCCCCCGCGGCCCGCACAATCCTTAGATACTCGACAATGCGCCCCGTCCCGGTGGCTGGCGCCGGGCCGATGCTGTCGGTCACCTCCGAAGGCATCGGCGTATCCACCCCCATCATCGTTTCCATATAGGCCCTGTTAAGCGAAAAACCGGGCAGAAGTGCCAGCGCGCGATACCAGTTAACCAGATTGTAATAGACCCGACCGTCCACGCGGCCCAGCATGTTACCAAAAACGGCGGATTGGGCGGCAATTGTGCGGTCGGGCACACCCAGCAAGGCAACAAAGGCGCGGTAAACACGCGCGTAAACATGTACAGCAAAGGAATATGTCAGCGGGCTGACCATGCCAGGATAGCTTTCAACAATGTTGGAGTTGTCGAATATAGTCAGCGCGTTGTCCGGGCTAGGGGGCGGCAGCAGGGGTGTCGTGATCGGGCGCGATTGCAAGATGTGAAGGCCATTACCGTCAATCGCCCATTCGATATCCTGCGGGGTACCAAAAACATCTTCGGCCCGCCGCGCCAATTTGGCAATCTGCCCGGCCTCTGCTGTGCTCAGAACGGCAGGCGTTGTGGCGCAAAGCGCTGTGCCCTCTATGGTCCAGTCCTCGCCATCCACTTCGCCAGATACAAGGCGCTCGCCCAGCCCGGATATGGCGGACACAATCACGCGGTCACGCCGACCCGTCACCGGATCAGCGGAAAAGGCGACCCCGGCCGCGCGAGCATTGATCATGCGCTGAACAATCACGGCCGGTCCCTCTGCCCTAGCTTTTGTTTTCAGGGCGCGGTAGGTGGCTACAGTGTCGGAAAAGCCCGATTCCCAGACTTGCCGCGCTGCGGCCGCAACACTGTCAGCCGCCACGTTCAGCAACGTGTCAAACTGCCCGGCGTGACTATGTTCCGCGCCATCTTCCTGCCGGGCGGAGCTGCGTACTGCAAACGGCCCTTCACCCAGTTGCGCCAACGCATCTGACAATCCGTCAATAGGCCCGTCTGCGTCAAATGCTTCGGCGCGAATGACGAAATAGGCAGGTGGCGCAAATCCGGTTTCTGCAAGGCGCGAGAGCGCAGCGGCCTTGCCGCCGACCTCATCGACGTTGCGCGCCTGTTGCTGCGGGACAATAAAAGACATCAGAACATCCTCGTGAGCATGGGAGCAAAGCCAGCCAAACCATAACAGGCGAACACCCAAAGCCCCGCAAAACTGTCCAGGCGCTTCTCTGCATCTGGCGTGGGGGCTTTACAATATGCACGCCCCGCCCAAATGCATGCGCCCGCCCCGGCACTGCCAAGCGTCGCTGTCATCCAAAGCGCACCGGTCACCGCGCTGACGCCCACGAGCAATGCCCATGACACCACAACACATATGGCCCAGATCATAGCCGCGCTTTGTGGACCCCAGAGGCCGGAATAGGTGTCGACACCGACAATTTCATTCTGCGGTGCCCAAAGCTTGCGCCCGATTTCCAGAACGCAGCCATTGACAAAGGACATCGCCAGAAACAGCCAAAGCCAGATAGCCGGCGCGCCAGCGGGCAGCCATTCCATGGCGGTCAGCAGCAGATCAATCAGTGGCATGATCGCCATATGACTCAGCAGATACAGCACAGGGCGCGCCTTCAGCCATTTTGGCAAGCCGAACTCTGCTGTCATGGCCAGTAGCCACAGCCAGACAAGCCCAAGCAACCACAGAAGCGGCGGATGCCAAGCCCATGCGGCAAATCCCGTCATCGGTAAGGACGCCAGCCCAAGCATCAGAACAGCCCGCAGCGAGATCAGGCCACGCGGGATCGGGCGGTCAGGTCGGTAGCGTTTATCATCTTCCAGATCCTTATATTCGTCACAGACCCGCATCTGGAAGAACAGTAGGATTGCCACTGCGAACCCTGCAATAAATGCCCCTTGGCCCGGTAGGGGCCGCCCCGCCATCTCGGCGGAAACGCTGATACTGGCTGCAGAAAAAACCGCCAGCAAAGGTACTGTCTTTGCCAGCGGGAAGCGTTCTTTCTGATATGCCCACAGGGCCGCAGGTGTCATCTGTGGCGCGCCAGATTTTCATGAGCACGCGTGAAATGCCCGGCCGCAATTGCCGCCACAATAGAGATTTCGCCGCACAGGCAGGTTGCGGCCACCACTTCGGCCAAGGCCGCGCCGTTGCCTGCACCCTTCAGGCCAAGGATGTTCAAACCCGCCGACTGGCTGGGCAGCGATGTGCCCCCGCCGACCGACCCGACCAGTATGTTGGGCATGGTCACGCTACAAAACAGATCGTCGCCGCGTGCCTCCATCCGGGTGATGCCCATGGCACTTTCGGCAACGCAGGCGGCATCCTGACCCGTTGCGATATAGATAGCAGCTAACCCGTTCGCATAATGCGCCTGCGCCCCCAACTGTCCTGACAGATGCGCGCCAAGATTGGCCACCTGACCATAATCAAGCATGTCCTGAACTGTTGTCCCCAACGTCTTTTCCACAACGCCCGCCTTCAGCGTGACCGACGCACTGACCTTGCGTCCGCGTCCGGTGACCAGCCCCAGAAAAGACGCCTTCTTGTCACCGGAAAAATTACCTTCGATATACCATGCCTTCAGGGCGACGGGGCAGCGCGCCACAATATCATCGCATAAGGCATTTGTGGCGATTGTCACCATGTTCTGGCCTGCTGCATCGCCGGTTGTGTAGCGGCAGATCAGGAACACTACGTTATTGTCTATCATCGGCTCCACTGACACCAATTTGCCGTGCCGTGTGGTTAATTCTGCCGCCACCTTCAACTGGTCGATCTGGTTCACAACCCATTCCACGAACAGCCCCGCATTCAGCAGGTTTTCCAGAACAAAGGCCGGTGTCCGGATCACGCCTTCATACAGGATCGCAGTGCTGATACCCCCTGATTTCGTGGCGGCATAGGCTCCGCGCGCGTAGGACGCAACCAGTGCCGCTTCAGTGGTGGCCATTGGCACGTGGAAATCACCATGGGCATTCAACCCATTTATCCGCAAAGGGCCGATAATCCCGACAGGCAATTTCACGGTGCCGATGAAGTTTTCTATATTGGCGTTGAATTTTTGGGGCGCTGCCATAGTCAGCGGATCTGCGATTGCATCGCGATCCGCCGGGCCGGTGGTGTTGCTCAGGTGGTTCCAGTATTTTTCGACAGATGCCTGCGTCGCCTTCCGAACGGGGCGCAGGGTGGTGAACTGTGCATCGCTCGGCAACATTCGTTCATGAAGCGGGGATTTGTAAAAACGGGACCTAATTCTATGCAGCATGTCTTTGACATGGGAAGGAATAGTCATTTAAGCATACCATAGTTGAAATTGCCGGTAGCTAACATGCGCATAGACAACAGCGTGTGTCACTAAATTTCAGAAATTGCAACAATCGCTGGTAACGTGGCGCATCGCGCATCAGCGATGTTGACCGGAAAGGATCGCTGCGTCAAACACAAACAGTCGGTTATGTGAAGCAGCGTTGCAGCATGTTACCGACGATGATTGGCAGCAAAGGGCAGGCCACTTCGATCATCCAGACCTTGTGGCGGTCGTGCGGCGATTGGCACTTTCAGCGCATCTGGTTATGTCACTGCGACAGTCCGCTTTAGGGAAACCCCGAATGTGCCTTGCGCGAGCGCAGTGACATGACAGGAGGGGCTTCGTGAGTGGGCAAAACCTGAGGCTCAGTCGTTGTGATGTGGCGGTTGTATCGTCGAAACGACATTTGAAAACGGGACGAAACATTCTCATCACGTTCCGCTTCATCAGCGCGTCAATCTTGGCCGGATCGACCATGCAGGCCAAGTCTGACGGATTGCCCCGCCGCCGCATGACGCGCAAACCATAACAGCGGATGATCAGGCCAGCATGCCTTTACAATGGGTTGCGCTTTATTCAGCCAAAGGCACAGCTTTTGCGCATCTTCGCCGCAAGCTATTCGCTGATGGCCATAGCATCTGCAAGATATTGGTCCATCATTGCCAAGAGCATTTTGAGTCTTGATTGCAGACAGTCGGAAGTGGACCAAGAGCGTCCGGCATAGCACTCGATAAGCCGACGATAGATTGCCAGGCGTTGCGGGGAAACGAATTGGGTTACCAATGTTCCGGCATTGCGCGCTGCGTACCAATCTGTGATCAGATCGATACCAGTGATTTCGTCCTGTTCACGTCGCGAAGGAATATAGGTTGCCGCCTGAAGTGGTCGTTGAATATCGGCGATCCTGATCAGTTCGTTGACGCCTACGGCCTGAATGAACTGCGCCAGATCAGCGGGCCATTCTTTCGGAAGGTGGCGCTGTACCACTAACTGGCGAACATGCCGATAAAGAAAATCACCGTAGGACTGCGCTTGCATCCAATCGGACTGCGCAGCGTCGCGGTGGTAAAATGGGAAGAAGGCATCGAAGTCGTCAAACTCTATTTGCCTGTATTGGACATTTCGGGACTCTCCGTCGGCAGACACTACGGCAAAAGCGGGAGGGAATGCCACTGGCGACGGGATCGCGTGATTGGTCAGCGTATGGCCGTCGATACAGGTTGTGCAGGTGTCGCAGACATGCAGGTGACCTGAAAAGTGTACGCCGATACCGGTGGCTGCAACGGCCCGACCGGTTGCATGGTCCGGTGTGCGCCGCACGGCCTGAGTCGCGCCGAAGAGCATACTCTCCTGAGCGAAAGTTCCGTCATACGTATCCAGCACCGGGTAATGCGAGAAGCAGATCAGCGTCTTGCCCTGCGCCTTGGCGCGCGTGGATACATCAACGAGCCAATCAAGAATAAACGGCTTCAGGCGCACAAGTGAATTCCAGCCTGCGTCTGTGCTATCGGCGAAGGAGGACGGGTCGGTGTTGTCCGCACATCCGTTGCGTGGTTCAAACACATTGGCATCTATGGAGACAAGCCAAAGCCCTTTTTGCGGTTCGACAAGATAACTCAGATCCAGCTGCCGGTGGACAACCGAGCCGTCGGGGGAGGTGATCTCGAACATGCGGCTGGCAAATGCATCATCGGTCCCGAAAGGAGATTCCCAATGCAGGTCAGAGGATCGCCTCTGAATACCGTAGGGAGCCCAGAGCGGAGCGGTATCACGATAGGAGCGGCAGAACATCGCGCGATCAACGATGACCCGCTCTGTATTGGCTATCCCCTCTGGTTCGCTTGTAACCAAAGTTGTTCCGCCCCGACCGTCATAGAACGCCTTGGAATGATGCCGTCCGCTCATCCCGTAGGTGTCGTGATTGCCGGGCGTAAGAAAAAACCGGATTCCATGCTCAGCTTCATATCGGGCGAGCAATGCCAGCGCTGCATCCATCGTGGCGATCTGCCCGTCATCCGTCAGATCTCCTGCAATAACCACGGTTTCAATTCCTTCTGCCACGCACGCGTCAAGCGCAGCAGGAAAAGAGAAATAGCTTTCATTATACACACGCGTCGATGCCGCGCTGTCATCTCGTGTGCGGATGCAGGCTCCCGATTGCCCCTTGAAATCAACGCCTTCAAACCGGTAACCAGGGAAGATCTCGTGATAGTGGGGGTCGGCAATAACCGCGAGTTTGTGCATGACAATCAGCTTTCATGGTTTGAACGAAGACGTGTCTCGCGCAATGCTCCCAAGTCATCGAGAATAGGATAGGCAACCGATATCAGATGCGCATTGACCCTTTTGAGGTCCCGCAGAATATCGAGATGAAGACCTGATGTTTCCACAGTTTCGGTGCGCTGCTCCTTAAGCCGCTTCAGGTGCCGTTCAGCAGACTCGGTTTCAAGACGCCGGACATCACTTTTGTAGCTCACCAATTGCCGGGCCAGATTAAGGTCGCGCGACAGAAAGACAGATTGGGCAACCTGCAGAATCTCAAGAGTGCGATCGTAGAACTGAACAATCTCGGCCATACCTTCTGACGAAAAAGAAAGCTTACGCTTTGCTTTTTTTGCAGCGAGTTCGGACAGCCCGTTGTCGATGATGTCACCTATATGCTCAAGATTGACAGCATAGGACATGATCTCGGTGGCCCGGCGCGTATCCGCGTCGTCTAGCTCCTCTCGCCCGAGACGCGAGAGATAGAGTTTGATCTCCGAATGAACACGGTCGATGTCATCTTCTAAATCGGAAAGTTGTGTGCGGACTGCCGGGTCCGAACTTTTCAATGCAATCATGCTTGTTTCAAGCATGTCACGCACCATGTCGCCCAGCCGCAACGTTTCGCGCGCAGCCGCAGAGAGCGCGAGCACGGGTGTGCTTAAAGCACTCTCATCAAGATAGCGCGGCATTACCCTGGTTTCTGCCGGCTGGGGCATAAGCATCTCTGCAAGCCGGGCAAGTGGACCCAGAAACGGCAGGAAGACCACCAGCAGCACGGTCGAAAACCCGATATGGGCGACAAGCGCAACTGTGCCGGTATCGGGCCAGAGCTGCGCCATCCGCGGCGCGATCAGACCCGATAGAACAGTCAAGGCAATCGCACCTGCGGCGCGGATAGCAAGATTGGTTACCGCCAGTCGGCGCGCCTGGACGCCTTCGCTATAAACCGCAAGATAGGGGGGGATGGCGCCGCCCAGATTGGCACCTGCCACCAACACCAGGGCCAGTTCTGCGGTAACAATATTTGCCTGGCCCAACAACACAACAAACAGCACCACCGCCAGACTGGAAGATGCAAGGAATGCCAGGCCTGTCGCAAACAGAAGCGCAAATGCTGGCGCATTGCCCAGATGAAAGAGAACAGAAATAACAGCTTCCGAGGTTCTGACTGGTTCGGTGGCCTGCCCCATCAACGACAGCGCGAGCAGCATCAGGCCTAGCCCCAGAATGGCGCGCCCGATACCCTTGCCCATGGCATAGCTGCTGTTGCTGAATGTAATCACGCCACAGAGTATGAGAACAGGTGAAAGCCAGCTCAGTTCCAACGACAGAAAATATGCAGCGATGCTGGTCCCGAAATTGGCGCCAAGAATAATCGCCTGCGCCATCATGCCCGAAACAAGATCGCGGGCAGCAAATGACGCGGTGATCACAGCTGTGGCCGTACTCGATTGAACGGCAATGGTAGCGAGTACCCCCACACCAACAGCAGAAAACCGGTTTCCGGTACTCTTGCCAATCCAATGCCTGAGCGACGCGCCAAAGGCCCGCAGCATCCCGGTTTTGATCATCCGCAAGCCCCAGAGCAGTAATGCACCGGCACCCAAAAGATTGATAAGTATCAGTGTGGAGCTAATTTTATCTACCTTCCAGCAGGTCGATTGCATCCGAAGCCCGCTTTGCGGCTTCGATCAGCATCGGCTTTGGGGTCTCAAACCATTCGTCGCGCCGCAGTTCACGCTTTTCGCGCACATGAGCCAGTGCATCCTCAAAGCTAGGAAAAAGGTGCTGCTGGTTCTTTACCAGAAACAGCGCGACCAGCGCAACCGAACGGCTGCGCCCACCGCGACAATGAACCAAAATGTTCCCACGCTCGCGGTTGGGATAGCTCGCGCGGTCGGGCATTGTCTGCTTGAGCGCGCCGTCAAGAATGTAGTAGCCTGCGAGCATCATGCGCGAAGGATTCCCTTCGCCATCAATGAGTCCGATTTTATAGGCTCGAATAGCTCCGTGGCCGGTTGCGACCTTATCCCCCTCGGCTGCAAGAACTGGCGAGGTAACATAGTTGAAGTCGAGATTGACCGCGCAATTGATCACAGTTGTAATGCCATTTTCCCGAAGCAGTCCCAGATTGCGGGCGCCGTCCGACCCCCCAATAAACAGCGATACCTTGTCTTCCCCCACATCGGTGGCGATCATGCTGATATCGGGACGATCGTAATGTGGTGCGACTTGCGCCATGCAAAGTTCCTTCCTGCGAGGTAATAATCCCGTGTCCGTTAAGCGTCACATTGACGGCATCAGATTTCCAATCCGATGCCACAAAGCAGAATTGCACAGCTGTGCAATATGGTCAATACAGGACTTGGCTCCGATGATAACATCTCGCATATTCGGGGTTCCTTACCTGTTTCTTCAGCGCAATTGTGGCTAAATTGTCTAATAATATCTGCATGAGGATTTGGACGCTGGCATAAGTCAGCAATGCATTTAGACTTGAAGCAATAGCACAGCTGTGCAATCCGGAAAGCAGCAACGGCGGCTACGAGGAAAACCATGAAACAGGACAAGCTCGACAAATCTCGGGGAAAGTCTTTCGTCAGCGCACAGCAGGTTGCCGAGCGCGCGGGCGTGTCGCGCTCAGCCGTCTCCCGTACATTTACTGATGGTGCAAGCGTGGCACCGGCAACCCGCAAGCGGGTTCTACAGGCGGCCGAAGAACTTGGCTACACTGTCAACCACCTTGCCCGTGGGCTGATCCGGGAGAAAAGCAATATAGTCTCATTGGTGGTAGCTGACATAAACACACCCTATCAGGCGAAAATGACCGAAGCCCTTACCCGACGGCTACAAGCAGCCAATAAGGTTGCAATGATCATAAATTCGTCCGGCGAAAGTACCGATGTAGAAATGGCGTTGCGCCAGACATTGCATTACCGGGCTGACGCAACGATTGTTCTTTCGGGGCAGCCCAAGGCCTCGTTGATCGAAACATGTCTGAACAACGGCCAGCATGTCATCCTGATCAATCGCGACGATCCGGTTCCCGGCCCCGTTTCGGTTATTGTCACAAATCGTGCTGCGGCCCGGCAGGCGTTCGACATGCTCGAAAGGGCAGGGTGCCGTAAGTTGGCGGTGATCGCTTCCACCGTCGGGTCCGCATCGCTTGCCGCACGGGAAAAGGCCTTCGTTGCGGCCGCACAAAGCGCCAACATTGATGTCAGCGTGTCTCGATTGGGGCCCACAGCCTATGCATCCGGCGCCGAAGCCGCCCGGCAGGTGCTGAGCGGCGCTGACCGGCCCGACGGTGTATTCTGTGTTACCGATTTGCTGGCGTGCGGGTTCCTTGATGCAGCCCGCAATGAATTCGGTATCAAGATACCAGACGAACTGTGCGTAGTCGGCTTTGACGACATCGAACAGGCTGGTTGGTCATCCTATGAACTAACGACGTTCCGCCAACCAATCGAACAGATCGCCGAACATGTCGTGGATCTGATCGACCATCACACCCCGGTAGACGCAATTCAGGATCCGATCCGCTTTCAAGCTGAACCGGTATGGCGCAAGTCGGTGCGCCCGCGCTAGCCAAACCGGGATTCAATTGCAGGGAATCCCGGTGGCATCGCTCATCATACTTGCAACACCGGGCGAGGAAGCCAGCACACCGCCGCCGATTTCCAGACCGCCCGACGCCAGAAAATTGCACACTTTTCCCCCGGCTTCCCGGACCAACAGCAACCCCGCCAGACAGTCCCAGGGATGCATGTGCAATTCGGCATATGCATCAGACCGGCCATCGGCAACATAGGCAAGTCCTAGCGCGCCAGTCGCCGCGCGTCGGCTGTTAACACCAGCTGACAAAATCCTGGTCAGCACCTGTAGATAGGTCTCGTTGGTGACGCGGGTCGACCAGCCCAGCTCGACGCATGCCGATTGTGTGTCGGTCACGCTCGATACCTGAATCGGCTCTCCGTTCCGGGTCGCGCCACGACCTTGCCTGGCAAGGTAGAGTTCGTCATGCGCAGGATCGTAGATAGCGCCCAACAGAATATCCGTTCCGGACGCCAACGCGATTGAAATACAATAATGAGGAATGCGGCGCGCAAAATTTGCCGTGCCATCAATAGGATCCACAACCCAGACACTCTCACCCAGGACGGAACCAGACTCCTCGCCCAGGAAGCCATCTTGCGGAAACTGTCCAAGAAGCTCGTCGCGAATGAACTTTTCGACCGCAGCATCGGTGACCGTCAGAAAGTCCTGCGGCCCCTTCAGTTCATAGCTGGCGCCGCCGGTTTCAAATGCGGTTTGCGCCATGGCACCGGCCGCCCGGATGGTGTCGATCAATACGCGCTCGCGACGATCAAGCTCATTGGGGGCATGGGCCATGTCGGGATTGGCGTGTTGTGAAACTGCTGACATTTCTTGATACTCGATTTCAATTAGGGATCTGTAAGAGCCTTGCGGTAGATAGGGTTCGGGGGCAGCGGCCAACTCGCCCCCGAATGTGTCCGCCCTGAACAATCAGGACGACCTGACCTTAGCGGGAATAGTTGACCCGCCAGAAATCCTGCCAGTCCTGTCGTGCATCAAAATCATCGACGGCGGTGGTCATGGAAAAGGCCATCAGCTGATCGAAATAATCCGCTATGCCTGAAGGCTCGTCCTCGGGCAGCGTGACTTGGGAATTGGTGGAAATCTTCCCGTCGATCAATTGTGGATCAAGCCCTTCGGCAGTCAAAAGGTAGTGGATGAACAACCTTGCCGCATTCGGGCTTTTCGTTCCGGCGGCAATGACACCCGGGCCGGGATAAAGCCAGCCAATGAATGGCTCCATGCCGACACAAAGGCCGAGTTTGAAATCCGCTGTGATATTGTCACGGTACTTTGCAATAGGGCTGATGCCCATGAAAGGGTCGGCTTGGCCCGGTGCCCCGATGGCTTCGGCCACTGATGTCGAGTCGCCCAGCAGCGGCTGGTTCCGCGCAAAGGCACTCACCCACGCGGCTGTGGCGCTGCGCTCTTCGGTTTCAAGCGGCCTCCCGAAATGACTTTCATAGGCTGCCGCCATTTCGGCATCGAAATGCATCTCCATCTGGTTGAACCAATCGGCGTAATTGGGTTTAACCAAGGGATCGAGCATAGTAAGTTTGCGGGCATATTCAGGTTCCGTAAGTTGCCAGATATTGCTTACGGGACAGCTTTCGTGAACTTCGGTATTGTAAGTGAATACATGCGGGTCGTTGACCAGCACGAGTGGGTCTGTCCACTCCGGCGCAATATGCGGCGCGATGTCCGCAGGCACCCAGCTCTCGACAATTCCGTAGGGCACCAGTTGGGCCGCGATGGCCGCCACGTCGGCCGCAACCGACACGTCACCAACTATGTTTCCCGCCTGACTTTCGCGGATCAGCAGTTCCACCTGACTGGCTTCATTCACCTTGCGGCCCTCAGCCTGAACGCCGTACTTCTGCGTGAATGCGACAGCGGTATCCACGATCTTGCCTGTCACCGCATAGACAGTAATAGGCGCTTCGCCCCGCGCCGCTTCAACAAGCGCGTCCAGATCGAACGTTTCCTGGGCGCTGGCTGGCGTGGTTGCGAGCAGACCGATGGCAACAATGCCCAGCATTGAGGAATGAGTGGGTATGAACATAACAGCTCCTTGCTGCGCGCCATGATGACACGCGCGATACGTTTGAAACAAATATGGCGGCGGAAAGCGGACCATCCGCCGCCATGTGTTTAGCGCGAATAGTTCACCCGCCAGAAATCCTGCCAATCCTGCCGGGTATCGAAGTCATCGATCGCAGTCGCAGTGTTGTAGGGCATCATCTGGTCCAGCACAGCGCCAACCCCTGAAGGCTCATCCGGATGGGCCGGGACCTGGCTGTTTGAAGAAAACTTGCCATCCACGGTTTGTGGTGCAATTCCTTCTTCGGTCAGCAGGAAGCGGACGAACAAGCGGGCAGCGTTGGGACTTGCGGTCCGAGTGGAGATCATCCCCACCCCGGGATACAACCATCCCGAATGCGGCTCCATGCCTTCACACAGGCCAAGCGCTAACCCGTTTGGCGCATTGTCGCGGAATTTTGCCGTGGCCATCAACCCGATGAAGGGTTCGGCTTGTCCCCTTGCACCAACTGCATCGCCTGCTGCGGAATCCGAATCCGTAAGCAGTGGCGCGTTTTGCGCCAGAGCACGCACCCAGGCCTTTGTCGCGGACCCTTCATCTGTTTCCAGCGCCCTGCCATAGTATGACTCGTAGGCCGCCGCTATCGCATCGTCGTGATGCAATTCCATCTGGTTGAACCAATCGGTGTAGGTCGGCTTCCCAAGCGGATCCTGCATTGCGATCTTTCGGGTCCATTCGTCCTCGGTCAATTCCCAGATGTTGCTGATCGGGCAGGATTCATAGACTTCCGTGTTATATGTCCAGACATTCGGACTCGACACAATGATGACCGGATCCCGCATATGTTCCGGAATGTGCTCCGCCAGATCAGGTGGCGTCCAACTTTCCATCAAGCCAAGCGGAACCAGTTGGGCCATGCCCGGTGGCACATCCTGGACCACAACCACCGATCCTGTCACATTGCCGGACTGACCTTCGCGCATGACCTGATCGATCTGTCCCCCGGTGGATACTTTCACGCCAGTGGCGTCCAGGCCATATTTCGCAGCAAACGCCTCCGCAATCTCTACGATTTTCCCAGTGCTGTCATAGACAGTGAGAGGCGGTTCGCCTCTGGCCGCTTCGATCAGCGCATCAAGGTCAAAACCCTCGGCATCCCAGGCGTTCTGGGCATATACCGGCGCTGCGGCCAGTCCCATCGCAAGGGTCATCGCAGCGGTGCCTCCCGAAAGATGCTGCCAGCACGTATATTTGGTCATTATATCTCTTCCTCCCTGTGGTAATGCCGGGGATTAGGCCGACAATCTGGCTTTGGCCGTTTTGGCCGTAGTTTCAGCATCTCCTCGAAGCTGAATGTCTGCCGACACGTTGCGTTTTCCATGACTGTCAAACACATGAATCGCCTCGGGACGGACAAAGAAGAAACCCTGATCCCCTTCCGCCACGACAGGCGGTTTATGCGTGGTCAGGAACAGCTTTGTGTCATGTGCGCGCAACTCGATGATCCACGATCCTCCGGTGGGTAGGACCCCCGTTACCTGGGCGCCGCCCTCCATCGCGCCTTGCGGCACCTCTGCGGCATCCTGCACAAAGCCCAGAGCCTCCGGGCGCAGGCCCACTGAGCCGATGGCATCGATCTGAGGAAACGCTTTTGAAAGGTATGATTTCACAAGCCCGGAAAGTGGCTCGGCTTTTCCTTCCCCCATCTCCACGATATTGATCGGCGGGCTACCTACAAATTCGGCCACGAACCGGTTGGCAGGTTGCTCGTATATTTCATTCGGCGTACCGACCTGCTGAAGCTCGCCTTCACTCATGACCGCAATCGAGGTTGCCAGCGTCATCGCCTCCCACTGGTCATGGGTGACGAACACAATGGTCGTCTTGAACTCCTCGTGGATCCGCTTGAGTTCTGCGCGCATCTCCAGCCGCAGCCGCGCATCGAGATTCGAAAGCGGCTCATCCAGCAGCAGCACATCAGGGTTGACTGCCAGCATCCGGGCAAGCGCCACACGTTGCTGCTGACCACCTGAAAGCTGACTTGGATAGCGATCACGATACTTCTCAATTCCCAGGGTTTTCATAACCTTGTCGACCCTGGCCTGGCGTTCGGCTTTCGGCACTTTGCGCAGCCGAAGGCCAAAATCGGTATTGCGCTCAATGGTCATGTGCGGCCACAGGGCATAGCTCTGGAAAACCAATCCCATCCCGCGCTTCTCCGGCGAGATGAAACTGCCTGAAGCCACACAGTCGACAACTTTATCACCGACGGAAATCTGACCACCAGACAGATGTTCAAGCCCTGAAATCATGCGCAATGTCGTGGTCTTGCCGCAGCCCGAAGGGCCTAGAAGGCACATAAATTCACCATCACCGATTTCGAGGTTGAGGTCGCGAACTGCCTTGATTGCAGTGCCGCCATAGCTCTTTTCCGCGTTGCGAAGAGTAATTTTAGGCATCAGTTCAACTCCCTAGTCCGTCGGCCAGATTTGTTTTGGTCAGTTTCTGGGCCAACACGGTTCCAAAATAGGCGATAGCGGCGATTATCAGCACGACAGCGTTGGCCGCCTGAGTGTAATTGTAGTCGATCAGCCGCAGCGAAAAGGTGGTAAGCACATCGGTTGCCGGCACTGCGAGGATCACAAACAGGCTCAGACCTTTGATGCCCGAAATGAACGGCAGCAGAATGCCGGTAACGAGTGCCCCCTTCTGGATGGGAATCACAATCGTCGTCATGCGTCGGAACCATCCCGCACCAGCGACCTGCGCAGCTTCCTCAGGGTCTTTGCCCAGTTGCATCATCGCCGAGATCCCGGCCCGCGAAGCATATGGCATCTGGTCGGCAATCAGCGCCAGAACCAGGATTGCAGCGGTGCCATACAGTGCCGGTATCGGACCCCGCTGCACCGCGAACAGCGAAAGATAGGCAGCAGCAAAGGCAATTCCCGGCACCATATAGGGGAAGAATGTGACATGGCGCAGAAACGCGGCCAATGGCCAGACAGGCGTGCGGACGACCACATAGCCCACCAACAACCCCAACAACCCGGCACACATTGACGCAGATCCCACGATCCAGAGTGTGTTCCAGGCTGCGGCCCACATCTGAGTGGAGAGCAGAATGCCATTCCGCAGTGCCACAGTCTCAAGATTGGTCCCGATCCAATAGTCGAGCGTGAAGTTGGAGAACGCAAAGTTCGCCGGTATCCGCATCACTGTGGACAGGACCAACGTTAGCAACGGCAGCACCACCGAGACAATGAAGACGGCGATGGCAAATCCGGTCGCAGGCAGGCGCCATGCGCCAAGTTCGCTGCGGCGTGCCATCGCGCCCTTGCTGCCTACAGTCACGAATTTCCGCGACTCCCGAACCACTCGGGCATCCACCAACAATGCGATGATCCCGATCATCATGATTGCCATGGCCAGCACTGCGCCCACACCGGTCTGGCGCGACGAAATGCTGCGATATAGCCCTGTCGCCAGAAGATCGTAATTTACCGGCAAGCCCAATACATAAGGGACACCAAATTCGCCAATGCATTTGGCAAAGGCCAGAATGATCGCGCTCATAAGTGCAGGCAACATCATCGGCCCGATGATCCGGAATGCAACGGTCGGGGTGCTGGCGCCCAACATGCGCGCCGAATCTTCAAGCTGGCTGTCAAACCTGCGCAAAGCGTTCCCAAACAACAAAATGAAGAACGGAATGTAATTTAGCGCCAGGATGATCGTGATCGGCACCTGCCCATAGGCCAGCCAGTCAGGCGGGGACCAACCCATCGCTTCGAACCATCCCAGCTGCCCCCCGATCGACCGGTTCTTGAACAGGGTGGTCCAGGCAAGGGCAAAGGTCCATGCCGGTAGCATGAAGGGAACGATCAGCGCCGTGGCGAACCAGCGCCGCCCCAGCATATCGGTCCGGCTGACCAACCATGCCAATGGCCCCCCGATTGTAAGTGAAATGGCAATGGCGCCAAAGGCAACCGAAAGCGTATTGAACAACGGCGTCCAGAACAAGGAACTGGCAACCGGCGAAAACAGCGCACGGTTGATGTAGTACAGGGTCCATCCACCTGGCTCTGTCCCGATTCGACGCTCATCACCAAATTGCACGCGCCCTGCATCGACCAGAAGCGACGCGATCGGCACAATGATCAGATAGGCAAACAGCAAGGCTGCCAGAATGCCGATCAGGGTTGTGGGGTCACGAAAAGCAAGCCGCAGCTTGTAGCGCGCCACTTCAAAGCGACCTGCATGCTGTCGCTCAATGCTACCAGGGGCCATCATCGCATCAGCCCATTTGCGCTGAAATGCGAATGCCTGCGCGATTTTTTCGCCCCGCAGGGCGTTGCGTAACTCTTCATAATTCCTCCCGAACACACAGGACCGAATCCTCGGCCTGACAGTGTGCCTCTGATAACTCCCGGCCGAACATTGCCGACCGCCCTCAGATGCACGGTATCTTTCTCAAACAATTTGTCAAGAATATTTTGCACAGCTGTGCAATCAAGTTTTAACCCTAAATTTGTCCAGATATACAAGATAACATTCACATACATGGCGAAATCAGAAGGGAATGTAGGAATATTCCGTATACAAAATTGCACTGCTGTGCATCAAAAGTGATTGTCCCTCAACCGTCTGGCGCAGTTGTTCGCGTTCGTCGCGCAACACCCAAGTGCCCGGTAGTATTATGAAAGCATGTGCCACGGCTCCGGGCCGGGGGCTGCGAAAACAGGCGGGTGTGACCGTTAGCCCGGGACCGGTCGTGCGGACGATCCGCCATATGCCCACGATGCTAAAATGAACAAGGCGCGCCGGGGCGGATTGCCCACCCCGTTTTTCAGGTCGCGATTTTTGGGCAGGCCGTATTGGCCTTATGCGTCGCTCAGCTTAACAAGCGGCTGACCCTAACGAACGGCGCGGGATATTCTGCGCTGACCATACAGGATCACATCGCGCATTGCTTGTTCGGCGGCGTCAGTGTCACGCCGCGCGATGGCTTCGACTATGCGCAGATGTGTCGCAGATACATCCTGCTGGATCACCGGTTCCGAGGCCGGAGAGCTGAGCCGGAAGGTGGTCAGCAAGGCGGCTTCTATCAAGGTGCCGACGGAATGCATGAATACATTCCCCGACGCTTTGGTGATCGCGCGATGAAGTTCAAGGTCGGCCATCGCAAAAGCCTTGTCGCTTACTGCGGTCCGCATCGCTTCGGCATGGCTGTAAAGCGTAGTGATTTCTTCGGTCGTGGCGCGGGTTGCTGCCATTGCTGCAGCGGCGGGTTCCATCGTCAGGCGCATCTCAAACAACTGATCCAGAAAGCTCATGTCGGGATATTCATTCAGATGCCAGACCAGCACTTCGGCATCGAACAGGTTCCACTGCAAACGGTCGCAGACCCGTGTCCCGACGCGGGTGCGCGCAACAACCATGCCTTTTGCCGCAAGCGTTTTCATTGCTTCACGCAGGACAGTGCGCGAGACACCGAACTGGCCCGCCAGTTCATCATCGCGCGGCAGGATCGATCCTTGCGGGTATTTGCCGCTGACAATCGCGCTGCCGATCCCTTCGACCACTTGCCCGTGGCTATTGCGCACCAGCGTTTCGTTCAGGGCATCGCGCAGCAGATCGGACATAACGTCTCCTTGGTCACTGATGAATACGCAGTCTGAGCAGACCTTTTTGCAGCAGGATGAACATCAGCAGCAGGCCGCCGATCACGATTTTTGTCCACCAACTCGATAGGCTTCCGTCGAAGACAATATAGGTCTGGATCAGGCCCATTGTCAGCACACCGATCAACGTACCAAACATATAGCCACTGCCGCCAGTCAAAAGCGTGCCGCCAATGACCACTGCGGCAATTGCACTCAACTCCACGCCGACGGTTGCCAGCGGATAACCAGCCGAGGTGTAAACCGAAAAGACAATCCCCGACAACCCGGCCATAAAGCCCGAAAATGCATAGACCGCCACGGTGGTCCGCCCGACGGCGACACCCATCAGCCGTGCCGTGGCCTCTCCGCCGCCCAGGGCATAGACATTGGTGCCAAACCGGGTCCGGTGCAGAACGATCATCCCGACGACAACGGCCATGATCATGATCATCCCCAACAGGGTCAGCCGCCCCCGGCCGGGCATCACATAATAGGCGCGTTGCATCAGCTGATAGAGCGGATCGGCAATCGGCACGGAATCGATCGACAGCATATAGCTGGCGCCGCGTGCCAGAAACATGCCCGCAAGCGTCACAATAAAGGGCGGCATCGCCAGCAGATAGATCATCCCGCCCATCGCCGCGCCAAAGGCGGTGGTAATTGCCAGCAACATCGCAAACACCACCAGCGGATGGATCCCGGTATCGCGCAGAACTACCGCGATAAAGACACCAGAAAAAGCGATGACTGACCCGACCGACAGATCGATCCCGCCCGAAATGATCACGATGGTCATGCCGACCGCGACGATGCCCAGATATGCATTATCGGTCAGCAAATTGCCGATCACGCGCGTGGACAGCATTGCCGGGAACTGGATGTAGCAAATCAGATAGGCCAGCAGGAAGATAGCGATGGTGGCATAAAGTGGCAGCGCGCGGATGCTCATGTCTTGGTCTCCGTCCCGGCGTTTTGCTGCGATGTCTGTGACTGTTTGGGGCGCTGTGACCTGTCACGTCGGCCCCGCCACAGATAGGCAAGTTGCGGCAGCACCCTGGGCGATTGCAGCACAAGGATGATGATCACCAGAACCGCCTTGATCACCAGATTGAATTCCGACGGAAAGCCCGCCAGCAGAATACCGGTGTTGATCGTCTGGATGATCATCGCACCAAGGATAGAGGCGAGGATCGAAAACCGCCCGCCCAGAAGCGAATTCCCACCGATCACCACTGCGAGAATTGCATCAAGTTCCAGCCACAGACCCGCATTATTGGCATCGGCGCCGCGGATATCCGCCGTGGCGATAATGCCTGCCAACGCGGCGCAGAACCCTGATCCCATATAGACCGCGATCAGCAACACGCGGCTGTTAATCCCGGTCAGCGTGCTGGCGCGCAGGTTCACACCGATGGATTCCACCAGCAGCCCCAGGGCCGTGCGCCGCACCAGAAGCCCAAAGCCGATGCCCGTAAGCACCCAGATCACCGCAGGCACCGGTACCCCCAGAAGCGTGCCTGATCCAAGATAGGAAAATGCATCATTGTCAAAGGTCAGGATCGTGCCGCCGGTGATCAGTTGCGCAATGCCGCGCCCCGCTACCATCAGAATCAGCGTGGCGACAATCGGCTGGATGTCGAACACCGCAACCAACAGCCCGTTCCATAGCCCGCAGATCAGCCCCGCGACAAGCGCGATGCCAAGCGCTGCCCACAGGCCAAAGCCCTGATCAATCGACCAGGCCGCACTCGCGCCGCAGATTGCCATCACCGCACCGACCGACAGATCGATCCCGCGCGTGGCAATGACCAGCGTCATGCCGATGGCCAGCAACGCAACCGGGGCGCCGCGTTTTATCACGTCAATCGGAATGCCGACCAGCCGTTCATTGACATAGACGATCTGCCAGAAACTGGGAAAATAAATGCTGACCAGCATGATCACGGCGACCAGTGTCAGCAATTGTGGTGCAACCCGGCGCAGCACCGTCGTCATGTTGTTGCCTCTGGCGTCAGATCCGGTGCGGCAATCGCGCGGACAATGGTATCGGTGGTCACATCTTCCCCCGTCAGTTGTGATACATGTTGGCGGTCGCGCACCACGATCACGCGGTGCGACACAGCGACGAGTTCATCAAGCTCGGATGAGATGACAAGGATCGACATGCCCTGCGCCACGACGTCTTCGATCAGCCGCAGAATTTCGGCATGGGCACCGACATCGATGCCGCGCGTCGGTTCATCAAGGATCAGGAACCGTGGGTTCGTTGCCAGCCAGCGCGCCAGGATCACCTTTTGCTGGTTGCCGCCGGACAGCAGGCCCACGGGCTTTTCTGCATCCGGGGTGCGGATATCAAGCCGGGCAATATAGTCATCCGCCATGCGGATCTGTTCCGCCTGCGGGATCGGGCGCGACCAGCCGCGACGGGCCTGAAGTGCCAGAATAATATTCTCGCGCACGCTCAGTTCCGCGATGATGCCATCGGTCTTGCGATCCTCCGGGGCAAAGGCAAAACCGGCGGCGATGGCCGCGCGCGGATTGCGCAGATCAACCGGTCCATCGCTGTCCTCGACTGTCCCGCTGTCGCTGGGGGCTGCGCCGAACAGGACCTCTGCACTTTCGGTGCGGCCGGACCCGAGCAAACCCGCCATGCCGATCACTTCGCCCTTGTGGACAGTCAGATCGAATGGTGCGATCCGGCCACGCCGCCCGACACCTGAAAACCTGATCGCATCTTTGCCATCCGCAACAGGGCGTGCGCGCGTCGCGGTTTCCTGCTGCAATTCATGCCCCAGCATCAGGGTGATCAGCTGCATCCGGTCAACCTCTGCCGCCGGGCAGGTGGCGATGTGCCGCCCGTTGCGCAAAATGGTCAGGCGGTCCGAAATCTCAAACACCTGATCCAGAAAATGCGAGATAAAGATGATTCCCAAACCCCGCGCGCGCAGGTCGCGCACAACATCGAACAGCATCTGCACTTCGCGCGCATCAAGGCTGGCGGTCGGTTCATCCAGAATCAGAACCCGGCCCGACAGATGCACGGCGCGCGCAATCGCAACGATCTGCTGCACCGCGACAGAATATTGGTCCAGCGTCCGGCGCACATCAATATCAATCCCGTAACCTGACAGCATCTCATCTGCTTGCGCGTTCATCGCGCGCGAACGGATCATGCCCAAACGGCGCGGCTGATGGCCCAGGGTCAGATTTTCCGCCACCGTCAGATTGGGCAGCAGATTGACTTCCTGATAGACTGTGCCGATGCCGATGGCCTGCGCTTCAAGCGTGCTTTGCGGGAAAATGGGCTGACCTTCAAAAAGAATATCACCCGAATCGCGCCTGTACGCACCGGTCAGGCATTTGATCAGTGTAGATTTTCCGGCACCGTTTTCGCCCAGCAGGGCATGCACTTCACCGGCCTTCAGGTCGAAACTGACGGCGTCCAGTGCCCTTGTGCCGGGAAATGTCTTGGTCAGGTCGCGTGTCGACAATAGCATCAGATGCCTCGTGGGTGGTGCAAGGGCAGGGGGCTGAAATATGTTTGTGCCGGAATTTGCGCGCCAGTCATAGGTATATCCGGGACGCAGGTTTCCCCTGCGCCCCGGGCACATCCCGTCACAAAATCAGTAACCCAGATCTTTGCGAGCCTCGTATTCACCAGCAGGATCATCGGCTTGTGTATAAAGCCGCGATTCAGTCTGGATGAACTTTTCAGGCATTGTGCCATCGGCGAAATAAGCTTCCAGCGCATCAAAGGCGGGGCCGGCCATGTTTGGTGTCAACTCCACCGTGGCATTCGCCTCGCCTGCCGCCAACGCCTGAAAGATATCCGGCACAGCATCAATGGACACGACCAGAATGTCCTGACCGGGGTTCAGGCCAGCCTCTTTGATGGCCTGAATGGCACCGACGGCCATGTCATCGTTATGGGCATAAAGCGCGCAGATATCCGCGCCGCCATTTTCAGCCTGAAGGAAGCTTTCCATAACTTCCTTGCCGCGTGTCCGGGTGAAATCGCCGGTCTGGCTGCGCACAATCTCGATATTGTCCGCCCCTGCGATGCCCTGTTCAAAACCGTTCTTGCGGTCAATCGCCGGCGAAGACCCGGTTGTGCCCTGCAATTCGACCACACGGCAATCCGCACCGTCCACCGCCTCGACCAGCCATTCACCCGCAACGCGGCCTTCATGTACAAGGTCAGAACCGACGGCGGTCAGGTATAGGTCAGGGTCGCTGTCGACCATCCGGTCAAGCAGGACGACGGGAATTTCAGCCTCTGCAGCTTCTTCCAGCACGGAATCCCAGCCGGTCGCCACGACAGGGGCCAACAGGATCGCATCAACGCCCTGCGCGATGAATGACCGCAGTGCTGCAATCTGGTTTTCCTGACGCTGCTGCGCGTCCGAGAAGCGCAGATCAATGCCACGGTTTTCCGCCTCTTGCATCGTGACGGTGGTTTCGGCAGCGCGCCAGCCGGATTCTGACCCGATCTGTGAAAAGCCGATGGTCTGCGCATGTCCTGCACCGGCCGCAAAAGTAAAGACAGCGACGCTGGCCATCAAAGTTCGTTTAAGCATTGGAAATCCTCCCGAGATCTCAATGGTCCCTACCGGACCTTTCGCGAATAAATACTATTATATACATTGCGGCAAGGTTTTTCTGTTTTGCATCTTCTGATGCTTGTCAGGCTGGCCACAGCACCTGAGAATTCGCCTGTCGATGCGACAGCGGGATGACGTTGCAGGAAACGGCCTTTGGGGTGTTCCCAAAGGCATATCGACCGCTGCGGCCCCAGATATCACCCGGAGAAGGCGCTGCTGTCCTGTCGCGCAAGCCACAGATTGACGGCCAACAATATGCCAGAGGTGATGGATATCGCGATCATGCTCATGGCCATGCCGGTTTGGACGGAGCCCTGTTCGAACTGCGCAAAAACAAATGTGCCTACAGTGCGCATCCCCGCAGGCGCGAGCATGATTGACGCCACCAGTTCGCGCGAAGCGATGGCGAAAACAAGCATCATCGCCGCGATCAGCGCGGGTGCCAGCAGCGGCAAGGTGACATGGCGCAAGGTCTGTATCTGGCTTGCGCCGGACACCCGGGCGGCATCGTCAAGTGATACAGATATCTGGCGCAACCGCGCAACTGCGTAGCGGATGGGATAGGGAAGCAGGATGCCGATATAGGCAATCAGCAAGATCGCAGCAGTGCCATAAAGCGAAACCGGCAGGTAGGGCGAATTCCAGAACAGGATGATCCCCACCGCCAGTACGATGGCCGGGATCGCATTGGGAAGGACTGACAACCCGTCCATGACAGCGCGCCCGCGCCCTGTGCCGCGCACAACGATACAGGCGACCAACGCCCCGATGACCGCCGTCGCAAAGGCGGTCAGTACGGCCAGCCAGCCGCTTGTCGCCAATGCCTGCCCCGCCCTGCTACCAGTATGGAAGATCGGCGCGTAATGGCGCAGGTCGAAATTCGACCAGTTCAGCCCGCCCGAGATCGTACCCATGAGGGATGTCACGGTTATTGCCGCCAGTGGGATCACCACGCCGATGATCGCGACCAGCGTAAACAGGCCCAGCACAGGCCAGCGCCAGCGCCCCGGATCGGCCTTGACCGGATCAGCGGGTTTGCCGGTCTGGCTGATATAGGACCGCCGCGTCGCGATCCAGTTCTGAAGCGTGAAGGCCGCCAGCACCATCGCCATCAATATGCACGATCCCAGCGCCGCACCTGACATGTCGATCGGCCAGTCCGACAGCCGCGTGTAGATGCCGGTCACCAGCACTTCAAACCCGGTGCGCGCGGCAAGGGCGGCAGGCGTGCCGAATTCCTCTATCGACAAGGCAAAAACGATCAGAAGGCTTGCGGCAATGGCCGGGAT
The DNA here is from genome assembly GCF_028745735.1 of Roseinatronobacter alkalisoli. Classification (GTDB taxonomy): domain Bacteria; phylum Pseudomonadota; class Alphaproteobacteria; order Rhodobacterales; family Rhodobacteraceae; genus Roseinatronobacter; species Roseinatronobacter alkalisoli. The sequence goes on from NZ_JAQZSM010000002.1 coordinate 46,924, forward strand.
CGACAAGGGCAGCGTGATCAGGAAGAACGCCTGCAATGGCCGCGCGCCATGCACACGCGCAGCGGATGCAAACCGCCCGCCCACCATTTCCAGCGCGCGGCTGACGGCGAAATAGACCAGCGGAAACAGGTTCAGTGTCATCACGAAGGCCACGCCGGTGAAACTGAACAGAAAACCACCCATGTCAAAACCCAATAGCTGGAACAGGTAGCCGCGTGGCTGCAATGTCATCATCCACGCAATGGCCGCGATAAAAGGCGGGATCAGGAAAGGAATTAGAAAGATCACATCCCAGACCCGCGCGCCCGGCACATGGAAAAGCCCGCGCAATATGCCGATGGGCAGGCCGAAGATCAGACAGCCCAACATGACAGAGAAAGCCAGCATAAGCGTATTGCGCGCCTGCAGCAGCAGGCGTTCGTTTTCCGAAATGATGGCGAGTTTCGAAAAGGCCCCGTCCAGCGATCCGCGCGCGAAATCGGGAAATACCGCTTGCAGCAGGATGAACACCACAGGCAGGCCCACAAGGATCAGCAGCGCACAGGCGGCCAGAGTGGTCAGGACAGATTGCGCGCGTGGCATCAGGGCCAGCCTTTCATGCAAATGCGTATGGCCCCGGTTTCGTGCGGGGCCATACGTGAAGGTCAGTTCGGATCAGCGGTTGATTACGGTTTCGTTGAAGCGCGCGATAATTTCGTCGCGGCGGGCAGAAACGGCATCCGTATCCACATCGATAACCGTCAGTTCATTGATTCCCGGACGCAAGCCCTCGATATCAGTGCGCGCGGGCATCAGGAAAGTTTCGGAAACAAGCGCCTGTCCGGCATCTGACAGAACGAAATCGACAAAGGCTTTCGCCGCGTCGGGGTTCTGTGTCGATTCCAGAATCATGATCGGGCGCGGCGCAATGACCGTACCGCTGGAAGGTGTGATCACCTCGATCGTTTCGCCCGAAGCGGCTTGTCCATAGCTGATATAGTCCACCGCACCAAACACGACAGCCTTGGCACCTTGCAACACCGGGTTCAGTGCTGCGGCATTGGGGCCGGGCACGATCATGTCATTCGCGGCCAATGCGGACAGCAACCCCCAGCCCTCTTCGCCCATCGCGGCTTCCAGCCCGGCGACCAGATCGAAAGCGGCCCCCGATTGCGACGGGTCTGGCATGGTGATCAGGTTGCGATACACCTCATCAGTCAGATCGGCCCATTCATCGGGGCGCGGTACATCGCTTTGGCTGTTCCAGACCATCGCCAGCGCCGACACGCCCTGTGCGGCATAATGGCTGTGTTTCAGGAAATCCGGTATCATCCCGGCGTGGGGCGATGTGTATTCCATCAACAGCCCACGCTCATGCATGTCTTCCGCCGATCCCCAACTGGCAGAGACGACAACATCAGCCTGCGGGTTGGCTTCTTCTGCTTCCAGCCGTGCCATGACCTGCCCGGTCGTGGCCTGAAAGACATTGACGGCAATACCGGTTTCGGCCTGAAAGGCTTCGGCCAGCGCATCGGCCAGATTACCGGGGCCAGCGGTGTAGAAAGTCAGCGTATCAGCATGCGCAAGGCCGCCGATCAGGCCAAGGGTCGCAGCGAGTGCAGTGGTGCGGAGCATCATATCCTGTCCTTTTGGGTTCGTTCAGTGTGGAAATACGCGCAGCCGGTCGGCATCAATCGCCAGTGGGATCCGGCTGTTCAGGGCTGCGGGGCGATCTGTCGGGCAGACAAGGCGTGTGCTGTCCCCGTCCAGCCCCAGATGCAGCAGATAACGGTCGCCCTGAAACTGGCAGCGCAGCACCTGCGCCGTCAGCGCGCCGTCAGATGCCAGTCGGATGGCAGTGCGCGGGATAAGAATGCGCGCAGGCCCTTCTTGTGCGGACAAGGCCAGATCGGGTAGCTTCAGGCTGTTGCGACTGCATGTGAATCCCTGCGTGCTGCACACATGCCCGTCGATCAATGCCCCGATATTCAGAAACTGCGCCACATCTACCGAGTCGGGGGATGCGAAAAGCCGCTCCGGCGTGTCGATCTGCGCAATCTCGCCCCCCAGCATGACGGCAACCCGGTCCGCAATGGTGAAGGCCTCGGACTGGTCATGCGTGACATAGATGGCCGAAAGCCCCAATTCGCGCAGAAGCGTGCCGATTTCAAGCGCCAGCCCCTCGCGCAATTCGCGGTCGAGGTTTGAAAGCGGTTCATCGAACAGAACCAATGGCGGTTCGGCCACAATCGCGCGGGCAAGCGCCACACGCTGCTGTTGCCCGCCCGAAAGCGTGCCGGGAAACCGTTCAGCCAGATGCGCCAACCCGACACGATCCAGCGCGCGCCGGGCGCGGGTTTCGCGGGCACTGCGGCCCAGTTTGCGCATGCGCAGCGGGAAGGCCACATTTTCCAGCACGCTCAGATGCGGCCAGATGGCGTAATCCTGAAACACCATACCAATACCCCGCCCCTCGGGCGGGGTGTTGACGCCACGGCCATCGACGACACACTTGCCTGCAATCTGCATCTGGCCCGCACTGGCCGTCAAAAGCCCGGCGGCAATACGCAAAAGCGTGGTCTTGCCACAGCCGGACGGGCCAAGCAGGGCCACAACCTCGCCCGGGGCAAGATCAAGATGGATATTGCGCAGCACCTCCGTGTCACCAAAGGACTTGGCAATCTGCGTGGCGGACAGCGCGAAAGAGCTGGCATTCAGCGGGTCAATTTTCATGTTGGGGGACGTAGCAGTCCGATGTAACAGTTTCTTGTCACTGACCTGTTGTTTCGCTGGATTTCTTGCCCATGCGCCAGCCAACGCCCCCCTTGTTCGCATCATTGCCTGAAGTCCACGGACGGGGGCAGGGCGTCAGGGATATATGATCATGGTCTGTGCCCAGACTTCAGGCCCGCGCAGACCATGCAGGGAACAGATCGCCGGTTTCAGGGCGTGCTTCATAAACCCCCCGTGCAATTGCGCGTGACAGACATGTGGCCGCGACTGCGCCGATCTGGGACAGCGCCTGCGCGCGGTCATCAGGCAGGCCGACATGCCCGGTAGAAACTGCAAAAACCAGATCGCCATCGAACGGGGTATGTGCAGGAACAATGGCCCGCGCGATACCATCATGGGCGGCAACAGCAAGGCGATGGCACTCTGCCTTGGTAAGGGCGGCATCCGTTGCAATGATGGCAATTGTCGTGTTTTCCTGCGTTGTGTCCCTGCCCGCAATCTTGTGGCCGAAAATCTTGCCGCTGTGTCCGCTGCTGGGATCAGGGCCAAGGCCGCCGAATTCGCCATGTTGCTCAAACGGGGCGGCCCAGAAATGTCGACTGTCCTCGGGTGATACTGAACCAACCGGATTGACAGCGACCAGCGCGCCGACCGTAACGCCAGCGACCTGTGCGGACGCGGACCCCAGTCCGCCCTTTACCGTTCCGGTCAGGGCACCGTATCCCGCCCCCGCAGTGCCGATCTGAAATGCAGTGCCAGCATTCCGGAATGCAGCGCGCCCCAGATCACGATAGGGGTTTTCCGTCCAGTCCTTGTCACCGCCGTTCAACAGGTCAAACAGAATTGCGCCGGGGACAATCGGAACCACAGCACGACCCGCCGCAAACCCGCGACCAGCAGATCGCAACTCATCCGACACGCCGCTACAGGCATCCAGACCAAACGCAGAACCGCCCGACAGCACCAGCGCGTCAACTTTTTCCACCAGCCTGTCGGGCGCAAGCAAATCCGTTTCACGTGTTCCGGGCGCCCCACCCATGACATGCACTGAACAGACAAAGGGTTCTGGCGCGGTAAGAACAGTCACACCGGATTTTATCGCCGGATCACAGGCATTCCCGACAAGTATCCCGCGCACATCCGTTATAAGGTTTCGTGTGAGTTTTGACATGCGCCATCTTGTTCAGGGCAAACGGCTTCTTGCAATATCTCTTTGTCGCATGGCGCATTTTTGTGATTCCGTCTTGTTGCCCGATCTGTTGCCGCTATCGTTTATCAGCGGGCACATGAATGGCCCGCTGATGTTTGTTCAGGCCAGCATCCCGAATTCCATGCTGATCGGCTCTATGAGGGCAAGAAATGCGTCGCAGTCTGCATTTCCTGCCCAACTGGCACAGATGGCCCGGGCATCCGCGTCTGTCGCAGCAAAGGCCATATCCACCCAGGTTCCATCCTCCAGCTTTGCCAACCGCTGACCACGCCAGCCAGGCTGTTGCGAAAGCTGGTTTTCAACCATCCGGGCATGAGCAACACGTAACATGGCTTCTGTCACGCCCGACCGCAGGCGAAAGCGCCCCAGTTCCAGGCCATCGCCCGCCTGCATCATGGGCAAGCCGCCATAGGGCAACACGAAATGATCCATGTAGCCGAATTCCGAAATTGTGGCGCGGAACGCTGCAAACTCATCTGCCGAACCGACAGTCTTCGCGGCGTTGTCGGCGGCGTCCTGATTGCGCCAGACCACAAGATCGCCGCGCCGCGCCGTATTCTTCGCGCATGTCAGCGGAAGCCAGCCGGAGAACCCCTTCAGGGTGACAGCAAGCTCCCTCGCGTTGTGGCGCTGGCGGTCGGCTTCCGCGACTGATCCGACGTTGTAGGTAACAATTTCCAGGCGGGGTTGTGACATCTGCGTAGTCCTTTTGTTGGTGTGTCGTCACTTTCTAGATGTTACCCCTGACAGATAGTGTCAGGATGGTGCTATAAGTCTGCTGCATGAAAACCCACCGCCTGTTCTCTTTGCTGGATCATCTTCGGTCCGCCCGTCGGCCTGTCCCGGCGGGTGTGCTGGCGCAGCGCCTTGGCGTTTCTACCCGCACGATCTATCGCGATGTTGCCACCCTGCAGGAGATTGGCGCGCCCATTCGCGGCGAAGCAGGTATCGGCTACCAGCTTGAACAGGGCTATTTCCTGCCACCACTCCAGTTCGATACAGAGGAGATGGAGGCAATCATGCTGGGAATGCGCCATCTGATGGCCCGGCGCGGCGGTGGATTGCGCGACGCCGCGGAGAGGGTCACGGGCAAGGTTGCCGCATCGCTGGGCGCAGAGGTCGGCCAGAAGTTTCAGAACCTGAACCTGCTTGCCGTGACAAGGCACCGCGCGGCAGATGTCCTTGCCGAACAATGGGGTGGCATGGCCCGCCGGGCGATCCGCGCAAGACGTGTCCTGCAGATCACCTATGTCAGCCTGGAGGGGCGCAGAAGCGAACGCCGCGTCCAGCCGCTGGGCATCACATTGTTTGATGATGTCTGGCTGCTGACCGCATGGTGCGAGCGGGCAGATGATTTCCGCAATTTCCGTCTGGACCGGGTCGAAACCATGCTGGAAACAGAGGAGGTTTTCCGACCCGCAAGCGGCAGGCAGTTCAAAGACTATGTGCTCCGCCTGTAAGGGGGGTAGATGCCGGAAGGGGGGGCAGGCCCCGTAGGCAACGGTTTGCAGGTCTTTGTCACGCTGGCGTGAACAGGTGATGTACAGGATGAAAATCATTTGGAACTTTGCAATAACGCGCCTGTAACAAAGACCGCACCAGCCCCGAACAGAAAGTGAATCGGATTGGAAGGCCCCGGAAATCTGGAAGATCTTATGCGCGCGGCGAAACGTGGTGATTCCGTCGCCTATCGTCAGTTGCTTCAGGCCATCACCCCTGTCCTGCGGACCGTGGTGCGCGCCCGGGGGACTGCGCTGGGGCGCGAGACATGCGAGGATGTATTGCAGGAAGTTCTGCTTGCGATCCACGCCAAGCGGCATACATGGCAGGAAGATGCACCCCTGCGCCCGTGGCTCTATGCGATTGCACGGCATAAGGTGGTGGATGCCTTTCGCGCGCGGGGCAGGCATTTCGATCTGTCCATCGACGATCTGGCAGAGGTGCTGCCAGCAGCAGACGGCCCCGACCCTACGGAAGGGCGCGACATGGAAAAAGTGCTGAGCAGGCTGGAACCACGCGCGGCTGAAATTGTGCGCGCCTTCGGTCTGAACGGTGAAACGACTGCCGAAACTGCAGCGCGTCTGGATATGTCCGAAGGGGCCGTGCGCGTTGCCCTGCACCGGGCGCTGAAGACCATTGCACGGCTGCGTGAAAGGATGATCGAATGAATACGGATGACCTGATTGCGGTGCTTGCTGCTGATACGCTGCCGCAGCAGACGGTCGGCCAGCGGCTTTGGCGGGCGCTGCCGGTCGCCATCGGGGTGACCGTACTGGCATTCGTGGTGTTCTGGGGGGCACGTGCGGATATGATGGCCGCGCTGAATTCAGCTGCAATCCTGAAAACCATCTTCCCGTTGGTGCTTGCGCTGTTGGCCGGGGCGCTTGCTTTTGGGCTGGCACGCCCCGGTCTGCGCGCGGATATGCGCATGGCGGCGCTGGGTCTGTTTGCGGCCGGGTTGATCGCGGCTTTCGCTATGGCGCTTGCGCGTGACGGGGTTTCGGGGCTGACAGGTGCACTTGCCACGCCCAGTCTGGTGACCTGTCTGCTGTCGGTTCCCACGCTGGCCCTGCCGTTGCTGGGCGCTGTTTTCTGGGCGCTTTCCGCCGGGGCCGCGCTGCGCCCACGACTGACCGGCGCAGTGGCCGGCCTGCTGGCGGGGGGGCTGTCGGCTGCGCTTTATTCGCTGCATTGTGATCAGGATGCAGCGCTTTTCGTGCTGCCCGCCTATTCCACGGCAATCCTGCCCGTTGCGCTGTTCGGTGCGGCCATCGGCCCCCGGTTGCTGAAATGGTGACACGCACGCGGGCAGGCGCTACGTGCGGTCAAGTACCTCTACTGCAAGAATGGTAGGCAGGTGTCGCGCGATTTCCTGCCATGTGTCGCCTTCATCCGCGCTGGCAAAGACCGACCCGCTATTGGTGCCGAAATACACCCCCGCCGGATCGCGCGTGTCCCCCGCCATCGCCTGCCGCAGCACAGTGAAAAAGCATGATGTCTGTGGCAACCCCTCGCGCAGGGCTTGCCAGTTCCGGCCACCATCGCGCGACCGCCACACGGCTGCGGCGGCATCCGGTGGGAACCGCCCGGCCATGTCGCCATTCAGCGGCAATGTCCAAATGGTGTCAGGGTCGCGCGGATGCACCCGGATCGGAAAACCGAAGGTAGACGGCAGGCCCGTGGTAATGTCATCCCAACTGCGCCCGCCATCTGCCGAACGCCACACGCCATGGTGGTTTTGCTGATAAAGCACATCTTCGCGCCCGGGCGCACGCATCATGTTATGCACACAATGCCCGGTTTCGCCGCCCTGCGGCCCGGCAGGGTGATCATGGTGATGGCTGTGGGTATCGGCGTTCGACAGGCGGTTGCGGCGCTCCCATGTTTTGCCGCCATCCTCGGTCGCGAACACACCCGCAGCAGAGATGGCGACCCAAAGTTTCTGTGCATTGGCAGGGTCCGCAACGATCGTGTGCAATACAAGCCCCGCAGCACCAGGGTTCCAGCTTCCGGCAGAGGGGTGATTGGTCAGCCCGTCAACCCTGCTCCAGCTTTCGCCGCCGTCATTGCTTTGCAGCAGGTTTGCGGGTTTCGTCCCGGCATAAAGCGTGCCATGGGCATAGCATAGCGACCATATCTGACTGAAGCTGTCGCCGAATGGAAGGGTCGTATCCGACCAGCCAATCATTTGGGCGAAATCGGGGTCATTGGCGGCCCAGTCGTCCATTGTCCCTTTTGTCAGGCGGGTAAGGGTCCAGTTTTGCCCGACGTCATCCGAACGCCAGATACCCGCGCCGTGCCAGTCACCGCCGCCCCCGGCCCATAGGGTTCCTGTTGCCGGGTCGCCGACGACATGATTGATCGGCCAGCCGTCGCAAAACGGGCCTGTCACGTTCCAGCCGTCCCGGCCGCCCGTACCCGTGACAAGAAATGCGCCTTTTGTGGTCCCGACAAGGACAATACTATCCCCCGACGCCATGACCTGCCTCCCTCTCCGCAAAAGATGCAGGAATGCTATCACGAAAGGGGCTGCTTTGATAGAAGGCGCGCTGCGCTGGACCCGCCCGCGCCGCAGCGCGCATGCCTTAATAGGTGATCAGATTCATCAGATGGAACAGCCCCGCCGACAGCAGCGCGGCGGATGGCACTGTCACAATCCAAGCGGCTAGGATAGTCAGGAAATGGGCGCGGCGGACGACCATTTTCCGTTTGCGCACTTCCTGCGGGACGGTCGTATCAACGCGGCGCTCATTCAGGATGCGTTCATGATACCATTCACGAAAGAACCCCACCCCGAAGATCGCACCAATGGCAATATGTGTCGAACTGACCGGCAATCCCAGCCAGGATGCGAAAATAACTGTGATCGCAGCGGCAAGTGACACGCAATAGGCGCGCATTGCATTCAGGCGTGTAATCTCGTTGCCGACAAGGTTGATCAGCTTTGGCCCGAACAGCAGCAACCCCACCGACAGCCCGATCCCGCCAATCAGCATGACCCACAGTGGGATGCCCACACTGTCAGCCGCACCGCCACCCTGCACCGCATGGACAATCGCTGCAACCGGACCGATGGCATTGGCCACATCATTGGCCCCATGCGCAAAGGACAACAGCGCAGCAGAGAATATCAGCGGAATATTGAACAGGATTTTCAGGGATTTCTTGCGGTTCTCCATGCCTTCGCTTTGGCGACGGATCACCGGACGCATGGCAAAGGTCAGGACTGTGCCGAACACCACCCCCAGCGCGATTGCAGTGCCGAAATCAATGGTGACAATCCTGTTCACGCCCTTCAGCGCCAGATAGGTCGCAAATGCCCCCCCCATCACCCCGATCAGGATGGGAACCCAATAGCGCGCGGCCTGAATCATGTCGGGACGGTAGATGATGCGTGATTTGATGATCGCCAGAAAGATTGCTGCGAATATTCCGCCCAGAACCGGCGATATGACCCAGCTTGCTGCGATGCGCGCCATCATCGGCCAGTTCACTGCCGCAAACCCTGCCGCCGCAATGCCTGCCCCCATGACACCGCCGACAATCGAATGGGTGGTTGATACCGGCGCGCCGATCCATGTTGCCAGATTGATCCATATTGCGCCGGCCAGCAGCGCGGCCATCATGGCCCAGATGAACACCTGGGTTTGCGCAACCGATTCCGGCGCGATAATGCCGCGCGACACGGTGCTGACCACATCGCCGCCCGCAATCAGCGCGCCAGCCGTTTCGCAGATTGCGGCAACGATCAATGCGGTACCGATGGTCAGCGCGCGCGCGCCCACCGATGGCCCCATATTGTTGGCCACGTCATTCGCACCGATATTGATGGCCATATAGGCACCGATGATCGCCGCTGCGATGACAATCAGGCCAAGCGGTTCAAACCCGATGAATGCGGCAACTGCCAGCCCGGTCACAACCATGAAGGCAAGTGCAAGACCGGGTGCAACCAGCGGGCGGGCGGAATAGGCCATGGCCTGTTCCATCGCCGAAAGGCGGGCCAGATCCTTGTTGAGCGTCTTCCAGGATTTTTCCGAAAGGTTCGACACCGCAGCCATCCGTTTGTAACAATTTCACGACAGTCCGGCGGTATCAGGATTCCCTGCGCGCGACAACATACGTTGCGCTTGCCTGTTGCCCGTTTACAAGCTTTTCAACAGGTCGCGCACTTCCGGGTCGCGCACGATCTCGGCGGCTTCTGCTATGGGGAACCACTTGCGCTTTCGCTTCCGCGCCTCCGGATAACTGTCAGAAATGCGCTGGACATCCAGACGGAATATCTGCGCGCGGCAACTGACCGGCAGGCCGCTTTTCTTGATTTTGGTATAGGTGAATGCCCCGATCGGGTTTTCGGAAACACTGCCGCGCACGCCCGCTTCTTCCCAGGCCTCAATCGCGGCAGCTTCTGCCAGTGATTTTCCCTTCATCGGCCATCCTTTGGGAAGCACCCACTGACCCAACCGCATTGTCCGCACAAGCAGAACTTCCCGGCCCGCGGGACCGTCACGCAGACATACTGCCGCAGTCTGCACAAATGCAGGGCGCACCTGATTTGCAATCAGGTTCAACAAGGTCCGTGACATGGCTGCGGTGTTCACAAATTCAGGTTCCTGTACCGGATATGACAAAACGCGATGACCGGATGATGACAAACTGGCGCTGCCCGCGCATGTTCAATCCGGTTTGGGACCAGCCCGCAGTGCCTTGATATCGGCGCGGTGGGCCTTGCTTTCAAGTCGCCGTCGTTTGCTGGCAAGGGTGGGTCGGGTCTTGATGCGCGGTTTCGGGCGTTTCAGCGCCTCCAGGATCAGTTCTGCCAGCCGGTCGCGGGCGATGTCCCGGTTGCGCGCCTGCGACCGCGTTTCTTCCACCCGCAGCACAAGTGCGCCATCCTGTGTCCAGCGCCGTCCCGCCAACCGTTTCAGGCGTGATTTCACCGGCGCTGGCAGGTTCGGGCTGCGTTCCGCTTCAAAACGCAACTCCACCGCAGTGGACACTTTGTTGACATTCTGCCCGCCCGGCCCGGATGCACGGGTGAAGGATTCCGTCAGTTCCCAGTCCTGCAAGGTTATGTCGTCGTTGATGCGCATTCGTTCTACGACCCGGAAAATCACTGTGAATCGAAAGGGCCGCCTTATGACGAGGCGGCCCTGAACGAGCTTCAGGAGATGGAGCCAAGTTAGAGCATTGGCCCAATCAAAAGGGTGTCCCCATCGGGGTTGCCGTCAGGTTTTGCCCCTCTTGACTGTCTTTGCACCGCTCTCCAACATCACTCTAGACACTGGACCACCTCCTTTCATTTGGTTGCTGTTATATAGGATGGTGGCACATATTTTGTGTTTGTCAAAAGAAATTATGCGACAGGTAGCGATTTTTTCCTGACGATCAGGCGGAACGGCACCAAAGCAAGCAATGCCAGACCCAGTTTCACGCCCCAGTCCGCGACAGCAAGGCTGACCCATAGCGGTATTTCCGGTCCGACGCCCAGCATGGGCAGGATTTCACCAGCCCAGGACACATCATTGCCCGGTTCGATGAAGCTCAGTGTGGCGGAAAAGGCGATGCTGAAAAACAAGGCAGTGTCGAGGGTGGAGCCAACAAGCGTCGATGCCAGCGGCGCGCGCCACCACGGCCCGCCATGTTTGTCTTCGCGCAGGCGGTCAAAAATGGCGACATCCACAAGCTGCGCGGTCAGGAATGCAATGCCCGACCCCAGCGCAATGCGCAGCGTGACCAGCGGGCCGAATTCGCCCATGATCTGCGTGCCGATCAGGGAACAGGCCATCCCAACGGCAAAACCCACCCAGACCACGCGGCGCGCGGCCTGTGGTCCGTAAACGCGGTTCATCACGTCATTGACCAGAAACGCCAGCGGGTAGGTGAACGCCCCCCATGTCAGCCAGTTTCCGAACAGGAATTGAACAAGGATATTCGATGCGACGACAATCGCCGCCATGGCAAGAATGCCGGGCAGGTGGACGCGGGTCATGCTATGTATTCCGTTTTTTTCAAGGTTGCGGAGACTTGTGCCGCAAGCGGCATGGCGCCAGATAACGAGACTGCCATAGAAAAGCAAGCATGGCGCTTATTGCGTCGCCACAACCTGCTGGCATTGCGTGGGCAGGTCCGCCATCGTGAATTCGCGCGGGTGGCGCTGGCGCGGGGCAGGGGGTTCTGTGCGTTCTGTGCGTTCGCGCTTGGGCGGGTTCAGGAAATCGGTGACCCACCATTCCAGCGTTTCATCGCAGCCATTACCGCCCTTGGACAGTTCCGCCACTGTGGGCGACTGGGTTACGCAATGCCGGTTTCCGCGCGGACAGGCCAGCCGCACATGGAAATGATAGTTATGGCCAACCGCAGGGCGGATTTTCTGAAGCCATGCAGTATCGGCGCGGGTGGCGGTCTTGCACATTTCCAGCTTGACAGCAGCGGCCACGAAAATGCGGTCCACGCGCGGGTCAAGGGCGGCCTGTTTCATCAGTTCGTGATGCGCGCGCGTCCAGTTGGAATTGACACTGCGCTGGTCTTCGGTGCGCACGGAAATCGAACTCAGGTTTTCGCGTTCGCTGCGCGACAGGTTCAGCCGCGACGGCCGCAGCATCCATATGTCGATATCAAGCCCGATCTGATGGCTGGCATGGCCGGATGTCATGGGCCCGCCGCGCGGCTGGCTGATATCGCCGATATAAAGCCCCGGCCAGCCGATCTGCACCGCCTTGCGCGACAGATCCTGCACATAGGCAATCGCATCCGGGTGGCCCCAGTTGCGGTTGCGCGACAGGCGCATGGCCTGCCATGTCGGACCGGTTTCCGGCAGGCGCACCAACCCCGCCGCGCAACCCTTGGCATAGGATCCTATCGCCTCGGGCGCCTGCAGCGATGGCATGGCATGTGCGCCAAACATCTGATTGGCCAGTGATTGCGCCATGGCCAGGGCGGGCATGGCAATAAGGATCAGGGTCAGGATTGTTCCGCGCATTGAAATTCCGGCTCTCCCTTGGGTTTCACCCAGATTAGCAGAACAAGCCCCAGTGCGAACAGCCCTATTAACGGGGCTACCCCAAGTCTTTGGCTGCCTGTCGCCGTGGTGGCCAGCGCGATCAGTGCAGGCGCGATGAAGGACAGCACCTTGCCCGACAAGGCATACAGGCCGAAACCTTCGGTCATGCGCTCGGGGTTGGCCTGCCGCACCATCATGGTGCGCGATGCGGACTGCAGCGTGCCACCACCCGCGCCGATCAGCCCGCCGCATATGTAGAACACGATGTCGGGCAGGTTTGACGACGGGTCAACCGGCGTGAACAGCACCATGCTGCGGTCGGTGCTGACGATGATGATACACACGACAATCAGCAACAGGATACAGCCGATGATCACGGGTTTCGGGCCGAACCGGGAATCCAGCTTGCCGCCAAGCCAGCAGGCTACCGCCCCCACCGCCGCCGCCAGAATGCCGAACACGCCGATCTGGATGATGGTCCATTCCAGCACACCGGCTGCGTAAATCCCGCCAAAGGCATAGATGCCGTTCAGCGCGTCGCGGTACAGCATGGATGACCCCAGATAGGCGAACAGGCTGTGCCGTGTGGGCAAGGTGCGCAGCGTTTCTTTCAACTCGCGCAATCCGCGCATCACGGCGCCGGGTGCTTTGCGGGGGGCGGGCGGTTCCCTGACCCAAAGAAAGAACGGGATGACAAAGATGATATACCACAGCGCGGTGAAGGGACCGACAGCGCGCGTCCCTTCGCGCATGTCCGGGTCCAGCCCGAAAACCGGCGCAATCCCCAGCATGGTGACGCCTGCATCGTTTTCCGCCAGCAGCGCCAACACCACCGCCAGCGACGCCAGCCCCCCCACATAGCCCAAGGCCCAGCCAGTGCCGGAAATGCGCCCCAGTTCGGCGCGCGGGGCAAGGCTGGGCAGCACGGAGTTCGTGAACACGATTCCGTATTCCAGCCCCACCAACCCCACCGCGAATGCAACCAGCACCAGCAGGATTGTGCCCTGTCCCGCATCGGGGACCGCCCACCACAGCACGAAAGTCCCCGCCACATACAGCAGCGACCACAGCAGGATCCATAAGCGTTTATACCCGGAATTGTCGGCGATGGCCCCAAGGACGGGCGCGAAAAACGCTGTCAGCAGGCCGGAAATGGCCAGCATCCAGCCCCACATGACCTGCCCTGTAACCGGGTCCGGCGCGACAGACCCCGCAAAATAGGGTGCGAAAATGAAGGTCAGAAGCAACGTGTTGTAAGGCTGGTTTGCCCAGTCGAAGGCCCACCACCCCCAGATGCGTTTGCGCGTGTTTCCCATGCTGCCCCTGCCTGCCTTGATGGTGCCGATTTAGGCAGGGTCACGGCCCGCTGGCAAGCAGATAGCGCGGGATTATGCCGTATGGTGCGGCAGGGCCGGGCGTTTTCTGGTCTGAACCGGATGGTTGGGAATTCCAAAGGCCAAAGGTGGCCCACGCCGTTGGTGGGCCGTCCCGTGGCCTGCCGGTTTCGCTGGTGTCGGGCCAAGCCTTTGAACTCAGGAGTATGCCGCCCGGATAACGTGAATCCCTCCCACCTCGGACCGGCAGACCCCGACCCACCGCTGGCTTCGTGCATAATCCAACGGTTGCTTCAGGCCAGAAAACACCCGACCCAGCGGTTCCGCCGGGGGAACACCGCTTATGCGTCCAGGTTTTCCACGTTCAGCGCATTGCGCTGGATGAAATCGCGGCGCGGTTCGACAACATCGCCCATCAGCTTGGTGAAAATGTCATCTGCTTCGGCCAGATCATCAATCTTGACCTGCAACAGGGTGCGCGCCTCCGGGTCCAGCGTCGTTTCCCACAACTGGTCGGGGTTCATTTCGCCCAAGCCCTTGTAGCGCTGCAGCGAAAGCCCCTTTTCGCCTTCGGTCAGAATGGCATTCAGCAGGTCAACCGGGCCAAAGATTTTCTGTTTGCGGTCGCGGCGCAGCAGTTCGGCGGGTTGGCTGTAGATGTCCTGAAGCGCCTGTGTATGCGTGCTCAGCCTGCGGGCTTCGCCGGAACGCAGAACAGCCCCGTCCAGCCTGCGCACCTCTTCCACGCCGCGTAGCACGCGCGACAGCCGCAAACCGCCATCCTGTGTTGGCCGCCCCTGCCAGCCGCGTTCATATTCTGCGGCAATCAGGTCCAGACGGCTGGCCACGCTGTCGGCCAGTTCCTGCGGGTGGCTGGCCAGCGCTTCGGCCAGAAGGGCCCCGGCGATGGTGGCCTGTTCCAGAATATGCTGGGGGTAATGCGTGGGAAACGCCGCCAGTGACCGGCGCACGACACGCGCTTCGGTGACCACGCGCGCCAGATCCTGCCCGGTGATCTCCTCGCCCGATGCCAGCCGCAATATGACACCATCGACGCCCTGCGCGATCAGGTAATCTTCCAGTGCTGGCTTGTCCTTCAGGTACACTTCGGACTTGCCACGGGCCACTTTGAACAACGGGGGTTCGGCAATATACAGATATCCCCCTTCAATCAGTTCCGGCATCTGCCGGAAGAAGAAGGTCAGCAGAAGCGTGCGGATATGCGCGCCATCCACATCAGCATCGGTCATGATGACGATCTTGTGATAGCGCAGTTTCGCAATGTCGAATTCATCGCGCCCGATCCCGGTGCCAAGCGCGGTAATCAACGTGCCGATTTCCTGCGACCCCAGCATCCGGTCAAACCGCGCACGTTCCACGTTCAGAATCTTCCCGCGCAACGGCAGGACGGCCTGATTCTGGCGCGACCGGCCCTGTTTGGCGGACCCCCCGGCGGAGTCCCCCTCCACCAGGAACAATTCCGACTTGGCAGGGTCGCGTTCCTGGCAATCGGCCAGTTTTCCCGGCAGGCTGGCCACGTCCAGCGCGGTTTTGCGCCGTGTCAGGTCGCGCGCCTTGCGCGCGGCTTCGCGGGCGATGGCGGCTTCGATAATCTTGCTGACGATGGATTTGGCATGCGCGGGGTTTTCTTCAAACCATTCCGACAGCTTTTCATTGACCAGCGATTCCACAGCGGGGCGTACTTCGCTGGATACCAGCTTATCCTTGGTCTGGCTGGAAAATTTCGGGTCCGGCACCTTGACCGACAGCACACAGGTCAGCCCTTCACGGGCGTCATCGCCGGTGAAACTGATCTTTTCTTTCTTGGCAATCCCGCTGGATTGGGCATAGGCGTTGATGGTCCGTGTCAATGCACCACGAAAGCCCGCCAGGTGACTGCCGCCATCGCGCTGCGGAATGTTGTTGGTAAAGGGCAGCACCGTTTCATGATAGCTGTCATTCCACCACATCGCCACTTCAACGCCGATATCATCGCGGGTGCCCTGAATATAGATGGGCTCTGGCATGACCGGCGCCTTGGACCGGTCCAGATGGCGGACAAATTCGCGCACGCCACCTTCATAGAACAGTTCCGACCGCAGCATTTCCGCGGGTCTGTGATCTTCCAGAATGATGCGCACACCGGAATTCAGGAAAGCCAGTTCGCGCAGGCGGTTTTCAAGCGTCTTGAAGCTGTATTCAAGATGCGAAAACGTATCGAGCGATGCCAGAAACCGCACTTCGGTTCCGGTCCTGTCGCCCGCATCGCCCACCACTTCCAGATGGCGCACAGTGTCGCCACGTTCAAAGCGCGCGATATGTTCCTTGCCTGCGCGCCAGATGCGCAGTTCCAGCCAGTCCGACAGGGCATTGACAACCGAAACGCCGACGCCATGCAGACCGCCCGACACCTTATAGGAATTGCTGTCGAATTTACCGCCTGCATGCAACTGGGTCATGATGACCTCGGCAGCGGAAACCCCCTCATCTGTGTGGATGTCGGTGGGAATGCCACGCCCGTTATCCGTGACCGACACGGAATTGTCGGCATGGATTGTGACGGTCACGAAATCGGCATGGCCGGCCAATGCTTCGTCAATGCCGTTATCGACAACTTCATAGACCATGTGATGCAGACCGGACCCGTCATCCGTGTCGCCGATATACATGCCGGGGCGTTTGCGCACGGCATCCAACCCCTTGAGAACCTTAATCGAATCGGCGCCATATTCTTCGCGCTTCGCGGCTTCAGCAGACATGCAGGAATATCCTTCTTAGACTGCCGTAGTTATAGGCAGTTCGTGCGGGATTGTCACGCCCAAGACACAATATTTAGTGTTTGCAGATATGATGGCGAAAGCGACCCCGGCGCATTGGCCGGGGCTGCATCAGGCCTGTTCGTTCTGCAGCACAATCCCGATCAGCGCGTAGGTCAGTTGTGCCGCTGTAAAGTCCCACACATCCGCACCTTCAATGGGGGCCAGTTCGACAACATCAAGGCCCACGCAGCGCCGACCCTTCAGCGCGGACCGCACCAGCGCCAGCGACTGGTAATAGCCCAGACCCCCGGGAACCGGGGTGCCGGTGGCGGGCATGATCGCCGCGTCCAGCCCGTCCACATCAAACGTGACATAGACATCTTCGGGGAAGTCATCGGGCAGGGTGATGTCATGGATGTTGCCAGTGACCAGATCTTCGGCATCGATGAAGATGACATTGTTGCGCGCGCGGCACTCCGCTTCTTCGGCGCAAAGCGCGCGGACACCATATTGCGCCAGTGGCAGACCTTCTTCCTCAGTCAGCAATTGCATGACGGATGCATGCGAATGGCGAAACCCCTGATAGGCGCGGCGCAGATCAGCATGCGCGTCAATCTGGATTATCCCGACGGGGCGGTCCAGCGCACGTTTCACACCCATCACGGCAGCCCATGTCAGGCTGTGTTCCCCCCCCAGCGTGACGGGAAGCTGCCCTGCGCGCGCAATCCCTTCGGTGCGGGTGGCAAGCGCAGACAATGCCGTGTCCAGCGGTCCGGAGCAGTCAATCGGCGGTGTTGTGCAGATGCCCGCAGTGCAGGGTTCAAACCCGCGCCACAGCCGTTCCAACTGGTCCGAGGCTGCAATCAGTGCAGCAGGGCCCTGCGCAGTACCAGACCCGTAGGATACGGTTTTTTCCAGCGGCATGGGCACAACATGAAAGCGCGCCTTGGGGCTGCGTTCAGCGACCGAGAGTTCGGAATTCAGGAAAATCATGACAGGCGGCCCTTGAAGTCGGTGTAATCGAATTGCCGCACCAACCGCAGCGCATCGGTGGTGCTGTTCCAGATGGCCAGTGACGGCAGGCGCACACCGTTGAACGTGGTTGTCTTGACCATCGAATAATGCGCCTGATCAAGGAAGGCGACGCGCGCGCCGATTTCCGGTGTCTTGCCGAACGCATAACGCCCGATCACGTCACCCGCCAGACAGCTTGGCCCGCCAAGGCGCACATGACAATCACCCGCTTCACCCAGCAGCGCAGGGCGATAGGGGGCTTCGATCACATCGGGCATATGGCAGGTGGCGGAAATGTCCAGAATGGCGTTCGGTCCGTCATTTTCGACAATATCCAGCACTTCGCCCACCAGAATGCCGCAATCCAGCGCAACAGCCTCGCCCGGTTCCAGATAGCAGTGCAATCCGGTCTCAGCGGTCACGCGCTGCAAAAAGGCAATCAACCCCTCGCGGTCATAATCATTGCGGGTAATGTGATGACCGCCGCCGAAATTGATCCATTTCAACTGCGGGGCCAGTTCACGGATACGCGGCGCGATATGGTCCCAGATGGCCAGCAGCGGCTCCAGCCCCTGTTCGCAAAGGGTGTGCATGTGCAACCCGTCCACGCCCGCAAGGGCGGCGTCGTCAATCTGTTCCAGCGGTGTGCCAAGGCGGGAACCGGGCGCGGCGGGGTCGTATTTCGCATCTTCGCCCATGGCCACACCGGGATTGAAGCGCAGGCCGACATGCACCTCCTTGCCAGCGGCCGTGATCATCGGCAGAAAACGGTCCTTTGCGGCGGGGGTGTTGAACACGATATGATCAGACAGCGCGATGATTTCGCCCATTTCATCCGATTTGTAACCCGCAGCGAAGGTCTCAATGATCCCGCCGTAATGCTCACGCCCAAGGCGCGCTTCCCACAGCCCGGATGCGCAAACGCCCGACAGGTAGCGGCTGACCAAAGGGGCCAGCGACCACATGGAAAACGCCTTCAATGCGCATAGCACTGTTGCGCCAGACCGCGCCTGAATATCGGCCAGAACCTGCAGGTTCTGCTCCAGCCGCGCTTCATCCACGACGAAACAGGGGGACGGAACGCGCGTCAGGTCAAACCCCCGGAACGCGCCCGGATCGCCCGCATGGGTCTGCATCGCCATCAGAAATCAACCGGCCCTGACAGCTCCACCACCTGCCATGGCAACCCGTGCTGGTTCAGCATGTCCATGAACGGGTCGGGGTCCAGCTGTTCGGTGTTGAACACGCCCGCGCCCGACCATGTGCCATTCAGCATCAGCGCAGCCCCGATCATGGCGGGCACGCCGGTGGTGTAGCTGACCGCCTGCGACCCCACTTCGCGGAAGCATTCCTCATGATCGCAGATGTTATAGATATAGACGGTCTTTTCGCCCGACCCGTCCTTGGCGGGACCAGTGATGATATCGCCGATATTGGTCTTGCCCTTGGTACGTTCACCCAGATCGCCGGGATTGGGCAGCACGGCTTTCAGGAATTGCAGCGGGATGATCTGCTGGCCCTGATATTCGACAGGGTCAATCCCTGTCATGCCGACATTCTGCAACACCGTGACATGGTTGATATAGGCATCGCCAAAGGTCATCCAGAAGCGCGCGCGCTCTATTTCCGGAAAATGGGTGACAAGCGACTCCAACTCCTCATGATACATCAGATACATGTTCTTTTCGCCGACCGCTTCAAAATCGAAGGGTACTTTGGTGGACATGGCCGGGCTGGTGACCCAGCCGCCATTTTCCCAATGCTTCACGTCGGCGGTGACTTCGCGGATGTTGATTTCGGGGTTGAAATTGGTCGCAAACGGATGGCCATGGTCACCGCCATTGCAGTCCAGAATGTCGATCTGGCGAATGCCCGACAGGTGGTGCTTGCGCACATAGGTGGCGAAAATGCTGGTCACGCCGGGGTCGAACCCGACACCCAGCGTTGCCATAAGCCCCGCCTGTTTGAACTGGTCATGCAGTTTCCACTGGTGCGAATATTCGAATTTCGCTTCCTCTGGCGGCTCATAATTCGCGGTGTCCAGATAATGCACGCCGGTTTTCAGACAGGCTTCCATCAGGGCCAGATCCTGATAGGGCAACGCCAGATTGACCAGAAGCGCGGGTTTCACGGCTTCTATCAGGGCCACAGTCTGCGCCACGTCATCGGCATCCACCTGATAGGTTTCGATCACCTGACCAGTGCGGTCCTTGATGGAAGCGGCAATCGCTTCGCATTTTGACAGCGTGCGGCTGGCCACCGCAATACGGCCCGGAAACAGATCGCGGTTCATTGCCATCTTGTGCAGCGTGACAGATGCGACGCCGCCAGCGCCGATAACCAGAACGTCCTTGTTGTCAGCCATGGGTGTGCTCCTCATGTTCGTAATAGGTGTAGCCATTGATGGCATGGCGATAGGTTTCCATCAGCATGCGCCGCTGCGACGGGTTCAGCGTGCCGTTGCGCACGCCGCGTTCCACGATACGCTTGAAGGCGTCAAGGCATTGCTTCGGTTCATATTCGACATAGGCCATCACTTCGGCCACAGTGTCGCCCTCGACCTCGTGCTGCAATTCCAGAACGCCGTCATCGTTGAAATCCACTGTCACGACATTGGTATCGCCGAACAGGTTGTGCAGATCGCCCAGCGTTTCCTGATAGGCCCCGACAAGGAAAATGCCGATAAAGTAGCGTTCCTTCGGGCGCAGTTCATGGATGGGCAGCGCATTGCCAATGCCATCGCCCAGAACAAACTGCTCTATCTTGCCGTCACTGTCACAGGTGATGTCGGACAACACCGCGCGGCGACCCGGTGTTTCGTTCAGGCGCTGCAAGGGGGCGATCGGCAAAAGCTGGTTAATCGCCCAGACATCCGGCAGGGACTGGAACAGACTGAAATTCGCCCGATAAATATCGCGATGCGCGGACAGTTCTTCCAGCACTTCCTGGGGCACATCCGGCGTTTGTGCCACCAGATCCTTGATGCGGCCCACGACATACAGGAAAATCTGTTCCGCGCGGGCAACTTCTTCAATCCCGATGACCCCACGGCGGAACAGGGCGCGCAATTCCTCGCGGTAATATTCGGCATCGTTCAGGCATTCCTGAACCCGGCGCGGCGACAGATACCCCACAATCGCCGCCATGTCCGACAGCATGTGATGGTCGTCATCTTCCGGGGTTGTCGGCGCAGAGCGGTCGAAATAGCTGGCTTCCAGAATATCCGACAGCAGCATGGATGAATACGCCACAATCGCGCGGCCGGATTCGGTGACCAGCGTGGGGTGCGGCACTTCGGCTTCATCCATCTGGTATTTTACGGCTTCAACAATATTGGTGCAGTATTCTTCCAGCGTGTAATTGACCGAATTATCGGTCGCGCGGGCCTCGCCGGTGTAGTCAATCCCAAGGCCGCCCCCCAGATCCAGATAGGTCAGCGGCACACCAAGGCGGCGCAGTTCGGTATAAAACCTGCAGGCTTCATCCACGGCCTGACGGATATCCATCATCTGCGGCACTTGGCTGCCCAGATGCGAATGCTGCAATACCAGACAATCCAGCATGTTTTCAGCGCGCAACTTGTCGATCAGGTCCACCACTTCCTTGGTGGTCAGCCCGAATGTGGACCGGTCGCCGGAACTGTCGGACCAGTTGCCGGTGACCCGCCGCGTCAGCTTGATGCGCACACCCAGCGCGGGTTTTTCCCCAAGGCGCTTGGCTTCGGCGATAACAGTATCGGCCTCTGCGGGGCTTTCGATGACCAGAACGCAGTTGATCCCGGCCTTGCGCGCCAGAATACCAAGGCGGATGAATTCGGCATCCTTGATTCCGTTGCAGATCAGCAGCGCATCTTTCGGCAGGTCACGCGACAGTGCCAGAATCAATTCCGGCTTGGACCCGGCTTCCAGCCCGAACGTATAGGGCCGCCCGTAATCCACGATCCGGTCAATCACCTCGGCCTGCTGGTTCACCTTGATGGGGAAAACCCCGCGATAGGGGGCCTGATACCCGTTTGCGGCAATGGCCTGCGCAAAGGCGTTGTTCAGTGATTCCAGCTGGCGGCGCAGAAAGGCCCCCACGCGCACCAGAACCGGCGTCTGCACGCCGCGCGCATCAAGGTTGTTCAGCAATTCCGGCAGGCTGGCTGGGGGCGCATCAGGCCGCGCCGGGTTGACGATGCCCAGATCCCCATTCTCCATCCGGGCGAACATGCCTGCCCCCCAACGGTGAATCCCGTAGGTCTGAAAGACTTTATCTGGCATGACCTGTCCCACCCTTCTTGTGTAGTGACATGAGCCGCCCGCATAGGAAATCCATGTGACAAACGCAAGAAAATCCGGTGGGTTCCGTCGGATTAATGGGAATCACCGCCCGCTCCGGTCAGGGCAGTCAGCGCAGTGTCCAGCACGCCTGATTCGTCAAATTGCAGCCGTACAGGCAAGGTCAGTACTTTGCGCCGGAAACCATAGGGCAGGCGCACAGCATCCTTTTCCGTGGTGACCAGTTGCGCGCCAAGCGCGGTGGCTTCCAGTTCCAGCCGTTTCATCAATGCATCCGTCAGGGGCTGATGGTCGCTTAACGCCTCTGCGCGCAGAATTTCGGCCCCTTCCTGGCGCAGGGTCGCAAAGAATTTTTCCGGCTGGCCAATCCCCGCGAAGGCCAGCACGCGCAGCCCCTGCCATGTCATGCCCATTTGCAGCGGTTCCAGTCGCGCGGTCAGTCGCGGACATGTGACCTGCGCACCCCAAAGACTGCGGAACTGGCGCTGCGCTCCGGTCCCGCCGATGGTCACGACCAGATCGGCGCGCGCCAGCCCCACTGCCACAGGTTCGCGCAACGGGCCTGCGGGGATGACACGGCCATTGCCGAAACCCGTCGCCGCATCCACCACGACAAGCGCCAGATCCTTCGGCAGGGACGGGTTCTGAAACCCGTCATCCATGACCAGCACCTGCGCGCCCGCATCCACTGCCGCGCGCGCGCCCGCAGCGCGGTCGCGCGCAACCCAGACCGGGGTGAAGGCCGCCAGCAACAGCGGCTCATCCCCCACATCAGCGGCACTGTGCTGGCCTTCGCGCACCTGCACAGGCCCTTCCAGACGGCCACCATAGCCCCGCGAAATGACATGCGCCGCGCAGCCAAGCGCCTGTAGTTTCTGGACAATGGCGATGACAGTGGGGGTTTTGCCGGTGCCGCCGATATTCAGGTTTCCGACACAGATAACCGGCACCGGCGGGCGCCATTGCGGCGGGCGGGCCACGCGGCGGGCGGTTTCTGCCCGGTAAAATGCTGCGAAAGGGGCCAGCAGACGGGCCAGCGCAGCGGGCTTGTCGGGATGCGTATGCCAGAATGCCGGTGGGTGCATCAGCTGCTGCCTGTGGTATCAATGGTTTCCAGCAGGCTGGCAACAATCATATCCGCGGTTTCCGCCCCTTCTGAAATGACCTGCCAGCCCTGATGCGCCATTTCCGCAGCCTGATCAGGGCGCAAGGCGGCACAAATGGCCTGCCCCAGTGCCTCGGGGCGCTGAATACGGCTGGTGGCCCCGGCGCTGGACAGGCGCTGGAACGCGTCGGCGAAGCGGCCTGTCTCGCGGCCATGGACAATGGCACAGCCCAGCCCTGCGGCTTCCATCGGGGTAATGGTCGCGCCTGATTTGTCCAGACTGCCCCCGATATAGCAGGCAACCGACAGCCGGTACCAAAGGCCGCGTTCCCCTTCGGTATCAACAATATAGACCTGGGTTTCAGGGGTTACCGGGTCATCGACAGACCGCAGCGCCGTGTTGAATTTTGGTGTCAGTTCATCTTTCAGCGCCGCGCCGCGCATTGGGTCCGCAGGGTGCAGGATCAGTGCAACGCGGTGGGAATCGCGCAAGGCAGCGCGATGCGCGGCAACAATCACGGCTTCTTCAATTTCGGGCACCCCCACGGCCAGCCAGACAGTGCGCTGGCGGAAATTCTGCGCCAGCGCCTCGCGTTCGGTTTCGTTGCAACCAAGGGCCACCGGCGCGTCATTCAGCGGACCGGACAAAACCATCCGGTCTGTCGGTACGCCAGCGTTTGCCCATGCGGTGCGCTGGGCAGGACCGGCCAGAAAGACCCGGTGAACATGGCGCATCAGGTTGCTGGCCAAGCCTGGCACATGCCCCCAGAACCCGACAAAGCGCGGGCTGTCCATCCCCGCAATCATGACCTTCGCGCCAGCGGCACCGGCAATGCTGATCAAGGCGACAGGCAGGCGTCGCGTGGCCAGCAGAACCGCCACCGGGGACAGGCGGGCCATGATTTCGGACATTCGACCAGCATCATCCGCAACGACCGGCAAGGTCGCGCGTGCGGGTATGTCCACCGGTGGTTTCAGCCCCACCGCATAGCTGAGCAGAACCGACACATGCTTGCCGCGTTGGGCGTGCTGCTGCATCAGGACCTGCGACAAGGTATCAAGCTGGCGAAGCGCGCGCCGGTTGTCCGCATGCAGCCATAGTACCGGGCCTTCCAGATGCGGCACGGATGCGGACCCCACGCTTTTTCCCGCGCGATGGTGCCACATCAGATATAACCGTTCAGCGGCCGAATGCTGCATGATTGCGCTGCCTGTCAGCCGTCCAGCGTGCTGGTGGCGCTGGTTTCATCACCTTCTTCGATCAACCGGTGCAGATGGGCGATGAAATACCGCGTTTCGGCGCTGTCAACAGTGCGTTGGGCGGCATTCTTCCACGCTGCATGCGCCGATGCATAATCAGGAAACAGACCGACAATGTCGATTGCATCCGTATCGACAAATTCAGTGCCGCGCGGGTTTTTCAGTTCGCCGCCGAAAACGAGGTGCAGCCGTTTTTTCATGATGTTTCCTTTCAACGCCGGGTATAGCTGTCATGCTAGCCGCTTCCTTACATCGGGGGCAGGCGTTTTTCACCATGCAGCAGCGAAAAAAACAATAATTTGTTTGGGCATGTGCAGTTTGCACAAAAAGCCGGTGCGCGGCCATGTCTGCGCAGGATTTTTCCTATGCGGATTGCGGCGGGATACGCAGGTCAAGCAAGGCGTCATGCATGACTGCGCCCGCCGCGATAATCCCGTCTGAAACCGGGGCTTTGGTATTGAACAGCAGGTCTTGCCCCGCGCCATCGCTGACCTTGCCGCCGGCTTCGGCAATCAGCAGTGCCCCTGCGACAATATCCCAGTGCCAGGTCGGGCGCAGCGACAGCATGGCGTCGAACTGTCCTTCGGCGACCAGCGCCATGCGCCATGCAAGTGACGGGCGGAAATGCGGTGTCATCAGGGGCGCGCCGCCTTGCCAGTGCTCCGCGGCCAGTTGGGACCGCGTGGCCAGAACGCGCGCGCCTGTCACCGCGTGGCGGTCAGTGGTCCGGATCGGGCTGCCATTCAGGAACGCCCCATGTCCACGCAGCGCATGATAGGTCAGGTCAGGAACCGGCAGGTGAATGACCGCGGCAATCGGCTGGCCATGCTCCACCACTGCCAGCGCATGGGCGAAGCCCTGCTGCCCCTGCGCAAAAGCGCGGGTGCCGTCGATCGGGTCGACAATGAACACACGCGCACGCCCCAGCCTGTCGGGCGTGTCGCGGGATTCTTCGGAAAGCCAGCCGTAATCGGGACGGGCCGTGCATAGGGCGCCCTGCAACATCCGGTCAATTTCAAGATCGGCGTCTGTGACCGGCCCTTGCCCGTCGGGTTTGTCCCAGACCTTCGGCCCCGCGTTCAGATGGCGCAGCGCGATCTGCCCGGCATCATGCGCAGCGCCGGTCAGCAGGGCAAGGTCGTCATTCGCCAGCAAGCATCATCCCTTCCACCAGAAGCGACGGCACGACACTGGACAAATGGTCCTGTGCGTCATTGGCCGGGATGATCCGGCGCAGCATGTCGCGCAGATTGCCCGCAATGGTGCATTCATTGACTGCATAGGCGATTTCGCCGTTTTCAACCCAGAACCCGCTGGCCCCGCGCGAATAATCGCCCGTATTCGGGTTGATCGTGGACCCGATAAGCGAGGTGACAAGCAGCCCCGTTCCCATATCCCGCATCAGGTCTTCGCGGGTGTTCGACCCTTGGGTCAGGATCACATTGGACGTTGACGGGCTGGGCGGGGCGGATGTGCCACGCACGGCATTTCCGGTGCTTTCCAGCCCCAGTTTGCGCGCGCTTGCCAGATCCAGCACCCAGGATTGCAGCACGCCATCCTGCACAAGATTTTTCACGCGGCTGGCCAGCCCTTCGGCATCAAACGGACGGCTGCCGGAACGGCGGGTGCGCAGCGGGTCTTCCACCAGCGACATGCCATCAGGCAGAACCGCCGTGCCCATCGCATCGCGCAACCAGCTTGAGCCGCGCGAAATGGCGCTGCCGTTGATGGCGCCTAGCAAATGCCCGATCAGACTGGACGCGATGCGTTCATCATACAGCACCGGATAGGTGCCGGTTTTTGGCCTGCGCGCCCCGGATCGTGCAATCGTGCGTTCCGCGGCAAGGTTTCCCACATATTCGGGACTGGGAAGATCAGCCTGGAAAATGCGCCCCTCGCCACACCAGTCGCGTTCCATTCCGGTGCCTTCGCCGCTGATCGCCACGCAGGAGATATGGCGCGAACTGCGTGCATACCCGCCCGCGAACCCGTTGCTGGCCGCCAGCCAGATGGCCTGTTGGCCGTAAGCGGCGGATGCGGACTGAACCTGCGTCACACCCTCGACCGCCAGCGCGGCCGCTTCGGCGCGGCGCGCATCCTCCTGCAGTGCGGCGGGGTCGGGTTCGGGGCTTGGGTCGAACAGTTCCAGCCTGTCTGCGGCGCGCATCGTGGCAAGCTGGTCCGCACCGGCCAGTCCGGCATAGGGGTCAACCGGGGCTTCGCGCGCCATGGCGACTGCGCGGCTGGCCATGGCCTGCAGTGTTTCGGGCCGGGTGTCAGATGATGAAATACAGGCCTGACGCTGCCCCACGAAAACCCGCAATCCGATATCCAGCCCTTCGGCGCGTTCGGCCTGTTCCAGCCCGCCCTTGCGCACATCAATGGACACTGAACGCGCTTCAACCGCGATGGCATCGGCGGACTCCGCGCCTGCCGCGCGCGCGGCGGCCAAAAGGGCCTCTGTCACTGGGGACAGGGTTTTGGTCAGGGGGGTGCTGGACATATCTGGCCTTTGGTCGGTTACTGGTTCTGCGTGCAGATGTAAGCTGAACCTGTCCCGAATGAAATGCCGCGCGCGCGTTTTTATGTACCCTGACTGCCAGCACAAGTGCAGACTTCGTATCTTGATGCTTTTCGCAATGGCGCTGCTGTGGCACAAACACAGCAAGTTGCAAAAGGATAACCGATGTCGCTTCCGATGATCCATATACTTAACGGCCCGAACCTGAACCTGCTGGGCCGTCGCCAGCCGGAAATTTATGGTCATGAAACCCTTGATGACGTGGGCCGCGATTGCGCGGCGCTGGCGCGGGAACTGGGCGTGGAAACCGCGCTGTTCCAGTCCAACCACGAAGGCGGGATTGTCGAGATGATCCATACCGCGCGCGACGCGGCCAGTGCGATCATCATCAACCCCGGTGCCTATTCACATACATCCGTGGCCATTCTGGATGCGCTGAACACATTTGATGGTCCGGTGCTGGAAGTTCACATTTCCAATATCCACAAACGCGAAAGCTTCCGGCATCATTCCTATGTCAGTCTGCGCGCGGACGGGGTTATCGCAGGCTGTGGCACGCTGGGCTATCAGCTTGCATTGCGGCGCGTGGTGGCGTTGCTGGCGACCTGAACACGGCTTTGGCGCAGTCCGCGCTATAAGACTTAAGAAGGGGCACATATTCTTGCCGGAATGCGCTATCATGACGTGAATACGAAAATGACAGGCACGAAATGCGATCCAGAATGATCACCATCGGGGCAGCAACCAATGACGGCACCGACATGATCATGATTATCGACGATCACCCGCTGTTTTGCGAAGCGCTGCAGATGACACTGCGCGAAACCCTTTCTGTCACCCGCATTCACACGGCCAGTTCACTGCGGCAGGCCCTGGATGATCTGCGCGGCAGCCCGGCGCCGGATGCCATTTTGCTGGACCTGAACCTGCCCGATGTCGCGGGGCTGGACGGGCTGACACGGCTGCGCAATGCCGTGCCAGGCGTGCCGGTTGTGGTTGTGTCGTCCATGGCCGATGACCGGATTGTCGCGGCAGTGCTGCAAGCAGGTGCTGCAGGTTTCGTCCCCAAGCACAGCCCGCGCGAAGGGTTTGTTTCTGCCATCCGGCAGGTCATGGCCGGCGGCACATATCTGCCCGAAAATTACGCCCCCCCCAAGGCAGAGGGCGCCAGCGGCGGCGACAATACAGTGGTGGACAAGCTGGCGACACTGACGCCGCAGCAGGGCAGAATTCTGGCACTGGTCTGCGAAGGGTATCTGAACAAACAGATCGCTTTTGAACTTTCGATTAGTGAAACCACGGTCAAGGCGCATGTCACCGCGATTCTGCGCAAGCTGGGCGCGCAAAGCCGCACGCAGGCCGTGCATATCGCCAGTTCCGCGTCCTTTGCGTCCATCCTGCGCGATACAGGCATGTCCTGACGGGGTGTTCCATATTACAGTCTTGTCCGGGTGGCGCTTTGGGATAGGCTTGCTGCATGGAATGCCATGGGTGCCGGGGATGGCGGCGCGCCGTGGCTGAATACCGGCGAAAGGGGGGGCGCGGGGCGATGAATCGCGGCGTTGCAATGTTCAGACATGCGCAATCAGGCGCCACCGACACGGCAGAAGCCATGTCGGAAATACTGGCGGCCCTGCCATGCGCTGAGCTGGCGCTGGTCATCCTGTTCGTCGGCGAAGGGCATGACCTGCGCGCGATTGAAACCGCGCTGACCGCGCTGTCGCCCAAACTGCCGGTAATGGGCTGCACCACTGCCGGGGAAATCGGCAATGGCGGCTATCTGGACGGGCATATCGTGGCCATCGGCCTGCCGCGTGATCTGTTCCGCGTGGCAGTGGGGCATATTCCCGGCTTGCGGAATTTCAAACCTGAACAAGCGCGCGATCTGGCGTTTGAATTGCGCGCGGAACTGACATTCTCGACCGCAGACTGGTCCAATGAAGTGGCGTTTTTGCTGACAGATGGTCTGTCCCTGATGGAAGATCAGCTTGTCTGGGCCTTGTCAGAAGCCCTTAGCCAGTCGCCGCTTGTCGGCGGTTCGGCGGGCGACGGGCTGCGCTTTGGTCAGACCCATGTGCTGTATCAGGGGCGGTTCATCACCGATGCTGCCGTTCTGGCCGTGCTGCGCACCCCCTGCACAGTGACCGCCTTTCGTTTTGATCATCTGGAACCCACGGAAATGCGCATGGTGGTCACCGATGCCGACCCCGAACAACGGTTGGTGCGGCAGATCAATGGCATGCCTGCCGGGCCGGAATATGCGCGGCTTCTGGGCAAGGACCCGCAGCATTTGTCGCCCTTCATATTTGCGGCCAACCCGGTCGTGTCCAAGATCGGCGATCATCATCATGTGCTGGCCATCCAGCGGGTCGAACCGGATGGAACATTGCGCTTCTTTTCAGCGGTGGAACCCGGTCTGGTGCTGCGGCTTGCGACCAGCGTTGATCTGGTGGCGCATCTGGAAAGCCAGCTTGCAGGGCTGGCGGGCAACGGGCCACTGCCCGCAATACTGGCCTGCGATTGCATTCTGCGCAGGCTGGAGGCAGAGAATACCCAGCAACGCCGCAACATAAGCGATGTGCTGGACCGCTATCAGGTGGCAGGTTTCAACACCTATGGCGAACAGTTCAACCTTGTTCATGTCAATCAGACCTTCACGGGTCTTGCTTTTCACCTGCCGCAGCCTGACTCGGAAACATTGTCTTTCGTTACAAGCGGGGTGGCGGATGCATGAAGACTTCCTGCCCCCCGGGCTGACACCGGAAGAGGAAAACCTGCGCCTGCGCGCCATTGTCGCGGCCCTGATGGACAGGTCCGAACGCGGACAATCCCCCAGCAGGCCCGCCGGGCAGTTGCAGCATGTGGTCGCACTTGAACAGCAGGTGCGCACCCGCACCCGTGATCTTGCGGAAACACTGGACAAGCTGCGCATTGCCAATTCGCGCCTGTCACAGGCCGAACGCATGGCCGTGCGCGCGCGCAACAGCCTGACGGACGCGCTGGAAGCCATGCGCGAAGGATTTGCGCTGTTTGATGCGCAGGATTCACTGACCATGTGGAATTCGCGTTTCTGCGCTGGCCTGCCGGACCTGCGCCGCCGCATTGGCCGGGGTCTTGGGTTCCGCGATTACGTGCGTCTGGTGTCCGAAAGCCCCTTTCTGCATCTGCCCGACGGGCAGTCCCGCGCGGATTGGGTGACCCGTCGTCTGGAAAGTCACCGACGCAAGAATGTGAATTTCATTGTCCCGCTGCGCGATGACCAATGGATTCAGGTCAGCGAACAGCGCATGCCTTCGGGCGGGACCGCCGTGACCCAGACCGATGTGACAGCCATGGTGCGCAGTGAACGCGATGAACGCGAAAAACTGCTGGATGAACAGGCGCAGATGGTGCGCGCAACCCTGGATCATATTGATCAGGGCGTTGCCATGTTCGACGCCAAGGCGCGGCTTGCCGGGTATAACCGGACCCTGCGCGACATGTTCCTGCCGCCGGTGGAACTGCTGTCCATCGGCACGCCCTTTGCCAGTATCCTGGATGACCTGACCCGCCGCCGCCAGCTGGGGCCGGGGCGCGTGGGCCAGATCCTGACCGACTGGGTGCAGGGGCCATCCGCCCGTCCGCCGCTGGCACTGGAAATCAGACAGGATGACGGAACCATCCTGCAACTTTCCGCGCAGGCCATGCCCGACAGTGGTTTCGTGATGTCGCTGACCGACCTGACCAAGGAACGCCGCGCCATTGCGGAATTGCACCGGCTGAATGAAACACTGGAAGCGCGGGTGCGCGCGCGCACGCTGGAACTTGAATCCGCACGCGATCTGGCGGAACGCGCGAATACGTCGAAATCGCGCTTTGTGGCCTCTGCCAGCCACGACCTGTTGCAACCGCTGAACGCGGCCAAGCTGTTTCTTGGCTCGCTGTCCTCGACTGCGCTGAATCCGGGGCAGGCCCGCCTGACCGAACGTATCCGCAGTGCCTTTGGCAGTGTCGAGCAGATCCTTGGTGCATTGCTGGATATTTCCAAGTTTGACATTGGTGCCGCGCGTGCCAGACCTGAACCTATTGCCCTTGGCCCGCTGCTGGATCGCCTGCAGGAAGAATTCACCCCGGTTGCACAGACGCGCGGCCTGCAACTGATCGTCATGCCAAGCCGCGCCGTTGTGCATAGCGATGCTGTCTATCTGAAGCGGATCCTGCAGAACCTGATATCCAATGCAATCCGCTACACGCTGCGGGGCAAGGTTCTGGTCGGTGCGCGGCGGCAGGGCAGGCATGTGCGTCTGGAAGTGTGGGATACCGGCACCGGGATACCGCAGGACAAGCAATCCGAGATATTTCAGGAATTCACCCGGCTGGCCCCTGATGCGGAATCCGGCATGGGGCTGGGTCTTGCGATTGTCGAGCAGGCCAGTGCGTTGCTGGGGCATCCGCTGGAACTGCGCTCGATTGTCGGCAAGGGCACAGTTTTCACGCTGACGGTGCCGCTGTCGGACATGGCGGTTGCCGCGCTGTGTGAACCCGCAGGGCCGGACACGGCGCGCAACCCGCTGGATGATCTTCTGGTGCTGGTCATTGAAAATGACCCCACAGTGCGCGCCGCGATGATGGAAGTGCTGGAACATTGGGGCGCCAGCCCGCTGGAAGCCGCCTGTCTGGCACAGGCGGACCAGCAGGTGGCGGAACTGGGCGTGGCCCCGGATATCATTCTGGCTGATTTCCAGCTGGATGACGGGGAAAACGGGATTGACGTTGTTGCCCAGATGCGTGGTCGCTATGGCCAGATACCCGCGATCCTGATTACCGCCAATCACATGCCGGAACTTGCCCGGCGCGCGGAATCCGCAGGTATGATGCTGATGACCAAACCCGTGCCTATGCGACGGCTGAAGCGGGTGTTGCAGCAGGTGCGGCACCTGAGTCAGTCGGCGGATGCCGATGACGGCTCACCCCCGCAGAAGGGCGATCACAGCTATTGGCTGCGTCTGTTGCGGCGGTGATGCTACGTCAGGGGCACCCACCCGAAAGGCTGCGCGATTCCCACCTGAAGGGGACATCCATTGGCGCGGATTCAAGGCCGCGAGGCTGGCCCGCGCCACAGGTTTGGCCGTCCTGCGGCCTGCCGATTGCGCCAGCGACACGCCAAGCCTTTGAACTTACGATTGTGCCGCCTGCATAAAGTGAACCCATCCAACGTGGGACCGGCAGACCCCGGCCCACCGATGGCGCGGGCTTTATACATGTCCCAAAGTTCCCTTCAGCCCTGCCGTGCCGCTTTCCGGGGTTCCCCCGCGATATAGGTCTGCACGATGGCGCGGTCATCGCCCATGACCTGCAAGGTGAACAACTCATCACTCAGATCGCGCGCGCGCTCCATGCGCTGGGCCATGGCAGGGGTTGCGCGGGCGTCAAGGATCACGAAATCGGCCTCTGTGCCTGCGTCCAGCGTGCCGATTCTGCCTTCCATCCCCAGCGCCACGGCGTTGCCGCGCGTGATCCAGTGAAAGGCACGGAACGGGTGCAGGCGCTGGCGTTGCAATTGCAGAACCTTGTAGCCTTCGGCCAGGGTCTGCAGCATGGAATAACTGGTGCCGCCGCCAATATCCGTGGCGATGGCGTTGCACAGCCCGGCTTCGCGCAGCTTGGCGTCGTCAAACAACCCGCTGCCAAGAAACAGGTTAGACGTGGGACAGAAGACAGGTTTTGCCCCCGCATCAGTCAATGCACCGATTTCGCGGTCTGACAGGTGAATCGCGTGGCCCAGAAGCGATTTCGGCCCCAGCAGGCCATACCGGGCGTAAATATCGGTATAATCCAGCGCATCCGGGTAAAGCTGGCATGACAGCGCGATTTCGGCGTGGTTCTCGCTCAGATGGGTCTGGATATAGCAATCGGGGTGCTCAACCGCCAACGCCTGCGCCGCATCCAGTTGCGCCGGCGTTGATGTGATGGCGAAACGCGGGGTGATGGCATAGGACAGCCGCCCTTTGCCATGCCAGCGGGCAATCAGGGCCTTGCTGTCATCATAACTGCTTTGCGCGGTGTCGCACAGCGCTTCGGGCGCGTTGCGGTCCATCATCACCTTGCCGGTGATCAGGCGCATATTGCGGGCATGGGCCGCGGTAAACAGCGCTTCTGCCGATGCGGCATGAACGGATGCATAGGCCACGGCGGTGGTGGTGCCATGCTCGGCCAGCCGGTCCAGAAACGCCCCGGCCATGCGTGCGCAAAGCGCGGGGTCGCTGTAGCGGGTTTCTTCGGGAAAGGTGTAGTCATTCAGCCAGTCCAGCAATTCCGCCGCCCAGCTTGCGATGACCTGCGTTTGCGGAAAATGCAGATGCGTGTCGATGAAACCGGGCATCAGCAAATGCGGGCGGTGGTCGATGAGTTCCGTGCCTGTCGTGTCGATCCGGCCGAAATCGTCGCAAGCGCGGATCAGGCCATCCTCAATCAGCAAACCACCATCCTCGATATAGCGGAAGCTGCCGGTATCGTCGGGGGATTGTGGTTCGCGCAAAAAATGCAGCAGCCGCGCGCGGATTATTTTTCGGTCCATGAACAACGCTTTCAGAGTTGGGCCGCTGTGACTGCGACATCCGGGGAAACCCTGTGCAAGGCGGTAAAGATTTCCTGCGCGGTCATCAAGGCGATCACTTCGGGGCGCTTGTCGCCAAGCCCCGCCGCGCCGATGGGGCAGACCAGCCCTGACAGATCGATAAACTTGTCTGTTTCGCGCGCGAAACGCGCAAACCGGGCGCGTTTGGTGGCCGATCCGATCAACCCTGTATAGGCCGCGTCCTTGCGGCGCAGGGCCGCCAGCGTCAGCAGAAAATCCAGCCCGTGGTCATGTGTTACCACGACATAGGCGCTGGCAGGGGGGGCTGCGGCAATCTCCGCTTCGGGCAGGGGGGTCAGGCGGGTGTCCACCCCGGGGGGGGCTTTTGCCAGTTCATCCGCGCGGGTGTCCACCAGCACTACGCGCCACGGCAGGGTCACCGCGACCCGCGCCAATGCGCGGCCCACATGCCCGGCACCAAGGATCAGCAGATGCGGGCGCGCGGCGGTTTCCAGCCGCGCCAGATGCGCGGCGCGCGCATGCTCGCCAAGCCGCGTCAGCGCCACACGCAACCGCCCGCCGCAGCATTGGCCGATTTCCGGCCCCAGCGCGATTTCCAGCGTGGCGCGCATATCCCCTTGTGCCAGCATGTCGCGCGCGCGGCCTAGTGCCTGCCATTCTGCCTGCCCGCCGCCGATGGTGCCCGCCATGGCGGTGGCGGTGATGAACATTTCCGCGCCTTCTTCGCGCGGGGAAGACCCCTGAACGCGGGTGATCCGGGCATGGATGACGGATTGCGCCCCCGTCAGAATGTCGCGTGCGCCTGTCATGTGCTGGCCCGCAGCCGTTCTGCCGCCATCAGCACCCGTTCCGGCGTGGCGGGCGCATCCAGACGCGGGCAGATGCGGTAATCCGCCAGCGACGCCACTGCCATGCCGATGGCTTCAAACACCGAAATTGGCAGCATGAAGGGCGGCTCCCCCACGGCCTTGGACCGTTTGATGGTGGGTTTCACGTTTTCCGACCAATCCGCCAGCCGGACATTGAAAATGCGGGGCCGGTCAGAGGCCAGCGGTATTTTATAGGTAGAGGGCGCATGCGTGCGCAACCGGCCCGCACCTTCCCAGACCAGTTCTTCCGATGTCAGCCAGCCCATGCCCTGCACGAACGCGCCTTCGACCTGACCCAGATCCAGCGCAGGGTTCAGCGACCGGCCCACATCATGCAGCACATCGGCGCGGTCCACGCGGGTTTCCCCGGTCAGAGTGTCAACCGACACTTCCGAACAGGCCGCGCCATAGGCGAAGTAATAGAAAGGCTGGCCCTTGCCCGCTGCGCGGTCCCAGTGAATTTCCGGCGTCTTGTAAAACCCCGTGCTGGACAGCTGGACGCGCGCCATATAGGCGGCCTTGATCAATTCATCAAAGGATACCGTTTGCGCGCCCATGGTCACGCGACCGGGCAGGAATTGCACGGTTTCGCGAGGCACGTTCCAATGCGCTGCTGCGAATTCCACCAGCCGCGCCTTGATCCGGGTGCAGGCGTCCAGCGCTGCCATACCGTTCAGGTCCGTCCCGCTGCTGGCCGCTGTGGCGGATGTGTTGGGCACCTTTTCAGTGGTGGTTTTCGTGATCTTTATGCGGGAAATATCCACCTGAAACGCCTCGGCCACGACTTGCGCGACCTTGGTGTAAAGCCCCTGTCCCATTTCCGTGCCGCCATGGTTCAGATGGATCGACCCGTCATTATAGACATGCACCAGCGCGCCCGCCTGATTAAACCATGTCGCGGTGAAACTGATGCCGAATTTCACTGGCGTCAGCGCGATGCCCTTGCGGATGGGGCCGCCGCGCGCGTTCCAGTCCAGCACCGCGCGCCGCCGCGTTTGATAGTCGCTTGACTGCTCCAGTTCATCGACCAGCCGTGACAGGATGTTGTCCTCGACCGTCTGGTGATAGGGGGTTATGTCCGCGCCGTCGCGGTAGAAATTGGCGCGGCGTATCTCCAGCGGGTCGCGGCCCAGTGCATAGGCGATTTCCTCGATCATGCGTTCCGCGGCGATCACGCCTTGCGGACCACCAAAGCCGCGAAAGGCCGTGTTGCTGACAGTGTTCGTCTTGATGGGGCGTGATTGCAGGCGCACGGCGGGGTAGAAATAGGCGTTATCGGCATGAAACAGGGCACGGTCGGTCACCGGGCCGGACAGATCGGATGACCAGCCACAGCGCGCCGCAAACACCCCGTCCACGGCCAGAATGCGCCCCTGATCGTCAAAGCCCAGATCATAATCAATGCGGAAATCATGGCGCTTGCCGGTGATTTCCATGTCCTGATCGCGGTCAGGGCGCAGTTTAACCGCGCGGCCCAGTTTCTTCGCGGCAAGTGCTGCGATGACGCAGAACAGGTTCATCTGCGTTTCCTTGCCGCCAAAGCCCCCGCCCATGCGGCGCACATTCACCACCACGGCATTCGCGGGCACACCCAGCGTATGGGCGACCATATGCTGCGCCTCGCTCGGGTGTTGGGTGGACGCGAAAAGGGCGATTTCGTCATCTTCGCCGGGGATGGCCAGCGCGATCTGCCCTTCCAGATACATATGGTCCTGACCACCCACGCGCAGGCGCCCCTGAATGCGATGCGGCGCGCTGTTCAGGGCGGGGCCAACCTGCCCGCGTTCCAGCGTCAGCGGCGCGGTGACATCGGGGTAATCCGCGCCCTCTGCTGCATCAATATCGCAGGCATGGGGCAGGGGGGCGTAAT
Source organism: Roseinatronobacter alkalisoli (assembly GCF_028745735.1). GTDB lineage: Bacteria > Pseudomonadota > Alphaproteobacteria > Rhodobacterales > Rhodobacteraceae > Roseinatronobacter > Roseinatronobacter alkalisoli. Next base: position 82,938 of record NZ_JAQZSM010000002.1, read on the forward strand.
CAATCTTTGCCAACTGGCAGGCACGCCGCGCCAGATCGCGGGTTTCGGCCACCACGGCAAAGACCGGCTGGCCGAAAAACTGCACCAGATCAGATGTGAATACCGGTTCATCATCCAGCCCGTTGGGCGAGATGTCGTTGCGGCCGGGAATGTCATCTGCGGTTAGTACGGCTACGACACCGGGGGCTGCGCGCACGGCGTCAAGGTCCAGCGCGGTGATATGGCCATGCGCAATACCTGCTGTGCCGATATAGGCATGCAGGCAACCCGCCGGTTCGGTGATGTCATCAGTATATTCCGCGCGGCCCGTCACATGTTTGATGGCCGAATCGTGGATATGGCTTTCATGGGCCGCGCCGTGAATGCGGTCTGCGTCCTTCATGTTGCATCCTCCAGCGTGGCGGGGGTGCCGTTTGCGTCCAGCCAGAAACGGGTGAACAGGTTTTGCGCGGCGCGCATGCGGTATTCGCTGCTGGCGCGCATATCGGACAGCGGCGTGAAATCCTGCGGCAGGGCGTCTGCGGCGCGTTGCAGGCTGGCCATGGTGAAGGGCTGGCCCGTCAGCGCGGCTTCGGCATGGGATGCACGTTTGGGGGTTGCGGCCATGCCGCCGAAGGCAAGCCGCGCGCTGGTGATGGTGCCCCCTTCCACTGTCAGGGCGAAGCCTGCGGCCACTGCGGAAATATCTTCATCCCGGCGTTTGGAAATCTTGTAGGCGGCGTGCAGGGTGTTTGGCATGGCTTTGGGAAGGATGATGGTTTCGACGAATTCGCCCGCCCGCAGGTCTTGCTTGCCATAGTCCAGAAAGTAATCTTCCAGCGCGATGTCGCGCCGCGCATCACCATGGCGCAGCACCAGCCGCGCCCCCAGCGCAATAAACGGCGGTGGCGTGTCGCCTATGGGCGATCCGTTGGCGATATTGCCCCCCAGCGTACCCATGGCGCGCACCTGCCAGCCCGCGATCCGGTCCCAATAGCGCGCCAGATGCGGGAAATGCGTGCTGAGCGGCATATGTGCCTGCGTGTAGCTGACCAGCGCGCCCAGATGCAGGGCATCATCCGTTTCATCAATCGCGCGCAGATCATCCAGATGGCCGATGAACACCGCCAGCGGCAGATCGCGCAGGAACTTCGTGACCCAAAGCCCCACATCGGTTGCACCGGCGATAATGCGGGCATCGGGGTATTCGGCCAGAACGCTGGCCAGATCATCGGCATTCGCGGGCAGAATGGCGCGGCTGCCAGCTTTTGCCACATCCACCCGCGCGCCGTCCTGCCAGCTGCGCAGGGTTTGTGCCACCTGCGCGCGTTCGGTCAGTAGCGGGTCCGTGGTGCCATAGCCCCCCATCGCCAGCCCCGCGCGCATGATCGGCGCATAGCCGGTGCAGCGGCACAGATTGCCCTGCAGCGCGCGTTCCAGATCGGTTTCGGACGGGTGCGGGTTGTTCATCCATAGCGCATAAAGTGCCATCACAAACCCCGGCGTGCAAAAACCGCATTGGCTGGCGTGATGGTCAACCATGGCCTGCTGCACTGGATGCAGCGCGCCGTCATGCCCGCGCAGATGTTCAACCGTCACCACATGGCACCCGTCACAGGATGCAAGCGGGCGGATGCAGGCATTCACCGGTTCATAGACCAGCCCGTCAGCGCCCACGCGCCCCACCAGAACGGTGCAGGCGCCGCAATCGCCTTCGGCGCAGCCTTCCTTGGTGCCGCGCAGGCGCTGATCAAGGCGCAGATGGTCCAGCAACATGTCACCGGCCCCGACACCTGACAGGGTGACATGGCGGTCGTTCAGCAAGAAGCGGATGTCCTGGCGCCTTGGCATAGCGGTCCTCTGGTCTTTTGCGGGGTGCATCAATAACAGATAATCGCTTATTCCCACTTTCAACGAAACAGGGGAAAAGGTTAGACTGTTTCAACATTTTGTTGGCAACTATGCCGCAAATCAGGGCAATCGGGGGCGCAGATGTCCTATCTGGAAGCGTTGCGCGTTTTCGTGCGGGTCAGTGAGTTGGGGTCCATCACGTCTGGCGGGCGGGATCTGCGGCTGACCCCTGCGGTTGCCAGCAAACGGATCAAGGAACTGGAAGCGCGGCTTGGTGTGCGGCTGTTCAACCGCACCACCCGCAAACTGATGCCGACGGAAATTGGCCGCGATTTCTATGACCATGCGCGCAAGGTCATCACCGCCCTGGAAGAGGCAGAGGCCGCAATCGCGGGCCTGTCGGGTCAGCCGCGCGGGACAATCCGCGTGACCGCGCCGCTGGGCATGGGGCGGACACTGATTGCCCCGCTGGCGCGGCGTTTCGCCGGTGACTACCCCGAAATCCGCCTGAATCTGCGCCTGTCTGACCGGCGTGTTGATATTGTCGAGGATCAGATAGATGTGGCTTTTGTGCTGGGGGCGTTGCCGGATTCAAGCATGAAACAGCGCAAGATCATGGACGCCCCGCGCATTCTGGCGGCCAGTCCCGGCTATCTGGCGGCGCGCGGCACGCCGGTAAGCCCTGATGATCTGCGCGGACATGATTGCCTGCTGCTGCGCTATCCGCGTTCGCCCGAATATTTCTGGACATTGCAGACACAGGATGGGCCGGTGCGGCTGGATTTGCAGGGCCAGCTGGATTGCGATGATGCAGGCGTTCTGGTTGATTGGGCGCTGGACGGGGCGGGTATTGTCAACCGCCCGCGCCATGAACTGGCCGGATATCTGCGCGCGGGCCGGTTAACGGAAATCCTGCAGCAAACCCCACCTGAACCGGCGATATTTGCCTGCGTTTACCCGCACAGGCGCCAGCAAGACCCGAAAATACGGCTGTTTGCCGATTTCATGGTGGCGGAATGCAAGACTGCGATGCGGCAGCGCGCAGGGTGAAGGGGGCGTCGGGAATGCACCAAGCCCGCGCCAGCAGTGGGCAGGGGTCTGCCGGTCCGAGGTGGGATAAGTTCACTTCATGCAGGCGGAATACTCCGGCATCCAAGGACTGAACTGACGCTGGCGTAACCGGCAGGCCGCGGGACGGCCCACCCAAGGCGCGTTTTCCGGGCTTTCGCCGCGCCACTGGCGCGACGGTCCCTTCAAACCCTGCGGCCTTGATTCCGCGCCTTGGGTGCCCCTTCAACCCGGAATCGATCAGCGCCAGCGTTTCAGCCCGAATAGCCGCCTGTCTGATACCAGCGCCACGCATCTTCGATCATCTGTTTCAGGGACGAACGTTCCGGCACCCAGCCCAGTTCCTCTATTGCGCGGCTGCTGCCCGATACCAGTGCCGCCGCGTCCCCGTCGCGGCGCGGACCGAAGCTGTGCGGAACCCTGTGACCGGTTCCCGCGCGGCACTGGCGGATGACTTCGGCCACGGAAAACCCGACACCTGTGCCAAGGTTGAACACTCGCGACCCTTTGCCCGCGCGCAGCCATTCCAGACCAAGGACATGTGCATGAACCAGATCCATCACATGCACATAATCGCGGATACAGGTGCCGTCATGTGTGGGGTAGTCATTGCCATGAATGACCAGCGCATCGCGCGCGCCGGCGGCTGCTTCTATCATCAGGGGGATCAGGTGCGTTTCGGGCTGGTGCCATTCGCCGACCTCTGCCTCGGGGTCGGCACCGGCCACATTGAAATACCGCAGGATAACAGAATTCAGCGCGTGACTGTCCCCGAAATTGCGCAGCATATCCTCTACCGCGCGTTTTGATGCGCCATAGGCGTTCAGCGGCATTTGCGGCGTGTGTTCATCCAGAACCACGCCATCCTGATCGCCATAGGTTGCGCAGGTGGATGAAAAGATCATGTTGCGGCACCCTGCTGCCAACATCGCCTCCACCAGATTCAGGGAACCGCCGACATTGTTGCGCCAGTAAAGGCCGGGATCGCGCGATGCCTCCGCCACTTGGCTGAGGGCTGCAAAATGCATCACCGCCACAGGCTGATACTGCGCGAAAGCCGCATCCAGCGCCGTGCGGTCCAGCAGATCCGCCTGCACAAATGGGCCGAATTTCACCGCGCGGGCCCAACCGGTTGACAGATTGTCCAGTGTCACCGGCGTATATCCGGCCAGTGACAACAATTTGCAGGCATGTGACCCGATATAGCCCGCCCCGCCGGTCACCAGCACATTGGGGGTTTGTGAAACGCTACTCATACAAAAATACTCTCCGGAACGCAGATAAATCCGCTACAGGTTGTGCGGCAAAACGTGCCCCTTTGAAAGGGGCGCGCGTATTTTCAACGCCATGTGCCAGAAATTTATGTCCATCATATGGCGTGATTTGCGCAGAACAGGCAGTTGCCGCGAATTGGCACAACCTCTGTCACCTGAAACGCAGGGTTTGCAGGGACACTTTCCTGTGGATGAAGAAGTGCTTATGTAACGCCGCGAAACCGAAAAAAAATGAGTTCCTGATGCATATTGATCCCGCCGTGATGGCATTTTTACAAACACGTCGTTCCAGACCGGCCAAGCTGCTGGGCCTGCCAGTGCCAGACCGCGACACATTGATGGGGTTGCTGACAGCGGCATCGCGCGCGCCCGATCACGGCAAGCTGGAACCCTGGCGCTTCGCAGTGCTGGAACGCGCTGCCTGTATGCGGTTTGCGGGGATGATTGACAGCTATGGTGCGGACCGCGACATGTCGGCGGATGTGGTGACAAAGGCCAGCGCTGCCTTCGCGCAGGCGCATCAGGTGGTCGCGGTCATTGCCAGCCCCAAACCATCGGACAAGGTGCCGCAGATAGAACAGACATTAAGCGCGGGCGCGGTATGTCTGGGGCTGGTGAATGCGGCGCTTGCCAGCGGCTTTGGCGCAAACTGGCTGACCGGCTGGGCCGCGCATGACCGGGACTTCATTGCGCCTGCGCTGGATTTACAGCCGCAGGAATGGGTTGCGGGGTTCATCCATCTTGGCACCGCGCGTGCAGCCCCGCCCGAACGCCCGCGCCCTGATGTTGCGGGCCTGACGCGGTTTATCGGCTAGGTTGTGATGGGGGATTGAGCCGGAGGCGCGATTCTCAGAGAGCGCGGAATCAAGGCCGCGAGGCTGGCCCGCGCCATAGGTCTGGCCGTCCCGCGGCCTGCCGATTTCGCCAGCGACACGCCAAGCCTTTGTTGTCGGGGTATTTCGCCTGCATAAAGTGGAACCCCTTCAACGCCGGACCGGCAGTCCCCGGCCCACCGCTGGCGCGGGCTTGGTGCACAGCGCCCGCTTCACCCCGCAGACGGAATGCGTCAGCGTGCCCTTATCGTGCCGCAGGGACCGGTCACCACCCGCGCGTGATACCCTCTATCATCTCGAAGGTGATGATTCCGGACAGAATAATGCCCGCGATAACCGCAAACGCCACTGTCGCAATGACGGTCACTAACTTGACCTTGCGCAGCATCCGCGCGTCAGATGGTGCGGATGACGGCGTGCCCGGCACAACTTCGCCCGCTTCCCCTTGGGTTTTCATGCGGAAGGGCAGGACCAGAAACATGGTCATGAACCAGATAACGCCATAAAGGGCAATTGCGGACATGATCGACATCAGACTTGCTCCAGTTCAACCAGACAGCCGTTGAAATCCTTCGGGTGCAGGAACAGCACAGGCTTGCCATGCGCGCCGGTCTTCGGTTCCCCCGTGCCCAGAACACGCGCGCCTTCGGCCTTCAGTTTGTCACGCGCGGCCAGAATATCCTCGACCTCGTAGCAGATATGGTGAATGCCGCCAGACGGGTTCTTGTCCAGAAAGCCCTGAATGGGGCTGTTGTCACCCAGCGGATAAAGTAATTCGATCTTGGTATTGGGCAAGGTGATGAAAATGACCGTGACACCATGGTCGGGTTCGTCCTGTGGTGCGCCGACATCGGCGCCCAGCGTGTTGCGGTACTGTGCCGCCGCGGCATCCAGATCCGGCACAGCGATGGCGACATGGTTCAGGCGTCCGATCATGGCAATCCCCCAAGGTAACAATATTGCGCAGGCTTATGCTGGGGATTTTCGGATGATGCAAGAAGAACCGCCGTGACCGAATGGCGCAGGACCGGCATCTTTACGCGATATTAGGGTATTTGCGGTGAACTGGCCTTCTTCAGCAGAAGATGGAGGGTGCGATGAACACGCCGGACACGACATGGCCCATGTGGCGGAATATCGGGGCCTTGATGGTGTTGCCCCGTCAGTATGCGCAAGGGCGGACCCTGCTGCTGGTGGAGGACAGCCATGTCGCAAGCGATGCCATTCGCCTGATGTTCCGGGGTGCCGCCGCGCGGTTGCGCCGTGTCGATACCTTGCGCGCGGCCCGCCGCCATCTGGAATTATATACGCCTGACGCGGTGATCGTGGATATCGGCCTGCCGGATGGGTGCGGACTGGATCTGGTGCGGATGCTGGACCGGCGCAGACCGCGTGTGGCCCTTGTCGTTGCAACATCCGGCCAGCCAGAGATGGAAGGCCTCGCGCTGGATGCGGGCGCTGACCATTTTCTGGCCAAACCGGTTGCCAGCATGGCGCGGTTTCGTGATCTTCTGGCCCCGGTCTTCTTTGATTTATGGCATCAGACCCCTGCCGGAACCTCCCCGCGCCATGACCCGGCGGCGTTGCGCGATGATGTCCATATGGCCTGTGACCTGCTGCGGAACGCGGGTTGTGCCCTGCGGCGCGGCTATGCGTTGCAATTCACCGAAGCGCTGGGGCGCAGCCTGCATGACGACACGATCATTGCAGCTGTTGCCGGGGCGCGCGAAAGCGGCGCTGTCGCCAATCTGGTGCTGTTGCTGCGGCAACGGTTACGGGAACAACCGATGATCTGACCCGCCCCGGGTGTAAAAGCGGGCGCTGATTTTCCAAAAAAGTCAGGGCGTGTTCCGCGATATACCCCCGGACAGTGGATATACCCCCGGACAGTGACAGTGCGAGTATGGTGAATTGCGTCATGCGCGAGGGGGGAGCCCCGCAGGCGCGCAGGACCGGCGCAGACAGAAGCCCGTGTCCGGGGGGCCATTTGCAATTCCCGCATTCGGGTGACGAACCATTCGGACCAGATAGCCCGCGTCAGAATGCCCGGCTGCGTCCTGGCACCGGGCCAATTGTTGTCACGCAGGTCCGGATGCGGCCGTGTCCGGCCCAGGCATAGCGGCCTGCGGTGCATAGTGCCGGACCGGTCGCGCCCGGCCCGCGGTTTCAGGGGAATGATGCGTGTGGTCGCTTGACGCTGTCTGCAGAATTGAACATGTTCAGGACATATTTCTGAAAGCTGCTGCCATGCCACAGACTGCCCGCGCCCCCCTGATGACCCCTGTTCTGATTGGCGGCTGCGTCATCATCATGATCAGCTTTGCCATCCGCGCCAGTTTCGGGGTGTTCCAGATCCCGATTGCCGAAGAATTCGGCTGGCTGCGCGCCGAATTTTCGCTGGCGATTGCTATTCAGAACCTTGCATGGGGCATTGGCCAGCCGATTTTCGGGGCCATTGCCGAACGTTTCGGGGACCGCCGCGCCATTTTTCTGGGTGCGCTGATCTACGCAGCCGGGCTGGTGCTGTCATCCTTCGCGGTGACCCCCGGCGCGCATCAGTTTCTGGAAATTCTGGTGGGGTTTGGGGTTGCGGGCACGGGATTTGGCGTGATTCTGGCTGTTGTCGGGCGCGCTGCATCGGATGAAAACCGTTCGCTGGCATTGGGGATTGCGACCGCTGCGGGCAGTGCCGGGCAGGTATTTGGTGCGCCAATGGCGGAAATCCTGCTGTCGTTTTATTCGTGGCAAAGCGTGTTCGTCATTTTCGCGGCGCTGGTATTGCTTAGCCTGTTTGCCCTGCCGATGATGCGCAGCCCCGCCCCCGCCAGCCGTGCGGAACTGGAACAAAGCATGGGGGCCGCGCTGAAACAGGCATTTCGTGACCCCAGTTTCACGCTGATTTTTCTGGGCTTTTTTTCCTGCGGATACCAGCTTGCATTCGTGACCGCGCATTTCCCCGCCATGGTGACCGAAATGTGCGGCCCCATCAACCCGGACGGCATGCTGGCGGCCATTGGCATTACCACCACGTCAGCGCTGGGGGCGGTGGCCATTTCGCTGATCGGGCTGGCCAATATTGGTGGCACATTGTTGGCCGCGTGGCTGGGCAAGCGCTACTCCAAGAAATACCTGCTGGCATCGATCTATATGGCGCGCACTGTGGTTGCGGCGGCCTTCATCCTGTCGCCGATCACGCCGGGGTCGGTGCTGGTGTTTTCCGTCATCATGGGGGCGTTGTGGCTGGCCACTGTGCCGCTGACATCGGGGTTGATCGCGCATATCTACGGGCTGCGCTATATGGGCACGCTATACGGGATTGTGTTTTTCAGCCATCAGCTGGGCAGTTTTCTGGGCGTCTGGCTGGGTGGGGCGCTGTATGACCTGCATGGGGACTACACGCTGGTCTGGTGGGTTGGTGTGGGGGTCGGGCTGTTTTCGGCCATCGTGCATTTGCCGGTGCAGGAACGCGCGCTGAACCTGCGGCCTGCATAAGGGGCAAGATGAATTCAGCGATGTGTTGCGGCATGCCTGCCCGCCCAATGACCGGTCGCAAGGCAGGCGCTCAGCAAATAGCCGCCGGTCGGCGCTTCCCAGTCCAGCATTTCGCCGGCGGCAAAGACACCGGGCCAGTCGCGCAATTCCAGCCCGTCGGTCAGGGCCGCGCGCATGATGCCGCCAGCGGTGGAAATCGCCTCATCCAGCGGGCGGGGGCCTTGCAGGGCGATGGGCAGGGCCTTCAGGCTTTGCGCAAGTTCGGTCGGGTCCGTGGGCAAGGGGCGGGCCATTTCCTGCACCAGCGCAAGGCGCACGCCTGACAGGCCAAGTGCCTTGCGCAGGCGGTTCGTTGTGGACAGTTTCGCGGGCTGCGTGGCCAGCCGCTGCGCAATACCCTGCACGGAACGGTCCGGAAACATGTCCAGCGTCAGTGTCGCGCCGTCGCGTAAATGGCGCGAGAGCGCATAAATCCCGCCCCCTTCGACCCCGCGGGCCGAAATGACGAATTCCGCGCGCACGGAATGCTTGTCCGCCATCAGGCGCACCCCTTTGACCGGCATGCCGAAATGGGGGCGCATATGGTCCGACCAATCCACCATGAACCCCATATTGGCGGGTGTGAGCGGCGCAAGCGCCACGCCGCGCGTGGCCAGTTCACCCGTCCATGCCCCGTCAGAGCCAAGCCGCGCCCAGCTTGCCCCGCCGAGCGCCAGCACGCAGACCTTCGGTGTCAGCTGGCGCGGGCCATCGGGGGTTGCGAAGCCGAATGCGCCGCCTTGCCAGCGCCAGCCCCGGCGCAATGTCACGCCTGCGCCTTCCAGCCGTGCCAGCCATGCCCGCAACAAGGGCGAGGCTTTCATGGCGCGCGGAAAGACGCGACCGGATGAGCCGGTGAACAGATCGGCCCCCAGCCCGTCCGCCCAGTCGCGGATATGGTCAGGGCCGAAATCGTGCAGGATCGGGGCCAGCCATGGCGCTGCGTCCCCGTATTGCGCAATCTGCGCGTTCAGGGGGGCGGCGTTCATCAGGTTCAGCCCCGATTTCCCGGCCATCAGGAATTTGCGCGCGGGCGATGGCATGGCGTCACATATCACGACCTTGCGCCCCGATTGCGCCAGAGCCTGTGCCGCCATCAGGCCCGCGGGTCCGGCCCCGATGACCAGTGCGTCTGTTGTGTCATTCGCGGTCATATGTGCCCCTTAACATATTCTTGAGCACATCGGGCTATTGTGAACCGCGCCCATGATCCGCATATGATATACATGCTGTGTTAAACCCCCAAAGGCCGATGTCCGATCTGATCGTCAGTTCCTACAATATTCACAAGGCAGTCGGAACCGACATGCGACGGGATCCGGCGCGCACTGTGCGTGTGATTCGTGAAATCGGGGCCGATATTGTTGCGTTGCAGGAAGTGGACCGCCGTTTCGGGGACCGCAAGGGTGTGCTTGACCCCGATATGTTGCGCGCTGAAACAGGTCTGAGTCCGCTGGTTCTGACCGACAGGCTGGGTGCGCATGCGCATGGCTGGCATGGCAATCTGTTATTGCTGCGCGGTGCGGAAGTGGAACAGGCGCGCGCCATTACGCTGCCGGGGCTGGAACCGCGCGGGGCGATTGTTGCCGATATCCGGCTGAACGGCCAGCCGCTGCGTGTGATTTCTGCGCATCTGGGGCTGTTGCATCAGTCGCGCCTGTTACAGGCCCGGCGCTTGTCTGAAGAAATTGACGGGGGCGACGGGCGGCCGACACTGGTGATGGGTGATTTCAATGAATGGCGGCTGGGCGCGCGCTGTTCGCTGATGCCCATGCGGCGTGAATTGCGGGCCGTGAAACGGTCTGCGGCCACCATCGCCAGTTTTCCGGCGCAAATGCCCGTGCTGCCGCTGGACCGGATCATCGGTTGTCGGCAGGCGCTCATCAGCGATCTGCGCACGCATGACAGCGACCTGGCACGCAAGGCGTCCGACCATCTGCCGATTCGTGCCGCCCTTCGCTTGCCGCAGGTGGCAGACGCGGCTATCTGACCGGCTTGAGGGTGGGGCCGGTTTCCGCTATGGCCACATAAACCCGATCCAGCGTTGCAAGGGGGGCCTATGGCCGACGCCAGGAAGCTATTCATCAAGACCTATGGTTGTCAGATGAATGTTTATGACAGTGAACGCATGGCCGAAGCGCTGGGCGCGTCCGGCTATACGCTGACCGATCAGGCAGAAGATGCCGACATGATCTTGCTGAATACCTGCCATATCCGCGAAAAGGCCGCCGAGAAGGTTTATTCGGAACTGGGCCGGTTCAAGCCGCTGAAAGCCGCCAATCCCGACCTGAAAATCGGTGTTGCGGGATGCGTCGCGCAGGCCGAAGGGGCGGAAATCATGCGCCGCCAGCCGCTGGTGGATCTGGTGGTCGGGCCGCAGACTTATCATCGGCTGCCCGCGATGGAAAAGGCCATGCGCGATGGCGCGCGCCCTGTGGACACTGATTTCCCGGAAGAAGACAAATTCGCGCATTTGCCCAAGCCCCCCCGCACCGGGCGAGGACCGACAGCGTTTCTGACCGTGCAGGAAGGCTGCGACAAGTTCTGCGCCTTTTGTGTGGTCCCCTATACGCGCGGGGCGGAAGTGTCGCGCCCGGTGGAGCGTATTCTGACAGAAGCGCGCGATCTGGTGGAACGCGGGGTGCGTGAAATCACGCTGCTGGGCCAGAATGTCAACGCTTATCATGGCGCGGGCGACGGGGGCACATGGTCATTGGCGCGGCTGATCCGCGCTTTGGCGCGCGTGGACGGGCTGGAGCGTATCCGTTTTACCACATCGCATCCCAATGACATGGATGATGACCTGATTGCCGCGCATGGGGATGAGCCCAAGCTGATGCCCTATCTGCATCTGCCGGTGCAATCGGGCAGTGACCGCATTTTGAAGGCAATGAACCGCAAGCATACGGCGCAAAGCTACCTGCGGGTGATTGAACGCCTGCGGGATGCCCGCCCCGATTTGCTGCTGTCGGGGGATTTCATTGTGGGGTTCCCCGGCGAAACCGATCAGGATTTCGAAGATACCATGGCGCTGGTGCGGCAGGTGGGTTACGGGCAGGCCTATAGTTTCAAATATTCGGCGCGACCGGGCACCCCTGCAGCAGAACGTGCGGGCGTGCCTGATGATGTGGCGACGGACCGGTTGCACCGGTTGCAGACGCTGCTGACGGAACAGCAACGCGCCGCGCAGAACAGCATGGTCGGGCGCGACGTGCATGTGCTGTTCGAAAAGCCCGGACGGGCGGCGGGGCAGATGACTGGCAAGTCGGAGTATCTGCACGCGGTGCATGTGGCTGATCCGCGCGTGGAAAAAGGACAGATCGCGCGCGTCAGAATCGTTGAGAGTAATACGAATTCGCTGGCCGGGATTCTGGCGTGACACAGGTGTGATACTGGGGCGCATGGCGGGGCAGGGGTTTGTTCTGCGACCGCAGGCAATTTGCCCCGCGTGTCACATCGGCGCTACATTCCGGGCGCAAAATGGCAGGGCATTGCCGATAAACAGGGCCATCGCACAGGACCATGCAAACAATCCTTGCCAGCGGGCAGCGCAATTGGCAGCATGAAGAAACGGTACCGCGCGCATCCGCGATCATCATAGGAGACCTACTTGGGCATCAACGCCTTGACCCCGCAAGATAACCCGCTGGAAGCGGCACAGTCGCATCTGGAATTTTCCGACAACCGCCTTTTGGTTGATCTCTGCGGTGAATATGATCGCAACCTGACCCATCTGGAAAGCCAGCTTGGTGTGCAGATTTTGCGGCGCGGCAATCAACTGACAGTGATCGGCCCCGAAGATGCCCGCGCATTGGTTATGCAGGTTCTTGGGGCATTATATCAGATGCTGGAAGAAGGGCGTCAGATCGAATCCGGGGATATTGCGGCGCTGATCCGCATGGGGCGGGCCGCCCCGAGCGAGGACGGACCGCAGGAACAACTGGAAATGTTCCGCACCGGCCGACTGGAAATCCGCACCCGCAAGAAATCCATCATCCCCCGCACTGAAGCGCAGCAGGCCTATACCCGCGCCCTGCTGGAAAACGAGATGAATTTCGGCATTGGTCCCGCAGGCACCGGCAAGACCTATATCGCAGTGGCGGTTGCGGTGCAGATGTTCAGCGATGGCCATGTCGACAAGATTTTGCTATCGCGCCCCGCAGTTGAAGCGGGCGAGCGTCTGGGTTTTCTGCCCGGTGACATGAAGGAAAAAGTCGATCCCTATATGCAGCCGCTATATGATGCGCTGAATGATTTTCTGCCGGGCAAGCAACTGGCCAAGCTGATGGAAGAACGGCGCATCGAAATCGCGCCGCTGGCCTTCATGCGGGGGCGCACGCTGTCCAATGCGTTTGTTGTGCTGGACGAGGCGCAGAACGCCACAGAAATGCAGATGAAAATGTTCCTGACCCGTCTGGGTGAAGGGTCGCGCATGGCCATTACCGGTGACCGCAGCCAGGTTGACCTGCCGCGCGGCACGCAGTCGGGGTTGCGGGCTGCCGAACGCATTCTTGACGGGGTCAAGGGCATCGGGTTCAGCTATTTCACATCTGCTGATGTGGTGCGCCACCCGCTGGTGGCCCGCATCATTCAGGCTTATGAACGCGACGAAGAACAGGATGGCTGATACTGCGCCGCTGGTTGATCTGGTTATCGAGGATGCGCGCTGGAATACTGTGCCGCTGCAGGAACTGGCCGAACGCGCGGCCTGCGCTGTTCTGGCCGGGCTGAATATTGCACCCGCAGGCTATGAAATCGTGCTTATGGCCTGCGATGATGCGCGCATTGCGGAGCTGAATGCCCAGTTTCGCGGCAAACCCGTCCCGACCAATGTGCTGAGCTGGCCAGTCTGGGATTTGAGCGCTGAAACTGACGGGGGCCGCCCCGATGATGCGCCGGATGGCGACCCCGACGACCCGGAATCCCTGGGTGATATCGCGTTGTCCTATGACACCTGCGCGCGTGAAGCGCAGGAACAAGGCAAGACATTTGATGACCACCTGACCCATCTGGTTGTGCATTCAACCCTGCATTTGCTGGGATATGACCATATCCGTGACAAAGATGCCGCCGTGATGGAAGAAATCGAAATCCGCATACTTGCATTATTGGGGGTGGCAGACCCATATGCGGACGGGGCAGAAATGCCACTTTAGCACTGGAAAGGACCCATGGGCGACACGACAGACGGATCTATGGCGGCGCAGCGCGCGCAGGATGATCCCAAGGACAGCGAATCGCGCGGCTTGTTTGGCCGCTTGTTTGATGCACTTTCCCCCGACGACCAGAATGATGACGACAGCGGCAGTAACCGTCTGGGTCCGGCATTGCCGGGACTGGCGAACCTGTCGGATATGCGCGTCGAAGATGTCGCCGTCCCCAAAGCCGAGATTGTGGCCGTGGAACAAGGCGCTGAACTGGATGAGATTGTTCAGGCATTCCGCGATTCGGGCTATTCACGGATTCCGGTTTATTCGGAAACGCTGGACAGCCCGGTCGGACTGCTGCTGCTGAAGGATCTTGCATTGCATTACGGGTTCAACGGCCATCACAGCCTTGATCTGGCCCCGCTGTTGCGGCCCATTCTGTATGTGCCCCCGTCCATGCCGCTGGGCGTGTTGCTGCGCAAGATGCAGGCAGAGCGCACACATTTCGCCCTGATGATCGATGAATATGGCGGGGTGGACGGGCTGGTCACCATCGAGGATCTGCTGGAACAGGTCGTCGGCGAGATTGAAGACGAACACGACACCGCCGAAGAAGCCCATATCAAGGAAGAAACACCCGCCACATGGCTGGCCGATGCCCGCACGCCGCTGGAAGAACTGGAACTTCGGCTGGGCTTTGCGCTGACGGCTGAAGATGAGGATGAAGAAATCGACACGTTGGGCGGGCTGGTCTTTGTGCTGGTCGGGCGGGTGCCTGTGCGCGGCGAGTTGATCGCGCATGAATCCGGCCTTGAATTCGAGGTGATCGAGGCAGGCCCGCGCAGGATTGAACGGTTGCGCATCCATATTCCGGAAGCCTTGCGTGAATCTGTTCCGCAATGACAGGTAACGGCCAGCCAGCGCCGCCCCCGCAGCAAGACCCGCGCGCGCCACGTCAAAAGATGGCCTGGGTGGCCTTTCCCGCTTATGGCGGGCTTGGCGCTGTCATGGCGGCGGGGCAGGCCCCGCTTGGGTGGTGGTGGGTGACAATCGCGGCGCTTGCGGTGCTGTTTTGCCTATTGCCATTGCAGGCCACGCCCCGGAACTGGAGCTGGCGTTTATGGGCGGCGGGAACAGGGTATTTCGCCGCAAGCCTGTTCTGGATTGTGGAGCCGTTCTTTATTGAACCTGAACGCCATGGCTGGATGGCCCCGTTTGCATTGGTGCTGATGGCGGGGGGTATGGCGTTGTTCTGGGCCGCAGCGGGGTGGCTGGCCGCGTGGGCTGGCCATGGGCGCGGGCGGCTGGTTGCCTTGGTGGCGGCACTGGTTGCGCTGGAATTGGGGCGCGGCTGGATATTCACAGGCTTTCCCTGGGCCATGCTGGGGCATGTGTTGGTGGGCACACCGCTGATGCAACTGGCCGCATGGGGGGGCGCGGGGGCGCTTAGTCTGCTGGTGCTGGTTGTGGCGCTGTTGCCTGCGCTGGGGCAGACAGGATTGCAGCGCGCTGGCGGGCTGCTGGCTGGTCTGGCGCTTGTTGCGGGCCTGTGGGTCTGGGGCGGGGGCGAGAGCGACCTGCCGCCCGCACAGAACCACGTCATAAGGCTGGCGCAGCCCAATGCCCCGCAGGCCGAAAAATGGCAGGGCGACAACCCGCAGCGGTTTTTCAACCGCCTGCTGGACCAGACTGCCGCACCCGCCAGCCCCGCGCCTGCGCTGATTGTCTGGCCGGAAACGGCTGTGCCTTTCTTTCTGGAACATGCAGGCGACGGGCTTGCCATGATGGCCGAAGCCACGCATGCACATGGCCCCGAAACCCTGCTGGGTTTCGGCGTGCAGCGCTATGAAGATGGGCGCTATTTCAACAGTCTTGCGGTTCTGGACATCACGGCACAGGTCACGCAGATTTATGACAAGCACCATCTGGTGCCCTTCGGCGAATATGTGCCGCTGTCGGAATTTCTGCTGGGCAGCGGGATGGCTGGTTTCGCCGCGCAGGTGTTGCAAGGCTACAGCCCCGGTCCCGGCCCCGCCTTGCTGGATATGGGGCCGCTGGGCCATGCGCTGCCGCTGATCTGCTACGAATCCATTTTTCCACGGCATTTGCGCGGCACAGACCGCCCCGACTGGGTGTTGCAGATCACCAATGACGCATGGTTCGGGGAAATGACCGGCCCGTTCCAGCATCTGGCACAGGCACGACTGCGCGCGGTGGAACAGGGGTTGCCGGTGCTGCGCGCGGCCAATACCGGTGTGTCGGCTGTGATTGACGCGCGTGGCGGGATTGTCGCGCAACTGGGATTGGGTGAAACCGGGTTTCTGGACGCGCCTTTGCCGACGGCCTTGCCCGCGACACTCTATGCGCGCGTGGGCGATGTGCCGGTATGGGTTGCCCTGCTGGCGGTGCTGGGGGCCATGGTTGCCCTGCGGTTGCGCAGCGGGGCGCGGCCCGCTTGATCAGCCGCTGATCCGGTCCAGAACAAGCGGCGCGGGGGCGGCGGCGGGGGTGTCGCCAATCCGGCAAGCGGCCAGATATGCCTTGGTGGCAAGTGCCGCGCTGTCCGTATCTGCTGCATGGACAATCGCCAGCGGGTCGCCTGCCTGAACCCTTTGGCCCACAGGCGCGATTTCCGCGAACCCCACGCGCGGGTCAATCCGGTCAGATGGCTGCCGTCGCCCGCCGCCCAGCCCGATGACTGCCAGCCCGATGGCGCGCGTATCATAACCTGTCACCACCCCTGCTGACGGGGCGGCCACGACCTGCGTGACCGGTGCCGCCGGAAGATATGCCTGCGCATTTTCCAGCAAATCCGCAGGCCCGCCCAATGCGGCGACCATCCGGCCAAAGCATTCCGCCGCCGCCCCCGACCGGAAGGCATTTTCCAGCATGGAAACCCCCTGTTCCGGGTCATTTGCCAGCCCCGCAAGGGTCAGTGCTTCGCCACCCAGCGCGCAGGTCACCCGCCACAGGCGCGCATCCACTGCGCGGCCGGTCAGAAAATCCAGCGTCAGGTTCATTTCCAGCGCATTGCCCGCAGCAGGGGCGAGGGGCTGCGACATGTCGGTAATCAATGCCACGGTCCGGCACCCGGCGCCATTGCCCACATCGACCAGCGCGCGGGCCAGATTGCGCGCGGAATCCAGATCTTCCATGAAGGCCCCGTTGCCGCATTTCACATCCAGCACCAGCGCATCCAGCCCCTCGGCCAGTTTCTTGGACAGGATGGACGCTGTGATCAGGTCCAGCGATTCGACGGTGCCGGTGACATCGCGGATGGCGTAAAACCGCTTGTCGGCGGGCGCAAGCGCGGCGGTCTGGCCCACAAGCGCGCAGCCGGTTTGCGCCACGATGCGCCGCAGGCGCGCGGCATCGGGGGCAATGTCATAGCCGGGAATTGATTCCAGTTTGTCCAGCGTGCCGCCTGTATGCCCCAGACCCCGCCCCGCGATGCTTGGTACAACAGCCCCGCAGGCCGCCATCGCAGGCATCAGCATCAGGGATACTGTGTCCCCGATTCCGCCAGTGGAATGTTTGTCGATGACCGGGCCGCGGTCCCATTCCATCACGTCGCCCGAATCGCGCATGGCGGTGGTCAGGGCGACGCGTTCCGTCAGGTCCATGCCGCGCAGCAACACGGCCATCGCAAATGCGCCAAGCTGCGCATCGCCCATGCTGCCATCGGAAATACCCGCAACAATCGCGCCAAGTTCTGCGGCGGTCAATGTGCCGCCATCACGCTTGCGCCGGATAAGTTCCTGATACAACATGCCCTTGTCCCTTATCTGAAAGCCGGAATTGCGACCATGATTGACCCGCGCATCGCAGACAGCTTCGCCCGTCAATCCATGATGGCCAGCCTGCGCGCTGAATTGCAAGCAGCCATGCAGGGGCGCTGTGTCATTCATGCCCCTATCCTGGCTGAATTCGGCCAGCAGCATGGCGCGGCGCATGCGGCAGTGGCCTTCGCGCTGGGGGATTCCGCCGCAGGTTACGCGGCGCTGTCATCCATGTCCGATGGGCAGGAGGTGATGACCGCTGAAATGAAGATCAACCTGTTGTCCCCGGCCATTGGTGACAGGCTGGAAGCCACCGGCGAAGTTATCCGCGCAGGCCGCAGGCTTATCGTTGTGCGCGCCGAAGTGGTGGCGGTCGCAGGGGAGGCGCGCAAAGTGGTGGCAGTGTTGCAAGGCACGATGATCGGGGTGTGACCGCCGGGGCATGTCTACAGCAGATATAGCGTATCCCAAAGGCGCGAAGCCCGCGCCCTTTGCTCCGCGCCTTTGGGAGTGCGCGTTTCATGCCCGGTTCAAGCGGCAGCGCCATCAGGCAGGTCAGGCTACCCCAGTTCCCCCGACGGAATCACAGGAAAGAACTGCCCGCCCGACCAGATGCCGAACCATTGCCCCCCGGCATGGGTTTCATGGCGGCACAAATCCACCAGCCGGTAGAAGCTTTTGCGGTCTATCAATGCCTCCAGCCCGTTGCGGATCATGATATAGGGCGCAGGCTCGCCGGTTTCATCGTCGCGGATCACGCGCATGGGGTGGTCCGCGCCCGCGCGAACCTCATCGCCGACATTGGTTGTGAAGACCAGATTCTGGTCCTGCCCGGTTCCATCGACGCGGAAATCCACCGCAACGAAAGGGGCGTCATCAACCGTGATCCCAACCTTTTCAACCGGGGTGACGAGGAAATACTTGCCATCTTCCAGTTTCAGGATGGTTGAAAACAGCCGCACCAGCGCAGGCCGACCAATCGGTGTGCCCTGATAAAACCACGTTCCGTCCCGCGCAATGCGCATGTCCAGATCCCCGCAAAAGGGCGGGTTCCACAGATGCACCGGCGGCAGACCCTTGCCTTTGCTGGCCGCTTTTGCAGCCTGGGCCAGCATATCTGCCGATGGAGTCACGCTATTTTGTTCATCAGGTGTTTTTGTCATTGGCGGCCTATGCGATATGTCACTATCTGACAGATAGTCGTTTGATACAAGAAATCACCCCGAAGGAGCGCCCGGATGAGCAACGAAACCGACCTGATCGCCGCGATCGAGGCTTTGGGCGACAAGCTGGCGCAAGCCCGCGCAAGTATCAATAACCGGTTTATCGGCCAGAAAAACGTGGTCGATCTGACGCTGACGGCCATGTTATGCGGCGGTCATGGCCTGCTGATCGGGCTGCCCGGTCTGGGCAAGACGCGGCTGGTGGACGCCTTGTCCACCGTCATGGGGCTGAAAGGCAATCGCATCCAGTTCACCCCCGACCTGATGCCCGCTGACATTCTGGGGTCCGAAGTGCTGGAGATTTCCGAGGATGGCAAGCGCGCCTTCCGGTTTATTGAAGGGCCGATTTTCTGTCAGTTGCTGATGGCAGATGAAATCAACCGCGCCAGCCCGCGTACGCAGGCCGCCCTGCTTCAGGCGATGCAGGAAGGCGAAGTCACTGTCGCAGGCGCGCATCACCGGCTGGAACGCCCCTTCCATGTGCTGGCCACGCAAAACCCGATTGAACAGGAAGGCACATACCCGTTGCCCGAAGCGCAGCTTGACCGGTTTCTGGTGCAGATTGATGTTGTCTATCCCGACCGGGACACGGAACGCGATATCCTTCTGGCAACCACCGGGCTGGAAGATGGCGCGGCGCATCAGGTGTTCACGGCGGCGGAATTGCAGGATGCGCAGGCATTGCTGCGCCGCATGCCTGTGGGCGCGACAGTGGTGGATGCGATCCTTGATCTGGTGCGCGCCTGTCGCCCCGACGAACTCGAAGCCCATGATGCAGTCCGCGATGCTGTCAGCTGGGGGCCGGGGCCGCGCGCGGCGCAGGCGCTTATGCTGACAGTGCGGGCGCGTGCGCTGCTGGACGGGCGGCTTGCCCCCGCGCTTGAAGATGTGGCGGCGCTTGCGCGGCCGGTGCTGAGCCACCGCATGGCGCTGGGTTTTGCCGCAAGGGCGCGCGGCGAAAATCTGGGCGCCATCATTGACCGTGTTGCCGCCGCCGCCACCCGCATGGAGGAGGCTGCTTGACCCAACCGCATGCCGACCCGCAGGCGACGCTGCGCGCCCGTGCAGACGGGCTTGCAGCCCCGCTGCCCGCGCTTTTGGCGCAGGCAGAGCATCTGGCAAATTCGGTTCTGCCGGGCGCGCATGGGCGCAGGCGTGCGGGCACGGGTGATGAATTCTGGCAGTACCGGCCCGCAACCGCATCAGATTGGGGCGCGCGGATCGACTGGCGGCGGTCAGGGCGGTCCGACACGCATTTCGTGCGCGAAACCGAATGGCAGGCGGCGCAAGCTGTGAATCTGTGGGTGGATCAGTCGCAGGCCATGGGGTTTTCCGGCCATAAATCCCGCGCGACGAAAGCAGACCGGGCAAAGCTGCTGGCGCTGGCGCTGGCGGTCCTGCTGCTGAAAGGTGGCGAACGTGTCGGGCTGATGCCGGATATGCCCCCGCGTGCGGGGCGCGCGCAGCTTGACCCGCTGGCGGCAGGGCTGCTTGGCGACGGGGGGGGCGAAGACTATGGCAGTCCCCCGTTGTCCGTGTTGCCGGCGCATAGCCGCACGGTTTTTCTGTCTGACTTTCTGGGTGACCCCGCAGGGCTGCAAGCGGCTGTGGGCCGTGCCGCGGATCAGGGCGTGCGCGGGGCGCTGGTGCAGGTGCTGGACCCCGCTGAGGAAGAATTCCCCTATCGCGGCAGGTCCATTTTCACATCCATGGGCGGGGGCTTGCGCCATGAAACCCTGCGCGCGGCCGATCTGCGCGCGCGCTACCGCGACCGTCTGGCCGAACGCAAGGATATGCTGGCCGGACTGGCCCGCGCGACGGGCTGGCACATGCTGACCCACCATACCGACCAGCCCGCTGGCCTAGCGTTGATGTGGCTGTGGCAACAACTGGATGCAAGGCGGGCTGTCTGATGTTCACGCTTGGCCCGATAGGATTTGCGACCCCTGCGCTGCTGGCTGTATTGCTGGTGCTGCCATTGCTGTGGTGGTTGCTGCGTGCGGTGCCGCCTGCGCCTGTCATCCGGCGGTTTCCGGGGGTGGCGCTGCTGATCGGGCTGAAGGATGAAACGTCAGAGACCGACAAGACGCCCTGGTGGCTGCTGGTACTGCGGGCCGTGGCGGTGGCGGCGCTGATCATCGCGTTTGCAGGGCCGGTGCTGAACCCGCAACCCGCGCGTGAAGGGACAGGGCCGCTGCTGGTCATCAGCGATGCAAGCTGGGCCAGTGCCCGCGACTGGCCGCAGCGTCAGGCGCGGATGCGTGATATCCTGACCGAGGCGGGCCGCGCTGGCCGCCCTGTGGCCGTGGTGGCGTTGACGGACCTGCCTGCGGGTGAGCTGACCTTTCGCGCGGCAGATCACTGGCTGGAACGCCTGCCTGCGTTGGTGCCTGCACCTTTTGCTGCGAATGCTGATGCGATGGACAGCTGGCTGGCGCAATTGCCCGAGGGTTTCGACAGTTACTGGCTGTCAGACGGGCTGGACCACCCCTATCGCGGCGCGCTTCTGGACAGGCTGCAAACGCATGGCACAGTGACGGTTTTTGAAACCTCGCGCGTGGTCATGGCGCTGGCACCTCCGGTGCTGCGCGATGGTGTGGTCCAGATTTCCGCGCATCGCCCCGCCGGGCTGGCCGCACAGGATATTCAGATAACTGCCACAGGCCGCGACCCTGCGGGGGTGGAACGGGTGCTGGCCAGTGGGGCTGCCGGTTTTGCCGATGGCGCAGCAACGGCAACGCTGGATCTGACCTTGCAGCCGGAACTGCGCAACCGGATTGCGCGATTTCAGATTGCGGGTGAACGCAGCGCCGGTGCCGTAGCGCTGACTGATGATGCTCTGCAACGGCGCAAGGTTGCCCTGCTGACCGGTCGTGAAGGGCGTGAAGGGCTGGACCTGTTATCGCCGTTTCTTTACTTGCGTCAGGCGCTTGGCCCGGTGTCGGAACTGATTGAAAGCGCGTCTGTGGATGATTTGCTGCTGACTGCGCCTGATGTGTTGATCCTTGTGGATATTGCCCAATTGTCCGAAGTGGAAACCGCGCAGGTGCTGGATTTTGTCAATGATGGCGGCATGTTGTTGCGTTTCGCGGGGCCACGGCTGGCGGCAAGCGATGTTGCGCGCAATGACGAAGACCCGCTGTTGCCGGTACGGTTGCGCATTGGCGGGCGCACTGTCGGTGGCGCGATGAGTTGGGGAGAGCCGCGGCGCCTGCGCGATTTCACGCCGGAGTCGCCCTTTGCGGGGCTGCGAATTCCCGACGATGTCACCATCAGCGCGCAGGTGCTGGCCCAGCCTGATCCGGGATTGGGTGAGCGCACGATTGCATCGCTTGCTGATGGCACACCGCTGATCACGCGCAAGTTCAGCGGCAGCGGGCAAGTGGTGCTGATACATACCACCGCCAATGCCGACTGGTCGAACCTGCCGCTTTCGGGGTTGTTTGTGGACATGCTGGAACGGCTGGCGGTTTCCACGCGCCCCGCGGCACCGGATGCACAGGAACTGGCGAGCATGGACTGGCAGCCCCAGCGCGCGCTTGACGGGTTCGGGCAGGTTCTGGATTCCAGTTCAGCCCCTGTCGTTGCGGGCAGCGCGCTTGCGGGGCGCGAATTCGGGCCGGACCTGCCGCCGGGAGTGTATTCCAGTGCGGTAGGCAGTTTCGCGCTGAACCTTGGTCAGCCGGACATGGCGCTTGCGCCAAGCCGCTGGCCCGCAACAGTCACGGTGGAACGCGATAATGTTGCGCAGGAACGCGATCTGAAGGCGCTGTTCCTGTTGCTTGGCCTTGGCGCATTATGTCTGGATATTCTGGCCGCGCTTGCGCTGTCGGGGCGGTTGCGGCGCGGCGCGACTGTTGCGTTGCTGGCCATGGCATTTCTGGTCATGGGCACCGAGCAGGGCGCCCGCGCTGATGACCGGCTGGCATTGGCGGCAACCGCAGATGTGGTTCTGGCGCATGTGATGACGGGAAATGCCCGTGTTGATGATGTCGCGGCGGCAGGGCTTCTGGGGCTGGGGCGGGTGTTGTACCAGCGCACATCGGTTGAACCGGCAACCCCGATCGGGATTGATCTGGAACGTGATGAGCTGACTTTCTTTCCGTTCATCTACTGGCCCGTGACTGAGGATTCGCCCATTCCGTCCGACGCGGCCTATGCGAAGCTGAACCGTTATCTGCGCGGTGGCGGCATGATCATGTTTGACACGCGCGATGCGGAACTGGCCGGGCTGACACGCACCACCCCCGAAGCGCGCCGCCTGCAGGCCATTGCGCGCCCGCTGGACATTCCGCCGCTGGAACCGGTGCCCGAAGACCATGTGCTGACGCGCACATTCTATCTGTTGCAGGAATTTCCGGGCCGCCACACCGGTCAGGATGTCTGGGTGGAAGCCGCGCCGCGCGATGCGGAACTGGCCGAAGGCATGCCCTTCCGCAACCTGAATGATGGGGTCACGCCGGTGATTATCGGCGGGCATGACTGGGCTGCCGCATGGGCGGTGGATGATGCGGGCCTACCGATGTTCCGCATCGGCATGGGGGTCACGGGTGAACGGCAGCGCGAAATGGCCTATCGGTTCGGGGTCAACCTGATTACCCATGTTCTGACCGGCAATTACAAATCCGATCAGGTGCATGTCCCCGCGTTGCTGGAAAGGCTGGGACAATGAGTGCCGCGCAGGAAATCATTCTGGCCCCATTGGTGCCGCTGCTGGTGTTATGGGGGCTGGCCGGGATTGCTGCGGCCATGGTGGCGCTGGCGCTGTGGCAGGGGTTGCGCGGCTGGTGGTTGCGCGGGCTGGCGGCGCTGGCGTTGCTGGCCGCGCTGGCCAACCCGTCATTGCAGGACGAAACCCGCGAACCCCTGTCCGACATCGCGCTGGTCATGGTGGATGAAACCGCATCGAACCGGATCGGGGGGCGCGATGCGCAGACCGAAGCCGCGCTGGCCCATCTGGAAACCGGACTGGCCGGGCTGGACATGGACACGCGCGTTGTTTCCGTGCCGGATGGTACCGGCAATGAAGGCACACAACTGAACAGCGCCCTTTCAGCGGCATTGGCCGAAATACCCCGCGACCGGCTGGCGGGGGTTTTTGTCGTGTCGGACGGGCAGTTGCATGATGCTGATGTGCCGCTTTCGGTGCCCGCGCCCACCCATTTGCTGCAAACCGGGCGGGCCGGTGACTGGGACCGCAGGCTGATCATCCGCAATGCGCCCGCCTTTGCCATTCTGGGTGAACCTGTCACCCTGACCCTGAAGGTGGAGGATCAGGGCGCGGTCCCGCCCGACACGTCGCGTTTCACCACCCTGCGATATGCGGTTGACGATGCGCCCGCGCAGACCGCCATGGTGCCGATTGGCGAGGAACTGGAACTGTCGGTGACGCTGGACCGGGGCGGGATGAATGTTCTGCAGTTTGAACTGGACGAAGCGCCGGGCGAATTGACCACCCGCAACAATGCCGCCATTGTCCAGATCAACGGGGTGCGCGACCGCCTGAGCGTGTTGCTGGTGTCGGGGGAACCCAATGCAGGGCAACGCACATGGCGCAATCTGCTGAAATCCGACCCTGCGGTTGATCTGGTGCATTTCACCATTTTGCGCCCGCCGGACCGCCATGACGGGGTTCCGGTGGACGAGCTGTCGCTGATTGCATTCCCGACGCGCGAATTGTTCGTTGAAAAGATTGATGAATTCGATCTGATCATCTTTGACCGTTATCGCCGCCGTGGCATTCTGCCCAATGCGTATTTCAGTAATATTGCGCGTTATGTCGAAGAAGGCGGCGCGCTGTTGGTTGTGGGCGGGCCGGAACTGGCCGGGGCGGAATCGATCTGGCGCTCGCCTTTGGGCGATATCTTTCCGGCCCGCCCCACTGCGCGTGTCATCGAAGAAGGGTTCCGTCCCGTTGTGACCGATCTGGGCAAGCGCCACCCTGTCACCGCCGGGCTGGAAGATCTGGCCCCCGCATCAGATGACGGAAGTCCGGCATGGGGGCGCTGGTTCCGCCAGATCGAACTGGACCCGCAGCATGGGCAGGTGGTCATGTCGGGCGTGGATGACCGCCCGCTGCTGATGCTGGACCGTGTCGGGCGCGGGCGTCTGGCGTTACTGGCATCGGACCAGACATGGCTTTGGGATCGCGGTTTCGAAGGGGGCGGGCCGCAGCTGGAATTGCTGCGCCGCCTTGCGCACTGGATGATGGCGGAACCGGAACTGGAAGAAGAAACCCTGACCGCCACCACCGAAGGAAACCGCATTACCGTCATGCGCCGCAGCCTGCTTGATGCGGTGGGCGATGTTACCATTACCGCGCCTGACGGGCAGGATACTGTGCTGGAACTGCACGAGGATGCGCCGGGGGAATACCGCGCTGAATGGGATGCGCCCGAAATAGGCCTGTACCAGTTGCAGGAAGGGGAGTTGAGTGCAGTGGTTGCGCTTGGCCCGCGCGCCCCGCGTGAATTCGAAGAAACGATTGCCACCGAAGCCCATCTGCGCACAGTGATTGACGACCGGCGTGGCGGTGTTGTGCAGGTCGAAACGGGCCTGCCGGATCTGCGCCTTGTGCGGGATGGGCGCGCGGCTGCCGGGCGCGGCTGGCTGGGCCTGACCCCGCGCGACGCCTATGTCACGACGGAACTTCGCAGCGCTGCGCTGTTGCCTGGCTGGCTATGGTTGCTGCTGGCCGCAGGACTCAGTTTGGGGGCATGGCTGCGCGAGGGACGCACCTGACGCATGTCGCGCAAAAGTGGGAACCGGTGTTGCGTTTTCCGGCCATGCGGAAGAGTTAGGGTGGGGCGTGGGCATGCAAATGAACGCGCAACGCTAAAAATTCAGGTCTTCCCGAAAATTCAAGGCGGCATGACCGCCTGTCTGCGATGCCTTGAAAGCGCGCATCGTGTCAGAAGTTGCGCGGAATGGGCCTGGGATCTCACTCAGCTGTAGTCACCGGCGGGGCGACCGGCGCAGGGGCCTGCACATTTCCACGCCGTGTGTTAGCACCGCCGAGGTTGAGCCCGAAATCGATATCACGATGGGTGAAATTATACCCCACATCCGCACCACCGAAAATATTGTTGCCCAGATACGCCACGCCAACACCCGCACGCAGACTCTGGCTGTTGAACATGTAGTCCAGACTCAGCGACCCCACGGCCCGGTTGCGGCGGTTGCCGGAAAACACGCGCAGGCCAATCCCGGTTTCAACCCGGCCCGATCCGAATGCGACT
This sequence comes from Roseinatronobacter alkalisoli, assembly GCF_028745735.1. Lineage (GTDB taxonomy): Bacteria > Pseudomonadota > Alphaproteobacteria > Rhodobacterales > Rhodobacteraceae > Roseinatronobacter > Roseinatronobacter alkalisoli. The sequence continues at coordinate 108,861 of NZ_JAQZSM010000002.1, forward strand.
GTCAGCCCCAACCCGATAGCAGGGCGCGACTTTGTTTTGGCAGCAAAAGGAGCTGCAGGAGCGACGGGTCCAGGAGTGCTGTCGGCGGCAAAGGCAGGTGTGGCGAACCCTAAGGCAAGCGCAAGCGCAAGTGGAAGGCGTGACATAGCAATTACCTTTTGCGATAAAAAACAAAAAAATGTTACCACAAAAAAGTGATTTTTTCCAGCAGATTGTCACGCTTGGTCTATCCGGCCCGCGCCCGGCAGGTGCCCGCATTTTCATCTGATGCTGCGCTGATTGAAAACGGCCTGATTCCGGGGCGGTTTCAACAAGTCTGGTAGCCGCTGCGGGACTCGAACCCGCACGCCCTGACGGGCCTCAGATTTTAAGTCTGGTCTGTCTACCAGTTCCAGCAAGCGGCCATGCCCCTGACCTAGCGTTCCGCATTGCAGGGCGCAAGTCGTTTCCGCATCAGCGCGACAGCAGGATTGAGGATACAGGAACCAGATCTATCTGATCGACGCGCCCTTCGGACTGCCACAAGTCCAACGCGTTGAGCGTGGATTCGTTGCTGGCTTCACCAAATACGATCACATATCCAACCTGACTGGCCTGAAACACGGCGCGGTCCAGAAACCGCCTTATGGTGATGGCGCTTTCGTCACCGGCATCAAGGCTGCGAAACACTTCGGCATGGGGCACGCCCATGGATTGTGCGGACCGCGCTGCCTGACCCGTGCCACCGGCAAAGGTTACCAGCCCATACCCGTCCCGCGCGATGACTTTCATGACCTCCGACAAAAGCTGCGCATTGCGCACGAAACCGTCGCGCGGCAGGTCGATGACCCCCGCAGCCAGCGGCACATTTTCGAAATAGGCGCCGAATGTCACGTCAATATCGGATGGTGTGGCCCTTGCAGGAATGCCATTGGCCAGAATCAGCACTTCCTTGCCGGACTGATGATAAAGTTCCGCAGCTTCGGCGGCGCTGGGGTCCATCGGGTTCAGCGCAACCGTGAACGGAAGTTCCCGGGCGGCCAGATCACGGCGCATCGGCATCGGCAGGCCGGGGTCATGCAGGACCAGCGCCATCAATGCCCCACCGGGCGTGGGGTCTACCGCTATGGCATTGCGTTCCAGCGCGGTCAGGGGGTGCGGCGCGTCGGCGGCAGGGCCTGCATCGGGCAGGGCGGGAATGGGGTCGCGCGGCGCACGCGGCATGCCGGGCAAACCGCTGATACGGGTTCCGGGCATAGTGTCGCGCGGGGTGGCGGGCGTTTCAGGTTCTGCCAGATCGTCGGCGGGCGCGGGCGGCATTTCACCCTCCGGGGCGGGCGGTTCCACCGCATCGATGACCGGCGCTGCGTCGGCTGGCGCGGCGGGGGGGGGCGGGTCAATCTGCGGCACGCCATCGGGTGCGTGTGGCGCGCCCTCCGGGCCTTGCGGAATGGATAGCGCGGCCATCGGCATGCCATGTTGCGGCACAAGCGGTGCCATATCCGTGTCCACGGCTTGTGGCGGCACGGTCATTGCAGTTGTGTCGGGCAGAATGGCGGCTGGCGCACCCGTTGACCGGGGCTGGTCCTGTGCTGGTTCCGCGTTGGGGGATGGCATGTCCGGCAGGTCCGCAAGCGGCACCAGATCGCCTGTTGCATCCGGCATCACGGCGGGCTGATCGGAATCTGGCGCGGTCGGGGGCGGCGCATCTGCCATATCTGCGGTTGCAACAGGGCGCGGCAGGTCGGGTTCCGTCGGCACCGGCGTGGGCGCAGTGTCGGGCGGCTGTGGTTCGGGAATATCTGCCACGCCATCATCCTGCCCGGGATCATCTGCATCCGAAAGCGTCAGTTCCGGTGCGGGTGTGACAGGTTCGGGCGCAGGCGGTTGCGATGTCTGTTGCATGACAGGCTGCGCAGGAACTTCCGGTGACGGTAGTGGAAAAACAACCGCCACACCCACCAGACCCGCCACGGCAATTGCCAAACCAAGGCCGAAACCCGCAACACCGATGCTGTTCACCTGATTTCCCCGCTCTAACCCGCATTATGCAGACGCAATATGCGCCCCTGCGCCGTCATGGGGGTATAAACCCGTCAGCCCCCGGCGCCTGCCCAATCTTTCCCACAAAAGCGCACTGCAATCAAACAGATTGCGGCCAGCAGGCTTGACCTTCCGGCCTGCGCGCGGGCATGTATGACAGATGTCCCGTTTTCAGGGCACCTGCCCTAATCTTCAAGGCCCCGCCCATGCTGCTGCTGATAGATAACTACGACAGTTTCACCTATAATCTGGTGCATTACTTCGGTGAACTTGGCGCCGATGTGGTGGTGCGGCGCAATGATGCGCTGGACGTGCAGCAGGCGATGGCGCTGAACCCGTCGGCGATTGTGCTGTCGCCCGGTCCCTGCGACCCCGATCAGGCAGGCATTTGCCTGCCGCTGACGCTGGCCGCCGCCGACGCGCGTGTGCCCTTGCTGGGCGTCTGTCTGGGCCACCAGACCATCGGACAGGCATTCGGCGGCAATGTGGTGCGCGCACCCCAGATCGTGCATGGCAAGCTGGGCGCGATGCACCATGCGGGCAAGGGCGTGTTTGCGGGCCTGCCCTCGCCGCTGAATGCAACGCGCTATCATTCGCTGGTCGTGGACCGCGCGACGCTGCCTGATTGTCTGGAAATCACATCCTGGCTGGATGACGGGCTGATCATGGGGTTGCGGCACCGTGAATTGCCAGTTGAAGGGGTGCAGTTTCACCCCGAAAGCATCCGGTCTGAGCATGGCCACGCGATGTTGCGCAATTTTCTGGACATGGCGAAGGCTGTTGCGTGATGGATGACCTCAAGCCCCTGATCGGCATTGCCGCCACACGCGCCCTGACCCGCCCCGAGGCTGAGATTGCCTTTAACCTGCTGTTTGACGGGCAGGCCACGCCGGCACAAACCGGCGGCTTTCTGATGGCCATGCGCACGCGCGGCGAAACCGTTGACGAATATGCCGCTGCTGCCAGCGTGATGCGGGCGAAATGCGTCAGGGTCAACGCGCCGGAGGGGGCGATGGATATTGTCGGCACCGGCGGTGACGGCAAGGGCACGCTGAACATTTCCACGGCGACGGCCTTTGTTGTGGCGGGGGCAGGGGTGCCGGTTGCAAAACACGGCAATCGCAACCTGTCATCCAAATCCGGTGCGGCTGATGCGCTGGGCGCGCTGGGCATTGATGTGATGGTCGGCCCGCAGGTGGTGGAACGCGCGTTGCGTGATGTCGGCATCGGTTTCATGATGGCACCGATGCATCATCCCGCCATGCGCCATGTTGGCCCGGTGCGCGCGGAACTTGGTACGCGCACGATTTTCAACATCCTTGGCCCGCTGACCAACCCCGCGGGGGTCAAACGCCAGTTGACCGGCGTGTTTTCCCCTGACCTGTTGCGCCCCATGGCTGAAACCTTGCAGGCGCTCGGGTCGGAAAAGGCCTGGCTGGTGCATGGCGGGGACGGCACGGACGAATTGTCCATCGCGGCTGAAAGCCGGGTTGTTGTGCTGGATGCGGATGGCCTGCGCGAATTCACACTGCACCCCGAAGATGCCGGTCTGCCCATCCACGCGTTTGAGGAATTACTGGGCGGCAGTCCGCAGGAAAACGCGGTAGAATTGCTGGCGGTGCTTCAGGGGGTGGGGCGTCCGGCCTACCGCGATGCGGTATTGCTGAACACCGCCGCCGCGCTTGTGGTCGCCGACAAGGCGGAAACGTTGCCCGAAGGGGTGGCGCTGGCACGTGACAGCATCGCATCCGGTGCGGCGATGCGCACGGTTGATTCGCTGGCGAAAATCAGCCCTGTGAGAGACTGAAACAAAGGACGGCAGATGGCCACTATTCTGGACAAGATCAAAGCCTACAAGCTGGAAGATGTCGCAGCCCGAAAGGCCGCCCGCCCGCTGGCGCAGGTCGAGGATGCGGCGCGCAATGCCAGCGCCCCGCGCGGTTTTGTCGATGCACTGGTTCGTGCGCAGCGCGATGGCTATGGCCTGATTGCCGAGATCAAGAAAGCCAGCCCGTCGAAAGGGCTTATCCGTGCCGATTTCAACCCGCCCGCGCTGGCGCGCGCCTATGCGGCAGGCGGTGCCACCTGTTTAAGTGTGCTGACTGACGGCCCCAGTTTTCAGGGCGCGGATGAATTTCTGGTGGCCGCGCGCAGTGCTGTGGAGTTGCCCGCGCTGCGCAAGGATTTCCTGTATGACACATGGCAGGTCGCCGAGTCCCGCGCCCTGCATGCCGACTGCATTCTGATCATCATGGCTTCGGTCAGTGATTTGCAGGCGCGTGAACTGGAAGATGCCGCCGTCGCTTGGGGCATGGATGTTCTGGTCGAAGTGCATGACGAGCAGGAACTTGAACGCGCGCTTGTCCTGAAGTCCCCGTTGCTGGGGGTGAATAACCGCAATCTGAACACGTTCGAGGTGACTCTGGAAACCACCCGCCGCCTGTCGAAACTGGTGCCGGACGGCAAGTTGCTGGTGGCCGAAAGCGGGATATATACCCCCGCAGATCTGGCTGATCTTGCCACCTATGGTGCGCGCAGTTTCCTGATTGGTGAAAGCCTGATGCGGCAGACAGATGTTGCGGCGGCCACGCGGCAATTGCTTGCGCGTGATCCGTCAGAAAAGGTGTGATGTGGAAAAACTGACACATTTTGACGCCGAAGGCCATGCGCATATGGTGGATGTGTCGCAAAAGTCCCACACCGCGCGAATCGCTATTGCGGAAAGTGCAGTGCAGATGCTGCCCGAAACGTTGGCACTGATTACCGAAGGTCGCGCAAAGAAGGGGGATGTGCTGGGGGTTGCACGCCTTGCGGGCATCATGGGGGCCAAGCGCTGCGCGGATCTGATCCCGCTATGCCATCCGTTGCCGATTACCAAGGTCAGCGTGGACCTGACCCCCGATGAGACGCTGCCGGGCATACGCATCCGTGCAGAGGTGCGCACCACAGGCCAGACCGGCGTCGAAATGGAGGCCCTGACCGCGGCATCTGTCGCGGCGCTGACAGTCTATGACATGCTCAAGGCCGCCGAAAAATCGATGACCATAACTGCCACCCGCGTCGTGCTGAAAGATGGCGGCAAATCTGGCCGGTATGAGGGACGCACATGATTACGCCCGAAGAAGCGCTTGCCCGTGTCTTCGCGCTTGTGCAGCCGCTGAGCACTGAAGATGTCCCGCTGGAATACGCTGCTGGCCGGGTATTGCGCCACGCTGTGACGGCAGGGCGCGACCAGCCACCTTTTGCGGCTTCGGCAATGGATGGCTATGGGGTGACCGCAGATGCGCAGCCCGGGGACCGGCTGCGCGTGACAGGGCAGGCCGCCGCCGGGCACGCATTTCCGGGAGGAATTTCTACAGGCGAAGCTGTGCGCATTTTTACTGGCGCACCCGTACCCGCAGGTGTGGCGCGTGTGGTTCTGCAGGAAGATATCGCCCGCGATGGCGACCTGATTACGCTGCCTGAATCGCTGGGCAAATCAACGCATATACGGGCGCAAGCGGTTGATTTCAAAACCGGGGACACCATCACGGCACCGCGCAGGCTGTCGCCTGTGGCGCTGGCGCTGCTGGCCGCGATGAACTGCCCGAATGTCACGGTCAGCCGCCGTCCCGATGTGGCTATCATCGCAACGGGCGACGAACTGGTCATGCCCGGCGAAACCCCGCGCGCGGATCAGATTATCGCCTCCAACGCCTTTGCAATCAAGGCATTGGCAGAAGCCGAAGGCGCGCAGGCGCGTATTTTGCCAATCGCTGCAGACACGGAAACATCCTTGCGGTCCGTGTTTGAACTGGCCGCCGGGGCGGATATGATTGTGACCATCGGCGGCGCATCTGTCGGGGATCACGATCTGGTCGGGCCGGTCGTTGACGCACTGGGCACAAAACGCAGCTTCTACAAGATTGCCATGCGCCCCGGAAAACCCCTGATGGCCGGAAAATTGAAAGGTGCGGTATTGCTGGGTCTGCCGGGAAACCCTGTATCCTCAATCGTATGCGCGCATCTTTTCATGCGCCCCGCCTTGCGCGCCATGCAGGGTTTGGGACAGTGGCCCATGCCATCCGCAACAGCGGCCCTGGGGTGCGATCTGCCCGCAAACGGCCCGCGCACGCATTACATACGCGCAGCGCTTTCGCCCGGACCAACAATTACGCCGATGGACAATCAGGACAGCTCTTTGCTGACAATGCTGGCCAGCGCCGACGCGCTGCTGGTTCATCCGGCGGGGGGCGGGCCGCGCAAGGCAGGCGAACAAATGCGGTATATTCCACTGTAAGGCGGCTTGACATGATTAGGGATCGCGCATAGAACATAAGGTGAATATCCGTATTCCATGACCTGTCAGGGGGCAATATGCTGACGCGAAAACAGATTGATCTATTGAAATTGATTCATACGCGCATGGAACAGGACGGGGTCGCGCCATCTTTTGACGAAATGAAGGATGCGCTGGATTTGCGGTCAAAATCGGGTATTCACAGGCTGATTACGGCGCTGGAAGAACGCGGGTTCATCCGTCGTCTGCCCCATCGGGCGCGCGCTATCGAAGTGTTGAAACTGCCTGATGCATTGTCACGCGAAGGGTTTGTCGCCCATGTCGTGGATGGCGGCGCTCCGGAAAAGCCCGTAGCCCCTGCGAACGCCGTACCTGTGGAAGCTGCGGCCATGGCCCTGCCGATCATGGGCAAAATCGCGGCAGGCACCCCGATCGAAGCGATCAGCGAAGCCGTGCGCAATGTCGCTGTGCCCGGAACCATGCTCAATGCGCGTTCACAACATTACGCATTGGAAGTGCAAGGCGATTCCATGATCGACCTTGGCATCAATGACGGGGATATCGTGGTGATCCGCGAACAGAATACCGCCGATAACGGCGATATTGTTGTCGCCCTGATTGAGGGTCATGAAGCGACCCTGAAACGGTTTCGCAGGCATGGTGGGATGATCGCACTGGAAGCGGCCAACCCGGCCTATGAAACGCGCCTGCTGCGCGATGATCAGGTTCAGGTTCAGGGCCGGTTGGTGGGTCTGATCCGCAGCTACTAGCGCATGTCGCGCAAAAACGGGAACGGGTTTTTGTGTTCCTCGGATATGCGAAAACAATATGCTCTATAAAGGCGCGTGAGTGCGGATGAACGTCGGCACGCTGTCTCTGCAATCCCTTGGGGGATCAAGGCCGGGTTTCCAGTTTCCAAGGGTTTTCTGCGGTTCTCATGAAATGGCGCAGTATCAATAGCCGTATCAGGCATCCGACCTGTTTTGGTCCGCAGGCAGGATCAGGACGTCACGCGACCAGTGCTTCGGCATGTTTCAGATCCACGCTGACCAACTGGCTGACACCGCGTTCGCCCATCGTGACCCCGAACAACCGGTCCATGCGCGACATTGAAATGGCGTTATGCGTGATGATCAGATAGCGGGTTTCAGTCCGGCGGCACATCTCGTCCAGCAGGTCGCAAAACCGCGCCACATTCGCATCATCCAAAGGTGCGTCCACTTCATCCAGCACACAGATCGGGGCGGGGTTGGCCAGAAATACCGCGAAAATCAGCGCCAGCGCTGTCAGTGTCTGTTCGCCCCCTGACAGAAGCGACAGAATGGACAGCTTCTTGCCGGGGGGCTGACACATGATTTCCAGCCCGGCATCCAGCGGGTCGTCGCTTTCGACCAGAACCAGCTTTGCCTCGCCGCCCGTGAACAGATGGGTGAACAGCGTTGAGAAACTGGCATTCACCTTGTCAAAGGCTATCAGCAACCGTTCGCGCCCTTCGCGGTTCAGCGCGTTGATGCCAGACCGCAGCTTGGCGATTGCGGCTTCCAGATCTGCCTTTTCCTGAACCAGAATGTCATGTTCAGTCTGCACCTCGCGGGCGTCTTCTTCGGCGCGCAGGTTGACGGCCCCCAAGGCATCGCGGGCGCGGCGCAGGCGGGTCAGTTCTTCGTCCAGCGTGGTTGCATCCGGCATGGTGTCCGGGTCGGTGTCCAGTTGCGCCAGCAGGGCCTGTGGCGTCGTTTCCATTTCCTCGGCGATGCGGGCTTCGGCCTGTACGACGCTTTCGCGCGCGGCGTCGCGTCGGGCTTCTATGCGGGCGCGGGCTTCGCGGGCATCGGATGCGGCGCGTTCTGTCGCGCGTTCCGCGTCGGCGGCGTCGCGCGCCGCGGACTCGGCCTCTGCCAGCATGTCGCGGGCGGTCGAGTGGCGGGCTTCGGCGCGGGTAATTTCATCTGTCAGCGCGGCGCGCTTTTCCGCCAGCGCTTCGGGTGTTGCGCTTGCCTCTGCCAGTTCATCTTCGGTTGCTTCCTTGCGGGCCTGCAGGTCATGGATGCGGGTTTCAGCGGTTTCCAGACGGTGCCGCCAACCGCTGAGGGATTTCGTGATCTCTTGCCCGCGGGCCAGGCGCGCTTTTGCATCGCGGCGCAACTCATCAGCCTGCGCGCGGTGTGACAGCATGCTGATGCGCGCGGCTTCCACTGTCATGCGCAGCGTGTCAGTTGCGGCGCGTGCCTGTTCCAGATCGGACAATTCCGCGCGCTGATCTTCGATACTGGCCAGTGTTTCTGACAGATCTTCGACATCATCGCTGAAACGCGTCATCTGGGCCGTGGCGCTTTCCAGTCGGGCCTGTGCGCTGTCGCGCGCCGTTTCCGCCCGCGACAGGGCGCGCGCCGCATCTGTCAGGCGCTGGTCGGCGGCGCGGCGGGCATCACGTGCCTGCCTTTCGGCCCCGGTCAGCGCATCAAGCCTGGCCTTGAAACCAGAATGTGTGTCACGGGCGTTCTGCAACCGTGCTTCAGATTGTTCCAGATCGCGCTTCAGCCGGTCCAGACGGTTGATCTGTTGCAGCCGCAAGGCGGCGGTGCTGGAGGCATCCTTTGCTGCGACAACCAGCCCGTCCCAACGCCACAGATCACCGGCAAGCGTAACCAACCGCTGGCCGGGGCGCAGGTCCGGTTGCAGGCGGGGGCCATCGGCGGCATCTGTCAGCCCTGTTTGTGACAGACGACGGGCCAGCGCATCCGGTCCCTGGACATGCGGGGCCAGCGGCTGCGCCCCGCTGGGCAGGGGCGCGGCGTCGTCATAGCCCGGCAATGCCACCCAGCCCGATCCGCCATCCGACAGCGGCGCGCGCAGATCATCAGCCAAGGCCGCGCCGATTGCCAGTTCGTGGCCGTCCGCGACGCGCAGCAGGTCAAGAAGCTGTGTACCGTCCCCGCGTTCCCGGTCAACCAGCCGCGACAGGGCGGCGGCTTCTGCACGCAGGGTGCTGGTCTCTCCTTCGGCTTCGGCCAGGGTGGCGCGGGCTTCGGATTCATCGGTCTGGGCATTATGGCGCGCATCCTCTGCTTCCAGCAGGGTGGCTTCGGCATCTTCGGTCAGGGTTTGCGCAGCGGCGAGTTCTTCCAGCGCCTGTTCCAGATCGGCTTGCGCGGTTTGCAGCGTGGCTTGCGCCTGCGACTGGGCATCTGCGGCTTGCAGGCTGGCGTTGCGCGCTTTTGCAAGGGCGGCTTGCAATTCACTGATCTGGCGTTCAACGGCCTGATGGCGCGCTGCCAGACGGGCCACATCTTCGGTGGCGCTGCTCAGGTCGGCTTCGTGATCCGCCAGAAGCAGTGCGGCGGCATCGGCGGCATCTGTCGCGTCATTCAGCTTGTCGTCATGCCCCTCGGCAGCTTTGGCAAGTTGGGCCTGTTCCCATTCCAGTTGCGCAATTGTGTCCGTTGCATCACGGTTCAGGCCGGTTTCACGGTCGATATCCTGCGCAAGCTGAAGCACGCGCGATTGCAGGGTGCGGATGGTTTCCAGCGCGCGCGCTTCTTCGGCTGACAGGGTGTCGCGGCTGACATGCAGGCGTTGCAGCACCGCCCCCGCGACCGCGTCTTCTTCGCGCAGGGGGGGCAGGCGTTCTTCGGCAGCTTCGCGGGTGCGGCCGGCTTGTTGCGCGGCCGTTTCAGTCTGGGCGCTGGCCAGCAGCGCGGTTTGCAGCGCGGCATCGGCATCCAGACGCGCCTGATCGGCTTCGCGCCAGCGCCGGTACAGCAACAGCCCCTCTACCTGCCGCAACCGTGTGCCAATCTGGCGGTAACGTTCGGCCTGCCGTGCCTGCCGCGTCAACTGCGCCAGTTGCTGGGCAAGCTGGTCAATCACATCGCTGATGCGTTCCAGATTGGTTTCCGTTGCACGCAGGCGCAGTTCTGCTTCGTGGCGGCGCTGATACAGCCCGGAAATGCCGGCGGCTTCTTCCAGAATACGGCGGCGCGCTTTCGGTTTGGCGTTGATCAGTTCGGAGATCTGGCCTTGGCGCACCAATGCCGGGCTATGTGCGCCGGTAGAGGCATCGGCAAACAGCATCTGCACATCGCGCGCGCGCGCTTCCTTGCCATTGATCTTGTAGGCGCTGCCCGCATCGCGTGTGATCCGGCGCACAATATCCAGTGTGTCGGCATCATTGAATGCAGCAGGGGCCACGCGCTCGCGGTTATCAAGTTGCAGGGTGACTTCGGCGAAATGGCGTGCGGGGCGCTGGTCGGTTCCGGCGAAGATGACATCTTCCATGCCTGCCCCGCGCATGGCCGTGGGGCGGTTTTCACCCATCACCCAGCGCAATGCCTCCAGCAGGTTGGATTTGCCGCAGCCGTTCGGACCGACAACGCCTGTAAGCCCCGCCTGAATCACCAGATCCGTGGGGTCCACAAAGCTTTTGAATCCGTTCAGGCGTAGCCGGGTGAATTGCACGGTAAGGAATACCTTCGGAATACTGTCGCCGACAGTCTGGCCGGAACGCATGGCCCGAGTCAAGGCGGTTGCGCTGCATATTGCCGCCAGCGGCGGGTTATCCACAAGATGTTGAATGGTGGGTGCCGCAGGTGCGACATTCAACCACGGTGAAATCTGTCTATTAATTGTAATATTCATATTTATATATATAATGAGAGGAAACACCATGTCCCGTACCCCCGCACGCCCGTCAGATACCTATTCACCGCTATACTTTCTGGCCTCGCTTGGGGCAGGGGGGCTGGCGGTCAGTTTCTTCATGTGGCTGATGCACTGGTTGCCCCATCCCGGAAAAACCGTACCTGTGTTCGAAGATATCACCGCCGCCTTTGCCAACGGGTCCATCCTGACACAGGGCATGATCCTGCTGGCATTGGCCGGTATTGCGGTCTTTGCTTTCCTGAACCTGAAACTTCTGGTCTGGAACCTGCGCAGTTTCGCGGCATGGGCCAAAACCGACGCCTACGCAAAATTCGCGCGTACCAATGCCCAAAGCCAGGTCATGGCGCTGCCGCTGGCGCTGGCCATGTCGGTCAATGTCATGTTCATTCTGGGCATGGTGTTTGTGCCGCGGCTGTGGTCTGTCGTTGAATATCTGTTCCCGCTGGCATTGATCGCGTTTCTGGCCATCGGTGCCTATGGTTTCAAGCTCTACAGTGGTTTTCTGGGCCGTGTCCTGACCGAAGGCGGCTTCAACTGCGCGGCCAATAACAATTTCGGCCAGATATTGCCCGCCTTTGCCTTCGCCATGGTTGGTGTTGGTCTGGCCGCTCCCGCCGCCATGAGCACGCTTCCCCTTGTGGCGGGGCTGGGCCTTGTGCTGTCCACATTCTTCCTGATGACATCCGGCATCATTGCGGTTGTCGCCATGGTGCTGGGCCTGCGGTCAATGATGGAAAATGGCGCAAACCCCGAAACCGCGCCAACGCTGTCGATCATCGTGCCACTGCTGGCGGTGCTGAGCATTCTGGGCCTGCGTCAAAGCCATGGGTTGAGTGCGCATTTCGGCTCGCCCGACATGGCAGGCGAAACTCTCGCGATGCTGACGAAATACCTGTCGGTGCAAATCCTGTTCCTGTTGTTTGCGGGTCTGGTGCTGGTGCGTCAGGGTTACGCGCAACGCTTCGTGTTCGGTGCCGAAAATTCGCCGGGGTCGTATGCGCTGGTCTGTCCCGGTGTGGGGTTCGCGGTGCTGATCCATTTCTGGCTGAACAAGGGGCTGGTTGATGCCGGGATGGTGGCCAAATTCAGCGCAGGCTATTGGGCAATCACGGTGGTCGCGCTGGTGTCACAGATGGCCATGATCTGGCTTGTCTGGCACCTGAACCGCCGCCATTTTGGCACCCCGAAACCGACCGGGGCGGTGCCCGCGCAGTAACCTCCACCCTATGACCAGCATAAAGGGCCGCATCACGCGGCCCTTTTCATTTCGCGCGGATCGGGGCTAATGGGGAAAGCAATAAAAAAGGTTTTCCCATGATCCATGCCCTTGCGCTGATCCTGCTGTGTCAATTGGCGGGCGAAGCCCTCAGCCGCCTGTTCGCCTTGCCCGCCCCCGGCCCGGTGCTGGGAATGGGGTTGTTATTCCTGCTGATGCTGACAGTGCCGCGGCTGGGGGATTTCATGCGCCCGACAGGCGAAGGAATCCTGCGCCACCTGTCGCTTTTGTTCGTGCCTGCGGGCGTGGGCGTGGTGGGGCATTTGCGCCAGTTGGGGGAAAACGGGCTGGCGCTGGGGGTGGCGCTGGTCGCGTCCACAGTGCTGGCTATTGCGGCGGGGGTGCTGACCTTTGTTTTTGTGGCGCGGCTGACCGGGGCGACAGGGGGCGATGATGCGTGATTTCGCCGAAATCTGGTCCTATCTGGCTGAAACCCCGCTGATCTGGCTAAGTGCCACGCTGATTGCCTATCTTGCCGGGGATTATCTGGCGCAGCGCGCCGGGCGCGCGCCGCTGGTCAATCCGGTTCTGGTGGCGGTGGTGTTACTGGCCGCGCTGCTTTGGGTCACCGATACCAGCTATGCGACGTATTTTGAGGGCGCGCAGTTCGTGCATTTTCTGCTTGGCCCCGCCACTGTCGCGCTGGCGGTGCCGCTCTGGCTGAACTGGCCCACAGTGCGCCGCGCGGTCCTGCCGATTGTGGCGGCCCTGCTGGCGGGGTCCGGCATGGCAGTGTTGTCAGCGCTGGCAATCGGCCATGCGATGGGCCTGTCGCCCGAATTGCTGGCAACCCTTGCGCCAAAGGGCACCACTGCGCCGGTCGCGCTGGGTATCAGCCAGAACCTTGGCGGGTCACCCACATTGACGGCGGTTCTGGTCATTCTGACCGGCATGATCGGCGCTGTTGTCATCACTCCCATGATGAACATGATGGGCATTCGCGACTGGCGCGCGCGCGGTTTCGCGGTGGGGGTTGCAGCGCATGGCATCGGCACGGCGCGCGCGTTTCAGGTCAACCCGCAGGCGGGTGCATTCGCGGGCATCGGCATGGGGCTGAATGCCATGCTGACTGCGCTTCTGGCCCCTTGGGCGCTGGGGCTGTTCCAATAGCCCGCGTCAGCCCAGTTCCTTCATCAGGCGGCGTTTTTGTTTGTCCCAGTCGCGCTTGGCCTCTGTCGCGCGCTTATCGGCCAGTTTCTTGCCCTTGCCGATCGCGATCTTGATCTTCACCAGCCCGCGATGATTGAAATACATCACCAGCGGCACCAGCGTCATGCCATCCTTGGCCGTGGCCGCCCAAAGCCGCGCCATCTCGCGCTTGCTGACCAGCAGCTTGCGGCGGCGGCGTTCTTCATGGCCCCAGATCGTGGCCTGCTTGTAGGGCGCGATATAAGAATTCACCAACCACAATTCACCATTATCGACAGTGGCATAGCTGTCGGCGATATTGGCCTTGCCGCTGCGCAGGGATTTCACCTCGGACCCATGCAGAATGATGCCGCATTCAAGGTCTTCCTCGATGGCGTAATCATACCGCGCACGGCGGTTTTCTGCGATGATGCGGTAATTGGGGTCTGATTTCTGGGCCATGACAGTGCAGATAAGGGGCGCATGCGCCCATGTCTAGGGTTTCAGGCGCATCTGCATGCTGTTGCCTGATGATTTGCGCAATTCAAACGCGCCGGATCTGGACACCAGCTCGCTCAGTTTCGCACATCCATAGTTGCGTGCATCAAAATCAGGATTGGCCGCGACAATGAACTGCCCCACCTGCCCCAGCGAGAACCAGTCCTCATCCGCGTCGATGGCCTGCATCGCGGCCTTGATCAGCGGCACGGCTTTTGACGGTGGCGCTTTCTTGCTTTGCGCTGGCTCGGGGTCGGCTTCCGGCAGGATATTCTCGACAAAAATGAAGCGCTTGCAGGCCTTGCGAAACGATTCCGGTGTCTTTTGCTGGCCAATGCCATAGACATCCAGCCCCTGTTCACGGATGCGGCTGGCCAGTCGCGTGAAATCACTGTCGGAACTGATCAGGACGAACCCGTCAAACCGCCCCGTATGCAGCAGATCCATTGCATCGATGACCAGCGCAATATCACTCGAATTCTTGCCCACAGTATTGGCGGGCTGGTGATGGGGCACCAATGCCAATGTGGGCAGCTTCTCCTGCCAGCCCGACATCTGGGCGCGGGAAAAATCACCATAGATGCGCCGCACGCTGGCCTCACCCAGCCCGGCGATCTCCTCGAAAATCGCCTCCACCCATTTGGGCGACGAATTATCCGCGTCAATCAGGACTGCCAGCAGGGGAATACCGGTACGTGCCATGGTTTATTCTTTCATTCTGGTAAAAATATCCCGGGGGAGGCCCCGCAGGGGTCGGGGGCAGCGCCCCCTTACAACGTCCGGTACATCACATAGGCATCAATATATCCTTGTACAGGGTGATTGAACGCACCCGGCAGGCGACCGACAATCTCGAACCCGTTGGCCTGCCATAATGCTACAGCACGGGTATTGCTCGACACCACGCAATTGAACTGCATCGCGCTAAACCCGCGTGCGCGGGCAGTGTCCAGTGCATGCGCCAGCATCATACGCGCCACCCCGCGGCCTTGCGCCTCGGGTGCTGTGACAAAGCCGCAATTGGCAACATGCGCACCGCCACCTTGCTGGTTGGGGCAAATGTAATAGCTGCCCATGGGCCTGCCGTCTGCTTCGGCCAGATAGGCATCATGCCCCCCGTCGCACCACCATGAAAGCGCCGCTTCATGGCTGATTGCGGGATCAATCGCATAGGTGTCGCCTGCGCGGAACACAGGTTCCAGCATTGCCCAAAGGGCAGGGTGGTCAGCGCTGGTTGCAGGGCGCAGATGCACCCCGCCTGTATCGGGCTTGCTCAAAACTCGACCACCGCGCGAATGGATTTGCCTTCATGCATCAGATCAAACCCTTCATTGATCTGATCAAGTGTCAGCTTATGCGTGATCATCGGGTCAATCTCGATCTTGCCATTCATGTACCAGTCCACGAATTTCGGCACATCCGTGCGGCCCTTCGCGCCGCCGAAAGCAGTGCCTTTCCACACGCGCCCGGTGACCAGATGGAAGGGCCGTGTCGAAATTTCAGCGCCGGCGGGTGCCACGCCAATGACCACTGACACGCCCCAACCCCGGTGGCTGCATTCCAGTGCGTCGCGCATCACTTTCACATTGCCGGTGGCATCAAAGCTGTAATCCACCCCGCCGATCAGGTCATCGCCGCGCTGTGTCAGCCTGACGATTTCCTGCACCACGGATCCGTCAATCTTGGACGGGTTGATGAAATGCGTCATGCCGAATTTGCGCGCCATTTCTTCCTTGCCGTCATTCAGGTCCACCCCGATGATCATGTCCGCCCCGGCCATGCGCAGGCCCTGAATGACGTTCAGGCCAATACCGCCCAGCCCGAACACCGCTGCGGTGGATCCGATTTCAACACCGGCCGTGTTGATCACCGCCCCGATGCCCGTTGTCACCCCACAGCCGATATAGCAAATCTTGTCAAACGGTGCGTCCTGCCGCACCTTGGCCAGGGCAATTTCCGGCATGACTGTGTGATTGGCGAAGGTGGAACAGCCCATGTAATGATAGATCGGCGTGCCATCGAGCATGGAAAACCGTGTGGTGCCATCAGGCATTAGCCCTTGTCCTTGCGTGTTGCGGATGGCGGTGCACAGATTCGTCTTGCCCGACCGGCAGGAATAGCATTCGCGGCATTCGGGCGTGTAAAGCGGGATGACATGATCGCCCGGTTTCAGCGTGGTTACCCCTTCGCCCACCTCGATGACGATGCCTGCGCCCTCATGGCCCAGAATGCTTGGGAACAACCCTTCCGGGTCCGCACCGGAACGGGTGAATTCATCCGTGTGGCAAATGCCGGTGGCCTTGATCTCGATCAGAACTTCGCCAGCTTTGGGACCGTCAAGGTTTACTTCCATAATTTCAAGGGGTTTTCCGGCTTCAAGGGCGACAGCTGCACGGGTGCGCATAGGGGTTTCTCCTGATTTCCTGCGATTTCCCCCAATGTGGCGCAGCACGGGGGCGCGCTGCAAGCGAAAGTGGCAGCCGGTTGTCAAAAAAGCGACGCGCGCAGCAAAGGCTTGATTTTCGCAGATGCGAGACCCAAGATCATGTGATGAATATGCAAAACCCACGGCGCGCGACGGAACAACAGGTCAGCTTCGACCGGCGTGAACTTGCGGTGATCCTGTCGCTTTATGGCCGGATGGTGGCAGCGGGGGAATGGCGCGATTACGGCATTTCATGTCTGCGGCATTCGGCGGTGTTTTCGGTGTTCAGGCGCACGGCGGAAAACCCGCTTTACCGGATTGAAAAGCACCCGCATCTGCGAAACCGTCAGGGTATGTATGCCGTGATTGCCATGGACGGACAGATCCTGAAACGCGGGTATGATCTGGCAATCGTCGTGAAAGTGCTGGAACGCCGGTTGCTGCGTGTCATCGGCGAATAGGGATTTACAGCCTCGCAGGCAGGTGCTAATGGCCTGAATATGAACAGGACATGTGCAAATCACAGCTTCTTGCGACGCCGCTGACGCGGTGTGACTGTTCCTGCGCATTTGCTGCCACAGCATGTGCCATATTGACCCTTCCATCTGAAAACCGCCGTTGACTTGTCTGCAATGCTTTGGCAGGTCAATGCTTTGCCTGAACGGGATGATGCATATGACTGCACAATTTCCAGCCGTCCTGCCCACCTATAACCGCACCGCGCTGGCGTTCAGCCGCGGTGAAGGGACATGGCTGATCGAAGAAAACGGCGCGCGCTATCTGGATCTGACATCCGGGATCGCTGTCAATGCGCTGGGCCACGCTCACCCGGCGCTGGTGCAGACCCTGACCGAACAGGCGCAGGCACTTTGGCATGTCTCCAATCTGTATAATATTCCGGCGCAGGCAAAACTGGCCGAAGCGCTGGTCGAACATACATTTGCCGATACGGCATTCTTTACAAATTCCGGCACCGAAGCGGCTGAACTGGCCATCAAGATGGTGCGCAAATACTGGTATGAAAAAGGTGAAGACCGCCCCACCATCCTGACGTTTGAGGGGGCGTTTCATGGCCGCTCCACCGGCGCGATCGCGGCTGCCGGGTCTGAGAAGATGACCAAGGGCTTCGGTCCACTGATGCCCGGCTTCAAGGTTCTGCCCTGGGGCGATCATGACGCGCTGCGCGACGCGCTGGACACCAGTGTCGCCGCCGTAATGATCGAACCGGTGCAGGGCGAAGGCGGTATCCGGTCATTGCCGGACCAAGATCTGAAAGCACTGCGCGATCTCTGCGATCAGACCGGGGCGCTTCTGCTTCTGGACGAGGTGCAATGCGGCATGGGCCGCACGGGGCGGCTTTTTGCCCATGAATGGGCCGGGATCGCGCCCGACATCATGATGGTCGCCAAAGGCATTGGCGGGGGCTTCCCGCTGGGGGCAGTGCTGGCAACAGCAAATGCAGCATCGGGAATGACTGCGGGCACGCATGGGTCAACCTATGGCGGCAACCCGCTGGCCTGCGCGGTCGGTGCCAAAGTCATGGAAATCATCACCGCCCCGGGCTTTCTGGATGGTGTGCGCCGCAAGGCCGGGTTTTTCCGCCAGCGCCTTGAATCCCTTGTCGCCTCCCATCCCGATGTCTTTGAGGAAGTGCGTGGCACGGGATTGATGCTGGGACTGAAATGCCGCGTGCCGAATCTGGATCTGGTCAAGGCCGCACAGGCCACCCATCTTCTGACCGTGCCCGCCGCCGATAATGTCGTGCGCCTGCTGCCGCCCCTGACAATCACTGAGGACGAGATCACCGAAGCCGTATCCCGGCTTGACCGCGCAGCCGCTGCGCTGCCCTGATTTCATTCTGGTAAAAATATCCCGGGAGCGCGAGGGCAGCGCCCTCGCACCCCTCTCATCTGCAAAAGGTCCGTTCCATGCCGCATTTCCTTGATATTCACACGACCGGGGCGTCTGATCTGCGTGCCATGATCGACAACGCTCACACCATGAAGGCCGCGCGCAAGGGCAGGCCGATGGCCGCGCCCGATGATGAACAGCCGCTGAAGAACCGCATGGTCGCGCTGATCTTTGAAAAACCCTCTACCCGCACGCGCGTCAGCTTCGATGTGGGCGTGCGCCAGATGGGGGGGCAGACAATGGTGCTGTCGGGGTCCGAAATGCAGCTTGGCCATGGCGAAACCATTGCCGACACCGCGCGCGTGCTGTCACGTTATGTCGATATGATCATGATCCGCACATTTGAGGAATCAGTGCTGCAGGAACTGGCCGAATATGCGTCTGTGCCGGTTATCAATGGCCTGACCAACCGCACCCATCCGTGCCAGATCATGGCTGATATCCAGACTTTTGAAGAACATCGCGGGCCTATTGCGGGGCGGCGCGTGGTCTGGTCCGGGGATGGCAACAATGTCTGCGCCTCCTTCTTGCATGCGGCGGGGCAATTCGGGTTTGATCTGGTCTTCACCGGCCCCGAGGCGCTGGACCCAGATCCGGAATTCGTTGCGCTTGCGCGCGCCAGCGGGGTGGAGGTGGAGATTATCCGCGACCCGGTGCGCGCCGTTGCCGGGGCGGATCTGGTGGTGACAGATACCTGGGTCAGCATGCATGACAGCCAGTCCAACCGCGAACGCCGCCATAACCTGCTGCGCCCCTATCAGGTCAATGATGCGCTGATGGCGCAGGCGAAACCTGATGCGCTGTTCATGCATTGCCTGCCCGCGCATCGCGAGGAAGAGGTGACAAATTCCGTCATGGACGGCCCGCAATCTGTTGTCTTTGACGAGGCAGAGAACCGTCTGCACGCACAAAAGGCCGTCCTGCGCTATTGCCTGGGGGTGTGACACCCGCCTGCGCGACCGGCGCGCAGGCGGGTATTTCCTGGCAAGATGAACGGCAAGCCGGGGTGAGAGCCGGTTCTAGGTTTTCACCTGCCTTGCCCGCCAGAGTGTGAACAGCCCGGCGCCGACCACGACCAGCGTGCCAAGGGCCACATTGTTGCGCAGGGTTTCACCGAACAGCAGCAACCCAAGCGCGGCGGCGAAGGGAAGTTGCAGATAGGCGAAGGGTTGCACCGCGCTGGCTTCGGCCACTTCATAGGCGCGGATCAGCAGGAAATGGCTGAAGGCTGATGTCATGCACAGCACCCCCATCCAGACCCAGTCGCCCGGCACCATCGGTTCCCAGAACCAGATGCCGATCAGCGTCATGGTGGCGGCCCCTGCCGTGCCGGTCCAGAAGAAGCTGACCGCAGCGCTGTCATGTCGCGCCGCATAGCGCGTCAACAACCCGTACAGCGCGAACATGAAGGCCGCCAGAAGGGGTATCAGGGCGGCGGGTTGGAACACCCCGAAACCCGGTTGCAGGATGATCAGCACCCCGCAGAACCCGATCCCGATGGCGCTCCAGCGTCGCCAGCCGACCTTTTCGCCCAGCACCGGCCCCGAGAGCGCTGCGATCAGCAACGGATAGACAGCAAATACCGCGTGGCTTTCGACCAGTCCCAGTATCACAAAGGCCGTGACCATGACGCAGACTTCCAGTGCCAGCAGTACGCCACGGAATATCTGCAATACGGGTTGGGTTGTGGCGGCGGCCTTGCGGATGCCGCCCGCCTGACGTGATGCAACCACTATGACGAAACTGGCAAAGAACCAGTAGCGGATCATGATGATCATGAAGACATTGTATTCCCCCGCCAGATGCCGGGACATAGCGTCCTGCACTGCGAAGATGAATGCTGTTGCGCACATCAGCCAGATGCCAAGGTAATTGTTCTGCGGCGCGCTCATGACAGGGTTCCTGTCGTCATGTGGCGTTTATGGGCGAATCCGGGTTGGCGGATCACGTCGAAACCGGCCGTGGCAAGGGCGCGGCGCACAGCGCCTGCTGCGGTATAGGTCGCGAATGTGCCGCCCTTGCGGGTATGCGTTGCAACCTGCGCCATAAGGGTGTCGGTCCATAATTCGGGGTTCTTGGCAGGCGAAAACCCGTCCAGATACCATGCATCTGCCTTGCCCTGCCACAGCGGCAAGGTATCGCGTGCATCGCCCATGACAATCTCGACCTGCAGCGAGCCAAGGGTGAACTGACGCAGCCCTTGTGACCAGGCGGCCAGCAAGGGGGCGGTGTCCAGTCCGGTAAATGGGGCCAGCGCGCGGGCCATGTCGGCGGCATGCATGGGATAGGCTTCGAAACTGGTGAAATATACCGGACCGGAACGCCCCGCCAGCGCCTGCGCGGTTGCCAGCAGGTTCAGCCCGGTGCCAAAGCCCAGTTCCGCGATATGAAAGCCCGGCGCGGCGCGCTGGGTAATGCGGTTGCCAGCCAGAAACACATGCTGTGTTTCCGCCAGCCCGTCCGCAAGCGAGAAATAGGGGTCATCAAATCGCGTGGCCACCGGGGTCTGGTTGTCTTTCCAGGTGATATCTGCGTTCTGGTTGTTCATGCGCTGCTGCTTTATGACACAAGTGAACTTCATGCAGGCGCGCGGGAGAAATGACAATGGCTGATGTGACAATCATGGGGGCCGGTATCTTCGGGCTGGCGCTGGCCTATGTCTGTGCAAAGCGCGGGGCGCAGGTGCATCTTCTGGATGCGCGCGGCCTTGGGGCAGGATCCAGTGGCGGGCTTGTCGGGGCGCTGGCCCCGCATGTGCCTGAAAACTGGAATGCCAAGAAGGCATTTCAGTTTGATGCATTGATCAAAGCCACGGATTTCTGGCGCGTGGTGGCTGCATGCGCGGGTGTTGATCCCGGCTATGCGCGTCTGGGTCGTGTGCAGCCAGTACCAGAGGGCAAGCTGGAACTTGCGCGCGCGCGCGAAGCTGGCGCGAATGCGTTGTGGCAGGGCGCAGCAGAGTGGCGCGTCTTGCGCAGCGACAGCGCGCCGGGGCTGGCAATCCACGCGCCGTCCGGCTGGGTGGTGCATGATACGCTGACGGCGCGGTTGCACCCCCGCCAGGCGGGACGCGCGCTGTTTGGCGCGTTTCAGGCGCTGGGCGGGAAATTCAGCATTGGGGACCGGCCGCAGGCGGATGTACCGGTCGTCTGGGCGACAGGTTATGAAGGGCTGGCCGATCTGTCCCGTGACCTTGGTGTTGCGGTTGGCAGCGGGGTCAAGGGGCAGGCGGCCTTGCTGGGTCATGCAGCACCTGATGCCCCCCAGATATTTGCCGACGGTCTGCATATTGTCCCGCATGGGGATGGAACAATCGCTGTCGGGTCCACAAGCGAGCGGGAGTTTGAGGCACCCGATATAGTGGATGCCCAATGTGATGCGCTGATCGCGCGGGCGCGGGCCGTTTGTCCCGCCCTGGCACAGGCCCCGGTTCTGGAACGCTGGGCGGGGGTGCGCCCGCGTGCCGGAACCCGCGCGCCCCTACTGGGGGCATGGCCCGGCAAGGCGGACACGTTCGTTTTCAACGGCGGTTTCAAGATCGGGTTCGCAATGGCCCCGGTGCTGGCGGAGTTGATGGCCGATCTTGTTCTGGAGGGGGTGGATAATGTGCCCGCAGCGTTCCGTCTGTAATCCGGGGCGCGTGGCAGGGGAGTGTCGCAAAACGCATTGCGCTGGGCGCAGGCATTGCGTTTTGCGCAGGCTTTGCACTGGATACAGTTCCTGCGCGCGCATCAATGGGCAAAAGCTTCTTTGGACTGTTGCCTGACATATACGGAATTAACCTATTGCGAGGGCAGGTTTTTGCGTATCGCAAAAATAATCGCATTATGCCTGATTTGCGCCACATGTCCGGTGTTAACCTTCACGTATCAGACGCAACCTGTGTCGGTGCAAAGTGAAGGTTAAAAAAATGACCCATGATATTGCGATCCTCCCCAAGCGCTTACCCGGGCGGGCAGTCCCCCAGGCGCTTCTGGCCGTTTATGACGGTATCACGAATGATGCTGTGCGCGCGCGCCTGACCAGTATGCAGCGGGACTTGTCCATGGCACCGCCGCATATCCGCGTGTTCCGGCATTGATGCCTGCGTCCTGAAGGTCGCGGTGCAGCGCTGGTGTTGCTTTGCGCCGGTCAGGGCCATGCGGCGGGATACGGCCTGCCCGAATTATCCGTGGCTTCGCAACCGGTCCGACGCAAGGAACCGGTTGCGCGCCAGTGTGTCAGACTGCTTTTTTCAACGCATCGATCAGGTCGGTGCGTTCCCAGCTGAACCCGCCATCAGATTCAGGCGCGCGCCCGAAATGCCCGTAAGCGGCGGTGCGGGCATAGATGGGGCGGTTCAGGCCCAGATGTTCACGAATGCCGCGCGGCGTCAGGTCCATGACCTGTGCAATCGCGCGTTCGATCCCTTCATCGTCAACCTGGCCGGTGCCATGCGTGTCAACATAGATGGACAGCGGTTTGGCCACCCCGATGGCATAGGACAGCTGCAAGGTGCAGCGCTGCGCCAGACCGGCGGCCACGATATTCTTGGCCAGATAGCGCGCGGCATAAGCTGCGGAGCGGTCAACCTTGGTCGGATCCTTGCCGGAAAATGCGCCGCCCCCATGCGGGGCCGCACCGCCATAAGTGTCGACGATGATCTTGCGCCCTGTCAGACCCGCATCCCCGTCAGGGCCACCGATGACGAAGGTGCCGGTGGGGTTGACCCACCATTCGGTCTTTGGGGTAATCCAGTCGGACGGTAGCACTTCGCGGATATAGGGTTCGACAATCGCACGAATATCGTCAGATGTCTGGGTCTCGTCGGCGTGCTGCGTGGACAGCACGATTGATGTCACCTCAACCGGTTTGCCATCTTCATAGCGGACCGAAAGCTGGCTTTTGGCGTCGGGGCGCAGGGACGGTTCCTGACCGGATTTGCGGACCTCGGCCAGACGTTTCAGAATTTTATGGGCATACTGGATAGGTGCCGGCATCAATTCAGGGGTATCATCAACGGCATAGCCAAACATGATGCCCTGATCACCTGCACCATCGCGGTCCACACCCTGGGCGATATGCGCGGATTGTTCGTGCAGGAAATTCAGCACATGGCAGGTGTTCCAGTGGAACTTGTCCTGTTCATAGCCGATATCGCGGATGCAATCGCGCGCGATCTGGGGAATGCGCCCCATGTAATCTTTCAGGCGTTCCGGGTCTGTCAGCCCGACTTCACCACCGATCACGACCAGTGACGATGTGGCGAAGGTTTCGCAGGCTACGCGCGCGGTTTCTTCTTCGGTCAGCAGCGCATCGAGAATCGCATCGGAAATGCGGTCACAAACCTTGTCGGGGTGCCCCTCTGAAACGGATTCCGATGTGAAGATGAAATTGTTCCTTGCCATATGCGCGTCACCTGTTCCTGTATTGGGACAGCCCCACCGGGCTGCCCTGCCAAGCTGAATTCAGTTTGGTCTTAGCGCTTATCAACAAGTTTCGGGCTGCACAACTGTTTGCAACCGGCCCACAACTTATGGTGTTGTGGTGGCGACAGTTTCCACGAATGTCGCGATCTGTGGTCCGATGCTGTCCACAATCAACGCGACCCCGTCAGCATTGGGGTGGATATGGTCGCCCTGCATCAGATCCGCGAAGCTGGCACCAGCGTCGGCCTTTTCGGTCATGGGTTGCATGAAATTGGGCACCAGCGGCACATCATATTCCTGTGCCAGATCAGTATACATCGCGTCGAACGCATCGCGGAATTCAGGGCCATAATTGCCCGGCGCGGGCATGCCTGCCAGCATCACGGGAATGCTGTCCTGTTGCAGGCGGGCAAGGATGGCGTCCAGATTGGCGCGGCTGGCCGCCGGGTCAATGCCGCGCAACAGATCATTGCCGCCAAGGATCACCAGCATTGCATCCACCGGTTCTGCCAGTGTCCAGTCAAGCCGCGCCAGCCCGCCAGCAGTTGTGTCACCAGAAACACCTGCGTTTATCACGATCACGTCATGGCCCTGCGCCTGCAGCCAGTCCTGCAATTGCGGCACAAACCCGTCGTCAGCGGGCAGTCCGTAGCCCTGTGTCAGGGAATCCCCCAAGGCTACAAGGCGAAACGGTTCTGCACCCGCCGCCGCGACGGAAAGACCGAAGGCCAGCGTTACAGTGCCAAGCGCTGCACCGCAGCGCTTGCCGAACCGGCTGAAAACCCCATATGGATGCGATAGCGGCACGCAAAGGACGGATTTGATGACTGACATTATACTCTCGCTCAAGGATACGGACCTGACCCTGCAAGGCAATGCCGGGCCGGTCGGGATTTTGCGCGCCATCACGCTGGATGTAACACGAGGGGAAACACTTGGTCTGGTCGGGCCTTCCGGGTCTGGCAAATCGTCCCTCCTGATGCTTATGGGCGGGCTGGAACGTGCGACATCCGGTCAGGTTTCGGCACTTGGCCATGATCTGACCGCACTGAACGAAGACGCCCTTGCCCGGTTTCGCAGGTCACATATGGGGGTTGTGTTCCAGTCTTTCCACCTGATCCCGACAATGACCGCGCTGGAAAATGTGGCGACCCCGCTGGAACTAGCGGGCAAACGCGATGCATTTGAACGCGCCGAAGAGGAATTGCGCGCCGTTGGTCTTGGCCACCGGATGGACCATTACCCTGCACAGATGTCGGGCGGCGAACAGCAGCGCGTTGCCCTGGCGCGCGCTGCGGCCCCGCGCCCGCAGATATTGCTGGCCGATGAACCGACCGGCAATCTGGACGGGGTGAACGGGCAGGCCATCATGGAACTGTTATTCGGACTGCGCGACCGGCATGGCGCGACGCTGATCCTTGTGACCCATGCCCCCGAACTTGCGGCGCGCTGCAACCGTGTTATCCGTCTGGCTGATGGCCGGATCGCGGGCGAAGACCATGCAACCGCACGGGCCGCCGAATGATGCGCGTGGCATGGGCGATTGCGCGGCGCGAATTGCGCGGTGGCTTGCGCGGTTTCTGGGTGTTTCTGGCCTGCCTGACGCTGGGGGTTGGCGCGATTGCGGCTGTGGGATCAGTGCGCGGTTCGATCGATGACGGACTGGCGCGTGAAGGGGCAACCCTTCTGGGGGGCGATGCGGAACTGCGCATGACCTACCGTTTCGCCACGCCTGATGAACGCGAGTGGATTGACGGGTTCGCCACGTCTGTGTCCGAAGCAGTTGATTTCCGGTCCATGGCTGTTGCCGGACAGGGTGACGATTCTGAACGCTCGGTCACGCAGGTCAAGGGCGTGGACGCCACCTATCCGTTGCTGGGCAGCGTGGGGCTGGACCCCGAAATTCCGCTGGATCAGGCATTGGCCATGCAGGACGGCCTGCCCGGTGGCGTGATGGAACGCATTCTGGCCGAACGGCTGGGCCTGCAGATCGGCGATGTGTTCCGCCTTGGTGTGCAGGAATTCCGCCTGAGCGCGCATCTGACCCGCGAACCCGACGGAATGGGGGCGAATTTCGGCTTTGGCCCGCGCACGATTGTCAGATCGGATGCGTTGCAAAATGCAGGTCTGCTTGGCCCCGGCACGCTGTATGAAGTGAATTATCGTCTGCTGCTGGACGGGCGCGATCTGGATCAGGCGCGCAGGGCTGTGAACAGCCGGTTTGACGGCGCCGGGGTGCGCTGGCGCGACAGCCGCAATGCCGCGCCACAGGTCCAGCGGGTGATTGAACGTGTGTCGTCCTTCCTTGTGCTGGTGGGGCTGGCCGGGCTGGCCGTGGGCGGCGTGGGCGTGTCTGCGGCGGTGCGTTCCTATCTGGATGGCAAGACCAATGTGATTGCGACATTGAAAACCCTTGGTGCCGAAAGCCGCACCATTCTGGCGGTATATCTGATGCAGATCGGCGTTCTGACCGCGCTTGGTATTGTGCTGGGTCTGGCGCTGGGGGCGATTGTGCCCTTTGCTGTGGCACCCCTGGTGGCCGACCAATTGCCTGTTGATCTGCATATCGGCCTGCACCCGGGCGCGCTGGTGGAGGCCGCGATTTATGGTGCGCTGACCGCGCTGATCTTCACCCTATGGCCGCTTGCGCGCACGGAAAATGTCCGTGCGGCGGTTATTTTCCGTGGGATTGATGCAGATGCGCAGGGCTGGCCGCGCTGGCCCTATATCTTGATCACGCTGGCGCTGGTGGGCGGGCTTGTTGTGGTTGCGGCTGCGTTTGCGGCTGTGCCGATGCTGGCCTTCGCAACAGCGGGCGGCGTCATTGGCGCGTTGGGCGTGCTTGCGCTGGCGGCTTTGGGCGTGCGTGTCCTTGCGCGCCGCGCTGCGCGCGCACGTGGCTTGCGCGGGCATACGGCGTTGCGCATGGCCATGGGGGCAATCAGCAACCCGCGTGAAGGGGCAGGGGCCGTTATCCTGTCGCTGGGGTTGGGGCTGACCGTGCTGGCGGCAGTGGGGCAGATCGACAACAACCTGCGCCGCGCAATTTCATCAGACCTGCCGGACCGTGCGCCAAGCTATTTCTTTCTGGATATCCAGAACACCCAGCTTGACGGATTTCTGGCGCGGCTGGACGATGATGACAATGTGGACCGTGTTGAAACCGCGCCAATGTTGCGCGCAGTTGTCACTGCGCTGAATGGCATACCGTCGCGTGACCACCCGGCCGCGGGGCATTGGGTGCTGCGCGGGGATCGTGGCATAACCTATTCCGCCACCCAGCCCGAAGGCACGCGCCTGACCGCAGGCAGTTGGTGGGACGCGGATTATTCCGGCCCGCCCCTTGTCAGTTTCGGGGCTGAACAGGCCGCTGAAATGGGGCTGAGGGTCGGTGACAGCGTGACCATCAATGTTCTTGGCCGCGACATAACTGCCGAAATCGCCAATCTGCGCGAGGTGGATTTCTCGACCGGTGGGATAGGGTTCGTTATGGTGATGACCCCTGATCCCATTCGCGCGGCACCGCATACACATATTGCCACTGTCTACGCGCTGGAAGCGGCCGAAGGCGCGATTTTGCGCGATCTGTCCAATATGTATCCCAATATCACCGCGATCCGCGTGCGCGAAGCGGCGGAACGGGTGACAGAAGCGCTGTCTACCATGGCGACCGCGACCAGTTTCGCAGCGCTTGCGATATTGCTGACGGGCTTTGTTGTGCTGATAGGGGCCGCTGCGGCAGGTGAACGCGCCCGCGTGTTTGAAGCGGCGGTGATGAAAACCCTTGGGGCCACGCGCGCGGGCATTCTGACCAGTTTCGCGTTGCGGTCCGCGCTGATGGGGGCGGCGGCAGGCAGTGTGGCCCTTGGGGCCGGCGCGCTGGCCAGTTGGGCGGTGATGCGTTTCGTGATGGAGGCCAGCTATCAGTTTGAATGGCTGCCAGCGATCGCTGTCATTGTTGGCGGGGTTCTGGCAACATTGCTGGCGGGGCTTGTCTTTGCGCTGCGTCCGCTGGCTGTGCGGCCTGCGGGAATATTGCGCGCGCAGGACTGACCGGACGCATTCACAAGTGGGGGCAGGCAGGCTATAGCATTGCCCATGCAGGTGGATTTATTCTTTTTCATGGCGGTTTGTGCAGGTGGCGGGCTTGGGGCTATGGCACGCGCCGCACTGTCGTCATGGATCAGCCGCCATGCACATGTGGCTTGGGCCACGCTGGCGGTGAACCTGTCGGGCAGTGCTGCTCTGGGACTGGCATGCGGTGCATTGATGGCACAGTCCGGCGGGGTAGTGCTGTCAGGGATGATGGAGGCCGCGCCGCCTGCGCTGGCGGTTTTCGCCCTTGGTGTGCTGGGGGGCTACACGACCGTTTCAACGCTGGCGCTGCAAGTGCTGATGCAATGGCAGGCGGGGCGCAGGCGCGCTGCCTGCGCAAATGCTTTGGGGTCTGTGCTATCGGGGCCGGTCGTCACGGTATTAGGGCTGGCGATCGGGGTGGCATTGGTCCGGGGGGCATGAACATGCGGGGAACATTACTTGCTGTTGGCCTTGGCGGGGCTGTCGGGACGGGCGCGCGCGCAGGGCTAAGTCTGGCGGCGCTGCATATGCTGGCGGATGCGGCGTTTATTGCGACACTGGCGGCAAATATCCTTGGTGCGGCGCTTATCGGCTATCTGGCGACCCGCGCGCTGCCACCTGTGCCCGCCGCGCTGCTGATGACCGGGTTTTGCGGCGGGTTCACGACCTTCTCCCTTTTTTCGCTTGAAGTGTTGGTCCTGATGGAAACCAGCGTATCTGCTGCGCTGGCCTATGGTGCGGTGTCGCTTGTTTTATGGATCGCTGCGGTCAGCGCAGGATACCGCCTTGGCCGGGGGCAGATTTCCACCATAAGATGAAGGCGGAAATTCTGAACGGCCCATGAAAAAAGGGGGCAGATTGCCCCCTGTTCCCTGCGTGATATGGTCATGCACGCCGTCAGATATTGTCCACCTGCGGCATGCCCATGACGTGAAAGCCGCCATCGACATGGATGATTTCACCGCTGGTAAAGGCCCCGTAATCCGACGCCAGATAGACAGCGGTGCCACCCACGCTTTCCAGTGTCGCATTGCTGCGCAGGGGCGCGTTGGTTTCGGTATGGCGATAGGTCTTGCGCGCGCCCCCGATGGCCGCCCCGGCAAGGGTTTTCATCGGGCCGGGGCTGATGGCATTCACGCGAATGCCTTCCGGCCCGAGATCATTGGCCAGATAGCGCACTGAGCTTTCCAGCGCCGCCTTGGCAACGCCCATGACATTGTAAAACGGCGTGACCTTGTTGGACCCCTGAAAGGTCAGTGTCAGAAGCGTGCCGCCATTGGGCATCATTTCCGCCGCGCGCCGCCCCAGATCAATGAAGCTGAAGCAACTGATTTCCAGAGAATGCTTGAAATTCGCACGGCTGGTATCGCGGAAACGGCCCGTCAGTTCGGATTTGTCGGAAAATGCGATGGCATGGACCAGAAAATCCATGGTTCCCCAGCGTGTTTTCAATGCGTCAAAGCAGGCATCAAGCGACGCTTCATCAGTGACATCCACATCCAGCAGAATGTCAGACCCGACAGAGGCCGCCAGCGGTTCCACCCGCTTGCCAAATGCCTCTCCCTGATAGGTGAAGGCAAGTTCCGCGCCCTGATCAGCCATTGCCCTTGCAATGCCCCAGGCGATGGAGCGTTCATTGGCAACGCCCATCACCAGACCGCGTTTACCTGCCATCAATCCTGTCATCGGATGTTCCTTAGTCACGCAGCGCACTCATCAGAAGTGTTGCGTTGGTTCCGCCAAAGCCGAAGCTGTTGGACAGGACAGAATCCAGTTCCACATCTTCGACCAGTTTCGTTGCAATCTCGCCTTCGCGAATGGCAGGATCAAGCTGGGTGACATTGGCAGATGCCGTGATGAACCGCCCCTGCATCATCAGCAGTGAATATATTGCCTCCTGAACGCCGGTTGCCCCAAGGCTGTGGCCGGTCAGTGATTTTGTTGATGAAATTGGCGGCACGTTTCCTTCGCCGTAAATACGGCGGATGGCTTCCACTTCGGTCACATCGCCTGCAGGGGTGGATGTGCCATGCGCGTTGATGTAACTGACCTTGCGCCCTTCCGGCAGGGTGCCGAGTGCCAGCCGCATGGACCGTTCCCCGCCTTCGCCGGATGGCGCCACCATGTCATACCCGTCCGACGTGGCGCCATAGCCCGTGACTTCGGCATAGATTTTCGCGCCGCGTGCTTTGGCATGTTCCAGTTCTTCCAGCACGACAACACCGCCGCCGCCGCCAATCACGAACCCGTCGCGAGTGGAGTCAAAGGCGCGCGCAGCGGTTTCGGGCGCGTCATTATATTTCGACGACATGGCCCCCATCGCGTCGAACAGGCATGAAAGTGTCCAGTCCAGTTCCTCGCCGCCACCGGCGAATACGATGTCCTGCTTGCCCATCTGGATCAATTCGGTGCCGTTGCCGATGCAATGCGCCGATGTCGAACAGGCAGACGTGATGGAATAGTTCACACCCTTGATCTTGAACGGCGTCGCCAGACAGGCCGAATTCGACGATGACATGCAGCGCGTGACCATGAACGGCCCCATACGCTTGGGGCTACCCTTCTCGATGACGATCTTATGCGCCTGAAAGAAATTCGACGTGGACGGCCCGCCCGACCCCATGATCAGGCCGGTGCGTTCATTTGACACATCGCTGTCTTCCAGCCCGGCATCGGCAATCGCCTGTTCCATGGACAGGAAGTTATAGGCCGCGCCCGGACCCATGAAGCGCAGGTTGCGCTTGTCGATATGATCTTCCAGCGTGATTTGCGGCATGCCGTGGATCTGGCTGCGGAACCCGTGTTCGGCATATTCAGGGGCAAAGACAATGCCCGAACGGCCTGCACGCAGGCTGGCCGTGACTTCATCCGCAGAATTTCCGATGGGCGAGATGATCCCCAGCCCGGTAATAACAACGCGACGCATGGGCGTCCTCCCTGTTGTTGGATTGGCGCTTCAGCTTTCCGACAGCGCAACTTTCATGTCTTTGACCACATAGATGATATCGCCATCCGCTTCGACAATACCATCGGCAACACCCATGGTCAGGCGGCGTGTCTGCACGGCTTTGGTGAAATCCACCTTGTAGGTCAGCATTTTGCGGTCGGGGCGGACCATTCCGGTCAGTTTGACTTCGCCGACACCCAGCGCATAGCCGCGCCCTTGCCAGCCGCGCCAGCCCAGATTGAACCCGGTCAGTTGCCACAACCCGTCAAGGCCAAGGCAACCGGGCATGATCGGATTGCCGGGGAAGTGGCAGTCAAAGAACCACAGATCCGGCGTGATGTCGAATTCTGCCACCACATGGCCCTTGCCATGCGCGCCGCCATCGCCGGAAATTTCGGTGATCCGGTCCATCATCAGCATGGGGGGGGCTGGCAGTTGCGCGTTGCCGGGGCCGAATAATTCACCGCGGGCGCAGGCCAGCAGGCCCTCTTTGTCGAAGGATGTCGGAAACTGAGACATTAAACTCTCCTGCATGGCTTTCCTTCCTCTAGCACCGTGCCGCAAAGTCATGCAAGCCCGCGCATCACGACAGATTGCGGGCGGCCCCGGTGAATTTCATTTGAAATTCATGTGCAACAAGCACTATATACAAGCCATGGACACGGATTTTGCGCAACTTAATGATAATGCCCTGAATGCCGGGGCAGAATGGCTCGCCCGTGCAGGGGTGCGGCCCACGCGGCAGCGTCTGTCATTGGCGGGTCTGCTGGTGGGGGACGGGCATGACCGGCACGTCACCGCCGAAAGCCTGTTCCTTGCAGTCAAGGAAAGCGGGGAATCAGTGTCACTGGCGACCGTCTATAACACCTTGCGCGCCTTCTGCGATGCAGGGTTGATGAATGAAATCACGGTTGATGCCACGCGGTCCTATTTCGACACCTGCGTCGAAGAGCATCCGCACTATTTCTGGGAAGACAGTCAGGAACTGACCGATGCGCCATCCGGCGAAGTTGCATTTTCCCGCTTGCCCACCGCGCCGGAAGGCGCTGAAATTTCGCGTGTAGATGTAGTTATCCGGCTGCGGCGTAAATAGGTGCTTTGCCGGTTATCAGGGCTTGCAGGTCTTGTGAACTTATATATTCGTTTACGGGTAGTGACATGGATCAGTCCGGTGCAGGTCCTTTATCGCGTGGGGGGACCAATGCGTTTCATATTTGTGGCTTCAGTTGCGTTTGCATTTCCTGCTTTTGGCGCCGCCGCCATGGAATGTCCCGATTTTACCCTCCCGGCCACAAGTGAACTCAGCTACAGCGAAGATGACCTGTGGTCCGAGCGCACGCATGGCGTCGCGGCGGGCGGGGCGCTGGATTTGTGGAATTGTTCATTGTTTGACGGGGCGGGTCATGTGTCTCTGCGACCGGATTTCAATGTCCAGCTGACCCGAAATATCAAGGATCGGATGATCCGTTTCATGATCACCGGGGATGACGATTGCGATACGGTTCTGTTGATCAATACGCCCGACGGGTCATGGTTGTTCAACGATGATTATGACGGGGTTGATCCTGCTGTCCATGTGCATTCGGCGCCGCCTGGCCGCTATGATGTCTGGGCGGGAACGTTCGGCCCCGACCTTTGCATCGGGACGTTGCATATCGAAGCCTTTCCCTGAAATGCATGCGCTATGTCGCGGGCAACCACCGCGTCGGCTGCACGTTGTAGCCAATGTAAAGCGGGTGTTTGGGATGGCCCGCCTTGCTAAGGCCCAGATGCCATAAATCCCGCCCGGTGTCGCGCAGCAGGGCTTCGACCTGCGCGCCACGGTTGACATGCGCACCATGCGTGCCCCATGCACATATGATCTGGTCGGCCCATAGCGCGCTTTGCGCAATCGCTGCGTCATTCAATGGCCCTGTGGGGTCCGGGGCCGCGCGCATGACGCGCGGGTCTGTTGCGCGAAAGGCAAAGATATTGCACACCCTGAATGCGCCGAAACCCAGCGCGCGCGCGCGGCGTTCACAGCGTTCCACAGTCGGGTCGTTCTGCACCTCTGTTGCGGTCGAAGGGTTCAGCATGACAAACAGCGCCCGCCCGGCACTTGCATCCCATTCGCGCGTCAGCAGGTAGCGGAATGCCTCGCAAGGGGAATAGACGGCCACGGACGGCGCGTCCCCCTTCACATGGCTGCGGGTAATGGTGTCGCCTGGTATTGTCATTCCTGCCACCCCCGTTATTCCTGATTGAACACGCGGCTGGGGTGCAATTCACCTGCCTTGTAAATGCCGACCGCAACTGCGCGCCCCTGATAGCTGGCCCAGGCTTCATCGCCATATTCGACCGAGGCGCTTATAACCATACCGGGATTGCCGTTGCGCAGCCGCGCGGCCCCTTCCGGGGTGGCAGGCAGTTCGGGCAGATCGGCAAGCCCTTCTTCCAGCGGGCGCAGATGGCTGTCCAGTTCGGGGCTGTGGGCCATGGCCTCGATCTGGTCCATGCTCAGCCCGTCACCTGCATCAAATGGCCCCGACCACGTGCGCCGCAACCACGCGACATGCCCCAGACAGCCAAGCGCCACGCCCAGATCGCGCGCAATGGCGCGCACATATCCGCCTTTGCCGCAGACCATTTCCAGTTCGACATGATCGGGGTCGGGGCGCGCGATGATTTCCAGCTTCTCCACCCACAGGGGCCGGGCGGCCAGATCCATTTCATCACCGGCACGGGCGATGTCATAGGCACGTTCACCATCAACTTTCACCGCGGAAAATTGCGGGGGCACTTGCTGAATTTCGCCACGAAACGCGCTTAACGCATCCGCGATCTGTGCGTCATCAGGGCGTTGCTCACGGCTGCTGATGATTTCGCCTTCTGCGTCATCGGTCGTCGTTGCCTGCCCGAGCCGCACCATGAAGCGGTAACATTTCAGCGCATCGGTGATGTAGGGCACAGTCTTGGTTGCTTCGCCCAGTGCAATGGCCAGAACACCGGTCGCGGCCGGATCCAGCGTGCCCGCATGGCCCGCCTTTTGTGCCTGCAAGGCCCAGCGCACCTTGTTGACAACGGCGGTCGATGTGATGCCAGCGGGTTTATCCACCACCAGCCAGCCAGAAATAGCCCGCCCCTTGCGCTTGCGTCCCATGGTTTGCCCTTTGCCTGTTACGAGCGCGTTGCGCTGAACTGCGTTCAGCTTACCCACTCAAACGCCTTGTTTCCGCTTGTCCGGGAAGTTCAAGACCGCTGCGCACTTCCCCGCGACATGCGCCTGCTACTGGGCAGGACCGCGCGCGTCAATCACCTTCCCGATGACCGGCCCCAGCAAGCCCCCCCAATCCGAACGCCGGATTGCCGGTGCATGCAGCCGCGACACGTTGCCGTCAATATAAAGTGCCTGTGGCATGTCCAGATGGTCACGGAAAAACCGCGCGAATTCGAACAGGTTGACCGGCGTATTGGTGATGACAAACGCGGCCTGTCTGCCGTCAGATGAAACGCCCACCCCGTTGCGTATCAACCGGGAGTCGCTGTCGGCCAGAAATTTTGGATGAAACTGTCCGTCGATGACAAGCATCGGGCCGGACTGGGTGGCGTGGCGACAAGCGGGCGGCGATTGCGCAAAGGCACGGCTTTCGACAAGGGTGAATCCTGTATCGTCAACGCAAAACACGCCATTGGGCAGCATGCCGAAATTTCCCGGCCCCGCAGAGGTGACAATGCGCGCCAGTTCATTGCCATCTTCGATATACAGGCCGACAGGGCGGCGGTCGGGATGATACATCCCCCCGTTCATGGCGAAAGCCAGCTTCTTGCCGTCGCGCGCAAGTGCGTCATCTATGGCGGTGAAATTTCCGTAGACCTTTGCCTCGTCCATATACAGGAAAAGGCGCAGATCATCGCCTGCACGCGCGGTACATGTTGTGAAACTATGCCCCAGATAATCGCTGCGGGCGCAATCCGCCAGCGCGGGTGCCGACAGCACAGCCCAGAAGGCCAGCGCGCCAAGACCTGCCTTAATCGCGTTCCGCATCATCGTCATGCCCGTCGGCTGCAACGTCGCGCCGGACGCGGTCCTGCCCCAACAGGCGGCGCGTGTCATCCATACGGTCAAAGGTTTCATCCAGCTTGAAGCGCAGATCAGGGGCGAATTTCAACGTCAGTTCCCGCCCGACCATATGGCGCAACTCTGCCTTGTTGCGCGCAAGTGCCTTCAGCGCGACCTGCTGGTCCTTGCCGCCCAACGGCATGACATAGGCGGTTGCAATCTTCAGGTCCGATGATGTGCGCACTTCGCTGACGGTTATCGGCATGCGCGTCAGATCCGGGTCATGCACATCCCCACGCGCCAGAACATCCGCCAGCGTGCGGCGGATAAGTTCGGCCACGCGAAGCTGGCGTTGGGACGGGCCTGTGCCCTGCTGATAGCGTTTTGCGTTCATAGTGTTCATTTAGGTCAATCCGCGCCCGCGCGCAACGAGGCTTTGCCAAATTCCGTATCAGCCGCTAGGAAGGCACGGAACCGTGATCTAGGCAGGAGTGGGGCGAATGGTCCGCATTGCGATAATGGGTGTCTCCGGGCGCATGGGGCAGATGTTGCTGCGGCTGGTGGATGAAAGTGATCTTGCAGTTCTTTCAGCGGCTGTCGAACGTCAGGGACATGACTGGATAGGCCAGGATCTGGGTAGCGTTCAGGGCGGTGCCGCGCGTGGGATCATTGTGACCGATGATCTGGCACAGGCGCTGGAATGCTCAGATGCAATTGTGGATTTCACGGCACCTGCTGTTTCTGTGCCATTGGCGGAACAGGCCGCTGCGGCAGGGGTTGCGCATGTCATCGGCACCACCGGGTTTGATGATGACGACCTGGCGGCCATTGCGCAGGCCGGCAAAACTGGCCGTATCGTGCGTGCGGGCAACATGAGCCTTGGGGTCAATCTGCTGGTGAAACTGACGCAGCAGATCGCGCAGGCGCTGGACACCGAATATGACATCGAAATCATTGAGGCCCACCACCGCCACAAGGTGGACGCGCCATCTGGCACCGCGCTGATGCTGGGTGAAGCGGCAGCGCGCGGGCGCGGGGTGTTATTGCCGGAAGTGGCGGATCGTGGGCGCGATGGCATAACCGGCCCGCGCGATGCGGGGGCCATCGGGTTTCATGCCATTCGCGGCGGGGATTATATTGGCGAACATGACGTGGTTTTCGCCGGTCCGGGTGAGCGGATCGTGCTGCGTCATGTTGCGTCTGACAGGGCGCTGTTTGCACGTGGGGCCATTCGGGCGGCTATCTGGCTACAGACCCAGGATGTCGGCGAATATTCCATGTTTGACGTGCTGGGCCTGTAGCAGGGCTTAGGCGGGTTTTTGCTGAACCGCCCCCGCAGTTGCCCCCTGATCTGAAACTGGCGTGATCCGGCCTGCGTATCCTTGCGTAACACCCCTGCAAGGAACCCGGAGGACCGCCATGAAAGCCCTGATCATTCCGCTTGTCGCAATGCTGGCCGCAGCACCGCTTCCCGCCATGGCGGATTTCGAACCGGTGCGCGATGAAACCACCTTCCGTAGCCTTGTGGAAGGGCGTGAACTGGCGCGTTTCGGCGTGCGGCTGCAAGTGCTGCCACAGGGCCAGATCACGGGGCGCGGGTTCGGCATGCGCGTGGGCGGCATGTGGGAATGGCGCGATGGGTATTTCTGCCGCACACTGGAATTCGGCAATTCGGGCGATCCGTATAATTGCCAGCTGGTGCTGCGCGACGGGAATACACTGCGCTTCATCTCGGATCAGGGGCAGGGCGATCACGCCGACCTGCGCCTGCGCTAGGGCCGCTGGACGCCGCTGGACAAGGCGCGCAGCCGCACGCTATGAATTGCGCATGCCCGCCGTCCGATGTGCCACATTCCGCGTTGATTTAGACCCGTTTCGGGGGCCGTGCTGATGGACTCCGCGCAGATCAAAGACCGCGAGAGCCTGCAAGCATGGCTGGAGGCTTTGCCGCAGGGAACCGAGGCGGAGCGGGAGCAGGCACGGCGCTGGGCAGTGGCGATTGCGCATCGCGCTATCATGCGAACTTTACCATACTATTGGAAGGAAACCGTTCAGCGCGCGAACTTTATGGGGGGGACTGACACGAGTGAATTCTCGAATCCACTACCTACGCTTCACCTGTGTATTATTCTTTCTATTGCGGCTTTTGGTGATCTAGAGGCAGTGCTTTCTCTAGCTACGTCGCAGCGGGAAAGATATAAGTCTCTCGCGGCGCATGCCGACGCGCATTTTATCGACGGTTATGCAAGTTTATCGAATGCCTATTCAATTCTGACTAAGAGGCCATTTTTACTATACACTATATCTGTAACTGATTTTGCAATAGATTCTGTTGTTGATGATCCAACATCTAAGCTTGATCCAACATCTAACCTTGATCTTTTCTTTTGGAACGAGGCGTATCTCGATACCAAAGTGCTAGAGCATGGTTCTGATCTGTGGGCCGTGAAACTATGGAAGGGCGAAAACCCGCTCTCCCAACTCTGGGCCGAGGCAAGCCTCAAAATCCGCGCCCAAGGCGACGGCTGGCAATTCTGGGTGGAGTGGTACGAAAATGCCCTTTATGGCCGCCAGCAGGACTGGGCGCTTCTTACCAAAATCGCCCTTATCTCCCCCGAAGACTGGGACAAGGGCGCCGATCACGTCAATGCGCTGATCGCGGAAATACGCCTGCAACATGTCGCCGAAACACGCCCCTTGGGTGAAGATGCCATAGAAAAAGGCGCGGATGGGCTTTGGCGCCGCGTGGGTCGGTCCGACATTGACCGCGACATTCTGCAAGACGCGATTGACTCGGTTCGAGACGAAATCCGTCATCTGCGCGGCAAGCTGCAAGGGCCGCAGGGCAACATGTTCACAGCGCTTGTCACTGGTCTGGACCTGCTCGAAGATCGCATCGCGCGCCATCCCGACCGCCCCTTGCGGCTGCACGATGTGTTTCTGCGCGTGCAGGGCCACATCACCCGCAATCTGGCCAGTGGCGAATTGCCCGATGATGATTGCGTGCGAGACCTTTCATCGGTGCTGGGCAATGCTGCGCTTGACATGTGCAATGCCTGTCCCAAGACGCAATCGGTTGTGCAGGCGCGGATGACTGTGCGCTTGACTGACGCAGATCCGCAAACCCGCGCCGATCTGGAACTTATCGCTGAAGGGGCCGCGCATCTGTCGGACGCCACACTTGCAACAGAATTGCGCGCAGACGCACAAGACGCCGCCGATACGTCCATCCCGTTGAATGAAAAGGCCAGCACGCTTTATCGCCTGCAAACACGTTTGGCGAAGATTGTGACCCAGGATGGCAACAATCTGGTCGATGCCCTAGTGCGTGTGGGCGCGTTGACGGCGGGCGTGGAAGCCTATTTCTGGCTGATCACAACGCTCTTGCGTTTTGTCATTGGCATCTGAAGCCATCAGGATCAAGCGACCCCTTCATCTTGCCCTAAATTCTCCCGCCCGAGGCACCCACAGAACGGCAATGGGTGGCTTCAGCCATAAATTCCCTACATCTGGACAAACCCCTCATTCCTGCCTAATTCAACGCCATGACACCTGACATGATCCCCGTGCGCGGCACGTTGACTGCGCAAAAACCGCTGGACTCGCTGACATGGCTGCGCGTGGGCGGGCCTGCCGACTGGTTGTTCCAGCCCGCTGATGAAGATGATCTTTGCGCCTTCTTGCGCCAGCTTGACCCGGCCATCCCGGTATTCCCCATGGGTGTCGGGTCCAACCTGATTGTGCGCGATGGCGGTATCCGGGCGGTGGTCATCCGGCTGGGGCGCGGGTTCAACAGCATAGACGCTGCCGACACCATCACTGCAGGGGCCGCCGCGCTGGATGCGCATGTCGCCCGCAAATCGGCCGATGCAGGGCGTGATCTGACCTTTCTGCGCACCATTCCCGGCAGTATCGGGGGGGCGGTGCGTATGAATGCGGGCTGCTATGGCACCTATGTTGCCGATCACCTGATTGATGTCACAGCCATTGACCGCGCGGGCCAGCGCCATGTTCTGCCCGCTGATGCGCTGAAGCTGGGCTACCGCCAATCCGTGTTGCCCGATGGCATGGTCATCACGCAGGCGCGGTTTCACGCCCCCGCCGGCGAGCCCGACACGCTGCATGCGCGCATGGCTGACCAGCTTGCCCGACGCGACGCGACCCAACCCACCAAGGACCGCAGCGCAGGGTCCACATTCCGCAACCCCGCTGGTTTCAGTTCCACCGGGCGGACCGATGACACCCATGATCTGAAGGCGTGGAAGGTTATCGAGGACGCCGGATTGCGCGGCGCGCGCCTTGGCGGGGCGCAGATGTCGCCCAAACATCCCAACTTCCTGATCAATACCGGCGGGGCCAATGCTGC
Source organism: Roseinatronobacter alkalisoli (assembly GCF_028745735.1). GTDB lineage: Bacteria > Pseudomonadota > Alphaproteobacteria > Rhodobacterales > Rhodobacteraceae > Roseinatronobacter > Roseinatronobacter alkalisoli. The sequence continues at coordinate 147,899 of NZ_JAQZSM010000002.1, forward strand.
CGAATTGGAAGGCCTTGGCGAAGAAGTGAGAAAAAGGGTTTTGCAAGCACGCGGTATTTCGCTACACTGGGAAATCATGCGGGTCGGTGACAGCCTGCCCGACATGGACCTGCCGCAGCTTGAACTGGCTTCTGGCGCGGCGCAAACAGAATAAACACCCCGAAAACGGGGCAACAAGGGCCATAAAGGCCCAGAGGCAGTGGGAATGGGCATGTCGAGCAGGGCAGCCCCCCGGATATGTGTACTGAAGGGCGGACTCTCGGCTGAGCGCGAGGTGTCGCTTTCGACAGGACATGAATGCGCGCAGGCGCTGCGGGTGGCGGGATATGAAGTGGTCGAACTGGATGCGCGCGGCGATGTGGCGCAGCGTCTGGTCGATATTGCACCCGATGTTGTTTTCAATGCGCTGCATGGCCGCTTCGGTGAAGATGGCTGCGTGCAGGGCGTTCTTGAATGGCTGCGTATTCCGTATACGCATTCCGGTGTGCTGGCGTCGGCGCTGGCAATGGACAAGGACCGCGCGAAGGCGGCGTTTGCGTCTGCGGGCCTGCCGGTTCTGCCCAGCCTGATTGCCCCGAAAGCAGATGTGATGGCGCGGCACCTGATGGAACCGCCCTATGTGGTCAAACCCAATAATGAAGGGTCCAGCGTCGGCGTCTATCTGGTGAATGAAGGCGCCAATACCCCACCGCAGCTTGGCGCGGAAATGCCCGCGCATGTCATGGTCGAAGCCTTTGCGCCGGGGCGCGAGTTGACGACGACCGTGATGGGGGACCGGGCGCTGACGGTCACTGATATCGTGACGGATGGCTGGTATGACTACGACGCGAAATACCGCCCCGGCGGGTCGCGTCATGTACTGCCCGCTGATATTCCCGCCGAAATTCATGCGGCCTGTCTGGATTATGCGCTGCGCGCCCATCAGGTGCTGGGCTGTCGCGGGCTGAGCCGCACTGATTTCCGCTGGGATGAGGCGCGCGGGCTGGACGGGCTGATCCTGCTGGAACTGAACACCCAGCCGGGCATGACGCCGACATCGCTGTCGCCCGAACAGGCCGCGCATTGCGGTATCAGCTTTCCGGAACTGTGTCACTGGATGGTCGGGGATGCATCATGCGGCCGCTAGACCAGTTTGATCAAAGCCATGATGACTGCCTGGTCGACAACCATGATGACGGGCATGACAGCGACGCCCCGGTTTCGGCCCTGACACCTGAACTGAGCTTCTGGGACCATCTGGGCGCGACACGCGCAGATGAATATGCGCAGGATGACATTCTGACCGGCATTCCGCTGCCGGATGTGCCGGTGCCGGAACCGACACTGTTGTCGCGCGTGGACATGGCCCCGCCGCAATCCATGCCGCAGCATGGCTTTACCCGCCTTGACGAGACGTTGCGCGCGCAGGAAGCTACTGCTGACCCTGCCCGCCCCGCCCCGCCGCAAATTCCGCTGCGTGCCGATATGCGCGGTCCGGGCGGCCCTGCCGGATTGCCCCCAGCGCAGCCGACCGCAAGGCGCGAACCCCATGCGCCGCCCCGTGGCCCCGCCGCGAAAAACCGTCGCAAAGCAGCGCGCCAGCCAAGCCGCTTTTCCTACCGTATTCAGCGGTTATGGCTGACGCCGCTTTATCGCCGCGCAATCAAGATCGGCCTGCCGGTTGCCGCCAGCGTGGTGGCCATCGTGGCAACGCTGGCCAGCGAAGACCGGCGCATGGCCATCGTTGCGCAGGGTGATGCGGTCTATTCCGCCTTTGTGGACCGGCCTGATTTCATGGTCACCGAACTGCGCTTGCCCGATCTGGCCCCGGAACTGGAAGATGCCATCCGCACGGCCATCAGCCCCGAATTGCCGAAATCATCCTGGCGGCTGGATCTGGAAGATCTGCGCGCCCGGATAGAGGTTCTGGATGCCATTCGCGTGGCTGACCTGCGGCTGTTGCCCGATGGGGTGCTTGCCGTCGCGGTGACTGAACGTGTGCCTGCCATTCTCTGGCGGTCTTCTGACGGGCTGGAGGTTCTGGACATCGAAGGCAAGCGCATCGGTTTTGCACCTGATCGCCATATTCTGCCGGACCTTCCTGTCATCGCGGGTGAAGGCGGGGGCGCGCATGTGATCGAAGCGCTGGACCTGTTTGAAGCGGCATCGCCACTTGGCGCGCGCGTGCGGGGCCTTGTGCGCGTTGGTGAACGTCGCTGGGATGTGGTGCTGGACCGCGAACAGCGGATCAAATTACCCGAAACCGGCGCAATTGCTGCGCTGGAACACGTTATCGCGCTGGAACAGGCGCAGGATTTGCTGTCGCGCGACCTGATCGCGGCCGACATGCGTAATCCTGGCCGACCAATATTACAAATAAGTGAGGGTGCGATGGAGACAATCCGCGCCATCCGCTCTCAGAACACGGAGGCATTGCAGTAATGATTGATCCCTACTCATCGCAACGGGCTATGCGCCAGATGCGCCGTGCGGCCATGCAGCGCGGGGTTATCGCGGTGCTGGATATCGGCACCTACAAGGTTGCTGCACTGGTTCTGAAGATTGACCCGACAAGTCCCGAACCCAAGGCTGCCACGATTGGCAATCTGGGCGGGCAGGCGGGGTTCCGTGTTATCGGTGCGGGCACGACCCGCTCGCGCGGGGTGCGTCTGGGCGAAATTTCTGCGATGACCGAAACCGAAACCGCGCTGCGTACAGCCCTGCAGGCCGCGCAGAAAATGGCGCAGACCCGCGTTGACCATGTGATTGTCTGTGTGTCCGGCGGGGCGATCCGGTCTTATGGACTTGCCGGAGAGGTCGATGTGGAAGGCAGCACTGTCGCCGAAAACGATATTTCGCGCGTGATGGCCGCATGTGATGTGCCCGATTTCGGGATCGGGCGGGATGTGCTGCATGCGCAACCCATCAATTTCGCGTTGGACCATCGCACCGGCCTGTCGGACCCACGCGGGCAGATCGGCCAGCAACTGGCCTGTGACATGCATATGGTGACGGTGGACAATTCGCTTGTGCAAAATATCTGCAACTGTTTGAAGCGCTGCGATGTGGAACTCGCCGGGATTGCGGCCAGTGGCTATGCAAGCGGCATGGCCGCGCTGGTTGAGGATGAAAAGGAACTGGGCGCGGCCTGTATCGATCTGGGTGCGGGTACATCGGGGGTGTCCATCTTCATCAAGAAACACATGATATTTGCCGACACTGTCCGGTTGGGCGGCGCGCATGTGACGCTTGATATCGCCAAGGGGCTGCAGGTGGACATGACCACTGCGGAACGGATCAAGACCGTACATGGCGGGGTGCAGGCCACATCCATGGATGACCGCGAAATGATAGAGATCGGCGGCAATTCGGGGGATTGGGAAAAAGACCGCCGCACTGTTAGCCGCGCCGAACTGATCGGCATCATGCGCCCCCGGATAGAGGAAATTCTGGAAGATGTGCGCGCGCGGCTTGATGCGGCGGGGTTTGGATATCTGCCCAGCCAACAGGTCGTTCTGACAGGCGGCGGCGCACAGGTTCCGGGCATCGACGGGCTGGCCGCGCGTATCTTCGGGCAACAGGTGCGCCTTGGCCGTCCGGTGCGTGTGCGGGGGCTGCCACAGGCGGCGTCCGGCCCGGCGTTTTCGGGGTCTGTCGGGCTAAGCCTGCTGGCCACAAGCCCGCAGGATGAATGGTGGGATTTCGAATTGCCGACCCAAAGCTACCCAGCGCGGTCGTTGCGGCGTGCGGTAAAATGGTTCAGGGACAACTGGTAACCGCTATATGTGTCGCATTAGTGGAAATCCGCCTATTGCAGGTGAAAAAGTTGCCATATTTGGTGCGGAAAAGTGACTTTTTTGATGACCTTGGGGGCGAAGCACTGTAGGATTCAACCAAAACCAGCACCCTGACGCGGGAAATTGGCGGGCAGGGTTCGGCAAAAAACGAGGCGGAGTGATCATGGCATTGAATTTCGTAGAAACTGATACGCATCAGGAACTGGCCCCCAGAATAACCGTGTTCGGTGTGGGCGGCGCAGGTGGCAATGCGGTCAATAACATGATCGACAAGCAGTTGGAGGGGGTCGATTTCGTCGTCGCCAACACCGACGCGCAAGCCCTGCAGCAGAGCAAGGCACCGGGCCGCATCCAGATGGGTGTGAAGATCACCGAAGGGCTGGGCGCAGGCGCGCGGCCTTCGGTCGGTTGTGCTGCGGCTGAAGAAACCATCGAAGAAATCATCGATCATCTGGCCGGGTCGCATATGTGCTTCATCACTGCGGGCATGGGTGGCGGCACCGGCACCGGCGCGGCACCGATCATTGCACAGGCAGCGCGCGAACTGGGTGTCCTGACTGTAGGCGTCGTGACCAAGCCGTTTCAGTTCGAAGGTGCCAAGCGCATGCGTCAGGCCGAAGAAGGCGTTGATGCGCTGCAAAAGGTCGTCGATACGCTGATTATCATTCCCAACCAGAACCTGTTCCGGCTGGCGAATGAGAAAACCACCTTCACCGAAGCCTTCGCCATGGCGGATGACGTGCTGTATCAGGGCGTCAAGGGCGTGACGGATCTGATGGTGCGCCCCGGCCTGATCAACCTTGATTTCGCCGATGTCCGCGCCGTGATGGATGAAATGGGCAAGGCGATGATGGGAACCGGCGAAGCGACCGGCGAAGACCGCGCCGTTCAGGCCGCCGAAAAGGCGATTGCCAACCCGCTTCTGGACGAAATCAGCCTGCATGGCGCACGCGGTGTCCTGATCAACATCACCGGTGGCTATGACCTGACCCTGTTCGAGTTGGACGAAGCTGCGAACCGCATTCGCGAAAAGGTCGACCCCGAGGCGAATATCATCGTCGGTTCCACGCTGGACCCAGCCATGGAAGGCGCGTTGCGCGTGTCGGTTGTGGCAACTGGTATTGACGCTGTTCAGAACACTCAGGCCGAAGACCTGCCCCGCCGCAGCCTTTCGACGCCCGTGCCTGCGCCCGAACGTGCCGAGCGTCCGGCCCCTGCCGCACCGCAGCCGGTTGAACAACCTGCACCGGCTGTCGCGCAGACTGCCCCGGCGCAGCAGCCGCAACATCAGCAGCATTATCAGCCGCAGCAGCAGGCCCCCCAGCGCCAGGAACAGCCTGTTGCCTATGCGGAAGAACAGCAGCCAAATCTGTTCTCGCGGGAAATGCCGCAGCGTCCGGAACGCCATGAACCTGCGCCGCGGTATGAACAACAGCATCCCGGATCATTCCAGCAGCGGGAGATGCCTGCACAGCAGCCACGCCCGACGGCGCATGACCGGTATGACGCCCCGGCCTATGATGATATGCCGGATGACGGTTTTGATATCGATGCCGTGATCGACAATGGCGGGCGTGGGCAGCAACCGCACCCTTCTGCGCAATTTACGGCACCGCGCCGTCAAGCACCCGGCGCCCCGTCGCCTGAGACACTGGCGCGTTTGCAGCGTGCTGTTCAGAAGGCACCGGAACATGGCGCCCCCACACGTGCGCACCCCGCAGCGCCTGCACCGTCTGCTGAAGCAGAGCGTGGCGCATCGCGCTTTGGTATCGGATCGCTGATCAGCCGGATGGCTGGTCACGGGCATGACAGCGCCCCGGCCAGTGCGCAGCGCCGTGTAGCGCCGCCGATGCATCAATATGACGAAGAGCACGCGCCTGCGGCATCTGATGACAGAATTGAAATTCCTGCCTTCCTGCGGCGTCAGGCCAACTAACCCGGGAAAGCGCAGTTTCAGGAACTTGAAAAAGACCGGCGATGCCGGTCTTTTTTTATGCTGTAAAAACAAACTGATAAGCGCTGCGAGTCAGTGGGGTGACTGCCTGCTTTCGTGGGTCGGCAATTGCCGAAAACGTGGGGGCGGGCCGTGACGACATTTCGATTGCAAACCGGGAATCCGCGACACACGGAATGTGCGGTAACCCGCCGAATGCAGGCGGGGATTGTTACAGAAGGTCACAATCTGTGAATTGCACCTTTGGACCCGGACGCGTTAGGTAAGCGCAAGCATCGCACAAGATGCAGGAAAAAGCGGATAGGCCGGCGGAAAATGAAGCAGCAAACCATAGCGCAACCCATTAGCATTGCAGGAACAGGGCTTCATAGCGGGGCACCTGTGCGTCTGCGTCTGTGCCCTGCGGCTGCCGATCATGGGATAAGCTTCGTGCGCCTGGACTATATGCAAGGTGATCAGGTGATCGCAGTCCATCCTGGAAACTGGATGGAAGCAAACCTTTGCACTGTGTTGCGCAACAGCGACGGTGCCAGTGTCAGCACAATCGAACATTTGCTGGCCGCGTTGCATGGTTGCGGTATCCATAATCTGCGCATTGAAATTGACGGTCCGGAAGTGCCGATCCTTGATGGCAGCGCCGCACCTTTCGTGACGCGCATTCTGGCAGCAGGCCTGAAATCCTGCGATGCGCCGGTTCGTGTGCTGCGTGTGCTGCGCCCTGTCAGTGTGGAACGTGATGGCGCGCGGGCCAGCCTGTCGCCCGCGCCGGTTCTGGAACTGGCGTTTGAGATCGACTTCGCTGACAAGGCCATCGGCCACCAAAGCCGGGCACTGGAAATGTGCAACGGAACCTTTCTGCGCGAACTGAGCGATTGCCGTACATTCTGCATGCGCGCCGATGTCGAAATGATGCAGGCCAACGGACTGGCCCTTGGTGGCACGTTGGACAATGCTGTGGTGTTTGATCAGGGCAATGTCCTGACGCCGGGTGGCTTGCGCCGTGCGGATGAACCGGTGCGCCACAAGATGCTGGACGCAATGGGCGATCTGTATGTTGCGGGATATCCGGTTATTGGTCGCTATGAGGGAATCAAGGCAGGGCATGCCCTGACCGGCCAGTTGCTGCAGGCGCTGTTTGCCGATCCGCAGAATTACGAAATCACCCCTTGTGATGCGCAGAACATAGCGCGTTTGCCGGGCGCAAATCTAAGCAAGAAGGATATGCCGCTATCTGCATGACGCTTTGTGGCGATGCAGGTGGGACAGTGGCAAAAAGGCGTTTTGCGCCCCGGTTTTTTATGTGCTAGGACAAAGGCACTCTTTGATGGGATGGGGTAGTGCCAAGATGATTTCGCGCGCAGGCTTTCGGGGTTTCGCAATAGGGATTGCTGTTCTGGCGGCGCTGGGGGCTTGTAACCGCAACACCGGCCCGGACGAATCATTGTCCGGATTCACCGCCGAAGAGATTTTCCAGCGCGGTGAGTATGAACTGGAAACATCCCGGCGGGTGACCGGATCGCTGCGCTATTTCAAGGAAATAGAACGGCTTTATCCATACACCGAATGGGCACGTCGTTCCCTGATCATGCAGGCCTATGGTCACCACCGCGCGCGTGAATATGAAGAAAGCCGTGGCGCGGCGCAGCGCTTCCTTGACACCTATCCGAATGATGAAGAAGCGCCCTATGCTGCTTATCTGCTGGCGCTGTCATTCTATGATCAGGTTGATGAAGTTGGCCGTGACCAGGGCATCACCTTTCAGGCGTTGCAGCATTTGCGCCGCGTAATCGAGGATTACCCCGATACGGACTATGCCCGTTCCGCAGTTCTGAAGTTTGAACTGGCCTTTGACCATCTGGCGGCCAAGGAAATGGAAATCGGGCGCTACTATCTGAAGCGTGGCAATTACAATGCGGCCATCAACCGGTTCCGTGTCGTGGTCGAGGATTTCCAGACATCGACCCACACGCCGGAAGCACTGCATCGTCTGGTGGAATCCTATCTGTCGCTTGGCCTGCGCGGCGAAGCACAGACTGCGGCGGCGATTCTGGGGTATAACTTCGAAGCGAACCCCTTCTATCAGGACAGTTTCAACCTGCTGACAAGGCAGGGGCTGCAACCTGCGGATAGTGGCGAAGGCTGGCTAAGCCGCATTTACCGTCAGGCTGTGCGCGGGGAATGGATCTGATACCGCCCATGTCAGTTCAGGACTAGGGGCGCGTATGCTGCTGTCGCTTGATATTCGGGACATGTTGATCATTGACCGGCTGGAACTTGCGTTTCAGCCGGGTCTGAATGTGCTGACCGGGGAAACCGGTGCGGGAAAATCCATCCTGCTGGACAGTTTGGGTTTTGTTCTTGGCTGGCGCGGGCGTGCCGATCTGGTGCGTCAGGGGGCGGATCAGGGCGAAGTGGTGGCCGAATTCGCGCTTGCGCCCGACCACCCGGCGCAGGCGGTTCTGGCTGAGGCGGGTTTTGCGCAGTCCGATACGCTGTTGCTGCGGCGGATAAATACGCGCGACGGGCGCAAAACTGCATGGGTGAATGATCGCCGCGCGTCGGGAGAGGTGTTGCGCGCGCTGTCGGAAACGCTGGTCGAACTGCATGGCCAGCAGGATGATCGCGGGCTGTTGAACCCGCGCGGCCATCGCGATTTGCTGGATGCCTATGCCGGTGTTGCAGATCAGATTGTGGCCACGCGCAGCGCATGGACGGCATTGCGCAAGGCTCGCAAGGCGCGTGAAAGCGAAGCTGCGCGTCTGGCCGAAGTCAAGGCCGAAGAAGATTTCCTGCGCCATGCGGTTGCGGAACTGGACGCGCTGGGGCCTGAACCGGGCGAAGAAGCCACGCTCGATTCCCGTCGCCGCCTGATGCAGGCCGCGCAAAAGCTGAAGGGCGATGTGGCGCGCGCTTTCGTGGCGCTGTCAGATGATGGTGCGGAACGCCTGCTGATGGATGCGACGCGCTGGCTTGAAGGGGCTGCAGACGCGGTTGAAGGGCGGCTTGATGCCCCGCTGGAAGCGCTTGGCCGCGCGATGGATGCCCTGGGCGATGCCCAGAACGGCGTTGAAGCCTGTCTTGACGCGCTGGATATTAACCCGATGGAGCTGGAAGCCGTTGAAGAGCGATTATTCGCCTTGCGCGGTCTGGCGCGCAAGCATTCCGTTCTGGCGGACGATCTGGGGGATTTTGCCGCCACACTGCGCCAGCGACTGGAGGTTTTGGACAATGGTGCGCGGCATATGGCGGATCTGGCCGCCGTCGAAGCAGACGCGCGGGCCAGCTATGATGCCGCTGCGCGTGACCTGAGTGCCGCGCGCGCGGGTGCCGCATTGCGCCTAGATGCGGATATGGCGCGCGAACTCGCCCCGCTGAAATTGGACCGTGCGGTGTTCACCACCGTCCTGAGCGCGGACGCCCCCGGCCCTGACGGCGTTGACGCCGTGACATTTGAAGTGGCAACCAACCCCGGCGCCCCGGCAGGCCCATTGTCGCGGATTGCATCGGGCGGTGAATTATCGCGCTTCCTGCTGGCGCTGAAGGTCTGTCTGGCACGCGGGGCGTCTGGTGTGACCATGATCTTTGATGAAATCGACCGGGGCGTGGGCGGGGCCACCGCCGATGCTGTCGGGCGCAGGTTACGCGCACTGGCGGATGGGGCGCAGGTTCTGGTGGTCACGCATTCCCCACAGGTTGCGGCCCTTGGTGCCCATCACTGGCGGGTCGAAAAGCGCATTCACAATGACATCACGTTATCGCGCGTTGTGCCGCTTTCCGCCGATGACCGGGTGCAGGAGATTGCAAGAATGCTGTCGGGTGATACCATTACCGAAGCAGCCCGCGCCGCAGCAGAAGATCTGTTGCAGGCGGGAACCTGACAGAATTTGGAGCAGTACAATGACACAAGCAAGGTTTCAGCGGATATTCCGGCCTACAGCGGCACTTGCCCTGGCTTTGGGTCTGGCCGGATGCATGGCCGCACCGATGGCAACCGGCCCAAGGGTTATTCCGGCCCCGTCATCTGCGCCGCAATCAGATGTCCAGCCCTCGGGAGCCACTGGCGCGGAACAAGCCTGTATCGCAGCGGGTCGGGACCGTGGCCTTGATGTTCAGGGCGTGGCAGGGTCGCGCAGTGTGACGGGCCCGGATGGGCAGGACGCGCGCGACGTCATGCTGCGCGTCAGCCGCAGCGGATCACAGATCGAAGTGCGCTGCAATTACCAGACGGCGACGGGCATGGCGCGGATCATGCTGATCTGACCTGTATAGCCCGGCCGACAGGACAGGCCGAAGCAAGCCTGCCCTGTCGGTGTTTCCTGCACCGGCGTGATATTACGCGGCGTTACTTTTTCTTCGACTTTGCGGATTCCGCCATCTTGCGTGCGCCTGCGGCTGCGGTGCGCAATTCCTGGGCTATTTCTTCGGCCTCGTCCGGGTCGAAATCCAGCGGCAGGTCAATGCCGTCCCCGGCGACATAGATGCGGACCATGCCTAATGTAGTCGGCCCGATCTGAAGATTAGCGGAAATTTCGCTTTCCGAATTGATTCCCATGTTACATACCCCTTGGTTTTGCCCCGGTCCCGAAGGTGGGGGCTAGGTTACAGTTACAGAACTGCCCCGGTTCTGCGTTGTGCGTCAATTCATATAAATCCGCTTTGGTGGTCACAGGAAGCGGCCCAGATGATGCGATACGCTCAGTGTATGGGTTTTTCAAGCACATGCCCTATTGCATTCACGCGCCAGCAACGCTAAATCGCCCGCAGTGCCGCCTTAGCTCAGTTGGTTAGAGCGCTGGATTGTGGATCCAGAGGTCCCCCGTTCAAGCCGGGGAGGCGGTACCACCATTCCCACAGTCCGCAGCATATTCGGCCGCAAGCTACCGCGATGCTTGTATTCGCGGCGTGCGGGGCGTATGTCGCAAAGCTGTTGTTTCTGAACGATAAGGTTCACACCTTGCCCATTGTCGCCCGCCATGTTTTGCCACATGCACCCACAGGGACCGCAGTTGGTCTGTTTGGTGGGTCATTCGATCCGGCGCATGACGGGCACGCGCATGTGACACGACACGCCTTGCGGGCCTTCGCGCTGGACCGGCTGTGGTGGCTGGTATCGCCCGGCAACCCGCTGAAGGCCAATGGCCCCGCACCAATGGCGCAACGGGTGGCGCGCGCCGAAGCGCTGATGTCGCATCCACGTGTGGATGTCACCACCGCAGAGGCGCAACTGGGAACCCGCTATACCGCTGACACGCTGCGTCGCCTGATGCAGCTTTATCCGGGCCGCCGGTTCGTCTGGATCATGGGTGCGGATAATCTGGCAGGGTTTCACCATTGGGAAAACTGGCGCTGGATTATGGAAACAGTGCCTGTCGCGGTGATAGCCCGTCCCGGCCAGCAACGCCGGGCCTTGTCATCGGTTGCGGCGCGGGCGTATGCGGATCGTCGTGTTTTACCGATACGCGCGCAACAGCTTGCCAGCATGCAGGCACCGGCATGGTGCTATATCACGATTCCCATGCGCGATATTTCTTCGACACAGTTGCGCGCTGCGGGAGGATGGGGGTAGCTGATCGTTTTGGTGTCGGAAACACTTTGTTTTGTGGCTCAAGGTGCAGGGAAGTTCTTTATTCTGCGCGCAAGTATTGATTAATATATCAAAATGCTTGCCATCATATGTGTTGGCGCAGAAAGCGCGTCGCGTAGAATCGGTTACAGGGAAAAGCGTGATGGATAAGGGCCCAGGGGGGGATCGGCGCAGTGTCTTGCGTCTGCTGGTCGGAGGGGGTGCGTTGTGCGCGGTTCCGGCATGTGCCGAAGCGCCGGAGCGGTCCCTGCGCCCGCAACAACGCCCCGCACAACCTGCGGACAGAATTGTGTCGCGTGCTGGGCTTGGCGGGGATCTGTCCTATGCGGTTATGGACATGGCCAGTGGCAACCTGCTGGAGGGGCGGGGCGGAAATACGCCCCTGCCCCCGGCGAGCGTGGCCAAAACCTTGACCGGGCTGTATGCGCTGGAAATACTGGGCGGGGCTTATCAGTTCCGCACGCGCCTGATGACGACCGGCACCGTTGCGGATGGCGTGTTGCGCGGCGATCTGGTGTTGGCGGGTGGGGGTGACCCGCTGCTGGACACCGATAATCTGGCCCGTATGGCCGCTGATTTGCGCAGTGCGGGTGTCCAGCGGATTGACGGGCGCTTCCATGTCTGGGGGGGGGCTTTGCCATTTGTCGAACAGATCGCGAATGATCAGGCGGTGCAGGCGGGGTATAATGCCACTGTTTCGGGACTGAACCTGAACTTCAACCGGGTGCATTTCGGCTGGACACGCGCGGGCAGTGATTACACGGTCACCATGGACGGGCGATCTGACAGGCACCGGCCAGCGGTGCAGATGGCCCGTATGCAGGTCGCGAACCGCGCCAGCCCGCTTTATACCTATACCCGCGGGCAGTCGCAGGATGTGTGGACCGTTGCGCGCGGGGCATTGGGCAACAACGGGTCGCGCTGGTTGCCCGTGCGCCATCCCGAACTTTACGCAGGCGAGGTGTTTCGCGCCCTTGGTGCCGCGCAGGGCGTGACACTGCCCGCACCGCAGGTAACCCAGTCGCCGCCGGGCGGGCAGGTTCTGGCCGAACACCGGTCCAAGGTGCTGACCGAAGTGTTGCGCGACGCTTTGCGTTTTTCGACGAACATCACCGCGGAAGCGATTGGTCTGATGGCCAGCAGCGTGCAGGCGGGGACGTCGCCGCGCAGTCTGGCGGCCTCGGCGGGGCAGATGTCGGACTGGGCGCGGGCGCGCTATGGCATGTCCAGTGCCCGTCTGGTGGACCATTCCGGCCTTGGGGCCGCATCGCGCGTGTCGATGATTGATCTGTGCAACATGTTCCGGCGGGCCGGACAGGAAGGGGTGCTGCGCGGGTTGCTGCGTGAACACCCGTTGCGTGACGGGAACGGCAATATCCTGTCAAACCCCGGCATCGATGTGCGCGCCAAGACAGGGACGCTTTATTTCGTATCAGCGCTTGGCGGTTATGTTGCGGCACCGGGCGGGCGGGATCTGGCATTCGCTATGTGTTCGGCGGACCTGACACGGCGGTCCAGCGTGGCGGGCGGGCAGACGGACCGCCCTGATGGAACGGCCGCCTGGGCACGCAACGCGCGAAACATGCAGCAGGATTTGCTGTTCCGCTGGGCGCAGGCCCATTCCTGACGGAATGGCCTGCGTCTGCGGGTTATTTCGGGTCCAGCGTGCTTGCCAGAAATTTTTCCAGCCAATGGATGTTATACGCGCCCGTCAGCACGTCTTCCTGTTCCAGCAATGCGCGGAACAGCGGCACTGAACTGTCAACACCATCGATGATAAGTTCGCCCAAAGCACGGTTCAGCCGCGCCAGTGCTTCTGGCCGGTCACGGCCATGCACGATCAGTTTTGCAATCAGGCTGTCGTAATAGGGCGGGATTGAATAGCCCGAATAGAGCGCCGAATCCATCCGCACACCCAGCCCGCCGGGCGCATGATAGGTGTTCACCCGACCGGGACAGGGCGTGAAATTCGGCAGCTTTTCAGCATTGATGCGCACTTCGATCGCATGACCCAGAACCTTCAGGTCATCCTGCGAAAAGGACAAATCAGCCCCCGCAGCAACGCGAATCTGTTCGCGCACCAGGTCGACACCGAAAATTGCCTCGGTCACCGGGTGTTCGACCTGCAGGCGGGTATTCATTTCGATGAAATAGAATTCATCATTTTCATACAGGAATTCAATTGTCCCTGCGCCGCGATATCCGATGCGGGCCACCGCTTCGGCGCAGGTCTGGCCGATACGGGCGCGGGTTTCGGCGTCAATGGCGGGGCTGGGGGCTTCTTCCAGAACCTTCTGGTGGCGGCGTTGCAGTGAACAGTCACGTTCGCCCAGATGCACGGCATTTCCCTTGCCATCGCCGAAAACCTGCACTTCGATATGGCGTGGGGTGCTCAGGTATTTTTCGATATAGACTTCGTCATTACCGAAAGCGGCCTTTGCTTCGGACCGGGCGGTGCGGAAAGCACTTTCCAGCTCTGATGCGTTGAGGGCCTGTTTCATGCCACGCCCGCCGCCGCCTGCCGTTGCCTTGATGATGACGGGATATCCGATTTCGGCTGCGACGGTCTTTGCAGTTTCAAAATCCTTCACACCGCCATCGGACCCCGGAACACAGGGCACACCAAGTGCCTTCATGGTTTCCTTGGCGGTGATCTTGTCGCCCATCATGCGGATATGTTCGGCAGAGGGGCCGATGAAGGTGATGTCGTGATCTTCGACCACCTGCACGAAAGCTGCGTTTTCCGACAGAAACCCATAGCCGGGGTGAATTGCTTCTGCGCCGGAAATTTCACAGGCGGAAATGATGGCGGGCACAGACAGATAGCTTTGGCCGGATGGGGGTGGGCCGATGCAGATGGCTTCATCTGCCATGCGCACATGCATTGCATCGGAATCCGCGGTGGAATGCACTGCAACGGATGCGATACCCATTTCACGACAGGCCCGGATGACGCGCAGCGCGATTTCACCGCGATTTGCAATGAGGATCTTCTGAAACATCACATGTGCCTTATTCAATGATCATCAGCGGCGCGCCGAATTCGACCGGGCTGCCATCTGCGACCACGATGCGCTTGACGATACCTGCGCGCGGGGCGGGAATATGGTTCATGGTTTTCATCGCCTCGATGATCAGCAGCGTGTCGCCTTCGTTGACCTGATCACCGATATTGACGAAATTCGCGCTTCCGGGTTCGGGGGCCAGATAGGCGGTGCCGACCATCGGGCTGGTAACCGCGCCGGGTTGCTGGGCAGGGTCGGCGTTTGCGGGCGCTTCGGCTGCGGCGGGCGCTTGCGGCATGGCGGCAGGTGCGGCCATCTGCTGGTATTGCGGAGCAGGGGCGGCAACGAATTGCTGCGCCGTCATCTTGGAAACGCGCACATTCAGGCTGTCATTTTCGCCATATTCGCGCTTGACGCTGAGTTCGGACAATTCATTGTCGTTCAGAAGTTCCGCAAGGGCTTTGATAAAGGCGACATCGGCGTCATTGCGGGTCTGATTCATCTGGTCCTCGATATGCTGACATAGCTTACAAGGGCACTGCTGCGCCCCCTTATTCGGCCTGACTTATACGGGAGTGTTGCCCAAGTGTGAAGCGGGGTTTTCCCGATTGGTCGTGATAAGGGCGCAAGGCACGGGCGGATATTGCGCATTTTATGTTCACATCACTGTAAAGTTTTGTAAACTGCGCCAGCGGGGAGTGTAAATTGTCGAAATCCAGTCTGACCGGAACTCGTATTCGTGCAAGGCGCAACCTGCGCGGGTTGCGCCAGTCCGATCTGGCGCAAATGGTGGGCGTATCACCGTCCTATATGAACCTTATCGAACACAACCGCCGCAAGGTCAGCGCACCCTTGTTGCAGGCGGTGGCGCAGGCACTTGGCGTGTCCGAGGACGCGCTGGTGCAGGATGGCGATATCCGCTTTGTCGAAGGGGCGCGCGCGGCGGCTTTGCGTACCGATGCAAATCTGGCTGATCTGGAGCGTGTGGATGAATTTGCAGGGCGGTTTCCGGGCTGGGCGAAAGTGCTGGCCGATACACAGGCGCGCGTGGAACGTCTGGAACGCGTGGTCGAGCATTTAAGCGACCGCATGACCCATGACCCATATCTGGGGGCCGCGCTGCATGAAATCATTTCTGCGGTAACATCTGTGCAGTCAACAGCCGCAATCCTTAACGACAGCGACGATATTGCGCCGGAATGGCAAGCCCGTTTTCACGAAAACATCCTGAATGATTCCAAACGTCTGGCTGAAGGGGCTGTGGCGCTGGTCAATTACCTTGATACGGCGGATGACACTGAAAGCGGTCTTGCTGCGCCCCAGGAAGAAGTTGAAGCATGGCTTGCGCGCATGGGGTTTCATTACCCCGCGCTTGAAACCATGCCGCTTGCGGATTTGTCGCGTCTGGTGGAAGGGCAGGTTGAACTGTCATCAGATGCATCCCGTGTACTGGCGTTGCAATGGCTGGTGCGGTTGCAGGAAGATACGCGCGCGCTGCCGCTTGACCCGTTCGTTGATGCCATGATGGAACTTGGCGCTGCCCCTGATCAGTTGGCGCAGCATTTCGGGGTGCCCTTGCCGCAGGTGCTGCGGCGTCTGGCGATGCTGCCTGCTGATGATGATCGCCTGACGGCCCATGCCATGCCCGGTCTGGTGGTCTGCGACGGGTCCGGTACGTTGGTTCTGCGCCGCGCCGTTGACGGATTTCCGATGCCGCGCTTCGGGGGCGGGTGTCCGCTGTGGCCGCTTTATCAGGCGCTGCACTGCCCCGGACGGCCCCTGCGCGTTACGCTGCTTACCGATGGCCGGATGGGGCGGCGTTTCACGGCCTATGCGATCTGCGCGCCGGAGATGGCACCGGGTTTCGACATACCGCCTGTCATGCAGTCCACGATGCTGGTTGTCCCCGACAGCGGCCCGACGAACCTGCCTGCGGGGCAGCAGCCATTGGTGGTCGGTGGCAGTTGCCGGACCTGCGCCCAACAGGACTGTCCGGCACGGCGCGAGCCGTCCATTCTGGTGACATTCGCATAGCTGGCGCAATATGGGACTTTGACAGACTGCGCGGAATGCTGGATAAAACTCTCAGTCGGCACCGCAGAGGAGGGCATGCCGGACAGGATCGGCGCAACGGTAAATGCGGCGCGGCCCGGCACGCGACGGGGGATCAGGCGGCAGGATTGCGCAGCACCGCTGCAAAACCGCCGCCGATGATGGAGGGATACCGAATTGGATAAGCGCGTTCTGGTTATAGAAGACGAACCCAATATTTCGGAAGCGATACGCTTTATCCTGACGCGAGATGGCTGGCATGTGGATGTCACAGCCGACGGCGTCGCGGCGGTTGGCGCCTTACAGACCAATCCCCCTGACGTGCTGATACTGGACCTTATGCTGCCGGGGTTCAGCGGGTT
Organism: Roseinatronobacter alkalisoli; assembly: GCF_028745735.1. Taxonomy (GTDB): domain Bacteria; phylum Pseudomonadota; class Alphaproteobacteria; order Rhodobacterales; family Rhodobacteraceae; genus Roseinatronobacter; species Roseinatronobacter alkalisoli. The sequence goes on from NZ_JAQZSM010000002.1 coordinate 164,632, forward strand.
TGACATTCTGAAGACATTGCGCGCGAACCCGGCCACACAGGCGATGCCCGTTCTGATGCTGACCGCAAAAGGGCAGGCCGCTGACCGCGAAGAAGCAGAGCGGCTGGGGGTTACCCGGTTCATGACCAAGCCCTTTGCCAATGCAGAAGTGGTGGCAGCCGTTCAGGAAATGACAGGGACATGAAACTGCCATCCCGCAATACGCAATTTCTGGCCCGCGACAGTTACCGCATGCGCCGGTTGATGGATGCCGCGCGCATTTTGCCGGTTCTGGGACTGATCTTGCTGGTACTGCCGTTGATGCGGCTGGATTCCGGGGCAGAAAGCCCGCCCACCGCAGCAGAAGCGGTGTATCTGTTTCTGGTGTGGATCGGGTTGATATTGGCGGCGTTTGTCATGTCCCTCTGGTTGCGGCGTAGTCTGGGCCCGCCGCGTCCGCTGGTTACGCCGGTTTCCGGGCGTCAGGGCATGGCAGCGCCCAGTATGCCCCCTGTCGCGCCCAAGGACGACTAAGGATGTCGTTCAATCTGCTTGTCCTGACCTGCATCGCTTATGTGATATTGCTGTTCTTCGTGGCATCCGCGGCCGAACGCAGTGCGCAGCAGGGGCGGGCGAAATGGCTGCGTTCGCCACTGGTCTATACATTGTCGCTGTCGGTCTATTGCACGGCCTGGACCTTTTACGGCGCGGTTGGGTATGCCGCGCGTTCCGGTCTGGAATTCATGACCATCTATCTGGGGCCGACGCTGGTTTTCGTGGGCTGGTGGGTGTTGCTGCGCAAACTTGTCCGCATTGGACGGGAACATCGTGTCACGTCCATTGCGGACCTGATTTCGGCGCGCTATGGCAAATCGAACCTGCTGGGCGTGATAGTCACACTGCTATGCGTGGCGGCGGGAACGCCTTATATTGCGCTTCAGCTGCAGTCCATTGCGCTTTCATTCACGGTTTTCGTTTCAGATCCCGGACGGGTGCCGCTGGCTGCGGACAAGAACATTATTGCCTTCTGGGTGGCGGCGGGTCTGACCTTTTTTACCATCGCATTCGGCACCCGCAATCTGGACGCGAATGAACAGCATCACGGTGTGGTCACGGCCATCGCAGTAGAAGCGGTCGTCAAGCTGATCGCGCTGATTGCGGTGGGCATTTTCGTCGTGTGGTTTGTGGCAAGCGGGCCAAGCGACATTCTGGCCCGGATCGACGCGCAGGCCCTGCCGGAATGGACCATTCAGCCGGGGCGCTGGACCGGCCTTATTCTGTTGTCGGCCATTGCGATCATTTGTCTGCCGCGCATGTTTCAGGTGACTGTTGTCGAAAATATCGATGACAAGCATCTTGCCACGGCCAGCTGGGCTTTTCCGCTGTATCTGTTCCTGATTTCGCTGTTTGTCCTACCCATTGCCGTTATCGGTATGGAACTGATGCCGGAAGGCGCCAATCCAGACATGTTCGTTCTGACACTGCCCTTGCATCTGGGGCAGGACGGGTTGGCGCTGCTGTCTTTTCTCGGGGGGTTTTCGGCGGCAACATCCATGGTGATTGTGGCGTCGCTGGCATTGGCGACAATGGTGTCCAATCATATTGTGGTGCCGCTCTGGCTGAAACTGCGCGCGGCGCGGAACCTTGACAGCGGCAATATGCGCCTGCTGGTTCTGAGTGTGCGGCGCTTGTCGATCAGTCTGATCCTGGCGCTGGGCTATATCTATTACATCATTTCCGGCGGGTCAGAGGCCCTGGCAGCCATTGGTCTTGTGGCCTTTGTGGGCGTAGCGCAGGCATTGCCCGCGCTGATGGGTGCATTGTTCTGGCGCGGGGCCAGTCGCAATGGCGCGGCGCTTGGACTAAGTATCGGCGCGTGTCTGTGGTTCTATTCGCTGTTTCTGCCCAGTTTCGGCCCCGATGTCATGATATCGGCGCAGGTTCTGGAACACGGGCTTTGGGGGCAGTCATGGTTGCGGCCCTACAGTCTGTTTGGCCTGACGACGCTGGACCCGTTATTGCATGCGCTGTTCTGGTCGCTGTTGCTGAACACGCTTGCGTTCTGTCTTGGTTCGCTACTCAGCTTTCCCAGCCCGATCGAACGGGTGCAAGGCGCGCTGTTCGTGAATATCTTTGACCGGCCCGGCCCCACGCGAAGCTGGACAAACCCTGTCGCCCAGGCCGAAGATCTGTTGCCCATGGCGCAGCGCATTCTTGGTGCCAGCGAAGGGCAGGCATTTTTCCGCGCGCAGGCCGAATTGCAGGGAAAATCCGGTTTTCTGCCTGATATCACACCGGAATTCCTGCAGGGGCTGGAACTGAAAATGTCCGGCTCGGTCGGGGCCGCTACGGCGCATGCGATGATTTCGCAGACTGTCGGCACCGCCGTTGTCTCAGTCGAGGATCTGATGGCGGTGGCGTCGGAAACCGCGCAGATCATTGAATATTCCAGCCAGCTTGAAGCCAAGTCCGAAGAACTGACCCGCACCGCCCGCAAGCTGCGTGATGCCAATGAAAAACTGCGCACCCTGTCGGACCAGAAGGATGCCTTCCTCAGTCAGATCAGTCATGAATTGCGCACGCCCATGACATCGATCCGGGCATTTTCCGAAATCATGATGGATGCGGGTGACATGAGCGTGCAGGAGCAGGCACATTTCGCCCGTATCATTCATGACGAATCCATCCGCCTGACACGGTTGCTTGATGATCTGCTGGACCTGAGTGTGCTGGAACACGGGCAGGTGTCGCTGGATATCCGCGCGGTCAACCTGCGCGACCTGATCGACAAGGCCATTTCTGCGTCGAAATCCGTGCAGGCCCAGCGTAATTTCCGCATTCTGCGTAGCCGTGACCCGGAAGACGTGGAAATTGTGACGGATTCCGGCCGCCTGACGCAGGTTTTCATCAATATCCTGTCGAATGCGCGCAAGTATTGTGACGCGACGGATCCGCAGATGAAGATCATCGTGCGCCAGCGCAAAACCATGCTGGAAGTGGATTTCATTGATAACGGTTCGGGTATTCCGCGCGACAAGCAGGCGCTGATATTCGAAAAATTCTCGCGACTGACAGATTCGCTTCAGGCGGGCGGAGCGGGGCTTGGACTGGCCATCTGCCGCGAAATCATGAACAATCTTGGCGGTGATATCGACTATGTGCCGGGGCAGGGTGGGGCCGCATTCCGGGTCAGCCTGCCACTGGTTCTGGAACGCAAACCGATGGCGGCACAGCCGCCTGCGGCCCTGGCCCGTGCAGAAGATGCGGATTAGGGCATACGCAGATCAGGTCGGACCATTGCGCGTCGGTGCTGGTTCCGACCAGTTGCGTGTGTTGGGCCACCTGCGGCCTTGATTTCGTGCCTTTGGGCGCCCCCTTCAGGCTGAAATCGACCAGCCTGCCGGTCCATCCGACATGACAATGCTATCCGCAGGCGGCGCATCATGTGTTGTCTACAAAATTCAATCCCCAAGCATCCGCGCGACCATTTCTGCCATGTCGCGGCTTAGTCCGGGATTGCCCGCAATCCGCTGCAATTCGGCCCGGATCAGGGATTGGCGGTTCGTATCAAGGCGTCGCCATGTTTCAAATACCGCCGAGTTGCGCGCCGCAGCCTGTGGGTTGACCCCGTCCAGCCGCAGCAGCCAGTCAGCGACCAGTTGGTAACCTGTCCCATTGCTGCGGTGAAAGCCAGCCGGATTGGCCCCCAGTGCCCCGATGACCGCGCGGAACCTGTTGGGGTTTTTCCAGTCGAACCGGGCATGGCGGGACAGTTCGTCTGTCAGCGGGACCGCATGATCCGGGCTAGCATGCAGGATTTGCGCCATGAACCACTTGTCTAGAACCAGACGATCCTGCGCCCAGTGACGGTAGAATTCCGCCCCTTCCTGTTCGCCCGCGCCAATGGCCAGCAGCGCTGCCCATGCCCCCATCTGTTCGGTCATGTTGTAGGCGCTTTGAAACAGCGCGGCTGCTGCGGTGCCGCCATCGGCATGAGCCAGAATCGTCACTGCCTGCACCCGAAGCGCCCGGCGTCCGGCATCGCGGGCGGCGGGATCATACGGGCCGGGGGTTTCCATCTGCTGCGCAATTCGCGCCAGATCCGGTTCAAGCGCCCGTGCGATGGCTGTTTGCGCGGCGCGGCGCATGTCATATATCATATCCGGATCGGGGGTGTGGCCTGCCTCATGCAGGGACGCGGCCAGATCATCCTGTTCAGGCAGGCGTAATACCAGTGCGCGAAATGCGGGATCAAGCGTGTCATCGCGCAGCAAGACACGCAGCGCATCGATGAAGTTCTGGTCCGGTGCTGTGGTTTGTTGCAGGACCATCGCGTGCAGGTTTTCGCGCGCAAGGCTGCGCCCCGCTTCGAACCTGTTGAACGGGTCGGTGTCATGGGCCAGCAGCAGCGCGCGTTCATCTGACTGCAGCTTGTGGTGCAGTATTACCGGTGCCGAAAACCCCCGCAGAACAGACGCGACAGGCCGTTCCGGCAAGTCGTCGAATGTCACCCGCAGGGTCGGGCTGTCCAGTTCCAGAACCTGTGTCGGCAGAATTTCACGGCCATCAGTGCCCATCAGCCCCAGCGCCACCGGAATAAGCAACGGCTCCTTCAGGGGTTGGCCGGGGGTTGGTGCCGTATGCTGGCGCAGGGTCAGCGTATAACGCCCGTCCTGCCAGTCTTCGGTGACGTCAATGCGCGGGGTGCCTGCCTGCCCATACCAGCGCTTAAACTGCGACAGATCGCGCCCGCCCGCTTCCTCGAAAACCGAAATCCAGTCTTCGATCGTGCAGGCCTGCCCGTCATGGCGTATGAAATACAGATCCAGGGCTGCGCGATAACGGTCTTCGCCCACCAGAAGGCGCAACATCCGGATCAGTTCCGCGCCCTTTTCATAGACAGTGGCCGTGTAGAAATTGTTGATCTCCACATAGCTTTCAGGCCGGACCGGGTGGGCAAGCGGGCCTGCATCCTCTCGGAACTGGCGCGCGCGCAGTGTCAGCACATCCTCGATCCGCTTGACGGCGTGGCTGCGCATGTCGCCCATGAATTGCTGGTCGCGGAAAACGGTCAGCCCCTCTTTCAGGGAAAGCTGGAACCAGTCGCGGCAGGTGATGCGGTTACCGGTCCAGTTGTGGAAATATTCATGTGCGATGATGCGTTCGATACTGGCGAAATCCGCGTCAGTCGCCGTTTCGGGGGTCGCCAGAACATATCTGGAATTGAAAATGTTCAGGCCCTTGTTTTCCATCGCGCCCATATTGAAATCATCAACAGCGACAATGTTGAAAATGTCCAGATCATAGGCGCGGCCATAGACCTGTTCATCCCATGCCATCGACCGTTTCAACGCATCCATGGCATAGGCAGTTTTGCCTTCATCACCGTGCCGTACCCAGATATTCAGCGTGACGTTGCGCCCGTCCATTGTTGTAAAACTGTCAGTTGTCGCAACCAGATCGCCGCCCACCAATGCAAACAGATAGGCGGGTTTGGGGTGCGGGTCGTCCCATTCGGCCCAACCGGGACCAGAGTCCACAGGATTGCCATTTGACAGCAACACCGGCAGGTCGCTTTCAATACGAACACGGAAACGCGCCATCACATCGGGGCGGTCGGGATAATAGGTGATCTTGCGGAAGCCTTCTGCCTCGCATTGGGTGCAATACATGCCGCCTGACATATACAGGCCTTCCAGCGCGGTGTTGCCTTCGGGCGCAATCTCTACCTCGGCCTGCCACAGAAACCCGTCCTCCGGCAGGTCAGCGGCAGGTATGGTCAGGCCAGTCGCGTCCGGTTGTGCCATCAACGACTTGCCATCAATGCTGGCGGAAAGCAGGCGCAGCCCTTCACCATCCAGCCGCAGGTCATGGCCCGGTGTCGCCGCCGGGTTCGGACGAAAGCGGATTTCGGACAGAACCTGCGTCCTGCCTGGGTGCAGTCGGAACGTCAGCGCGACCGTATCTACCAGAAAGGGGGGCGGCTGATAATCGGCCAGAAAAACAGGCTGGGGTGTCGTTTCGCGCATGCGTTTTCTCCGGCAAGGTGACGGACCGGGTGTAGCCCAGTCGGCAGCTGACAGCAAACACCGCTTGGGTCACGCCGCGCGATTGCACAATGTCAGCATTCTGCGGCGAATAACTGCACCCAATGGGGGCCAGCGGCGCGCCCGATTCCGACCAGTGTCAGGCGTCGGTCAAGCATGTTACGCCTGTGTCCGTCCGAACGAAGCCAGGTGCGCATAACCTGAGGTATATCGCGTTGTCCCCTGGCGATATTCTCGGCGGCGCGACAGATCCCCTGCAACTGCGCGGCGGCGAGCCGGTCCATCATGTCGGCCCCTTCCGGGCTGGCATGGCTGAAATATCCGCGCCGTGCCATGTCGCAGGCGTGGTCCTGCGCGATGCGTGTCAATTCCGGTGACAGCGCAAGTTTTCCGCGCCCCGCCGCTTCGCGCGCCTGGTTAATTGCGTCCAGATGAATGGCAAGTTCGTCTTTCACCGGGACGGGGCATGCGAATACTGGCACCGCCCATAGGCTAAGCCAGATGATGAGAATCAGTTTCATTCTGCGCACATGTATATACCCCTTCCCCAGTTCTTTCACATAGTTGGCCAAGGTAGATCAAGGGTGTGAACATTAAGTGAACAAATTGCCTTGACCCGCGCTTTCCCTGCGATATGTGATGGCGTCATGAACAGCCCTGTCCTTGTCTGGTTCAAGCGCGATCTGCGCCTTCATGATCATCCTGCGCTGGTGGCTGCGGGGGCGTATGTGCTGCCTGTCTATATTATCGAACCTGACTATTGGGCATTGCCCGACACATCGGGGCGGCAATGGGCGTTCACGGCCCAATGCCTGCAGTCACTGCGCGTGGGGTTGGCGGAACGCGGCCAGCCGTTGGTCATCCGCATGGGCGATGCGGTGCAGGAACTGGCGCGGTTGTGCCGGCGCCATCATGTGACGCGCATGATCAGCCATGAAGAAACAGGCAATGGCTGGACTTATGCGCGCGATCGTCAGGTCGGGGAATGGGCGCGCAGCGCGGGGGTCGATTGGGTGGAACTGCCACAATCGGGCGTGGTGCGCCGCCTGCGGTCACGCAATGGCTGGCAAGGGCTGCGGGACGGGTTCATGTCCCTGCCGCTGCTGGACGCCCCACAGGCATTGGCCCCGGTCCTGCCGGAAATCACCACATTGCAGCATTTGCCCGATGCGAAGGCCCTGCGCCTGAAACCCGACACCTGCCCGAACCGTCAACGTGGCGGGTATCAGGCCGCGGTGCATACATTACAGACATTTCTGGAAACACGCGGGCAGGGGTACAGGGCGCAAATGTCATCGCCCCTGACGGCGGAACGCGCCTGTTCGCGCCTGTCGCCCCATCTGGCGTTGGGGGTTCTGTCCCTGCGCGCGGTGGAGCACGCCCGCAAACAGGCGCGGGCCGATCACGCGGGGCAGGGCGGGTGGAATGGCGCACTGAGCAGTTTCGGCAAACGTCTGGCATGGCATGATCATTTCATCCAGAAACTGGAAGATGCGCCGCAACTGGAAACCCGGTGCCTGCATGCGGCGCATGAAACCCTGCGTCCACGCGGGCAAAAACGTGATCTGTTGCAGGCGTGGCAGCGGGGCGAAACCGGTGTCCCTTTTGTTGATGCCTGCATGCGCTATCTGAATGCGACCGGCTGGCTGAATTTCCGCATGCGGGCGATGCTGATGTCCTTTGCCAGCTATCACCTCTGGCTGGATTGGCGCGATTCCGGTCCGCATCTGGCACGGATGTTCACCGACTATGAACCGGGGATCCACTGGTCGCAATGCCAGATGCAATCGGGGACCACTGGAATAAACACGATACGGATTTATAACCCGATCAAGCAAGGGCTGGACCATGACCCTGACGGGCGCTTCATCCGCGCCTGGGTGCCTGAACTGGCCCATGTGCCGCAACAGCATATCCATACCCCCTGGACCTGGTGTGAGGGGCGGCGTGGATTGGGGCAGCGATACCCCGCGCCGGTTGTTGATCTGGCGCAGGCGGGGAAATTTGCGCGCGAAATGCTGTGGGGGCTGCGCAAACAGGCGGGATTTCAGGATGTGGCGCAGCTGGTTGCGGCAAGGCATGCCTCGCGGGCAGGACGCAGCGGTGCGGGCGCGCATGGTCAGGGTGTCGCGCGCCGCCGCAAGGAAGATCCTGCGCAATTGCACCTGGACCTGTGACATGGCCCGCATGCGCCGGAAAGCCGACCTGCCGTGGAAAGATTGCGCCGACAGTGCGCGACCTTTCCACGGCGGGGGAAACCGGGGTGGGACTGGCAGGACATGCGCTGCTTATTGTTCTGGCGGGTGCCGCGCGAAGCAGGTCACACTAAGCCCTGCCGGATCAGTGACGCGCCATGCTTGTATGTGCCTTGCGCCAGACGGTCGGCGGCTGACCTGTTTGCTGCGCGAAGGCGCGTGCAAAATATCCGGGGGTGGAAAACCCCAGCCCGCGGGCGATCTCCTGCACCGGGACCATGGTTTCCGACAACATGCGCCGTGCTTCATACAGGCGCCGGTCCTGCAGCAGGGCCAGTGCGGTGCGTCCGCAACTTGCACGGCAGGCGCGGGTCAGATGCGTGGGCGTAACGCCCAGAGCTGCCGCGTAATCCGAAATATTGAATGCGGAACCGAATTCGCGTTCCAGAAGGGCAGTGTAGCGTGCCGTCAGCCGTTCATTGGCGTTGCGCGGTCCGGCCTGGGTAGTGTCTTTCGCCTGTGCGGCGCGGTGGCGGTCCAGCCAGACCGACAACAGCCCCAGCTGGCACAGCGCCGCGCGTTCTGCCAGCCGGCGCCCTCCGTCCAGTTCGCGCTGGACGGCATCGACGATCTGGCCAACCTCGGACTGGGATGTGCCGTCACGCAGGCGTAGATGCAAAGGTGTATCCGGCAGCGTAAGGCCATGGTCGCTACCGAAATAGATGGCCATTCCCTGTACGCGGGTCATCGCCTGAAAGCTGAACATGACACCTGCGGGTATGAAGATTGCGTTATGCGGGTGAAATCCCCGCGCGCTGCCCGCGACAGTGATGCGCCCTTGTCCGTGGGTGAACCACAAAAACAGCGGCTCGTTCAGGGCGCGCAATGTTTCCAGTTGCCATTTCGGGCTATTCGCCAGTTTCGTCAACGGCTGCATGCGCAGGCGCGACCGATGTTCAGGTATCTGCATCATTTGTCACATGTCCCCCAAGACCTTGGCGAGAGTAAGACCATCGCGGCGCAGAAAAAGACAAATCCCTTCCGGGTATGTGTGAATTGGCTCAGTTTCCTGACGGACGTGGCATATCTGTGACTCTGACTTTGGTGGGAAACGGGCCCTCAGGGAAGCAAAATCCAGCCCTGCATGCGGTTGCGAAACCATGTCCGCTGGCGCTTGGCGTATTGGCGCGTGGCAAGTTTAGCGGCATCGATGGCATCAGGTAACGATATGTGGCCCTGAAGGTGGGCAATCAGTTCCGGTGCGCCGATGGCTTTGGTCCAGGGGGCACCCGGTTGCCAGTGCGGCAGTGCTGCGCGCGCTTCATCCAGCGCCCCTGCCGCAATCATCTGCTCAAAGCGCGAATCGATTCGCGCGTTCAGCCAGTCTTTGGGCGGGCGCAGCACATAGGGCGTGGTGTCCCTTTGCGCCAGCAATGGCGGTGGCGTATCATCCTGCCAGCTTGCCAGCCCGCGCCCGGTGGTGCGCAGCACTTCCCAGGCGCGCTGAATACGGGCGGGATTGGCGGTGTCGATCCTTGCAGCCGTTGCCGCGTCCAGTTCCGCCAGAAGTGCTGCCGCGCCCTGATCCGCCATGCGCTGGTCTGCGTCAGCGCGGATTGCGGCGGGGGTCGGCGGGATTTCGACCAATCCTTCGGTCAGCGCACGAAAATAAAGTCCGGTTCCGCCCACAATGACCGCGTTGGGGTATTGCGCCAGCAGTGGCCGCAAGGCGCGCAGCCAGTGCCCCACGGACCAGTCCTGTCCACGCGCGACGCAGCCATACAGGAAATGCCGCGCCTGTGCGGTATCATGGTCATCCGGGCGCGCGCTCAGGACACGCCACATGTCATAGACCTGCAACGCATCTGCGTTGATGATGACCCGCCCCTGCGCGCGTGCAAGCCAAAGCGCCAGCGCTGATTTGCCGCTTGCGGTCGGCCCGGCCAGCAGGACCGGCCGTTTCGTATCCGGTGGCTGCTTTTGCACCTGTTGCAGCGCCCGTTCCGAAGGGTCGGTCATTTCCTGCATTCCTGCCCGCTTTCACATTGAACCTGCGCCCGTTTTCCGACATTTTGCAGCGTGACGAAAGTGCCCTGCCGGAAGATATGCCGCGCCAGCCATGAAAAAGGATTGCCCCATGAGCGAAGCCACTGAAACCCGCACGACATACAAGCGTGTGATGCTGAAAATTTCGGGCGAGGCGCTGATGGGGGATCAGGGTTATGGGCTGCACCCGCCAACCGTCGCGCGTATCGCGCAGGAAGTCAAATCCGTGCATGATATGGGGGTTGAAATCTGCATGGTGATCGGGGGCGGGAATATCTTTCGCGGGTTGCAAGGTTCGGCGCAGGGGATGGAACGCACCACGGCTGATTACATGGGCATGCTGGCCACGGTGATGAACGCGCTGGCCATGCAGGCCGCGCTGGAAGACCTGGGTGTGTTCACCCGCGTTATCAGCGCCATTCCGATGGATCAGGTCTGTGAACCCTATATCCGCCGCCGCGCGGTGCGCCATCTGGAGAAGAAGCGCGTGTGCATTTTTGCTGCGGGCACCGGCAACCCTTATTTTACCACTGATACCGCCGCCACGTTGCGCGCCAATGAAATGGCCTGCGAAGCCATTTTCAAGGGCACCAAGGTGGATGGCGTCTATGACAAGGATCCCAAGAAGCATGCCGATGCGCGGCGCTTCGACACCATCAGCTTTGATGATGTTCTGGTAAAGCACCTGCAGGTCATGGATGCGTCTGCCATTGCGCTGGCGCGCGACAATCATCTGCCGATCATTGTGTTTTCGCTGGATGAACCCGGCGGGTTCAGCGGAATTCTGCGCGGCGAAGGCACATATACCCGCGTTTCGGACTAAGCCGGGGCAACGCGGGCTTACAAAGCTGCAGCGTTGGCGCTAGAAGACGGAATAGCATGCTGCATCACGCGATGCTGGCCCAGTGACAGGGAAAAGAAAGATGTCAGAAGAGATTGAGATTGATCTGGATGATCTGAAACGCCGCATGGACGGGGCGATGGCGGCATTGAAAACCGAATTCGGATCGTTGCGCACGGGGCGGGGTTCGGCTTCGATGCTGGAACCGATCATGGTGGACGCATATGGCCAGATGACCCCCATCAACCAGGTCGGTACCGTCAACGTGCCGGAACCCCGCATGGTGACAATCAATGTCTGGGACAAGGGGCTTGTGGGCAAGGTGGAACGCGCAATCCGCGAGTCGGGCCTTGGCATCAACCCGCAACTGAACGGCACCATCATCATGTTGCCGATCCCCGAACTGAACGAAGAACGCCGCCGTGACCTGACTCGTGTGGCCGCGCAATATGCCGAACACGCGCGCGTGGCGATCCGCAACCTGCGTCGTGACGGCATGGACCAGATCAAGAAGGCCAAGGCCGCGGGCATGTCCGAAGACGAACAGAAGCTGTGGTCCGAGGAAATTCAGGATCTGACTGACAGCTATATTTCGCAGGTCGACAAGGCCCTTGATGGCAAGCAGGAAGAAATCATGCAGGTCTGACTCAGGTCGCGCGTTCCGCCACGTACCTGATTGGAGGGTCCTTTGAATGATGTTTGACAAGTCCGCCCAGCCGGGCCGCGAAGACCCCGCCACGCCCGGTGCCCTGCATGTTGCTGTCATCATGGACGGGAACGGGCGCTGGGCGCAGAACAGGGGCTGGCCGCGTCTGGTCGGGCATCGCAAAGGGGCGGAACGGGTACGCAAACTGGTCGAGGCCTGCCCCGACCTTGGCATCCGCTACCTGACGCTTTATGCGTTTTCGACGGAAAACTGGAAGCGCTCCACCGAAGAAGTTCTGGGGCTGATGACGCTGTTTGCCCGCTATATCCGGCGCGAAGCGGACCGCATGAAGCGTGAAGGCGTGCGCCTGCGCTTCATCGGGGACAGAACGCGGCTGGATGATGATCTGCAGGCGCTGATCCGCTGGATCGAAGCAGAAACCGCAGAAAATGACAGGGTGCATCTGTCGGTTGCACTGAATTATGGCGGGCGCGATGAAATTGTGCGTGCGACGCGCGCCATGGTGCAGGATGTGGCCGCAGGCACGCTGTCGGCAGAGCAGATCAGCGACGCCACCATATCGCGCTACCTGGACACGCGCGATCTGCCCGATCCTGACCTGGTGGTGCGCACATCGGGGGAAACACGGGTATCGAACTTCCTGCTGTGGCAGGCGGCCTATGCAGAGTATGTCTTTACACCGACTCTCTGGCCGGATTTTACCCCGGCGACCATGGGAACCATTCTGAAGGACTTTGCCGTCCGTGAGCGCCGCTTCGGCGGGGTCAAAACGTGAGCGGGGCCAGTTTTACTGATCTGCGCGCGCGCGCGTTGTCGGGGCTGGCGATGGCCCTGATCGGAATCGGGGCCGTGTGGGCGGGCGGATTGCCGTTTGAATTGCTGGTCTGTGCCCTGACCGGGTTGATGATCTGGGAACTGACCCGCATGCTGGACCCCGCTGCGCCCTTTGGCAAGGCTGAAGGCGCAGGGTTTACGGCTGCTGTCGCGCTGTGGGTGTTTTCCGCGAAGCTGTCAGGGGGCCTGCTTCTGGGGGCGTTGGTGCTGGCCGTGCTGTTGCTGGCATGGCGTTTCCCGAAGGACCGGGGAATTGCCGCAGCCTATCTGGCACTGATCCTGTTCGCGGGGTTGGGGCTGATTGTGCTGCGCAATGTCTATGGCTGGGAATGGGTGCTGTGGCTGGTACTTCTGGTCATAGGGTCTGATGTGGCAGGGTATTTTGCGGGCCGTATCATGGGCGGGCCGAAGCTGTGGCCGCGTGTCAGCCCGAAGAAAACATGGTCGGGCACTGTTGCGGGCTGGGTCGTCGCGGTCGCTGTCGGCTGGGCCTTCATGGGGGTGCTGGGTGGCGGTGCCGGATTGGTGATTATCTCCGTTCTGGTGGCGATGGCCGGGCAGGCGGGGGATATCGCCGAAAGCGCGATCAAGCGCCATAGCGGGGTCAAGGATAGTTCGAACCTGATTCCCGGCCATGGCGGTGTCATGGATCGGTTTGATGCCATGATAGCTGCTGCGCTGATGGTCCTTTTGCTGATCGAAACCGGCCTGATGGGGTTGGCGCTGGCGCAACCGGCCGGGATATAGTCGATGATGCGGGTTTCTGTATTCGGGGCCACCGGTTCTGTCGGGGAAAGCACGTTTGACCTGCTGGCCCGCCGCGATGACATCCGGACTGTTGCGCTGACCGGCGGGCGCAATATTGCGCGACTTGCCCGGCAGGCACGTGAATTGCAGGCGGAAATCGCAGTCACCGCGCATGACGATTGCTATTTCGCGCTGAAAGAGGCGTTGGCCGGAACCGAAATCAAGGTGGCCGCGGGTACGCAGGCCCTGATTGACGCGGCTGACCGCCCCGCCGATTGGGTGATGTCCGCGATTGTGGGGGCTGCGGGACTGGTGCCTGGGTTTCGCGCGCTGTCCCAGGGCGCCACACTGGCGTTGGCGAACAAGGAATCGCTGGTATCGGCAGGCCCATTGATGATGGCCTGCGCCGCACAGCATGGCGGGCGGATCCTGCCTGTGGACAGTGAACATTCGGCCGTGTTTCAGGCGTTGACCGGCGAAGATATTGCCGCGGTGGAACGTGTGGTGATCACAGCGTCCGGCGGGCCGTTCCGGAACTGGAGCAAGGCGCAGCTTGAACTGGCAACACTGGCGCAGGCGATGGTTCACCCCAACTGGTCAATGGGCCAGCGCATCACCATTGATTCGGCCAGCATGTTCAACAAGGCGCTGGAACTGATCGAAACGCGCGAGTTCTTCGGCCTTGACCCCGCGCAGATTGAAACTGTCGTGCATCCGCAATCCATTGTGCATGCGCTGGTGGGGTTCCGCGACGGGGCGATGATGGCGCATATGGGCATGCCCGACATGCGACATGCCATCGGATATGCCCTGAACTGGCCCGACCGCGCCGCGTTACCGGTGCCAAGGCTGGATCTGTCGGTCCTTGGTCGGCTGGATTTCGAAGCGCCTGATCCGGACCGTTTTCCCGCCCTGCAAATCGCACGTCATGTGATGGATCTGCGCGGGCATGCGGGCACTGCGTTCAACGCCGCCAAGGAAGTGGCGCTGGATGAATTCATTGCCGGGCATATCGGTTTCATGGACATGGCCCGGCTGGTGGACAGGACATTGGACCAGCTTGTAGCGGACAGCGGGTTGACAGCGCCGGTGCGGGCGCTTGAATCCGTGCAGGCAATGGACCAAATGGCAAGAAGGGTCGCGCGTGAACTGGCGCGACAATTGCTTAAGAATTAGAAAGCGCGGTCAATTCCGGCGCGACAAAGGGGAACACAGTTGGATCTTATCGGGTTTCTGCCCAGTTTTGGCAATTTTTTCTATACGATTGCTGCGTTTGTGGTTGTGCTTTCGGTCATCGTGGCGGTCCATGAATACGGGCATTATATCGTCGGGCGTTGGTCGGGTATTCATGCGGATGTGTTTTCCATCGGGTTTGGTCCGGTTCTGGCCAGCCGCAAGGACCGGCGTGGAACCGTCTGGCAGGTCGCTGCGATCCCGCTGGGGGGCTATGTGAAATTCGCGGGCGACGCGGATGCGGCATCCGGCAAGGATGCAGGTGCGCTGTCTGCGATGGATGAGGGGGCACGCCGCCGCACCATGCATGGTGCGCCCCTCTGGGCGCGTTCGGCAACTGTCGCGGCGGGACCGATTTTCAATTTCGTTTTCTCGTTCTTTGTTTTTGCCGCGCTGATGTTGGTGCAGGGCGTCGCTGTGGATGAACCCGTTGTGGGAGAAATCACATCGCTGCCCGCCCAGCCGTTCGACCTGGCGCAGGGTGACCGCATTCTGGCGATTGAAGGTATTGAAACCGCCACGCTGGGTGATTTCCTGTCTGCCGCCGAATCCCTGCCAGCTGAACCTGTGCTGAATTACCGTGTGGAACGTGACGGGCGCGTCATGCAGGTGTCAGGCCCCCATCCGCAGCCGCCGCTGGCGGGGTCCGTGGCGATGCAATCCGCCGCGCGTGAGGCGCGCATGCAAGCCGGCGATGTGATCACCGCTATCAACGGCACCCCCATCGCAACCTTCCGTGAGTTGCGCGAACTTGTCGCGCAATCAGGCGGGGCAGCGCTGGACCTGACTGTGTGGCGCGACGGCAATCTTCTGGATCTGACGCTGGTGCCGCGCAGCACCGACCTGCCTTTGCCCGATGGCGGCTTTGAAACCCGCTATCTGATCGGCCTGACATCGGGCGTGGTGTTTGCCTATGACACCCGGACGCCGGGCGTGGGCGAAGTTGCGGGTATGGCCGCAACCCAGATATGGCGCGTTCTGCGCACCTCTGTCGAGGGGCTGTATTATATGATTCTGGGCCAGATCAGCACATGCAACCTGTCCAGCCCCATCGGAATTGCCGAAGCTTCAGCCGCAATGGCCAGCGACGGGCTGTTCGAACTGGTTTGGTTCATTGCCGTTCTGTCCGTGGCCATTGGTTTTCTGAACCTGTTTCCCATACCGCCGCTGGATGGGGGACATCTGGTCTTCTATGCCTATGAAGCCGTGATGCGGCGCCCCGCAGGTGACGGGGCTGTGCGTATTCTTATGGCGATCGGGCTGTCGCTGGTGCTGACGCTGTTTGCGTTTGCGCTGTTCACTGATCTTACCTGCTGAGTTGGTGTTTCCGGACGGCGCATGACGGGATCGCGCCGCCGATGTGACACGGCTTTGCCCCATTCATGCCCTGTTTTCCTGCAAGATATACCCTGCAGGAGGCATGAATGGCTTATATCGACAGTGAACTACGCAATGTCCGTATTGTCTGGGATACAATCGCAGACCGGCTTTTTATCATCGCGCTGATTGCTGCGGGTATGGCGGTGGCGGGAGTGTTATCGGCGTATCTGGGCTATGTGCCCCATGAAATAGTACCGCCGCGCTGAAAGTCGCCCGCCGATACTCCTTGATTCCAGCAGATCAAAATGCGCGCCCGTCGCGCGCATTTTGCTGTATCTCGCTGCCTGACAGGCAACACCTGCGCGCCAAGATGAATTCGCGCCGCGATTGCTTTGACTCTTTTGTCTGAACTCGCTAGGCAGTGTGATAACAATAAAGCGGAAATACGGGGCCGGATATGCGCGGAATTCTTGGGATGCTGCCGTCGCGCGCAAAGGGTAAGGGCGCGTCTGCGCACCTCTTTGCTGCGGCAATCTTTTGTTTTGTTTCATTGGTGAATGTTGCGTTTGTTGCACCTGCACAAGCGCAGAATTTCCAGTTCACGACCATTTCGATTGATGGCAATGTGCGGGTGGACGATTCCACCATCATCGGGCTTGCGGGAATCAGGCCGGGACAATCTGCAAGTGCGGCGCAGGTCAATCGCGCCCTGACACAATTATCCGGTTCGGGTCTGTTCGAAGATGTATCGGTCGAACCGCGCGGGAACACGCTGCTGATAACTGTCAGGGAATACCCCGTTATCGGGGTGGTGAATTTCGAAGGAAACCGCCGCCTTGACGATGATGTCATTGCCGAAGTGGTGCAGACCACCGCCGGGCGCGTCCTGTCGCCGTCCCAGGTCGAAGCAGATGCGCGCGCGATCGCAGAACTGTATAGCCGCCGTGGCCGCACTGCTGCCGAAGTGACACCCGAAGTATTGCCGCGCGGCAACAACCGCGTCGATCTGGCCTTTGTCATCCGCGAAGGGAACGTGGTTGAGATCGAGCGCATTTCCTTCGTCGGCAACCGCGCGTTTTCCAACTATCGCCTGCGTCAGGTGCTCAGCACCAAACAGGCGGGTATCCTGCGCCTGATTATCCAAAGCGATACATTTATTGCCGAACGCATCGCGCTGGATCGTCAGCTTCTGACTGATTTCTACCTGTCGCGTGGGTATGTCGATTTCGAAATCCTGTCGGTAACCCCGGAAATCGCGCGCGAACGCGACAGATTCTTCCTGACGTTCAATCTGCGCGAGGGCCAGCAATACCGCTTCGGCAATGTTACCGTCGTCAGCGAGGTGGAGGGAATCAACGCTGCTGATTACGAAGGCGAAGTCCAGAATCCTGCGGGCGCGCTTTTCACCCCCAACACGCTGGATCTTAACATCGCGCGGCTTGAACAACGGGCCGAACGCCAAGGTCTGCGCTTCATCCGTGCGGAACCGCGCTTTACCCGCAACAACCGCACGCAGACGATTGATGTTGAATTCGCAATCGTGCGCGGTGAACGTATTCTGGTTGAACGTATCGATATTCAGGGCAACACCACCACGCAGGACCGTGTGGTCCGCCGTCAGTTCCGGTCCGCCGAAGGCGACTCGCTGAACCCACGTGAGATCCGCGAAGCGGCTGAACGTATCCGCGCGCTTGACTATTTCACGGATGTGAATGTCGAACCGCGAGCGGGCAGTGCCCCTGATCAGGCAATTCTGGATGTCGAGGTTGAGGAAACGACCACGGGTTCGCTGGGCTTTTCAGTCAGCTATTCAGCAAATGACGGGATTGGGTTCGGCATCAGCTTTTCGGAACTGAACTTTCTTGGTCGCGGGCAGGAAGTCGCTGTCGCGTTCAACGTGATCAAAGGGTCGCGCGACATTTCGCTGTTCTTCACGGAACCGGCGCTGTTTGACCGTGACCTGTCCTATACGCTGGGAATCGGGTATCAGGAAACATCGTCGCTGAATTCCCGCTTTGACACTCGCGAAGCCTTTCTGAACAATTCGATCAGTTTCCCGATCAGCGAATTCGGGCGTCTGCAATTGCGTCAGGGTCTGGTGATGGACAGGCTGAAGGGGTTGGATGCGGCATCGTCTGAACGCATTCGTCTGGATGAAACCGCAGGCACCGCAGTCACCGGTTCACTTGGCTATACCTATAGCTACGACACGCGCAATGTCGGCATTGACCCGACACGCGGGATGATCCTGAGCTTCTCGCAGGATTTCGGGGTCGGTAACCAAAGCCGGCGCTATGTCCGGTCGGAAGCGCGTGCGGGCTATGAAATGGCGATCTTCAATGAAGATGTGACCCTTACGGGGGATGTGCGCGCCGGGATGCTGCATATGATCAACGGGTCATCGCGTTTCCGCGAACGTTTCCAGTTGGCCAGTGTGATGCGTGGTTTCCGTGCAGGTGATTCCGGTCCGCGTGATTTCGGTGCCGGAAATGACGATGTACTTGGCGGTAACCGGTATTTTGCAGCTACCGCCGAAGCGCGCTTTCCACTGGGCACGCCCGAAGAATACGGGCTGTCAGGCGGTATATTTGCCGATGTCGGGTCCGTCTGGGGTGTGGATAACGTTGGAATTGCTGGTGTGGACATGACCAGTCCTGCTGGTGAGAATTCCAACAAGATGCACCTTCGCGCCACCCTGGGGGTCTCGCTGTTCTGGGACAGCCCGCTGGGTACGCTGCGCTTCGACTTCTCGCGGCCAATCCGCAAGCGCCCCTATGACCGCACGCAGAATTTCGACTTCACGATTGTTTCGAATTTCTGATGATGCGGCCTGATTGGGTCTTGGCATGGATCGGGGCGGCAGGCATTCAGCTTGCCGCCCCTGGCTTTGCGCAAGGCACGCAGGGGTTTCCCCTTGGGCAGAGTTTTGATGAAGCCGCCCCGACGCTTCAACTGCGCACATTGAACGAAGAACGCCTGTTTCGCGATTCCGCCTTCGGGCAGCGGGTCGCGGCGGAAATTGATGCGGCTTCGCGCGCGCTGGAACTCGAAAATGAAGAATTGCTGGAGCAGTTGACCACGCGCGAACTGGAACTGACCGAAGCGCGCGCCACCATGCCGCCCGTGCAGTTTCGCGCCGCAGCCGAAGCTTTTGACCGCGAAGCAGAGGCCATCCGGCGGTCACAGGCGGAAAAACGGCAACGCCTGAGTATGTATGAAGATGCCGAGCAGCGCCGCTTCTTTCAACTGGCCGCCCCGGTTTTACAGCAAGTGCTGGTGTCCGAAGGCGCGCAGGTGCTGATCGATTCGCGCGCTGTCATCATCGGGGTTTCCGGCATGGACATGACCGACCCCTCCATCGCCGCGTTGAATGAGGGGATCGGTGATGGCGCCCCCTCTCCCACCCCGCTGCGCGTGCCTTGAGGATGGGTGCGCCGGGCCGCTTGTCACGCGGGCCGCAGCTTGGTAAATCAGCGCGAATTGGGCTGCATCCCGCTGTTGTGGGGCGTTCAGGCCGTGACCAACAGTGAAGGAAGCCTTTATATGACCGCTCAGGCGCACCCGCAGGACCATATTGTCCCGACAGACGCAGACCTTACCACGATCATGAAGATCATTCCGCACCGGTATCCGTTCCTGCTGGTTGACAAGGTGCGCGATGTTGTGGCGCGCCAATCCGCCGTCGGCATCAAGAATGTTACCTTCAATGAGCCGCATTTTCAGGGCCATTTCCCCGGTGCGCCCATCATGCCCGGCGTTACAATCGTCGAGGCAATGGCCCAGACCGCGGCCGTTCTGGTGGGCCTGTCGGTGGGTTTCGGCGACAAGGCCCCGCTAGTTTACTTCATGTCCATCGACAAGGCCAAGTTCCGGCGCAAAGTTGTGCCCGGAGACGTGCTGGAACTGCATGTGCAGGTCAAGCGCGGGTCCACCAAGATATGGAAATTCGAAGGTGTGGCCAAGGTGAATGGCCAGATCGCGGCGGAAGCGGAATTCGCCGCCATGATCGATGCCAGTGCAACGACCGCTGAATGAGTGCGGGCATGATTGACCCCAGCGCAGAAATTCACCCGATGGCGGTTGTTGAACCCGGCGCAACCATCGGGCCGGATTGCAGTATCGGCCCCTTCGCCATTATCGGCGCAGAGGTGACACTGGGGCGGGGCGTGACGGTCAAACCGCACGCGCTGGTCACCGGCTGGACCGATATCGGCGATGAATGCACCATTTTTTCCTTCGCATCCGTGGGCGAAATCCCACAGGATCTGAAATACGCGGGCGAACATACGCGGCTGATTGTGGGCAAAAAATGCCGCATCCGCGAAAATGCTACGCTGCATATCGGCACAGATGGCGGCGGCGGCGTTACCCGCATCGGTGATAGCTGCCTTATCATGGCGGGCGCGCATGTGGGTCATGACGCGCAGATTGGTGACAATGTTATCCTGGCAAATTATGTGGGTGTTGCGGGCCATGCTGTCATTGAAACCAATGTCATCATCGGTGCGCTGGCAGGCGTGCATCAGTTCGTGCGCGTGGGCGAAGGCGCGATGATCGGCGGGCTGACGCGCGTTACCCATGATGTCATGCCGTTCGGGCTGGTATCCGGGCCTGATGGTACGCTGGAAGGGTTGAACCTGATCGGCCTGAAACGGCGCGGCATGGCGCGCGATGACATTTCCGCGTTGCGTGCGGCCTATAAGCGGCTGGCCAATGGTGACGGTTCACTTGCTGACATGGCACAGGCCTTGCTGCAAGACAGCAGTTCCGATGCTGTGCAGCAAGTGGCGCGTTTCTTCACCGACCACAGCAGCCGCAGCTTTCTGCGTCCGAAATGAGCCGTACCGCGCTGATATCCGGCAAGGGCCGTTTGCCACAATTGTTGGCGGAACGCCTGCAATCAGCGGGTGAAAGCCCGCTATTGGCCGAGATGGAGGGTTTTGAAAGTCAATGCGCCGGATTTGGCCCGGTTGAACGCTTCCGGCTGGAACGGCTGGTTCCCTTTCTGGACCGCTTGCAGGATCAGGGGGTAACCCGTGCAGTGTTTGCAGGGGCAGTGCATCGCCCGCGGCTGGACCCGTCCTTGATTGACCCCGCCACCGTGCAGCTTTTGCCGCGGATCATGGCCGCGATGCAGCAGGGCGACGATGGCACACTGCGCGAAGTGATTGCCCTGATGGGGGAATGGGGGATTGATGTTGTGGGTGCGCAGGACATCTGTCCTGAATTGCTGGCCGATGCGGGTGTTCTGGGGGATGTGCAGCCATCGTCGCAGGACAAACAGGATGCCATGCGCGGGTTTCGCGTGTTGCAGGTGATGGGTGCGGCCGATGTGGGGCAGGGCTGCGTCGTTGCGCGCGGCCAGTGTCTGGCGATGGAGGCGCTGCCGGGAACAGATGTCATGCTGGCCCACCTGGCCGATCTGCGCGCGCAGGGCGTGGAACTGCCTGCGGGCGGGGTATTCTGCAAGGCCCCGAAACCGGATCAGGACCGCCGGATTGACCTGCCTGCGCTGGGGCCGGATACAGTGGATGCTGTTCACCGCGCCGGGCTGCGCGGCATTGCCTTTGATGCGGGTGGGGTGTTGTTGATTGACCGCGACCAGATGTTGGCGCAGGCCAATGCGCTTGGGGTATTCCTGTGGGCCATGGACGCGCCTTGAAGATCTTTGTCATCGCGGGTGAACCCTCGGGTGACAAGCTGGGCGGTGCGCTGATGGCGGGACTGCGCCAATTGGCACCGGATGTGGAATTTTCCGGTGTTGGCGGTGATGACATGGCGGCGCAGGGGTTGGCGTCCTTGTTTCCGATGTCGGATTTGTCGGTGATGGGGCTGGCAGAGGTGTTGCCGCGCATCCGACTGTTACGTGCGCGTATCCGTGAAACCGCAGCGGCGATTGCTGTTGCCGCGCCGGATCTGGTTATCACCATCGATAGCCCCGATTTTTGTCTGCGTGTGCTGAAGCTGGCCCGCGCTGCATCCCCCCGCTTGCCGGTGGTGCATTATGTGGCGCCATCGGTCTGGGCGTGGCGGCCAAAGCGGGCAGCGCGCATGGCCCCGCTGGTGGATCATGTGCTTGCCCTGCTGCCGTTTGAACCGCCCTATATGACGGCGGCTGGCATGAGTTGCGATTTTGTTGGTCATCCGGTAGTGGCCGAACCACGCGCGCCTGCGTCAGACGTTGCGCAGTTGCGTGCCGGGCATGACGGCCCGCTGGTGCTGGCATTGCCGGGGTCGCGGCGTGGTGAAATCGCGCGTCTTGCACCGCGTTTCGGGCAGGCATTGGCGCAGGCACTGCCGGAAAATGCCCGCGTTCTGGTGCCCACGGTGCGTGCGCAGGCTGATTTCATGCGCGCACAGGTCGCGCAATGGCCGGTACATGCTGCGGTGCTGGAGGACAGCGCCGCCAGACGGGCGGCCTTCGCCGCCGCTGATGTGGCGCTGGCGGCATCTGGCACAGTGTCGCTGGAACTGGCCGCGAATGAAACCCCCATGGTTATCGCTTATGATCTGGCCCTGTTGACCAGATTTCTGGCGCAACGCCTGATCCGGCTGGATACGGTCACACTGGTCAATCTGGTGTCTGAAACACGCGCCATCCCCGAATTTCTGGGGCGCGATTGCCAGCCTGACCGGATTGCTGTGGCGTTGAAAAACCTGCTGGATGATGCGGGTACCCGCGCCGCGCAGCTGGACGCAATGGCCCTGACAATGGCGCGGCTTGGGCAGGGGGGCACGCCACCGGGACAGCGCGCCGCACAATCCGTGCTGGATTTCATGGCTTCGCAAGCGGGTGATGGTCCAGTACCAGCGTTTTAAGCCGTTCTTCCAAAACATGCGTGTAGATTTCGGTCGTCGACACATCCGCATGGCCCAGAAGTGTCTGGATCGCGCGCAAATCCGCCCCGCCCGCCAGCAGATGCGTGGCAAAGGCATGGCGCAGCACATGCGGGCTGATACGCGCAGGGTCCAGCCCCGCTTTAAGGGCGATTTCCTTCAGCACAAGGTAGAAACCGACACGGCTGAAATGCCCCTCGCGCCCGTTTGACGGGAACAGAAAGCGCGGCTCCGGCAGGCGTTTCGTGCGTAATTCTGCCGCCTGCCTGTCCCATTGCGCCAGCCATGCGGTCAGGGCAGTGCGCGCCGGCTGGGACAGCGGCACCATACGTTCGCGCCCGCCCTTGCCGCGCACAAGGATCATGCGCGGATCACCACGCACCGCAGCCACCGGCAGCCCGACCAGTTCCGTTACACGCAGCCCGGTGGCATACAGCAGTTCCATCAGGCAGGTGTTGCGCAGCCTGTCAGCTTCGGTCCGGCCGGTGGTGCGTGCCGTGTCCAGAAGGGCCGATATGTCGTCATGTGACAGTGTGTCGGGCAGTTTCTTTGACTTGCCGGGGCCACGAATGCGGCTGGCAGGGTCATCATCGCGCCAGCCCTCTGCATAGGCAAAGCGATACATCGCGCGGATGGACGCAAGTCGCCGCGCGCGCGTGCTGCGCGCCAGCCCCTGCGCATTGCAATGCACCAGATAGGATTCAATATCTGCCCGTGTCAGGCTGTGAAAGTTCAGGCCCCTGGATTGCGCCCAATCCGCGAAATCCCGCAGGTCTCGGCCATATGCAAGTTGGGTATTTCGCGCGCTTCCGGTTTCCGCAGCGGATGCGTCCAGAAATGCCGAAATCCAGTGATAATCCTGACGCGGAGGAGGCATTGCCTAGCCCCGCCGTTCCAGCAGCAGCAACTCGATCGCGATCTGTCTTGTTGCGTCATCCAGCCCCAGCAGCCGCAGCGACTGCAATCCCAGACGGGCTTCGCGCGGATCACCGACAGCGGCATGGGCAATATGGTTCAGTGCGTCCAGCAACAGCAGGCCGCCGGCGCTGGCTACCGGTGCGGTTGACATGTCCGTTTCGGGCGATGATGCAAATGCCTGCGCCACAGCTGCAGCCATGGACGAACTTTCGATGTCGGGCAGGCTGGCATCATTCATAGCCAGCGCCGTAGCCAGCCGCGCCTTGTCGGATTGCGGAGCGATCTGTCCGGCAAGATCCAGCCGAGTCTGTGTCAGCATCAGCACATGCCAAAGGATCGTCCGGGCGCTGGCATCCAGTGTGGCCGGATCGGTCCCACTTTCGGCCAAGGTTTCGGCGAACATCTGGGCAAAGGCGACTTCCAGTTCCACACTGGCGAATTTGGGCCAGGCGTCATTCAGTGCCCGTGACAAACCTGCGCTGTCACCGCTGGCCAGGGCATGATCAAGGGTTTGCACTGCGCGCACCCTTTCCCACACGCCCCCGGACGCGGCAGGCCGACGTTGGGCATAAAGGCCCAGCAAACGGTTGGGTTGCATCACCCCGGCGCGTGTCAGCCGTTCGGCGGCGTCAAGCTGTGCGCGCCAGCCGCTGGTGCCGCGCAGATCAGCATAGGCATAGGCCACCGGCAGGCTGGCTGTCGGCACCGGGTCACCCAGCGCTTCCAGAATGCGCCAGCCCAGCGGGGATAATTCTGCAGGTGGGGGGGGGGTGACATGCGCATCCTCTTCTTCCAGGAAGCGCTGCAGCAGGCTGGCTTCGCTCGCCTCCAGCAAGCCCAGCGATGTGGTGGCGTTCAGCGTCGTGTAGGCCGCTTGCCAGTCCCCGCGCCGCGCCAGACAGAAAATCTTGGCGCCATGGCCGAAATCCGTGGTGATCTGGCCGCTCATGCTGGTGCAGGCGCTGTCTTCTTCGCCCAGCAGCAGGGCAATGTCGAAAGCGCGCGTGTTCAGCGCGGCGGTACGGACCGGGGCTGCGTCGATCAGTTGCGATGCCTGTTCCAACGCACCCATGGCCATCAGTTTGTCAATACGGGCGACAAGCACCGTGCCTTGCGTTTCCGGCTGCAATTGCGCGGGTGGGTCGAATTCTGCCAGCAGTAAACGGTAACCAAGCTGCAGCGCGGCTGGCAGGGTATCCACGGGCAGGGCCGAAATGCCCGCCAGCACTTCCGGCACCGGGGCGCCGCCCCACAGATCGCGCGGCAGACCGACACGTTGCGGAACGAACAGCCCCACCTGGTCCAGCGCGGGTGCCCCAAGGGGTGATACGGCGATGGCCTCGGGCGTGTCCTGGGGCGTGACAAGGGGCAGGGACATGCCGCCGATGGTTGTGTCGGGCTGCGACATCGCATCTTCCAGCCAGTCAATCGCATTCAGGGGGCGCCCGCCCTGCAGCGTTTGCGCATCAAGCGGCAAAGCCATTGCGACGGCCACCGCAAACGCGGCGCCCCCGCGCTGCGCTGTCAATATATGTCTGCCCACGCGCGTCAATTCACGTCCAGCGTGACCGGGCTTTCGAAGCTGCGCTGTTCGGCGGACATATCCCCGAAATAGGCATAGGCCACCACCGCCAGCCCTGACAATACCGCCAGAACAAGGATCAACCGAACCAGATGTCGCATTCTGCCTGCCTTTCGTTTCGCGGCCCCCTCTTTTGACGAAGAAGATTACGGGGGGTTTCCCTTTTGACAGTGCCGCAATATCACGACAAGGACAATGCAGGCCACAAAAACGTGTTGAGGGGCGGGCAAAGGGCGGAGCGTCGGCATGAAATTGCATAAAACCGTTGTCCTTGTGGGCATGATGGGGGCGGGCAAGACCGCTGTGGGGCGGGAACTGGCGCAAAATCTTGCTGTGCCGTTTCGCGATTCGGATGAAGAAATCGTCGAGGCCGCGCAGATGAGCATCGCAGAGATATTCGAACGCGATGGTGAATCGTTTTTCCGTGCCCGCGAAGCCGAAGTCATCGCGCGGCTGATGCGCGGTGAGGCGGGAATTCTGTCGGTGGGCGGCGGCGCGTTTCTGAATGCGGGGACACGGGCATTGATATCAGAACTTGGGGTGTCTGTCTGGCTGAAGGCTGATCTGGATTTGCTGTGGTCGCGGGTGCGCCACAAGTCAACGCGCCCGTTATTGCGCACATCGGACCCCTATGGGACATTGGCTGACCTGCTGGCAACACGCGCGCCGCATTATGCCAAGGCGGATCTGGCGGTTCAGACCCGTGCGGGGTATTCCATCGCCGATACGGCGCGTGCTGTGTTGACGGAACTTTCAACCCGCCCGGATGTGCTGGAAGGATATTGCGAATGAAACTTGATCACGTTCATGTGCCCCTTGGGGCGCGCGCTTATGATGTGGTGATCGGGCAGGGATTGCTCGCGAATGCCGGTCAGCTGATTGCGCCGCATCTGCATCGCAAGCGCGTGCCCATCCTGACAGAAAGCCGCGTGGCCGCGCATCATCTGCACAGGTTGCAGGAGGGGCTGTCGGCTGCCGGGGTGGACAGCACCGCCCATGCGCTGGAACCCGGCGAAGGCACGAAAAGCTGGAACGGGCTGCAACAGGCGGTGGAATGGCTGCTGGATGAAAAGGTTGAACGCAGCGATATGGTTGTTGCGCTGGGCGGTGGCGTCATTGGTGATCTGGGCGGGTTTGCGGCGTCCGTGTTGCGGCGGGGGGTGGGATTTGTGCAGATCCCGACATCCTTGCTGGCGCAGGTTGACAGTTCGGTGGGCGGCAAGACCGGCATCAATACCCGCCATGGCAAGAACCTTGTGGGGGCGTTTCATCAGCCCGCACTGGTTCTGGCCGATATTGACCTGCTGGACAGCCTGCCAAGGCGTGATTTTCTGGCCGGATATGGCGAAGTGGTGAAATACGGCCTGCTGGGGGATAGTGCGTTCTTCGATTGGCTGGAAATGAACGGTCCTGCCATGGCGGACGGGGACAAGATGCTGCGGCACTATGCGGTACACCGGTCCGTGCAGATGAAAGCCGAAATCGTGGCACGCGATGAAACCGAACAGGGCGACCGTGCGCTGCTGAACCTTGGGCATACATTCTGCCATGCGCTGGAAGCGGCCACAGGTTATGGCGACCGGTTGCTGCATGGCGAAGGTGTGGCCATCGGTTGCGCATTGGCATTTGAATTATCGGCGCGCATGGACCTGTGCGCGCAGGAAACCCCGGGGCGCGTGCGTGCCCATCTGCGTAATATGGGCATGGCAACTGATCTGGCGGATATTGCAGGTGATCTGCCATCCGCAGACGCGCTGATCGCGCTGATGGCGCAGGACAAGAAGGTGCAGGACGGGCGTCTGCGCTTTATTCTTGCGCGCGATATCGGGGCGGCTTTTGTCTGTGATGATGTGCCGGGCGATATTCTGCACGCGGTGCTGGCGGACGCACTGGCCGCGCGCAGTTAGCGCATTCTCATATCAGGCGGGACCGCAAGGTTGGTCGATTCCTGCGTGATGCAGGTGTTGGAGTACCAGAAGCGCGGGCTTGATCTATGCCCCAGCGCCTGCGTCACGCCGGAACCACCCGCAAACGGAATGTTTCGACCTGATCTGATCAGGTGGCGGTGGGCATTCGCGGTCTGTTTAAGCTGTTGGTGTTGCGTGCTCAGTCCTGCCAGGGGGCAATGGTCGCGATGTCACTGTCGGACCAGCCAAAGTGATGCGCCAGTTCGTGAATGAAGACATGCGCAATCAGCGCGCCCAGTTCGATATCCCCGCGTGCAATCCATTCATCCAGGATCGGACGGCGGAACAGCCAGATCCTGTCTGGTTCCATGGGCTGATCCATCACTGATTTTTCGGTCAGCGGAATGCCGGTATAAAGGCCGGTCAGCTCAAACGGGTCATCAAACCCCATCTCCGCCAGAAGGGCATCCGGGGCGAAATCGGTGATATGCAGCGCCACATTCTCCGCAGCCTGCCGGAAGGGGGTGGGCAATGTTTCGAGGGTCTGCGTAACGACATGCTCAAACACCGCCTGTTCCGGTGGCAGGGCTGACATCCAGTGTTGTGCTGTGTCTGTCATTGTGGCGGCTTTCGTTCAAAACTGTTTCAAAGCACGGGGCTTGCACTGACGCAAGGCTTGTGAAAAAGCATGAACGCAATCAGGAGGTCGTCCCCATGTCCAAGATTGTTACCCGCTTTGCGCCCTCGCCGACAGGATATCTGCATATCGGTAACCTGCGCACCGCATTGTTCAACTATCTGATCGCCCGGAAATCGGGGGGTGAATTCATCCTGCGGCTGGATGATACCGATCAGGAGCGATCAAAGCAGGAATATATCGATGGCATCCAGCAGGATCTGGAATGGCTGGGCATTGGCTGGGACCGTATTGAACAGCAATCGAAGCGCCTGGACCGCTACAAGGATGCTGCCGACAAACTGCGCGCGGATGGCCGGTTTTACGAGTGTTTTGAAACGCCGGGCGAGTTGGACCTGAAGCGCAAGAAACAGCTGAACATGGGGCGCCCGCCTGTTTATGACCGTGCCGCGCTGGACATGGATGATGCCACGCGCCTGCGCCTGCAGGCTGAACGCGACGGGTATTGGCGCTTTCTGCTGGATCAGACGCGGATCGAATGGGAAGATGGCATTCTTGGCGCGCTTTCGATTGATGCGGCATCGGTGTCCGACCCTGTCCTGATCCGTGCGGATGGGCAGGTTCTGTATACGCTGGCATCTGTCGTGGATGACATGGATATGGGGGTGACGTATATTGTGCGTGGGTCCGATCATGTGACCAACACGGCAACCCAGATCCAGATCATCGAAGCGTTGGGCGGTGTCGCCCCGTCATTTGCCCATCATTCCCTGCTGACCGGCCCGCAGGGCGAAGCGCTGTCCAAGCGGCTTGGCACGCTGTCCCTGCGCGATTTGCGCGCGCAAGGCGTGACGCCCATGGCATTGCTGTCGCTGATGGCGCGGCTTGGGTCCAGCCAGCCGGTGGAATTGCGCGGCACCATGGACGACATTGCCGAAGGGTTCGATCTGTCGCAATTCGGGTCTGCGCCCACCAAATTCGACGCCGAGGATTTATGGCCATTGACCCGCGCCGATATTCAGGCGCGCCCATATGCGGCGGTTGCGGACCATCTGGCAGGTCTGGGCGTGCCAGAAGACGTGGCACCGCAGTTCTGGCAGGTCGCACGTGAAAATATCACCCGTCTGGATGATCTTGGCCCATGGTGGTCATTGTGCCAGCAAGGCGCGGCCCCTGTGATCGACCCGGAAGATGCGGATTTCGTGGCCGAAGCGCTGACCTTGCTGCCGCCACCGCCCTATGGGCCGACCGCATGGAAGGACTGGACCGATGCCGTCAAGGCGCAGACCGGTCGCAAGGGGCGGGCGTTGTTCATGCCACTACGCAAGGCGCTGACGGGGCAGGCGCATGGCCCGGACATGGGTGCGTTGATG
This sequence comes from Roseinatronobacter alkalisoli, assembly GCF_028745735.1. Lineage (GTDB taxonomy): Bacteria > Pseudomonadota > Alphaproteobacteria > Rhodobacterales > Rhodobacteraceae > Roseinatronobacter > Roseinatronobacter alkalisoli. The sequence goes on from NZ_JAQZSM010000002.1 coordinate 193,795, forward strand.
CCACTTTTGCAACATGTGCGCGCCAAGGAATGAATTGACGTTGCGTCAGGCTGTCTGACACCCGTGTGATGGATTTTTGATAAGACATCCCTGCGGCTTGACGCTAGGATTCCTGTAGACACGGGCACCAGAATGCCGGTCGGAGGGTGGAATGCGTTTGATCAAGGCTGTTGTTGCGGTTGTTCTGGGGCTTGTCGTGCTGGCCGGGGCTGCGCTGTTTTTGTTGCCTTCGGAACGCATTGCAGTGATCGCCGCGCAACAATTCCAGACAGCGACAGGGCGCAGCCTGACGATTGATGGCGCGGTGCGGCCAAGTTTTTACCCGGTCATCGGGGCGACGGCGAATGGCATTTCCATCGGCAATGCCGACTGGGCCGGTGATGCGCCGCTGCTGCAGGCCGAACAGATGGAAATCGGCCTTGATCTGACTGCCCTGTTGCGGGGCGATGTCCAGATTGAAAGGATTATCCTGCAATCCCCGGTCATCGATCTGCGGCGCAACAGTGAAGGGCGCGGCAACTGGGAAATGGCAATACGCGCCAGTGCGCCCCCCCCGCAAAGCGACAGCACCGCAGAACCACAGACCCGCCCGCGCGCCTTCTCATTGGGGATGGCGGCGATTGCTGGCGGGCAGCTGCGTTTCCGTGATGCCGCGTCGGGAACGGATATCACGCTGGACGCACTGGATGCAGATTTTGCACTGCCTGCGTTGGACGGGCCTGCCGAAATCACGGCTGCAGCGCGCGTGAACGGTCAGGCCCTGCGCCTGTCCGCCGTGACAGATAATGTCGCGCGGCTGATCAGCGGCGCAGTGGTGGGGCTAAGCCTTGATCTTGGGCTTGCGGAGTCGCGCGCGCAGTTCGCCGGTCGGGCGGGGCTTGGCGATATGATCCTTGAAGGACAGCTTGATACAGACATTCCCGCCCTTGCCCCGGTTTTCCGTGCGCTTGCCGCGCAGGGCGCGGACCTGCCACCGGCATATCTGCCGCTGGGGTTTTCCGGGCGGGTGACCCGCACCGCCGATGGCATGCTTTATGCCCGCGACGCGCGGATGCGCGCGGGGGACACGCGCTTGAACGGGGATATCGACATGTCCATGGCCGGTGCGCGGCCAAAACTGACGGGACAATTATCCGGCGGGGTGCTTGATTTGCGCAGCCGCGGCGCAACAGGGCGTGGCACCCAAAGTGGCGGCGCGGCGGCGGTACAAGGCTGGTCGCGCGATGTGATTGATGCCAGCGCATTGGGCCTGATCGATGCCGACCTGTCACTGGCATTTGACGGCATTCAGACGGATGTGACCAGTTTCGGACAAACGCGTCTTGTCCTTGGCATTGACAATTCCCGCGCGGTGATCGACCTGCGCGAGGTTGCTGTGTTCGGCGGCAGGCTGATGGGGCAGTTCATCGCCAATAACCGGTCCGGCCTGTCGGTGCGCGCGGATTTGCGCGCCCGCGATGTGGCACTGTTACCGATGCTGACCGAACTTGCGGATTATCGTCGTCTTCAGGGCAGTGCCAATCTGGATATCAATGTGCTGGGTGTCGGCAATTCGGTCCATGCGATCATGGACAGCCTGCGTGGCGACGGGGCGATCCGCTTCGATCAGGGGGAAATCCTTGGCTTTGATCTGGCAGGCATGCTGCGCAATCTGGACATGAGTTATATGGGCGAAGGCACCCGCACCGTTTACGACAGCATCAGCGGTACGTTTACAGTGGCCGACGGGGTACTGCGCAATGATGATCTCGCGCTTTCGGCGCAGCGATTCTCGGTTACCGGGCGTGGGAGCGTTGCCTTGGGTGCGCGCACGCTGGATTATCGGATCGTGCCCGCCGCCTTGCAGGGCGAAGGCGGCGAAGCACTGCGTGTGCCGCTGATGATAACAGGCCCATGGGACGCGCCGCGCTTCCGCCTGGACCTGGAAGCGCTGGCCCGCGAACAGTTGCGCGTCGAACAGGAACGCCTGGAAGATATCGCCCGCGAAGAAGCCCGCCGACTGGAAGACCGCGCGCGCGAACAGGCAGCGGAACGTCTGGAACGGGAACTTGGCGTGCAGCGCGAAGAGGGCGAGCGGCTGGAAGATACCCTGCGTCGCGGGTTGGAACAGGAACTGGGCAACCGGCTGCGCGGCTTGCTTGGCGGCAACTGACGGCGCGCGCGTTTGTCCATCCGGCAGGGCACATAGCGGCGTGCTGGTCTTTTTACAACATCAACACCTGAATGCTTGATGCCAGCTTGACTTTCGGTCCTGCGACAGCGACATCAGCGCCCGACATAACCCGCAACCGGGCGTTCCGTGGGCGCCAGAACGACGAGGAGCATGGCTGATGGCCCAGATTTCCCTGACATTCCCCGATGGCAATGCGCGCAGTTTCGATGCAGGCGTAACCCCTGCCGAAGTGGCGGCATCGATTTCGACATCGTTGGCTAAAAAAGCCATTTCCGCCACTGTCGATGGCGCGCATTTCGACCTGCAATGGCCGATCATGCAGGACGCGGCCATCGCCATTCACACCCTGCAGGATGATGCGCAGGCGCTGGAACTGATCCGCCACGATCTGGCGCATATCATGGCGCGCGCGGTGCAGGAAATCTGGCCGGATGTGAAAGTGACAATCGGCCCGGTGCGCGACAAGGGCTGGTTTTATGACTTTGACCGCGCGGAACCTTTTGTTCCCGAAGACCTTGCGCAGATCGAGGCCAGGATGCGCGACATCATCAATGCGCGCGAACCTGTGCGCACCGAAGTCTGGGACCGTGCGCGTGCCATCCAGCACTACAAGGACGCAGATGAGCCGTTCAAGATTGAACTGATCGACCGCATCCCCGAAGGCGAACCGCTGCGCATGTATTGGCATGGCGCCTGGCAGGATCTGTGCCGTGGGCCGCATTTGCAGAATACCGGGCAAGTGCCTGCTGATGCCTTCAAGCTGATGAATATTGCAGGCGCCTATTGGCTGGGCGACAACACCCGCCCCATGCTGCAGCGCATCTATGGTGTGGCCTTCAAAAATCGCAATGACCTGAAAGCCCACCTGACCATGCTGGAGGAAGCCGCCAAGCGCGACCACCGCAAGCTTGGCCGCGAGATGGACCTGTTCCATATGCAGGAAGAAGCCCCCGGTCAGGTATTCTGGCACCCCAATGGCTGGTCCATCTATACTAATCTGCAGGATTACATGCGCCGCCAGCAGTTGCGCGACGGCTACTTTGAGGTCAACACCCCGCAGGTGGTCAACCGCAAGCTGTGGGAGGATTCAGGCCATTGGGACAATTATCAGGAGAATATGTTCATCGTCGAGGTTGACGAGGATCACGCTCGCGAAAAGACCATCAATGCGCTGAAACCGATGAACTGCCCCTGCCATGTGCAGATCTACAATCACGGGCTGAAATCCTACCGCGACCTGCCGCTGCGCATGGCCGAATTCGGATCCTGCGCGCGCTATGAACCCTCGGGCGCGTTGCATGGCATCATGCGGGTGCGGGGCTTTACCCAAGATGACGGGCATATCTTCTGTACCGAGGATCAGATTGAGGCGGAATCGAAGAAGTTCATCGACTTCCTGTCAGGGGTCTATGCCGATCTGGGCTTTGACAACTGGCGCATCAAGCTGTCCACCCGCCCCGAAAAACGCATCGGCAGCGATGAAAGCTGGGACCGGGTCGAAGCCGCACTTGGCAATGCCTGCCGCGCGGCGGGGCACGAGTATGAACTGTTCCCCGGCGAGGGCGCGTTCTATGGTCCGAAGCTGGAGTTCGTGCTGACCGATGCCATCGGGCGCGACTGGCAATGCGGCACGCTTCAGGTGGACCCCAACCTGCCCGAGCGGCTGGGCGCGGCCTATATCGGCGCGGACGGGGGCAAACACCGCCCCGTCATGCTGCACCGTGCGGTGCTGGGCAGTTTTGAGCGTTTCATCGGCATGTTGATCGAGAACTTCGCCGGCAAGCTGCCGTTCTGGCTGGCGCCGCGTCAGGTGGTCGTTGCCTCTATCGTGTCGGATGCGGATGATTATTGCCGCGAGGTTCTGGATACGCTGCGAGCAGCAGGGATTCGCGCCGAACTTGACCTGCGCAATGAGAAGATCAACTACAAGGTCCGCGAACATTCAGTCGGCAAGGTACCGGTCATTCTGGCCATCGGCGCGCGGGAAGTGACTGAACGCACGGTTTCTGTGCGGCGTCTGGGCGAAAACCGCACAACAACCGAAACGCTGGACGCGCTGGTTGGCACGCTGCGCACGGAAGCCACCCCGCCTGATTTGCGCTAAGACGCGCTGATTTCATCTTGCCGGAAATACTCAGAACAGGGGGCATTTGCCCCCTGTTCTTGTCTTGCGAGAAAAATTCATTTGACGAAGGCGCCTCCTCGCGCGTATGAAATGAACAAGTGTTCAGTTATGGGAGGATTGGCGCCATGTTCACGGCATCGATGCATTTCGACCTCGGGTCCGAGGTCAACGCCCTGCGCGACATGGTCCACCGCTGGGCGCAGGACCGCGTAAAACCCATGGCGGCGGAAATCGACCGCACCAACACCTTCCCATCGGAATTATGGCGGGAAATGGGGGGGCTGGGCCTTCTGGGCATCACCGTTCCGGAAAGCTATGGCGGCGCGGATATGGGCTATCTGGCCCATGTGATCGCGGTCGAGGAAATTGCGCGCGCATCCGCGTCAGTATCATTGTCCTATGGGGCGCATTCCAATCTTTGCGTCAACCAGATCAGGCTGAACGGCACCGATGCACAGCGCGAACGCTACCTGCCCGGACTGGTCAGTGGCGAATATGTGGGCGCGCTGGCCATGTCCGAAGCGGGCGCAGGGTCTGATGTGGTCGGCATGAAGCTGCGTGCCGAAAAGAAGAATGACCGCTACATCCTCAACGGCACCAAATACTGGATCACCAATGGCCCGGACGCCGATGTTCTGGTCGTTTATGCCAAAACCGACCCGGCGGCAGGCAGCAAGGGGATCACAGCCTTCCTGATCGAAAAATCCATGACAGGGTTTTCCACCAGTCCGCATTTCGACAAGCTGGGCATGCGCGGATCGAACACAGCAGAACTGGTGTTTCAGGATGTGGAAGTGCCCTTCGACAATGTGCTTGGGGATGAGGGGCGCGGCGTGCGCGTTCTTATGTCCGGGCTGGATTATGAACGTGTGGTTCTGTCCGGAATTGGGACCGGCATCATGGCAGCCTGTCTGGATGAGATCATGCCTTACTTGCGCGACCGGCACCAGTTCGGCCAGCGGATTGGCAGCTTCCAGCTGATGCAGGGCAAGATTGCCGATATGTATACGGCCATGAATTCCGCCCGCGCCTATGTCTATGAAGTGGCGAAGGCCTGCGACCGTGGTGCCGTTACGCGCGCAGATGCGGCGGCCTGCGTGCTCTATGCGTCTGAACAGGCAATGGTGCAGGCCCATCAGGCTGTGCAGGCCATGGGGGGGGCAGGTTTCATGAATGACAGCCCCGTCAGCCGCTTGTTCCGCGACGCAAAACTGATGGAAATCGGCGCGGGCACGTCCGAAATCCGGCGTATGCTGGTGGGGCGTGAACTAATGGGGGCAATGGGCTAAGGCTTGGCTTTGTTCATTTCGGAAAGGAAGTTCCCTATGCGCCTGATGATGCTTTTTGCCGCCGCGATGACCTGCCCCGCCGCCGCACAAGACCTGCGCTTCGATGCCGGGCCAACTGATATCTGCCTTGCCGGATTGTCAGACAACGCACAGGCACATGATTGTATCGGCCGTGCTGCCACTGCCTGCATGGAACAGGCGGGCGGGTACACCACTGTCGGAATGGGCTTTTGTCTGGATGCTGAACTAAGCCTTTGGGACGGCAAACTGAATGATGCCTATAGAACCCTGCGCGCCGATCTGTCCGCGCAGGATGGCACGCGGGCAGATGCTGCGATTTCACTGTCCGACAGCGCGCGCGACATGCAGCGCGCCTGGATCGGCTTTCGTGATGCGCGCTGCAGTTTTGAAGCCGCGCAATGGCAGGGCGGCACCGGGGCCAGTCCGGCGTTTCTTGGTTGCGCCATGCAGATGACCGCTGAACAGACCGTGTATCTGTGGGCCGTTTCGCAGGGCGCGCGTTGACCATGGTGGCGGGCATCACCAATCGCATATGCAAAGGGCGCCCCCACGAGGGACGCCCGATGCTGTGGAGGGTGGCCCCGTCAGAACCGATGAACGTAAGACACCGCAGCAACCCAGGGGTCGATCTTGGCCGTGCCGATATTCACCCCGCCCAAAGTGACATCGGGTTTGATGTTGATCCAGCGCAGATTGGCGCGGATCGCGCCGCGCTCGCTGACAGCAAAATCAACCCCTGCATTCAGGGCAAGACCCCAGGAATCCTTGATCCTCACATTGCCCAACGCCGATCTGGTGCTGAAGAAATTGGTGTAGTTGATACCGGCACCCAGAAACGGGGTGATCGCGCTGTCATTGGTGAAATGATAGTTCAGCGACACAGTCGGCGGCAGATGTTTGGTCGTTGCCGTGCCCACGCCCGCAATGGTGATCGTATGCCGGAACGGCACCGCCGCAAGCAATTCAATGCCCAGATTGTCCTGAATGAAATATTCCGCTGTCAGGATCGGGCGTGTGCTGCTGCCGATACTGGTCGCGGCACCGGCCAGCGTGCCGTTATTCGACTTCGGATGGACATGGCCAATACCCACGCCCAGCGTCCAGTCGCCTGCCTGCTGTGCCATGGCGACCCCGCCCGACAGCGCAAGTGCCGAAATTGCACATGCAGTAATATTCTTTATTTTCATGGTCTTTCCCCATTATGCGAAGTGCGCGGATGTTGCGCACCGGCCCATGCTGCTGCTTTGACCTGCATCAAATTGCGGCGCGCAATGGCTGTGACCGAGTGTCGCAATGCGGGCGGCAATCGAATTCAGTTTCAATCGGGGGTAGTGCATGAAGCTTGAATCAACCGTCCTCACCGGCTCGGACACCTTCCGCGCCAATCATGCGGCGCATAGTGCCGCGCTGGCCGAAATCCGCGCGGCACAGGCCTTGGCACTGGCAGGCGGTGGCGAAAAAGCGCGTGCGCGTCATATGGCGCGCGGCAAGATGCTGCCGCGTGACCGGGTGGCAAACCTGCTGGATGCTGGCAGCCCGTTTCTGGAAATAGGCGCAACAGCGGCACATGGCCTGTATGACGGGGCCGCCCCCTGCGCGGGCGTGATTGCGGGTATCGGCCGGGTATCGGGGCTGGATTGCATGATCATCTGCAACGACGCCACCGTGAAGGGTGGCACCTATTACCCGATGACGGTCAGGAAACACCTGCGCGCGCAGGAAATCGCCGAGCAAAACCACCTGCCTTGCATCTATCTGGTGGATAGCGGTGGCGCAAACCTGCCCAATCAGGACGAGGTATTCCCCGACCGCGACCATTTCGGGCGCATCTTCTATAATCAGGCGCAGATGTCGGCCAAGGGAATTGCGCAGATTGCTGTTGTGATGGGGTCTTGCACGGCAGGCGGGGCCTATGTGCCTGCCATGTCGGATGTGACCATCATTGTGCGCGATCAGGGCACCATCTTTCTGGCAGGGCCGCCGCTGGTCAAGGCCGCAACCGGCGAAGTGGTCAGCGCCGAGGACCTGGGGGGTGGGGATGTGCATACGCGCCTGTCAGGGGTGGCTGATTATCTGGCCGAGGATGACGCCCATGCGCTGGCCCTTGCGCGCCGTGCTGTCAGCCACCTGAACCGCGCGCAACCCGCCAGCGTGCAATGGCAAACGCCTGAAGATCCCGCCTATGACCCGGAGGAGATTTTCGGCATCGTGCCCGCCGATCTGCGCACCCCCTATGATATCCGCGAAGTGATCGCGCGCGTGGTCGATGGGTCGCGCTTTGACGAATTCAAGCCGCGCTTCGGGGATACGCTGGTCACGGGTTTTGCGCATGTCATGGGCTGCCCTGTGGGGATTATTGCGAATAACGGGGTGCTGTTTTCCGAAGCCGCAGTCAAAGGCGCGCATTTCGTGGAATTGTGCAGCCAGCGTCGCATTCCACTGGTGTTCCTGCAAAATATTACCGGCTTCATGGTCGGGCGCAAATACGAAAACGAAGGCATTGCGCGCCATGGCGCGAAAATGGTGACGGCGGTGGCCACAACTGCGGTGCCCAAGATCACCATGCTGGTAGGCGGCAGTTTTGGGGCGGGCAATTACGGCATGGCGGGCCGCGCCTACAGTCCGCGTTTCCTGTGGACATGGCCCAATTCGCGCATTTCGGTGATGGGCGGCGCGCAGGCCGCAGGCGTGCTGGCCACTGTGAAACGCGACGCAATGGAACGCGCGGGCCAAAGCTGGAGTGAAGAAGACGAAGCCGAATTTAAACGCCCCACGGTGGAGATGTTCGAGCGCCAGTCCCACCCGCTTTATGCCAGCGCGCGCCTTTGGGATGATGGCATCATCGACCCCCGCCAGACGCGGCAGGTGCTGTCGCTGTCGCTGTCGGCCGCTTTGAATGCACCTATTGATGACACGCGCTTCGGTGTGTTCCGGATGTAGAATGACTTTTTTGCCGCGGGGCTGGGGGGCTGGCCCCCCGGGTGCTGATCAAGAGGATACCGTCCCATGTTCGACAATATCCTGATTGCCAATCGCGGTGAAATCGCCTGCCGCATCATCCGCACCGCCCGTGCGATGGGTGTGCGTTGCGTTGCGGTCTATTCCGACGCGGATGCGCGCGCGCTGCATGTGGACATGGCGGACGAGGCTGTGCATATCGGCGGGCCAGCGCCGCGCGACAGTTACCTGCGCGGCGATGTCATCATTCAGGCGGCACTGGATACGGGCGCGCAGGCCATCCATCCGGGCTATGGATTCCTGTCGGAAAACCCCGATTTCGTCGATGCAGTCACTGCGGCGGGGTTGGTGTTCATCGGCCCCTCTGCCAGTGCGATCCGCGCGATGGGCCTGAAGGACGCGGCCAAGGCGCTGATGCATGATGCCGGTGTGCCGGTTGTGCCGGGTTATCATGGGGCAGATCAAGACCCCGCACATCTGGCGGGGGCTGCTGATGCCATCGGATACCCGGTGCTGATCAAGGCGGTGGCGGGCGGTGGCGGCAAGGGTATGCGGCTGGTGAACACGCCCGCGGATTTCATGGATGCGCTGGAAAGCGCGCGGGGGGAGGCCGCGACCGCATTTGGCAATGACACGGTTCTGGTGGAGAAATACATCACCAAACCCCGCCATATCGAAGTGCAGGTATTCGGCGACGGCGTGGATGCGGTGCATCTGTTTGAACGCGACTGCTCGCTTCAACGCCGTCACCAGAAGGTGATCGAAGAAGCCCCCGCACCCGGCATGTCTGATACGATGCGCGCCGTGATGGGGCAGGCCGCAGTGCGGGCCGCACGCGCCATTGGCTATGCCGGGGCGGGCACGGTTGAATTCATAGTGGACGGCAGTGACGGCCTGCGCACGGACGGGTTCTGGTTCATGGAAATGAACACCCGTCTGCAGGTGGAACACCCCGTGACCGAAGCCATCACAGGCGTTGATCTGGTGGAATGGCAGTTGCGTGTGGCGGCGGGTGAGGGGTTACCCCTGCGCCAGCAGGATCTGGCGATCACCGGCCATGCATTCGAGGCACGCCTTTACGCCGAAGATGTGCCTGCGGGTTTTCTGCCTGCAACCGGGCGGCTGACGCATCTGCGTTTTCCCGATGCGGCTCGCAGCGATTCCGGTGTGCGCGCGGGGGACGAAATCAGTCCGTGGTATGACCCGATGATCGCCAAGATTATCACCCATGGCGCAAGTCGCGCGATCGCGCTGAAGCGGCTGGAAACCGCGCTGGCGGCGACCGAAGTTGCGGGGGCGGTCACCAATCTGGCGTTCTTGGGGGCATTGACACGCGATGCGGCCTTCGCGACCGGCGACATGGATACCGGCCTTATCGAACGGAGTATAACCAGCCTGACAGCCGACGCTGACGTGACCGGGCGTGAACTGGCCGCAGCGGCCGCGTGTGCTATCGGGCTGGACAGTCTGTCGGACCCGCTGGCCGGGTTCAGTCTGACGGGGCCGGTCTGGCAGGATGTCAGCTTGATACATGGTTCCGACCCGCTTGATCTGCGCATCGCAGTGACCGGGCCGACGCGGGCTGTGGTGGCGGTTGGTACGACGGAATTTTCCGTGGATTCTGATGATGGCGGCTTTCGCGTTGCGGGTGGGCGGATCAGCGCACGCTGCATTGCGGGGCATGTCCATTTGTTTGGTGCAACCCCGCGTGTCTTTGTGCTGCCGGACCCGCTGTCGCGGCAAGGGGCGCTTGGTATCGGCGCGGATGTGGTGCTTGCGCCCATGCCGGGGCTGGTCAAGGCCGTATTTGTGAAAGCGGGCGATATAGTGGACAAGGGCGCGCGGCTGGTAGTGCTGGAAGCCATGAAAATGGAACATACGCTGGTTGCCGCCCGCGCTGGGTGCATTGCCGAAGTGCTGGTGCAACCCGCCGCGCAAGTGGCCGCAGGCACCCCCTTGGTGCAGTTGGAAGACGAGGGGGAGGGATGATGTCGCAGCAGTGCGGGCTGGCATGAGCAGGGGAATGCGATGATCCGGTTATGGCATGTGGCGCAGTCGCGGTCATTCCGGGTGCTTTGGCTGCTGGAAGAGATCGGCGCGGAGTATGACCTGATTGCGTGCAGTTTCTTTGACCGGTCCTTGCGGGATGCAGACCATCTGCTGCGCTCGCCCGCCGGGCGGGTGCCCGCGATTGCGGTGGATGGGCAAACGCTGTGCGAAAGCGGGGCGATCCTGCTGTATCTGGCCGAAAACCGCGCCCCGGATTTGCGTGTGCCCGAAGGGGCGGCAGGACGCGCCGCGTTTCTGCAGGGCTTGCATTATGCTGAAACCCTTGGCGCGCATCTGGCCAATCTGACGCAACATCATATTGTGTTGCGCTATGATTGGATGCGTTCGCCCACGGTCATGCGGCTGGAGGCGAAGCGGCTGGAAAATGCCCTGCGCGCTGTTGGTCCGGATTGGGTGACGGGGGAATTCACTGTGGCCGATATTGCAATTGGCTATGCAGTGTGGATGGCGCGGCGATTTGTAGGTCTGCCGGAATGTGCTGCGCGATATACGGAACGGTTCGCCGCCCGGCCCGCATTTCAGCGCGCCCTGCAAAAGGATGGGCCCGCGCAGATTTACACGCAGGACTTTTACGCGCCGCCAGAGGGATAAAATATGCCTAATGTTGAGATTTTCGAAGTAGGACCGCGTGACGGGCTGCAGAATGAGAAGCACCTGATCCCGGTATCGGACAAGGTGGCGCTGGTCAATTGCCTGAGTGGCGCGGGCTTTCGCCGGATCGAGGTGGCCAGTTTCGTTAGCCCCAGATGGGTGCCGCAAATGGCTGATTCTGCAGATGTTCTTGCGCAGATTACCCGCACGGACGGGGTGCGCTATGCCGCACTTGTCCCCAATCTGCGCGGGTTTGAAGCCGCAGTAAATGCCCGCGCGGATGAGGTGGCGATTTTTGCATCCGCGTCCGAAGGGTTTAGTCGTGCAAACCTGAATTGTTCGGTTTCTGAAAGTCTGGAACGCTTTGTGCCCGTGGCGGACGCCGCCCGCCTGGCGGGAATCCCGGTCCGGGGCTATGTATCCTGTGTGACGGATTGCCCCTTTGATGGCGCTGTCGTGCCCGACGACGTGGTGCGCGTGGTTGCGGCACTGCGGGATATGGGCTGCTATGAAATCAGCCTTGGCGATACGCTTGGTCGCGCCACGCCCGAACGTATCGCGGCCATGTTGGGTGCGGTGTCGCAGGAAATGCCCGCTGACCGGCTGGCGGGGCATTACCATGATACGGGCGGGCGGGCGCTGGAAAATATCGATGCCTCGCTTGAATTCGGTCTGCGGGTGTTTGATGCGGCGGTCGGCGGGCTTGGCGGTTGTCCCTATGCGCCGGGTGCGTCGGGCAATGCCGCGACTGAATCCGTGCATGCCTGGCTGTTGGCACGGGGCTGGCAAACCGGGTTGGACCATGACGTTCTGAATGCGGCGGCGCAGATGGCGCAGGCCATGCGGAAAGGAAATACCTGATGTTTGAGACCATTTCCATCGACACCGATGCGCGCGGCGTGGCCACACTGACATTGGCACGCCCTGAAAAGCACAATGCCCTGTCCGCACAGATGATCGCGGAGTTGACCGCCGCCGCCGGGCAACTGGCTGCGGATGATACGGTGCGCGTTGTGGTGCTGACGGGTGCAGGCAAAAGTTTCTGCGCGGGCGGTGATCTGGGCTGGATGCGCGAACAGATGCATGCTGACAGCGCCACCCGTATGCGCGAGGCCCGCAAACTGGCGGATATGCTGGGCGCGCTTGACCGCCTGCCCAAACCCTTGATCGGGCGGGTGCAGGGGCAGGCCTTTGGCGGTGGGGTCGGGCTGATGGCCGTATGCGATGTGACGATCGGCGTTCAGGGTGCGGAATTCGGGCTGACGGAAACCCGTCTGGGGCTGATTCCCGCCACCATTGGGCCCTATGTGCTGGCGCGTATGGGGCAGGCGATGGCGCGGCGCGTTTTCATGTCGGCGCGGATTTTTGACGCAGAAGAAGCGGTAACACTGGGCCTGCTGTCGCGGGCCGTCGCGCCGGAATTGCTGGATGGTGCCGTGCAGGCCGAGGTAACGCCCTATCTGGCCTGCGCGCCGGGCGCTGTTGCGCGAGCCAAGGCGCTTGCGCAACGCCTTGGTGCGGCAATCCCTGCCGATGCGGTGGACCATTCCATCGCGGCGCTTGCGTCCACATGGGAAACACAGGATGCGCAGGAAGGCGTCAGCGCATTTTTTGACCGGCGCAAACCGACATGGCAGGTCTGAGGTCCCGATCCGCTCAACTGCGCGCGGCAGCTGTTCAGCTCTGAACGCGGGCGGATTGGCAATCGCGATGACGGCTCCGATGCCTTGCTGCGGGGCTGCGTTGGTACGGTATGCAACAGTATTCAACCCGATCTTTTTTCAGACCACAGCAGTGCGCCTTCGGTTGACCCCATCGCGGGACAGGAGTAGAGGAGGGACAGCCAAGTTGCGGTCCAGGAGGCCAGTGGCCCTGTGGGCGCCTCTCTCCGCGCGAAAAAGGAGCCAAAGGTGGAAGATCTACTTGCATCCTACCTGCCCATTCTGATTTTCCTTGGAATCGCTGTTGTGTTGGGGCTGGTGCTGCTGTTGTCGGCAATCATCATCGCTGTGCGCAATCCCGATCCTGAAAAAGTGTCCGCCTATGAATGCGGTTTCAATGCGTTTGATGATGCGCGCATGAAATTCGATGTCCGATTCTATCTGGTGGCAATCCTGTTCATCATCTTTGATCTGGAAATTGCATTTCTGTTCCCCTGGGGCGTGGCATTTTCTGAAATGTCGATGACAGCCTTCTGGTCGATGATGGCATTTCTGGGCGTGCTGACCATTGGCTTTGCCTATGAATGGAAGAAAGGGGCGCTGGAATGGGAGTGATGACTGGGGCCAATACCGCTGGGGCCGACCGCGAAGTCGCAACGCAGTCGCTGAACCGCGAATTGCAGGACAAGGGTTTCCTGCTGACCTCCACCGAGGATATCATCAACTGGGCGCGCAACGGGTCGCTGCACTGGATGACCTTCGGGCTGGCCTGCTGCGCGGTTGAAATGATTCATGTCGCCATGCCGCGTTATGATGTGGAACGCTTCGGCACCGCGCCGCGCGCGACGCCGCGCCAGTCGGACCTGATGATTGTGGCCGGCACGCTGACCAACAAGATGGCTCCTGCACTGCGCAAGGTCTATGATCAGATGCCAGAGCCGCGTTATGTTATCTCGATGGGGTCTTGCGCCAATGGTGGCGGGTACTACCATTACAGTTATTCGGTTGTACGCGGCTGTGACCGTGTGGTTCCGGTGGATATTTATGTGCCCGGCTGCCCCCCCACGGCAGAAGCGTTGCTGTATGGCATCATGCAATTGCAGCGCAAAATCCGTCGCACAGGCACATTGGTCAGGTAAGGGGTCGGCGGAATGTCGGATGCGTTGAATGAACTGGCCGGTCAACTGGAATTGCGCATGTCAGATGCCGTGCTGCGCCATGAGACAGCCTTTGGCGAATTGACGGTCATGACCACGCTTGCGCAATTGCCCAAGCTGGCGCGCTTTTTGCAGAGTGATGAAAACATGCGTTTTTCAACGCTGGTGGACATTACCGCTGTGGACTGGCCCGGGCGGCGCAAGCGGTTCGACATGGTTTATCATTTCCTGTCGATGTATCGCAATCACCGCATCCGCCTGAAAGTGGAAGTGGCCGAGGACGAAATTGTGCCATCGATCAGCGACATTCACCCTTCGGCCAACTGGTTTGAACGCGAAGTGTTCGACATGTTCGGCATCCTGTTTTCCGGCCATCCGGATTTGCGCCGCATCCTGACCGATTACGGGTTTCGCGGCCACCCGCTGCGCAAGGATTTCCCGACAACCGGCTATACTGAAGTGCGCTATGATGAGTCCCTGAAGCGGGTTGTCTATGAACCGGTGCAACTGGTGCAGGAATACCGCCAGTTCGATTTCATGTCACCATGGGAAGGCGCGGAGTACATTCTGCCGGGCGACGAGAAGCAAGAGGCCGCGAAATGATGGATGGCAGCTATACCCCCGACACGCTGACGGATGAACAGAAAATCCGTAATTTCAACATCAACTTTGGCCCGCAACACCCGGCTGCGCATGGCGTGCTGCGTCTGGTGCTGGAACTGGACGGCGAGATTGTGGAACGTTGCGATCCGCATATCGGCCTGTTGCATCGTGGCACCGAAAAGCTGATGGAAAGCCGCACCTATCTGCAGAATCTGCCGTATTTTGACCGGCTGGATTATGTGGCACCGATGAATCAGGAACATGCCTGGTGTCTGGCGATTGAGCGCCTGACCGGTGTGCAGGTGCCGCGCCGCGCGTCACTTATCCGGGTGCTCTATTGCGAAATCGGACGGGTGCTGAACCATCTGCTGAACGTCACCACCGGCGCTATGGACGTCGGCGCGCTGACGCCCCCGCTCTGGGGGTTCGAAGAGCGTGAGAAGCTGATGATCTTCTACGAACGTGCGTGCGGGGCGCGGCTGCATGCGGCCTATTTCCGCCCCGGTGGCGTGCATCAGGATTTGCCGCCTGCGCTTCTGGATGACATTGAGGCATGGGCGCATGTCTTCCCGAATGTGCTGGATGATATCGACGGGTTGCTGACCGAAAACCGCATTTTCAAACAGCGGACCTGTGATATTGGCGTTGTGTCAGAACAGGAAGCGCTGGACTGGGGCTTTTCGGGTGCGATGGTGCGCGGGTCGGGTTTGGCATGGGATTTGCGGCGTGCACAACCCTATGAATGTTATGACGAATTCGACTTCAAGATCGCTGTGGGCAAGAATGGCGATTGCTATGACCGCTATCTGGTGCGTATGGCCGAAATGCGCGAAAGCACGAAGATCATCCTGCAGGCCATCGAAAAACTGCGCGCGCCCGAAGGGCAGGGCGACATTCTGGCACGCGGCAAGATTACCCCGCCCAAACGGGCTGAAATGAAAACCTCGATGGAAAGCCTGATCCATCATTTCAAGCTTTACACCGAAGGGTTCCACGTGCCCGCAGGCGAAGTTTACGCCGCGGTTGAAGCCCCCAAGGGCGAATTCGGGGTCTATCTGGTTGCGGACGGCACCAACAGGCCCTACCGCGCCAAGATCCGTGCGCCGGGCTATCTGCATCTGCAAGCCATGGATCATATCGCCAAAGGGCACCAACTGGCCGATGTGGCCGCCATCATCGCCACCATGGATGTGGTGTTCGGAGAGATTGACCGCTAATGTTGCGCCGCCTGCACCCAGATCAACCCGCCTCTTTCGCTTTTACCCCTGCCAATCAGGCATGGGCGCAAGCGCAGATCACCAAATACCCCGAAGGCCGTCAGGCCTCGGCCATCATCCCGCTTTTGTGGCGCGCGCAGGAACAGGAAGGCTGGCTGACCCGCCCTGCGATTGAGCATATAGCCGAAATGCTGGGCATGGCCTATATCCGCGCGCTGGAAGTGGCGACATTCTATTTCATGTTCCAACTGCAGCCTGTTGGTTCGGTGGCCCATTTCCAGGTGTGCGGCACGCTGTCGTGCATGATTTGCGGGGCCGAAAAGCTGATTGAAGTGTGCAGGCAGAAAATTGCGCCGCGCGCGCATATGCTGTCGGCAGATGGCAAGTTCAGCTGGGAAGAAGTCGAATGCCTTGGGGCATGCGCGAACGCGCCCATGGTCCAGATCGGCAAGGATTACTATGAGGATCTGACCGCCGAAGGGTTCGCACAACTGATCGATGATCTGGCGGCGGGCAAGGTACCGACCGCAGGGCCGCAGAACGGGCGTTTTTCATCGGAACCTTTGGGTGGGGCGACCACGCTGAAGGATTACACCGGCGAGGCGCAGAACGGATCGGTGGCGCTGGCCACGCGCATTGGTGACACGATCAAGCGTATTGACGGGACCGAAGTGCCGCTGCTGACGCCCTGGCAGGATAAACCCGTCGCAGCCGATAAGCGCAACGTTACGGCCAAGTCCATCAAGGACCACGAACCGAAACCAGCACGCAATGCGCCTGCTGATGAAACCGGCGTGGCCAAACAGCAAGCGCAGGCGACAACCAAAGGCAAACCCAAGGCCATGGGGGAAAAAGCCGCGGATAATCAGCCCGAAATGCTTACCGCGCCCAAGGGCAAGGCGGATGACCTGAAAAAGCTGAAAGGCGTCGGCCCGAAACTGGAAGGTGTGCTGAACGAGCTTGGCGTGTACCATTTCTGGCAGGTCGCATCATGGACCCCCGATGATGTGGCATGGGTTGACGAGCGGCTGAAATTCAAGGGCCGGATCGAACGCGATGGCTGGATTGAACAGGCCAGAATTCTTGCCGATGGCGGCGAGACAGAATTTTCCAAACGCGCCAAGTAGTGCATCAGGATGAACGTGAATGGCAAAACCTTCCCCCCGCGACATGGCACTGGCCCGGCAGGCACGGCTTGCGGGCGTGGTCATGGCCGCAACCATTGTGCTGTGGATGGCCGCACAATGGCTGGGCGGGCGCATGGGCTGGGATCCGCGCTATTCCTTTCTGATAGATTTCGCAGCGCTGGCAGGGTTTGCCTGGGCGTTGATCGTAACATTCCGCATCTGGCGGCAAGGCAAGCGCGACAAGTCACGCGCAGACAAGGGTAAAGATCATGCTTGACGATCAGGACCGCATCTTCACCAATATTTACGGCATGCATGATCGCTCGCTCAAGGGGGCGATTGCGCGCGGCCATTGGGACGGGACGAAAAATATCCTGCAAAAGGGCCGCGACTGGATTGTTGATGAAATGAAACAATCGGGCCTGCGCGGGCGCGGTGGGGCGGGTTTCCCGACCGGTCTGAAATGGTCCTTCATGCCCAAGGAAAGCGATGGTCGCCCGGCCTATCTGGTGGTCAACGCGGACGAATCCGAGCCTGGCACCTGCAAAGACCGCGAGATCATGCGCCATGATCCGCATACATTGATCGAAGGCTGTCTGATTGCCAGCTTCGCGATGAACGCGCATACCTGCTATATCTATATTCGCGGCGAATATATCCGCGAACGCGAAGCACTGCAGAACGCCATTGATGAAGCCTATGACGCGGGGCTGATCGGCAAGAATGCCTGCGGGTCCGGGTGGGATTTCGACCTGTTCCTGCACCATGGTGCAGGGGCCTATATCTGCGGCGAGGAAACGGCCCTTCTGGAAAGCCTTGAAGGCAAGAAGGGCATGCCCCGGATGAAGCCGCCCTTTCCCGCAGGGGCCGGGCTTTATGGCTGTCCGACAACTGTGAACAATGTGGAATCGATTGCTGTTGTGCCGACAATCCTGCGCCGTGGGGGCGCATGGTTCGCGGGCTTTGGCCGCCCCAACAACGCGGGAACGAAGCTGTTCGCCATTTCCGGCCATGTGAACCGCCCCTGCGTGGTCGAAGAAGCGATGTCGATCACCTTCGAGGAACTGATCGAAAAGCATTGCGGCGGTATTCGTGGCGGCTGGGACAATTTGCAGGCGGTCATCCCCGGCGGGTCATCCGTGCCCTGTGTGCGCGGCGAAAAGATGCGCGATGCCATCATGGATTTCGACTATCTGCGCGGCGATCTGGGGTCGGGGCTTGGCACTGCGGCGGTTATCGTCATGGACAAGCAGACTGACATCATCAAGGCCATCTGGCGGCTGTCGGCATTCTACAAACATGAAAGCTGCGGTCAGTGCACCCCCTGCCGCGAAGGCACGGGGTGGATGATGCGGGTCATGGACCGCCTTGTGCGCGGCGAGGCAGAGGTCGAAGAAATCGACATGCTGTGGGACGTGACCAAGCAGGTTGAAGGGCATACCATCTGCGCGTTGGGTGATGCGGCGGCATGGCCCATACAAGGCCTGATCCGCAATTTCCGGGATGAAATCGTGGACCGGATCAAGGCGCAGAAACGTGGTGCTCAGGTTCAGGTAGCGGCGGAGTAAGTATATGAAATATCTTGTTTCTAGGGGGGTCACGGCAAAATCGGCGCTGGCTGCTTTGGGTATTGCGCTTGTTCTCGCCAGTCCTGTCCGCGCCGACGCCATGCCTCAGGCCGATGTGAACGCAGCCCTGCGCGGCAATGCCGAAATATATAACGGCCTGTTCACGGCCGCGCTGCTCAAGCACATTGTCGATACCTGCCCTGATCTGCAGGGGCCAAACCGCCTGCAGAGGGTGTCGTTTTTCATGGGGCTTTACAACCGGGCGCGCGGCATGGGTTTCACCCGTGCCCAGATCGAAGCCTTTGTTGATGACAAAACCGAACAGCAACGCCTGCAAGGTGTTGTCGATGGCTATCTTACGCAGGCGGGGGTTGACCCGTCGAACACGCAGGCGGTCTGCACCTATGCGCGTGCCGAAATGGCCGACCGATCCGCACTTGGCCGCAGATTGCGGGAGAGATAACATATGTCAGACCTTCGCAAGATCATCATCGACGGGAAAGAAATTGAAGTTCCCCCCGCCATGACGCTGATTCAGGCCTGTGAACAGGCGGGCGTGGAAGTGCCGCGTTTCTGCTATCATGAACGCCTGTCGATTGCCGGCAATTGCCGCATGTGTCTGGTCGAAGTGGTCGGTGGCCCGCCCAAGCCTGCCGCCAGTTGTGCCATGCAGGTGCGTGATCTGCGTCCCGGTCCCGAAGGCCAGCCGCCGGTGATCCGTACCAACAGCCCGATGGTCAAGAAAGCCCGCGAAGGGGTGATGGAATTCCTGCTGATCAACCACCCGCTGGATTGCCCGATCTGCGATCAGGGCGGCGAATGTGACCTGCAGGATCAGGCCATGGCTTATGGCGTGGATTTTTCGCGCTACCGCGAACCCAAACGCGCCAGCGAGGATATGCAACTGGGTCCGCTGGTGGAAACCCATATGACGCGCTGCATTTCCTGCACGCGCTGCGTGCGTTTCACCACCGAAGTGGCGGGCCAGACCGTCATGGGCCAGACCGGGCGCGGCGAAGATGCCGAAATCACCACCTATCTGGGTGCGCTGGTCGAATCGGAACTGCTGGGCAATATCGTGGACCTGTGCCCTGTCGGCGCGCTGGTGTCGAAACCCTATAGTTTCACTGCGCGGCCATGGGAGTTGACCAAGACCGAAACCATTGACGTGATGGACGCGCTGGGGTCCAACATTCGTGTAGACACCAAGGGCCGCGAAGTCATGCGCATTCTGCCGCGCAACCATGACGGTGTGAATGAAGAATGGCTGTCGGACAAATCGCGCTATGTCTGGGACGGGTTGCGCCGCCAGCGCCTTGACCGCCCCTATATCCGCGAGAATGGCAAACTGCGCCCCGCGACATGGCCTGAAGCGCTGGACGCCACCGCAACTGCCATCAAGGGCAAGAAACTTGCCGGGCTGGTTGGCGATCTGGCCTCGGTCGAAGCGGCATATGCGCTGAAACTGCTGGTTGAGGGGCAGGGCGGCACCGTGGAATGCCGCACCGATGGCGCGAAACTGCCTGCGGGCAACCGGTCTGCCTATGTCGGCACGGCTGCGGTCGAGGATATCGATCATGCGAAATTCATCCAGCTGATCGGCACCAACCCGCGCCATGAAGCGCCGGTTCTGAACGCACGCATTCGCAAGGCATGGCTGGCCGGAGCATCCGTCGGACTGGTCGGCGAAGCCGCCGATCTGACTTATGAATACGTCCACGCCGGTACCGACCGCGCTGCCCTGCAAAGCCTTCTGGACCGTGACTACGGGGCGGTAAAGGATGCTGAAAGCGTTGTCATCGTCGGGCAGGGCGCGATCCGCGAAGCTGACGGGGAGGCCGTTCTGGCGGCAGCGATGAAGCTGGCAGAAGATACCGGCTCGCGTCTGCTGGTTCTGCACACAGCCGCCAGCCGCGTGGGCGCAATGGACATTGGCTGCACCACCGAAGGGGGCATTGAAGCCGCCACCAACGACGCAGAGGTGATTTATAACCTTGGCGCGGATGAAATCGACATCGCGCCGGGTGCGTTTGTCATCTATCAGGGCAGCCATGGCGACCGGGGCGCGCATCGCGCTGATATTATCCTGCCGGGTGCGGCTTATACCGAAGAGCCGGGAATTTTCGTCAATACTGAAGGCCGCCCGCAACTGGCGCTACGCGCAGGCTTCGCGCCGGGAGAGGCCAAGGAAAACTGGGCCATCCTGCGTGCATTGTCCGCAGAACTGGGCGCGACACTGCCATTCGACACGATCAGCGCGCTGCGCAAGCATCTGACGGGCGCAGTGCCGCATCTGGGCGATATTGACCTTGTGGCGGAAAATGACTGGCAGCCACTTGCTGCCAAACCGCTGGGCAAGGCTGGTTTCCGTTATGCGATTGCTGATTTCTACCTGACCAACCCGGTTGCCCGCGCGTCCAGCCTGATGGCCGAATTATCGGCCATGGCCAAAGCGCGCGGCCAGTCCCGCATCGCAGCGGAGTGATATGCGTGTGGCGTGCCCTTCATATGCCAGCTGTCACGCTTGCCCTGTCGGGCGGGCTGATGGCCTGTGGCGGCGAAGAACGGGTGCGCGCACCAATGTCGCCACCACCGCACGCGCAATATCTGGGCGTGCAGACCCGTTTGCTGGAAGGCGATTTGGTCAGTTTTGTGGTGCGTATGGAAGGCGCGCGCGGGCGCGAGGATGTTATAGCCTATGCCCGTTGCGCCGCCGCGCAATACACGCTGATCCGCGGATACAGTTTCGCGCGTCATGTCAGAACAAATGCGACGCAATCCGCTGGCATATGGCAGGCGGATGGGGTTTACACCATCTCGCCGGACCTGCCGCTTGGTCTGCGCAACATGGATGCAGAGGTGATCGTCGAGGATTGCCACGAACAGGGCATTCCCACAGTCTGAGGAATAGAGGGACGAATGGCTGAATTTCTGGAAACCGGACTAGGGATCACCGTGCTGATCGTGGCGCAGTCACTGTTGGTGGTTGCATTTGTGATGATCAGTCTTGTCTTTCTGGTCTATGCCGACCGCAAGGTCTGGGCGGCGGTGCAATTGCGGCGCGGTCCCAATGTCGTTGGTCCCTGGGGGCTGATGCAGACATTTGCGGACGCGCTGAAATTCGTACTCAAGGAAGTGGTTATTCCGGCGGGCGTTGACCGGCCGGTGTATTTTCTGGCCCCGCTTCTGAGTTTCATTCTGGCCCTGCTGGCATGGGCGGTCATTCCGTTCAACGATGGTTGGGTGCTGGCGGACATCAATGTCGCGATCCTGTTCGTTTTCGCCATTGCCAGCCTTGAAGTTTACGGCGTCATCATGGGCGGTTGGGCGTCCAACTCCAAATATGCTTTCCTTGGGTCGTTGCGGTCTGCCGCGCAGATGATTTCCTATGAAGTGTCGCTTGGTCTGATCATCATCGGGATCATCATTTCCACCGGCAGCATGAATTTCGGCAATATTGTTGCCGCGCAGGATACCGGCTGGGGGGCGCTTGGCTGGTACTGGCTGCCGCATCTGCCGATGGTGGTGCTGTTCTTCGTGTCCGCACTGGCGGAAACCAACCGCCCGCCTTTTGATCTGCCGGAAGCGGAGTCTGAACTGGTTGCGGGCTTCATGGTGGAATACGGATCGACCCCTTACCTGTTGTTCATGGCGGGTGAATATATCGCCATCTTCCTGATGTGCGCGTTGATTTCGCTGTTGTTCTTCGGCGGCTGGCTGTCACCCATTCCGGGCCTGCCCGACGGGTTCCACTGGATGTTCCTGAAAATGGCGTTCTTCTTCTTCCTGTTCGCCATGGTGAAGGCCATCGTGCCGCGCTACCGCTATGACCAGTTGATGCGCATTGGCTGGAAGGTGTTTTTGCCCTTGTCGCTGGCCTGGGTCGTTATCGTGTCGTTCCTGGCAAAGTTTGAAGTTATGGGTGCATTCTGGGCCCGTTGGGCAATTGGAGGCTGATCATGGGAATGGATTGGGGGCGTGCGGTCAAATACACGCTGATGACCGATTTCATCAAAGGCTTCGCATTGGGCATGCGCTATTTCGTGGCACCGAAGCCCACGATCAACTATCCGCATGAAAAAGGTCCGCTTAGCCCGCGTTTTCGTGGGGAACATGCGCTGCGCCGCTATCCCAATGGCGAAGAACGCTGTATTGCCTGCAAGCTGTGCGAAGCGATCTGCCCTGCGCAGGCGATCACCATTGACGCCGAACCGCGCGATGACGGGTCGCGCCGCACCACGCGCTATGACATCGACATGACGAAATGCATCTATTGCGGCTTCTGTCAGGAAGCCTGCCCGGTGGATGCCATCGTCGAAGGGCCGAATTTCGAATTCGCAACCGAGACGCGCGAAGAACTGTTTTACGACAAGGACAAACTGCTGGCGAATGGCGAACGCTGGGAAGCGCAGATTGCCCGCAATCTGGAAATCGACGCGCCTTACCGCTAGGGATGCTGGTGTCGGGTCATGCCCGGCACCGCGCTATGCAAAAGACGATGGGCGCATCAAGCCGCCCGCGACAAGGAAAAGGGAACCCGAGGGACATGGGTATTGCCGATATCACATTCTACGCATTCGCGGTGACCTTGCTGGGTGCCGGGTTTCTGGTCACCATTGCGCGCAATCCGGTGCATTCGGTGCTGTGGCTTATTCTGACATTCCTGTCGGCGGCGGGCATGTTCGTGCTGCTTGGCGCTGAATTCCTGGCCATGCTGCTGCTTATCGTCTATGTCGGCGCGGTTGCGGTGTTGTTCCTGTTCGTGGTGATGATGCTGGACGTCGATTTCGCCGCACTGAAAGGTGAGATGGCGCGCTATTTCCCGATTGCCAGCATCGTCGGCATCGTGCTGCTGATGCAGATGGCGCTGCTGTTCGGATCATGGCAGGAAGCGGAAAGCGCCCGTGATCTGCGGCAGGCCCCGACCCCCGATATGGCCGAGATGCACAACACCAAGGCGCTGGGGATGATCATCTATGATCAGTATTTCCTGCTGTTCCAGATGGCGGGCCTGATTCTGCTGGTTGCCATGATCGGCGCGATTGTGCTGACCCTGCGCCACCGCAAGGACGTGAAACGCCAGAACGTGATTGCGCAGATGCACCGCGACCCGGCCAAGGCGCTGGAACTGAAAGACGTGAAACCCGGCCAGGGGCTGGGTTAAGGCCCGCAAGGGACAACGGACAATGAGGGCCAGCAAGCGGCCCCGACACATATACGGAACGAGGGAACCGGATGGTTGGACTTGAACATTACCTGACCGTGGCGGCGGCGCTGTTCGTCATCGGCAT
Source organism: Roseinatronobacter alkalisoli (assembly GCF_028745735.1). Lineage (GTDB taxonomy): Bacteria > Pseudomonadota > Alphaproteobacteria > Rhodobacterales > Rhodobacteraceae > Roseinatronobacter > Roseinatronobacter alkalisoli. The sequence goes on from NZ_JAQZSM010000002.1 coordinate 217,646, forward strand.
TTTCGGGATATTCCTGAACCGCAAGAATATCATCATCATTCTGATGTCGATTGAATTGATGCTGTTGTCGGTGAATATCAATCTGGTCGCCTTCTCCAGCTTCCTGAACGATCTGGTGGGTCAGGTGTTCACGTTGTTCGTGCTGACCGTCGCTGCCGCAGAGGCTGCTATCGGGCTTGCCATTCTGGTGAGCTTCTTCCGCACCCGTGGCACGATCGACGTCGAAGACGTCAATGTGATGAAAGGCTGATCCCATGGGCAGGTTCAAGGAAGAAACGACTCTGCTTGGAATGCGTATAATAAGCCGCAATGGTGGCATAACTGAAATGCGCTGTATGCATTGTAGCCTACGATATCATGTAGCTTCGGATGCAGAGCATTCCACAAGCTGTGACGCACCCGGTTGCTTGACAAGAAGGCAGAAATGAAATGGCAGTAACGGTTCTTTTCGCGCCACTTCTGGGGGCCATCATCGCAGGGCTGTTCTGGCGCGTGATCGGGGAACGCCCGGCGCAGGTCATTTCGACGGCACTGTTGTTCCTGTCGGCGCTTCTGTCCTGGGTTATTTTTCTGGGCCATGACGGCGGTGTTCAGCAGATCACGCTGCTGCGCTGGATTGACAGTGGCTCACTGGTTGGTGACTGGGCCATCCGGCTGGACCGGCTGACAGCGGTGATGCTGATTGTCATTACCACAGTGTCCGCGCTCGTGCATCTCTACAGCTTTGGCTACATGGCGCATGACGACCATTTCAAGGATAACGAAAGCTACCGTCCGCGCTTCTTCGCGTATCTGTCGCTGTTTACCTTCGCCATGCTTATGCTGGTGACCGCAGACAACCTTGTGCAGCTGTTCTTCGGCTGGGAAGGGGTTGGTCTGGCGTCCTATCTGCTGATCGGGTTCTATTTCCGCAAGCAAAGTGCCGGTGCCGCCGCGATGAAGGCGTTTATCGTCAACCGCGTGGGCGATATGGGGCTGATCCTTGCCCTGATGGCAATCTATCTTCTGGTCGATTCCATTCAATATGACGATCTGTTCGCCGCAGCACCCATGCTGGCGGAAACCACTGTCAGTTTCCTGTGGACGGACTGGAACGCCGCCAATCTGATTGCCTTCCTGCTGTTTGTGGGCGCGATGGGTAAATCGGCGCAGTTGTTCCTGCACACATGGTTGCCCGACGCGATGGAAGGGCCGACACCCGTTTCTGCACTTATCCACGCGGCAACCATGGTCACCGCCGGTGTGTTCCTTGTGGCGCGCATGTCACCGCTGATGGAATATGCGCCGCAGGTCATGGCTTTCGTGGTGCTGATCGGGGCGATGACGGCGCTGTTTGCCGCGACTGTCGGTCTGGTGCAGAATGACATCAAGCGGGTCATCGCCTATTCGACATGTTCGCAACTGGGTTTCATGTTCGTTGCCGCTGGTGTGGGCGTCTATTCGGTGGCCATGTTCCACCTGCTGACGCATGCGTTTTTCAAGGCAATGCTGTTTCTGGGGGCCGGTTCCGTCATTCACGGAATGCACCACGAACAGGACATGCGCAATTATGGCGGGCTGAAAGACAAGCTGCCCATGACCTTCTGGGCCATGCTGATTGGCACACTGGCGATTACCGGCGTGGGTATTCCGCTGACGACCATTGGCTTTGCAGGCTTTGTGTCCAAAGATGCGATCATTGAATCGGTCTTTGCATCGGGTACGACCTATGCCTTCTGGATTCTGGTATTCGCGGCGTTCATGACCAGTTTCTACAGCTGGCGGCTGATGTTCCTTACCTTCTGGGGCACCCCGCGCGGCGACAAGCACACGCATGAACATGCGCATGAAAGTCCGCTGACCATGCTGATTCCGCTGGCGGTTCTGGCCATTGGTTCGGTGCTGGCGGGTATGGTGTTCTACGGGCCGTTCTTCGGGTCCACCGGGCAGGTTAGCGAATATTTCGGAGCTGCCATTTTCCTGGCAGAAGGCAATAATCTGGTATCGGAAGCGCATTATGTGCCTGCATGGGTCAAGGTGTCGCCTTTTGTTGCCATGTTGCTGGGGCTGGGGCTGGCGTGGTTGTTCTATATCCGCGACACATCGCTGCCCGGACGTCTGTCGGATACGTTTCCCGGGGCCTATCAGTTCCTGTTGAACAAATGGTATTTCGACGAGGCGTATGACTTCCTGTTCGTGCGCCCGGCCAAGGCAGTGGGGCAGTTTCTGTGGAAAAAAGGCGATGGCAAGGTCATTGACGGCGGTATCAACGGTCTGGCCATGGGCATCATTCCGTTCATCACCCGCATCGCCGGCCGTGCGCAGTCGGGCTATGTCTATCATTATGCATTCGCAATGGTTCTGGGGATTGTCGTGATCGTTACCTATGTCACACTGGCGGGGGGGGCGCAGTAATGCTGAACCTGCTGTCAATTATCACCTTCACCCCCGCCATCGCCGCCGCCATTCTGGCGATCTTTCTGCGCGGCGAGGACGAGGCATCCCAGAGCAACGCCAAATGGGTGGCGCTGGTGGCCACATTGGCCACTTTCGCGGCGTCGCTTATCCTGCTGGTGGGGTTCGACCCGCAGGATACCGGCTTTCAGTTTGTCGAGGAACATGACTGGATCATGGGCTTCACTTACAAGATGGGGGTGGATGGCATCTCGATCCTGTTCGTGATGCTGACAACCTTCCTGATGCCAATCACCATCGGCGCGTGCTGGAACGTGTCCCACCGCGTCAAGGAATACATGATCGCCTTCCTGCTGCTGGAAACGCTGATGATCGGCGTGTTCACTGCGCTGGATCTGGTGCTGTTCTATCTGTTCTTCGAAGCGGGCCTGATCCCGATGTTCCTGATCATTGGCATCTGGGGCGGCAAGGAACGTATTTACGCGGCGTTCAAGTTCTTCCTCTATACCTTCCTTGGGTCGGTGTTGATGCTGGTCGCCATGATCGCGATGTATGTTGACGCGGGCACCACGGATATTCCGACGTTGCTGCAACACCAGTTCAGCACCGAAACCTTCAGCCTGATGGGCTGGCAGGTGATCGGAGGCATGCAGACCCTGCTGTGGCTGGCGTTCTTCGCGTCATTCGCGGTGAAAATGCCGATGTGGCCGGTGCATACCTGGCTGCCGGACGCCCACGTTCAGGCACCGACAGCGGGGTCTGTGGTGCTGGCGGCAGTGCTGCTGAAAATGGGTGGCTATGGGTTCTTGCGCTTCTCGTTGCCGATGTTCCCTGTCGCCAGTGACATTTTCGCGCCGCTGGTGCTGTGGTTGTCCGCGATTGCCATTGTCTATACCAGCCTTGTCGCGCTGATGCAGACCGATATGAAGAAGCTGATCGCCTATTCGTCAGTCGCGCATATGGGCTTTGTCACAATGGGTATTTTCGCGGCCAACCAGCAGGGTGTCGATGGTGCCATCTTTCAGATGATCAGCCACGGGTTCATTTCCGGCGCGTTGTTTTTGGCGGTGGGTGTCATTTATGACCGGATGCATACACGCGAAATCGCGGCCTATGGCGGGCTTATCAACCGCATGCCGGTCTATGCAGCAGTGTTTTTGCTGTTCACCATGGCGAATGTCGGCCTGCCGGGCACATCCGGTTTCGTGGGTGAATTCCTGACATTCATGGCGGTGTTTCAGGTCAATACATGGGTGGCACTATTCGCGGCGACAGGTGTGATCCTGTCTGCGGGCTATGCGCTGTGGTTGTTCCGCCGCGTTGTCATGGGGGAACTGATCAAGGAATCCCTTAAAGGGATCAAGGATATGGATCGCCGTGAAAAAGCGCTTATCATTCCGCTGGTCGCGATGACGCTGATCCTTGGCATCTATCCCGCGTTTATCACCGATATTATCGGCCCTTCGGTTTCGGCATTGGTCGAAGGGCATTCACTGGCGTTGCAGGCATATGACGCCGCATCCCAGCTGGCACAGAACTGAAAGGCCCCGCAATGATCGGAACTGATCTTTATACGGCCCTGCCCGAACTGGTACTGGCGCTATTTGCGATGGCGGCATTGATGGTGGGCGTTTATGGCGGCAAGGATAAGCTGGCCGAACCCATCTTGTGGGCAACGGCAGCGCTGATGGTTCTGCTGGCGCTGTATTCCGGTGCGCAGGGGCTGGATGTGAAAACCGCGTTCAACGGGATGTATATTTCCGACCCGTTCGCGCAGTTTTCCAAGATGATCGTGCTGCTGTCTGCGGCTGTGGTCTTGGTGATGGGGCAGTCCTATATGCTGGCCCGTGGCTTGCTGCGGTTTGAATATCCGATCCTGATTGCGCTGTCGGTTGTCGGCATGATGCTGATGGTGTCGGCGGGTGATCTGATTGCGCTTTATATGGGGCTGGAGTTGCAGTCACTTGCGCTTTACGTGGTGGCCACGATGAACCGCGATTCCGCGCGTTCAACCGAAGCCGGCCTGAAGTATTTCATCCTCGGGTCGCTGGCATCAGGGTTGCTGCTGTATGGCGCATCGCTGACCTATGGTTATGCAGGCACCACGCTGTTCGCGGGCATCATCAGCACCATTTCAACCGATGGCATGTCCATCGGGTTGTTGATGGGGATGGCGTTCATGCTGGCGGGGCTGGCGTTCAAGGTGTCGGCAGTGCCCTTCCATATGTGGACACCCGATGTCTATGAAGGGGCGCCCACCCCGGTCACCGCATTTTTTGCCACAGCGCCGAAAGTGGCGGCCATGGCACTGGTGGCGCGTGTGATGCATGAGGCATTCGGTGTGGTGCCGGGTGACTGGTCGCAGATCATCGCGTTCCTGGCAGTTGCATCCATGTTCGTGGGGTCCATTGCGGCCATTGGCCAACGCGATATCAAGCGCCTTATGGCCTATTCCTCGATCACGCATATGGGGTTTGCGCTGGTCGGGCTGGCGGCAGGCACGGTGCAGGGTGTGCAGGGGATGCTGGTCTATATGGCGATTTATGTCACCATGAATATCGGTGTCTTTGCGTTCATCCTGACCATGTCACGCGACGGCAGGCCGGTCACCGATATTGACAGCCTGCGCCAGTATTCCAAAGCGGAACCCCTGCGCGCGTTAGCGCTGCTGGTCCTGATGTTCAGTCTGGCGGGCGTACCGCCGCTGGTCGGTTTCTTTGGTAAGTTCTATGTGCTGTGGGCGGCTGTGCAGGCCGGGATGACATGGCTGGCGGTGGCGGGTGTCGTCGCATCGGTTATCGGTGCATTCTATTACCTGCGCATCGTGTACTTCATGTATTTTGGCGAAACCACGGAACCGCTGGACACCGTGCGCGCGCCGGTTCAGGCCAGTTTGCTGGTGGTGTCGGCGGCATTGATGGTTCTTGGTGTCATCAACCTGTTCGGCGTTGAGGGTATGGCGGCGCTTGCGGCAGAAGCCCTTGTCAAATAACTGGCCAGAGGGGGTAGCGCGCCGCGTCCTGCCCGAAATCGACAGCACCAACGCAGAGGCCGCGCGCATCGCGCCCGGCCTTTCCGGCCCGTGCTGGATACTGGCGCTGCGCCAGACACAGGGGCGGGGCAGGCGCGGGCGTGACTGGCGCGACCCGGCGGGAAATTTTGCCGCGACCTATGTTTCACGCCCCGGCGGCCCGCCCGAACAGGTGGCGCAGCGGTCATTCGTTGCCGCACTGGCCTTGCGCGATGCCCTTGTCACAGTGACGGCGCGGCCCGAAGGTTTTGCATTGAAATGGCCCAATGACGTGCTGCTTAACGGCGGCAAGCTGGCGGGTATCCTGCTGGAAAGCGTGGGACAGGGCGCGCAGGTCAGCCATCTGGCAGTTGGGATCGGGGTGAACCTGCTGCATGCGCCAGCTGCGGAAGATGGTGCATTGCGTCCCGTCAGCCTGTTGTCGGAAACCGGCATGTCGGTGACCCCGGAAGAATTCCTTGACGTTCTGGCACCGGCCTTCGCACATTGGGAAGGGCAGCTTGTCACCTATGGCTTTGCGCCGGTCCGGCAGGCATGGATGAACGGTGCCGCGCGTCTGGGTGAACGCATCATCGCGCGCACTGTTCTGGACAGCCATGAAGGTACATTCGAAGGCATTGATGCGACAGGGGCTTTGATGCTGCGCACGGCGCAGGGACGGCGCACCATTCCCGCAGCGGATGTGTTTTTTTGAACGCGAAAGGGCCGTGCCATGCTTCTGACTATTGATTGTGGTAACACGAATACAGTCTTCGCCGTATGGGACGGTACACAGTTTCTTGCGACATGGCGCACGTCTACGGAAACCACGCGCACTGCGGACCAGTATTTTGTCTGGCTGTCCACGCTGATGAACATCAAGGGCGTGAAGCTGGACATCACAGATGTCATCATCTCATCGACAGTGCCGCGCGTGGTGTTCAATCTGCGGGTACTGTGTGATCGCTATTTCGGCTGCCGCCCGCTGGTGGTCGGCAAGCCCGATTGCCTGTTGCCAGTGCCCCCGCGCGTTGACGAAGGGGTGCGCCCCGGCCCGGACCGGCTGGCCAATGCCGCAGGCGCGTTTGACCGGCATGGCGGGGATGTGGTGGTCGTGGATTTCGGCACCGCCACGAATTTTGATGTGGTGGCCCATGACGGTGCCTATGTGGGGGGGGTCATCTCTCCGGGGGTGAACCTGTCGCTGGAAGCGCTGCATCAGGGCGCGGCGGCGCTGCCGCATGTCGATATTTCCCGCCCCGAGAAGGTGATCGGCACAGATACAGTCGCCTGCATCCAGTCCGGTGTGTTCTGGGGCTATATCGGCCTGATAGAGGGGATAACGGCGCGTATCCGCGCGGAATATGGCCGACCGATGAAAATAATTGGCACAGGCGGGCTTGCACCCCTGTTCGCGCAGGCCGAATCGCTATTTGACACGGTCGAGGATGATCTGACATTACATGGCCTTTGCGTCATATACGACTACAACAAGGCCAACAGCAGTATACAGGAGCGGGCATGAGCAAGGACAGGCTGATCTATCTTCCCCTTGGTGGCGCAGGCGAGGTGGGCATGAATGCCTATGTCTTCGGCTATGGACCAAAAGGGCGCGAACGCCTGATCCTTGTTGATCTTGGCGTGACCTTTTCTGATATGGCGTCCAGCCCCGGTGTGGACCTTATCATGCCGGACCTGCGCTGGCTGGAAGAACGCCGCGACCGTCTGGAAGCGATTATCATCACCCATGCGCATGAAGACCATGTCGGCGCTGTGGGGCAGCTGTGGCACAAGTTGCGCGTGCCGGTCTATGCACGTGATTTCACCGCGCGGATTGCGCGGCTGAAAATGCAGGATGCCGGCCAGGATCCGGAACAGGTGATCACTGTCGGCAAGGCCCCCGAAACGCTGGAACTCGGCCCTTTCCGTGTGCAGTTTTTCCCCGTGGCGCATTCGCTGCCCGAAGCTTCGGGCGTGGTGATTGACACCCCTGCAGGCCGCGTCGTGCATTCGGGTGACTTCAAGGCCGACCGCACCCCCGGCGTGGGTGAACCCCATGACCCTGAAATGCTGGCACAGATCGGACGCAGTGGCGTCAAGGCACTACTATGCGACAGCACCAATGTCATGAATACGCATGCCGGACGGTCCGAGGCAACCCTGACCGCCCCCATCGCACAGCTGATGCGCGACGCGCGCGGCATGGTTGTGGCCACGACATTCGCGTCCAACGTGGCGCGGCTGAAAACACTCGCTGTGGCGGCGCATGAAGCAGGGCGGTCTGTGTGTCTGATGGGGCGGGCGATGCTGCGCATGACACAGGTGGCAACAGAAGCGGGCATCCTGAAGGACTTCCCCCCCACCATCAGCCCCGAAGCGGCCAAGGATGTTCCCCGCGAAAAGTTGCTGCTGATCGTGACAGGCAGTCAGGGTGAAGGGCGCGCTGCATCGGCACAACTGGCGCGCGGCACCTATATGGGGCTGAACATGAAAGAAGGCGATACCTTCCTGTTTTCGTCCATGACCATTCCGGGAAATGAACGCGAGGTCGGGCGCGTGGTGAATGCGTTTGCAAGGATGGGTGTTGATGTTCTGGATAATTCCGCCCGTCTTTACCATGTGTCAGGTCATGCCAACCGCCCCGATCTGGAAGCGATGCATGATTTGATACAACCGCAGATGCTGATCCCGGTTCATGGCGAACACCGGATGCTGCACGAGCATGCGAAACTGGCGATTGCGCGCGGCATGCAATCCATGGTGGTGCCGAACGGGGCGGTTGTCGACCTGACCGGCGCTGCCCCTGTCTTGGTGGACGAGGTGGAAACCGGCCGCGTTTATCTGGATGGCAGCCGTATGATCGGGGCGATGGACGGTATTGTTCGCGACCGGATTCGCATGGCCATCGGCGGACATGTTTTCGTGACGCTTATTCTGGACGAAGATGATGAGTTGCTGGGTGACCCATGGGCCGAAATCGTGGGCCTGCGCCCGACCGGCAAGGGTGGCCAACCCCTGAATGAAATCATCGAGGAAGAGCTTGCGCAATACCTGTCCCGCGCGGGTGCCAAGACGATGGCCGATGACGACAAACTGAATGACGGCTTGCGCCGTGTGGTGCGTCAGGTCACGATGGAAGAAATTGGCAAAAAACCGGAAGTCACGATTGTTGTCAGCCGCCTTATGAACGACTGATATGCAGCGGGGATGGGGGCTTGCGCCAACCATCCCCGCACCTTGTGACGTTTTTTTGGATATTTGTACCAGAATGAAAACCTGCTGTCCCTGACAGAACTGCGTCGGGTGTAGGACTTATTTCACGAAAATCTCGCGTGGGGTTTTGCACAGCAATTCCGGCCCGTTTTCGGTAATCAGGACCGGTTCGGTAATTTCCAGCCCGCCGTCATCCAGCCAAAGCGCGGGCATGAAATGCAGCACCATGCCCGGTTTCAGTTCAGTCATGGCCCCGCTGCGCAAGGACAGGGTGCGTTCGCCCCAATCCGGCGGGTAGCTAAGCCCAATGGAATAGCCACAGCGGTTGTCCTTCTCAAAGCCCTTCTTGTTCAGCGTGACATTGAAGGCGATGGCAACATCCTCGGCCCGTGCCCCTGGCCGACACCAGGCCAACCCGGCCTCCGTCGCTTCCAGAACGGCCTCTTCTGCGTGGCGATAAAGGTCCGGCACAGTGCCGAAAAACAGTGTGCGCGATTGCGGGCAATGATAGCGCCGGTGAACCCCGGCGATTTCGAAGAATGTCGCCTCGCCCGCGCGCATGGGGCGGTCATCCCATGTCAGATGCGCGGCAGTCGCATCCAGCCCGGAGGGGGCCATGGGCACAATTGCAGGATAGTCGCCCCATTGCCCGTCCGCGCCCTGAATGCCCGCGCGGGTGATTTCCGCCACCAGCATGTTTTTCGGCATGCCCGGTTCCGCCACATCCATAATAACCTGATGCATGCGTTCCACGATACGCGCGGCACGGCGTATATACAGCAATTCAGACTCGGATTTGACCAGCCTTTGCCAGTTCACCAACCCCGTGGCATCGACGAACCGTGCATCTCCCAGATGGTTGAGCAATGTTTGATGGGCCGCAGCGGAATAGTAGTAATTGTCCATCTCCACCCCGATCCAGCCGGTATGCCAGCCGCGATCAATGATCAGCGCAGACAGGGCTTCCATCGTGTGTTTCTGGGGGTTTTGCACGTAGCTGTCATCATAGGGAACAATATTCCCGCCCTCTTTCATGAACACGGTCCGGCGTGCGCCCGGCTCGTCAATGCCGCGCCCCCACCAGACGGGTTCCCCTTCCATTGGCAGCAGCACGGCCTGATGCACATAGAAGGACCAGCCGTCATAGCCGGAAATCCAGTTCATGTTGGACGGGTCGGAAATGACAAGCAGGTCAATGCCGCGCTTGGACATGTCCGCGCGGGTCAGGGCAATGCGCGCTTCATATTCGGCATCTGTGAAATTCGGGTTGGTGGTGGTCATGGGCGCGCAAACCTTGGACTGGGCGACGGAATGCCCCTTTCCCCGCCCGGATCATCCTTGGGGAAAGGGGGGTACAGAATGGATTACAACGCGCCGGTGACCGCGTTCAGGGCGTCGACAGTCGCATCGACCACCTGATCAATTTCAGCGGGCGTGATGCAGAGTGGCGGCGCAAAGCCGATAATTTCACCCTGCGGCATTGCGCGGGCAATAACATGGCGCTTGGCCATTTCACCCACGACCTGCGCGGTAACCTTGTCGGCGGCGTCAAAATCTGCACCTGTTGCAGGGTCGCGCTGTAACTCAATGGCAGCCATCAACCCTTCGCCGCGCACATCGCCCACGAACCGGTGCGACCCTAATGCGGTTTTCAACGCTTGCTGGAAATAAGCGCCGGTGTCGCGCGCATTCTGAACCAGACCCAGATCATCGACCAGTTTCAGGTTGGCAACCCCTGCCGCCGCCCCGATCGGGTGCGCGGAATAAGTCCAGCCATGCCCGAACGGTCCGAATTTGTCGGTGCCTTCTTCCAGCACCTTGAACAGGTCATCACTGACAATCGACCCCGACAGCGGCGCATAGGCCGACGTCAGCCCCTTGGCGATGGTGATGATATCAGGCGTGATCCCGTAATGGGTGGACCCCATCATGGTGCCCAGACGGCCGAAACCGGTCACAACCTCATCCGCGATCAGCAGGATGTCATGTTTTTTCAGAATAGCCTGAATCGCATCCCAATAGCCTGCGGGCGGCGGGACAATGCCGCCTGTGCCAAGGATCGGTTCGCCGATGAAAGCCCCGATCGTGTCCGCGCCTTCGCGCTCGATCAGCGCTTCCAGTTCCGCGGCGCAATGGGCGGTGAATTCGGCCTCTGACATGTCCTTGCGCGGGCGGCGGAAATAATAGGGCGCTTCGGTATGGACCACTTCGGACAATGGCAGGCCGAATTTGTTGTGAAAGGGCGTCAACCCCGTCAGTGACCCGGTAATCAGGCCGGACCCGTGATAGCCGCGCCAGCGCGAGATGATCTTGCGCTTTTCGGGGCGGCCCAGAACATTCTGGATATACCAGACAAGTTTCACATTGGTTTCATTGGCATCTGACCCGCCAAGGCCGAAATAAACCTTGTTCATATGCGCGGGCGCACGGTCTGCCACCATTTTTGCCAATGTGATCGATGCTTCTGTGCCGTGGCCGACATAGGCATGGTAATAGGACAGTTCATGCGCCTGTCTGGAAATTGCCTCGGCTATTTCGGTGCGGCCATAGCCGACATTGACGCAATACAGCCCTGCAAACGCGTCCAGAAAACGGTTGCCGTCGCGGTCTTCGATGAACACGCCGCTGCCGGTTTTTACGATGCGGTTTGCACTTTCCCCGCGCGCATGCTGGCCAAAAGCGGTGGAGGGGTGCAGAAAATTTTCCCGGTCCCACTGGCTGAGCTGGTCATTGGTAAGCATGGCACTTCCTTTCATCTGCCCCGGCCGGGGCGCATTCCTGTGTCGCTGTCGGGGGTGCGGGGAGGCTGATTCGTCCCCCGTCCTGGCCCCAACCTGCCGGAGGGGACAGGGCTTTGTCAAACGATGTTGACGCCGCAGCGCAGAACCGCACCATACACACGCATAGTGCAGGAAATTGCGCATCACCGCTAGGGTGTCTGTCCCTTTGGTGTCAGTCTGTAACTGCCTTCGGGCAGGTTCAGCGCGGCCCCCAGATCGCGCAGTTGCACCAGCGACAAGGTGATGACCACATCATCATTCCGCTGCGGGTTGAACTGGCGCAGGGTAATGCAATCTTCAAACGCGGTAATGACGATGTCTTCGCGCAATTCTTCTTGACGCGGCGCGCCTTCATCGACCAGCGTGACTATTGTGGCGTCGAAATCGTGTTCGATGGTAAACATGTGCCAAGCCTAGTGCAGGCGCTGGCACATGAAAAGGTCAAATCATCGCTTAGCGCTGGCCGGAAAACTGTGCTTCCCAATCGGCGCGGTTTTCATCCGTGATCTTGGTAAACAGGACATCGGGAACGCTGAAAGCATGGCCAGCATCCAGATGAGTCAGCGCATCAGCCGCGCTCTCCGGCCAGGACCAGTCGTCGCAATTCATGGCCGCCATCATGCTGGCGGTCGCATCCGGTATGAACGGGCGTGAGATGATGGCGTAGAACCGGATCAGGTTCAGCGCCAGCCGGATTTGCGCAGCGGCCTGTTCCGGGTCGGACTTGAAGACCGACCATGGTGCCGCATCCTGCAGATATTCATTGCCCAGCACCCAAAGCGCGCGCAAATCCGCGGCGGATTTGCGGATTTCCATCCCTTCCATATGCGTTTCATAGGCGCGCAGGCGGGTATTGAGGGCGTCCATAAGTGCGGCTTCGCGGTCACCATAGCTGCCGCCTTCGGGCAGCGCCTCGCCGAATTTTGACCGGCAGAACTTGGTCACACGGCTGACCAGATTGCCCAGAACATCGGCCAGATCCTTGTTCACGCTGGCCTGAAAGTTTTCCCACGTGAATTCAGAATCCGAACTTTCGGGGGCATGTGACAACAGCCACCAGCGCCAGTAATCAGCGGGCAGAATTGCCAGCGCTTGGTCCATGAAAACGCCGCGCCCCTGCGATGTTGAAAATTGTCCACCATCATAATTCAGGTAATTGAATGACTTGATGTAATCGACCAGTTTCCATGGCTCGCCGGATCCCATCAGCGTGGCGGGGAAACCCAGCGTGTGGAAGGGCACATTGTCCTTGCCCATGAATTGCACATATCGAACATCATCCGCGCCAAGGTCCGTACGCCACCAGCGTTGCCATGCACTGTCATCAAATCCTTGCGCATCGGCCCATTCGGCGGTGGCGGCAATATACTCGATGGGGGCGTCGAACCAGACATAGAACACCTTGCCTTCCATGCCAGGCCAGTCTTCGGTGCCCTTCCTGACGGGAATTCCCCAGTCCAGATCGCGGGTAATGCCGCGGTCCTGCAACCCGTCACCGTCATGCAGCCATTTCTTGGCGATGGATGTTGTCAGGATAGGCCAGTTGCGCTGGCTGTCGATCCATTGGTCCAGCCGGTCGCGCATATTGGACTGGCGCAGGAACAGATGCTTGGTTTCGCGCACTTCCAGATCGGTGGACCCCGAAATTGCGGACCGCGGATTAATCAGGTCAGTTGGGGCAAGTTGCTTGGTGCAGTTTTCACATTGGTCACCGCGCGCGCGGTCATAGCCGCAATTGGGGCAGGTGCCTTCAATATAGCGGTCCGGCAGAAAGCGGCCATCGGCGTTGGAATAGACCTGTTTTTCCGACACTTCGGAAATAAGTCCCGCATCTGCCAGTTTGCCCGCCAGATGTTGGGTCAGCATATGGTTGCGCTGGCTGGAGGACCGCCCGTAATGGTCAAATGACAGCCGGAACCCGCGCGCCAGTTCTGCCTGCACATCATGCATTTCCGCGCAATAGTCGGCCACTGGTTTCCCGGCCTTGGCGGCGGCCAGTTCCGCGGGGGTGCCATGTTCATCGGTCGCGCAGATAAACATCACCTCATGCCCGCGTGCGCGGCTGTAGCGCGCATAAAGGTCGGCCGGAAGCTGACTGCCGACAAGATTGCCCAGATGTTTGATGCCATTGATATATGGCAGGGCCGAGGTGATCAGAATTCGCGCCATGATGGTCCCCGTATATGCGTATTTGCCCCCGTTTAGTGCAATTCCGCGCCAAGAGGAAACCAGTTTTATTTTTTTGCCCCGGTCGTGCTGGCATGGGCCTTTGCCGGTGGGTCCAGACATGCGGCCAATCGTGCAAAGGCCTGCCTGATCCCCCCTGGTGCCGGTTCTGCGACAAAAGCGTCCAGCGCGGGCCAGACCCTGATTGCGCGGTCGACCAGCGGGTCGGAACCGGCGTCATACAGCCCCGCCTGAATCATCATTTCCGCGCGGTCATAGGCCCCCAGCATACGGCGCGCTTCGGATATGCGGGCGTTTTCTTCCGGTGTGGCAGCCTTGGGCAGGGCGCGGCTGACCGATCGCAGCACATCGATTGCCGGGAACCGCCCGCGTTCGGCAATGGCGCGGTCCATGACAACATGCCCGTCCAGCACCCCGCGCAGAATATCGGCCACGGGCTCTTCCATATCGGACCCGGCGACCAGAACCGTGAAAATGCCGGTAATTGCGCCCACCCCGTCCAGACCGGGGCCTGCGCGTTCGGCCAGTGCCATGATCTGATGCGCGGTCGACGGGGGGAAACCGCGCAGGCTGCCGTCTTCGCCGCCGGACAGGGCCACTTCGCGGTGTGCTTCGGCAAGGCGGGTAATGCTGTCGGCCAGATACAGCACCTGCTTGCCCTGATCGCGGAAATATTCCGCCACGCACATGGCGGCGGCGGCGCAACGCCTGCGCGTCAGCGGCGGCTGGTCCGATGTCGCTGTGACCACAACTGACCGCGCCATTCCTTCGGGGCCAAGCACATCTTCGATGAAATCGCGTAATTCGCGCCCGCGCTCGCCGATCAGTGCAATCACCACCACATCTGCCTGCATGTTGCGCGCGAAATTGCCCAGCAGCATGGATTTCCCCACCCCGGACCCCGCGAACAGGCCGATACGCTGCCCCTCGACCAGCGGCAGAAGGGTGTTGAACACGGCCATGCCAGTATTCAGCCTGGCCCCCAGCCGCCCGCGCCGTGCCGGGTCCGGTGGGTTCTGGCGCAAGGGGCGTGCGACCGGTCCCGGCAATATCGGGCGGCCGTCCAGCGACTGGCCATAGGGATCGATTACCCGCCCGATCCAGCTGTCATCGGGGGCAAGCCCGCGCGAACCGATCAGTTCCGCCCTGTCGCCAATGGCCAGCCCGTCACATGGCCCGTCGGGCAGGGCAATCACCTCGGCTTCTGTCATGCGCAGAATTTCGGCATGAACGGTTGTCCCGTCCTGCGCCCCCACCTCCAGCCAGTCGCCGATTCGCGCTTCGCGTATCAACCCGCTTATGCCAAGCGTCTGCCCGTCGATCCACATGATACGACCGGACACGCGCACGACACGCATTTTCGCAACCTCTGCGCGAAGTAAATCCAGATGGTTCATCCCGTTCCTTTCGCGGCTTCTGCTGCTTTTGCGACTGTTGGTTACCTATCCTTAAGCGAATCAGTCTTAAGGATGAGTGTATCCAAATGACGGGAGAAGCCCTCATGTTCGAATTACCTGATGTCATGCGCATGGCGCAGCAGATGGCGCGCCACGCCGCCGCGCGGCAGGTGGTGATATCTGAAAATGTCGCCCATGCCGACACGCCGGGATATCAGGCGCGCGATCTGCCCAGCTTCGGCGCGACATATGCTGATGGCCTGTCCTTGCGTGCAACGCGGGCGGGCCATTTCGGTTTTGACACTGCTGCGGGGGTGCCTGCCGCGCGGACCGACCCGACCACGACAACCCGTTCCCCGAATGGCAACACCGTATCGCTGGAACACCAGATAATGCGGGCCGCCGAAACCCGGCAAAGCCATGACATGGCGCTGTCCGTCTATTCCGCCGCGCGCAACATCCTGCGCACGGCGCTTGGCAATTAGGGGGGCATCAAATGGCTGATCTGTTAGGGGTTTTTACTGTCGCGGCGTCCGGCATGGACGCGCAATCGCGCCGTCTGCGGCATGTATCCGAAAATATTGCCAATGCCGATACCCCCGGCTACCGGCGCAAAACCATTGATTTTCACGCAACAATTGACCGGGCGAGTGGACTGGCGCGCGTCGCTGTCGGCCCCGTTATTCTTGATCGTGGGGAATTGCCGCGTGTCTATGACCCGGGCCATGCCCTGGCGGATGAACAGGGATATTATGATGGGTCGTCTGTTGATCAGATGATCGAAATCGCCGACGCGCGCGAAGCCGGGCGCAGTTACGAAGCCAATTTACGCATGTTCGATCAGGCGCGGCAGATGTCGCAGGGCCTGCTTGATCTGCTGCGCCGTTAAAAGGGACCTGAGACATGAAAATTCCAGCAAGCATTGCTGTCCAAAGCTACGATCTGGCGCGCAACGCCGCCGCCCCCGGCCCGAAGGACGGGGGGACAGCGCGCGCCGAAGCCGCATTTGGCGCGCAGATGGCCAGTTTCACCGAAACCCTGCGTCAGGCCGATACCGCTGCCGCCAGTTCCATGATCACCGGTGCCAACCCTCACGCGCTGGTTGAAGCGGTGGCCGCCACCGAACTGGCCGTCGAAACCGCCGTTGCTGTGCGCAACAAGGTGGTCGAGGCGTATCTCGAAATTCTGCGCATGCCGGTCTGAGCCATGAATGAAGCGGTTTTCTTTGACACATTGCGCCAGGGCCTGTGGGTCGCGACGCTGATTGCAATTCCCATCCTGACCGCCGCGCTGGTCGCGGGCATAACAGTGGGGCTGTTTCAGGCACTGACCTCGATTCAGGAAATGACGCTGACATTTGTTCCCAAACTGGCGGCAATCCTTGTCGTGTTCTGGGTGTCGATGAGTTTCATGACCGCGACACTGGTCGCCTTTTTCCATGACCAGATTCTGCCCCTTATCGCCGGGGGTGTGTGATGGATAACGCAGCCTATGTCGCGCTGACACGCCTTTCGGGCCTGAAACGTGAAATGCAGGTGATTGCCCATAACATCGCCAATGCATCGACGACGGGATACCGGCGCGAAGGCGCGATATTCTCTGAATTTGTCGTGGGTGGGCGCGGGCAGGATACGTCATTGTCCATGGCATTGGGCAACACACGCCAGACCTTTCAGACGCAGGGCGAGTTGACACAGACGAACGGTAATTTCGATCTTGCTATCGAAGGGGACGGGTTCTTCCAGCTGGAAACCCCGCAAGGGCTGCGGCTGACACGCGCAGGTATGTTCACGCCCAATGCCGCTGGTGAACTTGTCAATATGGACGGGCATTTGCTGCTGGACGCGGGCGGGGCACCGATTTTCGTGCCCCCGGACGCCCGGTCGGTCGCCATGTCCGGCGATGGCACATTCTCTGCGGATGGCCAGCCTTTTGCGCAGGTCGGTCTGGTGCGCCCGGCTGACCCGGTCACAATGACCCGCGCCGCCGGAACCTTGTTCGCAGTCGATGGCGAGCTGGAGCCGGTTCTGGACGCACGCCTTCGCCAGGGGTTTCTGGAAGGGTCCAACGTGGATCCGATGCCCGAATTGGCGCGGATGATTGCCGTTCAGCGTGCCTATGAACAGGGCCAGCGCCTGCTGGAACGCGAAGATGACCGGATCAAGACCGTGATCCAGACACTGGGCCGATAACCATGAAAAGGAACATTTGATGAAAGCGCTTCACATCGCCGCCACCGGAATGAGCGCGCAGCAGATGCGCGTTGACACGATTTCCAACAACCTCGCGAATATGAGCACATCTGGCTATAATGCCCGCCGCGCGGAATTCGCGGATCTGCATTATCAGCAATTTGCCCGTGCGGGGGCAATCAATGCCGCGGACGGAACGGTCTTGCCAACAGGTATTCAGCTTGGCCATGGCGTGCGGCCCGCGGCGGTCAGCATGCAGATCCAGCAGGGCGCGCTGGCCCAGACCAATGGCGACCTTGATCTTGCGATCGAGGGGAAGGGTTTTTTCTCCGTGACGCTGCCGGACGGGCAGGCCGCCTATACACGCGATGGCGCCCTGAAACGGACAGGCGACGGGCTTATCGTCAATTCCGAAGGGTTCGAAGTGACCCCGGGTATCGTCATTCCCAACGATGCGCGTGCGATTTCCATCAATGCCGAAGGCGAAGTTTATGCCTATTTCGCGGGGCAGGTGCAGCCCCAGCTTCTGGGGCAGCTGACCCTGACCGGGTTTGCCAATGAAAAGGGGCTGGAAGCCATCGGGTCGAACCTGTTTCTCGAAACCGAAGCCTCCGGCCCCGGTTTCGAGGCTGCACCGGGCACGGATGGTCTGGGAACCGTGCGGGCAGGGTATCTTGAAGAAAGCTCTGTGGACCCGGTGCGCGAAATGACCGAATTGATCAAGGCGCAGCGCGGGTATGAGCTGAATTCCAAGGTCATCACTGCGGTCGACCAGATGATGGGCGCAACGACGCAGGTACGCTGATGCGGAATGTTCTGATCCTGCTTCTGGCACTTTTGCCGCAGATTGCGGCGGCCCAGAGCCTAGTGGCCACCCGGCTGATCCGCGCGACGGAAATCATTGGCCCCGGCGACATTGCCATCCATGACACTGCCATCCCCGGTGCTGCGGCATCCGTGGATCAGGTTATCGGGCTGGAAACCCGCGTGGCCATCTATCCCGGTCGTCCGGTGCGGTTGTCCGAACTTGGGCCTGCTGCTGTCGTGGAACGCAATGATGTTGTCCAGATTCTGTATCGCAGCGGGGCGCTGACCATCCTGACAGAAGGGCGAGCGCTGGCTCGGGGTGCCATCGGGGATCAGGTCAGCGTCATGAACCTGGCATCACGTCAATCCGTTCAGGGAACGATCATGCATGCCGGTTTTGTCGAAGTCAGCGCGCAGCGCCGACCGCTGCGATAGGAACATAATGACCATGAGGGTTATCATGAACAAGACATCTTCCGGGCACCATGCCGCTATCATGCTTTGCGCGATCACGCTGATGGCCTGCCAACCACTGAACGAAGTGGGGCGTGCCCCCGCCTTCAGTTCCCCCGATCACAGCATCGAGCATGCGGCCCTTTATCGCGTGCCATTGCCTGAAAGCGCTGACCCCCGCTCCCCTACCGCGCCTTCATCGCTTTGGTCGGTGGGTCAGCGGTCGTTGCTGGGGGATCGCAGGGCCGGGGGGCAAGGGGACATCATGACTGTCGTGATAGAAATAAACGACAGTGCCGAAATTTCCAACAACACATCGCGCGGGCGCACCGGGTCGAGCAGTATGGGTATTCCGCAGTTCTTTGGCCTACCACAAGCGATCGACAGCAAGAATGAAGGCGGGTTCAGCATTGGCGCCGGAATTGAAACCAATAGCGGCAGTAGTTTTTCGGGCAATGGTTCGGTCCGGCGCAATGAGAAGCTGACTTTGCGGGTGGCCTCCACGGTTGTGGAAGTCCTGCCCAATGGCGTGATGCGCATCGAGGGGCGTCAGGAAGTGCGCGTCAATCACGAATTGCGCGAATTGCTGGTCACGGGCTATGTGCGCCCGACCGACATCTCGCGTCAGAATGAAATCACCTATGACAAGATTGCCGGTGCGCGCATTTCCTATGGCGGGCGCGGCGTGATCTCGACCATGCAGCAACCGCGCTATGGCCAACAGATCATCGATATTCTGGCACCGTTCTGAATGTTCAGGTGCAAGGGGGCATTATGGCAAAGCTGATACCAATTCTGCTTATCGTATTCGGGCTGGCCGGTGGTGTCGGCGCGGGGCTTTGGTTGCGCCCGGTGCCGGAACCATCGGCAACCGCACAGCAGGCTGTGCCCTTGCCGGAGTCGCGCCGCGAAAATACAGTGCTGCACGACATGTCCAACCAGTTCATGGTTCCCTTGCTGGAAGGGGACAGGATTGTCTGGGTCATCGTCATTTCGCTGACATTGGAAGTGGACGGGGCGCATATGGACGCCGTGATCCGCAATGAGCCGCGATTGCGTGACCGCTTTCTACAGGCCATGTTCGACCATGCCAACAGCGGCGGGTTTGATGGCATGTTCACCTCGAACAACAACATGAACCTGCTACGGCAGGCCTTGCTGGAGACCGGGCAGAACCTGCTGGGGCGCGATGCTGTTGCGGGCGTGCTGATCACGGATATATTGCGCAGCGGCACCTGATCCCGTGTTCTGCCCTTGACCTTATGCGGTTGCTGGACCAGCTTCGGGCCAGTGTTTGCAACCTGAAGGCCCAAGGACATGACCCAGAATTCTGCAGAAATCTTCCCGGCGCATGATGGCGGACCGGCGCTTGATCCGGATTTGTTGACGGGATTGGCGAAACTGGCGGTGCATGTGGGGCTGAACCTTCAGCAGGGGCAGGATCTGGTGATGACGACCCCGGCATCAGCCTTGCCGCTGGCACGCGCAATCACGGCAGAAGCCTATCGGGCGGGGGCGGGGCTCGTCACGCCGATCGTCAGCGACCGCGACATGACGCTGGCGCGGTTTCACCATGCGCAGGATGCCAGTTTTGACCGGGCACCTGACTGGCTTTATGACGCGATGGCCAAAGCCTATGAAAACGGTGCGGCGCGCCTGGCGCTGGTGGGCGAGGATCCGTTTTTGCTGTCACATGAGGATGCGTCGAAAGTGGGGCGCGCGAACCGCGCGAATGCAGCGGCCTACCGGCCCGCGCTGGCACCGATTGCGGGGTTTCATATCAACTGGTCGATCATTGCCTGCCCGACACCGGATTGGGCGCAGCGCATGTTTCCCGACCTTGCGCCGCAAGCGGCGTTTGATCTGCTTGCGCAGGCCATACGCATGACCGCGCGGTTGGACCAGCCCGACCCGGTTGCGGCCTGGGCGGCGCATAATGCGCATCTGGCGCAGCGTTGTGCCCGGCTGAATGATGCACGTTTCGACAGCCTGCATTTTCGCGGGCCGGGCACTGACCTGCGGGTCGGTCTGGCGGACGGGCATTTCTGGCAAGGCGGCGCTTCGGTCGCGCGCAACGGGGTGCGGTGCAACCCGAATATCCCCACGGAGGAGGTATTCACCACCCCCCATGCCGCGCGCGTGGATGGAGTTGCGCGCGCGACCAAACCATTGTCGCATCATGGAAGCCTGATTGAGGACATTACCATGCGCTTCGAAAATGGCCGCGTTGTGGAGGCGCGCGCCGCCCGCGGCGATGAGGTCCTGCAGGACATGTTGTCTACGGATGACGGGGCCGCGCGACTTGGTGAAGTTGCGCTTGTGCCGCACAGCTCGCCCGTATCGCGAAGCGGGCATCTGTATTTCAACACCCTGTTTGACGAAAATGCAGCGTCGCATATTGCGATGGGGCAATGCTACGCGTCCTGTCTGGAAGGGGGCGACGGGCTGTCGAAGGAAGATATCGCCGCGCGTGGCGGCAATGAAAGCCTGATCCATGTGGACTGGATGATCGGGTCCGCGCAGATGGACGTGGACGGTCTGCATGCAGGCGGGGATACGGTTGCCCTGATGCGTGCGGGCGAATGGGTCGATTTCTAGCGCATGTCGCAAGACGAAACGGGAGCCGGTTTCCCGTTTCCAGGGCATGCGTTATCAAACCGTCAGGGCGTGCCCGCGTGAATGCAGATAAACGCGCGGGCGCATCAGTCTGCCTTGCGCGCGCAGAGCTGCGACAGCGCTTCGGCACGGCCGAGGCTGCGCGCAGCTTTCGCGCGTTGCTCCAGCATATGCGCGGTCTGCCGGGCCAATGTGCGGTTCAGGCGCAGCCGTTGGTCAAGTGCCCATTTCGCATGTAACTGGCGGGCAGCGAACAGCGCCGGGTCATCGGTCAGCGGAACGGGGCGTGACAGCTTTTCCGCGCGTGCGCGGGTTTCATTGCGCGCATTTGCCAGCTTTTGCAGGTGTGCCAGATCCCTGTCGCGGATCAGTTGCGCCATGGCCTGCAATCGCTTCACCCGGTCATTCTGCGTCATGACCACCGCCCCTTGCGGGCCTTGGCGCGCACGGTATTGGCAAAACGGATGGCCGCTGCGACGGCCCGATAATGCTCGGACTGCACTTCTGCGTCTATATCGACGCTGGCATATAGCGCACGCGCGGTAACGGGATCGGAATGAATGGGTACGCCTGTTTCCTTGGCGCGTTCGCGGATCCGCAGGGCGATTTCGTCAACCCCCTTTGCCACACAAACCGGTGCGCCGCTGGATTGCGCCGACCATTTCAGCGCAACCGCATAATGGGTGGGATTGACGATGACAACGCTTGCATCCGGCACCGCATCCAGCATGCGGTTGCCCGCGATTTCGCGCCCGCGCCTGCGGCGTTCACCCTTGGCATGCGGGTCACCTTCGGATTGCTTCATCTCGTCATGCATGTCCTTGTGGGACATGCGGTTGCGGCGCAGATGTTCTGCGCGCTGCCAGAAGAAATCAATGCCGCCGATCACCAGCTTGACCACGAAAACAAGCGCAAGAAAGCGGACAACAAGCCCCAGCAATTCCGTTGTTGCCAGCGCCGGGGTCAGATACAGGCTGCCGATGATAAGCGGCAGATTATGCAGCAGAAAAAACCACAGCACAGCCGAAATCGTGGCGAGTTTCACCGTGCTTTTGGCGAATTCGAACAACCCGCTGCGCCCGAATTTGTTTTTCGCATTGGCAATGACCGACACGCGCGACGCCTTGGGTTTCAGCTTTTCGGGGGCGAAGATCACGACGCGCTGGGCAAAAAGCATGGCCCAGACAATCAGCATCGGGATGGCGACAAGCGGCAGCGCGGCCAGGATCACATTCCCCATAAGCCCGCCCAGAAGCGCGCGCGCATGCTGTACCAGCAGCGTTGAAATGCGGTCCGACTGGTCCAGCAGGACAGTACCTGTTTCGCCGATCTGTGTCAGGCTGAACGGCCCTGCCGCCAGCGCGGCCAGCAGCAGCCCGAAAAACGCGGCCGCAGTATTCAGGTCGGTGGACCTGGGCACTTCGCCCTTGCGGCGTTGTTCGGCCAGCTTCTGCTCGGTTGCCTCGAATTCCTTTTCGCCGCTCTGGTCTTCCTCGCTCATCGGGGCGGGCCTGTGGGGTTCGCGATGAAGCCGTGAAAAGCGTCCTGCCATATAGGCAGCAACAGCGGCGCGGTCAGAAACAGCAGGGCCAACCCGGCGAAGGTAATGGCGGGCGCGCCGACAAAGGCGACCATCAATTGCGGCATTGCCTTGTTGATGGCCCCAAGAGCGACATAATACAGCACCGACATCATGACAAAGGGCATGGCCAGCGTGAAGGCCAGCATGAAGGCCCTTGATATCTGCGCGGTGCCCCATTCGCCCAGATTTCCGGCGTCGGGAAACCCGCCCGCTGGAAAGAAGCTGTAGGACAGGATCAGAAATTCCGCCAGACGGACATGCAGCCCGTTGATGACGGCAAGCGCCAGCCCGGCCATGACAAGGATCCGGGACATGGCAGGCTGCGGGTCCACGCCCGCGCCACCGAAGAATTGCGACAGGGATGTGGCCTGCGCGGCAATCGTGCCTGCGGTCTGCAAGGCGATGACGAACAGCCGCAGCCCGACACCAAGCACCAGCCCCGCCAGCCCTTCGGCGGCAATAACAGTGACCAGCGGGCCGGGGCCGCCGCGCAATTGCGCCAGATCGGTGCCGACAGCGGGGGTGATGATCAGCGTGAACGCGATGGCCAGTGCCAGCCGTACCCGGACGGGAACAACGGTTTCACCGAAGGCGGGCATCAGCGCCATCATCGCGCCTACCCGCAGAAACACCCCGAACCCAATGACCAATTGTGGCGTCAGGCTGTCCAGATGGGCGGCAAGTGTGTCGAATAATTCGGGCGTCATGCGGTGATTGTTCCCAGCAGCGCGGGTCGCGCCTCCAGGCCGATTTCCTCATAGGACAGGACGGGTGTCACCATGCCTTTTGCGGTCAGCACAGTGCGCAGGAAGCGGCGGCGATGCGCGGATGTGACCAGCGCAGGGCTTTCGCCGTTTTGCGCCAACAGGCCCAGTTTTTCAGCCACACGGTCTGTCAGGCGCGTAAAATCTTCGGGGGGCAGCGCCACATCCGCCGCGCCCAGATCGCCGGTCAATTGATAGGTGGTGAATATGTCTTCCCAATCGGGGGCAAGCTGGATCAGCGGCAAGGTGCCATCGCTGCGTTTCAGCGGTGCGACAAGCTGGAATCCCAGACGCTGGCGGACATGTTCGCAGACCGCTTCCGGCCCATGCGCCACGCCGCGTATTTCTGCAACCGCTTCCAGAATAAGCGGCAGGTTGCGGATGGAGACACGTTCTTCCAGCAACAGCCGCAACACCGCCAGCAGCAGTTCCACCGGCACCTTGTCGGGGATCAGTTCGTTCAGCAGCCTTTTGTTGGCATCCGCGCGCGATGCATCCGACAGGCGGGTCAGTTCATCCAGAATGCGGTTCAGGCTTTTGAAATTCAGCAAGCGTCCGAAATTGGACTTCAGCACTTCCAGTAGATGGGTGGCCAGCACTTCGGTCGGGTTGACAACCGTGGTCCCCCCGATCGCGGCTTCTTCCTGCTGGCTGGCGTCAATCCAGCGCGCGGGGGCCTTGTAGACCGGTTCGCGCACATCTTCGCCCTGCATGTCGAACCCGGTCCCTTCCTGCACCAGCGCCAGCACCTTGCCGGGGCGCAACTGGTCGCGGGCCTGTTCGACCCCATGTATCAGAATGGCATAGCTGCCAGCGGGCAGGGCGGCGTCATCGGTCAGGCGGATTTCAGGCAGGATCAGGCCGAAATGGCGCGCAATATGCGACCGGATGGACGAAATGCGCGCATCCAGGCCGATGGACGGGTCCAGCACCATCGGCACCAGATCCGGGGCGAACTGCACATGAATTTCGTCCAGATCCAGATCATCCCCCAACATGCGTTCGGGGGTCGGGTCCGATAGGGCGGTGGGTTGTGCCGCGTCGGCGCGCGCACGCGCCTGCATGTTCAGCGCCAGCCAGGCCAGACCCAACAGCACGGCAGCCCCGATCACGAAGGGAACGAATGGCAGGCCGGGAACGAAGGCAAACAGCGCCATCAGCAGGCCCACTGTCGTCAATGCGGACGGGTAGCGCCCCAGTTGCTCAAACAGCGCGCGGTCGGTGGCACCATTGGCCCCCCCGCGCGCCAGAAGCAATGCTGCGGCAATCGAAATGATAACGGCAGGAATTTGCGAAACCAGCCCGTCCCCCACTGTGAGGATGGCATAGGTTTCAAACGCGGCACCAAGGGTCATGCCATGCATCATGGTGCCGTTGATCAGCCCCATGACGATGTTCAGAAGCGTGATCAGCAGGCCCGCGATGGCATCGCCCTTGACGAATTTCGACGCCCCATCCAGCGACCCGTAGAAATTCGTTTCGGCTTGTTCGGTTTCGCGCCGCCGCTTGGCTTCCTGATGATCGATTGCCCCGGCGGACATGTCACTGTCGATGGCCAGTTGTTTGCCGGGCATCCCGTCCAGCGCGAAACGCGCGCCAACTTCGGCCATGCGCCCCGCGCCCTTGGTGATGACGATAAAATTGACGATCAGCAGCACAAGAAAGATCACAACACCAAGAAAGACAGACCCGCTCATGACGAAACTGGCGAAGCCCTGAATGACCCCACCTGCGGCACCGGTGCCGGTATGCCCTTCGCCGATGATCAGCTTGGTGGAGGACACGTTCAGCGACAGCCGCAGCATGAGCGAGGCCAGCAGAACCGTCGGAAAGATAGAGAAATCCAGCGGGCGCTGGATGAACAGCGTGACCGTGAACATCAGGATGGCCAGCGCGAAGGATGTGGCCAGCCCAAGATCCAGCATCCACGCAGGCACGGGCAGAATCATCATGACAATGATTGCCATCAGCGCAAGTGCCAGCAGCACTGTCGGGCTGAACAGGGCTTTGGGATCAAGGTTTTTCATCGCTGGCGGGTTCCCGTTTCCACAATCGGTTGCGCAGCCTGCAGCAGCGACAGCGAGACAAGCGACCCCATCACCCCCCCGTCACCGGGTTGCAGCAATGCATATGTCGATTGCCCGTAGGGCGCGGCAGGGGACGCGGCAGGGGACGGGGCAGGGCCGGCAGGCGCCGCCAATGCATTGAAACGGGCGACATAGCGCTGCGCCAGTTCCGGCGTGGCCGAATGATATGCGCCGACCGCATCTGCCCATGTCCCCAGCCGCTGGAAATGACCATGCAGCAGTTGCGCCGCGTAGTCGGCATTGCGTGCCGGGTCCAGCATTATGTCCAGTGACGGGAAATGGCGGGCATGCCAGTGATAGTTGATCTGGAAACACCCGATGTCGATATTGCTATGCCCGCCATCCAGTGCGTTGCGGATAATGGCCAGCGCGCCGTCGCGGGTTGCGGGCCAGTGCCCTTGCCCGTTTGCATGCACGGCCCAAGGCCAAGGTGCCATGCCCGTCGCGGTCTGGCGTCCGGTTTCCACCAGCGCGATCTTGTGCATCACGTCAAAGGGGACATCATGGTACTGGGCGGCCTGCCGTGCGGCAGCAAGGCAAAGCTGCGCAGGGTCCGTCAGGGCGGCGTTGCGTGCCTGCGCGGCGGATACCAGAATGCCACTGGTTATGCCATGGACAAGCAATAGCATGGCCGCCACCGCGATGTTGGTTTTGCGCATTTCGCTGCTCCGAATCGACCGCTTCTTGCTGATCTTCCGTGCAACTATGCGCTATGATCGTTTATAATCCGTAACCGGGCGGTACTCCGTGCCCATGGCCCGGTTACAGCAATGCAATCAGCAGATCGCCGTTTACAAATAATGCCAGCGCGATGATGCACAGCGCCGCAATGGAAAACACCAGATCATGGCGTTTGTCCCAGACCCCGGTATGCGCGGCCAGCCGCACGACTGCCGGATAGACCAGCACGGCAGCCAATGCCTGTCCCGCCAGTGCGCCAGGCAGGTCCATCAGCAGAAAACCTGCCAGAAACAACGCGCTTTGTATGATTGCCCGGAATGCGGTCAGCCGGAAAAACAGCCGCGCTTCGCCGCGCGCAAGCGCCGCGTGCTGGTACGTCGCGCTGATCAGGGGGGGCAGTTGCGCGCAGCTTATCAGCACAATCATGGGGCCGGCCATCAGATAGCGGTCATCATAGAGCAGACCGATCAGAAACGGCCCAGCCAGCGCCATCACTGCCAGCATCGCCATGACTGTCGCGGTAAGCATATAGCGCATGCGCTGTAGCTTTTCGGTGTTCTGGCTGCCCTGGGTGTCGAAAGATTCCCGATAGGCCGGAATCAGCATCCTTTCGTTCATGGCCTGCATCAGCAGCACTGGAAAAGCGGCCAGAAACCACGCGATGTTATAAAGCCCCAGTTCCGTCAGAGAGAAGAAATAACCAAGAATGGCGCGATCCCCTTGCGCCAGCAGGAACCCGAAACCCGATGACATCATGATCCAGCCGCCAAAGCGCAACAGATCGCGCGCCGCGTCCCGTTCCCAGCGCAGGCGGTTGGTCTGGCCCGGAATGATTGCCCATTCCAACGCCAGTCTGGCAACTGCGGTTGCGACCATGCCCCAGACCATGGCCCAGTAGCTGCCTGTCGCCCATGCAAGGACAATCATGACCAGAATGCCAGCGGCCTGTGATGCAAGTTGCGTCATCATGACACGGCCCAGCCTGATATGGCGTTCTGATGTGAACACCTTTGTCGGTGCAAGCCCGGACAGCAGCAGCGAAACGGCACAGACCGGCAGAACCAGCGCAAGTTCGGGCGCATCATATAACATGGCGGCAGGCCAGGCCAATGCGCAGGCCAGCCCCCACAAAACCACGCCACGCGCCGCATTCAGTGTGAACGCAGTATTCAGAAAATCCTGATCATCGCCACGGGCGTTCTGCATGATGGATTGTTGCACGCCTGCATCTGACAGCATTGTCAGGCCGAACAGGATCATGGTGACCAGCGCCATCAGCCCGAAAGCATCGGGGAACAGCAGGCGCGCAACGATCAGGTTCGACCCGAAGCGCATGGCCTGCGCCAGTACGAAACTGCCGCCTGTCAGGGCCGCACCGCGCAGCAATCTGGAAACGAGGGTCGGGTGGGCCTGCAATCTGCTGTCCATCTGCGATAATGCTGTCTTGTCTATACTGGTTGCGGCGCATGTACCCTAGCTGCAAAATGCGGCGGAACAATGGGAAACGCCCCCTGATCCGGCGGTCAGGTCACTTTCGAACGGGTTTTGAACTCGGCCCGGTCCCAGCGCCGGTTCTGCATAATTGCGCACAGGGAGTCGGCGGCTTTGGCAACATCATCCGGTGTCAGATAAAGCGGTGTGAACCCGAAGCGCAGAATATCGGGGGCGCGGAAATCCCCGATGACGCCTTCGGCAATGAGGGCCTGAATGATGGCATACCCCTCCTGATGCCGGAAACTGACCTGAGAGCCGCGCGCGGCACCATTAACAGGCGAGGCAAGCGTCAGTTCAGAACACCCTGCCGTCACGCGGTCGATGAAAATCTGCTGCAATTCCAGTGACCGGCGGCGCAGGTCGTGCATATCAACCCCGTCCCATACATCCAGCGCGGCATCAAGGGCCGCAAGTTGCAGAATGGGGGGCGTGCCCACCCGCATGCGTTCAATGCCGGGGCCGGGGCGATAGTCCAGATCGAAGGCAAAGGGCGCTTCATGCCCCAGCCAGCCCGAAAGCGCGGGCCGCACCTTGTCGGCCAGACGCGGCGCGACATAAATGAAGGCCGGACCGCCGGGGCCGGAATTCAGGTACTTGTAACTGCATCCCACGGCAAAATCGGTGTCAGCTGTTGTCACATCCACCGGAATGGCCCCTGCCGAATGGGCCAGATCCCAGACCACCAGGGCACCGTGTTCATGCGCACGGGCAATCAGGCGGGCCATGTCATGCTTGCGGCCGGTGCGGTAATCCACTTCGGTCACCATTACCACTGCGATGCTGTCGTCAATCACATCTTCCACCGCTTCGGGGGCAACGGTTTTCAGCCGGTAGCCGGGGCCAAGCGTGCGGCACAATCCATCGGCCATATACAGATCGGTCGGGAAATTTCCGGTATCGGACAGGATGACGCGGCGGTCCGGGCGCATCTCCAGCGCAGAGGCAAGCGCCTGATACACCTTGATCGACAATGTATCGCCCATGATGACACTGCCTGCGGTCGCACCGATCAGCCGACCCACACGGTCACCCACGCGCGCGGGCAGGTCCATCCACCCCGCACGGTTCCAGCCGGTAATGACCATCTTGCCCCATTCATCGGTCATCGTTCGCGCAACACGCGCAGGGACAGCGCGGGGCAGGGGGCCAAGCGAATTTCCGTCAAGATAGATCACCCCTTCGGGCAGATCGAACATGGCGCGGGTGGCGGTAAAGTCGGTCATATGTCCCTCCGGTTCATCGGTATGGGTGCCGTTTGTGCCGTGCAAGGTCAAGTTGGTTTTGAATCTGCGGCAGGCAAGGTGCGGGTGATTCACGCAGCACTGGCGGCCAAATTGCGTGCCCGGTGACTCATAAACCGCATTTACGGTGTGATTCTGCGTCGGAACCGAAGAAACTCGCGTCCTGCCGTGACGGCGGCATCAGATTGCAACATTCAGCCTTGCCTGCGCGCGATGACACAAGTAACTGATATTCTAGAAGAACTGTTATGCGAGCTTGATCGTCGTGACGGTGGCTTTTTGGTATGCATTTGTATGCCGTGAGCACATAATATTGCGCGCTTGTGAAACAATCTTGCGCAGGGTATGCAGACGCGATGTCGAAAAGAACGCATTTTGCGGTCACTGAATTCGGTTAACCTGAAAGAAAGGGGGACGGCGCGTGAAAATTGGGGCCTTACAGGAAATCAAACCGGGCGAGGCGCGTGTTGCGCTGACA
The DNA here is from genome assembly GCF_028745735.1 of Roseinatronobacter alkalisoli. GTDB lineage: Bacteria > Pseudomonadota > Alphaproteobacteria > Rhodobacterales > Rhodobacteraceae > Roseinatronobacter > Roseinatronobacter alkalisoli. The sequence continues at coordinate 247,022 of NZ_JAQZSM010000002.1, forward strand.
CCAGACAGCGCAACGCAGATCCAGAAACTGGGGCATGAGTGTTTCGTGCAATCCGGTGCGGGTGTGGCTGCAGGCTTCAATGATGAAACCTATGCAAATGCCGGTGTTACGGTCGTCAAGGACGCCGCCGCCCTGATTGACGCCGTGGATGTCGTCATCAAGGTGCGCGAACCTGAGCTGGAGGAAGTCCAGCGCCTGAAAAAAGGCCAGACCCTGATTTCCTTCTTCTGGCCCGCCCAGAACGAGGAAATGCTGGCCGCAGCACGGGATCAGGGCGCGACGGCCATTGCCATGGATATGGTGCCGCGGATTTCGCGTGCGCAGAAAATGGATGCGCTGTCATCCATGGCCAATATCGCAGGCTACCGCGCTGTGATCGAGGCGGGCAATAACTTTGGCCGTTTCTTCACCGGGCAGGTGACAGCGGCAGGCAAGGTGCCCCCGGCGCGCGTGCTGATCGTGGGCGCGGGTGTTGCAGGGCTGGCGGCTATCGGCACATCAACCAGCCTTGGCGCGATTACCATGGCTTTTGACGTTCGCCCCGAAGTGGCTGAACAGATCGAATCCATGGGCGCTGAATTTGTGTTCCTTGATTTTGAGGAAACCCAGGATGGCGCGGCAACGGGCGGCTATGCGGCCCCGTCCAGCCCTGAATTCCGCGAAAAGCAGCTGGAAAAATTCCGCGAACTGGCCCCGGATGTGGATATCGTCATCACGACGGCGCTGATTCCGGGCCGCCCTGCGCCGAAGCTGTGGACCGAAGACATGGTTCAGATGATGAAACCCGGTTCCGTCATCGTCGATCTTGCCGCCGAAAAGGGTGGCAATTGTGACCTGACCGTGCCTGATGAACGCCTTGTCACCGAAAACGGTGTCATCATCATTGGCTATACCGACTTCCCGTCGCGCATGGCCACACAATCTTCCACGCTTTATGCGACCAATATCCGCCATATGCTGCATGACCTGACCCCGGCCAAGGACGGGATCATCAACCATAATATGGAAGATGACGTCATTCGCGGGGCGACGGTCACGCATGAAGGTGCCATCACCTTCCCGCCACCGCCACCGAAGGTGAAGGCGATTGCCGCCAAGCCAAAGGAAAAGGTCAAGGAACTGACGCCGGAAGAAAAGCGCGCCAATGAGGTGGCCGCGTTCAAGGCGCAGACCAGAAATCAGGTGATTTTGCTGGCCGTAGGGTCTGCGCTGGTGCTGTCAGTGGGACTGGTCGCACCCGAAGCCTTCATGCGCAATTTCATTATTTTCGTGCTGGCCGTGTTTGTCGGCTTTCAGGTCATCTGGAAAGTTTCGCACAGCCTGCACACACCACTGATGGCCGTGACCAACGCTATTTCGTCGATCATCATCGTCGGCGCATTGTTGCAGATCGGATCAAGCTCAATGCTGATCACGCTTTTGGCGGCGCTGGCCCTGCTGATGGCTGCGGTGAATATCTTTGGTGGTTTCATGGTGACACGGCGCATGCTCGCCATGTTCCAGAAATCCTGACGGCAGGAGGAATTAAGAGATGGATTTTGGATTTACAGTTGCGGCCTATGCGGTTGCGACAGTTCTCTTTGTCCTGTCGCTTGGCGGTCTGTCAGGGCAGGAAAGTGCGAAACGCGCAATCTGGTATGGTATCGCAGGCATGGCAATCGCCGTTCTGGCGACCATGGCCGGTCCGGGTTCCGGCTTGTGGGGGCTGACCTTGGTGCTGATCGCGATCGGCGGCGTCGTCGGCTGGCAGCTTGCCACCCGCGTAAAGATGACACAGATGCCCGAACTGGTGGCGTTCATGCACTCGTTGGTGGGTCTGGCGGCGGTTCTGGTGGGCTTCAACGCGCATCTTGAAATCGGTCGCGTTGCGGCTGCGTTTGCCGAAGGTGGGCTGCCCTTCCCGCAACCTGTTGGCCTGATGAGCGTGCCAGCATACGAGTTGTGGCAAAGCCTGACCAATTTCGCCATGATCATCGGCAAGAAAACCGCTGTTGAGGTGACGATCCTGCGTATCGAACTGATGATAGGCATCTGGATCGGGGCAGTGACCTTCACCGGGTCGATTATCGCCTATGGTAAACTGGCTGGCAAAGTGGACACGAGTGCCCGGCAACTGCCCGGCGGTCACATGCTTAACGCGGGTGCGGCAGTGCTGTCAGTCATCTTCGCCGGGCTGTATCTGGCCTATGCCGAAAGCGCGGGCGCGTCGATCTTCATGCTGCTTGTGCTGACCGCCCTGGCGCTGTTCATCGGCTACCATCTGATCATGGGAATTGGCGGGGCCGACATGCCGGTGGTGGTGTCCATGCTCAACAGCTATTCCGGCTGGGCGGCGGCGGCAATCGGCTTCAGCCTTGGCAATGAACTGCTGATTGTGGTTGGTGCTCTGGTCGGCAGTTCAGGGGCTATCCTGAGCTACATCATGTGCAAGGCGATGAACCGCAGCTTCATCAGTGTTATCCTCGGTGGCTTTGGCGGGGCGTCCGGTCCGCAAATGGAAGTCGAGGGCGAGCAGGTTGCGATTGACGCCGGAGGCGTGGCCGCAGCGCTTAACGAAGCTGACAGCGTAATCATCGTGCCGGGTTACGGCATGGCGGTGGCACAGGCACAGCAAACAGTGTCGGAACTGACACGCAAGCTGCGCGCTGCCGGCAAGAATGTGCGTTTCGCCATTCACCCTGTCGCAGGGCGTTTGCCGGGGCATATGAACGTGTTGCTGGCAGAAGCCAGGGTGCCCTATGACATCGTGCTGGAGATGGATGAAATAAATGACGATTTCCCCGATACGGATGTGGTGATCGTCATTGGCTCCAATGACATTGTGAACCCGGCCGCGCAGGAAGACCCCAACAGCCCCATTGCCGGCATGCCGGTGCTGGAAGTCTGGAAGGCCAAGCAGGTTTTCGTGTCCAAGCGCGGGCAGGGAACGGGCTATTCCGGCATCGAGAACCCGCTTTTCTATAAAGACAACACGCGGATGTTCTATGGCGACGCAAAAGCATCAGTTGATCAGCTTCTGCCGATGATTGACTGACCCTTCCTTCGTGCATGCACAATGAAAGCCGCCCCCCTCCGGGGCGGCTTTTGCCGTTGTACTGTGGCGAAAATACAAGTGTGCGACAGTGTGCCGAAGCGGCGCTTTCTTTCGCATGATTGCACCATATGCTTGATGAAATTCTGCTTTGCCAAGGTCCGCCTATGCCCCCGTTGGAAGATCACCCGCACCGCTATGCGCTTGTCAATGAACTGCATGCACGCCCGGCAACCAAGGTCGCGGGGCCGGGGGTTGCGGCCTTTCTGGCGATCAAACCTGCAAATGGCGCCGATAAGCGCGACCGCAACAAGGACCGCGACCATCTTCTGGCGCTGGTGAACCGCTATGGGGCGGCCCACCCTGCGCCGGATGCCACGCATCATTCCGCGGATATCGGTCGCTATCATCTGAAATGGGAAAGCCATACCGAATTCGTGACCTACACTGCCGTGGAACAGGGCCAGCCCAAGCGCCCCTTTGACCCCGGCAGTTTTGATGTGTTTGCCGATGACTGGCTGGCGCAGGCACCGGGCGAACGCCTGACATCCATCCTGTTCCAGATCGAAGAACTGCCCGAGGACCGCGCCGATATAATCACGAAACTGCGGGACTGGTTTGTGCCCGAAAGTCTGGCTGCGGCCAGTGTGCTGGACGGGTCCGCAGTCATTGCCAGTGATTTCCGCATTGACCGTGCCGGGCATGTCCGCATGGCGGTATTCATCAAGCCGGGCACTGGCGGGCGGCGCGTGGGGCGCATTCTGCAGCGCCTGTGCGAGATTGAAACCTACAAGACCATATCAATGCTGGGCCTGCTATGTGCCCGCGACCTGTCGCCGCAAATGGGTCTGCTGGATGAGCAGCTGACCCAGCTTTCGCGTGCGATGAACACCCCCGGAACGCGGACCGAAGAAACGCTGGAAGCCCTGCTGCGCATTTCCGGCGAACTGGAAAACATGATGGTCGAAAGTGCATTTCGGTTTGCGGCCACAGAAGCATATGAAGCGCTGGTGCATCAGCGTATTGACGTGCTGCGTGAAGAACGTTTCGAGGGGCGCCAGTCCCTGCGGGAATTCATGACCCGCCGCTATGATCCCGCCATGCGCACTGTCAAATCCACAGAGGCGCGGCTGACACGGCTGGCCGAACGGGCGATGCGCGCAGGGCAGTTGTTGCGTTCGCGCGTGGATGTGGAACGTTCGGCGCAGAACCAGCGCCTGCTGGAAAGCATGGACCGCCGCGCCGATCTGCAATTGCGGCTGCAACACACGGTTGAAGGGTTGTCGGTAGTGGCCATCAGCTATTACGCGGTCAATCTGGTGGCCTATCTGGTGCTGCCGGTGACGGAACCCCTTGGTCTGTCGAAACCCGTGACAATGGCGGCTTTGGTGCCGGTGGTGGTGCTGGGGGTCTGGGCGATGGTACGCGGTATCCGGCGCAGGTTCGAATAATGCAGCGGCGTGCGTCCCGATAGGTGTTTTTGGATATTTGTACCAGAATGAAAATGGGGAAAGGCGCTGACCTGCGCGGGAAGTGTGGCGTTCAGGCCGCGCGGTCCGCAGTGAATTGCAGCCGTGCCAGCCGCGCATAAAGCCCGTCCTGTGCCACCAGCTCATCATGTGTGCCGATGGCTGCGATGCGCCCTTCGTCAAAGACGATGATACGGTCAGCCTGTTTGACCGTGGCCAGCCGGTGCGCGATGACGATTGTGGTGCGGTCGCGCGACAGGTGATCCACGGCGCGCTGCACTGCGGCCTCGGATTCGGCGTCCAGCGCGCTGGTGGCTTCGTCCAGCAGCAGGATGGGGGCGTCGCGCAGGATGGCGCGGGCGATGGCCACGCGCTGTTTCTGGCCGCCTGACAGCATGACACCGCGTTCGCCGAGTTCGGTCATATACCCCTGTGGCAGACGGTTCAGGAAGTCATCGGCATTGGCGGCCCTGGCGGCGGCGATCACTTCGCTGTCTGACGCACCGGGACGTCCGAAGCGGATATTGTCCATCGCCGATGTGGCAAAGATGACGGGATCTTGTGGCACCAGCGCCAGCGCCTGCCGGAAATCACTGCGCGCCATGTCCCGCAAATCCTGACCGTCGATGCGGATCTGGCCGCTGATCGGGTCGTAAAACCGCAACAGAAGTTGCAGGATTGTGGTTTTCCCGGCGCCTGATGGGCCGACAAGGGCCACGGTTTCGCCTGCCGCAATGGTCAGCGACACGTTTTCCAGCGCCTGCTGGCCCGGGCGGGTGGGGTAGTGGAAGATCACGTTTTCAAAGCGTACCTCGCCACGGGTCGGGCGGGGCAGGGGCGCGGGGTCTGCGGGGTCCTGTACGCTGTCGGTCGCGGTCAGCAGTTCGACCAGCCGTTCGGTCGCACCGGCTGCGCGCTGCAATTCGGACCAGATTTCCGACAAGGCCCCGACGGACCCCGCGACAATAACCGCATAAATCACGAATTGCGCCAGCTCGCCCGGCGTCATGACGCCCGCAGACACATCGCGCGCGCCCACCCAGAGCGTGCCCAGAATGCCCGCGAAGACCAGGAATATGACGATGACGGTCAGCACGGCGCGGGTCAGGATGCGCCTGCGCGCCACATCGAAACTTATTTCGGTGACCCGGTCGAATGCTGCGCGGCTCGCCGCTTCATGGGAGTTGGCCTGCACGGTTTGCACAGATAACAGCGCTTCGGAGGCATTGCCCGAACTGGCCGCGATCCAGTCCTGATTTTCGCGGCTCAGCCGCCGCAGCTTGCGCCCCATCACCACAATCGGCACAATGATGACAGGCACCATCAGCAGCACAAACCCCGTCAGCTTGGCCGATGTCAGCCCCAGCAGTACCAGCCCGCCCAGCAGCATCAGCGCATTGCGCAGCGCAATCGACACAGATGATCCGATCACGGACTGAATAAGCGTGGTGTCGGTGGTCAGGCGCGACAGAACTTCGCCGGTCATGATGCGTTCGTAAAACGCCGGGCTGCGGTCGATGACACGGGCAAACAGCGCCTTGCGGATATCGGCGACGATGCGTTCCCCCAGCCGTGTGACCAGATAATACCGCAGCCCCGTTCCCATGGCCAGCAGCACCGCCAGCCCCAGTGCCGCGCCGAAATACTGGTTCAGCAATTCCATTTCGCGCGCTTCGAACCCGTCCACCACGCGCCGCACCGCCAGCGGCAGCATCAGCATGATGGTTGCTGTCGCCACCAGCGCCAGCATTGCTGCCGCAAGTAAGCCACGATAGGGGCGCATGAACGGCCACAATCCCTGCAACGCCCCAAGATTTCTGGACTTGGCGCGCGTGTCGCTGGATTGTGCGGTGTCGCTCATGGTGTTCCGGCCCTTTTTGGTTGGGCATGGGTGTAGGTCAGAACAGGGGGGCGGGGCAAGCCCGCAAGCTGCCTGTCCGCGCTTTCGCACGGCAATAACACCGGGCACCCGCCGGTTCCGGCCAGCGCCCTGAAACAGATACCTGCCGGATTTTGCGCGTTCAGGCGGTTTTTTCCATGCGCAGGAAGGTGAAGACCCCCAACCGTGTCAGGGATTTTTCTTCAACGAGTTGCAGGGCCTGTTCGCCAAGCACCCGGTCCTTGGGGAAATTGGAATGCCAGCCCAGATGGTCGGCAAAAGGGGCAAATTTGCGTTCCAGCCATGCCAGCCACCCTTCTTCGCGGGCGAAATGGTTGACCAGCAGGATCTGCCCGCCGGGTTTGCAGACACGCGCCATTTCAGCCATCACCTGTTCGGGGTCCGGTACGACAGAGATCAGATGCATCGCAACGATGGTGTCGAAACTGGCATCGGGAAAGTCGAGGTTGCGCGCGTCCATCTGTCGCAGTTCCCGGATATGGGTCAGGTTTTCTTCGGCGACTTTTGCGCGGGCGCGGGTCAGCATGGCTTCGGAAAAATCAATGCCTGTCACATCCAGTGACGGATCGTAATAGGGCAGGGCAAGCCCGGTTCCGACGCCCACTTCCAACACTTTGCCGCCGGTGCTGTTGGCAACCCTTGTGGCATGTCTGCGGCCCGTATTGGTGATGCGCCCGAATGTCATGTCGTAAATCGGCGCCCACCGGCGATAGCTGGCAGTAATGGCTTCAGGTTTCAACAATGCCTCCCACGCGTTTACATCTGTTTAACAGCTTTGCGGGAGTGGGGGCGCGTGGTCAACCGTTGGTCGGCATTTGCAGGGTTAAACTTCGTGTTATGCTATGATGCAAGGCAGGCCGGAGCCGCGTATCACATCGAAAAGCTGATACCGCAGCCGCAACTGGATGATGCGTTGGGGTTGTCGATGACAAATCGCGCGCCAATCAGTTCTTCGGAAAAATCGACCACGGCGTTTTCCAGAAACGGCAGCGATACCGGGTCAATCAGCACTTTATGCCCGTTCTTTTCAAGCACCAGATCATCCTCGGCCGGGTCATCAAAGCGGATGTCATACTGAAACCCGGAACAGCCGCCGCCATCGACGGCAACACGCAGGGCCTTGACCTCGCCTGTGTCTTCGGCGATTTCGGCCAGACGGGCAAAGGCGCGGTCGCTTACGCGGGGGGGCAGTGTCAGGGACATGGGTTTCCTTTGGTCAGTGTCATATTTCCGATGACTTTACTTTGATATAGACATTGACAGCAAGCCCGGCAAGGTGATGGGAGTAACAGATGCTGAAAGCATATGCGACACAACCGGACCAGTCGCGAGGGCGGCGCTTCACAGAGGCGATGAGTACCTTCCGCTCTCCCTTTCAGCGCGACCGGGACCGGATTATCCATTCCAGCGCGTTCCGGCGGCTGAAACACAAGACGCAGGTGTTTATTGAACACGAAGGCGATTATTATCGCACCCGCCTGACGCATTCCATCGAGGTGGCGCAGGTCGCGCGTACCCTTGCCGGTGCGCTGGGGCTGAACACCGAACTGGCCGAAGCGATTGCGCTGGCCCATGATCTCGGCCACCCGCCGTTTGGCCATACCGGCGAAGACGCCTTATGCGAGTTGATGGCCCCCTATGGCGGGTTTGACCACAATGCGCAGGCGCTGCGCATTGTGACACGGCTGGAACGCCATTATGCGGATTTTGACGGGCTGAACCTGACATGGGAAACACTGGAAGGGATTGCCAAACATAACGGCCCCGTGGCGGATGCGCAGGGGCAGCCCCTGAAGGGTGACAAGCTGCCATATGCGCTGGTGGAATGTAATGCGCAGTTTGATCTGGAACTGCATGGCTATGCCAGCGCGGAAGCGCAGGTGGCCGCGATTGCCGATGATATCGCCTATAACCACCATGATCTGCATGACGGGTTGCGGTCCGGGCTGTTTACGGAAAGCGACCTGATGGACCTGCCCATCACCGGCCCCGCATTCGCAGAGGTGGACAGGCTTTATCCCGGGCTGGAGCCGATGCGCCGCAGGCATGAAGCCCTGCGCCGCGTGTTCGGTATCATGGTGGAAGATGTGCTGCTGGTGGCAGGCACAAGGCTTGGCCCGGCAGATCTGAAATCAGCGCAGGATATCCGTGATCTGAACCTGACGATCATCCGCTTTTCCGACCGTCTGTTCCGGGAACTGAAGGTGATCCGGCAGTTCCTGTTCACACGGATGTATCGCGCACCTTCGGTTGTTGCCATGCGCGCACAGGTCACGGATATTGTGCGCGATCTGTTTCCGTTATTCATGAACGCGCCGCAGCACCTGCCTGCTGAGTGGCGCCGCGATGTGGAGGCGGCGCAGTCCGAAACCGGGCTTGCGCGGATTGTGGCGGATTATGTTTCGGGTATGACCGACCGTTTTGCCATTCAGGAACATGCGCGGCTGGTACGCGGTGAGGATGTCAGCCCGATGCGGTATCTGTAGCGAAGGGGACGCCATTCGGCCCCCGTCGAGGGGGCACTCATGGCGGGGCAGACCTGCCGGTTGCCCGGTTCCGCCGCTGTTGCCGGGGATGCGTCATGCCTCCTCTGGTGCACAACCGGCGGTTTTGCGGCACTGCGCCAAACTGGTGGCTTGACAGATGGCCCTGCAATGTCGGACTCTTTCCCACAGAGGGCCGCGGGTGATACGGCATCTCTGCTTCAGCCTAGAGGAGGGCCTGCGCATGCTGGTAAGTCAGATTCTGAGAAACAAGGAAAATCAGACGGTTCTGACCGTGGTTCCGGGGACGACCATATCCGAAGCTGTGCGTGTTCTGAGCGAAAACCGCATTGGTGCACTGGTCATTTCCCCCGACGGCAAGAAAGTGTCGGGTATCCTGTCTGAACGCGATATTGTGCGCGAGCTGGGCCGGCGCGGCCCGGTTTGCATGTCCGACAAGGTGGATGACGTGATGACGCGCAATGTCTATGGCTGCAACCCCGATGACAGTGCTGATCTGGTATTGCAGACCATGACGCAGAAGCGGTTCCGCCATATTCCGGTGATGGACGGGGATCAGATGCTTGGTCTGATTTCCATTGGTGACGTGGTTGCGGCGCGCATGTCGGAGCTGGAACTGGAAAAAGACGCCCTGACAGGCATGATCATGGGCTACTAGGGTGGATTTCGCATCCTCAAGGGTTGCATATCCCCGCGCAATATTGTTGCGTGCCCATGAAGATGTGAAGGGGGCGCGCAATGCGGATCGGTCTTTATCCTGGAACTTTTGACCCTTTGACCAAGGGGCATATCGATATCATCACCCGCGCAACACAGCTTGTGGACCGGCTGGTGATTGGTGTCGCAATCAACCGCGACAAGGGCCCGTTATTCACACTGGAAGAACGTGTCGCCATGATCGAGGCCGAGGTTCAGACGCTGAGTGCGCGCACCGGGGTGGAGATTGTGGCCCACCCGTTCGAGAACCTGCTGATTGATTGCGCACGTGATGTGGGCGCGCAGATCATCATTCGTGGCCTGCGTGCTGTGACGGATTTCGAGTATGAATTCCAGATGGTCGGTATGAACCGCGCGATGGATGCCAGCATTGAAACCGTGTTCCTGATGGCGGAGGCCCGCCATCAGGCGATTGCGTCCAAACTGGTCAAGGAAATCGCGCGGCTGGGTGGCGATGTGTCGAATTTCGTGTCCCCTGCCATTGCCGGGGCCCTGGGGGTGAAATATCCGCGTTGATGGCGTCCGACGGGGAATTATTGCCCGTAAACAGCCTTTGCAGCAATCTTGCGGGCATCGGGTTTGTAGATGTCCAGATCAATGGCAACATCCAGCGGCATGGCGCGGATTTCGCTGACTGTGCGGGCATAGGCCGCGCGTTGGCGCAGGCGGGACTGGATGCGGGTGAGAAGTGTGGTCATGATATGCTCCTTTCAGGGTCATGGTTACGTCTTGACCTGAAGATGGGGCATGCTGCGGCGCAGAACAACCCGCCCCCGCTGCAAGCCCGGCTTGCGCTTGGTGCATATGTGGGGGGGGCGGGAAGAGCCCATTGCCGTCATTGCCTATGGCCTTCACAAAGGCATTTGAAAAGTGCTCTGGTGCCAAAAGAACGAGCCAATCAAAGGGATCGCCATGACCACGGACGCCAGTGAAGCAGAAGACCGAAAGCCGCGGCCGGGGGTGCTCGCTGGAAACCTTGGTGAACCCATTCGGCTCCAAGATGTGCAACTCGTGGGAGTATCGGCAACTGCATCACAGCCTGGTGGGCAAGTAAGCGTCTACACCAAAATGGCACTCACCTCTGACGATGCGATGTTCTACAAGATTATCGGCGGTATGTCCCGGGCTATCCAAGGCTTCGCGCAGGCGTCCGGCGTAGGCGTATCAATTGAGCGAGCATCCACCGTTCTTCTCGTTATAAAGCCGGACGCATCAGCGGAGCTGTGGGTGGACAAGGCCGCTATGGTCGTTCACCAGCGCCTCAAGCGTCCCGGCGCGATGCCGGGTGGGACTGTCTTATTCGAGAGTGATGTCGCCGACGTTCTTGCTGTCGAATTCCCACTCGTGGAAATTGCGCCCCAAGACCGAATACTGCTGATACTGCGCGAGGGTTGGCGGTTCGCGTTATACTTCGACTTGGACCGAAGCAATGGCGACATGGATTTGTTGGCGGCACAGCGGACAATGGGCGCGCTTCTTCGCCATATGAAATATGCCGACCTATACGCAGCGGTCGCAAATACCCCCCTCTTCGAAAAGATTGTGTCCGCCGGCTGGTTTCCATTTTTGGAACTCATGTCCGGCGAGTTTCAGATGCTGACTGGTATGCTGGATGCCCAGCTATCCTTAGAACAGGCAGAAGCTACGCTGCTCTCAAAATTTGATGATGCCCGAATTGAACGTATGTTTGAGCGGTGGATGCAAAGGGCTCACTTCCGAGAGAAGGAAGCAATTATGCGCTCTGCCGTCAATGCGTTTAAGGCGAAAGATCCGGTTTCAGTCATCAAAAACGCGCTTACAGAGATCGAAGGAATTATGGCGGAGGCCTATTATCGTGGGACAGGCAAGCACACGAGAAAAATTCCCGATATGCTTAAGTTCGTGGTTGAGTCATCAAGCAATCGAGAAGGTGAAAAAGACACTCTTCTCTTTCCGTCCGCATTTGCTCGATATTTGAGAGACTATACCTATGCGAGCTTTGATCGCGGAGAGCCCATCGAAACCCTGTCTCGACATGCCGTGGGCCATGGTCTGGCGCGGAGCGAGCAATATACGATGACGCGCGCACTCCAGTCGCTCCTGACAATCGATCAGCTTGCGTTTTACGGATAGTTCCCCATGAAAGCGATCATTGCTGTTCGGAGTGGCTTCCTCCGTCCAATTCAGGATCGAGACTGGGGCGACCAGGCACAATGACTACAACGATGGGTAGGATGCATCTGCCCATGAATGCAGCATAGTCACGAATGGCCGCTTCGTCCCGCTTTCCTGCCATTCGTCAATACCCGCCCCCCAACCCCACGCAAAAAGCCGCACCCGAAGGTGCGGCTTCCGGCTGTCTCTCGGGCGTGTGCTCAGCCTGCGCGTGCCATGGCGGCGGCGGTGTCGAGCATGCGGTTTGAAAAGCCCCATTCGTTGTCATACCAGCTCAGCACCCGCACCATACGCCCTTCCAGAACCTTGGTCTGGTCCAGATGGAAAATGGATGACCGCGGGTCATGGTTGAAATCCATGCTGACATTGGGCTGGTCGGTCACGCCCAGGATACCCTTCAGCGGGCCATCGGACGCGGCGGCCACCATGGCGGCGTTGATTTCTTCGACCGTGACATCGCGCGCGGCCTCGAATGTCAGGTCCACAACCGAGACATTGGGCGTGGGCACGCGGATGGCCACACCATCAAGCTTGCCGTTCAGTTCCGGCAGCACCAGACCAACGGCGCGCGCGGCCCCTGTCGATGTGGGGATCATGCTCATCGCAGCGGCGCGGGCGCGGTACATGTCCTTGTGCATCGTGTCCAGCGTGGGCTGATCGCCCGTATAGCTGTGGATGGTGGTCATGAAGCCACGCGAAATGCCGACAGTATCATTCAGAACCTTGACCACAGGGCTAAGGCAGTTGGTGGTGCAGGACCCGTTGGACACAATGCGGTCCGCAGCGGTCAGCTGGTCATGGTTGACGCCAAACACAATCGTCTTGTCCGCGCCACCTGACGGGGCGGAGACCAGAACCTTGCCCGCGCGGCCCAGATGCACCTTGGCCTTGTCGGCATCGGTGAAAATCCCGGTGCATTCCAGCACGATGTCGATATCATCCCACGGCAGGTTCGCCGGGTCGCGTTCGGCGGTTACCTTGATCGGACCGCGCCCGACATCGATGCAATCGCCGTCCACCGTCACTGTCGTCGGGAACCGGCCATGCACGGAATCGAAGCGCAGCAGATGCGCGCTGTTTTCAACCGGGCCAAGGTCGTTGATGGCAACGATTTCCAGATCATCGCGGTTCTGCTCGACCAGGGCGCGCAGCACCAGCCGCCCGATACGGCCAAACCCGTTAATGGCAAGACGTGTGGTCATCAGCCTTATTCCCCATGTTTGAAGCGTGGTTTGAAATTCTGTGATTGCGCTAACATGAACCGGACCCGAAAATCAAGCGGCATGCTGGAAAACATGCGCCTGTGGCCAGGATCGGGGCCGTTTCTGCAGATGGTTACAACCCTGGGCGCAGGATCATAACAAGCATAACCGCAGGGGCTGGTCAATTCCGGGGCTATAGCGGGCGTTGGAAATTACCAAAGGCACAGCTGGCCCACAGCCTGTCGATTACGGGCCTGCACGCCGATAATGTGACAGCCCGCGTCACCCCATGAAAAAGGCCCGCCTTATGGGGCGGGCCTTTGTGCGTCCGGACATGGCGTGTCGTCAGTGGATCAGCCGGCCCATCGCGGCGGCGACATCGGCCATGCGGCATGAAAAACCCCATTCATTGTCATACCATGCCAGCACCCGCACCATGCGCCCCCCCACAACCTTGGTCTGGTCAGGCGCAAAGACCGAGGAATGCGGCGTATGGTTGAAATCGATGGATACTTTCGGTTCGGGATCATAGGCCAGCACAGCCCCCATGGGGCCATTCGCGGCCTCGCGCATGATGGCATTCACTTCCGCGACAGTGACATCACGCCCGGCATAGAATGTCAGGTCGACCGCGCTGACATTGGGGGTGGGCACGCGCAGGGCGGTGCCGTCCAGTTTGCCCGCCAGTTCCGGCAGTACCTCGCCCAGGGCCTTGGCCGCGCCGGTTGACGTGGGGATCATGGCCATTGCTGCGGCACGCGCGCGGTACAGATCCGTGTGGCGGCGGTCCAGCGTGGGCTGGTCGCCCGTATAGCTGTGCACAGTTGTCATGATACCGGATTCAATGCCGATTGCATCATTCAGCACCTTGGCCAGCGGCGCCAGACAATTGGTCGTGCAGGACCCGTTGGACACAACAAGCTGGTCCGCGCGCAGGCTGCGATGGTTGACGCCGTAAACAATGGTTGCATCAGCATTTTTGGCCGGGGCCGATACCAGCACGCGCGATGCACCCCGCCCCAGATGGACAGCCGCCTTGTCGCGGTCATTGAATTTGCCAGTGCATTCCAGCACGACGTCAACGCCGTCCCAGTCCAGTTCGTCTGGGTTATAGGTGGACATCACCTTGATTGGTCCGCGCCCCAGATCCAGCATATCCCCGTCAACGCGAATGGTGCCGGGAAAGCGCCCATGGACGGAATCGTATTTCAGCAGATGTGCGTTGGTTTCAATCGGGCCGGTGGCGTTGATTCTGACCACTTCCACGTCATTGCGGGCACTTTCCGCGATATGTGCAAGGGTGCAGCGCCCGATGCGCCCGAATCCGTTGATCCCGATGGTGATTGTCATGTCCCATTCTCCGCGCTGTGCCGTCATGGGGGGTATAGCCAGCGCATCACGGCGGAAAAAGGGTCAAAAGCTGTTCAGAACGAGCACGTTAGCGCAATCTTGCCCTGATAGGGCTAACGCCGCTGCGCAAATAGGCGTTATGTGCCGGTGCCCGCCCCTTGCGCCGCGCCCCCTGCCGTTGCAAGAAGTAGGGCGGGTATGCCCGCGCGCAGCACGACCCGCCCATGCAGGAGCACAGCGATTTGGCCCTTCTTGATAACATCCTAAGCCTCATCGATATGCGGTCCTTCTCCTCTGTCTGGTTCTGGATTGTTGTGGCGCTGTTCTGGTCGACTGTGACTCATAATGTGCTTGGCGTGTCCTATGACATGATCGTGCAGGCCCGCAAGAAAGGCGGGCAGACGCTGGAAGATGTGCAGGTGCTGGTCGAAATCCATGTCCGTCGCATGCTGAGCATGGTGCGCAATGTCGGGCACTGGATGCTGGGATTTGTGACGGCAACCATGTCGCTGATCTTTGTTCTGGCGTTCGGCTACGGGCTGGAACTGGCGCAGGCATTGTTTCTGCTGCTGCTGCCGCTGACCATCATACGGCTGATGGCGCTGCGGCTTGCCTTTCGTGTAGAACGCGAAAGGCTGGCCGCTGACCGCTTGCTGCGCGCGTTGCTGCGCCACCGGCTCTGGGTGCAGTTGCTGGGGGTTGTCATCATATTCCTGACGGCAATCTGGGGCATGTTGCGGGTCATGAGCGCATCGGTCCTGTCCGTCTGAAGGCGGGTGTGATCAGCGTGAAGCGCCTTGAGTGCGGCGGGCTGGCTTGAAACAACCTTCGGGGAATTCCCAGACAGCGCGGCACAAAGGCCGCAGGCCGGTGACATGACCCATGGTCCGGAATTTTCCGGCCCTTGTTGTGCCGCCGGTCATCGGCATGTTTCAGGGGCATGTCGCGCAACACCATGCGAACCGGCTCTGCGCGACAGATGCCAACCGCCTATCCGACAAGCGGCAGCTGGCCCTTATGCGCGCGATCAAACCCTTCTTTGACCGCGTGTTCTGCTGCCATGCTCAGGTGTTTGCGGTCCGGGAATTCCGCGACACGCAGGGCAGGGTGGAACACCAGATCGACATGTCCGCGTTGCGACTGCGCCAGTATATACAGCAGATGGCCCCCGAAATCCATGTCGCCCCACCAGCCATACAGGTGCCTTTCCTGCCCCGCAGCGGGATGGTAGGCAATTGTAACCGGCTGAATATAAAGAAAATCCTGTAATTCCGGGGCAAAGAACGCTTCGAATAATGTTGACTTGAAAGGCAGCACGCGCAGGCCATCCGAACTGGTGCCCTCCGGGAAGAACAGCAACCGGTGGCCCGCACGCAGCCGCGCTTCGAACAGCAATTTCTGGCGCGCAGCATCACGCCGGTCCCGCCGGATGAAGACTGTTCCAGTCGCCCGCGCAAGCCAGCCAATGCCAGCCCAGCGCGCGACCTCTGCCTTGGCGACGAAGTAAACCCTGTCTGCGGCATTCAGGACAAAGATATCCAGCCATGACGCATGATTGGCCACGACAGCGCCGCGCGCGGTCATGGGCTGTCCGTGATGCTTCAGGCGCAGGCCCAGAATCAACAAGGCCATGCGGCAGACATTTTGTGTCAGATAAGGCGTAAACGGACGGCGCAAGCCAAATACCGGACGCTCCAGCAGCCGCAGGATCAGCAAAACCCCCAGCCCGCCGAACAGCAGCGGTACCAGCAGACACAGACGCAGGGTAATTCTGGGCCAGTCGCGCCAGCGCAGCCTTGTGGCAGGCGGCGGAAGGTCGGCCCCCCATGTCATGGCGCAGAATGCCCTTTGGTGGTCAGCCCATAGGCCGCGCGCGTCATCGCATGGGTGTCAAGGATCAGGCAGATATCGGTTGTGCGGAAATCATGATCAATGAATGCCCCGTCGCCAATGACACCGCCGATGCGCAGATAGGCCTTTATCAATGACGGAACCTGCGCCAGGGCTACCTTGCGGTCCAGCCTGTCGGGGGGGACCAGATCCATGCTCTGGTATGTTCTGGCGCGTACGCGCAGGGCGGGCGGCGCCAGATATTGCTGGTGCAGCAGGCTTAGCGGCTGCGCCAGTGCCTGCGGGTCCGTGCCGTGGAAACTGGCCGCCCCGAACAGGATATCGTGGTCATGCCGCCTGACATATTCTGCAAGCGCCTGCCACATCAGCAGCATTCCGGGGCCACCGCGATAGGCCGTGTCCACGCAGGACCGCCCCAGTTCCAGCAATCTGCGCCCCGACTCCCGCAGTGGGCGCAGATCAAATTCGCGGTCACAATAGAAGCGCCCGGTCTGCGCCAGCCGGTCGTCCGGCAACAGCCTGTATGCCCCGACAACATGCTGGCAGTCGTCGGGGTTCAGGCGGGTGTCCACCAGCAGAAGATGGTCAAAATACGGGTCCAGTTCGTCGCATTCCAGCCTGTTTGCGTGGTCGACCAACAGGCCCTCGCCGCCCAGTTCTTCAATGAACACACGATAGCGCAGGTGCTGCGCAGCCCTTATATCCGCGTCATCGCGGGCAAGCCGCACTGCGAGTCGTGATTGATCGACGTTCATCCAGCCCTCTTTGCGCGGTGCTGCCCTGCCAGTCACAGAACGGTTCCGGCTTTACGCATCGAATGACAGGGTTGCAAGTTTGGATTGGCCTGAACGCCCCGCAAAGCCTATAAGGCTATGCAACATGTTGGGGGGGACGTCACAGATTATACACAATTTCCAGCGTCACATGGTTGCCGTTAATGACTTTTTTACCTTCTTCTGGAAAATTGACAGTAACAAGGTTCGCGATGCGCGACTGGACCTGCCCGATGCCCCATTCCGGGTGCTGCGGGTGACGTACAAACATACCTGGTTCTAGGATAGAATGACTCATTTGCATCATGATTATATTGACCGCCCGCCATTGGAAAGCCCTGATGACATGCCGGATTTGGCGGCGCTGCTGACATCGCGTATCTGTCATGACCTGATCAGCCCGCTGGGTGCCATCGGCAACGGGGTTGAACTGATGGCGATGGCCAGCCCTGCGGATGGACCGGAACTGACCTTGATTGCTGAAAGCGTGACCATCGCGCATGCGCGTATCCGCTTGTTTCGCAGCGCTTTCGGCCCGGCCGCGCCCGGTCAGATGATTGCGCGGGATGACATCCAGTCCCTGCTTGCCGATTACGGGCGCATTACCCGTCACTGGACCGAATTCGAAGTTGCAGATGATTTGCCGCGCGCGGATGTGAAACTACTGTTACTTATGCTGATGTGTCTGGAAACCGCCTTGCCATGGGGCGGCGCGGTCCATGTCACCCCGACCCCGACCGGATACACCCTTCTGGCGGAGGCGGACCGTATCCAGTTTGATGCCATGCAATGGTCGATTCTGACAGGGGCCGCGTTTTCAGGCAACCAGCGTCCTGCAACCGTGCATTTCCTGCTTGGCGCAGTGGAATTGCGGCGCCAGGCGCGCGAACTTCACATTCACACATCCGCACAGACAGTCACATTACGACTGACATCCTGAAAGCGGTGACACGCCGGTTGCACTTGCTGCATAGGGTTTGCTGCCCGGCATCGCAATCCGCAGTCACGTCAGACCTGTGGCCATGCGCGGCTGCTGAATGCTGCGCCCTGATCTGCATGTGAAGAACCGCGGCCCGCAATTGCGGACTGCGCCTGCAGTGATGCGCGCGCCCGGTCCCGTCAACGGCTTTCCCGGCCCCCGGATTGCGAGTATCCGCTATCATTTACCCTGTCATGGTGCCGGACCCGCCGGTCGGGGCCTGCCCGGTTGCGGCTATGGCGGGATTCGGAATGCCGGATAATGTTGTCTCGGAATTCTTGGGCGCCAGCGCGAAGAACTGCTGTTTTTTTGTGCGCGGATGCATCAACCAGTTGTTTGCCACGATTTGTTGAGAAAAAAATTGACTGACGGGATGCAGTTTCACATACAATTATATTGTCAACAATTTTGTCGTCAATTGCCTTGCAAAGGGTCGGTTGATAGCTCAGGCCAACAGGAGAAGACATCATGGCGCTTTCCAGATACACATTTGCCGCAGCTTTCGGTGCGGCGTCTGTCCTCAGCGTGCCGGTTGCGGCACTCGCTCAGGACAAGATTTTGCGCATCGGCATGACAGCCGCTGATATTCCGCGCACATTGGGCCAGCCGGATCAAGGGTTCGAAGGCAACCGTTTTACCGGGATGACCATTTATGACAGCCTGACAGCCTGGGATTTGTCGAAAGAAGACGAGGCATCGGTCGTGATAGCATCGCTCGCGACAGATTGGGGGGTCGATCCCGAAGATACCACCAAATGGATATTCACCCTGCGTGATGATGTCACATTCCATGACGGCACCCCCTTCAACGCCGAAGCGGTGGTCTGGAATGTGCAGAAAGTGCTGGACGAAGACGCGCCCCATTTCGATGCCAGCCAGGTGGGCGTAACCGCGTCGCGCATGCCGACATTGCGTTCGGCGCGGGTGATCGACGAATTCACGGTGGAACTGACGACATCGGAACCCGACAGCTTTCTGCCCATCAACCTGACCAACCTGTTCATGGCCTCGCCCAGTCACTGGCAGGCGAAATTCGATGAAACCGGCGATGCGGAATCCGCATGGGCGGCCTTTGCGGCAGATCCCTCCGGTTCGGGCCCGTTCCGTGTAACGGGGTTTGTCCCGCGTGAGCGGCTGGAACTGGCCCCCAACACTGATTACTGGAACCCGGACCGCACGCCGAAACTGGACGGTGTGGTTCTGGTACCACTGCCTGAAGCGAATGCCCGCACAGCGGCACTGTTGTCGGGGCAGGTGGACTGGATCGAAGCACCCGCACCCGATGCCATTCCCCAGATTGAATCGCGCGGCTTCAACATCTATGCCAACCCGCAACCCCATGTCTGGCCGTGGCAATTGTCCTTTGCCGAAGGCTCGCCCTGGCTGGATATCCGCGTGCGCCACGCTGCCAATCTGTGCTTTGACCGCGAAGAACTGCAAATCCTGCTGGGTGGCTATATGGGTCTGCCGAAGGGCACGGTTGACCCGACCCACCCCTGGTGGGGCAATCCGGATTTCGACATCCGCTATGATCTGGACGAAGCGCAGCGCCTGATGTCCGAGGCGGGCTTTTCAGCGGAAAACCCGCTGGCTGTGAAGGTGCAGACATCGGCTTCAGGGTCGGGCCAGATGCAGCCCATCCCGATGAACGAATACCTGCAACAGGCATTGCGCGATTGCTATTTCGATGTCGAACTGGATGTGATCGAATGGAACACGCTGTTCACCAACTGGCGGCGCGGGGCAACAGATGAAAGCGCGAATGGCGCGCATGCCATCAACGTGACCTTTGCCACCATGGACCCGTTCTTTGCGATGGTGCGCTTCAGTTCCACCGGTACATTCCCGCCCGTGTCCAATAACTGGGGCTATTTCGGCAATGACGAATTCGATGCGCTGATTGCCGATGCGCGCACCACGTTCGAGGATGACGCCCGCGATGCGGCGCTGGGCCGGCTGCACAAACGTCTGGTGGAAGAAGCGCCCTTCGTCTGGGTGGCGCATGACGCCGGCCCGCGCGCCATGTCCACGCGCGTGACCGGGGTTGTCCAACCCAAAAGCTGGTTCATCGACATCGCACCGATGGACATGGACTAAACACCACGCAGGCCCCGGTATTGTTCCGGGGCCTGTATGCCCAGTCCGCCATCCGAAAGGACAGCCCATGTTCGGTTATACGCTGCGACGGATTATCTACACGGCCCCGGTACTTCTGGGGGTCGCGGTGGTCTGTTTTGCCCTTGTGCATATATCGCCCGGTGATCCGCTGATTTCGATCCTGCCTGCCGATGCGTCGGTTGATCTGCAAAACCGCCTGCGCACCCTTTACGGCTTTGACCGCAGCTATCCCGAACAGTTCATTCTGTGGCTGGGCCGTGCGTTGCAAGGCGATCTTGGCACGTCCATCGCGACAGGCCGCCCGGTAACCACCGAAGTCATGCGCGCGGTCGCGAATACGCTGATGCTGGCGGCGGTGGCCACGTTCATCGGTTTCGTGCTGGGGTGTTTCTTCGGATTTGTGGCAGGTTATTTCAGCAATTCACCACTGGACAAGGCAGCGTCCGCTGCGGCGGTCTTCGGGGTGTCGGTGCCGCATTACTGGCTGGGCATGGTGCTGGTCATCATCTTTTCGGCGCAACTGGGCTGGTTCCCCGCAGCGGGTGCCGGGCCGGGCGGGTCCAGCCAGTGGAAATTCGACATGGAGCATCTCAGCTACATGGTGCTGCCCGCCCTGACGATGAGTGTCATTCCCATGGGTATCATTGCCCGCACGGTCCGCGCGCTGGTGGCCGAAATTCTGGCGCAGGAATTTGTCATCGGGCTGCGCGCGCGCGGCCTGTCGGAACTTGGCGTGTTCCTGCATGTGGTCAAGAATGCGGCCCCGACCGCGCTTGCGGTGATGGGGGTGCAACTGGGCTATCTGCTGGGCGGATCGATCCTGATTGAAACCGTGTTCAGCTGGCCCGGTACGGGCATGCTGCTGAATTCGGCCATTTTCCAGCGCGATCTGCCGCTGCTTCAAGGCACCATCCTTGTACTGGCGATGTTTTTCGTGGTGCTGAATCTGGCCGTGGATGTGCTGCAAAGCGCACTTGACCCCCGCATCAAGAGGTAACGCAAAATGGCAGATATTTCCCTGAGCCAGATGCAGGTTCCCGATGCTGTGCGCAGCGCTGGTTACTGGCAGAATGTGGGCGCCAGGCTGGTGCGCGACAAGACAGCAATGGTGGCAGCGGCGGTGCTGTTGTTGCTGCTGCTCGCCGCCATTTTCGCGCCCCTCGTCGCCCCCATGGACCCGCTGGACGGACGGATGATCAACCGTCTGAAACCCATCGGCACGCCCGGCCACCTGCTGGGCACGGATGAACTGGGCCGTGACATGCTGTCGCGGCTGATCTGGGGCGGGCGGCTGTCGCTGCTGATGGGGGTCACACCGGTTGTGCTGGCCTTTGTCATCGGTTCGGCCCTGGGCATTATCGCGGGCTATGCCGGGGGCTGGACCAACACGCTTATCATGCGCACGATCGATGTGTTCTATGCCTTTCCGTCGGTGCTGCTGGCGGTGGCGTTGTCGGGGGCGTTGGGGGCGGGGCTTGGGAATGCGCTGCTGTCGCTGACGGTGGTGTTCATTCCGCCCATTGCGCGGGTGGCGGAATCAGTGACCACGCGGTTGCGCAGTTCCGATTTCATCGAAGCGGCGCGGGCATCCGGGGCAGGGGCGCTGACCATCGTGCGGGTGCATGTGCTGGGCAATGTGCTGGGACCGATCTTCGTCTATGCCACGTCACTGATTGCAGTCAGCATGATTCTGGCGTCCGGCCTGTCATTTCTGGGCCTTGGGGTGCGCCCGCCGAACCCCGAATGGGGGCTGATGCTGAACACCCTGCGCACGGCCATCTATGTGCAGCCATGGGTTGCGGCCCTGCCCGGTGCGATGATCTTCATGGTGTCGATTTCCTTCAACATGTTGTCTGACGGGCTGCGGTCCGCGATGGAGGTGCGCCAATGACCACGCAAGGGGCAATTCTGACCGTGCGCGGATTGCGCAAATATTTCCCTATCAAGGGCGGTATTCTTGGCCGGACCGTCAAGAATGTGCATGCGGTGGATGGCGTCGATCTGGAAGTGTTTGCCGGTGAAACGCTGGGTGTGGTGGGTGAATCCGGCTGCGGCAAATCCACCACCGCGCGGCTTCTGATGCATTTGATCAACCCCGATCAGGGCGCGCTGTATTTCGAAGGCAAACTCGTCGGCAGTCCCGAATTGCCGCTGAAAACCTATCGGCGGCAGGTGCAGATGGTGTTTCAGGACAGCTATTCGTCGCTGAACCCGCGTCTGACAATCGAAGATAACATCGCTTTCGGCGCGCGTGTCCATGGCACCCCCGCACAGGAAGCCTTGTCGCGCACGCATGACCTTCTGGCCCGCGTCGGGCTGGAGCCTGCGCGCTTTGCGGGCCGGTATCCGCATGAATTGTCGGGCGGACAGCGCCAGCGCGTCAATATTGCGCGCGCGCTGGCATTGCGGCCAAAGGTTATCATTCTGGATGAAGCGGTCTCGGCGCTGGACAAATCGATTGAAGCACAGGTTCTGAATCTGCTGGCAGACCTGAAGGCCGAATTCGGTCTGACCTATGTTTTTATCAGTCATGACCTGCATGTGGTGCGTTTTGTGTCCGACAGGGTGATGGTGATGTATCTGGGGCAGGTGGCCGAAATCGGCACGGCGGAATCGCTTTATGACACGCCGCTGCACCCGTATTCGCGTGCGCTTTTGTCATCCATGCCATCGATGGACCCTGACAACCGCACGCAGGAACCGGCGCTGACCGGCGATCCGCCCAACCCGATTGACCCGCCGTCGGGGTGTCGTTTCCACACCCGCTGCCCTGTTGCCGCAGATATCTGCGCGCAGCAAGTACCCACGCTGACCCAGCGCGCGACGCAGCATCTGGTGTCCTGCCACGCGCATGACCCCGCGTCGGGCTATGTTCCCCCGCACGGGCAGGAGGCCGCAGAATGAGTACCCCGTTCCTTTCCATCCGTAATCTTGGCGTCACTTTTACCGGTGGCATGCGCCCGGTGCGTGCGGTCAATGATGTGTCCCTTGACGTGGCAGAGGGGGAGGCCGTGGCCCTGATTGGCGAATCCGGTTCGGGCAAATCGGTGACCATGCGCGCCATCATGCGGCTGAACCCCGAAGCCCGCACCCGGCTTCAGGGCAGTATCGATCTTGGCGGGCGTGATGTTCTGAAAATGACCAAACGCGAACTATCCGACTTGCGCGGCGCGCAAGCCGCGATGATCTTTCAGGAACCGCTGCTGGCGCTGGACCCGGTCTATTCGCTGGGCGATCAGATTGTTGAAACGATCCGCCGCCACGAACCTATCACCCGCGAGGCCGCCCGCGCCCGTGCGCTGGAACTGTTCGAACGGGTGCGCATTCCGTCGGCAAAATCGCGGCTGGACAATTACCCGCATGAAATGTCGGGCGGTATGCGCCAGCGTGCTATGATCGCGCTGGCGCTGTCATGCCGTCCGAAACTATTGCTGGCCGATGAACCGACCACAGCGCTGGATGCCACAGTGCAGATTCAGGTGTTGCTGCTGTTGCGTGAATTGCAGCGTGATCTGGGCCTGTCGATCATCTTCGTGACCCATGACATTGGGGCCGCGGTGGAAGTGGCGGACCGTATTGCCGTGATGTATGCAGGCCAGATCGTTGAACAGGCCAGCGCCCGCGAACTGGTCCGCACCCCGCGACACCCCTATACGCTCGGGCTGTTGAAAAGCCGTGCAGACGGCGCGATGGTCAAGGGCGCCCGGCTGGAGGCAATTCCCGGCGCGCCGCCGGATCTGGCAAACCTGCCGGAGGGGTGTCCCTTCGCGCCAAGGTGTTTTCTGGCGGAAGATGCCTGCCGTGCCGGCACGGTGGACATGCAGCAGCTTGGGCCGACACATGACGCCCGTTGCCGCAGGCTGGACGCAACCCAGCCCCTGCAAAACGCATGACAATATACTGCATGGGCCGGACGGCACGCCGTCCGGCTGCGCTATTGCGCGGGTTTGCGCAGTGGCGCGGCGGTGTGATCAAGATCGCCCGATTTGTCGCGCGGCCATGCATAGGCCCCGGTTTTCGCGGTCCGGTAGCCCCCCGCCGCCAATGCACCCGCAAGCCGCACTGCCGCATGAACCCCGTCAATCACCGGAATACCGGTTTCCGCGCTCAGCGACTGGCACATGTCGGACATGCCCGCGCAGCCCAGAATGACAGCTTCCGCCCCGTCATGGTCGCGCGCATCCCGGATTTCCCGCAGCAGCAAGGCCCGCGCCTGCGCGGGGTCTGCTTCCAGCGCCAGCACCGGCAGATCAACCGCGCGCACGCGGCGCAGTGCATGGGCCATGCCATAGCGCAATGCCAGATCCTCGATGATCGGAATGGACCGCGGCAAGGTAGTGACCACGGAAAAACGGCTGGCAACAATGCAGGCGACCTGCATCGCGGCCTGTGCGATCCCGATGACCGGACCGGCCGTCACTTCGCGCGCGGCGCCAAGGCCAGGGTCGTCAAAACATGCGATCACATGGGCTGCGGCACCGTCGGCTTCGGCACGGCGCAGCGCGTCCAGCATTGGCGGCACGGCCATTGCTTCGTCATGATGGCCTTCAATGCTGGGCGGAACCGTGGCAGGGCCACATGCAGCGACAATCTCGATGCCGGAACCGGCAGCGTCCCGGGCCGAACGCGCGATCAGCTGCGTCATGGCCTGGCTGGAATTGGGGTTATACACGAACACGCGCAAGGTCGTCATCTCCGGCTTATCGGGCGTCTGCCCTGTACCAAGCAGTGAATGCTGCGCGCAATAATGTCAACATAACTGTCGACAATTTTGGCTACGATGTGGTTCTGTGGTGCCATGTGCCCTGAGTTCAGCACATATGCCGCCAGTTCATGGAACTGGCGGGCGCGGGTCTCTGTATTGGCCGCCGGAAGGGTCATGCCCCCCCGGCTGCGCAGGTTATGAAAGGATGCGTGCGGCCCTATGCATTGGTCGCGTTCGGCGTGCTGTTGCCTTCGCGCGCCACCGCCCAGCCGTTCAGCCAGGCAAGCCCGGCAAGCGTCAGGCCCAGTGCCAGAAATGCGCCGACGCGCAACAACCCGTCAAGTTCGCCCGCATCGATCAGGAATGCCTTGGCCGCCGCAAGTCCGGCCAGCAAAAGCCCCAGTTTACGCAGATCTGCGCGCGCCGTCAGCAAGGCCCGCGCCAGCAGCGCCGCCCCCGCCACCAGAAGCGCGAACGTATAGGCATAAAGCTCGCCTTGCTCGATTCCGCGCGAAAGCTGCATGTATGTGCCTTGCCACAGATGCCGGATAACCGTGGCCACCCACAGCGCACCCAGCCCGCAACCCGCAACCCATAGCCACCGCCAGCCCGCCAGCGTGACAAGCAGAACCGCAGGCAGCAGATAGGCCAGAATCAGGTCATTCAGCACAGGCCAGCCCGCTACCAGACTGACAAAGGGCCAGTCCCCGAATACGGGCGATGCCGGATAGACCGCAGCACAAAACAGCGACACCCCGGCAATCAGCCCGAATACCCACGCAAGGCCCCGCCGCACCTGTGGCAGAACCGGCAGCGCAGCGCGGCGTATCTGCACCCATGCCAGCGCGATCAGCACGCTTGCGTGCAGGCCCAGTTGCGCATGCAGGCCGGTCTGTTCCGGCAATACCCGCGCAATCAGGATTGCAAATGCAATCGCGACCGAAGCCATCAGCCCGGTTTCGGATACAAGGCGTGCATGGCGGCGCAGAGGATCATCGCGCAACGGCTGTGTCAGCCACAGCGCGAGCAATGGCCCGCCAAGGGTTGCCACAAGTGACGCCAGCATTTCGGGCATAGCTGCGTCATCCAGATGCCAGTCCAGCCCCGGTGCCAGCACCAGACGCCAGATCAGTGTCATCGATGCCAGTATCTGAAACGCCCCCAGTGCCGGAATGTCAAAACGCCGGTCCATCGCGCCCGCCGCCACCATCAGCACGGCCAGCGCGATTGTCAGCGCCGATTGCCCCAGCATGAGCATCAGCCCAAGCGCGACAAGCGCGAAGGCCGCCGCCGCCGCTGCGCCCAACCGTGGCCCCTGGCCGCGATCATGCAGGCCATAGCGCAGGGCCAGCGCCGTGGCCATCGCAGCCAGCGCCATCGCATGCAGCGCCCATATGTAACTGCCCAGCATGGTCGCGGGCAGCCACATGGTTTCCAGCGCCACAATTGCCGCGCCGGGCAGGGCCAGCCCGGCCAGCGTGAAGGGGGCGTGGCGCCCGGGGGCATCCGCCTCGCCGCGCCAGATCATTGCCAGCCCCGCCAGAACCGACAGGACAAGGATCTGACTGACCTGAAGCGGCATCGCCGATTCGGGCGGGCGCAGCGCGTTGAATGCGCCGAAGACCGGACCGTATGTGACCGCCTGCCAGACAATCCATAGCGGGAATGCCAGAACCGGCAGCAGCATCTGATCGGCAAGTGCAGGCGCGCGCGCGCACCAGATCGCAATCAGCGCGGCCAGCAGTGCCAGCCCCGCTGGCCCGGCCATACCCGGAACCAGCAGCGCAAGGCCGATGGCGGCAACTGCGCTGGCCGCGAAACTGGCACGCACCCCCTGAACCGGCGTCTCGCGACCCAACGCGCGCGGCCCCTCGACCAGCGGTGCAATATAGCCGAAGGGCAGCGTCATGGCCGCGCCCGCCACTACCAGCACGGCAATGGCAAAACCCAGCGCATCGGCCCCCGCCAGCCGCCACAGAACCATCGCCGCCAGCGGGCCAGCCAGTGCCAGCCATGTGACCCAACCCCAGCGTCGCTTTGCATCAATCCCCATTCCGGCCAGTGCCAGCAATGCGAAATAGCCAAATAATACGGGTGGCGGTGGTCCACCCCCGCCCAGCACGAAGGGCACGCCCGTACCCGCCACCAGCCCCAGTGCCGACAGCATCGGCCCATGCAGCCAGCCCAGTGCAATGGCCCCAAGCGACAGCAATGCCAGCGCGACAAGCGCCGTGGCTGGCGCGATCATCTCATAAAGATGCAGCGCCGCCAGAACCGCCGCCATGGCAATGACCAGCCCTGCACCGGTCAGTGTCGCGGGCAGGCTCTGCCCGGCCAGCGGGCGGTGGCGCAGCCATTCGCCGCCAGCGGCAAGCGCAGCGCCCAGCAATAGCGCAAGTATCACGCGCGCCTGTGGCGTCAGCAGGCCGGTTTCGACCGCGTATTGCACCAGAAATATACCCGAAAGCACCAGCGCGGCCCCGGCGGTCGGATAAATCCAGTGATCGCGCAACCACGGCCCCAGCCGGGCCAGGGCGCTTTCCACCCGCTTGGGCGCGGGGGCGGGGTGTTCGGGCGTGGCATCGGCGGGCCTGGGGTCGGCATCCATTGCGTTGTCGCGCTGTGACTTCGCCCGGGGCGTTTCAGCTGTGTCATAGGCATCCGCCGCTGCTTCGGGGGGGGATTCTGCCAGGGCGCCTGCATGCGGAAGCGCCTGACGCAGCGCCACCACTTCGTGTTCCAGGCGCGTGATGCGCGCGCGTGCCGCCAGAACGAGCCAGAATGCCCCCGCACCGAGAAGAAAACCAAGAAAGTCCATGCCGCTTGCCCCGACTTATTTTTACGACTTGTATGACGCAGTTTCCTGCAGTGTGATTACCGTGGCGTATATATTGCCGGGGATCAAGCACGGCACCCGTATTGCGGTTTCCAGGGATTGCGCGGCCGGCAAAAATGACCCCCTTGGTGATATCCTTTCGGGCAGTGATAAAGCCTATGGGGCGGGCCGTTTCCCGCAGGCGCCCCGCGGGGTCACGGGTTCCCCCGATGGCGGCAGGATGGCAGGTCTGCAGTGGTGGAACATTCATTGATGCAGGTGTTCCGGCTCAACCCGACATCGGGCTGATGGCACTGACGGGCACGGGGGAAGTCGGTGAATTCCCGCAGCGTGTGTGACGGGGTGCTCATGCTACGCAGGCAAAGGATCAGTCCCGCCCCAAAATGCTGCGGGCCATCCTGTTCAGGCAAAGCAACCACGCGCCGGAACCTGCCAAACCAGTCCGGGAAGGCCGGTTGTCGCAGGCGGCCAATGAACCCGGCGCCCGGGTGCATGGGCATTCCTGCTCTGGCGCCATGGCAGGCAGTTCAGCCGGATTTTCATCGCCGCGACGCTGGCCCGCGTCATGGTTGCCGCCCTGCGGCCAACCAAGCCTGCCGCGCGGTGTGTTGACCTGCCCCGCGTGCGCCAGACCAGCAAGGCCGCATTTCACCCATTCTGCGGTTCAGGGCGGTCTGCATCTGCGGGGTAAATATCGCAAGCACCGCCAATACGTGCCGGGCTTCCCCCCCCGCCAGATTGCAGGCCACCCGTCACGCCCGCGGCGCGTCCGTGCGAACGAAAGCATTGCTGCGCTGATTGCCGGGGCCATCTGAAACGGCGTCCACATCACAGCTGGCTGTTGGTGCCACGCGACAGCGCGCGCATAGCATCCCGCAAGCCCCCAAGCCCGGCGGTTTCGTCTGTTCGCCATAGCGGAGGAAACGGGATTCCCCATGCGCAGAATCTCAGCGGATTATCAGATCCGCGTGCAACGCACCCGCCGCATGAATCGTGCTGAGAAGGTCAATCAACTCCCGTGGCCCTACTCCCAGCGCTGACAAGCCTTCGACAATTTCGGTAAGTGTGGTTGCCGTGTTCAATTCGACCAACGCGATTTCTTCCTGATCGTCGATTCCGACGCGCGTGCGCGGAACGACAATCGCTTCCCCTTCCGCGAAGGGGTTTGGCTGCACGACGATCGGTGTTTCCTCAACACGCAATGTCAGCGCGCCCTGGGACACCGCGACATGACTGATCCGGACATCGCTGCCGATCACAATGGTTCCGGACCTTTGGTCCATAACCACCCGCGCGCGTGTCTGGGGCACCACCAGAATATTCTCAATACGGCTGATCAGATGCGCCGTCGATGCAACATTCGCCCGCGCAACGTCTATTTCCACCGTGCCGGAATCAAGCATGGTCGCGATACTGCCCTGAAACTGCGCATTTATTGCCCTTTCTATGGTTTCAGCTGTCGAGAAATCGGCATTTCGAAGGGACAAGCGAAGAGAGCGTAGCGAAGAGAGTGTGAAATCAACTTCTCTTTCTATCCTGCCACCGAAGGGTATTACGCCAGAGGTCGGAACGCCGCGGGTTTCCGCGGCGGCCTGCCCGGTGATGCTGATGCCACCGGACAGAACACTTCCCTGCGCCACAGCATAGATATTTCCATCCGCGCCGTTCAACGGGGTCATGACCAGCGTTCCGCCAAGCAGGCTGGAGGCATCGCCAATCGCGGAAACGGACACATCTACCCGTGATCCCGCGCGCGCGAATGGCGGCAAGGTTGCGGTCACGATCACTGCTGCAACATTGCGCGGTCTGAACTGCTCGCCGGTTACGTTCACACCAAGACGCTCAAGGATCGTTACCATGATTTCTTCGGTGAAAGGGGAATTCCGCATCCCATCCCCGGTTCCGTTCAAGCCAACCACGAGCCCGTAACCGACAAGGTCATTCCCGCGAACGCCGCCGAATTCAACAATATCTTTCAGTCTGGTCTGGGCGGCAACTGGGGTTGTCGCTGAAAGCGACATGCCAGCCACGACCAACAGAAGGATCATGCGCAACCACATCACAGATATTCGCTCAATGACAGGCGCGATAATCTGGCTGTCAACAGGTATATTTTATCGAGTCTTGCCATGGCGTCCTGCAGCCGGGATGCCACGTCATATTCATCCACGGCCAGCAGGCTGTTCAGCGCCATCTCGGATGTCGCGTGTTGTGCTTGTGCTTCACTCCGGGCGTTTTCGGTATAGGCTTGTTTCAACCCGATATTTTCCTGTGTGTTCCGGAATGCCGACGCGGCTGAAAGCAGATTTGAACCAATGTTCTGCAACAATTCCCGTTGTTGCGCAGGTTCTGTCGCAAGCAATCCTTGTTTCAGGACCGCGCCCTTCGCCAGTTCTGCCAGAATGCTGCGAATTGCGCTGTCATCTGCGGTCAGTTCCAGACGCAGATTATAGCCGTTCCCGAGTGGAATTGCCCCGGTTTTCTCTGGGCTTCCAAGATAGTCATTCACCTCAAATCCGCCGCCCGGCGCGAACCAGTCGGAAATTATCTGGTCGATTGCCGCATAGTCGGCCCCCACAGGAATTGTGCTGACAATCGCGCTGATCATGGTGTCTACGTCCCGCAGCGCAGGGGTGTCACTCTTGCTGCCCGCGAAGATGCTCTTCCCAGCGATTTTGGTATTCAACAGCGTTGTAATGTCGCTCAGGGCGCTGCGAACACGTTCGATCGCTTGTGGGAGCTGGTCATCCGTCGGGTATAGTTCTGGTCTGATCAGATATCCGGCCCGGTCCTGAACTATATCGGATATCCGGGTTAACACTTCCTGCTGTCCGTTCAGGAAAGTTGAAACCACGGTACTATTGGCCTTGTTGATCGCAGAGACAGACAGGGACTGGCGTAAGCTGGACAATAACGCGGCGTCGCCGCCTGTGTGACGAAGCTGGTCATTTACCCGGCCAGATATGAGTTCCTGCTGCAACGACGTAAGCTGGCGTTTGAGTTTGGAGCTGTTCTGTTTCAGAGCGTGACTGCGCGCCATGTCACCAAGAGCGAGAGGTTTCATTCCTACATCTCCAGTAATGTGCGCAACATGCTGTCTGCGGCCGCCATGACACGTGCGTTTGCCGCATAGGAATTTTCCAGCACAAGCAGCTTTTGCAGCTCCGCATCAGTATCCACCCCACGCGCACCAAGCAATTCCTGAAGCGCGGCGGACCGGCCGGATGTGTAGGCAGTTTCAGATTCGGCGATCAGACGTCGGGTTGCCGTCTGTGAAAGCA
This sequence comes from Roseinatronobacter alkalisoli, assembly GCF_028745735.1. GTDB lineage: Bacteria > Pseudomonadota > Alphaproteobacteria > Rhodobacterales > Rhodobacteraceae > Roseinatronobacter > Roseinatronobacter alkalisoli. The sequence continues at coordinate 277,892 of NZ_JAQZSM010000002.1, forward strand.
GAGCTGCGGCATGGCCCAACGTGTCCGAATCAGGACCAGTTCCCGCTGCGTCGGGGGTGAACGCAAGAAGCGCGTCATTCATGCGGACAATCGTCGCATTCTCTGATACGGCGCCGGGCACGGCTGCGTATATGCCATCGCGGATACGCCAGGTCGTGCCCGTATCATCCGGCGTGATATTCCCATTCAGGATGATACGGCCAGAGATGCCGACCAGACCGGGAGGCATTGTCGTTTCATGGGCCACTGCGAAAAGCCCGAATGCACCGGCCGGAATTGTCGGGTCCACGCCCGGATCGGAAAACCTGACGACAAGATCTTCCGAGAACTGGTCCAGCTGTGCTTGCAGGGCCGGGGCGATTTCATCGCGGAGCTGAAATGCGCTTCCAATGCGTCCCGATTGCATAAGCGGGTTTGTCGCAGGGACGGCCCGCCCATTGATGACCAGTCGGCCCAGTTCGCCCGCGGCCACATTTTCCCCGGCAGCAGGGGAGGGGGTGCGCTGGAATTCGAGGCGCGCGGCGTCGCGGTCGACAAAGATCGTTCCATCCGCGCCCATGATCATGGACCTGCCATCCGGGCGTGCAATCTCCTTCAGGGGGATCAGGGCAGAGGCCTGATCGATCAGGTTTTGTCGTGCATCTTCCAGCGCATGGGGGAAGTCGCCGGCCAGCTTCTGACGCGAGATGTCCTTGTTCAATGTGCTGATCTGTTCGAACATGGAATTCAGCCTGTTCACATCCCGGCTGATGCTTGCATCAGCATCGTCGCGTGTTCGTTGTAGGCTGGCGTCGATTTCGTTTATTTTGTCAGCAAGGCCGGATGCCGAAAGGGCAACTTTTTGCAGGGCCGATTGCGATTCAGGCTGAATGCTGGCTTGCTTCAGCGCCCCTTCAAAATTAGTAATATGGGTGGAGAGTGCGCCTGCTTCGCCGGGTATTCCGATTGTCGCTTCCAGCCCCGTCCAGAAGTCCAGAAGGCCGGCCGTATTGGATTGCGCCGCGTTCGCCCCGCGGATTTCAGCCAGAAGGGCAGGGTCAGATTCGCGGTTTATGCCAGTCATGACCACACCGGACCCGTCGCGCCCCAGAATGCGTGACGATTGTGTCAGGGAGCGGACACCGAATCCGTCGGTATTGGCATTGGCAATATTGTCGGACACCACCTGCGCACCGCGCGATGCGAGTTGCAGCCCGCTGGCTGCGGAATGGAATGCTATCGACAGGGACATGATGGTTTACCTTCTGCTGCTTGCGGAATGATCAGCGTTTGATGTTTGTCGTTTCCTGAAGCATTTCATCCACGGTCTGAATGACTTTCGCATTCGAGGAATAGGCACGCTGGGTCTGTATAAGCGTGGTCAGTTCCGCCCCGACATCAGTTGCGGATTCCTGCAATGCATAGCTGGCAATTTCACCAACGGGGCCAGTTCCGGCATCCCACAGATAAAATGGTCCGCTGTCGCGTGAGACCTGAAAGGCCTGATTGCTTTTCGCGGTCAGGCCGTTGGGGTTGGGGACATCAACAATAGGGATACGGTAGAGTGTTCTTCTGAACCCCTGATCATAGATCGCGTCAAGATTTCCGGCGGCATCAACAGTCAGTCCGATGATCGTGCTGGAGCCAAAGCCATTCTGTTCAACCCCGGTGGGCGAAAAATTTGTCCCGCGCTGGACCATGCCTTCGTTCTGGCCGTAGTAGCCGGCAAAGATATCAATCTGCTGCCCCGCAATTTCGATGTCAAATGATCCTGTCTCGGGGTCATAGTCCCCCCCTTCGGCACTGGTTCTGGTAACGGATTGCAAGGTTCCGCCAAGGCCGGGCATGTCATTGAACTGTATTGTATACGTACCCAATGCGGCGCCTGTGTCGACTTCTGTCAGGGTAAGTGACCATGTATTTGTCGCCCCCGCGGGGTCAGTTACAGGGGTGAACAGCACTTCCAGTTTGCCTGGCAGCCCGACCGGGTTGAAATAGTCTATCAGTATCGCATGCGGGTCACCTGATGCATCGGGCAAGGTGGCGGCTGCGGGCAGGTTGATGCCAAGGTTCACAACACTTGTTGCGACAGAAGCCTGTTGGTTCATATCCACCCGGATGGGGCGCAGCCCGGAAGCCTTGTCGCGGGGCGTGACGGGCATGACGCCATCTGCGTCCAATGGCCAGCCCAGCAGGGTGTTGCCTGCGGAATCGCGCATGACGCCACTGTTGTCCAGGCGGAATGATCCGGTCGGTGACAGCAGCATCGGGGCGGTTCCGTCATTCAGGCGCGCGCCAAGTTCCGTTGTGACAGGAAGAAATCCGCGCCCGGTGATTGCCAGATCGGTGGAATTCTGGGTTCCCATCAATGAACCGCCCTGATCCACCTGCTTCATGGACGTGGACCGGACACCGCCTGCGGAATATGCCCCCTGTCCCGCAATGCCGGACCCGACCACCATGGAATGAAACGTTGTTTCCGAGCGCCGGTATCCTAATGTCGCCGAGTTCGCGATATTGTCCGAAATTGTCCCCAGACGGCTTGAATGTGCCCGTAACCCGGCAATGCCGGCGTTCATTGACGACGAAATGCTCATATCCGCTCCATCTACAGCATGATTCTTCCCTGCATCTTGCGCCACGCGCGTTAATAACAAGCTAATCGTCCGGACTAGCGCCGCATTGTGCGCAACAGGGTGATTTCGAGGCGGTTATTCCGCAGGTCCATCGGGTTCGTGGCCAATGCAAGGCTGCGGTCGGCATGTCCGGTCACACGATGCATGCGCGCCGGGGAAAAACCGCTTTCGGTCAGCGCGGCCCGGACCGATTGCGCGCGATCAAGGGTCAGTTCCCAGACCGGATTTTCCAGAACAACCGACGGAAATGCCGCCGAATGTGCATTGATCGCCACCGGATTGGTGACCATGCTGAACACGTCGCTGAGCATATCCAGCACCACCAGCAGAACAGGGTTGGGCCGGGCACTGCGCGGGTCGAACAACTGCGAGTCCGGCAGGTCGAACACCTCTACCACCAGTCCCTCATCGGTCAGCAGTATATTGACATGCTGCAGGGCCTGTTCCTGAAGCGGGCTTTGCCCCGATATTGCCTGAAAGCTTTCGGCCAGTTCTTCCAGCAAGGTCTGTTCACTTTCCAGTTGCGCACGGCTGGCAATGCTGTCCGCCAGAGATGCGTCCTCGGAAATCGCACTGCCGCCCATGACACCATCCCCCCCCGAGGACCGGCTTTGAAAACTGAAGGTCGGGGCAAAATAATCGGCGATACCCTGGCGCTGGTCAGCATCCGCCGCCCCCAGCAGCCAAAGCATCAGAAAAAACGCCATCATTGCGGTCACAAAATCCGCATAGGCCACTTTCCACGCGCCGCCATGGTGCCTGCCCCCAGCGATTACTTTCTTGCGCTTAATAATTATCGGTCTGACATTGTCAGTTTTTTGCATCACACCCACCTGTATTCACCCATCTGGCAGAATATGTGCAGATGTTGAAAATAGTGTTAATGACCGTGATGCTGTGCCGTAAGGCGTTCACGAACGCGCCAGATGGCGTGAAATGGCAGGTTTGCGGGCCGTCAGAACGCCGGGCCGGGCTTTCAATCATGGCAAAATACTATATGCTGATGAAAAAAGGTCCGAGGCAGTCATGAGCAGACCAATCATACTTCTTTTCATCGTGGCCCTTGTGGCCGCGTGCGGTGGCAGGCAGCAATTTTCTGCGCCACGAAATCTGGATGACGCGTGCCTTCTGGCGACAGAGCGCCCGCAGTATTTTGCCGCAATGCAGGCAACAGAACGGCGCTGGGGAATTGCGGTGCCGGTCCAGATGGCGATTATCCATGCGGAAAGCCGGTTCATCGGGGACGCGCGGACACCGGTTCGCTACACCCTGGGTGTGATCCCGATGGGGCGGCAATCTTCCGCGCTTGGGTATTCGCAGGCGCTTGACGGCACATGGGAAGAATATCAGCGCGAAACCGGCAGCCGCCGTGCCGCCCGTACCAATATCCGGGACGCGACCGATTTTGTCGGCTGGTATGCCAACAAGACGCGCGAACGCAACGGCGTTGCCCTGAACGATGCGCGCAACCAGTATCTTGCCTATCACGAAGGGCATACCGGTTTTGCGCGGGCGTCCTATAATGCCAAGCCGTGGTTGTTGGGGGTCGCTGATCGCGTGGCGTCACGCGCGCAGATGTATGATCAGCAATTGCGGTCATGCCGCAGGCGCTGAGGGGCTGAAAATACGGGCGCGGGCGGGGTGCAAGCTGCCATATGGCAAGCACACGCGGATCATCAGACAGATGCGCCGTACCCGCCGCGCAGCCCACACCCGGATCGGTTCCCGGAATGTCCGGGGCAGGGGGCATCGGGAATCAACGCCTTGATGTAACGCTGCTGGCTGTGTCATGCCGTGTCCGGCTATCAGAAATCCTGAAAGGTCACGGGAAACCCCCTATCCGGTTCCGCCAGCGCCAGCGCCGACAGCAAGACCCCTGCCGTAGAGTCTCCGTCAGATGGCCATATTCCTGCCATAGCGTTTGACCATCATTTGTCTAATGCATGTTGTGCAAAGGCGGGAAGCGGTTCCCGGGCATGCGAAAACAGAAGGCTTGAGACGAGGCGCGTGAAGGCAAATGAACACAGAGGCACGCGCAGGGCAGCGAATAAGAGGGTAACGAAATGAGCATATTCCATAACCCGGTTGATAATTCACGCATCGGTTCGATGCTGGCGGCAATGCGTGGTGTCAAACAGGCCGAACCGGACCAACACGACAAGATTGATGCGCGCCTTGAACGGGTATCGCATGAACTGGATGCCCGCTTGCCTTGTCGTGGCTATTTCAGACACTGACGCGCAGTTCCGGCAGATCCAGCGTGTTCAGCAGATCGCGCACTTCCTGACGGGCCGCGATATGTGACATTGTCATGCTGTCATTGCCGATGTCGGGCAGGTCCAGCAAGGTCAGCCCGCGCGGGAATAATTCGCGGAAAACAACCCTTTCGGCGAACCCCGCCGCCACACGGAATCCGATGCGCTTGCTCAGTTCTTCCAGCGCATCGCCAACCTTGCGCTTGTTGTGCATGGCCACTGTGCCCAGACGGTTACGCAGCACAATCCAGTCCAGCGGGCGCAGACCGGCCTGCGCGCGGGTTTGCCGCGCCTTCCACACCATTTCGGAATAAATCGACGGCGACAGAACCTTGCCGGTGTCCGGGTCCGTTCTGGCCAGCAAGTCAAAATCGATGAAACTGTCATTGATGGGGGTAATCAGCGTATCTGCGACAGAATGCGCAAACTGGCTGGGCCGCGTATGGGCGCCGGGGCAATCAATGACGATGAAATCGCAGGTCTGTTCCAGCAGTTCCAGCGCGGCCGACATGCGCGCATCCGACAGGTTCGCCCCGTCCGGCAGACTGGCCGCATCGATGTCAGGCAGAGGCTGGAAATTCTGGATGGGCAGGTCAATACCGCTTTTCTGGATGAAATTGCGGCGATTCTCGATATAGCGCCCGAAGCTGAGCTGCCGCAGATCCAGATCCATTGCGCCGACCCGCTTGCCCATACGCGCCAATGCGACGGAAACATGCATGGACACGGTGGATTTGCCCGAGCCGCCCTTTTCATTGCCGACCACGATGATATGCGCCATGCGATTGCCCTGATGCGTTGTTCCCTGCCCCCTTCTATGCGGGGTAACGGATATGTGCAAGCGGGCGAGGCGGTGCTGCAAGCATCTGATAAAGCATTAAAAAAGGCGCGGAAACCGCGCCTTTCTGGTCTTGTTGCTGCTGGGGTTATCAGAAACCCAGACCTGCATATTTGTTCTTGAATTTCGACACGCGGCCGCCTGCATCCATCAGGCGCGACGAACCGCCGGTCCATGCCGGGTGCACGGAGGGGTCGATATCCAGCGACAGAGTGTCGCCTTCGGCGCCCCAGGTCGATTTCATCTGAACGACGGTGCCATCGGTCATTTTCACATTGATCGTGTGATAATCGGGGTGGGTATCGGCTTTCATTCGCCCGCTCCTTAAGCTTTTTCGTCCATGGGACGGTAGTTGGTCTTTTCTGCGATCCGGGCCGACTTGCCGCGACGGTCACGCAGATAGTAAAGTTTGGCGCGACGCACACGACCGCGGCGCACAACGGCGATGCTGTCAATATTCGTTGAATAGAGGGGGAATACACGTTCCACACCCTCGCCGAACGAAATCTTGCGCACGGTGAAGGACGCGGCGATGCCTGCGCCACCCTTGCGGGCGATGCATACGCCTTCGAAGTTTTGCACGCGCGAACGTGTACCTTCGGTCACTTTGTAACCAACGCGGATGGTGTCACCCGCCTTGAAATCCGGAATTTCCTTGCCAAGCCCTGCAATTTGCTCGGCTTCGATCTGGGCGATAAGGTTCATCGCTAGCCCTTTCAAAATCGCGCGGTTGTCCCGCTGATGTAACGCTGGCTGATAGCTCTGGTCTTCGTCCGGGTCCACCACAGTGCCCGCCAGAGGTCAGTCATGCTTTTCATTCGTCGCATTCCGCCGGACCAGACCTGCCCGAAGCTGGCAGATGTATCCTATACAGAAAAGGTCCGCAGGCCGAATCCGACCGCAGACCTTGCGGCGTATAGGGCGCAAGCGGGTTCAGGTCAATAGCGCGCGCGCGGCCCGGTCCGGTTTCCGGACGAAGAACCAGATGATCATCGAAAAGCCGGAAAATGCTGTCGGTGATGCCAGGTCCGCAATCGCATCGGTAAGCTTGACACGGTGTGCATCGGAAAACGCCGTTCTGAGCGTTCTTAATGCCTGCTTCACACAATTTTACGTGTCGAACGTAGAGCATCGTTGACTCGATGCGGCCAATTTTCTGAATCGTATCAGCACGCCGCGTCACGCAATATCGGCCCAACCGTCAAGCATTTCTGACCTATACCGGACCTTGGGCGCAGTGTGGGTCACTGTCCGCAGTGCGGATAAACCGGTCAGGATCGGTCAATGTATCACTTAGGTATTTGGGCCGCGAAGCTGAAGATCAAGGGCCCTGATGAGTTCCCCCACTCGTCCGTCCTTCGATGGCGCTGGCGGATAACGAGATAGTATGTCAACGAGCCTCGGAGTCGCGCGTCGAGCGACACCCTCAATGAATTTGGCTCCGGCACTATGGTTTTCATTCGCGACAAGTTCGGTGGCTCTCGCCGCATGGGCTGCGGCACCAAGAATGTGCTTAATCTGGGTGGAGCGAGGCAGTGGATGCAGATAAGAAGCGGCGGCGGCGGCCATGGCGGCACGCGCAGCTTGGTTTGCGGCCTCATCTTTGGACTCTTGCGCCGCTCTTAATGCGGCCCAAGAAACGTCACGCAACGCTTTTACTCGAAGACCGCCGCGCGCAAATGCCCATGCTGCGGTGATTGCATCTCGCGGCCGAAGATCCGAAGGATCAGTTTTCTCGAATATGGTTAAGACATCTGCGGCATTTTCCGCCGCGAAAGCAGTGACTTCGCGGATATCCCACAGGTCTAGACATGCTTCTTCTGACATGATGCCCCATTTCTTCTATTGAAGATGCAGGTTAGCCGCTTTGGCTCATTGTCGACCATGGTTATACGATATCTTGCATTTATGGATGGGAAATTGATCCTGCAACGCTCAGTCCGGGCTCCTTCGAGATCTGCGCCGCATCCTGCCCCAAAGGCAGCTTTCCAATTCTTGGTCAGTTGATGACGTGAAGGTCAAAGTTATCTGACGTTCAACATTACGAAAATGGCGATCCCGGGAGTTGCGGGGCAATCAAGCGAAATCAGCAATGAAGCGGCCACAAGTTCCAACAGTGCTGCAACGCAAAATCAACAACTTGCCGGGACCGCTTCCAACTTAAAACATCATCAAACTGCCCGGCGGATGCAGCGCGCCGCTGATCTGGCGCATGCTATCGCGGCGGCAGAACCCGAAGACGCGCGCCCCTTGATGACAGCGGCCCTGATCGACTTGCACGCTGGCATGCCACCATCCGAAGCAATGGACAATGAGGCCGCGCAGGAATGGGCCAAGTGCGCAGGAGAGGCCGAACTGGTGGCTATTGCCGAGGCGGTGGCGACAGAGTTGCTGACCCGCAGTTTACACCCTGACCAACGGCGCGGCCTGTTGCGCTGGCTGTTTCTTTCCCTGCCGCTGGCCAACCGCCTGCGCTTCCTGAAATGGGGAAAGGAAAACTGCGCATGCGACTGACCATCCAACGCCTGACCCGCCCCCCTACTGGCCTTGATCTGGCCGCAACAAAAGATTTCGTGCGCGTTACTCACTATGAAGAAGACACCCAGATTGCGGAAATGCAGGACGCAGCGGCGCATGAGCTTGAAGACGCAGCCGAAATTGCGCTGATCAATCAGATGGTGCGTGTCACGGTTGAAGGCTGGCCGGAAAGTGACCGCCTGCGCATGCCTATAGGCCCTGTTTTAAGCGATGATCCGGTGTTTCAGGTCATGGCCGAAGGTGACTTAATCGAGGCCGAATTGATCCCCGGCATGCGACCAATGATCATTCTGGGCGAGACGGTGACAGAATACCTGCGCCATGCGCGTTTCGTCATTGAGTATCAGGCCGGATTTGGCGCGACAGCCGAGGCATTGCCCCCTGATATCCGCCACGCCCTACGCGATCAGGTGGCGGCACTGTATGACTTCAGGGCAGCAAATGCGCATGAAGGCAAGGCAGCGCATGCACGCGGCACGCTTTCCCAGTCCTATGCCATGCAGCGCGTTATAGGGCGCTATCGTGGGGTGCGCGCATGACCGGCCCTGAACTCGAGCGCGCCCTGTTCCACTGGCATGCCGTGATCAAGGCTACGCCGCGCGGATGGGCCAAGGACTTTGCCCTGTCCATCCAGCGCAACCAACGGCGGCGCAACTGGAAGCCAACAGCCAAGCAAGCGCAGATCATGCGCACCATGGTTGCCGACCTATTCAGCGGTTCAGATGCAAGGGAGTTGATCGAATAGAAAAGACCCGCGCGTCAACGCGGGTCACGGCAGATGTGGGCTTTTACGGGTTAGCTGGCGCATCTGCTTAAAGCGCAACCAAGGTAACGGGTCAGGCGCAAACCAACAAGCACAAATGCAAGTTGGCGGGGTGTGAATCCCCAAGGGCAGCTTCGCCGCATTTTGCGGTCTCTCCACGCCCTAAGACCCCACTGCCACCCTCTGGCGGTGAACATGGGAGAGCGATGCCGAGCCGAGGGAAAGGCAGGCTGACCTAATGCTGGGGCTCGTCCGAATTGGCAGGGCAACATGGCAGGCGGTCGGGAGCGGGAGGCGGGTTTTCCAACCCCGCAGCAGTAACCCGCTTCCCGACCGTCAACCGGGGTCTGAACCGATTGGCAGTGACCAGAAAAGAGCAACGTTGAACTAGAGAGAGACGCGGCAATGAAGAAAGACAACAGAACACCGATTGCTTACTTGCCCGGATTTGGTCCCAATGCCGCCGATTTGTCAAAACCTGAGGACCGGGGTGGGACTGTTCCTTTCTCTCTCCTCCAAAAAATCCGGGGAAAATCGCGCGGCGTGCGCGCTATCCAGTTTTTGGGCCTTCTGTCAGTTCCCGAGGGCAAAAAGGCCGGAAAGCCGCTTAAATTGGCAGATTTCCAGCGAAAGTTTGTCAAAGGCACATTTTCAAAGAATATCATGGTGGGCGTGCTCTCGATTGGTCGAGGGAACGCCAAAACTGCCCTTTCCTCTGGCATCGCGCTGGCCGAGCTGGTGGGCGCGCTGGAAGAGAACCCGCAGCCTAAGCGAGAAATCATCCTTGCAGCCCGCAACCGTGATCAGGCTAAGACAGCCTTCAATTTCGTGGTGGGTTACTATGAGGCGCTGCCGGAAGCTGATCAGGGGCTGTTCACGATCCGGCGCGGCTCAAAGCTTGAAGTTGAATTTCACAGCAACGGCGGCGGTCTGCTGCGCGTCATCGCGGCTGATGGCAAGTCAGTGCTGGGCGGCGCGCCGACTCTGGCCATCATGGATGAACGGGCGGCATGGGAACGCGAGAAGGGCGACAATCTTGAAAACGCGATCCTGTCCGGTCTGGGCAAGCGGGACGGTCGCGCGCTGATCATCTCGACCAGTGCCCCAGATGACGCCAACACCTTTTCGCGCTGGATGGATGAACCGCCCCCCGGCACGTATGTTCAGGAGCATCGCCCCCCAATGGGCCTGCCAGCTGATGACCTCGAAAGCCTGCTGATCGCAAACCCCGGCGCGGCTGAAGGCATAGGCGCAACCCCTGAATGGCTGGTGGCACAGGCGCGGCGGGCAATCGCGCGCGGCGGCTCTGCCCTGTCATCTTTCCGCAACCTGAACCGCAATGAGCGGGTTTCATCCGAAGATCGATCCGTTTTGGTCACGGTTGATGAATGGATGAGCGCCGAAGTTGACCCGGATCAACTGCCCCCGCGCGATGGTCCCTGCATTCTCGGAATCGACCTTGGCGGATCGCGCAGCATGTCGGCGGCGGCATTTTACTGGCCTGATACCGGACGCTTGGAGGCCCTTGGAACCTTCCCGAGCTTCCCCTCACTGGCAGATCGCGGCGCGTCTGATGGTGTTTCGGATCGCTATTGCCAGATGCATGAGCGAGGCGAGTTGTCTGTCATGGGGGAAAACACCGTTCCACCTGGGCGATGGCTGGCCGAGATTGTGCGCCAGCTGGACGGCATCCAACCTCAGTGCATCGTGGGTGACAGATTTCGGCACGCTGAATTTGTCGAAGCCATGCAAGGCGCAGGGCTGGCGCGCGTGCCATTCATCTGGCGCGGCTTTGGCTGGAAAGACAGCGCCGAAGACATCGAGCGATTCCGGCGCGCGCTGTTTGACGGTGAAGTGAAGGTCGCGCCCTCGATGTTGCTGCGCTTTGCCTTCGCAGACGCGATCACCTTGGTTGATCCGGCAGGCAATCACAAGCTGGCAAAGGCCCGGTCCCTTGGGCGAATCGACGCAGCGGCGGCGACAGTGGTGGCCGTGGCCCAAGGGGCGCGCATGAAGGCCACGCCGAACAAGAAGGCGCGCGCGCTATGGACCTGAAACCGGAATTCGAGCGCCATTCAAAGCGCGTCACATCCACAAAGCGCTGGCAGGTTCTGCGCATGGCCGTGATCGAGCGTGACGGTTTTCGCTGCAAGAAATGCGGCGCGCGCGGGCGGCTTGAAGTGGATCACAAAAAGCCGGTTCGCACCCATCCGGAATTGGCTTTTGATCCGCAGAACCTGCAAGCCCTTTGCCCGTCATGCCACGCCAGCAAGACGCGCGTAGAGATTGGGCATCCCCCGCCCATTGCAACCCCGACGCGCAACGCATGGCAGAAAGCCGTTTGCGCGCTGGAAAATACTACGAAAACAAGCACTTGAAAGGAATAATCATGCTTGAATCAGTTCGTATCGCCCGGCGTCAGTCGGAAATTCGTCAACAACTGGCCACACTGGCCGCAAATCCCACCCCGACCGAAGACGAAACCAGATCGATGGAAACCCTTGATCTGGAATACCGCACCAATGAAACCCGGTATCGCGCGGCCCTGATCGCGGAGGATACCGAGCGCCGCGAAGCCGGGGCCGATCTGGAAACCCGCAGCGGGCAGGAATATGCCGAGTTGCTTGCGCGGTTTGAACTACGCCAGGTCGCGCTTTCCTTGGATAACGGCCGCGCGCTGGATGGTGCAACGGCCGAGATTGTGACCGAGTTGCGCAACACGGGCGGATACCGGGGCATTCCTGTGCCATGGGCGGCGCTGGAATTGCGCAACACTGTCGCCGCTGGCACCCCTGACCCGATCAGCACGCGCCCGATCATCGACCGGCTGTTCCCCGACAGCATCGCGGCCCGTATGGGCGCGCAGATGATCCAGATTGACCACGGCGCAACGGAGTGGCCAGTCACAACCGCAGGCGCAACTGTGGGTTGGCAGGCAACAGAAACTGGTAATGTGGGCGGCCCGACCCCCTTCCAGACCGCTGACCGGCCCATGAAGCCCGATCACACGCTTGGGGTTCAGATGCGCCTGACGCGCAAGGCCATGCTACAGACCGGCAGCGCCTTGGAGCAGGCCGTGCGGCGCGACATGAACGCCGCAATGGCCGTGGAACTGGACCGCGCAACCTTCCTTGGCACGGGCGCAGATGGCCAACCCTTGGGCGTGATCACCGGGCGAGCGACATATGACATCGCCCTGCAAGAGGTGGATGAACTGGCCACATGGGGCGCATTCCGCGCGGGGGTGACCGCCTTCATGACCGGCAACGCGGCCAGTGGCGCGGCTTCAATCAATGCCATGATCCGGCCAGAGCTTTGGGACTTCTTGGATGGTGCGATCTGGGATGCGGGCAGCGGCCTGACTGAATGGGACCGCCTGTCCAAGCACCTGCCCAACACATACACGACAAACAACGGGCTTGCCGCGCCCGCTGGCGATCCGCTGGCCACAATGTCGCTTCTGACCACAAGCACCGGTGGAATTGCCCCGATCTTCGTGGGCATGTGGGGCGCTATCGACCTGATCCGCGACCCATATTCAGATGCGCAAGCCGGTGGCCTGCGCCTGACAGCACTGGCAACCAAGGACGTGACGGTTGCACGGCCTGCGCAACTGCGCGTGTTGTCCGGTCTCGAAATCGCGGCGGGCGAATGATGCTCTGGGGCGCAGCATCAGGCGCGCTGGAGCTGCGCGCCGAATTAGGGGGCGTCCGGTTGACCGGGCGCTTTCCCTACAACACCGAGGCCGAGCTTGCACCGGGGCGATCAGAGCGGATCGAGGCCCGCGCATTTGCGGCCCGGATCGAGGCCGAGGGCGAACTTTACTTCCTTGCCGGTCATGACTTTGAAAAGCCCTTGGCCAGTCGCAGCGCTGGAACGCTGATAATTCGTGACAGCGGCGAGGCGGTCCAGATCGAGGCGGAACTGGATGATGGCACCAGCTGGGCGCGCGACTTTCTGGCCGCACATCGGGCAGGGCTGATCCGTGGTCTTTCGCCGGGCTTTCGTGTCGCAGAGGGCGGCGAGAGGATCGAGCGCAAGGGCAGTGGCTTGCTGCGATCAATCACACGTGCCGATCTGATCGAGATCAGCGCCGTGACGCGGCCAGCCTATCCGACCGCGCAGGTTGAAGCCCGCGCATGGAACCCGCTGCGCGATGATCAAAACCGGCGCGGCCTGCATCGCACATTCAACAGATGGAGGCCATAAGATGGGCATTCTCGACATTTTCCGGCGCAAGCCAGCTGAGACCAGATCGAGCGGCGCAGGCTATACCGCGCAAGTTATCCAGGCACGGCACGCAGCGATCAGCGGCGCGGGCGGTATGGCCGAGCTGACAGCGACTGCGCAAGGCTGCATCTCGCTATGGGAGGGCGCGTTTTCAATGGCGGATTGCAGCGCGCCGGATCTGCTCACCCGGCGGCATATGGCGCTGATTGCCAGATCTATGGCGCTGCGCGGCGAGGTGATTTTGTGGATGGATGGCGCGCGACTTGTGCCGGCATTCGATTGGGAGATTTTGACCAAGAACAGTGAACCGCGCGCATATCGTCTTGGCATCCCTGAGACAGGCGGCGGGCGCAGCTTCACAGCGTTGCCGGGAGAGGTTATTCATCTGCGCACCGGCGCCGATCTGACAGCACCGTGGAGCGGAACCAGCCCCTTGCGCAGATCGAGCCTGACCAGTGACCTGATGCACACGCTAGAAAGCGCGCTGCTGGACGTTTACCGCAACGCGCCGCTTGGGTCTCAGGTTCTGCCAGTCCCGGAAGGCAGCGCCGAAGACATGGCCGAGATGCGCGCCAGCTTCCGGGGCAGGCGCGGGCAAACGATGGTTTTTGAGGGCGTTGCACAGTCAACTGCCGCAGGCATGAATCCTCAGCTGGGGCAGAAACGCGAAGACCTGTCCCCCGATCTGCAACGCGCGATGACCCGCGAGAGCTTGGAACAGGCCCGCTCTGCGATCCTGATGGCGTTCGGAGTGTTGCCAGCCATGGCCAATGCAAGCGCGACAGGGCCGGTAATCAGGGAAGCCCAACGCCACCTTGCGCAATGGACTTTGCAGCCCCTGGCCGAACTGCTGGCCGAGGAAGCAACGGCCAAACTGGGCGCACCTGTCCAGATAGATCTTATGCGCCCTTTGCAGGCATTCGACACCGGTGGCAAGGCGCGCGCTTTGGGTGCGATCATCAAGGCGCTGGCAGAGGCCAAGGAACAGGGCATAGACCCCGCGCAGGCGTTGGCCTTGGTGGACTGGAAGGGAACGCAAACCGAATAAGGCTTGCCGCCTTGGGTTTCTTCATGACCCGAACGGCACGGTATGGACGGCGAGTCACGTCAGAACCCCGTCAAGGCGCGGCCCTTTTTCAGATCCTTGAGGGCGCGGCGCAGGCCAGCACGGTGACAACCGGGGCTGGCCATTTTATTTGATCGATGGCGCGCTCGAAAAGAAACTTTTAATCAGTAAGCTGAATGTTAATTTCGGAATCTTTTGCTGCTTGTTCATGGTGATTTTTTTCTGCTTCTCGATCAATCACACAATGAAACATTGGGGAATTAAGGTTTAGCACAGTGTGTCCGTCGATCTCGACCAGACTTCCTTCGACCTTCGTAAAGGTCACCCCCTGAGATACCTCATGGTATCCATTTTCGCCCATTTCGAGCGTTATCAGCGTGTAAAGTTTCCCAGTCTCAATCATTTGATTTCCTTTTCAATGCCACACCAGGACCATTCCCATTCTCAGACAAGAACACAACCCCAGCGGCTTCGAGCGCTGCGCGAAGGGCTGCGACGGTATCAGCAGCAACTAAAGAAACGTCTGTTTCCGCGCGACGAATAGTCTTGTCTGTCCGGCCCGTCATTGACGCCAGATCAGCCTGCGATAACCCAATCATGGCGCGCGCTGCACGCAACTGTTCAGAACTTGTCATTTTACCTTGTCCGGTTTCGGACATTATGTTATGTCCACTTTCGGACAATACCATAACAGGAGAATAGCACAATGACCGATCACACCCCCGCACAGGGGAACGCCCCCGGCTTGCCGAAGTCCAAATTCAACAAGGCGCGTTCTGAATATGATGATGACATCACATTTTCGATTGAAATTTTGATGGACCGGTTTCGCGGTTTGGCCGCAATGATCGAGATGCTTGGAGAACATCACGGCGATCTGAATACCAGTGTTAAGAGGATCACGGATGAGATTTACTTCATCGCGGATTCAGTGCGTCACCTAGCTGATGAGGGTGATCTGCTTGCGCGCTATGCTTATGACGAATTGAAAAGAAAGGCCGCAGCATGAGCATCCCGCAGACCCTTCACGAAATTCAACTCGCCGCCCTGACCCTGCGCGGCCTACTACGCGGCCTTGAGGATCGAGGGCTATGCAATGACCCTCGCGAAAAGGACATAACCAGCGCCATGATCAACGCCGCTGCGCCCTTGGCAGAAAGGCTGGCAGACTATTTGTATGACCTTGATGATGATCTGGCCACGCTCAATGCAATTCAGGCTGAGAAAGAGCTCAGCGAAGAACTTTCTCAAACATCAAAAACTGAAATGAGTTGACAAGCCACGGCATTGCGTGTTTTCTGAAATGAGAACTTGCGAGGGCTTATCATGGCGGCAACTCCCGGACAACTTTTTGAGCGCGTGGCGGATACCTTCGCCATGCCTCTGGTGCAGGTGAAGCAGATGGACCGTTTTCTTGCCGATGCTGGCCTACGCACCAAGACAGGCGGACGCGGGCGCAATGCCCCCAAAGTCTCGTCGCGCGATGCCGCGCACCTTCTGATTGCAGCGGCAACAAGTCGGAGCATCAAGGATGCAGCGGAAATGGCTCACACTTTTGGCCAGTTGCCGTTTTCACCCAATCAGGAAGTTTTCGCGGGAGCGGAGCGATTAACCTTGCTCAAGATCGATGGGCTTTCCCCAGATCACACCTTTGCAGACGGACTTGCCGCGATAATCGATTCAGTGCGGAATGGCGACTTTGACGCCGCAATCCGCGCGCGCGGTGAATCAGACCCGCAAAAACTATTGATGGCGGACATTCGAGTGGAGTTGTTCCAGCCGTCGGCCATGGCAAGGATAGAGGTCTACAATCTCAAACGTTGCCTGAAGATGAACTATGATCAGCACCCTGACTATTCACGGCCAGATGCAATCGAGTTGCTGCAAAAACAGGTGGGCGACAAGCCGCGATCCGACCTGCAACACATCTCGGCGTTTGGGCTTGGATCGATCCGCGCGATTGCCGATCTGTTAGGACCGGAGGCCAGCACATGAGCGCGACCGTTTATGCCGCCGACCTCTCGGCCGATCTGGGCTTTGGTCGCAACATGCCACCCAAATTTTGGAGCTGGTGCGAAAAGCACAATCTGCGCGCCATTGAGGGCAAGCCCTACGCCTTCGACCGCGACAAGGTTCAGGACGTGATTAGTGCATCGAGGGGGGCGAAGTGATGGGAAAGGCTTTGCTACCAGACTGGCCGGGATACCTGCGCCGTGCGCGCGCCGCACAGTATGTGGACGTGTCAACCACCAAGTTTGATGATCTGGTCCGCGAAGGCGCTTTGCCCGCGCCTATCACTCGCTTGGGCGTAAAGGTCTGGTCGCGCGCGCAGATCGACGATCTGTTGCAAAATACCGATCCAGACAGCACGGAAGGGGGGCTTGTGTCATGCGACGCCGTATTTCCACCAAGCTGAAATACCTGAGCCAGTCGGGTCACTTCCCGAGCGGCAATCCCCGGCTTTACATGGGGCCGAAAGGTGCGAAGCGCGTCCCCATGCCTGACGCGCCAGTCGATCACCCGATGTTTCTTTCGGCCTATGCCAAGGCACTTGCCTCGATCACCGGGGCGGATGGAATCGATCTGCGCTTGCCAGCTCCGAAGGGATCTATCAAGGACGCCGCTCAAAGCCTGCTGCGCAGTGATTACTGGCGTGACGTTCTAAGAGAAGGCACAAAGGCGCGACGCAGGCCAGAGTATGACCGGATCATTGAAGCCTATGGACAGGCCGATCTGCGAACCCTCAAGCCTGAACATATCCGCGCTGACCTCAAGGGGCTTAAACCACACGCAAGGAACAACCGCTTGAAGGTCTGGCGCAGCTTGATGAAGTTTGCGACAGAGGCTTACAGCCTTCCAAGCAATCCCGCGCTGGCAGTAGCGAAGACACAGACAAAAAAGACAGACGGTCACGCAAGCTGGACACAAGCCGATGTGGAAAAGTTCCGCAAGCATTGGCCGCTCGACAGCGCCCCTCGCCTTGCCTTCGAGTTGATATACTGGACTGGCGCGCGCATCTCAGATGCAATCAAATTGGGTCCAGTCAATGTGAGCCGCGACGGGTTCCTAATATTTTGCCAGGGCAAGACGGGCGCCGAAGCCTATCCGCCTTTTGACATGGGTGTGTCGCCTCTCGCCGATCAGTATTCATCGGATTTGCACTTGCTACACCAAGCCATCCAAAGGCGACCGTCGCGGCACCTGACCTATATGACCACGGCGCAAGGTTCATCGCGATCTGTCAAAGCCGCGTCACAGTGGCTTGCCGAGAAGGCACGCGATGCGGGCATAGAAGGCAAGACAGCACACGGCCTACGCAAGCGCCGCACTGAACTGCTGATCGAAGCAGGCGCGACCCGCGATCAGGTTAAGGGGTGGATAGGCCACGAATCGGACAGCATGGTTTCACTCTATGCAAAGAAATTTGACCGGAAGCGGGCGCTAATTGGCACAGACCGAGAACGGCAAAGTTCCAAGTTTTCGGAAAAGTTCCAACAAAAGGATGAAAAACCGTGACTTTTCAAGTGCATGAAAAAGGTTTGGCGATCCCGGGAGGACTCGAACCCCCAACATCCTGATTAGAAGTCAGGTGCTCTATCCAGTTGAGCTACGGGACCACGGTTGTCTTCTTGCTGTATCATGGGCAGGATTACAACGGGCATGCCTTGGGTTCATGCAAAAAGGCCCCCGGTCATGCCGGAGGCCCCAATAAAATACCTGCCGTTCAGGCGGCGGTTTGCGCCTTTGCAAGGTCACGCTTGATCTTCTGTGCGTTCGGCGAAAGTTCTTCATCCTTCGCGCGGGCAAGATAGGCGTCAAGGCCACCGCGGTGATCCACCGAGCGCAGCGCTGCAGAGGAAACGCGCAGCTTGAAGCTGCGACCCAGCGCTTCGGA
The DNA here is from genome assembly GCF_028745735.1 of Roseinatronobacter alkalisoli. Lineage (GTDB taxonomy): Bacteria > Pseudomonadota > Alphaproteobacteria > Rhodobacterales > Rhodobacteraceae > Roseinatronobacter > Roseinatronobacter alkalisoli. The sequence continues at coordinate 296,092 of NZ_JAQZSM010000002.1, forward strand.
CTGAAGCGACACGTCCTGCAGATTGGGCAGGAAGCGGCGGCGGGTCTTGTTGTTGGCGTGGCTTACATTGTTGCCCGACATCGGGCCTTTTCCGGTCAGTTCGCAGCGGCGCGACATGGGTTTATCCTCGTCTTGTTCATAAGGGCGGATGACGAAACAGCCATGCCGCCACATACCAAAGGGCACTGCTGCGCAGCGCCGTGAATCTCGTTCCCGCGCTATTAGGGGGTATCGATAGTGGCGTCAAGCGATTCCGGCAGTTTTGTCTGCTCCATTTCCGGCCAAAGGCTGGCAAACAGGTCTTGCGCCGCGCGGCTGGCGGTCAGCTGGCCATCGGCAACCTGTTCCGACAGTGACTGCATCAGGCTGCGTGCCTTTGGCTGCGCCAGCTGTGCCAGCAATGTCTGGCGCACTTCTTCTTCGAACCAGTGGCGGGCCTGTTCGGCACGGCGCGCGTGCCAATGCCCTTGCGCGCGCCGCCAGTCCACCAGATCGCGGATTTCGGCCCAGGCCCGGTCCAGCCCCGATATTTCCAGTGCTGAAACGGTCATGGCCTTCGGGAACCCGTCGGGGTCCTGCGGTCTGCGGCGCAACAGGCGCAATGCACCGGCATAATCGGCGCAGGTCCGCATGGCGGTTGCCTTCAGATCGCCATCTGCCTTGTTCACCAGAATGATATCCGCAGCTTCCATGATGCCACGCTTGACGCCTTGCAATTCATCGCCGCCCGCAGGCGCCAGCAGCAGCAAAAACACATCCGACAATTCCGCGACCACTGTTTCCGACTGGCCAACGCCAACAGTTTCAATCAGCACCACATCGAAACCCGCCGCTTCGCACAGCGCCACTGCTTCGCGCGTGCGCCGTGCCACCCCGCCCAGATGTGACTGGCTGGGACTGGGACGAATGAACGCATCGGGGCTGCGCGACAGCCGTTCCATGCGTGTCTTGTCACCCAGAATGGACCCGCCGGTGCGCTTGCTGGACGGGTCAACCGCCAGCACGGCCACGCGCAGGCCCTGCGCAACCAGCATCAGGCCGAAACTTTCGATAAAGGTGGATTTCCCGACACCCGGCGTGCCCGAAAGGCCGATGCGAATGGCCTCTCGGCCGGTGCGGGCAAGGGTTTCCAGCAATTCCGTGGCCTGTACCCGGTGTTCTGGGCGCGCGCTTTCGACAAGCGTGATGGCGCGCGCAACTGCGCGCCGTTCGCCCCGCTCGACCGCATCGGCCAGGATTGCGATATCCATATGCGCCCCCGTTGTTCCTGCTCATTGTCCCCAAATGGCCCGCAGGAAGCCCCTTTGTCCAGCCCCGCCCCATGATTTGGCGTATCATGACCCGACAAAGACGGCGCGCGCCGTTGCATGATGGCATAAAATGGCGGCATAACGCTGGCCATGCGACTGCCTATTGATGACATCCTTCCCGCGCTGAAAACGGCCCTTGCAGCCGCCGGGCGTGTCGTGCTGCAAGCCCCGCCGGGGGCGGGCAAGACAACCCGTGTGCCACTGGCGCTGCTGGATCAGGTCAAGGGGCGCATCGTCATGCTGGAACCGCGCAGACTGGCCGCGCGTGCCGCCGCCGCACAAATGGCCCATCTGCTGGGCGAACAGCCGGGCCAGCGCGTGGGCTACCGTATCCGGGGCGAATCCGTGACCGGCCCCGACACCCGAATAGAGGTCGTGACCGAAGGCATTCTGACCCGTATGTTGCAGCGCGACCCCGAACTTGCAGGCATTGGCGCGGTGATTTTCGATGAATTTCATGAACGTTCGGTCAATGCGGATCTGGGGCTGGCGCTGACATGGGAAATGCGCGATGCGCTGCGCCCGGACCTGCAGGTGATTGTCATGTCCGCCACGTTGGATGCAGCCCCCGTGGCCGCGCTGCTGGACGATGCGCCCGTTCTGACCGCCGAGGGGCGCGCCTTTCCGGTTGAAACCCGGTGGCTGGACCGCCCCTTGCCCAGAACGGCGCGGTTTGAACGTGCCGCCGCCGACCTGATCGTGCAGGCGCTGCGCGCTGAAACAGGGTCAGTGCTGGCATTCCTGCCCGGTGAAGGGGAAATCAGGCGCGTCGCGGGGGCGCTTGCCCACGACCTGCCCGCCGATACCAGCCTGCACCCGCTTTACGGGGCTTTGCCCCTTGCCGAGCAGCGCGCAGCCCTGATGCCCGCCAAAACCGGGCGCAAACTGGTATTGGCAACCGCAATCGCCGAAACATCGTTGACCATCGAAGGGGTGCGTGTGGTGGTCGATTGCGGGCTGGCACGGCGGGCGCGGTTTGACCCCGGAAGCGGCATGTCGCGGCTGGTGACCGAACGTGTCACCCGCGCCGAAGCCGACCAACGGCGCGGGCGTGCGGGGCGTATGGAGGCGGGGGTCTGTTACCGGATGTGGGCGCGCGCCGAAGAAGGGGCGCTGCACGCCTTCGCGCCGCCTGAAATCGAACGCGCGGATCTGGCTGCGCTGGCGCTTGATCTGGCGCTTTGGGGCAGTGATGCGGGCTTGCGGTTCCTGACGCCCCCGCCCGCCGCCGCGCTGGCGGAAGCGCGTGCGCTGCTGATGGGTCTTGGCGCGCTGGACCCGGCAGGACGGATCACGATACATGGGCGCGACATGGCGGCGCTGCCGCTGCACCCGCGCGTGGCGCATATGCTGTTATCCGCAGGCCGCGACGCAGCACCCCTTGCCGCGCTATTGTCGGAACGCGATATTCTGCAGGCGGCCCCTGCGGACCTGTCGCTGCGGCTGGAAGCGTTCCGTGACCCGCGCCGGTTTGGCGACACGCGGCCATATGCAATCCATCAACCGGCCCTTGCACGGGTGAAGGAAGACGCCCGCCGTCTGGCGCGGCTGGCCCCGGCGGTCAAGGCGCCGCATTCCAGCGCCGAAATGGTGGCCCTCGCCTATCCCGACCGGATCGGATTGCGGCGTAAGGGGGATGATCCGCGCTATGTGCTGGCAGGGGGCAAGGGCGCGGTGCTGGATGCGGGCGACGGGCTGGCGCAAACCCGGCTGATTGTCGTGACCGACACTGACGGCAACCCGCGCGAAGCCCGTATCCGGCAGGCCATCGCCCTGCGAGAGGCCAGTCTGCGCCAGCTTTTTGCGCAGCAGATATCCTGGCGGCAGATTTGCAGCTGGTCCCGGCGCGAACAACGCATCAAGGCGCGCGAACAGGAACATTTCGGCGCGCTGGTACTGGCAGACCGTCTTTGGCATGACGCCCCGCCTGACGCGATGATTGCCGCTGCCTGCGCGGGGCTGCGCGATATTGGCCTGCCGCTGTCAGATGGCGCGCGCCGGTTCATTGCCCGCGTGGATTTGCTGCGCGCGCAAGGGCTGGAGATGCCCGACATGTCTGACGCGGCGCTGCTGGCGGGGCTTGAACACTGGCTTGGCCCCGCGCTGGCGCAGTGCCGCACGGCCGATGATCTGCGCGCGCTGGATGTGCAGCCAGCCTTGCGCGCCATGCTGGACTGGGACCAGATGCAGCAACTGGACAGGCTGGCGCCTGCGCATTTTGTCACCCCGCTGGGCAATAAGGTCGCCATTGATTATGGTGGCGATGCGCCGGAAATCGCAGTCCGGCTGCAGGAAATGTTCGGCATGGCGGACCACCCTGCGATCGGGCCGAAGCGCTTGCCAATGCGTGTGGTGCTGCTGTCGCCCGCGCGCAGGCCAGTGCAGGTGACAATGGATTTGCCGGGCTTCTGGGCCAACAGCTATGCCGATGTGCGCAAGGACATGCGCGGGCAATACCCCCGGCACCCCTGGCCTGACGACCCGCTGGCGGCTAGCCCGACACTGCGCGCCAATCCAAGGCGCAAGACCTGACCCGGCGACGCCGGGCAATCGCGCGACCAACGATGCGAATCCCGCCGCCCCCGCAACATATGGCAGCCGGACGGGGGATGCCGGGGCAATTGCACCCTTCCCACAGTGTTCACCCGCTTAGTTTTTCGTTCTGAAGATGCGATGCGTGCCAGGGCGCTTGCGTATCAGGTGCCCCGAACAGATAGCCTTGCAGGCAATCGACCCCCATATCGACCAGAATGCGCGCATCCTCGACGGTTTCGACCGATTCAGCGACAGTGAACATATCGAAATGCCGCGCAATCGACACCAACGCCTGAGTCAGAATCTGGTTGTCGGGGTTGTCGCTGATGCCGCGAATGAATTCGCCGTCAATCTTGATGATGTCGAAATAGAAATCTTTCAGATAACGGAACGCTGTGTAGCCTGCGCCGAAATCATCCAGCGCGAAACAAATGCCGCGTTCCTGCATATCCTGCATGAATACTGTCACCAGGTCCGGCATGACGATTGCGGATGATTCCGTGATTTCAAGAATCAGGCGTTCACCTATTCTGGGGTCCACACGCAAGCCCCGTTCCAGCGTGGCCAGCCATTCCGGATACCCGATGGAACGCGCGGACATATTGATGGACAGGCGGATTCCGGGTTCAGCCGCCAGCGTTTCCAGCCCCATTTCCAGCGCCAGACAGTCTATTTTACGCCCCAGTTCCATGGTTTCGACCGCACCAATGAAATCCCCTGCAGGAATGATCCGGCCGGTCGGGTCCATGATACGGATCAACCCTTCATAGAATGCAGCGCGGCGCGGCATGCGCGCCTGCACGACGGGTTGAAAGGCCAGCATTGCGCGCCGTTCCTTCAGGCCTTGTTCGACCAGATGAATGGCGTCATGCCGTGTCTGTTCCGCCGCAGCGCCAAAGGGCGATGCATAGGCAGCAGCTTCATCATAGGGCCGACCGGAAAACTGGTTTGGCATTGGAACTCTCCAGGACTTTTCCCAGCCTTGCCCCAGCGCGCTTAATTCACGGTTAAATTCCGGCGTTTCTTTAAAATGCTTGCGTTATTTTCCTGTTCCAACACCATTTGCCCTGTTGCCCTGCGGATTGCCTTCGCAGGCGGGCGGGCGTATAGCGCTTGCGACTTCCGGTGGCGTCAGGGAACAGAATACATGAACGACTCTTCAGCGAACACAATGTGGGGCGGGCGCTTTGCTGCCGGGCCACATGCGATCATGGAAGCCATCAATGCCTCGATCGGGTTCGATCAACGTATGGCGGCGCAGGACATCACCGGGTCGCGCGCGCATGCAGCCATGCTGGCGGCAACCGGTATCATTACCAAACAGGATGCGCAGGCCATAGATCAGGGGCTGGTGCAGGTTCTGGCGGAAATCGAAACCGGAACCTTCGCCTTCTCGACGGCCCTGGAAGACATCCATATGAATGTCGAAGCGCGCCTTTCGGACATCATCGGCACGCCTGCGGGGCGGCTGCATACGGCACGCTCGCGCAATGATCAGGTCGCGCTGGATTTCCGCATCTGGGTGCGCGACCAGTGCGACGCCGCGATTACGGGCATTGAATCACTGATGCAGGCCTTTCTGGCGCAGGCCGAAGCCGGGGCAGACTGGGTTATGCCCGGTTTCACCCATCTGCAGACCGCGCAGCCGGTCACATGGGGGCATCATATGCTGGCCTATGTGGAAATGCTGGCCCGCGACAAGGGCCGGTTTCAGGATGCCCGCGCACGGATGAATGAATGCCCCCTTGGCGCAGCGGCGCTGGCGGGCACGTCATTTCCCATTGACCGGCAGATGACCGCCACTGCGCTGGGGTTTGACCGGCCCACGGCAAATTCCCTTGATTCCGTGTCGGACCGCGATTTCGCGCTGGAATTCCTGTCTGCCGCCAGTATCTGTGCGCTGCACCTGTCGCGCTTTGCCGAAGAACTGGTGATCTGGTCCTCGGCGCAGTTCCGGTTTGTGCGCATGTCGGACCAGTTTTCCACCGGGTCCAGCATCATGCCGCAGAAACGTAACCCCGATGCCGCGGAATTGCTGCGCGCGAAGCTGGGGCGCATCCTTGGCGCGACAGTGGCGCTGTTCACTGTCATGAAGGGGCTGCCACTGGCCTATTCCAAGGACATGCAGGAAGACAAGGAACAGGTCTTTGATGCCGCCGATACGCTGATGCTGGGGCTTGCGGCAATGGATGGGATGGTCCGCGACCTGACCGCCAACCGCGCAACGCTGGAAGCGGCGGCCGCATCCGGGTTTTCAACCGCAACAGATCTGGCCGACTGGCTGGTGCGCGAACTGAACCTGCCCTTCCGCGAGGCGCACCACGTCACCGGGTCACTGGTTAAACTGGCGGAGGACAAGGGCTGCGACCTGCCTGACCTGTCCATCGAAGAGATGCAGAATGTCCATGGCCAGATCACCGCTGCAGTGTATTCTGTTCTGGGCGTGCAGAATTCGGTCGCCAGCCGCACCAGCTATGGTGGCACCGCACCCGCAAATGTCCGTACCCAGATCGCCCGCTGGAAAGAGGTTCTTAAATGAAATACGCCGCTCTTGCCCTTGTGATTGCGCTGGCCGCCTGTGGCGCCGACGCCCCGCCGCGCCATGACGATCCGTCCGCGCCCCCCATCGGAATTTCCGGCGAGGTCCGGATAGGGGTCGCCACAGATCTATGACAGCCCTGCGGATGATCTACCTGGCAATGGCGATCTGGGGCGCGGTCCATCCGATGTACTGGTTCATCACCTGGTTTACGCAGAACGAATGGTCGCTGATGGCCATGGTGGATGCCTGGCATGCCAATGCGGCCACCAGCGGGCTGGTCTGGGATCTGACGATTGCGGCGCTGGCGCTGACACTGTTCGTTCTGGTGGAAACATGGCAGCGCCGCCGCTTCAGCGGGCTTCTGGCCATTCCGGCCACATTCTGCATCGGGGTGTCCTGTGGGCTGCCGCTCTATCTGTTTCTGCGCACGCGACCGGATTGACGCAGTCTTCATCTTGCCGCAAATACTCTCGCTGAAGGCACACGCCCTTGCATCCTTGCCCGCCGCCTGACCGAAAGCACCCCTGATGGACCATTTTTTATACCGCGACGGCGTTTTGCATGCCGAAGATGTGCCCCTGACCCGCATTGCAGCAGACGTGGGCACACCGTTCTATTGTTATTCCACAGCCACGCTGACGCGCCATTTTCGCCTGTTTCAGGATGCGCTGGCGGGGTTGGACCATCTGGTGTGCTTTGCCATCAAATCCCTGTCCAATCAGGCCATTTTGCAGACATTGGCCGAACTGGGCGCGGGTATGGATGTGGTGTCGGGGGGCGAATACCGGCGCGCACTGGCCGCAGGGGTGCCCGGCGACCGGATCGTGTTTTCCGGCGTGGGCAAGACTCGCGCGGAGATGGAATATGCGCTGACCCATGGCATCCGGCAGTTCAACGTGGAATCCGCCGAAGAGCTGCGTGTGCTATCGTCGGTGGCCAGCGCCATGGGGGCGGTCGCGCCGATTACCCTGCGCGTGAACCCTGATGTCGATGCCAAAACGCATGAGAAAATCGCCACTGGTCGCAAGGAAGACAAATTCGGCGTTCCGATCACACAAGCCCGCGCGATTTACGCCGAGGCCGCGACCCTTTCGGGCATCGAAATCGTCGGTGTGGATGTGCATATCGGCAGCCAGTTGACCGACCTTGCCCCGTTTGAGGCTGCATTCAGCAAGATTGCCGACCTGACCCGCGAATTGCGCGCGGATGGTCACACCATCCGGCGGCTGGATCTGGGCGGGGGGCTGGGCATTCCCTATACCCGGTCCAATGAAACGCCGCCGCTGCCACTGGAATACGGCGCGATGATCCGGCGCGTGCTGGGTGATCTGGATGTCGAGATTGAAATTGAACCGGGCCGCCTGATTGCGGGCAATGCGGGTATCCTTGTGGCTTCCGTCATTTACCTGAAAGAAGGGGAGGGGCGTAATTTCCTGATCCTTGATGCCGCGATGAATGACCTGATCCGCCCGGCCATGTATGGCGCGCATCATGACATCGTGCCGGTGCAGGAGGCTGCTGCGGGCCTGGAGTTGCACCCGGTGGATATTGTCGGCCCGGTCTGCGAATCGGGCGATACATTTGCCAAGGCGCGCAACATGCCGCCGCTTGCCCCCGATGATCTGGTCGTGTTCCGGTCCGCCGGGGCCTATGGCGCGGTGATGTCGTCGGAATACAACACCCGCCCCCTGATCCCCGAAGTTCTGGTGAAAGATGATCAATATGCTGTCATCCGCCCCCGCCCAAGCTTTGACGAAATCATCAACCGCGATACATTGCCTGCATGGATGACCCCAAAGCCATGAAACCCATGGCCCGCAGAGAGGGCTGATGTTCCGCCGAAAGACGACAGACATGCCACCCGCCCTGACCCGCGCCCTGCGGGGCACCTTGGCAGGGCTGTGGGCGGAAAGGCTGGCGCGTGCATTCTGGCCCTTTACGGCACTGTTGCTGCTTGTGGCCGCAGGGCTGGGGTTCGGCGCGCAGGACTATCTGCCACCGCTTTGGGCCAGTATTGCGGCAATCGTGCTGCTGTTTGCACTGCTTGGTGCGTTGCTTCATGGCGCGTGGCGGTTGCAACCTCCCTTTCCCGCGGATGCCGCGCAACGGCTTGATCAGGCCTTGCCCGGGCGCCCGCTGGCCACACTTGGCGATCAGCAGGCGATTGGCGCGCAGGATGCAGCGTCAGTGCGGGTCTGGGTCGCGCATCAGGCGCGGATGCAGGCGCGGCTGGCACATGTCACCCCGGTGCGCGGCGATCTGCGGCTGGCGCGGTTTGACCGCTTCGGTCTGCGCTATATCGCGCTGACAGCATTTACCGTGTCGCTGCTGTTCGGCACGCCCATGCGTGTGGTGGAAATATCGGAACTTGCGCAAATTCCCGGCCGCGCCGAAGCTGTGGCGCTTGGCCCGTCATGGGAAGCATGGGTGCAGCCGCCTGCCTATACCGGACGGCCCAGCCTGTACCTGAACGAAGTGGACCGCGCCCGTCTGGAACTGCCCCAAGGCAGCCGCGTGACAGTGCGCTTCTATGGCCAGCAAGGCGTCATGTCGGTGCATGAGGGCCTGTCGGGCAGGGTGGACCCCGACACGACAGATATGGCGCAGGATTTCGATATCGAAAACTCCGGCAGGCTCAGCATCCGTGGCCCCGGTGGGCGCGACTGGGAAGTGGCCGCGCTGACCGATCAGCCGCCCGTCGTCAGACTGGACGGCGTTGCGCAACGCGAACGCGGCGGGCTGATGCGGCAGGATTTCACCGCAAGCGATGATTACGGCGTTGTCGCAGGCAAGGTTCATATCGATCTGGACCTTGCGAATACGCCGCGTGATTTTGGCCTTGCCGTGCCCCCCGAACCACGGGATGCGCTGACAGTTGCGCTGCCGCTGCCCGTATCAGGGTCGCGGGTCGAATTTTCCGATGCCTTTATCGAAGATTTCTCGCAGCACCCATGGGCCAATATGCCGGTCACAGTCGCGCTGCAGGTCGAAGATGCGCGCGGCCAGCAAGGCCAGACTGAACCCCACGCCATGACATTGCCGGGCCGACGTTTCTTCGACCCGATGGCCGCTGCTGTTATCGAATTGCGGCGCGACCTGTTGTGGTCACGCGAAAATGCCCGGCGTGCAGGCCAGTTGATGCGCGCGATCGGCCACCACCCGCAGGATGCCTTTCGCGGTGTTGAAGCGCGGATCAGGTTCACTGAAACCCGCGACCTGCTGCTGGCCAGTCTGGATGACGGCGGGCTGGATGGCGCCACGCGCGATGATCTGGCGCAGCGCATGTGGGATCTGGCCGTATTGCTGGAAGAAGGCGAACTGGCCGATGCCCGCGAACGTTTGCGGCGTGCGCAGGAACGCCTGAATGAAGCCGTGCGCAACGGGGCGGACCCGTCCGAAGTGGCCGATCTGATGGATGAATTGCGCGAGGCCATGCGCGATTACATGCGCCAGTTAGCCGAACAGCCCCGCGAACGCGGCGAAGCGCCGCCCGACGGTGAAAGCATTGAAATCACGCAGGACCAGATCCAGCAGCTTCTGGACCGCATTCAGGAACTGATGGACGAAGGCCGCATGGATGAAGCCGCGCAATTGCTGGCGCAGTTGCAGGAACTTCTGGAAAATCTGCAGATGGCCGAAGGGCAGGGCGGCCAGGGCATGCCCGGAAATGAAGCCATGGAAGGGCTGGGGGATACGCTGCGCCAGCAACAGGATCTGGCCGATGATACGTTCAACGACCTGCAGGACCAGTTCCGCCAGAATGATGGCGACGACCCTGCGTCACCGGATGATCTGGCAGACCGCCAGCGCGGTCTGGCAGACCAGCTGCGCGAGCTGCAACTGCCCCCCCTGCCGGGCGAAGGCACCCCCGAAGGCGATGCCGCCCTTGAAGCGCTGGAACGTGCTCAGCGCGCCATGGAAGATGCGGCGCAGGCATTGGAACAGGGCGAAAACAGCGAAGCCCTGAACCGGCAGGCCGACGCGATGGAAGCCATGCGCGATGGCCTGCGCGCCATGAATGACGCCCTGACCCAGGACCAGCGTGAGCGCCAGCAGGGCGAACAGGGTGCCCGGCAGGGCGCGGATGGCGGGCGCGACCCCCTTGGCCGCGACCGTAACCAGGGCGGCGAGGTCGGCACTGATCAGAACATGCTGCAAGGGGGCGACACTTATCGCCGCGCGCGCGATCTGCTGGAAGAATTGCGCCGCCGCTCTGCCGAACGCGACCGGCCAGAGGCCGAACTGGATTATCTGCGCCGCCTGCTGGACCGTTTCTGACAGCAGCGCCAAGTCTGGCGCATCCGATCACGCTTGAAAACCCTCTGTCAGGTGGCGGCCCCCAACAATGGCACAACCGCTTTCCCATGCTGAGCTTTATGCGCGGCAAGGATCACGAGCGCCGATATTATAACGCGAAATCGGTGAGTAGTGGCGGAGAGACAGGGATTCGAACCCTGGGTCCCCGTAAAGGGACAACGGTTTTCGAGACCGCCCCGTTCGACCACTCCGGCACCTCTCCGCGGTCGCGTTGGTGGTTACTGTGGTCAGGGCGCGCGTGCAAGCGGAAATATGGTCTGAATGCACGATTTGGCATCGAACTGCCCTTGCTGTGGCGGCGCATCGCGTGAATGTTGTTTGCGATATCTCCGCAGTCGGTTAGAACCGCGACGCGGAAGCGGATGGCACAAGGGGGGAGTATGGCGACCAAAGCAAAAGAGGCCTGTGGGATTGCCCTGTTATGCGTGCTCATGCTTGTTTCTTCGGTGCGTCTGGCGCAGGCGCAGGATCTGTCAGAGGCGTTCCTTCTGCCGGAGCTGTTCCAGATCATGGCGGCAGAGGGCAGGGCCGCAATCGGACAGGATAGTGCCGCCCCTGTATCGGATGCAGAGCTTGATCTTTGGCGCGCAGAGCTGGATGAAATCTACGACGCCGACAGGATGCATGTGGATTTTGTTGCCGCGCTGGATGCCGCGCTTGAGTCAAAACCCGGAATTCGCGCTGATGCGATAGATTTCGCCACGACGGAATTGGGACAGCGCATCCTGCGGCTGGAGATTTCCGCCCGCGATGCATTGCTGCAGGACGAAATTGACGACGTGGCGCGCCTGGCCTTGCTGGAGGCGCGTTCGGCATCGCAAAAGGGCGCTGACAACCGTCTGGCGCTGGTTCGCGCGCGCATCAGGGCGAATGATCTGGTCGAGCTGAATGTTTCGCTCGGGATGAATACAAGCTATGCGTATTATCGCGGCATGCTTGCGGAAAACACCGCCATCGGACTGAATGCCGAGGATATGCTGAACATGGTGCAGGCGCTGGAACCCTCAATACGCAATGATGTGACGGACTGGATAGAATCCTATTTTCTGATGGCTTATCAGCCGCTTAGTGATGATGAATTGCAGGCATATATCGCATATTCCGCCAGTCCGGAAGGCGATGCCTTCAATCGCGCAATGTTTCAGGCTTTTGACGCGGTGTTTGTCGGCCTGTCACACAGGGTCGGGCGGGCGCTGGGGCGGATCATGAACAGCGAGTCGCTTTGACACCCCATCCGTGCCCTTCGGGGCGGCTGCGCTGCCTGCCATGCAGACAACAGGTGGCGCCGGTCGCATGCGGACGGTTACCATGTTATGCCGGATGGAATGGTAGCGGAGCGTTCCGGGCATGCAAGTTCGTATAACAGGACGTATGAGGCGCCGCCGCCGATCCTCGTCCAGCGGAGGCGGTATGGAAATGGCGTGCAGCAGCGTTTCCGGATGACGGAAATTGCCGCTGCTTACTTTTTTTGGGGGGGATTATCCAAACCTGTTGGACCCCGAAAATCCGTCGCACAGCCAGTTTCACCAGGACGCTTTACGATCATCACGGTTCTTCCTGAAAGTCGCCGTTTCTTCATCAATCAGCACCACGCCCTTCGCGGCCAGAGCCGTGAGGAGTTTTGGTCCGGGTTGGCTGTTCTCAAGCCCCGAAATTTTGCTCAGATTCGGTACGAGTGCGAGATCATGAACCGCTTGGTCAGTTACCGCAATCGGTTCATCGCCGCAGCCAGGGTCAAAGAATGGCCAGAGAGCGTCATAAACTCCTGCCCCACCGTCCATACCACTTGATTGGTGCAACCTGGTCACGAGGGCCAGTGCGTCCGGAGCAATGGGCAGCGCTTCAAGATACTTCCTTATTTCAGGGATGACGTCGTAGCCGTCTGTTTCGCGGTCGATATGCCGCTCGGTATGCTCGCGCGCAAATGTGTTCAGATCGAGCTTGGGAATCAGCACGTCCTGAACGAACATCAACTCCTCAATGACAAGCAGCTTGAATCCGAAGTCCCGGAACGCAGTGTCAGGGGGCGAGGGAATTGCGAAGGTGCGGGGCCTGCTTTCTTTCGCCGCGCCCTCCGCCAGCAAGGACTCGATCAAGGCGCGCGTCAGCGGTCCCGCCTTTTTCGCCAGCGTTTCATAGGACCGGAGCGCAGGCTTTGCGACCACGAGCCGCAGGACGGCGGCATCGCGTTTCTCCCTTACCCAGCCCTCAAAGTCCGTTTCAAGACGGGCGATCTGGGCTTCATAACCCGCGATCCTGTCCTGTGCGCTACTGGCAACCAGGCTTGGCGGCAGGAGCGAGTTGGGACGTATGGGCGCAGTGCCCTCGGCCTCGGCGCGGGACCACTTGATATATTCGCGGCAGCGCGCGATTTCCTCGGCCGCCGTTGTAGGTTCGATGCCGAGAGGTTCTTCGACGAAGATGCGCCGTGCCTCCTTGTCATCGATCGGTAGCGGGTCCGGCAACAGCTTCATGACCTTTGGCGCTGCCTTGAACATCGGGTCGTCCCGCGTTGCGTAAAGGCTGAAGAGACTATGCGCGAGTGTCGTCAATCCCTTCTGACCGGCCTTTCCTGCCTTCATCTGGCTGGTCATGACCTTCGCTATTGCTTCATCGCATCTCGGGTGATCCGCCAGCATTATCATGACAAGGTTGCTCGATAATCCAGGGAATATGGTAACAAGATCCGGGAGCAACTCGGCGACTGCCTCCTTTCCGCTGTTATCGGGATAGAAAGTCGTGCGCCACACCACCTCTGCCAAGGCTTCCACGATGTCGCCGAACGTTCCGGTCGAGTACCGGGGGCGGTGGCCCGGAATGGCGCGGTCAGTCTCCTCTTTCATCCGTCGGATGCACGCGATGATGGCGGGCAGTTTATCCTTTGAGACGCTTATAAGATCGCGACGGCAACGCCCCTCATTGCCGTAGCCGCGCGCAAGTGCGAGCAGGGCGACGCGCGTTTGCGGCAGATCAATCCCGCCAAGCGCCCGGTCGGCCAGCTTTTGTACGAGGTCGAGATAGGCCGCACCGGGCTCTTCCTCGCGTTTGAGTTGCTCCACGATCCTGCTCTCGATCTGATCAATGCATGCCGGGTCGTTCGGGTCGGGGAAGGGTTCGGGCAGTAATCGGGTCATGGGCGGGTTCCTTCCGTAACGAAGATCACATGCCCCCCCCAAGCATTCAAGGACTTTGCAGGGAACCCGTTGAATATCCGGCGGAATTGGGGACATGTGCTGATGGTGCATTGTCTGATGACCGGTGGGGCATGCACGGTATGAACGGACCCTCATGTTGGGTTGCGTGCCGTCTACTGTATCCCGCATCAGCGATGTTGACCGGCAAGGATTGCCGCGACAAACGCGAATGGCGGCATGCAAGCCAGATTATGCGGCAGAAAGGCCGGGAAACGGCGTCACCTTCCTGTTATTCCTTCGGTCGGCGGGAGTGGTACCGGGGCAGTTACGTTTTCAGGCCGACGCCTTTCATAGAAGGCGTTTCCACCTGTCGTCACGACATAATGCATATTGTTATAGGACGTTTGATACCACGCTGCGTGGAAAAATTTTGCGTCTGCGATGTCCGGGTGCCGTTCTCCCTGATAAACCGATTGCGCGGCGGCCATTACCACCGGGGCCGCCCTGCTGACCATGTCCTTGGTCATGACGCCAGGTGCGAACTGGTTTTTCTGGCCGACCACACCGCAGATGGTATCGGGGAATGCGTCGGATTGAACACGATTCATCACCACGCTTCCGACCGCGATCATCCCGTCGCGGCTGGAGCGATTGGATTCAAAATACATGGCGCGTGCCATGCAATCGAGCTCAGTTGCGGACGGAGATCGCGGAGAGGATGTGCCGCACCCCGCCAGAACGCAGAGACAGCCAATTACCACGGCGATCCGTTGGTTGGTGTAAGGGCGCGGCAAATTCGTAGCCTTCCAGGTGTTTCTTGTCGTCGATTTTGATTGCGCCGGAGTTTTTCAGCAAAATCTGATGCAGACAAGAGCAATGCGCGCGATTTCCGGACTTCCTTAACAATTTGAATGGAAGTTGCGTCCCGCATGTCCAGCAACTGTATTTTCCAGAAAGGCCAGTTTGTGGACGTTCTGGTCAGATAACTTCGCCTTGGATCGCCCGGTGCCCGCTGGCCCGCCAGAACTTCAGAAAACCGGGAGAAACTATGGAGTATGCGCTAATCTTGGTGCAAGATGTGCAATCCATACTTCCGGGGCTGATCGGTGAAACAGACAGGCAAGAATCAGCACCCCGGATGCCGCATGTCCGCAAAAACGCAGGACAAACCCCAGTATTCCATGATTGCTATTTTATAGCGGCGATATAAAGGGGGGATTTGGTAGCGGAGGAGGGACTTGAACCCCCGACACGCGGATTATGATTCCGCTGCTCTAACCAACTGAGCTACTCCGCCAAACGCAGGATGCGTGTAGTCCAGTGCGGAATCAGCGTCAAGACCCTGAGCGCATCCTTGTGACGGATATTTGTTACTTGCGCCCTCGTCACTTGCGGTCAGGCATCCTATCATAATCGCAGGGGAACAGGGCAGGTGGCGCTACATGAATGATCCGCAATCACGGCCAACAGAACTGGTGCTGGTCGGGGGTGGGCATGCGCATGCTCTGGTTCTGCATGAACTGGCGCGGAACCCGTTGCACGGCACGAATATTACGCTGATCAATCCATCGCCGACCGCGCCCTATACCGGCATGTTGCCGGGATTTATTGCGGGGCATTATGCGCGCGAGGATCTGGAAATTGACCTGCAACAACTGGCTGCGCGCGCGGGTGCGCGGCTGGTGCTGGGCAAGGTGGATGCGCTTGACCGGCAGGCGGGGGTTGTCAGGGGCGTGGGGACGGGCGCGATCCGCTTTGATATTGCCGCGCTGGATATCGGGATCACGTCAGACCTGCCGATGATTGCGGGCTACGCACCGCACGCGGTATCGGCCAAGCCATTGGGCGAATATGCCAGACGCTGGCAAGACTGGCTGGACAAGGTCCGGGCAGGTCAGATCGCGCCGGAAATCGCTGTGCTGGGGGCAGGGGTGGCCGGTGTGGAGCTGGCGCTGGCCATGTCGTTCAGGTTGCGGGGGCATCCCCACAGAATGCGCATTATTGACCGTGGCCAAGCCTTGCCCCATATCGGCACCTATGCCCGCAAGCGGTTGCTGTCGCACCTTGCGCGCTTCGGCATAGCGGTGCTGGAACATACCGAGGTCACCGGAATTGAAGCCGATCATCTGCGATGCGCCGATGGGCAGGTCATTGCGGCCTCGTTCGTGGTGGGCGTTGCGGGCGCGCGCCCGCAGGACTGGTTGCGCGCCACCGGGCTGGACCATGCAGATGGTTTTATCAAGGTGGACCAGTATTTGCGCAGCCTGTCGGATGACCGGATTTTTGCCGTGGGCGATTGTGCCCATATGACCCATGCACCAAGGCCGAAGGCGGGGGTGTTTGCCGTGCGGCAGGCACCGTTCCTGCTGGCCAATCTGCGGGCTGCGCTGGGCGGCGGGGCGTGGCGGGCCTATAAGCCACAGCGCGATTACCTGAAACTTGTGTCCCTTGGCGGCAAAACCGCGCTGGCCGATAAATGGGGCCTGCCGCTTGAAGGGCGTTGGCTGTGGCAACTGAAGGACGGGATCGACGCCAGATTCATGCGGCAATTCGGACTGCGTGACAGCGATCAGCCGTCACGCAGTCCGGGTTGAGGCTTTAACCCCCGCCATGGCCGGGGTGTCCTGCGGGTCTATTGCAAATAGCGCATCGGATCGACGCTTTCCTGCCCGCGACGCACTTCGAAATGCACGAAGCTGGGGTCGCCGGCCGCAACTTTGCCGATGTTCTGCCCCTGCGATACGCGCGCATCCTTGGCGACGGTCAGATTGTCGATATTGGCATAGACAGTCAGCAAGCCGCCATCATGGCGGACGACCACGATATTGACGTTCCCGGTTGTGCGGGTGATTGCCGCGACAGTGCCCGCAGCGGCGGCACGGACATTCGCCCCGGCGCTGGCGGCAATGCCGATGCCTTCATTGCGGCCCGGCGCATAGGCGCGGATGATGCGCCCGTCGACCGGCATGACGAATGTTGTGCGTGATGCCTCCGTGCGTTCCTGTGACAGGTCGGGCGCGGGTGGCGTTGCGGCTTGCGCTTCTGCGCGCGCCTGATCCGCCGAAGGTACAGGCGCAGGCAGCGGCGTTGAGGCGCTGGGCGGCGGGGGGGCGGGGCTTGTGCTGCCTGGCGGGGTGGTTGTGGGCTCGGGCCGTGGTGCGGCGGCGGCCTGCTGCGTTTGCTGTTGCCCGACAGGGATCAGCAATGTCTGGCCTTCGCGTACACGCATTTCCGGGTCCAGCCCGTTCCAGTCGGCAAGGGCGCGGGGAGTCACGTTGTACAGCCGTGCGATGATGAAGGCAGTTTCACCGCGCTGCACAACATGGCGTGTCGGCTGCGCTTCGGCAGGTTGGGTGGTGGCGGCAGGGCGTGGGCTACTGCCTTGTCCCGTTCCGGTTTCGGCGCGGCTGATGGCGCTGTCGGCCAGGGTTGATATTTCAATATCGCCACCGCTGGCAGAAGTGCCTGTCGCGCCTGACCCGCGCGGCAGGGCCAGCACTTCGCCGGACCGCAATGTGGTTTCCGGTGTCAGGGCGTTGAAACGCGCCAGTTCGCTGTCGGACATGCCGACGCGGTTTGCAACTGTGGCAACCGTATCACCGCTGCGTGCAACAACCACCTGATAATCAGGATAGGAAATAACGCCACGCGAATCCGGCCTTGGGCGCTGGCCGGTAATTTCGCGCGCGGCTTCGGATGTGGTGAAGCCGTTATTCGGGCTGCGCAGGTCGGGGTCGAATCCTTCACATGCCGCAAGCGCCAGAAGGGCCACGCCGCTGAATAGGGTCATCTGGCGTTTCAGATGCATTTTCCTGTCACCTCTGCTGTGTCGCGCAATGGCACGGGTGGTTCAGTGCCACGCCGCATCCGTTATGTTTCGGTCTAATGCCCCAATCCTTCCAGAAGGGGCACAAAACGCACTGCGCGCATTTCCTCATACTCAAAACCGTCTTCGTGCCGGATGACGCGGATCAGGCTTTGCACCGTATCTGACTGACCAACCGGCACGACCATGATACCCCCGATCTTCAACTGCGCCAAGAGTGGGCCAGGCGGGTCTTCTGCCGCTGCGGTCACGATGATGCGATCAAACGGCGCCTGTTCGGGCAAACCATGTGACCCGTCAGATACCATACTGGTTATATTATGCAGACCCAGTTGGTCAAACACGCGCTGCGCCGCCTGCGCCAGTGTGCGGTGGCGTTCCACCGTATAGACACGCCGCGCCAGTTGCGACAGGATCGCGGCCTGATAGCCGGACCCGGTGCCCACTTCCAGCACCTTGTCGCGGGGGCTGACCTGCAAGGCTTCGGTCATCAGCGCCACGACCGATGGCTGGCTGATGGTCTGTCCGCAGGCAATCGGCAAGGGCATGTCTTCATAGGCGCGGTCGCTGAAAATACCGGTGACAAAGGCGCGCCGGTCGATCCGTTCCATGGCAGACAGCACCCGCGCATCCGTCACCCCGCGCGAACGGATGGTGTAGATGAAGCGCATGCGCTGTTCTGCCAGATCGTCATCCTGCGTCATTCAAGCGCCTTTTTCACATCATTCAACGCATCATGCGCCGTCAGGTCGGCGCGCATGGGCGTGACCGAAATATAGCCGTCCAGATTGACTGCTGCATCGGTTCCGGGGGCTGTCGGCTGGTGTTGCGGCCCGCCGGTAATCCACAGAAATTTCCGCCCCGAAGGTGAGATATGCGGCTTCACCCCGAAAAACGTGTCACGGCGGTAGCCCTGCGGCGTGACGCGCAGCCCTTTTACATCGCCTGTTGCGACGGGCGGGAAATTCACGTTGTAAAACAGCCGGTAGTCGCCCTGATCCCAGGGCGCGTCCTTGATCAGGCGTTCGATCACGGCCTGACCATGGCCCACGGCGCTGTCAAAAATGGATGGCAGTTCTTCGGTCAGCGGGCCCATATATTGCGACAAGGCAATCGCGGGCAGTCCCTGAAGCGCCGCTTCCATGGCACCGCCGACAGTGCCGGAATACATGACATTCTCGGCGGCATTATTGCCACGGTTGATGCCCGACAGCACCAGATCAGGGCGCGCGCCCTGCAACACGTCATACAGTCCGGCCAGAATACAGTCCGCCGGTGACCCTTCGGCGGCATAGCGGCGCTTGTCCAGTCTGGCGATCATCATCGGGTGGGTGTAGCTGATGCAATGGCCCACGCCGGATTGTTCGAACGCGGGTGCCACAACCCAGACTTCGCCCTTTGGGCCCGCGATATTCTGCGCGATCTGTTCCAGAACCTGCAAGCCCGGGGCATTGATCCCGTCATCATTGGTTACCAGAATGCGCATGATACCCCCTAGGTTCGCGTATATCTTGCTTAGAACAGGGCGGCGCAGGCGACAAGGGCCGATGCCCGTACAGCTTTCATATGCCGGTGCGATTGTAGCAGTTGCAGCGCAGTCCCACATTCCCTATGTGGGGCTTGTGCGGATGGTCGGATGGCCGCGTGCAGGCGGAAAACCCCTGTGCGAGGAAAGTCCGGGCTCCATGAAGTGACGGTGCCGGGTAACGCCCGGCCGGGGTAACCCGAGGGAAAGCGCCACAGAGAACAGACCGCCATGCATGTCATGGTAAGGGTGAAACGGTGGGGTAAAAGCCCACCGCGGGACGGGTAACCGGACCGGCACGGCAAGCCCCACCGGGAGCAATGCCGAATAGGGACTTCGCGCGGGCATGATCCTTACGGGGATATCGCCGCAGGGCCACTTCAGCCCGAAGTCCGGGTTGGCAGCTAGATCCTGTCCGTAAGGGCAGGGGCAGATGAATGGTCATCAAGGGGGGCATCCGTCCCCTGAACAGAACCCGGCTTACAGACCATCCGCACATTGATTTTCCACCCCGCCGGGCAAAACCGTGGTTGGGGTGGCGGATTATTTCGGGAATCCGGTTGACAAGGGACAGAACCCTTGTAGAAGGCAGGTTCAGAATTCACGGGCGCAGGGCCGTTCTGGCGCGTGTCCCGGTTCAGGAGAGTAAATTATGGCGAAGCCGACCACCATCAAGATCCGTCTGAACTCGACCGCGGGGACCGGGCATTTCTATGTCACCAAAAAGAATGCCCGCACCATGACCGAGAAGATGACAACGCGCAAATACGACCCCGTTGTGCGCAAGCATGTCGAATACAAAGAAGGCAAGATCAAGTAATCCTGCCCGCTTTATGCTGACTGAAAACCGCGCCTTCGGGCGCGGTTTTTCTTTGGGGAAGGGTGAGGGACACCTTTTGGCCTGAAGCAGTCACCCAAAGGCGCGGAATCAAGGCCGCAGGCCGCCGCGCCATCGGTGGGCCGTCCCGCGGCCTGCCGATGACCCAAGGGCAGTTCAGTCCTTTGAGCTCAGAAGGATGCCGCCTGCATAAACTGCATCCCTTTAACGTCGGACCGGCAGACCCCGGCCCACTGCTGGCGCGGGCTTGATCCAAGCGCGAGCGTCCCCTTCAGGCCCAAAACCGCCCACCAACGCGCCGTCGCCACCGGACAGGGGCGCGCAATCCCACGCTTATCTGGCAGCGCATATTCCCGGAACGGAGCAATATGTAGGGCATAAGAAAAGGGCCAGTGTTCCCACCGGCCCCCTGTGTCATATATGCGTTGTGCTGTGGTTATTCCTGTTGGCCCAGGAACATCAGCAGGAACTGGAACATGTTCAGGAAGCTGATATACAGGCTCAGCGCGCCATCAACGGCCGCTTTGTCCAGCCAGTCCTGATCGCCAGCCATCGCGTGGGCAACATAGTCGCTTTTGATCTGCTGGGTGTAGAACGCGGTCAGGCCAGCAAAGATCAGAATGCCGATGGCCGAAATTGCGAACATCATCGCCGGGCTTGCCAGGAAGATGTTGATGACCATCGCCACGATCAGGCCGATCACACCCATGATCAGGAATGTGCCCATGCCCGACAGGTCTTTCTTGGTGGTGTATCCCCACAGGCTAAGCCCGCCAAACGCAATCGCGGTCACAAGGAAGGTCTGTGTGATCGAATAGCTGGTGAAGACCAGAAAGATGGAACTCAGCGACAAGCCGATCGCGCTTGCAAACACGAAAAAGCCAAGCTGCACACCAGCGGCGGATGCACGGCGCATCAGCGCGCCCCAGCCAAACAGGATAAAGGCCAGCGGCGCGAACATGATGACCCAGCGCAGCGGCGACAGATAGATTGCCCCGCCCAGGCTGTTCAGCAGCGTGCCATTGGGCAGTTGGGCGACAGCAGCGCTTGGGTCTGTGGTGACCGCCAGCCCTGAAATGGCCCATGCGGCGGCAGCCGTGATCAGCATGCCTACGGACATGGTGCCGTAAACCTTGTTCATATGTGCGCGCAAGCCCGCGTCGATCTGTTCAGCGCGAGCACCACTCACCTGAGCGCGCATCGTGTTGAAATTGGCCATTTTCACCTCCGGTCAAAAAAATACGCGGGTTCCCGCGCGTTCATGTCCTGAATATCATGCCGAAAGCCACAGAATTCAAGCATTTCCGAAGCAAAATAGACAGGATTTGAACTGAGTAACCCAACAGTGCTGTCTGTCAGGCACCGTCGCGCAGGGATATGACAATCTTGCCCGTCGACTTGCGGTTCCGCAACAGTTCAAAACCCTCGAAAACCTGATCGAATGGCAGGACATGGCTGATATGCGGCTTGATTCGTCCCTGCGCATACCAGCTCAGCAGTTCCTGCAGGCTGTCTGTCAGCGCTTTTGGCGCGAAATTCAGATAGCCGCCCCAGTAAAGCCCGATCACTGTAAGGTTCTTGACCAGCAGGATATTGGCCGGAAACCGCGGCACAGTGCCACCTGCAAAACCAATGGCCAGAAAGCGCCCTTCCGGGCGCAATGCATGCAGCGCTGCGCTGGCCATCGGTTCGCCGATCGCGTCATAGACCACATCGACCCCGCCCATGTCTTTCAGCGCGCTGCGCAAATCGGTGGTGTCGCTGTCCAGACAGACCGATGCCCCGGCCTGTTCTGCAATCTTCAGTTTTTCCACGCCACGCGCCACCGCAACGACCCGCGCGCCCATTTGCGCCGCTGTTTCCACAGCGGTCAGTCCGACCCCGCCTGCGGCACCCAGAACAACAAGTGTTTCATTCGGCTGTAAGCTGGCGCGGTGGCGCAATGCCAGATGGGATGTGCCATAGGCCACCAGAAAACCCGAAGCTTCTGTCATTGGCATATTGTCCGGCAGGGCGATGCAGCGCGCGGCGGGGCAGGTTGCCATTTCGGCCAGACCGCCTTGGCCCGTGAATGCCGCGACGCGCTGCCCGACATGAAACCCTGTCACATCGGGGCTGATTGCGCGGATCGTGCCTGCAATTTCCATGCCGAGTGTTGCAGGCAAGGCGGGGCGTTCCTGATACTGCCCCTTCATCATAAGCAAATCAGCGAAATTCAAGCCGCATGCGGCAACATCAATCAGGACTTCGCCCGGTCCGTGGACCGGTTCGCGAATCTGCTGGAATGTTGGGGGTGATTCGGTGCTTTCCAGACGAACTGCGCGCATTTTCAGGCCCAATGACGACGATTCGTGGTAGTCTGGCCCAGTTGCGTGGCAGTGGCAAGGGACGCGCTACCAGCGGTATTCGCAATGCGCTTCGATCAGCCTAAGGTTGTTTGCAAAACGCAACGCAAATTGCGAATAAGAAAAAAAATGCGGGCTGTGAAACAATTGATCAACCCTTCTCCATCAGTATGATTTACACCCATGGTTGAGCTTGCCGCGTCAGAGTTCGTGTTGCCCATTTCGGGCGGGTAAAGTAGCGGCAAGCTTGCCTTTTGGCAGTATTGCGTGGCCCATGATTGTATTGGCTGGCACCTGCGTCCATACGAGTATATGTAATCTAGACTGGGGAAAATATGTCACATCCTGTTGATATCCATGTAGGTCAGCGCATCCGGCAACGCCGGTGGGCAATTGGTATGACCCAGCAGCAACTTGCTGAAATTGTTGGTATAAAATTCCAGCAAATTCAGAAATACGAAACCGGTATGAACCGTGTTTCGGCCTCCCGGCTGTGGGATATCGCGCAGGCACTGAAGGTTGCGATAACGTTCTTTTTCGAAGACGTGGATCAGGAACAGCCCAGTGCAGAAGACGATATGTTGTCCAACAAGGAAACGCTGGATTTGTTGCGCACCTATTATGCGATCCCAGAAAACCAGCGCAAACGGCTGTTTGATCTTGCACGCGCGCTGGGCGAAGTTGCCTGACTGCGGGTCTGCGGGGTTTCCCTGGGCGACGGGTGTTGCGATCCCGGCACTGACAGGCCAATAAGGGGTCAGTAACCGGCCTGTCCGGACCGCGACATAAGGGATTGCAGGGTGAAAGATCGCACAACTATTGCCGCGCCCGAGCGGTCCCAGCTGATCACATTGATACATGAATTTGCAGATGCGGCGCGGGTGGAAACCCTGCGCCATTTTCGGCAGTCAGGCCTGACGGCTGACAACAAATCCGCCGATGGGTTCGACCCTGTGACCATTGCCGATCGCGCAGTGGAGCAGCTGATACGCGACCGCCTTGCGCAGATGCGCCCCGATGACGGTATTACGGGCGAAGAATTCGCCCCGGTGCCAACACGCTCAGGTCTGACATGGGTTATTGACCCGATTGATGGCACACGCTCTTTCCTTAGTGGTTCCCCCTGCTGGGGCGTCTTGATTGCCGTTGCTGACCAAAGCGGGCCGTTTCTGGGCGTGATCGACCAACCCTATATTGGTGAACGCTTTCTTGGCGGGCTTGGCATGGCCGAAGCGACCGGCCCGCAGGGCGCGGCTGCGCTGCATTGTCGCGCAACCCCGGATTTGCGGGATGCGATCCTGTTTTCCACCTTCCCCGAGATTGGCACAGATGATGAATGCCGTGCGTTTCAGCGCGTATCCACAGCCTGCCGCCTGACACGCTATGGCATGGATTGCTACGCCTATGCGCTTCTGGCACTTGGCCAGATTGATCTGGTCATCGAGGCGGGCCTGAATGTTTACGACATCGCCGCCCCGATTGCCGTGATTGAAGCGGCGGGCGGCATAGTGACCAACTGGCAGGGCGGGGCCGTGGGGCCCGGTGGTCAGGCGCTTGCCGCAGCAAATCCTGATATTCACGCGCAGGCAATGGCGTTGCTGAACGCCTGACCAGTGGGCCTTCAGGCGGTGGGGGGTGATACCTCGTTGATTGCGGCGGTAATTAGGTTCAGGCAATCCGGTGTTGAAAACCGGTGATCCATATCCTTGACCAGCCGCAGATGCATATCCGGGCAATCGGCATGTTCCAGCAACCGCAGCGGCACGGAAATATCCACGGCTTCATCACGGGTTCCCTGCATCAGGCGCACCGGAAATGGCAATGCCAAAGGTGCCCGCAACACCAGCTGTGACTTGCCATCCTCGAACAGGCGGCGTGTCAGAATATAGGGCTGGTCGTCATAATCATTGGGCAGTTCGGTCTGCCCGGTCTGTGTCACCTGCTGTTGCTGCGCCGGTGTCAGTTGGGGCCACATGCTGTCTTCGGTAAAATCCGGGGCGGCGGCGACACCTATGAGGGCATGCACCCGTTCCGGCATTGCCCGTGCGAGCAGCAAGGCAATCCAGCCGCCCATGGATGACCCGACCAGAATTTGCGGTCCGCTGGTCAGTGCCGTAATGGCGGCAGCCGCGTCCTCGGCCCAGTCGCCGATACAGCCATCGGTAAATGCGCCCGAACTCTGGCCGTGTCCGGAATAGTCAAACCGCAGGAAGGCCCGCCCTGCGGTCTTTGCCCAGTCTTCCAGGAAAACTGCCTTGGTTCCGCTCATGTCGGATTTGAAACCGCCAAGAAAAACAATGCCCGGTGTGCTGCCGTCGATGCGGGAATAGGCTAATGAGCGGCCGCCCGGTGTATGGAGGAAACTGGTCAAGGGTGTCCTTTGTCTGGATTTCAGTATGTTGCGGCCGAAAACTGTCCGGTCCGATGGCGTGGTTGCTGGCCCCGCGCGGCGGGGTTCTTTTTGCAGTCTTGCGTCAAATGTTGTCGAATACAAGCCCGCCATGGCAAAAATATTCATGTAATCAGCCCTTTGGGGCGCATGGTGTCAGATGGTGCATAATCGTTGAATTCAATGATCACGCCTGACACGTCATCGCTGAATTCATCTTTTCCCGCCCATTTCCCAAGCTGCCATTTCAGCGAATCCAGGAAATCCAGCCCACAGGACATGACCAGGCTTTCCATCATCCGGCCCAGACGATCCTGCCCGAATTCCTGATCCAGGGTGTTCTGGCATTCCGTGATTCCGTCGGAATACAGAAACAACCTGTCGCCCGGTCCAAGGATCACGTCAAAACTGGAATAGCTTGCCTGTGGAATCAGCCCGACTGGCAAGCCCCCCATCCCGACGAATTCCACATTGCCGCCCTTGCGTTGCACCGCCGGGTGCGGGTGCCCGGCCTGCACGATGGATGCGCGCCCGGTGACAAGATCCAGATCAGCATAGGCAAGGGTCAGGTAGGTTTCCGTCTCCATCTCCGCCAGCATCAGGTCATTCATGCGTGCAGCGACCTGTGCAGGGCTGCAAGCTGTCGTTTCGCCGCTGACCCGGTCATGGGAAAAGGCGATATTCTGGCTTTGCGCACCTTCGGAAAACAACGCGCTGATGCGCGCGCTCAGCATTGCGGCGGCGACGCCATGCCCCGACACGTCAATTGAATAGACACCGATCCGGTTGTCCGAAATCCGGAACGCGCCGACAAGATCGCCGCCCACATGGCCCGAGGACTGCAACAGAAAGGCAAGCTGGCTGCGGCCGAATTCGCGAAACCGTTCACGAATAAGTGCATGTTGCAACTTGCGCGCTTCCTGCAGATCGCGTTCCAGCGCGTCATGTACCTGCTGCAACTGCTGCAGCGTCTTGCGGACCTCGCGTTCCATGTCCAGCAAGCGTTCACCGGCACTGATTCTGGCGCGCAATTCCATGGTAGACACCGGCTTGGTCAGAAAATCATCGGCGCCGACATTCAGCCCTTCGGCCACTGCGGTTTTGTCATTCTTCGTAGTTAACAGAATGAAATAGCTGTAAAATTCGTTTTTTTGCGCGCGGAATTTTTGACAGAATTGCAGACCGTTCATTCCCGGCATCATCCAGTCGGACAAGACAAGGTCGAAATGGGTTTTCCCGCACAGGTCCAGCGCGTCTTCGCCTGATGCGGCTTCGGTCGTTTCATACCCCCAACCTTGCAGATGGCGCTGGAAAATAAGCCGCTGCGCGCGGCTGTCATCCACGATGAGCGCATGCTTTCGGACTGGCTTTCCCGCCGCGCAAGCCATACGTTTCTTGAAGTCTGTTTCCAACGGACGCCCCGGGCAGCAATGAACGGCAAAGGTGATATCGCATGCAAGGTAGCATCTTCGTTTTAACAACCAGTGAACACCCGGTCGGTTTTGCGGTGTTTTCGCAGTTACCTGACCTTAACGAAATGGCTGTATTCAGTGCAAAATCGGGTGAAAGGCATGCCTGTGATTGATTGGACACGCGTTCAGGAACTGTATGAAGAAATAGGCGAGGACGCGTTTGAGGAAGTGTTGTCCCTTTTTGTCGAGGAGGTGGATGAAGCGCTGGAACGGTTGCACGCGGCAGACACATCTGCGGCCAGCATGTCGGAATTCCATTTTCTGAAGGGTGCGGCGCTGAATCTGGGTCTGTCAGAAATGGCCGAAGTTTGCAGCCGTGGCGAAAAAATGTCCAATGATGCCGCCCCGACCGAAGCGGAAGCCGCTTCGGTCCTGACGGGGTTTCCCAGTGCGATCAGGGTGTTACAGGACAAGTGGCGCAACCAGATATAAGTTGCGCCTTGCAAAGCCCCCGGCGTGGATGAGAGGAAACCCGGCGCAGGTCACGTTCCGGCTTGCGGTTATTCGGCGGCGATCTGTCGGGGCAGGGTTCCTGCCAGCCCTTCCAGATAATCCGCAATCGCGCTGGCGATCCGGGCTTTGCCATCGACCGGGGTCACGCTGTCATTGCGCACCATCAGTGCGCGCTGGTCACGCCCGCGCGTATCTTCGCCGCGCGTCGCCACGACAAGGCCCGCACGGTCCAGCCGTTTGGCGGCCACGCGGATCAGTTCTTCCTCGGTAACTTTTTCCAGATATTTGAATGCCACTGTGTGCATTTGCGGGTTTGCGGCCATGGCCAGATCAATCACCTTTTCCGTGGGGGCCAGCATCAGCGGGTATTCACCCGCGCCCGACACAATCTTGCCATCCACGACCTGCGTGGGCCGGTAATCCGCGACACCGGCGGAAAACACCCCAGCGAACAACCCCTTGCCCACGCGGTCCAGCACCATGTCACGATAATCATCATAGGTGCGCGCGATTGTCACCTGCATCGGCGCGGATGGCCGCCATGCCCCGTCCCCCAGCAGCAATTCCACATCTGCGCCGCGCCATGTCAGTTCTTCGGCAATATCCGCGCCCAGCCGCCCCCGGAACCGGTTGACGATACGGCGCACCCCGTCGATGGGCACGGGCGTTGGCCCTGCCGTCACCATGATACGCTTGCCCCGCAGCGCGGATTCAGACAGCGCCCGACCGACAGCCGTGCAGATGACAGCCGTATCCGGCAGGTTATGTTTGCCATAGGCATCGCGCGGGGCAATGAACTGCACCCCCTGCGCGGCCAGCTTGCGGGAATTTTCCACAAGCTGCGCATTATGCATGGACCCGTGCATGGTGGGGGCAACCAGAATGCGCGTGCGCCCCTGTTCCATCCGGCCCAGCGCGGAAATCAGCGCGGATGTCACCAGCGTATCGCCAATGCCCGCCGCCATCTTGGCAATGGTGTTATGTGTCGCCGGGGCCACCAGATAGGCGTCAAAGGGCGCATCATCCGACAGATGTTCCGCGCGCCATGTCAGCCCGTCCACGACCTGCCCCAGACAGGCCCATTCCAGCGCCTCGCGCGCGACATAGCGCAGGGCGTCCGTACTGACAAAAGCCACCACATCCGCCCCGTGGCGGCGCAGGCCCCGCGCGATCTGCGGGGTTTTCATCGCCGCTATGCCACCTGTCACCAGAAGCGCCACCCGCTTGCCCGTCAACCGTGCAGAGGCAGGCGGCACATCATGGTCCCCCATGTCACTGGGGGTGGGCGCCGCGAAGTCCCAGTCAAACAAATTCATGCAACGCGCCCGCCTTGTTGTTCATCGGCCTGCAGGTCCGGATGATCGGCACCGACCCATTTCTGCCAGCACCCCTGCGCGCGGTCCAGCCGCGTGTTCAGTGCTTCGAACTGCATGGGTGAAAAGCGGCTTTTCTTGCTCATTTCGTCATGCAGATGCGGGACAACTGCAATGTCGAACATGTCCAGCCCGTCATGCGAATGCGCAGGGCTATAGGGCGTGCCTTCACCGATGCGTGCAGGCAACAAATAGTCAAATCCGGGAATCTGTTCCAGATAGATGCGCATGCTGTCATCATTGTAGGACGAATCCGCAGCATGCCAGCGCCCGCCCAGTCTGACCGCACCGAAATAATGCCGCACTGTCGGGCGCATCATCGGCAACCATGCATCGGGCATCAGCTTGCCCAGAACGCACATTTCCATGGGCACTTCCGCGAATCCCGCTTCCAGCCCGCAGGCACGCATAAGGGCGACTTGCAGGTTGGCTTTGGTCGTACACATGCCCGATCCGCGTGCCAGCGTGTCCGATGCCCGTTCCTGCCAGTTCCCGAAACGATAGGGCATGGCCTGCACGAATGCGAATACGGCCTGCGCTGTTGCTTCTTCTGTGGTACGCAACAACCGTGCTGCACGCCTGCGAATTGCGGGGTGGTCCACATCGCACAGTGTTTCGGGGTCCGGCAGGTCGCGCGGCGGGGTTGCTTCGGCAACAGCGCGTTCGGCCGCATTCAGCGCCCCGTCAAGTACTGTCCGCAGATAGGCGCGTTCCGGCTTCAGCCAATCCGCACCGGCCGTGTCCAACACCCAGACTGTGGACTGCGCGCCCTTTACCTTCAGCGGCTGCATGACGCTGTGGAAATGACAGCCGGGACTTTGCCAGCCATGGTCATGTGTCAACACACCCTGAAGCAGAACGCAAAGATTGTCAGGCGACTGAACGGGCAGTTCCTGCCCTTCGGTCAATGTGTGAATAATGCCCTGCGCGAACACTGCCTGCGCGGCGCTGCCCAGATAAAGACCAAGTAAACTATCAAAAAAATATCCCTCGGAAACTGTGGCGTTCCGGGTGAAATCGAGTTTATGCAGCATTGAGTTTGTTCCTTATGTGGTCGTTGCAGCCCGCATCGAAATTGATTCGTCGCAGTTTGCACAACTATAGGTTACAATGATGCAAAAAATTAAGCCTTCTTTGACTGGCAAAGGCGAAAGTCATTGAAAGCGCGTCTATCGTGGCACTAGGGGCACGCGCCCCGATTCGGTCAGCAGACTGACCTGCCTGTCTTCGATCACCGCAGCCGTCAGCGGGCCGCCATAACCTGCGCGACTGTCCAGGTTGACACGGTTGCGGTAATGCATCGGGCGGGGGATTGCCGTGTGACCATGCACTATCAACGGGCCATGATCGCGTGTGTCCATCAGGAACGGGTCGCGGATCCACAGTAAATCCTGTTCGGTCTGTTGGGGCAGGGGGACGCCGGGGCGAATGCCTGCGTGAACAAACAACGCATTATCATGGCGATACATCAACGGACAGGAGTCCAGAAACGCGATATCTTCGGGCGGCACCTGCGCCAATGCATTGGCCCGCACGGTCTTGATGTGAAACGAAGTCGGGCGATACAGGCCATAGGACATAAGTGTTTCGGCGCCGCCAATCAGCGGGTGCAGATATGTCAGACCCTCGCGGATATGCGGGTCACACCAGCCGGGATCCGTCAGGAACCGGGCGAAAAGCCGGTCATGGTTGCCCTTCAGCACCACCCATGGCGCACCGCCGCTGATACCTTCGCGCAACAGCCGGATTACACCGGCGCTGTCCGGTCCCCTGTCCACCAGATCGCCCAGGTGGATGACCGGCGCATCATTATCGCGGCAGGTCTTGCGGTCACGTTCGATCAGGGCATGCGCCTGACGCAAAAGCCCCGCCTGTCCGTGAATGTCACCAATCGCATAGCTGCGCATCGGAATTCCCCTGTTTCTGTCATGTGTCCAAGAACAAGGGCAATCGTCCCGGGTCAACCCCGGGACGACAATATTTACATCAGCTTACATCAAAAGCCAGCGGGCGCACCTGACGGAACAGACCGGTTGCCCGCAGCTTGTTGAGCACGGCATCCGGTGCAGGGGCATCCAGATAGAGAAGCGCAATCGCATCGCGCCCCGCATCTGAACGGCCAAGGGTGAAGTTGGCGATATTCACGCCGTTTTCGCCCATGGTCTGGCCCAGCGCGCCAATAATGCCGGGCACATCGTCATTGGTGGTGTAAAGCATATGCTCGCCGACTTCGGCGTCGATGGTAATGCCCTTGATCTGGATGAAGCGCGGCTTGCCATCCGAAAACACAGTGCCGGCGATGGACCGTTCCCGCCCTTCGGTGACGACGGACAGCTTGATATACGCATCAAACACGCCTGATTTCGCCTGTGTGGTGCGCGAAATCTTCACACCGCGTTCCTTGGCCACCACAGGGGCAGACACCATGTTCACATCCGGGTTTGTGGCCTTCATGATCCCGGAAATTGCAGCGCAGCCCAGCGCGTCCAGATTCATTTCGGACACCGCCCCGTCATACAGGATGTTGATTGCCTGAATCGGCTCATCTGTCAGTTGGCCCGCAAACGCGCCCAGATGGCTGGCCAGTTTGACCCACGGGCCCATGACGCGCGCTTCCTCGGCCGTGACGGACGGCATGTTCAGCGCGTTCTGCACCGCACCGGACAACAGGTAATCCGACATCTGTTCGGCCACTTGCAGGGCCACGTTTTCCTGTGCTTCGGTCGTGCTGGCACCCAGATGAGGGGTGACAACGACATTTGGCAGGTTGAACAGCGGGCTGTCGGTGGCCGGTTCCACTTCGAACACATCAAACCCCGCACCCGCAACATGCCCGGATTTCAGCGCATCGGCCAGGGCCGCTTCATCGACCAGACCGCCACGGGCACAGTTGATGATGCGAACGCCTTTTTTCGTTTTCGCCAGATTTTCGGCGGACAGGATATTGCGGGTCTTGTCGGTCAGCGGAACGTGCAGGGTAATGAAATCCGCGCGCGCCAGCAATTCGTCCAGTTCCACCTTGGTCACGCCCAGCTTGGTGGCGCGTTCCTCGCTCAGGAAGGGGTCATAGGCCACAACCTTCATGCGCAGACCAACCGCGCGGTCGCAGACAATACCGCCGATATTGCCCGCACCGATGACGCCCAGCGTCTTGGCGGTCAGTTCCACGCCCATGAAACGGGACTTTTCCCATTTGCCGGCATGGGTGGATGCGCTGGCTTCGGGGATCTGGCGCGCAACGGCCATCATCAACGAAATCGCATGTTCGGCGGTGGTGACCGAGTTGCCGAAAGGCGTGTTCATGACGATCACACCTTTTTTCGACGCGGCAGGAATATCAACATTGTCGACCCCGATACCCGCACGGCCAATGACTTTCAGATTGGGGGCGGATTCCAGGATTTTTTCTGTCACTTTGGTTGCGGACCGGATTGCCAGACCATCATATTCGCCAATGACGGCCAGCAGTTTTTCCTTGTCCTTGCCGATGGACGGATCGAAGGTCACATCAATGCCGCGGTCGCGGAAAATCTGTACGGCGGTTTCAGAAAGCTTGTCAGATACGAGGACTTTGGGTGCCATGGTTCGTGGCTCCTTGAATAATGGGAATGTCAGGAAAGATGTGGCGGGATGCGCCCGCCACATTGTCAACCTTATGCAGCGGCGTTTAGCGCAGCGCGTTCAGTGTGATAGGCCCAGTCAAGCCAGGGCATCAGCGCTTCCAGATCGGTGGTTTGCACTGTCGCGCCGCACCAGATACGCAGGCCCGCAGGCGCATCGCGGTAAGCGCCGATATCCAGCGCCACGCCCTCAAGCTCCAGCCGCTTTGCAACCGCCTTGGCAAAACCCGCACCATCCGCAATCGCGGGGTCGGTGAATTTCAGACAGACCGAGGTGGTCGATGCGGTTGCGGGGTCTTCGGCCAGATTGGCAATCCAGTCATTGGCTGCGCAGAACCGCGCAATAACGTCTGCATTTGCATCGCACCGCGCGATCAGTGCAGGCAAACCGCCAATGTCTTGCGCCCAGTCCAGTGCCAGCAGGTAATCTTCGACTGCCAGCATGGAGGGGGTGTTGATCGTTTCACCCTTGAAGATGCCTTCAATCAGTTTGCCGCCTTTGGTCATGCGGAAAATCTTGGGCAGGGGCCATGCGGGGGTGTAGCTTTCCAGCCGTTCCACAGCGCGTGGGGACAGCACCAGCATGCCATGCGCGGCCTCGCCACCCATGACTTTCTGCCAGCTGAATGTCACCACATCCAGCTTGTCCCATGGCAGGTCCATGGCAAACGCAGCCGATGTCGCATCGCAGATGGTCAGGCCCTTGCGGTCAGCGGGAATCGCGTTGCCATTGGGCATGCGCACGCCCGACGTTGTGCCGTTCCATGTGAACACCACGTCAGTGTCATAATCGATGCTGGCCATGTCTACGATCCGGCCATAATCGGCGGTTTTCACCTCGGCATCGATTTTCAGTTGTTTGACGACATCCGTGACCCAGCCCGCGCCGAAGCTTTCCCAGGCGACCATAGTGGCCTTGCGTGCGCCCAGCATGGACCACATGGCCATTTCAACCGCGCCCGTGTCGGAGGCAGGCACAATGCCGATGCGGTAGTCGTCAGGGATGCCCAGAACCTCGCGCGTGCCGTCGATGGCCGCTTTCAGTTTGGACTTGCCCACGGCGGCACGGTGCGAGCGGCCCAACGGGGCATCAGCCAGCTTTTCCAGTGCGAATGTGGGGATTTTGGCGCAAGGGCCAGAAGAAAAGCGCGGGTTTGCCGGCCGCGTTGCCGGTTGTGCAGGTAGTGACATGGTATCCTTCCAGATAAATGCCCTTCGTTGGGGAAGGGTGTCCCGCCAACGGCATTACGGCCCATTCCCCACTGGCACAAGAGGCAAAATTGCTCTAGAGCGCCGCTTGAACACAGAAAAACGACGCAGCCTGTTTACGATCGGAAACTTGTCCCCATGTATATCGCCACACTGCTGACCAATCCTGCCCAGCCGTCGCTTGATGCCACCACTGTTGAATCGTTGCGCAATGCATGGGGCGGCGGTGTCGCGGAATGGCTGAACCCTGGCATTGCCGCTGAATTTCCGATGGACATGCTGCCTGCCAATCAATGGCAGGTCTGGCAGGATTTGCAGACCCAGGGCATTGATCTGGCTGTTCAGCGCACAAAAGGGCGGCAGAAACACATGCTGCTTGCCGATATGGACAGCACCATGATTGCGCAGGAATGCATTGACGAACTGGCAGATGAGGCGGGCGTGGGGGCATATGTCGCGGGGATCACGGCGCGCGCCATGAATGGCGAGCTGGAATTCGAGGATGCGCTGCGCGAACGGGTTGCCCTGCTGAAAGGGCTGGATGAATCCGTCATCGGCAAGGTGCTGGAAACGCGCATCACCTTTACCCCCGGCGGGCGTGAACTGATTGCCACGATGAAAGCGCGCGGTGGCTATGCGGTGCTGGTATCTGGCGGGTTCACGGCCTTTACCGCCCATGTGGCGCAGGCGCTGGGATTTGACGAAAACCGCGCCAATACGCTGCTGGTTGAGGGTGGCAAGCTGACCGGCACTGTGGCCGAACCGATTCTGGGACGCGACGCCAAGGTCGCGGCTCTGGACGAAATCTCTGCCCGGCTTGGCCTGCAGGCCAGCGATGTGCTGGCAGTGGGTGACGGGGCCAATGATCTGGGCATGCTGGGGCGTGCAGGTGCGGGCGTCGCGCTGCACGCGAAACCCGCTGTGGCCGCGCAATGTGATCTGCGCATCAATCATGGTGACCTGACTGCGCTTTTGTATCTGCAAGGCTACCGGATTGATGATTTCGTGACCGAGATCTGAGTCGCGCCAGCCTTTCAGGGTGGGTGCTGGCAGCGGGCGCAGGACTGTGGCACAGTGCCGGAAATCCCCATAGGGTGATCATATTGCAAGGAGCCTGCTGTCATGCCGATCAAGAACCGCTTTGCCGAATTACTGCCGGAAATCACGGCCTGGCGCAGGGATTTTCACGCCCATCCCGAAATCCTGTATGAATGCCACCGCACTGCGGGCATCGTGGCGCAAAAGCTTCGTGATTTCGGCTGTGATGAGGTGGTCGAAGGGATTGGCGGCACCGGTGTTGTCGGCGTCATTCGCGGGCGGCAGACCGCATCAGGCCGTGTGGTGGGGCTGCGCGCCGATATGGATGCGCTGCCAATTCACGAAGCGACCGGGCTTGATTATGCGTCGAAAGAGGCAGGCAAGATGCATGCTTGCGGCCATGACGGGCACACGGCGATGTTGCTGGGTGCGGCGCAATACCTGACCGAAACCCGCAGTTTTGACGGTACAGTCGTCGTGATCTTCCAACCCGCCGAAGAAGGGGGCGGCGGGGGCCGCGCGATGTGCGAGGATGGTCTTATGGACCGTTTCGGCATCCATGAGGTGTATGGCATGCATAACTGGCCGGGCGTCCCTGTGGGGCAGTTCAGCATCCGGCCCGGCGCGTTCTTCGCGGCAACTGACCAGTTTGAAATTGCCGTTGAAGGGCGCGGTGGACATGCTGCCAAGCCCCATGAATGCATCGATACAACTGTGGTGGCGGCCCATATCGTCACAGCCATGCAAACGATCGTCAGCCGCAACGCGGACCCGACGATGGAAATGGTTGTGTCGGTCACGTCTTTTGTGACGGAATCGCAGGCCTTCAATGTGATCCCGCAGCATGTGACCTTGCGCGGCACAGTGCGCACATTGAACGCTGAACTGCGCGAACTGGCGGAGCCGCGCATCAAGGCATTGGCCGAAAACATCGCCACTGCCTTCGGTGCCAGGGCGCAGGTAAAATATATGCGCGGCTATCCGGTGATGGTGAACACCGATACGGAAACCGCCTATGCGGCACAGGCGGCGCGCAGTGTTTCCGGCGGTTGTGATGATGCGCCGCTTGTCATGGGCGGCGAAGATTTTGCTTTCATGCTGGAAGAACGGCCCGGTGCCTATATTCTTGTCGGCAACGGGAACACGGCCAGTGTGCATCACCCCGAATATAATTTCAACGACGAGGCCATTCCCGCAGGTTGCAGTTTCTGGGTGGAACTTGCCGAACAGCGCCTGCCACTGGGATAGGGCGCCGTCCCGCCCCCCAAACGAAAAAAACAGCCCCGGCAGAACCGGGGCTGTTTTCATTTGTGCCATGGGCTTGCCACCAAAGGATCAGGGGCAGGCTGCCTCGTAATAGGTGCCGTCGCCGCGCGCATAGGCACATCTGCCTGTGCGGGTGTTCTGCGCCAGCAATGTGCCCGCAGCAGCGCCTGCAACAGTGGTCAGGATTGTCCAGTTGGTGTTGGCACCAAGCAGATTTGCGACAGCAAGACCGCCCGCAGCACCGGCGACACCGCCGACAACCGAACGTTCAGTCTGTGTCATCTGACAACCGGACGCGACCAGCGCGCTACCCAGAACAGCAATTAACATCAATTTCTTCATACTTCGCCTCCATTCATTACGGACTTAGTTATGTATATTAGGGTAGCATGTTTTACTGCACTGTCACGCCCATGTTTGCATTTCGGCGGGAAACCACCGATCACTTTCTCCACTATTGCAAGGCATTGCGGATCAGATACGCGCATGGGGCCGGGGCCATGCACCATATGTGCCAGGGGCGGACCACTCGCAAGAAACCCGGGGCCGGGGGTATCACAATTTCGTGGCATGACGCCGCGACGCCAGCATCGGCAACAAATACGCAGCCGGTCTGCACGCTGCGGAACAAATGGCGATCATAACCTTTGCCAGCATGCCCTTGACCTTCACATCGAATCGTAACATATCAAGTTACATGAAGCGTGACAGTCGTCTTTCCTCGGTTCTGCATGCCTTGCTGCATATGGCAGAGCATGACGGCCCGATGACATCAGAATTACTGGCGCGGTGCCTTGGCACCAATCCGGTTGTCGTAAGGCGCACAATGGGGTTGCTGCGCGACGCCGGGCTTGTGACCTCGGAACGTGGCCATTCCGGCGGGTGGCGCATCTCAGCCGATCTGGCCACGGTCAATCTGCGCCAGTTGCACGATGCCTTGGGGGAACCTGCGATCTTTGCCATCGGCAACCGGCATGAAACCCCGGAATGTCTGGTCGAACAATCGGTGAATGCCACCCTTGATCAGGCATTCGCCGCGGCAGAGGCGCTGCTTCTTGACCGCTTCGCCACTGTCACGCTGGCCGATCTGGCCCGCGATTTTGCGCGCCGCTACGCCAACCGGCGGACTGAAAAGGAGTAGGACATGCAAGACGCTATCGTGATCGGGGGCAGCTACGCCGGAATGGCCGCCGCCCTGCAACTGCTGCGTGCGCGGCGCAAGGTCATGGTGATCGATGCGGGACAGCGGCGCAACCGTTCTGCCAGCCATTCGCATGGTTTTCTGGGGCAGGATGGCATAAACCGGCCGTCATCTGGGCTACGGCGCGCAAACAGCTTGAAACCTATCCGACACTAAGCTGGGTGGAAGCTTCGGCAACTGGTATCAACGGGCAGAAGGATGATTTTCATGTCGGAACCGATACTGGCGCAACCTTTGCCGCACGGCGCATCCTGCCGGGGACCGGATTGTTGACCATCTTCCCGACATTCCCGGTCTTGCGGGTCGTTGGGGCAAGACCGTGTTTCACTGCCCCTATTGCCATGGCTATGAACTGGAACAGGGGCGCATTGGCGTGATCGCCACAGGGCCGATGTCGGTGCATCAGGCGCCATTGCTGCCGGAATGGGGTGCGGTGACGTTTCTGACCAATGCCGCGATGATGCCTGACGATGCGCAGCGCGCCGATCTGGCCCGGCGCGGTGTCACCGTTGAGGAAACTCCTGTCGCACGGATATCCGGCAATGCAATGGTTGAACTTCGCGATGGGCGAAGCCTGTCCTTTGCGGGGCTGTTCATCGCCACCCGCACCACGCCTGCAAGTGCGCTTGCCGAAACGGCCGGTTGCGCGCTGATGGACACCCCCATGGGCAGCCAGATCCGGAAGGGTGCTACCAAAGAAACCACTGTGCCGGGCATTTTCACCTGTGGTGATGTTGCGCGGGCACCACATTCGGTTTCGCTTGCAGTGGGCGACGGGGCATGGGTGGGCGCGCAACTGCACCGCTCCCTTGTCTGGCCGGAAAGCTGAGCGGATGTTGCCACGCTGTATTTTGCCCGTGTTCAGCGCAGGCCCATGGGGTATGGCCCCATGTTCCGCGCGCGTTCTTCAACCCATGCGAAAGGAACGGGCATTGGCGCACGCCCGTTCACCTGCCGCAACGCCGTGATCCGTGGCGCGATCATCTTGCTGCCATGCATGTGATATTATAACAACGCGACCATGACCCGGACTCATTCCCCCCGCCATATCGCTGCGCTTGGTGCGCTGTTCACGCTGTCGGGTGCGGCGGCGCTGATTTATCAGGTACTCTGGGTGCGCGAGCTGGGACTCCTGTTCGGGTCGACCGCACAGGCGGCGGCGTTGACGATCGCGATTTTCTTTACCGGTATCGCGTTAGGTGGCTGGCTGTTCGGGCGGGTCTCCGGGCGGCTGGCGCGGCCCCTGCGCGCTTTCGGATGGGTGGAAGCCGGGGTGGCCGCGACTGCCCTGGGGCATTTTCTGGTGGCCGATGCCTATTTCACGCTTTACCCCGCGCTTTATGCCATGATCGGTGGCATACCCGTGCTTGAAACCGCGCTGAAAGCCGGGGTGGCCGGTACGATCCTGCTGCCTTCGGCCATTCTGATGGGGGGCACGCTGCCGTTGATGGGCCAGCATGTGATCCGTGCTCAGGACAGTCTGGGGCGGATGGGATCGGCGCTTTATGCACTGAACACCGCGGGCGGGGCCATGGGGGCGCTTGCGGCAGGGTTCTTTCTGCCGATATGGCTGGGCTTTTCGGGTGCCTATCTGCTGGCGGTGGGGTTTGATCTGGTCGTGGGGCTGTCGGCGCTGTTTCTTGCGCGCCGCGCCCTGCCGGTCGTGGCGCAGAATTGCCAGCCCCGCGTCGCCATCCCTGCGCGGCTGTGGATCATCGCTTTTGCGTCCGGCTTTGCCACGCTGGCGGTCGAAGTGATCTGGACCCGCGCCTTCGCCCAGGTGCTGCAGAATTCGGTCTATACCTATGCACTGGTGCTGACTGTGTTTTTGCTGGCCCTGTCGCTTGGTGCGGGGCTGGCCAACGGGCTGAACCGCACAGCGTTGCGCCCCGATGCAGTGCTGACTGGCTTGCTTCTGGCCGCAGCCGCCGTTGTCGCCGCTACGCCGCATCTGTTCCACCATCTGACCGGGGGGCTGGGCTATCTGGGCGGGCGGGCTGATTTTGCAGGCTATGTGTGGGAGGTCGGGCGCGTCGCGGTTCTGACCATGCTGATCCCCGGCACAATCCTGGGCGCGGTGCTTCCCTATCTGCTGCGCCTGATGGAAGGCGGCGCGCCGGGCGCAGTGCTGGGACGGCTGATTGCAGTGAACACGACAGGCGCAATCTTCGGCGCGCTCGCAGGTGGTTTTGTGTTGCTGCCAATGGTGGGTGCGTGGAAAGGGCTGTGGCTGATGGGGGCCGTCTATGCCGTGCTGGTGCTGGCGCTGTGGCAACCATCTGACGGGTGGGGCGCGCGGATCGCGCGCTTCGCGGGGCTGGCGGGCGTGGTCGTCCTGCTGGCAGGCCAGCCGGGCCTGCAGGCCGCGCGGCTGAATACCGCCGAGGAGTTGCTGGCCTTCCGCGAAGGGGCATCGGCCCATGTGGCCGTTGTCGCGCGGGAGGAGTCAAAATTCATCCGCGTCAATAACTTCTACACTTTGGGCGGGTCTGGCGCGCTGGTGCCTGAACGCAACCAGACCATGATCCCGCTGCTGACCCATCCTTCCCCGCGCGAGATATTCTTTCTGGGGCTTGGCACTGGTATTTCCGCCGGTGCGGGGTTGTTTGCCAATCCCGACCGTGTGACCGTGTGCGAGTTGTTGCCAGATGTGATCGATTTCGCGCGCGACTGGTTCGGCCCGTATGTGAACGGGCTGTTTGACGACCCGCGCGTGACCATCCATCCTGAAGATGGTCGTCAATGCCTTGCCCGATCACGCGCGACCTATGACATGATCATTGCGGACCTGTTCACCCCGTGGCGTGCTGGTGTTGGAAATGTCTATACGGCGGAGCATTACCGCCTTGCGGCCAGCCGCCTGAATGCAGGCGGGGCTTATGTGCAATGGATGCCGCTTTATCAGGTGTCGCGTCGTGAATTTGAGATTGTCGCCAATACCATGGTGCAAGCCTTTCCCGAAGTGACAATCTGGCGCGGGGATCTTTACCCCGAACGCTCAATCGTGGCACTTGTGGGGCGCAAGACCCCCGCGCCGCTTGACCCTGCGACACTGGCCGCGCAGTGGCGCGCGATGACGGGCAGCGACGAACCCGATGATGTGCTGTCCGCGCGCGCGCTCAAATTCTATGCAGGCAATGCCGCGTCCGGGCTTTTTGCCGACGCGCCCGTCAATACCGATGACCTGCCCCTGATCGAATACCTTGCCCCACGCACGCATCGCGCGGTTATCGCAGGGCGTGCAAACTGGTTGACCGGTCCTGAGCGCGACCGGTTCTACACTGATTTGCTGGATGCCCTGCCCCCCGGAAGCGACCCCCATCTGGCGCTGCTGACACCGGCGCAGCGCAACCTTGCCCGCGCTGGCGCGGTCTATGCAGAATGGCGGGGATTGCGCACGCGCAACGACCTGCGCGCAGGCGCCCTGTGGCAGGATTTTCTGGCGCTGACCCCGTCCCATGCCCGCGACCCTGACAGCCCCGCCGGGCAGGTCGCCATCGGGGGCATGGCCTTCGGGGAAGGGGCGGACTGACAAATCGTCGGCGCGAAGCGGCGATGCAACACGCCTGTAAGGCACCGCTGCCGGTCCGCGAACACGCGCAACACATGGCCGCTGGTCCAGACATGCAATCCCATTCGTGAAATGGCTGCACTGCTTTTCCCAAACGCGCCGCGCAAGCCCCGCAAGCAGGCCCGCCGATTTCGCTGATGTCAGGTCAGTTGACGCCGGTTATACCGCCTGCATCAACTGACTCCACCCGACATGGGTCGGGGTCACTCAGACCCCGCAGCGCCAGACGGTTATGCCCAGCGAACCGGCAAGGGCTGCCTTGGCGGCCATCATGCGGTCCGCCGCATCAGCCGTTGTCGCATAGGCGATCTGGATATGGTTTGCCTTATGGCGTGCCATCATCTGATCACGGGTAACGCCGGTCAGAATGGCGTTCATGATCGGCCATTCCGGGGTCGTACCGGCTGATCGCCGCGCAACTTCGGCATCCGGTAGCGCCACGGCTTGCCCGCGCCCGATATCCATGTGCAGCGCCCCGTCCTGAAGGTAGATGCGACTCCAGATGATTTCGCCAGGTTTGGCAATGCCTTTCAGGCTGCCCCCCCCCGATGGGAAGAACATCGCGGGTTGGCGCAGGCTTTCGGACCCGGCCCAGCCGCCGGTGTTATGCGCAGGCGGCACGGCGCCCGAAATCTCGAACAGCCAGACGAAATCATCCCGGCCTTCGGGAACACTGCCCCAGCGCAGATCATGCAGGGTGTTTTCCACAGGCTGCCCCATGGCGCGGTGCAGTCGGTTGGTCAGTATTCCGTCCAGACCGGCGCATTCATCCACTTCGTTGAAATGCACAATGGCCTGACCTGCGCGGATGACCGAGCCGTCAGCCGCGGTGACATCGGGGCGGTCGTCATTGTTCAGCATGCCTTCAACAAGGTCCGAGGCGGGCAGAAGGTCTTTCAGCCCCTGCTGGTACTGAATCCCGATTGCCTCGCACCCGAATTCATCGGCCATGCGCACAGCGGCAATATACATGCGGCACTGGTCCAGTACCTGCGCTTCGGTCAGTTCCGTCGCGGGATCAGTGCCAAGATGGAATGTCAGACCCCGCCCGCGCAGCCAGTCATAGACCGCGCGTGCCTCTGGTTCCGGCACCGCCTTCGTCGCGTGATAGAGGGCGGATTGCGACAAGCGTTCCTTGAACACGCCCATGGGCATCAGCAATTCATCGGGGATGATGGCATTATACATGCCCATGCATCCCTCATCGAACACACCAAGGATGGTCTTGCGGGTTTGCAGATCGTCCCTGATGGCGGCGATGATCGCTGCATCCTCGGGGGGAACGGCTGCGTCAAACGGGGCAACATGGCTGGCATCATGGGAGACAGTGCCGCTGCGCAGCCATTCCGCCAGTCCGTCACGGAAAAAAGCATCGTCGAATGTCTCGCTCCAGAGTGAGGCATAGGCAATTCCGGCTTTGGTCAGTGACCCGTTCAGGTTCAGCATCCCCACCAGCCCCGGCCATTGCCCCGACCAGTTGGCAACCGTCAGGATGGGGCCGCGATGCGTGGTCAGGCCGGGCAGGACATGGTGCGAATACTGCCACACTGCTTCGGCCACGATCAGGGGGGCGTCAGGGTCAATCGTGGCAAAAACATCCATCCCTTCGCGTTGCGACGCGATGAAGCCGTGGCCTTGCGGCTTGACCGGATGGGCGCGGACCAGTTCATGCCCCAGTTCGGCGAAAACGCTGGTCAGTTTGTCTTCCATCGCCTGTTGCGCAGGCCAGCATTGCACATTGGCGCTTTCACGCAGATCGCCGCTGGCAACAAGGTATATCTTCGTCATGGCTCAGTCCTTTTTCATCAGCGCCACATAGGCGGCGTAATCGTCCTGCATGCGCTGCATCACGGTGAATTTGCGGTCATGATACGCGGCGATATCGCCACCGCGTGGGGCGATGATCTGCGCGCCGCCCGACATCTGCGGCATGGCGGCGGGCAGGTCGGGTTGCGCGCCTGCGGCCACCGCGCCCAGCATGGCACAGCCCAGCAACACAGGTTCTTCCTGATCGGGCACCACCACCTTGCAGCCGGTCGCATCGGCATGTTCGCGCAGGTAAAGGGCGTTGCGCGCCAGCCCGCCGCTGACAACCAGCGTGTCAATTGCCACGCCCTGATCGCGCATCACCTGCAGGATGTGGCGGGTGCCATAGGCCAGTGCCTGCACGCTTGCCAGATAGTCCAGCGCCAGATCATCAATGCCGGTATCCAGTGTCAGCCCGGCAGTGCCACCCTTGCGCCACGGTTCGGCCCGCGGTGACCGGTTGCCGTGAAAATCAGGCTGCACATGGCGCGCATGGGTCAGGGTGGCGGTTTCATCACCCATCTGCGCCAGATGCGCATCGATCAGGTCGGTAATGCGGCAGCCTTGCGCCTGCGCCCGTTCGGTCAGCGCATCCGCAGCCGCATGCCGCGCGATCACACTGTCGAGCAGCGCGCCTGCTGCGGATTGCCCCCCTTCAAGCGCCCAAAGATTGCCCGTTACCACGCCGAAATACGGACCCCAGATACCCGGCACGAACACAGGTTCCGGCGTCAGCGCGATATGGCAGGTTGATGTGCCGGCAATGACCGCCAGCCGCCCGTCCAGCGCAGTGCCCGCATCCAGCCCCACGCCAAGGGTCCCCAGCGCGCCGGCATGCGCGTCGATCAGGCTGGCCGCAACGGGTGTGCCGGGGCGCAGGCCCAGTTCCTGTGCTGCCGCATCTGTCAACCCGCCACAGGGCTGGCCGGGTGCGGCAAGGGTGGTGCCGATGCGGGCGTGATTGTCCAGTGTCAGGTCTTCCAGCCCGATGGCGGCCAGAAACGCATCGTCCCAGCCTTCGCCATGTTGCCCCATATGGCCAAGATAGGTCCATTTGCACACCATGGAACACAGCGACCGGGTGGCGCTGCCGGTCGCGCGATGCACCAGCCAGTCGGGCAGATCGAAAAACGCCCCTGCCGCTGCCCATGCCTGCGGCAGTTCCCGCTTCAGCCAACGCAGTTTCGGCAATTCCATCTCGGGGGAAATGGTGCCGCCGACATATTGCAACGGCGCACCGCCGATGGCGTTGATTGCATCCGCATCGCCCAGTGCGCGGTGGTCCATCCACAGGATGACATCCTGATCCGGCGCGCCGTCCGGGTCCACTGATACCGGGCCGCCCTGCGCGGTGTTGACCACCAGCGAACAGGTTGCGTCAAACCCGATGCCCCTGATATCGCCTGCATCCACGTCGGCGCGTGCGACAGCATCGCGGACCGCCGCAGCAACCGAGGCCCAGATCCGGGCAGAGCTTTGCTGTGCAAAGCCTGCGCGTGGGCGGTGGGTGGTGATGGCCTGCGCCGCTGTGCCCAGCAGGCGGCCGGATGCATCGAACACGCCCGCGCGCGCACTGCCTGTGCCGACATCGACACCCAGAAAATAGGTCATGTCATGCTCCTGTTTCAGGCCGGGTCAGGCGCAGATCATGCGCCCCGGCGGTCAAGATGAAATCAGCGCCCTGCGGTGCGGTCCAGCCCGCAGGCAAGGTCACATGGGCGCAGGTATCGGCGGGCAGGGTGACCTGCCAGTTCACGCGGTTCCCGTCCATGGTCCAGGCGCTGTGAATGCGCCCATGCGGTGCGTCATACCATGCGCTGACATGGCCGATGCGCCCGTCAAAGACAGGGCGCATGCGCAGCTTGCGAAAGCCCGGACCGGCGGGGTCCGTGTCAATCCCCGCCAGCCGTGCCCATATCCATTCCCCCACAGCGCCGTAGGCATAATGATTGAAGGAATTCATCGCTGTGGACTGAAAGCCGCCATCGGGCGTCCAGCCGTCCCAGCGTTCCCATATCGTCGTGGCCCCCTGCGCGATGGAAAACCCCCAGGACGGATAGGTGTCCTTCAGCAGCAGATCCACCGCACGCGCCGGTGACAGCCAGTCACAGACCACGGGTGCAAGGTGGCGCACGCCCAGAAAGCCGGTTTGCAAATGCCCGTCCGCGGCGGCGATCAGCGCGTCCAGCCGTGCGGCGGCCTGCGCGCGCAGGGGCGGCGGCAGCAATTCGAAATCCAGTGCCAGCAGATAGGCGGTCTGGGTGTCGCCGGTAAGGCGGTCTTCGTGCCAGAAAGCCGCCAGAAAAGTGTCGCGCAGCCGTGCGGCCAGCGTGGACCAGCGGGTAGGGGTCTGGCCAATGGTTTCCGCGATCCGGCCCATCAGGTCCACCAGCCGGATCCAGTAGGCAGTGTTGATCAGCGGGCGATGTGTGGCAGGGCCAATCGACAGCCAGTCCCCGTAATTATTGTTCACCCCGTTCACGCGCAAACCATCTGGGTTCTGGCGTTCAATCCAATCCATCCATGCCACGAAGGGTTGCCAGCAGCGCTGCAACAGGGCCGCATCGCCGTAGCGCGTGTAGTGATCCCAGGCCATGATGATGGGCGCATCGCCCCAGGCGGGTGCGCCGGGTTGCGGGGTCAGGCGGTAGGGATTCAGTGGTTTGGTGGGTGCGACATCAGGAAAGACGCCATCCGCCGACTGACCGTCGATCAGGTCTTCCATCCATTTCGACAGGAAGGATGTGACATCCATGAAATACCCCGCTGTGCGCCAGAAAACCTGCGCATCGGCGGTCCAGCCATAGCGTTCGTCGCGCTGCGGGCAATCGGTCGGCACGGATAGGAAATTTCCACGCTGACTCCAGAAAATGTTTGAAATTAGCTGGTTCAGCATCGGGTTGCCGGTGCTGATCTGCCCCGTTACCGGCAGGTCGGTCTGGATTGCCACGGCCTGCAGCGACACGTCCTGCAACGGGGCGGAGGATGTAAGCCCGACATACTGAAACCCGTGAAAGGTGAA
This sequence comes from Roseinatronobacter alkalisoli, assembly GCF_028745735.1. Taxonomy (GTDB): domain Bacteria; phylum Pseudomonadota; class Alphaproteobacteria; order Rhodobacterales; family Rhodobacteraceae; genus Roseinatronobacter; species Roseinatronobacter alkalisoli. The sequence continues at coordinate 340,884 of NZ_JAQZSM010000002.1, forward strand.
GCGGGGGGTGTATTCCTCTGGTCCGTTGCCGTGGCAGATATAGATATCCTCGGACACCGCATAGCGCAGGTTGTCGGTATAAAGCGCGCCGTTCCCGTCCAGCCGTTCAGCATGGCGCAGGCGGATTTCGGTGCCGCGCGGGGCGGTCACCTGCATGCGCACATATCCTGCAAGGTTCTGGCCGAAATCGAATACTGCGCTGCCATCGGGGGCGGTGCTGCGCTGGCGCACCGGCAGGCTGGCCACTTTGCGCGCGGGTTCGGTGCGCGATGGTTCCAGCAGCGGCGCGCGGGGTTCGGGCGTGATGGCTTCCACCGGTTGCCAGTTTTCCGGCTGGTATGCGGCATCGCACCAGCCTGTCAGGTCCAGCCGGGCGTCATACATCTCGCCTGCCAGAAAATCCGAATAGCAGACTGGCCCTTGCCGGGTCTGCCATTGGTCATCGCTGGTAATGCACAGGGTTTCGCCATTTTCCATATCGATATGCAGCTGAAGCATCAGCGCGGGACGTCCGCCATAATGGTTGCCCGCGCGGCGCTGATTATGCCCGATGCGCCCGCTATACCACCCTTCGCCCAGTATCGCGCCGATGACATTGGGACCATCGGTCAGCAAGTCGGTGACATCGAAACTCTGATAAGGCGCGCGGATGTGGTAGTCGGTCCAGCCGGGTGCCATGACATGATCGCCGATGCGATGGCCGTTCAGATACAGTTCATAAAGCCCCAGCGCCGACGCATAGACAAATGCCCGCGCGGGCCGCGCCTGCAGCGCAAAAGGTCGGCGCAGATAATCGGCAGGCCGTGCCTGAAAGCGGTTGTCATAGGTGGTGTCCTGCGGCACCGCGCGCCCTTCGGGCAGCACAAAATAACGTGCGATCCAATCGCCGTGCCAGTCCTGCGGGGCCAGCCCGGTGAAGAAGGATGCGACGGGTGCGAAATCCGATGCCTGGTCAAGGTGATCCCAGACCTGCACGCTGTAAAACACCCGCGCATCGCGGGGCAGGGCGGGGCCGCCCCATATGGCACTGAAGACCCCGTTTGCGCCCACTTTGCCACTGTCCCACAACGCGCCGTGCCCTTGCGCAATGCTGGCTGCGGAAAAGTCGGCAATGATACGCCATGCGGTTATGCGCGGGCTGTCCCCGGAAACCGCCCAGCTGATGATTGGCGCAGCGCTGTGCAGCCCGTCGGGCCGTGTCAGATCATCGCACCGCAGGCGGTGAACGCGCGGTGTCTCGCTTCTGGCGGTCATTCTACAGCTCCATTGCCCTGTCGCGCGCATTGGTGATGTGGCGGTCCATGGCCTGCGTTGCCGCGACAGGATTGCGCGACAGGATCGCGTCAATCACCGCCAGATGGTCGTTGAACGCGCTGGGCAGGGTGTTCGGTCCCAGACTGATCCGGTCTAGCTTGATCAACCGGATACGGATGCTGTTGATATGATGCGCGTTGATCAGCAGGGCGTTGCGCGTGGCCGCCATCAGCGTGGCGTGAAACCCGCTGTCAATTTCCTGCCCACGGGCGAACAGCGCGTCATCTGCGGATACGGGCACCTGTGCCAGCACGTCTTCATGCAGTTTGCGCTGGGCGTGCAGGTCGGCGTCGGGCATGGACTTGACGGCCTGCAGCACGGCTTCGCGTTCCAGTGCGGCGCGCATCTGGAATGCGTCGCGGATCATCGGCAGGTCAATGGCGGGCACCTGAATGCCGCGCTGCGGATAGACCAGCACCAGCCCTTCGGCCTTCAGCCGGGGCAGAAGTTCGCGCAGCGCCCCGACCGACAGATGCAGCATGTCCACCAGATCGCGCTGGCTGACCAACTGGCCGGGACGCAGCCGACCATCCAGCAGTGCTGCCTGAAAGGTTTCATAGGCGGCTTCCGTCACGCCGCCATCAGTGCGCCGCGGTGCCGGTGCGCTTGATCTGGTGCCCATTTCCACCTCCCTTTTATTGTGGTGCCCCGTTCCGGTCACGGTATCACGAAGCGGTTGGCATCATCTCCAGTCCCAATGCCTGGACAACAGCGGCACTTGCCTCTGACGTCAACCCCCGCAGTGGTGGACAGGTGCGGGTAAAGGCGGGGTCGTTGTGACGCTGGCCAAGCACAGCCTTGATCGCGGGCAGCCCGCCTGTGTCATTCACTGTTGCAATCCGCGACGCGGCCAGATTCTGCGCCTCCTGCGATGCCTGACCCGTGACCAGTGCCACGCATTCCGCCGGAAACAGATTGACCATGCCGCCGATCATGCCCGCGCCACCTGCCGAAACCATGCGCATGACCAGACGGTCATCGCCGGTAAACACCGATAATTCGGGAAATGCGGCAATCAGCGCCAGCCCGCCTTCCAGATCGCCGGTGGAATCCTTGATGCCCACAACCCGTCCGTCCAGCCGTGCAATGACACGCCGCACCAGATCCGGCGTGAAGGACACACCGCTGAAGACGGGGAAGTTGTAAAGCACGATATCCAGATCAGGCGACCCGGCGCGCGCCACCACCGCGGCGTAGAAATCGCCCACTGCGTCAGCATCGGACGGGGTGTAATAAAATGGCGGGATGATCAGTGCGGCGCGTGCGCCCAGATCCGCAGCTGCGCGGTATTGTTCCGCAGCCGCATCAATGCTGCTTTCCATGATGCCGGGAATCTGGCGCGACATGACCATGCCCAGATCTGCCATCTGGCGCAATGCGCTGATCTTCTGGCTGGAGGAAAAGGAGGCGCCTTCGCCTGTCGTGCCAAACACCGACGTATAGGCGCAGCCCTGCGCCAGCAAATGCGTGCAATGGGCCAACAACCGATTCACATCGGGTGTGAAATCGGGTTTGACTGGCGTAATCGCCGCCCCCACGACTCCGGCCAATCTGTTGTTATTTTGCATTAATATCCCCTTGGGTACGTCTTGTTCGGACTTTGAGTGTAGAACTGATACAATCAGTCTTTACATAAGTGAGCGCCGCTCGTAAAGTGTCATCTGCAAATCGCCGCAACACTGCGGCCACTGCAACTGAAACACGACCGGGAGGAGTGACCGACATGCAGAACAAACTTATCGCCACATTGCTGGCTACCACGCTGATGGGCGGGGCCGCGCTGGCTCAGGACACGATAGAGCTGAAATTCACCACAGCGTCGGTGCCATCCGATATTCACACCCGCGCCATGCAGGTATTTGCGGACGCGCTGAACGCCGCCGCGCCGGACCGGTTCGACGTGCAGCTGTACGATTCGGGGTCGCTGTTCGGGCAGGGGGCTGATCTGGATGCATTGCAACGCGGCAATGCCGAAGTCACCTATCTGTCCTTCCAGCTGATTTCCGACAGTATTCCGGCCTATAACCTGCTGACCGCCGGCTATCTGTTCCAGAACCCCGAGCATTACCGCGCTTTCCTGGCATCTGATATCGGGGCCGAATTTACGCAGACAGTTGCCGATGAAATGGATGTGCAGATTCTGGACACCTGCTATCTGGGCACGCGCCAGCTGAACCTGCGCCGCGTCCGTGACGTGCAGACCCCCGCCGACCTGCAAGGGGTGAAGCTGCGGATGCCCGGATCAGATGCATGGCTGTTTCTGGGCGACGCACTGGGCGCATCGCCGACCCCGCTGCCCTTCGGCGAGGTATATCTGGCGCTGCAAACCGGCACCATTGACGCGCAGGACAACCCCCTGCCGACAGTCGAGGCCGCGAAGTTCTATGAGGTCACCCAGCAGATTGTTCTGACCAGCCATCTGGTGGACGGGGTCAATATTGTCGTCAATAACCAGACCTGGGAAAAGCTGAACGACGACGAACAGACAGCGATGCGCGATGCCGCGATTGCCGCCTGTGACTGGAACAACGAACAACGCCTTGCAGAAGAAGCGCGTCTTGTCGCATTCTTCGAAAGCGAAGGGCTTCAGGTCACCGAACCCGATCTGGATGCGTTCCGCAGCCATGTGCAGGCGTTTTATGCGGATTCACCACGTTCGGCCGACTGGCCCGAAGGTTGGGTTGATGCGATCAACGCGCTGGCCGAATAACGGGGATAAGGTGTGAGCGGACACGCAAAATCATCATACCAACGGATTGGTGACCTGCTTTCGCAGGTCGCCAATGCGGTTGGCGGTCTGCTGTTCATCACCGCCTTTGTTGGTTTTATTGTCCAGATCTTCTTTCGCTATGTCATTGGCGATCCGTTGCGCTGGACCGAAGAATTCACCATGATCGCCTTCATCTGGACAGTGTTCTGGGCGGCGGCTTTTGTAGTGCCCATCCGTGAGCATGTCTCCTTCGATGTTGTCTATGATGTTGTTTCACCACAGACACAGCGGATCTTCGCGGTCTTTTCCATGGTGATGGTGATCATCGCCTTCGGGATACTCATTCCCCATACAATCGAATATCTGGATTTCCTGACGCGCAGGAAAAGCCCGGTGATGCGGCTGCCGATGCACTGGATCTATGGCTGCTATCTTTTGTTTATTGCGGGCTTTGCGCTGAAAGCGGCGGCGCGGCTGGTCCATCTGATCGGGCCGGACTGGCGCACGCATATCTGACAGGATACCTGAACTGATGGAGTTTTTCGCAGATTATGCGCTGATCATCATGGTCGTGATTCTGGTGGTCACGACCATTACGGGCGTGCCGCTGGGTATTGCCATGATCGTGTCCAGCATCTTCTATCTGGTTATCGCCGGGCGCGATGTCGGGCTGGCGGCCGAAAATGTGCTGAACGGTGTGTTCGGCAATTTCGTGGCGCTTGCGGTGCCATTGTTCATTTTCGCGGGCAACATCATGAACGCGGGCAAGGTGTCGGACCGCCTGTTATCCTTTGCGCTGGCGCTGGTGGGGCGGGTTCCGGGGGGGCTGGCGCAGGTCAATATTCTGACATCGCTGATATTCTCGGGAATGTCCGGGTCGGCAATTTCGGATGTGGCAGGCGTTGGCAAGGTGATCACCGGCATGATGACACAGGACGGGCGCTATCCGCGCGGGTTTGCCGGTGCCATCACGGCGACATCTTCGGTGGTCGGGCCGATCTTTCCGCCATCGATTCCCATGGTGTTCTATGCGCTGATTTCATCCACATCCGTGGGCGCGTTGTTTCTGGGTGGTGTGCTTCCGGCGCTGATGGTCTGCACCACCCTTGGCGTCGCGGTTTTCATCATGGCAAAACTGCGGGGCTTTCCGGTTGAAGCCACAGTGCCATTGCTGATGCTGCCGCTGGTGTTTCTGCGGGCCTTCCCGGCGCTTCTGATGCCCGTCATCTTGCTGGGCGGTATCTATTCGGGGGTCTTCACCCCGACCGAAGCTGCCGCCGTGTCTGCGTTCTATGCAATTTTGCTGGCGTCTTTTGCCTATCGCGTGCTGGGCCTGCGCGACTTCTGGGAGGTCGTGAAATCGACCATGCGCACCACGGCCGTGGTGACGATCGTGCTGTGCGGGGCGTTCATCTTCAACTACATCATCACGGTTGAACGGGTGCCGCAGGATGTCTTTGCCCTGTTCCAGAGCATGGACCTGACGGTTATCAAGTTCCTGTTGCTGCTGAACCTGCTGTATCTGGTGCTGGGCTGTTTTCTGGATGTGTCCACCATCATGCTGGTGGTAACGCCGCTGTTCCTTCCCGCTGCTGCCGCTTTGGGCATTGATCTGGTGCATCTGGGCATTGTGCTGGTGTTCAACATGATGATCGGGTTGATAACCCCACCTTATGGAATATTGCTGTTCATCATCAAGGCACTGACCGGAATCCCCGTGGCGGAGATGATCCGCGAAATATGGATATTCCTGGCGCTTCTGATATCGCTGCTGCTGGTCCTGACCTTTTCGCCCGATCTGGTGCTGTGGCTGCCGCGCTATGCCGGGATGATGTGAGGGGCGCTGTTTTTGCGGGAAACAAGCGGTCCCATATCAGGTGCAAGTGCAAGGCTGGCCGGATTTGGCCTGAAGCAGTCACCCAAAGGCGCGGAATCAAGGGCGAAGCCCGCCGCGCCATCGGCGGGCCGTCCCGCGGCCTGCCGATGACCTGATGTCAGTCCAGTCCTTTGAACGCAGGAGTATGCCGCCGGCATAAACTGCATTCTTTGAACGTGGGATCGGCAGTCCCCGGCCCACCGATAGCGCGGGCTTGATCCAAGCGCGAACGTCCCCTTCAGGCCAAATGATGCATAAGCCGAATGTGTCAGTCCGGCCTTCGTGGTACCCGGCGCGCGATTGTCACGGTTCGGGAATCGCGGAAACCAGATCTTCGATCACATGGGACACAAGCTGCTGACGGCTGCTTAATTCAGATTTTCGGAAGATCGACGACAATTGCGATTTGACGGTCGATTCAGTGGTTCCGCGCAATTTGGCTATTTCCGCATTGGAAAAGCCCTTGATCACCAGAATGGCGACATGGCGTTCTGTTGGTGTCAGTTTCCATGTCTCGAACTGGCGATCAACATACTCGTAGAACTGCCCCGCTGCGGCCTGTAGCTGGTCGTTTATGCGGTTGGCGCGCCGTGACCCCAGAATCAACAACACAACGCTGCTGACCACCCCGAACAGAAGCCCGAAACTGGACAGGATTTCCAGCAGTTCCTGAACTTCCCACGGCACCCACAGGAATTCGATCAACAGCAGTTCCGACAGGATCTTTATCATAAAGAATCCTGCGCTTGCGATCTGAACAAAAAGCACGACTAAAATGATGACTACCATATGCCAGCGGAATCCAAACATCAGATGTGGTCCTGCTGGCGATGAAAGGTTCTATCATCGAGGATTGGGAACAACCCTGATACCTCCGGAATGGTTTTGCAAAAGGTCTTCTATCGGGACAACGGGAATGACCTCAGGGCCGAGTCCGCTATTCCCATAAGTTTCCACAACAGCATCCCGAAGTATACGCCCTGTTGCGCGGCTTACCACGATTTCGCGCTTATGGGCCCTGTTCTCTGCCCAGATCCGAAGCCTGTTTAACCATGTACTGGATACATCCACGATTCTGTAGCCGCGTTGCTCCAGTGTCTGAAGAATCAATATGTAATGCGTGTTGCCTTCGCGCCCGACGATGCGTTCTACATCAACAACACTTAGACCACGCCCCGACTGACCAGCCACCGCACTGGCAGTGGCTAGAAAAATCAACACGATAATAGCGGAAATACGCTTCACTCAAACCACTCCAGCGCTGCAAGCGGAGAATGCGGCAGCATAGGCCAGACCCCAGCAGGACGCAACAAGTTCACGCTGCCCGGAACCGCATTGCACTATTGCCCACGGCACTTTCGATCGCCAGCGCAACCGACACACAATCACAGGGCAGCCGCACTGACGCATCAGCAATGACCCCCCGCGCAAGCGAGAAATCATGCCTGGCGAACAGAGAGCTGCCAATAACCACCGGCGTATCAGGTGAACGCCTGCGGAATGCAATCAGTTTTTCCACGGCGTCCGTGGTGGAACCGAGCGTGTCAATATCCAGCACCAGCAACGCTTTTTCATAGCTGAAGCTTTCTATCGCGCGCTCCGCACTTTCAAGACTGCCGACCGATGTAATGGACATGGCTGGCGCGGCAATTTTCGTCACCAGTGCAAAAAGCGGGCGCGTCTTTCCTTCGACAACATAGATACGACGATCTTCGATCAGATGTGGCGCAACATAATCGAAGCCAACGGCGATACCGTGACTCCGGTCTCTGGATGCCCGGAACGGGCCTGGTGTGGCCTTGACATAGCCGAAGCGGGCCAGAACGCGGGCCAGAAAACCGGGTTCGGCCGCCGCCCTTTTGGGCGCCCGGGAAATGTGGATGTCATGGTACAGGGTCATGTTCCGCTCCGTGAATAATGTGCACCAGGTTCAAGGCGGGTAAATCCGCTGTTCGTCCTGAAACGTGCGAGAAAGCTTAGCAGGGCACCGAGAAGGTAGAACAAGTTGCCCCCGGCCACATATGCAAGAACAACCATGCCGAAGGACTGATCCAGCACATATGCCGCTGCGGCGCAGACTATTGCGCCCAGAAGCGCAAACAGCAATTGCAGCAACGCGACACTGTTGCGCAGTGCTGGTGTTCCATGACTGGACCGCGTTATTCGTGTTGTTGTTGCAATCATCATCGCGCCTCCCATGGTCTGCCCGACAGGTCATACTCACCAGTCAGAATTCGTGATCCATACTGGCCCCGGCGCCCGCAAAAGGAATACCCCGTTGGTACGACTACCCGCTTTTGATACCATAGAGGGAAGGGCGCGCGCGCTTGCGCACCATGGCAGACAGGCTCGATTTCCTTGAATGGGCGCTGCAGTGATCCGCGCAATCCATATAACGCATATCCGGGAATCGGCGTTGCGATTCCCGGATATGCGGATCAGTCTGTTTTAAAAAACGGGCGCGACAGCTTTTTACGGTTTTACGCAATACACGCAAAAGCTGTCGCGTCTTGTGTGGCCGCATTGCGCGGGCCTGAAACCCCTGTCAGGGTTTCCTGACATTGTGCCCGGATGCGCAGGAATGCACCCTGTTTCAGCGGCTAAGCGAGGCCTGCAGATTGTCCTGCGTGGTGTTGATCATGATGCCCTGCGGCGTTGCCCGCCCACCTGCGGTGGAGTATTCCACACATCCGCCGCTGGCTACGACCCGTGGATCGACAGCAATGCGCACGCGCGTCAGTTCTGTACCGGTGACATAGGCACCGACGACAACACCAAGAAATGTGCCGCGCGAATCCAGCACGGCCAGACCGTTCAGCACATCATAATTGCCTGCGCCGGCGCATCTGCCGCTGGGGCGGTGGCGTTGCGTAATCGGAATTGTATTTATGTCCGGAAACTGTTGCCCCGGTGTCGCGCCCGGCCCCGGACCCGGCCCCGGTGGTGGGGTGGGGGTGCCCGGCACACCCGGCGTGGTGCTGCCGGTAGTTATACTGGCCGACAACGCCGAGTCGGTCCCCAGAACTGTTGCATCCGCATCAAGATTACCGACGCTGGCAGATACATCTGCCAGCCCGTCCGAGCCGCCGATCGTAGCACCGGCATTGATGTTTGAACCGACACTGGCGTCAACACTGGCAAGGCTGTCGCCGCCGACCCCGACACCCGCAGATATCCCGCCCAGACTGACGCCGACATTCAGCCCGCCATTGTCGCCGCCGCCAATCGACAGCAGTTGCGCCTGAACACTGAGTGGAAGCAGCACCGCCCCAAAGAATGCAGCGACTGCTGTTCGCGCCCGCCATGCGGTTCCCCGACTGGCGCGCCTGATCTGAAGCTCGATGACTTGCATGTTATTGATCCTTGATCACTTGATTTCCATATTTCGTGTGGGCCGTGACAGGAACAACCTTGGTGAATTCCTATGTGGGGAAACGGAACTGCTGCGACCAGTTAATTTAGCTTGTACCGGCTGCATTCAGCCAGATCGTACTGACACACACCCGAACACTACCAAGGATGACAATATTCAGTCCATCCCGACAAAGGTAGTATGCCGTTCATACCTGTTCATGGTCAATAGCAATTAGAAGTTGTATAAAATCATGACAATCCGGCGCGGCCATCGCCCCCCCCCATGCCAGACACTGCATGACCGCTGCGACTGTGTCTTGTTCATGCGGGAATGCAGGTTTCACGAATAATACCTGTTTCAGATAAGGGTCGGAACAGCGTTTCCACAACGTGCCGGGGTGGGAATGGGACGCGCCAAAAATATGACTTTATAAGAAATTACCGCCATCACCATGTCCCACCAGACGCGTTTATCAGATGCAGCGATCACGATAACTACAGAAACGGACATTGAGGCATCATCATTCAGGCGTAAATCGCTGCAACAATGCGCTGGACTGGCGCGGCGGTTTTTCATCCTGTCGCAAGAAAATATGCCACCAAGGTAGAAACAGGATGCCCGCATTAAATTGATTCCCGCGATTTGATGTGACGCTGCCACGTGTTTGCGCACTCTTGGGTGGATTCCGGGGTTTTGCGGCGACCGGATTCGCAGAAAATACCGGCAAGGCCTGCGAAAGTGATCGCCCTATGGTAGTATCGTCATACACCTTAAGTGCTATATTCATTTAAATTCAATATCTTGCAGTACATCTGGCTTTGCTGGCAACACTGAACTGTGTAATTCTTGTAATACGGGTTGGTTGCCAGAATGTGCTTGGGAACGTTCGGGGGGACGAAGGTGTGGCTACACCATTCGTACTGCTTTTTTATTCGACTTTCTGGCAATTCGAAAAATTCAGTTTTGATGGATCTGGAGATCGCAAATGCAACATAAATACTCAAAAGGCGAAGGGAAATTCGTCGCGCAGCCGCGCCGTTATTGGCTTGCAGTTGCCGCCCTGCTTGGCGCAACGGCACTTGTCCCGTCGGCGCATGCGCTCAATCTCAGTGTTGGCGGGATCAGTGTCGGAGTTGATACATCCGACGGGCTGGGCGTCAGCGTTGGTGTCGGGAACTCCGTCGGGGTGGATGCCAATGTCGGCGGCAGCGGCGGATTGGCCGAAGTGGACGCCAGTGTCGGGGGCGTGAATGCCAATGTGGGGGTCGTGACCGATGACTCGCTCGCGACCGTCGGGATTGGCACCAGCGGAACCTCCTCTGGCACCAGCGGTACATCCGGCACGAGCGGCACGTCCGGCACCAGCGGCACGTCTGGCACGAGCGGCACGTCTGGCACGAGCGGGACGTCTGGCACCAGTGGCACGTCCGGTACCAGCGGCACGTCCGGTACCAGCGGCACGTCCGGTACCAGCGGCACGTCTGGCACCAGCGGCACATCCGGCACGAGCGGCACATCCGGCACGAGCGGGACGTCTGGCACGAGCGGGACGTCTGGCCTTCCGAACACGAATGTGCTTATCAACGCCCCAAGGTCAGCCGCTGCAAGCCGTTGTCCGGCAGCCGGGAACTACGAAATTCTGAACGGCGTTTCCGTCTTTGACCGCGACAACATTCTGCTCGGCACTATCGTCGGGGCATATGCCAATGGTTCAGACCTGATGCGGGTGCGCGTGGCGATCAGCCCGCAGATCGTGCCTGGCGGCGGCTGCGTTGAATATCCGACATCCGGCGGACGTGCGTCGGCACAGGGCATCGTCGTGAATACGACACGGGACATGCTTGTCTCAGCGATGATGCGCTGATCAGAAAAAGGTGCGGTCCGGCAACCATGCCGGACCCACGTTCACAATGCCACCCAGCGCACACAGACATTTCGGGGATTCCCCCCCGGCCCTGACCGGGTTGATCGGGGTAGCGTGCCTGATCGGCCTTATCTTTATGTGGCCCGTCGGCCTGAAGACCGGAACGCTTCTGGCATTCATTCTTTTCCTGTCGCTTCTGTTTTTCATCATGCTTGCGGCCGATTTCAGCGCGGGCGTCGGTCGCCAGATTGCGTTCCGCCCCTTCCGGCCACGCCCCTTCAGCCGCGATGATATTCAACGCCTTGGGCATAAGTTCATCGGTCTGACGGCGATCACCATTTTCCTTGTGTGTTTTTATAGCATCGCCCCGATATATCAGGATGTCTGGTATCAAAGGTTTCTGCAACCTACCTTCAGTTATCTGCCTGCACTGTTTTGCGCAGTATACATTTATATTGTCGCAGCAGATTATCTGCTTCAGAATCCGCAGGACGGTTTATCCGATCTTGGGCGCGCAATTATTTATGCGGAATTGCCGGATGACAGACACAGGCTGAATAATTTTCTGTCCGGTGTTCTGGTGAAGGCATTTTTTCTGCCGCTGATGTTCGGCTATGGGCTTGATGACTGGATATATTTCCAGACCGTCGTTATCGTCATTGAAAATTTCCGGGATATCTTTGAATTCATATACAGGTTTCTGTTCTTCATCGATGTCGTCTTTGCCATTATCGGATATGCGACAGCGTCCCGGTTGCTGGGCAGCCAGGTCCGGCTGACAGAGCATACATTCAGGGGATGGGTTGTCTGCGTCATCTGCTATGCCCCGTTCTGGCAGATTATCGGCAGGAATTATCTGGATTACGGCAATGACATTGTGTGGGGCACGTTCTTCGCAGAGTCGCCGGTTCTGTATATGGTCTGGGGAACGCTGATTCTGCTGGTCATCGCGACATATGTCAGCGCGACGGTGCTGTTCGGGATCCGGTTTTCCAACCTGACCTATCGCGGCACCATATGGCGCGGGCCATATGCGTTGGTGCGCCACCCGGCATATCTGTGCAAGATGACATCCTATGCGATGATCAGTCTGCCGTTTCTTGGACATTCCCTGCCAGAGATTGCGGCGAATATCGCGGCCTTCTCCTGTGTCGGGGCTATCTATGCCGCGCGCGCATGGCATGAGGAGAAATGCTGCAGCAGGGCGCGGGAATACCGTCTTTACCTACGTTATATGCAACGTTACGGCATTCTGGAACGCGCGTTCCGACATTATGGCCGCAGGGCAAGAAGGCAACGCTCCGGGTTGACCCGAAGCGTTGCAGGTTCACAAGGGCGGTATTAGTTCAGCAAACCACCGGTCAGGCCACCAACGGTGCCCACGAGACCGCCGACCAGATCGCCGTCGCCGCCGGTCAGACCACCGGTCAGGCCACCAACGGTGCCGACGAGACCGCCGACCAGATCACCGTCGCCGCCGGTCAGACCGCCCGTCAGGCCACCAACGGTGCCCACGAGACCACCAACCAGATCACCGTCGCCGCCGGTCAGACCGCCCGTCAGGCCACCAACGGTGCCCACGAGACCACCAACCAGATCACCGTCGCCGCCGGTCAGACCACCCGTCAGGCCACCAACGGTGCCCACGAGGCCACCAACCAGATCACCGTCGCCGCCGGTCAGACCGCCCGTCAGGCCGCCAACGGTGCCCACGACACCACCAAGCAGGTCACCGCCAAGCAGATCACCGTCGCCCAGCAAGCCGCCCAGGTCCAACGTGCCCAGCAGGTCATCCAGCGCGATCAGATCGCTGCCGCCCACATTCACTTCCGCAATCACCTGACCGTCTTCGGTCGGGGTGTCCAGAACATTGGCTTTCAGCAACGGATCAGCATTTTCAGATGAAATCAGTGTCGACCCAAGCAGCCGGGCCTCTGCCAGACCGTCCAGCGCGATGCCTGACCCACCAATAAGCGGTAGCCCCGTTTCATCACCCCCAAGGTTCAGCGTTCCCAGAACATCGTTCAGATCAAGGGCAAAAGCCGGGGGGGCCACGCTCACAGCCGCAACCATGGCGAGCATCATTTTTTTACGCATAGCGCACTCCTAAATTCGGTTTCCATTGCTATCGTGACGGCCCGGCGCTGCGGTCGGGTTTCGGCATCGATGCAATCTGTCCTACGCCCCTTCGGTCAAATGGCACATCGCCCGACCGTCCTATGGCTTTACACCTTTGGTATGATGACCGGCATCGTTGCGCGGACTGATGCCGATCGCCTGCAACCTGGTGCCATTTCAGCGGGGAACCGGTTCGGCAATCCGCGCCGCAGTTTTTCGTGAAGCCGTGATTCACGACAGGAATTCATGGGGTTATCCGGTCAGATGCGCATACCGTCATATCGTATGATCGCACAGCAAGCCGACTCGCCCATGACGCAGCGCCGCCTTGCAACCTGCACTGGTCTGATGGGGGCGACGGTGTCGTCAGGCATGACAATGACGGGCGCGCGGTTTATCCGCGCGCGATCCTGCGCGGGCCCGTCCCGGCGTGAACACCGCAGGGGCGCCTAACCGCGCCGGGCGTTGTCAGAAATCGCGCTATAGTTGTGTCGTGTGCAGGACGGGGCATTGTTACAAAAGGATCACTTGTCTGGAAAAATTATTTCGAATATTCATGAATAATGGATATAAATGATGCCGCCCGAATATTCACGACTCTTGGTCATGCTGACCGGCTGTCGGTGTTCCGTCTGCTGATGCGCTTTGCGCCCCGCGGCCAGCGCCCGACAGAAATTGCGCAGGCACTCGGGCTGAAACAGAACACGCTTTCGCATCATCTGGCCGCCCTCTCGCAGGCCGGTCTGGTGCAGGTCAGCCGCGAAGGGCGCTCGCTCTATTATGCGGTCAATCTGCACCAGACCGAAGCGCTGATCGGCTATCTCGCCCTTGATCTGGCGCGTGCGCGCCCCGATCTGCTGCCGCCTGCCCGCAAGGATTGCGCGCCAATGGATGACCGGCCCTGCAATGTCCTTTTTATCTGCGCAGGCAATTCCGCCCGCTCGATCTTTGCGCAGGCGCTGCTGCGCGATCTGGGGCAAGGGCGCTTTCTGGCGTATTCCGCAGGCACGCGCGCAGGTGGTCTGGTTAACCCGATGACGCTGACTATTCTGCAGCGTCATGGTCATGCGACAACTGGTCTGCATTCCAAACATATTGCGCAGTTTCAGCAACCCGGCGCCCCGCAGATGGATTTCGTGTTTACCGTCTGCGACAGCTCTGCTGCGGATGATTGCCCGCCATGGCAAGGCCAGCCCATAACGGGCCATTGGGGCCTGCCGGACCCGGTCCGGGCCACAGGCCCTGAACCCGAACGCGCGCTGGTCTTCGCACGCATCTATGACGCGCTGCGCCGCCGGATCGAAGCCTTTGTCGCGCTGCCCATGGCCAGGCTTGACCGGCTGACGCTGCAGGCGCGCATTGATGCCATTGATGCAAACGCCCTCATACGGGAGAAAGCCTGACCCATGCCGGAAACCACCAAACCCCGCATTGCCCTGAACGGTCTGGGCCGGATTGGCAAACTCTTGCTGCGCGACCTGATCGACACTGGCGCAGCGGGCGAAATTGTCCTGATCAATGACGCTGTGGGCGACGCCGGACAGCATGCGCTGCTGATGGAATTCGACAGCGTTCATGGTCGCTGGAAAACCCCGGTCGCGCATGAAGACGGCGCGCTTGTCCTGGATGGGCAGCGTATCCGCCTGACCCATGCGCGCCGGATCGAGGATTTGCCGCTGGCCGAAATGGGCGTTGATCTGGTCGTTGACTGCACAGGCGTATTCAAGAGTGCCGAGAAGCTTGCCCCCTATTTCGCGGCAGGCGTGCAGAAAGTTGCCGTTTCTGCCCCGGTAAAGGATGGCGGCGCACTGAACCTTGTCTATGGGGTGAACCATCATCTTTATGATGGCAGCCAGCGCATTGTCACAGCTGCCTCCTGCACCACCAACTGCCTTGCGCCTGTGGTAAAGGTCATTCACGAAAACCTCGGCATCCGCCACGGGTCAATCACGACACTCCATGATGTCACCAACACCCAGACCATCGTGGACCGCCCTGCCAGGGACATGCGGCGCGCGCGCTCCGCGCTGACCAACCTCATTCCCACCACCACCGGCAGCGCCACGGCGATCACGCTGATCTATCCCGAACTCAAGGGGCGCCTGAATGGTCACGCCGTGCGCGTGCCGCTGCTGAATGCCTCGCTGACCGATTGCGTTTTCGAACTGGAACGGCCCACCACATCTGACGACGTGAACGCCCTCTTCCATGCTGCGGCCAATGGGCCGCTCAAGGGTATTCTGGGCTTCGAATCCCGCCCGCTGGTGTCGGGTGATTTCACCAATGACCCGCGATCTGCCATCATTGACGGACCATCAACCATGGTCATCAACGGCACGCAGCTGAAACTCTATGCCTGGTATGACAATGAATGGGGCTATGCCTGCCGGCTGGGCGATATCACCCGCATGATCGCAGCAACCCTCTGATCCTTTCATTCTGGCGAAAATATCCTCGGGGGGTGTGGGGGGCAGACAGCCCCCCACCCTTGCCCGGCAACAAAAGGCACCACCCATGCGCATTGCCAACCCCATACGCGCCTATATGGCCGTGACCGCTGCCTATTGGGCCTTCATGCTGTCGGACGGGGCCCTGCGGATGCTGGTGCTGCTGCATTTCAACGCGCTTGGCTTCTCGCCGGTGCAGCTGGCCTGGCTTTTCCTGCTCTATGAATTCGCGGGTATTGTGACCAATCTGGCTGCGGGCTGGCTGGCGGCACGTTTCGGGCTGGCCGCCACGCTTTATGCCGGGCTGGCGTTGCAGATCGGCGCGCTTCTGGCGCTGGCGCAGCTTGACCCTGCATGGACGATTGCCGCCTCGGTCATTTTCGTGATGGCGGTGCAGGGGGTGTCGGGTGTCGCCAAGGATCTGGCCAAGATGTCCTCGAAATCCGCAGTCAAGCTGCTGGCCCCCGCGCAGGAAGGGGCGTTGTTTCGCTGGGTTGCGGCGTTGACCGGCTCAAAGAATGCGGTCAAGGGGGCGGGCTTCTTTCTGGGCGCGGCCCTTCTGGCGCTGGCCGGGTTTCAGGCGGCGGTCTGGGGGATGGCGGCGGTGCTGGCACTGATCCTGTTGCTTGTCGTGCTGTTCCTGCCAGAGGGGTTGCCGGGGCGGATGAAAGGCGCTGACAGCTGGTCTGGCTGGCGCTCGCATGATGCCCGCGTGAACCGCCTCAGCTTGGCGCGCATGTTTCTGTTCGGTGCGCGCGATGTCTGGTTCGTGGTGGGAATTCCCATATATTTTCAGGCGGTTCTGTCCGATGGCACTGCCGAAGGGCGGCGAGAGGCCTTCTTTCTGGTCGGTGGTTTCATGGCCTTGTGGATCATCCTTTATGGCGGGGTGCAGGCCTTTGCGCCGCGTCTGCTGGGGGGCAAGGGGCAATCGGGGCAGGCGATTACGCAAAAGGCAATCTTCTGGGCGGGGGTGCTGGTGCCGATCCCGTTTCTGCTGGCACTGGCCGCCTGGTGGGCAGGGCCGCCCGCGCCATGGTTAAGCGTGACACTGGTGGCCGGCCTTCTGGTTTTCGGCTTTGTTTTCGCACTGAATTCCTCGGTGCATTCCTATTTGATTCTGGCCTTTGGCAACGCAGAGCGGATCACCCGCGATGTGGGGTTCTATTACATGGCAAATGCGGCGGGGCGGCTGATCGGGACCGCGCTTTCGGGGGTCAGCTATCAACTGGGGGGGCTGCCGCTCTGTCTGGCCACAGCGGGGCTGATGGCGGCCGCAAGCTGGCTGGCCGCAAGGCGGCTGGTGGCTGGCGATCTGTCAGGCGAACAAACCTGAAGCGCCCCGCTGCCAGTGCGACCGGCGCGCGCCCTGATTGCAGGGAATTTCCTTGACTCCGGCTGTCCCGATACGGAACCCTGCGGTGGAAATTCATTGAGAGAGAATACAGGAAACCATGACCAAGCAGCTATTGATCTATGAAAACGCAGTACCGATTTCTGCTGCGGCTCATGCCGATGTGTCGGTTCGTACCGGGTATAACTGGAATTTCGCCGCGCAACTGAATTCAGTGCCTGTGCTTGTCCCCGAAATGGAACCCGCCTGCGCCGAGATGCCGATTGTCTTTACTGGTCAGGCAGACAGCCTGACGCCTGTGGCGCTGATGGGGCTGCAATCTGGTGAAAACCTGTTTGTCACGGCGGATGGTGGCTGGTCGGGGCGGTATATACCAGCATTTCTGCGCCGCTACCCGTTTGTTTTCGCCGAAACGGGCGCGGATGGGAAAACGCTGACCCTGTGCATAGATGAAGCCTATGAAGGGGTGAACCGCGCCGGGCGCGGCGAGCGGCTTTTCGACAGCGAAGGTACGCGCACGCAGTATCTGGGCAATATGCTGAAATTCACCACGGATTATCAGACACAGCACAACCTGACCCGCGCCTTTTGCCAGACATTGACCGAGCTGGCTTTGCTGGAACCCGCCGTTGCGACAGTTACCCGCGCGGATGGGACAACAGCAACCCTGACGGGGTTCCAGCGCGTCAACCGCGACAAGCTGGCGGCCCTGCCTGATGACAGGCTGGCGGAAATGTTCCGCAACGGCATGCTGGGGCTGATCTATTTCCATATTGCCTCGCTCGGGCATCTGGCCGCATTGGGGCAGCGCGACACGCGGACTGCCGCGCCGTCAGATGCGCCCGCGCAGCCTGCCGAAGAATCCGCGCAAGCCTGACCGCGCAGCGCTATGCGGGGTGGCGCGTTATTGTATTTGTGATTTTGCAGGCATCGCACCGCAAGTCCACGTTCGATGATGGCAGATGCACTGGTTTGACGACATCCCGCTGCACGAAAACCATGGGAAAGGAAAATCCATGACCGGGCACGATGAAAGACATGTCACAACAGCCCCGCCGGACAATCGGCCTGGCCATTTGGGGTATTGCCATGCGTGACCTGCAATCACCGGGCCGTTCGCCGGTCAGGACCACCGGGGCAATGGCGGCGACTTCGCACCCGCTGGCCACCCTTGCCGCGCTGGATATTCTGCGCGCAGGCGGCAATGCCATGGATGCCGCAATCT
>NZ_JAQZSM010000020.1 GCF_028745735.1 Roseinatronobacter alkalisoli
CCTGTCTGGGCGACTTAAACCGGCCCCTGATCTTTTCTCGTCGTCGTGTTGGCCTGTGACTGCCCTCAATCCTGTTGTGAATGCCCTTATGGGCCCGGTGGTCAGCCTCCGGCGCTTGATGGGCAATCGGCTTGATGTAGCTGCGCAGTTTGTCTGGAACGACGACCCTTGGTTGGCCGAATTGCGCGATCAGCCTTGCCATGAAGCGCTTGGCAGCTTTGGCATTCCGACGCGTCTGCGCGAGAATATCAAGCGTGTCGCCGTTGGCATCGACCGCCCGCCAGAGCCAGTGCTTCACCCCGTTGATCGGGATCACAACCTCGTCCAGATGCCATTTGAGCGGGGGCGGGGACGGTCCCGACGGATGCAGGCGGCAAAATGCGCGCCAAACCGGTTGACCCAGAGACGGATCGTTTCACGGTTCACGATGACGCCTCGTTCGGCGAGCAGATCCTCGACATCCGCCGTGCTTAGCGCAAACCGATGGTACGCCAAGACAGCGTAGGCGACAATCTCGCGTGGAAAACGAAAGCCCTTCAGGCGCCGCGTGGACATCGGTAATTTCATACCTCAACCCGTAGCGAAGTCACGCCGCGCAAACAACTTGGCAATGCCATGGATACCCTTTGTCCATGAGCGCTAGCCAGACGCATTGCCTCTTCCTCGCCGAAGAGGCGGGCGATCAGGAACAGGCCCCGCGGTCACCGCGTTCGGTCCAGCCGATGCGCCATCGAACATCTGCCGGGCGGCCTGGACTTCCGGCAACATGTCAACGGTCCAGTTGTGCAGCTCCCGGAACGGTTGCTGCAGCGAGCGGCCCAAGGGTGTGATCTGATATTGCACCGCAACGGGCGAGAGCGAGATCACCTGGCGCGACACCAGCCCGTTGCGCTCAAGCCGGCGCAGGCACTGGGTGAGCGCCTTTTGCGACACCCCTTCCAATCGGCGCCGGATCGCATTGAAGCGCTGCGGGCCGTCATCAAGCACGGCCAGAACCATCATCGACCACTTGTCAGCGATTTGGTCGAACAACGACCGGCTGGGGCAGTCCGACGAAAAGCATAACGGGTCAAGATCGGGCATTGCGGTTTCCTTCCGTATATCTGGGCGACTTCAGGTGCCTGATTGACGCTAAGTATCAAACATATACTTATCGACGGTCAAACGCAACGGACCGGTCTTTGCCTTGCTGGCGAAACCTGGCCTGTACCTGTCACAGGTCCCGCTGCAAATCTTGTTCCCTTCCGTCAGGTCGGGAACACTTGCTCCATAGGTGAATTGAATGAACCAAAAATACGCTGAACTGTTTGAACCCATCACGCTTATCGACGGCGTGACGTTGCGCAATCGCGTCGTGATGTCGCCGATGACGACCTGGTCCGGCACGCCAGACTTCCAGATATCGCCGGAAGAGGAGATTTACTACCGTCGGCGCGTCAAGGACGTCGGCTTGGTGCTGACCGGCTGTGCGCAGGTAACACCGAACGGAATTGGTTTTTCCGACGAGTTCTCGGCTGCGGACGACAGCTTCGTCCCCAGTCTGAAGCGGCTTGCCATGGCTGCGAAAAGCGGTGGGGCGCCTGCACTGCTGCAGCTTTTCCACGCTGGTAACAAAGCTCTGCCCTATCTCATTGAAAATGGCGATGTCGTGAGCGCGAGCGCTGTCCCGACAGCAGCCACGCCCTTCATGGAATCTCAGACGCCTCGTGCGCTGGAGACCGATGAGGTGGCGGAAATCATCAGGGCCTTCGGCGAAGCCACGCGCCGCGGCATCGAGGCAGGCTTTGACGGTGTCGAATTGCACGGCGCCCACGGTTTCCTGATGCAGAACTTCTTGTCGCCGGCGACCAATCGAAGGGACGACCAGTGGGGCGGATCGCTTGAAAACCGCATGCGCTTCCCCTTGGCTGTCATCGAAGAGGTGAGGCGAGTCATCGAGAGTGTCGACCGCCCCTTCGTGCTTGGTTTCCGGATTTCACCCGAGGAGCCGGGCGAGCAAGGGTATCGGATCGACCAGACCTTGACGCTGGTGGACCGGCTGATCGAGAGCGGCGTCGATTACATCCATGTCTCTCTCGCCAATCTCTTAGGCGATCGCCCAATCAGTGATCCGGATGGAGCGACCATTGTCGCTCGCATCGTCGAACGCGTTGCTGGTCGCGTGCCGGTGCTCGCCGCGGGAGGGATTTTGACGCCCGACCAGGCTGTCCAGGCACTTGACGCTGGTCTCGCCTTTGTCGCCGTCGGCCGTGGGCTGATCATCAATCCGGACTGGGTGAAAATCGTCGCAGAAGGCGGCGAGATTGAAACTGCACTTGATCCTGCAGGGGATAGCGATCTGGAAATTCCGCCCAAGCTCTGGGGCATCATCCAGAGCATGAAAGGCTGGTTTCCATGAAGCCAGCTAAGACGGCGGCCTAAATGCCGTCGGTCGGACTCTGCTACCCGCACCGAGATATGCCACCGTGGTCAGGCCGTAAGTTTCGGCAACCAGGTCGAAGAGCGGTGGGACATCGAGTGGGTCCCTCGCCGCCTCGATTTCTACCAGAAGCTGGGTTCACTTATCTCCTAGCATCGGCCCCAAAGGATTGCGTCGGTCTTGCACCGTGTCCGATCAAATCGGCTGCTAAGAATCCTCGAACGAGACCTCCGGCAGCGCACCCGGATACCGGTTGGGCAGAGGTTGATAGGAGACAAGTGTTCATCCGTTTGGACGGTGCATCGCTTGTCGGAAGAGTGGCGCAACTTGGCTATTCCCAAGTATGTGAACTTTCCCAGCTTTGGAGCCAGAATTGGCAAGGGGTTTCGCGATACTTCGATGGGTTGTTGAACGGGAAGGTCGCCGTGCGACAGCTGTGTGCGGCGGTATCGATGTTGTGGGGGATGACCGGGTAAAAGTGTGGATCAGGCCGGACTGGGCCGTTCGTCGGCTTCCATGATTGCCTTCAGATTCTGGCCTTCCTCGCGCATGTGCTTTTCGACTGCGGCGAAGCCTTTCCGGTTCAGCCGGCGCCCGATGGGCCCGCTCAGCACCTGCACCTCCTGGGTGAAGCGGCACTGCCCGTCCGTGGGCTCGATGATGAAACTCACCCGCTTGAGGAAGAAGCGGATCAGCGCGCTGTCGGGGACGAACTCGATCAGCCGGCCGTGCTCGACCTTTGAGTAGCGCATGGTGCGCTTCAAATGCTGGCCGTGGATGTGCTCCTCGAAATAGAACCGATTGCCGACCGCCTGGCGCCCCTCCTGCAGCCAGCGGAAGGTGATGTGGTCTGGATGCCAGCGCGTGTAGTTCTCCTCCATCCGGTCAAAGAAGGCGAATATGCGCCCGGCCGGCGCGGCAATCATGGTGGTATGCGACAGGATCACGTCGGAACTTTCGTTGTTGGAACTGATCCGGGAATATGCGAGTTTTTACTCGCATCGTCGACTCGCATTAGGAGATGCCCACCCATGACACGCCCGGCCGCCTCACGCCCAAGGAAACTGCCGGTCCAGAGCCGATCCCGAGAGACTGTCGGGGCGATTTTGGAAGCCGCTGCTCGCATATTGGGGGAAGAAGGCGCGGCCGGATTCAATAACCAATCGCATCGCCCGGAAGGCGGGCGTGAGCGTAGGCTCGCTCTACCAGTACTTTCCCAACAAGCAGGCGCTACTGCGCATCCTGCTTGGCCAGCGTATCGCGTCCGCACAGGCGCGACGTCCGCCGGAACTCGACGAAGGAAGCACTGCCAGCCTCGAAGAAGCTGTTCTTGCCAGCGTCCGCTGGCACGTTGACATCCACTTGGAAAACCCCACACTAGAGAGAGCGCTCAACGATCTGGCGGCCGACGTGCTGGAGGAAAGTGAACTCGAGGCCTTTGAGCGCCGCTACGAGGCCGCGATCATACATTTCCTGAGGCGCCATACTGACCGGCTGCGCGTCGGCGAAGTCACAGTGGCCGCATTTCTGATTATGTAGCTTCTCCACGGTGCGCTCAACCGCGCCCTTGTTCACCATCGTGCGGCCATGGAGGACGGCCGGCTCGAGACCGAGTTGACTGACATGATCCTGCGTTATCTGGCGCGCGATTGAGGGCTGATAATCACCGGCGTGATTATGGTAGAAGCTCCGGTGGCATTGCCAAGTTGTTTATGTGGCATGACTTGGATAGATGGTGACCGATGCAAGTGCCACCGTCCATGCTGCACCTGAAAGGCTTTCGTTTCCCACGTAAGATTGTCGCCTACGCTGTTTGGGCCTACCACAGGTTTGCCCTCAGCACGGCAGATGTTGAGGATCTTCTGGCAGAGCGGGGCGTCATCGTCAGCCGCGAAACCGTCCGCCTCCGGGTTAATCGCTTTGGTGTGCATTTCGCGGCGTGCATCCGCCGGGACCGTCCCCGACCAAATGACAAATGGCATCTGGACGAAGTCGTCATACCGATCAACGGCATAAAGCACTGGCTGTGGCGGGCCATCGATGCCAACGGAGACACACTCGGCATTCTCGTCCAGACACGCCGCAATGCCAAAGCTGCAAAGCGCTTCCTGACACGGTTGATCACTCAATATGGCCAGCCGAGAGTGGTCATCACCGACAAGCTGCGTAGCTATGCAAAGCCGATCGCACAGCTGGCATCCAATGCTGACCATCGCGCCCACAAGGGTCTCAACAACCGGATCGAGGGTAGCCACAGGCCGACCCGAAGGCGGGAGAAGATCATGGGCCGCTTCAAGTCTCCACGCCAGGCACAGCGCTTTCTCGCCGCACATGACCAAATCAATACGATCTTCAAACCCCGCCGCTACCGACTGACAGCCACGTCCTATCGCCCCGCCCGTGCTGATGCCTTCGGGTTGTGGGCCGGCTATACCCGTGAAATGACCGCAGGAATGCACGAAGCACAGACCAACGCACCTAACGGACAACAACTTGGCAATGCCACCATGAGACATGTAAGTGAGTTGCTTTAACCGCGAAAGAATGAGAACGTAATTCTTATTCAAGAGTCAGCAGGTTAATTTTCTTCATGTGCTATCATATTGATTTAAGTCCTGAGCGTCGTGCCGAACAGATCGAGTTGGCCCTGTCTTTGTTGCGGTCTCCTTCGTATGTAGATATGGCCGATTTGCGCCACGCATGTGAGATTTTGCTTGCTCTAAGCGTAGAGCCGTTTGAGCATATGCTTGCGGAGGACTTTCTACGCAGATTTAAGGAATGAAGCTGTGAATCGGCATGCAAAAGTGACCCACTTTGGTGGGTTATGATCATCTAAATTTGACCCACCTGCATTGTTAACATCCGTGCGCTTTGGCACGGAGGAAGAGCAGGTGTTACTGATGGAAACGTCAATGAAGATCCGAGGCTGGATCTTGGGGGATGGGCGCAGCATCCATTCCGTGGCGCGCGAGACGGGGATTTCGCGGACGACGATCAAGAAGTATCTGAGGGACCCGGAGCAACCACGATATCGCAGACGGCAACCGCGCGTCGGGTCCAAACTGAACGCGCAGTTCGAGGCGCGCCTGCGGGAACTTTTCGAGCACGATCTGTCCCTTCGGCGCCGTGATCGGCGCACAGCGAAGAAGCTCTATGAAGAGCTCGTCGCGCAGGGCTACACGGGGTCCTATTCGCCAGTTCAGCGTTTTGTCAGTGAGCTCAAGAAGTCATCGGGAACCGACGGAACTGATGCATTCATCCCGCTCTATTTCGCGCCTGGCGATGCGCTTCAGTTCGACTGGAGCGAAGAATATGTCCTGTTGGGCGGTGTCCAACACAAGGTTCACGTCGCCCATTTCCGCCTGTGCCACAGCCGCAAGCCTTTCGTCGTGGCCTATATGAACGAGAAGCAGGAGATGGTGCTCGATGCCTTTGTGCGGGCGCTGACGTTCTTCGGCGGCGTCCCGCGCCGGGTGATCATTGACAACCCCAAAACCATGGTGACCTATGTCTCGCGATCGAAAGATCGGATCTTTCACCCACGCTTTCTGGCCTTGATGAACCATTACGTCATCGAGCCTGTCGCCTGCACGCCGGCCTCGGGATGGGAGAAGGGTCAGGTCGAGAACCAGGTGCAGTTTCTGCGTGGCGAGCTCTTCACTCCCAGGCTGGCCTTTAACGATCTGGCGGCGCTGAATGCCTGGCTTCTGCTGCGCTGCGAGGAGCTGGCTGAACGCCGCCATACTGATCAACAGCATCGCACAATCGCCGAAGTCTTTGAGGATGAGAAGATTGAGCTGCGCCCGCTGGGCCGCCCTTTCGACGGTTATGTCGAAAAAACTCTGCGGGTCAGATCCACCTGCCTGGTGCAGTATGACAGCAATCGCTACAGCGTGCCGTGCGAACATGCGGGGCATCACGTCTCGTTGCGCGCCTATGCTGATCGGCTTGTCATGATCGCAAACGACGAAATTATCGCTGAACATAAGCGGCGCTTTACACGCAATATCAGCTATTTTGAGCCCTGGCACTATGTGCCGCTGCTCGATCGCAAGCCCGGTGCGCTGCGTGATGGCGCACCTTTTGTCGGTTGGGAATTGCCCAAATCGATGGAGCAGATCAAGGATCACTACATGCGCGAGAAAGGTGGCGACCGGGAGTTTGTCGACCTGCTGCTGCTGGCACTTGAGCATGGCATCGACGTGGTCGAGATGGCCTGCGATCTGGCCGTCGAACAACGCACCCTGCGCTTGCCCGCGATCATCAATCTGGTCAATCAGCTGCTGGAGCCGACAATCGCGCCACTGGCGGAGACACATGCCTATCCACAGCTGACCCTGCGCCCAGAGGCCGATTGCAAGCGATATGAAACGCTGTGTGCTGCGGGGAGGGTCGCAGCATGAACGCCCTCATCGACCAACTCGCTGCCCTCAGGCTTCATGGGATGGCAGCTTGCGCTCAGGATTTGCTGGCCGCGCGCACGCCACCAAGCCTGACAACAGCGCTGAAGACCTTGATCGAAGCCGAGACCAAAGAGCGGCGGGTGCGGTCCATCCAGTATCAGATGCGCATCGCCAAATTTCCCCACCACAAGGATTTTGCCACTTTCGACTATGGCGCGGCGACCGTCACCAAAGCGCAGATCGACCCGTTTTGTTCAGGCCAGTTCACTGAGGACGCCCATAACATCATCCTCATCGCAGAACAGGCCGAAGGCAACACCGGAAAAATCATCAAGCAACTGACCGCCCTGGAGTGCGTCATCATCGACGAACTCGGCTATATCCCCTTCCCGAAATCCGGCGGGTCGCTGCTCTTTCATCTGATCAGCAAGCTGTATGAAACCACCAGCGTCATCATCACGACGAACCTTGAATTCGGCGAGTGGGTCTCTGTCTTCGGCGATTCCAAGATGACCCCCGCGTTGCTTGACCGGGTCACCTACCGCTGCCGCATCATCGAGACCGGCAACACGTCCTACCGTTTCGCCCAAAGCAAATCTCGAACAAAACTCTGAACCAGAAAAAGCAAAGCCCACAGACGAGCCTGCTACATGGGGGCCGCTCGCCTGTGGGCTTTGCTCCCCCTGAGGTGGGTAATTTCTAAATGATCACGCTGGGTCAGTTTGAATGCAGATTGACAATCACGAACAAGCTTTTCGATCTCGGGGCCGGGATCATTGGCAAATTCAGTAATCTTTTTTGTCTTTCTATCGCGTGCGAGATCGTTCCTCGTTCGCAATATTCTGTGTAACTTCGGCTTTGGTACGGGACCTTATTTACCACGTTATTATACAAATGTATAGTATTCCGAACACGTTTGGAGCGGACCAGTCGCCATCGAAGTAATTTGATGGGTTTCTGAGCACTTCTGCTTACAAATTGAACTCGCAGGACTTGATTGCCGCCGCAGTTGCCCGCCAACAGCGTGGTAACAGTCACAATACAGAAGGGTGCCCAATGACACAGCGCAGCTATCAACGCCTGGGCGAGGACGCCCGACGCAATGCCTTGCTGGAAGCCACGCTGGATTGTCTGGCCGAGGACGGCATGGGCGGCGCCAGTGTGCGCAAGATCGCCGAGCGTGCGGGTGTTTCTGCCGGTCTGATCCGGTACTACTTCTTGTCGAAGGATGAGATGGTCCACGCGGCCTATGCCTATCTTATGGGCAACCTCACCGGTGCAGCGGCAGAGTCGGCGCGCATGGCCTCCGAGGGGCCTGCGCAGGCGCTGGCGCATTTTATTGCCGCGAATGTCAAGCACCCCAACCTGTCGTCACGCAAGGTTTCGCTTTGGGCGACCTTCATCGGGCGCGTCCGTTCCGGACAGCGTTATGCCCAGATCCACCGAGAGAGTTATCGCGAATTCCTCGACCTGCTTGAAGCGTTGATCCACCCGGTTCTGACCCAGCACAATCTCCCGGCAGGCCCGGCAACTTGCCATAGTCACGCCATCGCCCTGAACGGGCTGATCGACGGGCTATGGATCGAAGGCTCGCTTGGTCACGGGCTCTATGACCCTGCACGGCTGCCCCGGATCGCGCTTTCTGCCGCAGAGGGCATCCTGCGCTTGCCCAACGACACACTGACGCATCCATTTGCGCACTGAAGAAAAGGAAGACACATGCAGTATGCTGCCATCACACGCAGGCTGAAGGATCTAGGCGGGGACAAGTGGGCCGTTCACAACGCTGCCCGCGACCGCATTGACCGAGGCGAGGATATCATCGAACTGACAATCGGCGAGCCGGATATTCCCACCGATCCCGGCCTGATCGAGATTTGTGCCGACTCGATGCGCCGCGGCCGCACGCGCTATTCCAACGGCCGTGGCGAGGCGGGCCTTATCAAAGCGCTGCAACGGACCTACGCGTCGCGCCTGCCCGAAATCGGGCCTGAAAATATCCTGTGCTTCCCCGGCACGCAGACCGCCCTGTTTGCTGTGATGCTTGCGCTGGTCGAAGAGGGCGATGGCGTGCTGATTGGCGATCCTTACTATGCGACATACGATGGGGTGGTCGAAGCGACTGGCGCCAAGGTTCAGGCCGTGCCGCTGAAGATGGAGCACGGCTTCGTCCCGCAGCCCCATGATCTGCAAACTGCGATCAGGCCGAATAGCCGCGTTCTGCTTCTGAACACCCCGCACAATCCCAGTGGATCGGTCATCAACCGCGAGAGCATGCGCGCCATTGGCGATATTGCCCTTGCCCATGACCTGTGGATCGTCTGCGACGAGGTCTACGAGTCGCTGATTTTCGAAGGCGAGTTCTGCTCTCCTTTAGAATTCGCTCCTTTGCGTGAACGCACGGTCGTAGTCTCTTCTATTTCCAAGAGCCATGCCGCGACCGGATTTCGCAGCGGCTGGGCGATTGGTCCCAAAGAGGCGATGCGCCTGTTACTGCCAATCTCGGAAACCATGCTCTTCGGGAACCAACCTTTTATCGCCGACATGACGGAAGCCGCGCTGACAGACAATTACGACACCTCCGAACGGTTGCGCACCTCGTTGGCGCGTCGCGCGCGGACCTGTCAGGCAACCTTCGAGGCAGCCGAGGGGTTGTCGTGCTTTCTGCCACGCGGCGGGATGTTCATGCTGGTAGACGTATCGGCCACCGGACTGGGCGGTGAAGCATTTGCCTGGCGGCTGCTGGAGGAAGAAGCCGTGGCAGTCATGCCGGGCAACTCTTTCGGCGGGCAGGCCGGACACCTGATCCGGCTGGGCCTGACCGTGCCCGACCCAAAGCTGGCAGAAGCCGTGCGCCGCATCGCGGCCCTGTCGGCCCGGCTCTGTGCCGCAAAACTCCCCGCAAAGGCACAGGCATAAGCAAAAGGCTGTGCGCCAGCCCCTTCTTGCCCAAAGCCCTCAAAACGCGCCGGTCAGTCGTGATAGTCTGGCGCAATCCGGTCCAGCAGGCGCAGGTGCGCCGCCCATTCCAGCGCCACGTCATCATCCTCGCCCATCGAGCCTTCGTACTGCTTGGCTACATGGTCGACCACATTGTCGGGGACCGCACGCAAAGGTTGCCCCATCGAAAGAGTGGCCACCTGAATTTCACAGGCGCGCTCCATGTAGAACATTGTATTGAACATCGAAGCTGCGCTCGTTCCAGTGGTCAGCAGACCGTGGTTGCGCAGTACCAGCACCGGGTTATCGCCAAGACTCGCGACCAAGCGCTCCCGCTCGCCCAAATCCAGCGCGATGCCCTCGTAGTTATGGTATGAAATCCGGTTGTGGAACTGCAGTGCAATCTGGTTGAGTGGCAAGAGTCCTTCGTTCAACGTCGAAACCGCCACACCGGCACGCGTATGCGTATGCATGATCCAAGCGGCGTCATGGCTGATGCGGTGGATCGCCGAGTGGATGGTGAATCCCGCCGGGTTCGCAGGATAGGGGCTGTCATCGACCTTGTTGCCGTCCACGTCTATCTTGACCAGAGACGAGGCAGTTATTTCATCCCACGACAGGCCGTAGGGGTTGATCAGGAAATGACCTTCTTCGCCGGGTACGCGGGCAGTGATGTGGGTGTAGATCAGGTCAGTGAACCGATAGTGCCAGGCCAGTCGGTAGCAGGCTGCAAGGTCGCAGCGGGCCTGCCATTCGTCGTCGCTCGTGGTGGTCGGGGCGGCGGTTGCAGCTTGTTTCATTGGGGTTTCCTATTCGATCAGTAGCCGCGCGCGCGTTCAACGCCGAAGCTTAGAGGGGCACCTTCGCGCAACTCGCGCGCCGTGGTGACAATTTGTTCGGTTACGACAGAAGGAACCGAGGCACTCGCAATATGCGGCGTGATGCGCAGGCGATCATCGTGCCAGAAAGGGTGATCCTCTGGCAGCGGTTCGGCGTGGAACACATCCAGCGTGGCACCGGCAAGCTGGCAACTATCGAGCGCGGCAATCAGATCGGATTCGACCAGATGTTCGCCGCGCCCTATCTGGATCAGCCAGCTGCCCTGCGCCATGGCCAGAAATAGCGTGGAGTTCAGCACGGCCTCGGTAGCTTGGGTCAGCGGCAGGATGTTGATGACGAAATGCGCACCGGCTGCAGCCCTGATGACGCCATCTGCGCCGCTGAAGTAGCTGACATCCTCAATCGGTCGGTCGGGATCGGTCCGGCAAGCGACGCGAAGCGTGAACCCCAAGCCGCGCAGGATGCGGATGACGGCTTCGCCCATGGTGCCGTTGCCCGGAACGGTGACGATTGTGGCCTCTGGGGCCTGCATGGGCAGGGGCTCCCAAGCTGCGCGGCTGGCCGAGGCCGCAAACTGCGCGAAGTTGCGTGAGACATGCAGCACCTCATGCGCGGCATAACCTGCCATCAGCGCCGCTTGATGCGGATCACGCATGCGGGCAATGGCGGTCTCGGAAGAGAGTTTGGAATTGCTCAGCAGGTCGTCGACGCCAGCACCGATCGACATCACCAGTTCGAGGTTGGGATACGCGGCAAAGCTGTCTGCCTCCGCCAACCAGCACGCGGCGAAGCGGATTTTCTCGGGATAGGGGACTTCCTCGGGGCGAAGCACCTCGATATCAGGACCGGCCGTGCGCAGGGCAGTTCCGTACAGGCTTTTCAGGTCCAGCATCCGGCTCAGGAAAAACGCCTTGGATCGGGCCATCGTCTCTCATCGGGAATCCTAGTTGGTCTGGCTTCACCCATCTTTTATTGCACGTTCGTATAACTGCGTGCAACCACGGGGCACTGGCCATGTCTCCAAGGGCATTGCCAAGTTATTGATGGTTGGTTGTAGTGATGGTGGTTCTCGTCATTTATGCCGTCATTTCGTGGGCATAGTCGTTCCATTGCCGGAAGGCATCATACGGATGCGCGGTCGATCAACTCGCACTCGACCTTGATCTGGCTATGTCGCGTCGGAAGGCCGCCTACGATGTCGAGCAGATGTTCAGCGGCAGCGGCCCCCATGTCGAAATGGGGTAGAACAAGTGTCGTGAGCGGTGGTCGCATGAACAGGGCAATTTCGCGGTCGTCGAAGCCGATCACCGAGACGTCCTGCGGAATTCGCAGTCCGGCTTCCTTTAGCGCCTCATAGCATCCGATGGCCATCAGGTCGTTGGCGCAGAATATCGCATCGGGCGGCGCATCAAGTGCAAGAAATGCCCGGGTGCCGTCATGGCCCGACGGTGGTTCCCAGTTGCCGTTGTATACGAGATCAGGATCGAAGGTGATGTCGCTGCTTGCGAGGGCCTGACGATAGCCACGCAGGCGGTCGCGCGATGCATCGATCCCATCCTGACCGTTGATGAAGCCGATTCGCCGTCGGCCAGCGGCGATGAGGCGCTGTGTCGCCTTCCGCCCGCCCTCGACGTCTCCCGGAACGACCGAGGCAAGTTGGCGCTTGCCGTCGTAGCAGTTGAGCAGGACCGTCGGCAGGTTCTGGAAAGGACCGCGCAAAGTGATCCGGCGGGTGAGGATCGTGCCATAAATGAAGCCGATGACAGGTTGATGCACGAATTCGCGCAACAGGTCCTCGTCGAGCAGTTTTCCGCCGCGACAGACGGAAAGCGAGACCGAGACGCCCTGTTGGAGCGCAAATTCCCGCGCTCCCTCGAAGGCAAGGGCCATCCATGGATCGCTTGTCAGTTCGTCGACCACAAAGGCGATCTGGTTTGTGGTCATGGCAAACTGCGGAAGTCCTCGCTGGACCGGACGATAGCCGATCTCCTTGGCGGCGCTGGTGACTTTGCGGCGGGTATCATCGCTGAATTTCGCGCCGGGACTGCCGTTAAGGATCAGGGAGACCGTCGCCTGCGACACCCCGGCACGTGCGGCTACGTCCATCATCGTCGGCTTCTTCATAGTGGCGGTCGCGCTCCCTTTTCCGTGCATTCAATGTCATACGTCATGTCCGGGCATTACGGAACCTGTCAAAAGCGACGGCGACGATGATGAACGTACCTATGAACATCCCCTGCCAGAATGTCGAGATGCCGAGCAGGATAAGTGAGTTGCGGATCACTTCGATCAAGAGCGCCCCGAGAACGGCGCCCAGCGGGGTGCCTTCTCCACCTGCGAGGTTGGCCCCGCCGATGACGGCCGCCGCGATCACGGCAAGTTCCATCGATTGGCCGAGGTTGGTTGTGACCGAGCCAAGCCATCCGGTCATGAGGATTCCCGTGATCCCGGCGGTGAAGGCCGAGAACATGTAGATCGTCACCTTCTGTCGTTTGACGGCGATGCCGGTCAGGATGGCGGCCTGCTCGTTTCCTCCGATGGCGTAGACATATTGCCCCCAGCGCGTCCATCTGAGGATCAGTGACGCCGCGATCGCCAAGAGGGCAAGAGCGAAGGTCGGGTGGGGAAGCCCAAGGGTGGACCCGCCGCCAAGCCACAGCAACAGGTTGTGGTCGGGACCAAACTCCCAGATCATCTTGTTGTCGGACAGGACCATGGCCAACGAGCGGGCGCCCGAGAGGGTGCCGAGCGTCACGACAAAGGGCGGCATGCCGGCATAGGCGATCAGCGCGCCGTTGAATGCCCCCACCGCCAAAGCCGCGGTCAGCGCGGCGATGGCCGCGAATGCAAAGCTCCATCCTCCCGTCATCAGCACGCTGAGCACCATCGCCGAGAGGACGACGGTCGAGCCAACCGACAGGTCGATCCCGCCGGACGCGATGACCACGGTCATGCCGATGGCGATAATCGCCACGAAGGTGAAGTTGCGCAGCACGTTGAACAGATTGCGCTGGGTCGCGAAGGTATCGGTCAACAGCGTGAGCGCGATACAGGCCACGAGTGCCGCAAGGATGACCCAGAACACGGGGACAGACGTGAGGCGGGCGAACAGGCTGTTGTGTTCGGTCCGGCCGATGAGGTCGTCGAGAGATGTCATTTTCTTTCCTTCACGCGGCTTCGATAGCGCCGGTAATCAGGCCTGTCACTTCTTCGGGCGAGGATGTCGCGGTGGCCTTGCTGGCCACGAGGCGGCCGCGCCGCATCACGGCAATCCGGTCGGCCACGCCAAAGACATCGGGCATCCGGTGGCTGATGATGATGACACTGATGCCACGGTCGCGCAGGCGGCGGATCAGGTCGAGAACTTCAGCGACCTGGCGCACCGAGATTGCGGCGGTCGGCTCGTCCATCAGCACGATCTTCGGCTCGGACAGCAGCGTGCGCGCGATGGCGACCGCTTGCCGCTGGCCGCCCGACATGCGCCGCACCACGTCGCGGGCGCGTGTCTCGGATTTAAGCTGCTTGAACAGGTCCGCCGCCCGCCGGTTCATCGTCGGATAATCGAGCATCCTGAACGGCCCGAACCGGCGCATCGCCTCGCGCCCGAGAAAGACGTTGGACGCGGCGGTCAGGTTGTTGCACAGCGCAAGGTCCTGATAGACGATCTCGACACCTGCCGTTTGTGCATCGAGCGGCTTGTTGAAATGGGTGGACCGGTCATCGATCCGGATCTCGCCCGACGAGGCCGGGAAATTGCCCGCGATGATTTTTACCAGCGTTGACTTGCCTGCGCCGTTGTCACCCATCAGACCCAAAACCTCGCCCGGCGCCACCTCGAGCGAGACGCCCGAGAGCGCTTGAATCGCGCCAAAATTCTTTGAAATGTTTTCCAGTTTCAAGCGTGACACGCCTGCTCCCCCTCTATTGCCGTTCGCAGGCCGCCTCTGCCCGCGCCCTCGTTTCGGCGGTCAAACCTCCCGTTCAGCCGCCGCTACTAAATACTTGACTTAATATTATTAGTAAATATAAATCGGCATCAGGATCGGGGGGAGCCTATGAAAGTACTGGTGACGGGGGCCACAGGCAAAGTAGGGCAGCATCTTCTGCCCGCGCTGACGACCGCCATGATCCCCGCCGGGGGGCGGATCGTCGCACTTTGCCACAACCGGACGATACCCGAGACCGACCACCTGACTGTGGTGCGCGGGTCCATCGCCGATCCGGAAGCCGTCGCAGCCGCGATGGACGGTGTCACGCATGTCCTGCATCTCGCCGCAGTAAAGGAATCGCCGCGCCTGGCGATCGACGTGTCGGTCAAGGGCATGTTCGTCCTGCTGGAGGCGTTCCGCACAAATCCTGTGGCCCGACGGTTCGTCCTTCTGGGCGGCGATTGTTCCGTGGGCCACATCTTTCAGGCCTATGACGCCCCGATCACCGAGACCGCGCCGCGCCGCGCCTATCCGGGCTGCTATGCGCTGACCAAGGTCATCGAAGAGGTGATGCTGGAGCAATACGGGTATCAGTACGGCATCGACGGCTGCATCCTGCGGGCGCCGTGGATCATGGAAAAGGATGATCTGCGCTATGCCATGAGCTTTGGCGAGGATCAGTTCGGCGGCCCGAACTGGGCGGATCTGATGACGCCCGATACGCTCGCCGCCGCCCGGACCGGCCAACATGTGCCGCTTTTGCGGGACGTGACTGGTGCGCCGCTGCGGCGCAATTTCATCCATGTGGACGACGTGGTCGAGGCCCTCCTGACCGCCCTCGACCACCCGTATGCGGCGCGCCAGGCCTTCAACATCGCGATGGCCGAGCCGGTCGATTATGGCCGTCTTGCCGTCCTGCTGAACGAAAGGACGGGCGCGCAGCCCATCGACATTGAGACGCCGTTCCACAGCAACTGGCTCGACTGCACCAAGGCCGCGCACCTGCTTGGCTGGCGGCCAAGGGTCGACCTCGAAACGCTCGTGGACCGCGCGTGGGCCTATCGCCGTGCGGCGGGAGAGGCGCGCACAACATGGTATCCCGGCTGACCGTGGGGAGCGGCGGACCGGCGCAGGACTTCAACAGGGAGAGAGTGAAGAATGACTTACAAACTTGGCACAATCGCGATCCTCGCGACCATGACGGCCGGGGCAGGCATGGCCCAGGACGCTAATACACTGGCCATCGTCGTGAAGGGGCTGGACAACCCCTTCTTCGAGCAGATCAACCTTGGCTGCCAGCAATGGATGGCCGAAAACCCTGACAGTCAGTATACCTGCCTCTACACCGGGCCCGCCTCATCGGCGGATGAGGCCGGTGCGGTGCAGATCGTCGATGACCTGATTTCTGCCGGCGTTGCCGCAATCGCCATTTCGCCGTCGAACGCCCCGGCCATGGCCAACCGGCTCCGCGCACTTGCACCGGATATCCCGATCATGACCATCGACGCCGATCTCCTGCCCGCGGATTCCGACCTGCGCGCCACCTATCTTGGCACCGATAACTACCTGATGGGTGTCGCGATGGCCGAGCAGGCGGCGGCCCTCAAACCCGAGGGCGGCACGGTCTGCCTCCAGCTCGGCAATGTCGCGGCCGCCAACATCAATGCTCGCGCAGAGGGGTTCCGCGATACGGCAGGGGGCGAAGCGGGGATCGACCGCCTGACCGGACAGAACGGGTGGACCGAAATCGAGGGCTGTCCGGTGTTCACCAACGATCAGGCCGATCTCGCCAACCAGCAGATGTCGGACGTGTTCACGGCGAACCCCGATCTCGATGCCTTCATCCTCATCGGGGGATGGGCGCAGTTCGCACCGCAGGCCTATGCGCAGGTCACCGATCAGGTCATGGACCGGATGGAGTCCAATGAGCTTATTGTCATCGCGGGCGACACCCTGCCGCCGCAAACTCAGGCTTTCCGCGAGGGGCGCAGTCATGCGCAGGTGGGTCAGCGCCCGTTCGAGATGGGCCTGCGCGCGCCCGATGTGATGATCCAGCTCCTGAACGGAGAGACCGTCGAGGACCCGCTCTTTACCGGTCTCGACACCTGCAATCAAACCGAACCAGGTTTCTGCGCAGACAACTGAGGCGAAGGCGGGGCGGCTGGTCTGCCTCGCGACCGCAGACCCGAAGTGATTGCCCTCAACCCGTGTGGTGAAATCGCCCCCGCGGGCCGGAATCCTGCATAATCAGTAATAATATTAACGACAGACACGGTCCATCGTCCGTGTGGACGCCGCGGACCCTAAAGCCGAAAGGAAAAACAGTCATGAAACGCTCATCAGCACTCCTTGCAGCCGTGGCTATTTGCGCCGGGGGTGGTGCCCACGCACAGGAGCAGCTCTCGCTTGCCTTCGTGGTCAATGCCGCTTCCGACTTCTGGAAACTCGCGGAAGCCGGGGTTCTCGCCGCGCAGGCCGAACTTCCGGACCATGACCTGCAGTTCCGCTATCCGGCGACCGGCACCGCCGCCGCGCAGAACCAGTTGATGGACGATCTGGTCGCCGCCGGCGTCGATGCCATCATGATCTCGTCGGTCGATCCGAGTAATTCGATCGACGCCTTCAACCGGATCGCCGCCCAGATCCCGCTGTTGACGACCGACAGCGACGCGCCCCAAAGTGACCGGATCGCATATCTGGGATCGTCCAACACCTTGGCGGGGGTTCAGGCCGGCGAAATCGCGGTTTCGGCGATGCCGGACGGCGGCACCTGCATGGGGTTCGTCGGCTTTCTGGGCGCCGATAACGCCATCGAGCGGATTGCGGGCTTTCGTCAGGCGATCGAAGGGTCGGGGATCGAACTTGTGGATGTACGCGGCGATGACGTCGACTTCGCCCGCGCACGGTCCAACGTAGACGACGTCCTTGCCGCCAATCCCGAGATCGATTGCATGGTTGGCTTCTACTCCTACAATCCGCCCAAGATATACGAAGCGCTGCAGGCGTCCGGTCGCCTGGGCGAAATCACGGTCGTAGCCTTTGACGAAGATCCGATCACCCTTGGCGCTGTACGCCAAGGCAACTTTGCGGGTACGGTCGTGCAGGACCCCTATCAATGGGGGTATCAGGGCATGCTTCTGATGGCAGCGGTAGTGGCGGGCGACACTTCGGGCGTACCTGAAGACGGACTGATCATCGTGCCAACAAAGGTGATCGACCAATCCAATGTAGATGCTTTCGAGGCTGAACTGCGCGAACGCCTCGGCGGCTGAGCGGCCCCTCCCGTCGCTCAAGACCGGTCACACCAGGCCAGATAATAGGCCCGGTGTGGCCGGCTTCGACGCCTGATCCAAGGACCCCGCGCGTGACAGTTTCCGCTCAACCCATCGACCTGACACTTTCAGGCGTGACCAAAGTCTATCCAGGCGCGGTTGCGCTCTCTGCTGTCGATCTCTCCATCCGCGGAGGCGAGGTCGTCGGACTGATTGGAGAGAATGGCGCAGGAAAATCAACCCTGATGAAGGTGCTGGGCGGAACCATTGCCGCCGACGCCGGCGAGATCGTCATCGACGGCATCGCCCACGCCCGACTGACTCCCGTGCAGGCGACAGAACTCGGCATCGCGTTCGTACATCAGGAACTGAACCCTTTCACCAATCTCGACGTGGCTGGTAATGTGCTCCTTGGACGGGAGATCCGGCGCGGCCCGTTCGGTAGGTTGGATCGTGCCGCCATGTCGCGCGAGGTCGCGGGGATCCTGAAACCGCTCGGGACGCGGTTCGGACCCGACGATCCGGTTCTGGGTCTGTCGCTCGCCGATCAGCAGATGCTGGAAATTGCCCGGGCGCTTTCGATGAATGCCCGTCTCGTGATTCTGGACGAGCCGACGTCGAGCCTCACCCTGTCCGAAACCGAGCGCTTGCTGGAGGTCATCTCTGATCTCAGGGCGCGCGATGTAGCAGTCCTGTTTATCACGCATCGGCTGTCGGAAATTGAGGCGGTCGCCGATCGCGTCGTCGGACTGCGTGACGGGAAGAACGCAGGCACCCTGTCGAGGGCCGAGATAACCCGCGACCGGATGGTGCGTATGATGATCGGGCGAGATGTCGGCCGCACGCTCCAGCGGCAGGACCAGACGCCGGGCGCCCCGGTTCTTGAGGTGCAGGGCCTGCGTACTGCGGCGCATCCCGCAAGTGTTGTCGATCTGACGTTGCACGGCGGCGAAATTCTCGGACTGGCAGGTCTGGTCGGCGCTGGTCGTTCGGAGCTTGCGCGCGTATTGTTCGGCATTGACAGTGCGCTTGAAGGGACTGTCACCATCAATGGCCTGCCCTTGTCCGGCTACAGTGTCGCCGATGCGATTGCCTCTGGTCTCTGTCTGGTGCCCGAGGATCGGAAGGGGCAGGGGCTCTTGTTGGACTTCGGGGTCTGCGACAACATTTCATTGCCCAGCCTTTCCCGCCTTTCGCGATGGGGCCGCCTCGATCCGCGCGCCGAAATGGCGCTGGCCGAGACTTCGCGCACGCGATTGAGGATTAAGGCGGCGGATCTGCACCGCGCGTCGGCAGAATTGTCGGGCGGCAACCAGCAGAAGGTGGTCCTCGCCAAATGGCTCGCGATGGAGCCACGTGTATTGATCTTCGATGAACCGACCCGGGGGATCGACGTTGGCTCCAAGGCCGAGGTCTATGCCTTGATGCGGGATCTGGCGGATCGCGGTGTCGCGATCCTCATGATCTCGTCGGACATGGAAGAAGTAATCGGCGTATCGGACCGGGTCGCTGTGATGTGCCGGGGCCGGATCGCAGGGATGCTCGTGCAGAAGGCGGTCACGGAAGAGGCGATCCTTCGCCTTGCAGTGGAATAAGGAGAAGTCGGTGCTACGCAAGGATATCGGACTGGGGCTTTTGGTCATAAGCGTGGGCGTGATGGTCGCTCTGATTAATCCCAGGTTTCTGTCGGCAGTGAACTTGGCGAATACGGCCAACCTGATTGGCCTTTTTGGCCTTTTCTCGATCGCGCAGGCCTTCGTTATCGTGACGGCGGGGATTGAGCTTTCTGTGGGCTCGGTCATCGCCCTTCTGGGCGTACTCTTCGTCGACATGATAGCCAACGGCGTGCCATGGCCGATCGCAGCGCTGATCGTGCTGGGGTTGGGGTGTATAATCGGCCTACTGCACGGCTGGCTCATCACACGCCTGCGACTGCAACCCTTCGTCGTCACGCTCTGCGGTCTGTTGATCTATCGTGGAGTTGCCCGGTTCTATACTGCCGACGGAACGGCCGGGTTTCCGTTCGGAAGCAGTTTCCCGATGCTGGAATATCTCACGACCGGACGGACCTCGGGCGTGCCCCATTCCGCCGTAGCCTTCCTCTTCGTGGCGGCGGGATCGTGGTTCCTGTTGCACCGGACGGTCTTTGGCCGCCACCTGTTTGCCGTGGGCAAGAACGAGGAGGCAGCGCGTTACTCCGGGATCAACACGCGGCGGACGATCGTCGCCGCCTATGTCATCTGTGCCGTTCTGACCGCGCTCTCGGCGATCTTCTTCGCGATGTACACCCGCTCGGTCCAGCCGTCGTCGCACGGCAATTTTTACGAGCTCTATGCGATCGCTGCCGCCGTGCTGGGCGGATTCTCCCTGCGCGGCGGCGAAGGGTCCATTATCGGCGTCTGCCTCGGCGTCATCCTGCTCCAGGTCCTTCAGAACCTCGTCAATCTGCTGGGCGTGCCGTCATCGCTCAACTTCGCAGTAATGGGCGGCGTCATTCTGATCGGCGTCATTGCGGACACTCAGTTTGATCGCTTCAGGGCACGCCGCCGCGAGGCTTTGATGCGAGTCACACTCAAAGGAGAGAACACGACCCAGTGATCCAGCTCAAACGCGTCGCGCTTGTGCTTCTTGCCTTGGACCCAGCATCACTTAGCCCCCGTTTCACTAACGAAAGTGAATCAGCGACCAAGCCCAAATCAACCAGAGTTTCTACGGAATAAGCTCGTGTCCGCCGTGCAGTGGCGTCGGCCTTTGTAATCGAAGAGTTAGGGGATTGCGGTTCAATCTTCAAGTATGCACCTTTTGAGGTTCTGTATTTTCACCCCCGCCGCCACAAACTGTCTGCCCCTGCCTATCGACAATCTCGCTCAGATGCTCACAGCATTTGGGAAGACATCACATGTGAGTTGAAGGCCGCTTGACCAAGTGTGTGTGGCTCCTTTTAGGCAAGATTCGATAAGTTGACGATGCCCCGGCAAGTTCCTGATCTCTTAGGTGTGGGTTGGCTGTCTACGCAAGAATTTAAGACAATATATTGAATTTTATAGATAAATTGCCCCTAAGAAGAGTGCAATAGAGCTGCTTGACAAACATTTAAATTCCAATCAGTATTAGAAAACTAAAGGTATTTAAATGGTCCTGCATGTATCCGGGGACCATGACGGGGAGGAACATGTATGAGCACGATGAGGGCGGCAAGGCTTCATGAGGTTGGCGCGCCAATGCAGATCGACGAGGTTCAGAAACCCCGCGCGACCGGGGCGGATGTTGTTGTCGAGGTCCGCGCCTGCGGCATGGTGCCGAACCTGGCGAATGTTCTGGCGAACTGGGAAAGCTGGTATCCGCAAATGCCGCTTCCGCCGCGTCCGGCGATCCACGGGCTGGATGCTGTCGGCATCGTGCATGAAGTCGGCGAGAAGGTCATGTCGGTCAATGTCGGCGACCGCGTTTATGTGAACCCGGGCCGGTCCTGCGGTGGCTGCGCCATGTGCATGTCCGGCCAGCCGCAGAAATGCGATCACTGGACCCTGAACGGCTATTTTGGCTATAATGAAAACAGCCTGCGCGTGTTCGAGCGGTATCCGCAGGGGGGGTTCTGCCAGTATATGACAGCCCCTGCGAACGCGCTGGTCCGGATCCCCGACAATATAGAATTCAGGCAGGCCACCCGTTTCGGGTATCTTGGCACATCCTATTCCGCTCTGCGCAAATGCGGATCGCTGGCCGGCAAGAAGCTTGTCATCAACGGCGCAACGGGGACGCTGGGTGTCGGGGCCACGCTTTTTGCGCTCGCGCAGGGGATAGGCAAGATCTATGCCATTGCCCGGGGCAAGCCCCTGCTGGACCGGCTCAAGGCGCTTGACCCGGACAGGATCGAGATCTTCTCGAACAGGGACGGGTCTTCGCGTGAATGGATCATGGCGCAGACCGGCGGTCTGGGGGCGGATTTCATGCTTGATACGCTGGGCGCGGTCGCTGATCTGTCCTCGATGAAGGATGCGATGGGGGGGCTGCGGCGGGGCGGCAGGCTGGTCAATATCGGCGGCACGGCAGGCGATCTTCAGGTCGATGTGAAATGGTGGATGGATGAACAGATCGAGCTGATCGGTTCGGTCTGGTTCACTGTCGCCGAAGGCTATGAAATGGCCGGTATGTTCGCCACTGGTGCTGTCGATCTGGGCGTGCTTGAAACCCAGTCCTGGCCCCTGGCGGATATCAATGAAGGGATCAGCGGTGCGGCCAACGGCAATGGCGGCTTTACCAGCTATCTCATCGAGATCGACTGACCCTTTCCCGAAAGGACGACACCCCATGAAAACGCGCGCAGCCGTGGCCTTCGAGGCCAAGAAGCCGCTTGAGATTGTCGAGCTTGACCTGGAAGGCCCGAAAGAGGGCGAGGTTCTGGTCGAGCTTATGGCCACAGGTATCTGCCATACTGATGCCTATACGCTGGACGGGCTGGACAGCGAGGGGATATTCCCCGCTGTTCTGGGTCATGAGGGGGCAGGGATCGTGCGCGAGACAGGCCCCGGCGTGAAATCCGTGGCCCCCGATGATCACGTGATCCCGCTGTACACCCCCGAATGCCGCGAATGCAAAACCTGTGTTTCGGGTAAGTCGAATCTGTGTACGTCGATCCGCGGCACTCAGGGCCGGGGCGTCATGCCCGATGGCACGTCACGGATGCGCTACAAGGGCGAAACGATCTATCACTATATGGGGTGTTCGACATTCTCCAATTTCGTGGTTCTGCCTGAAATCGCGGTTGCAAAAATCCGCAAGGATGCGCCGTTCGACAAGGCCTGCTATATCGGCTGCGGTGTGACGACGGGTGTGGGCGCGGTGATAAACACTGCCAGGGTCACGCCGGGGTCCACTGTGGTGGTGTTCGGGCTGGGCGGTATCGGTCTGAATGTGATTCAGGGCGCGCGGATGGCGGGTGCCGACCGGATTGTCGGTGTAGACATCAATGATGACAAGGCCGGCTGGGGCAGACGTTTCGGCATGACCGATTTCGTCAACCCTGCCAGAATTGATACAGATGTGGTCACGCATATCGTGGCGCTGACTGATGGTGGCGCGGATTATTCCTTCGACTGCACCGGAAATACCGAGGTGATGCGCCAGGCGCTGGAATGCTGTCACCGGGGCTGGGGCGAGTCGATCATTATCGGCGTGGCCGAGGCGGGCAGGGAAATTGCCACACGTCCTTTCCAGCTTGTTACCGGCCGGGTCTGGAAAGGCACGGCCTTCGGTGGTGCGAAGGGCCGCACGGATGTGCCTGAAATCGTCGACTGGTACATGGACGGCAAGATCGAGATCGATCCGATGATCACCCATGTGCTGAGTCTGGAGGAGATCAACAAGGGTTTCGATCTGATGCATGCGGGCGCGTCGATCCGTTCGGTTGTCGTGTTCTGACATCAGGCGGCGGATAGCGGGGAGGCTGGCCATGAACAGATATGAGTGTGTGATCGTCGGCGGCGGGCATGGTGGTGCGCAGGCCGCCCAGGCCCTGCGTCAGGCCGGGTTCGGGGGCAGTATCGCAATTATCGGCGAAGAGGCGGATATACCCTATGACCGGCCAAGCGTGTCCAAGGATTATCTTTCCGGCGCCAGATGTTTTGATCGTATCGCGCTGCGTCCCGAAGATTTCTGGGCGCAGCGTGCCATTGACCTGAAGCTGGGCCTGCGGGTCGTATCTGTTGATGCCTGCGCGCATACGGTCACATGCGATACTGGCGAAACCATCGGATACGGCCAGCTGATCTGGTCGGCAGGCGGGCGTGCGCGGGGGCTGAGTTGTCCGGGCGCTGATCTGCCCGGCGTATTTACCCTGCGCAGCAGAACCGATGCCGATGCCCTGATAAAGCGTCTGGAAGGGGCCTGTCGTGCGGTCATCATCGGGGGCGGATATATCGGGCTGGAAGCGGCAGCCGTGCTGCGGGCCAGGGGGGTGGACGTAACCCTGCTGGAAATGCAGGACCGCGTGCTGGCGCGTGTGGCCGCTGCTCCGGTTTCCCGCTTTTATCAGGAATATCATCAGTCAAAAGGCGTTGATATCCGGCCGGGCACAGGCGTTGCCGCGATTACCGGCAGTGGTCAGGTCGAAGGGGTCACGCTGGAAGGTGGCGGAACCCTGCCCGCCGATCTTGTGATCGTGGGTGTGGGGATTGATCCTGAAGTCAGCGTGTTGCGGGCGGCGGGTGCGGAAACGGCGAATGGTATTGTCGTTGACGCATTCTGCCGGACGACCCTGACGGATGTGTATTGCATCGGCGATTGCGCCTTGCTGCGCGACGGGCCTGGTATCCGTATCGAATCCGTTCAGAATGCCACTGATCAGGCCTCTGCCGTGGCCCGGACAATCTGCGGCGACCCGCAGCCTTATGCAGCGCTGCCCTGGTTCTGGTCGAACCAGTATGATCTGAAACTGCAGACCATCGGCCTGAATACCGGCCATGATGACTGGGTGCTGCGCGGCGATCCGGCCACGGCCAGCTTCTCGCTGGCTTATCTGAAAGACGGCAGGCTTATCGCGCTTGATTGTGTCAACCGGCCCAGGGATTTCGTGCAGGGGCGCAAGGCCATAGAGATGGGGCTGAAGCCGGATCTGAACGCCCTTGCCGATCCTGATATGCAATTGCGCGCGTTTGTCACCCGCTGAGCAGGAAACGGGCCGGAAAAGGCGGGGCCCATGACCCCGCTTTTGTACTGACCCCGCTTTTGTCGTGACATGCGCCTTTGCGCGACATGCGCCCGGATTTACCGGTCCGGGTTTACTGGCCCCGATTCACCGGCCCAGAAAGCGGTTCCACAGGCGCTGCGCCGTGTCCCGGTCGGGGCCGCTATTGCCGCGCCAGGCCACATGCTGGTCCGGCCGCACCACCAGAATACCGGCGCCCCAGACTGCGCGGGCATGGGCGTCATCATGGCGCAGCACGGTCAGGGGAATGCCCGTCGCATGTGCTGATGCCTCAAGCCCCGTTATGTCGGCATCTTCCTGTGCGATGATTGTGAACCACTGGCCCAGTTCGTCAAAGACCGCGCGCCCGTCATGCAGATAAAGGCTGGGCAGCCGCGCACCCGGCTGCGTTGTGGGGACATAGGTGACCGGGTCGTCCGAGGGCAGAAGGTCTTCAGTCGCGACCACGGGCGATGTGGCATAGACATATCCCAGCTCGATCCCATGGCTTTCATTCTCGGCATTGCCGATTGCGGCAATCTTTGCGGCGGCGTCCCTGCGCACTGCGTCACCCGCAGGGCCGGGCTGATGGATTGCCGCATCTTCATAAAGGGCGGCAATCTGCCCCCGCACGGCGTTATGGCGCGCCGATGCCGCCAGATTGCGCTGCCAGACAGGCCAGCGCTCGGCCTTGTAGCCCTCCAGCAGCGGCTGGCCGGCAAAGCCCCGCACAACCGCGGCCAGCATCCAGCCCAGAGCGTAAGCATCGCCTATGCCGGTATTCATGCCATAGCCGCCAGTGGGAATATACTGATGGCCCGCATCCCCGGCCAGCAGGATCCGGGCGGTTCCCGCGCTTTGTGCCACGGCCAGATGCGGTGACCAGGGATTGGCCACAAGGGTTTCCATGGGGATTTCCCTGCCGGTGAAACGCGCGACCAGCGCTTCGGGTGACACGCCATCCGTGACATTGTCGGGGTAGCGGGTGTGCAATGTCCAGGTGTCGACATCATTCTGCGCGATCAGCGTGCCATGGACCGACTGGTAGTGCCAGGTCATTCCCCAGCGTTGCAGAAGCGCCCGCGCCGCAGGGTCATCAGTGCGGAAATGTGTCATGAAGCGCGGCATGATGCTGAAACGGCCATCAAGCCTGATCCCGGCAGCTTCGCGCACTGTGCTGCCGCCGCCATCGCAACCGGCCAGATACTGGCAGCGGATCTGTTCGGTCCTGCCGGTGGTTTCATCGCGGATGGTGGCGGTTACCCCGTCAGGATCTTCTTGCAGATCGGTCAGCGTGGTTGAAAACCGGATCTCGGCCAGATCCTCTGCTTCCAGGGCCTTGCGCAGGACCGGTTCAATTTCTGCCTGCGACACCCGCATCGGGGGGGCGAAAGGTTGCGCGCCGTCATTGACCGTCTGGTAATGCACGCGGTCTTCGGCGGGCGCGCGGTAG
The DNA here is from genome assembly GCF_028745735.1 of Roseinatronobacter alkalisoli. GTDB lineage: Bacteria > Pseudomonadota > Alphaproteobacteria > Rhodobacterales > Rhodobacteraceae > Roseinatronobacter > Roseinatronobacter alkalisoli. The sequence goes on from NZ_JAQZSM010000020.1 coordinate 25,942, forward strand.
GAAAAGCGCATCAGCTCATTACCGGTCATGGTCGTGACCCAGGCCACATCGAAAGGGTGGTCCTGGGGCACGGCAACCGCGCGCAGCTGGTCTTCCAGCCCGGCGTGGCGGAACAGCTCCATGCTGCGGACATTGGTATTGTCCATCTTGGGATGTCTGGTCGTGGTCGGGTTGCGTTCCACCAGCAGGCAATCCACGCCGCGCTGTGCCAGATCCCGCGCCAGGGTCAGCCCGACGGGACCGCCGCCTGCGACCAGTACGGATACATGTTTCATGTCCGGAATTCCTGTGGTCTGAGGATCAGGGATGGATGACGAAATTGGAAAAGCCGCCATGGCGCCCGGCAATGCCCGAGATTGCCGCGTTCACGTCTGCCAGCGGTACGGCATGTGTTTCCAGACAGGAAAAATCCGCGACACCTGCGCCGACCATATCGGCCATTTGCTGGCCTTCTTCGGTGGTGAACCATTGCGAGCCGATGAATGTCTGGTTGTTATCCATCATGAAATGCAGATCCATCGGAACGTCACCGGTCAGCGCGCCGATATCCACGGCTGTGCCGCCGCGGCGCAGGGCACGCATTCCCTGAATAAAGCTTTCATGCGCGGCACCGGGGCCGTTGCAGTCGATGAAGGCATCAACGCCTTCGCCATCTACAGTGTGGCTGCGGGCCCATTCATCGACCGGGCCGTCTTTGATGGAATGCACTTCTATCCGGTGGGGGGCCAGTGCCCTGATGTCTTCCAGAAGGGCCTTGTCGCGGGCTGTTCCGAGGATCTTTCTGATCCCCATGGCCAGACCGAACACCGCGCAGCCGATGCCGAGCGTGCCGCTGATCCCGTTTACCAGCACGGTGTCGCTGACGCCTGCGCCGGATTTGCACAGGGCTGAATAGGCCGTGCCCATATAGCCCAGTCGTGCGGCGTGATCATAGCTCATGTTGTCAGGCAGGCTGACGATGGCAGAGGCGGGCGCGACCATGTATTCGCCCAGACCCCCGGTCGTGTAGTCCCCAAAGGTCTGCAACGCGAAGGGGCTGAAACCGAAATACCCCTGGAACGCGGCATGGCGGCAGGAACGTTCATCCCCCCTGCGGCAATGCCTGCAGGACCCGCAGCTGCGCAGCGGGTTCACATAAACCCGGTCACCGGGCCTGAGATTGTGAACCAGATCACCTGTCGCCGCGATCTCTCCGGCGGGGTCCAGGCCGAAGATGGCGGGCAGGGGCGGCAAGGGCATTTGCGGATACCAGGTTGTCCAGTTTGCCAGGATATTGCCCAGATTAGGGACAATCCCGCAGGCGCGCACCCGGATCAGAACATCATTTGACCCCAGTGTGGGGACCGGCACCTTTTCAAGTTTCAGCGCCTCCCCCACAGCGTGCATCCGCGCCACGGTCATGGTTTCTGGAATAGCTGGCATGGTCCGTCCTCCTCCGGTGTGCCGCTCAGATCGGGGACTGAGCAAGCGGGAGGTTAATCAGATACCAGTGAGTATGCAAGTGCTAAAAAGATTTCAAAAACCACACATCATCTTCATGAGTCGCGATGACATGACACAGCGCTGCCGGGGGCGGGCGCTGATGGGGGTATGGCGTAGGTATTGGGGGGGCATCTGCTGTCTGCAGGGGCGCGCGGGCCGGGGGTGCGCGCCTGACACAGCCGGTTCTGACGCAGGTGTTGCCCGCGTCAGGGCATGTCCGGGGCGCAGGAAACCGGCCTTCTGCCGTGACCCGGATATGGGCCGCAGCATGGCCCGTAACGCGCCCTGAGGACGCGCCGTTATTGCTGGCCGGATTCCGCCCCGCCCTGGCTGTCAGCGGGTTCCGACGCGGGCGGCCCGAGCATCATCCGCAGCATGTCATCCAGCATTTCGCCGGATGTATTCACCTTGAGGAAACCCGAGATCCCGCCATATGTCACTTCAAGAACAAGCCCGCCAAGATTGAGCGCCGAAATCCGCGACGGGGAAATATTCAGTTTCTTCTGCAGGAGTTTTCCGACGCCTTTCCACTGCGCGACAAAGATGTTCAACTGCGGATTGTCGGGGTCGCCGTCATGGATGGTGCGCCGGACGAATTCGATGGCGATCGTCCCCCATTTCTGGTTGGCGCTGCGGCTGTCACTCCAGTGTTTCAGGGCCGAGAGCACGCTTTCGGCATCATCAAGATCTGCGAACAGTTCTGTCAGATCCTCCACATCATTCGAGGCATTGGTGTGAAGCAATTGCAGAAGGATGTCTTCCTTGCTGTTGAAATTGGAGTAGAAGGCGCCCTTCGAGAATCCGGCCTCTTCCGCGATCATTTCCACGGAAGCCCCGTCATACCCGTGGCGCGAAACCACTTCGAAGGCCGATTCAAGCAGCTTCCGTCGCGTGGCGGCCTGGCTTTCCGCGCGTGAAAGCCTTTTTTTCCTTGGTGCTGTAGAAACCATGTCGAACCTTTTCTTTTGTCGTTTTCAGACCGGCTGGATGAAACCGGCAATCAGGCACATCATAGCCCAGAACAGCGGATATTCAGGCCCCATATTCTGCCAGCGCCAGTTGAAACCATTAATTCTGACGACAGCATAGGCCGCGCCCAGAAGCGCCATGGCCCCGACCAGCCCGCCGGTTCTTGGTGCGAGTCCCGCCCCCAATCCGATGACCGCTACAGTTTCCATCACGATTGCCGCGATTAGAAAGACCACCCCCGGCTTCAGGCCGGCGGCTTCGAATGTTCCTTGTGCTTTTCCGAAATGCCGGATTTTCCCGATCAGATGGGGAATGAACCAGGCGCCGCAAATGACCTGAAAAAGGCGGAACAAGTCAATCGTGTCAGACATTTGCGTAATCTCCCGGAAGCCGCGCTGTCATGTCCTGCGCTGCAGGGCATGCGTGCGGCAACCATTTCGTATCTGAAAACCGGAAGGAATGTCAATCTTTGCGGCGCCGGAATATGAACACTTGACGTGTGGTGGCTATTGGAATACTAAAAGGTATCGGAACACTGATAGGTATCCTAAGTAGGGACCCGGAAGTGGGACGGTCCGGACGGGAGGGTCCGGTCAGGAATGTATCGTCAGGGAGGACGTCGTAATGTCGTTTGATTTTCTGAACTCGGAGGCGCTGTTCAGCGACCCCTATCCGGTGTTTGCGCGGCTACGCAAAGAAGCCCCCGTCCATTTCTACGAGGCCACCCAGGAATTTCTGGTGACCCGCTATGATGATTGCCGCATCGTTGGCAGCAATGACAAGGTTTTCGGCCCAGCCGCAACCGAAGGGCGGCCGGAATTTCGCGTGATGGGCACGCCGAATGTGCTGACCATGTCTGGCGAAAGGCATCAGAGCCTGCGCAAAGGCATTGATGCGATTGTCGATCAGCCGCATGTGCGCAGCTATGTGGATGAACTTACCCGTCCTGTCCTGCAGCGTTTTCTGGATGAGTTGAAACCCAGGGGTGAAGCCAACCTGACCACCGATCTGTTCGAGCCGGTATCGGTGCGCTGCGTTGGTGATGCGCTGGGGTTCACTGAAACCCCGCTGGAAAACCTTTATGAATGGTTCTACGCCATGGCCGATGGTCTGGCGCTGGGGGCCGGTGCGCCCTTGCCCGACCCGCAGGCGGTCTGGGACCGGCTGGAGCGCACGAATGCGGATATCAACAAGCATTTCGGCAAACTCTATGAGGACTGTCTGGCCAAACCCAGACCGCGCGCGATCACCAACCATATTATCTATGGTGGCATGCCAGAGGGGCAGGTCCGGTCGTTTGAAGAGTTGTTGCCGACCATGCGGGTGATCTTTCTGGGTGGGTTTCAGGAACCCGGACATGCGGCGGCAAATGCGGCCACGGGCCTGCTGATGGATGCAGAGCAGCGCAGGGCAATGCTTGACGCCCCCGATGAACATGCGCTGAAAGCCTTTGACGAAGGTCTTCGCTGGATTGCCCCCATTGGCGTGACGCCGCGCGTGGCCAATGCGGATTTCGAACTGAACGGTGTCACCATTCCTGCGGGATCGACCGTGGCCATCGTCATGTCTTCGGCCAATCGCGATGAAACCCGGTTCGATGATCCGGACCGGTTCGACATGTTCCGCAAGAAAAAGCCACATCTGACCTTCGGTTTCCGGCCGCATTTCTGCTCGGGGCATTTCCTGAGCCGGGCAATGGGCGAAATCATCATGACAGAGGTGTTCAGGCAGTTGCCCAATATCCGTCTTGATCCCGACAAGAACGTGGTGGCCAGCGGCTGGCGGTTCCGGGGTGTCAAGGAACTTCCGGTGAAGTGGGACGCCTGATGGGCCTTGTCATCGACTGTCACGGTCATTTCACGACCGAGCCGCAGTATCATCACGACTATCGCAAGGCGCAGATTGCCTTTGCCGAAGGCAAGGGCGCGCGGCCGGACTATCCCGGTATACCGGATGCGGAATTGTCCGGGATCATCGCGGCCAATCAACTGCGGATGCAGCGCGAGCGCGGCTCTGATGTGACGATCATCTCGCCGCGTGCAAGTGGCATGGGGCACCATATCGGCGATGATGACATCGCTGGCGAATGGGCGCGGGTGTCGAATAATAATATCAGGCGCATCTTTGAGCTGTACCCGGAGAATTTTGCCGGGGTCTGCCAGTTGCCGCAAACTGTCGACGGGGATCTGGCCCCGGTGGTGGCCGAACTGGAACGCTGCGTGCAAGAGGGGTTTGTCGGCTGCAACCTGAACCCGGACCCTTCGGGCGGGAAATGGTCGGCGCCGCCGGTCTATGACCCCTGGTGGGACCCGCTATGGGAGGCGATGGTGCGTCTGGACGTGCCTGCGATGATCCATGTTTCCGGATCCTGCGAGCGTTGCCTGCACACGACCGGGGCCCATTACATCAATGGTGACACGGCCGTGTTCATGCAGTTGATAGAAGGGGACCTGTTCCAGCGTCATCCCGGGCTGCGGCTGATCATTCCCCATGGCGGTGGCGCTGCGCCCTATCACTGGGGGCGCTATCGTGGCCTGTCGATGATGCTGAACAAGCCGACCCTGTCCGACCATCTGATGCATAATCTTTATTTCGATACCTGCGTTTATCATCAGGCCGGAATCGAGACCCTGTTCAAGGTCGTGGACAGCAAGAACATTCTGTTCGGGTCCGAATTGCTGGGCGCGGTGAAGGCCACGGACCCGGAAACCGGCCACCCGTTCGATGACACCAGACGCTATATCGACAATCTTGGTCTGGACGCGGCCACCCGCCATGCCGTGTTCGAAGGCAATGCGCGCCGGGTCTATCCTCGGCTGGACGCGCGGCTGAAGATGCAGGGCCGGTGACGGCCTGACCGACATTACCGTTTAATTTACAGGGAGAAGTTCCATGGCTGAGCTGACCAGGTTTCGTATTGCCGGGGGCGCGCAGGGGTTCAACTGGCTGCCGGTTTTCGTCGCCGAGGAATTCGGCCTGTTCCGCAAGCACGGGCTGGAGATCGACTACAGGAAGATGGGCGGCGTCGCGCTGGCCACCAGCGCAGTTCTGGAAGGGGGGGCGGAACTGGCCATCACCCCGCCGGAAGGGGTGTTGCGGGATTTTGTCGATGGCGGCGATCTTCGTATCGTGGCCGCCAATGCTGTCCGTCTGCCGATGTCACTGGTGGCCCGGCCCGGGATCACGGCGCTGAGCGGGCTGAAGGGCGCGAAAATCGGCACGTCATCGCTGACGGAAGGGACCGCAATCTATACCCGGATTCTGCTGGCCGATGCCGGACTGAGCTATCCGGATGATTACGACTTCGAACTGGCCGGCATTCACACCACCCGCTGGGACGCCTTGCAGGCGGGCACGATCGATTGCGCGCCACAACCTGCGCCGTGGAATTTCATGGCCGCGCGCGCGGGCTACAACCTGATCGGCGAGGTCAACGCGGCCATACCAGAGGTGATCTTCACGGGTCTGATCGGGAATGCCGCCTGGCTGGACAAGAACCGCGACACGATACAGCGTCTGCTCGCGGCACTCAGCGCGGCGCATGACATCACCAATGACCCGGCCCAGGAAGACAGGATTTTGCCGATCTTCCAGCGGATTACGACCAAGGATGATGCCGGTCTGGCGCGGCAGGGGCTTGTCTATATGCGCGATATGGGAATGTGGCCTGCGAAACTGGCAATTTCAGACAAGGCGCTGGATACCTCCATTGAACTGATGGTCCGTGCCGGTCTGCTGGATGACGACGCCCGGCAAAAGGCGCGTGGCGCGTTTGATCCGCAGTATCTTGCTGCAGCAGCGGAGTAGCACGGAGATGGCAAAAGTTGTCACCAATGTCACGCGGACCGATATCGCGCTTTGCCACAGCCTTGGCGCGCTCGGGGTTGCAACAGTCCATGAAGCGCAGGGGCGGCGCGGTTTACTTGCGCCCCGCATCCGCCCCATTCAGGAGGGTGCCCGCATCGGCGGCAATGCCCTGACCTGCGAGGTGGCGCCGGGCGATAACTGGATGATCCATGTCGCGATGGAACAGGCGCAGCCGGGGGATATTCTTGTGGTGACCCCGACCAGCCCCTGTGATGACGGATATTTCGGCGACCTTCTGGCGGCCTCGGCCAAGGCGCGCGGTGTGCTGGGACTCGTTATCGATGCCGGGGTGCGTGATCTGCGCGATCTGCGCCGGATGCAGTTCCCGGTCTGGAGCAAAACTGTCCATGCGCAGGGAACGGTCAAGGAAACGCTGGCGGATGTGCAGGTGCCTGTGACCTGCGCGAATATGCGCATTCATCCGGGCGATGTGATTGTTGCCGATGATGACGGGATCTGTGTGGTGCGCAGGCAGGATGCCGCAGCGGTGCTTGATAAGGCCCGGCAGAGAGAGGCGATGGAAGAGGAAAAGCGCCATCTCTATGAGAGTGGCCAGCTTAGTCTGGATATCAACAACATGCGTGAGCGGCTTGCAAGGAAAGGGTTGAAATATGAATCCACCTGAAACACCCCGCCGGGTTATTACCGGCATCCGCGATGGCAAATCCGTGTTCGTGTCCGACGGGCCGGTCCCAAACACGCATCACTACACTGCATTGCCGGGGCATATGACATCGGTCGTCTATGCCACGGCGGCCAGGCCGAACCTGCCGCAGGATCAGGCGGAACAGGCCCCGCCGCGCATGCCCGTCCCGCCCGCGCCAGGGGAAACCCGGCTGATGATCGTGACCATGCCGCCCGATACTGTGTTCGCCGGGGCTGATGCAGAGGCGGCGGTTGCTGAACAGGCCACGCATATTCCCGGCCTGATCGACACATTCGAACCCGATGCCCCCGGCATGCATACCACGGATACTGTCGATTACGACATCGTGCTGGATGGCGAAATCTGGCTGGAACTGGATGACGGCGCGCAGACTCGGTTAACCCGGGGGGATGTGGTGGTGCAGTGCGGCACCCGCCATGCCTGGCGCAACAAGAGCGATCAGAACGCGACGCTGTGTTTCGTTCTGATCGGGGCGGCCCGGTAATGGCCGGGGTCGGCAGGGCACATACGGGGCACATAAGGCACGCGATATCAATATCGGAGGAGGAACCAATGGGGAATTTCACGCTGATCACACGCGACGGAGGGGCCATCCCGCTTACGGGGCGCGCCGATGTCCCGCTGATGGAAATCATCCGCGATGCGGGACATGAAGAACTGATCGCCATGTGTGGCGGCTGCATGTCCTGCGCCACCTGCCATGTCTATATCGACAATGTTCCCGCAGGGCAGGCATTGCCGGAAATGGATGCCGATGAAGATGCAATGCTGGACGCATCCGACTTCCGCAAACCCAACTCACGCCTGAGTTGTCAGGTGCCGTGGCGCAGCGAATTATCTGGCGTCACTGTCGAGATCGCACCGGAAGAATAACGAGAATCCGGATTGATCTGAATACCATTTGGTATTACAATTCCAATTGGTTTGCCGAGGAGGGCCGTCGGTGATGGTTGCGCAAACCTGAACAGGGAGGGGAGAACATGAAATATACTGGGACAGTTTTACTGGCGGTCATCGCATCTGCTGCACTGAATGCCGGTTCCGTATCGGCGGATACGATCAGGATCGGGGCAAGCGCGCCCAGAAGCGGCCCGCAGGCTGGGGCCGCGTCGGCAGTGTATTGGCCCACGCTTGAGCTATGGGTTCACAACGTGAACGAAGCGGGCGGGCTGGATGTCGGCGGGGAAAAGATGATGATCGAACTTGTCGCATATGATGACAAGTCACAGCCCGATGAGGCCGTGAAGAACATCCAGCGCCTGACCACCCAGGACAAGGTGGATTTCATTGCCGCGCCATACAGCACCGGGCTGAACCTTGCGACTGCCCCGTTGATTGCGCGCGCCGGCCTGCCGCAGATCGTGGCGACCGGCAACCTGAATGATCTGGAGCCTTTTGTCGAAAAATGGCCGAATACCTTCTGGTTGCTTGGCCGGGCGTCCGATCTGTCCACTGGTATTGTCGGAACACTGAGCAGCATGCGCGAGAAGGGCGAGGTCGGCAACAAGGTCGCACTTGTATATGTGGGCGATGCTTTCGGGCTGGAAATGATGGCCGGTGGCAAACCCGCATTCGAGGAAGCCGGATTTGAGATCGTCTATGAAAGTTCCTATCCGATCGGCGCGCAGGATCTTGCCCCCATCATCTCGGGTGCGAAATCTTCGGGGGCGGATGCTTTCGTCGCCTATTCCTACCCGCCGGATTCCTTTGCCCTGACAGAACAGGCGCAGGTGCAAAGCTTCAATCCTGCGGTTTTCTATGTCGGTGTCGGTGGCGCGCTGACAGGTTTCGGCGAGCGTTTCGGCGATGGCGTCGAGGGCGTGATGTCGATGGGTGGCATCGACCCGGTATCCGACGCCTATCAGCAGTTCCGCACGCAACAGATTGCGGTTACCGGTGTTGCGCCGGATTACTGGGCCAACCCGATCGTCTATGCCGGTATGGAAATCCTTGGCACTGCAATCGAACGGGTCGGCAGCCTTGATAAGGCAGCGGTCATCAGTGAAATCCAGAGCGGAAGCTTTGATACTGTGATTGGTCAGGTTTCGTTCAGCAACAACATTGTTGAACAGGTCTGGAACGTGGGTCAGTGGCATGACGGCGTCTTCTACGGCGTCAATGCCAAGGGACTGGATGCGGCGGCGGACCCGTTCGTCAAGCCTGTCTGGTCCAGATGATCTGACATCTGCAAACCCGGCGGGGCGTCTGTAAACGCCTTGCCGGACAACAAGGCGGACTCCAATGACAATTCTTGTGACAGGTATCCTGCTGGGCGGGACCTATGCCCTGATCGCGCTTGGGCTGACCCTGCAATACGGTGTTGCGCGCATCATGAACCTATCAAATGGCGAAACGCTGGTCGCGGCCTGTTTCGCGGCGTGGCTGCTGTTCACAGCGGGGGGGATCAACCCGCTCTGGGGATTGCTGATCATCGCCCCGCTTGGTTTCATCGCGAACGGGGCGATATATCTTGGACTGCTGCGCCCGCTGGTTAGACGCGCGAGCAGTCAGGGAATGCTTGAGGTCGATTCCATCCTTGCGACCTTTGGTCTTCTGTTTCTCTTTCAGGGGCTGATGCATCTGGCATTCGGCGGCGCGTATTTCAACTATCAGTTTCTTGCTGTGCCCTTCGATTTCCTTGGGGGCAGTTATGCCCTGAACCGGGTCACGGCCTTTTTCGCGGCCGTCATTATTGCCCTGGCGCTGTATCTGTTCCTGTACAGAACCCGGATAGGAACCGCCGTGCGCGCAGTCGCGGTCGATCCTGATGCCGCGCGCCTTGTCGCCATTGATGTGGGGCGGATTGCGGCATTCGCTTTTGCATTGGGCGGGGCGATCACTGCCAGTGGCGGCGTTCTGTTATCGACCTTCTATACGTTCAATGCCTCCATGGGGGCGGTTTTTGTCATGAAGGCGCTGATCATCGTGATCATGGGCGGCGTGGGCGATGTGCGCGGCGCTGCAATTGCCGCGCTTATTCTGGGCGTGATGGAAACGCTGGTCGCTAGTCTGATCGACCCCGGACTGACCCTGGCGGCGACATACGGACTGTTCATCGTGATCCTTCTTTTCCGCCCGCAGGGCCTGTTCGGAGGCGCAAAAGGATGACACGAAGCGTATTCATTCAACTGATCTTGCTGGCGCTTGTTGTCCTGTGCTTCGCTGCGCTGCCGTTCATGACAGAGGGGTTCTATCTGACACTTGCGGTCAATATCGCGCTTTATGTTGCGTTATGTACCGCCTGGACACTGTTCTCCGGACCGACCCATCTTGTATCGCTTGCCACTGCAGCCTTTTTCGGGGTCGGTATCTATGCCACGGCGATCGGGGTTGAATACCTGCCCTTCCCGGTGGTGATCTTGCTGGGTGGCCTTGCAGGCGCGGTTTTTGCCGCAGGTGTCGGGGCCATGACATTGCGCCTGTCCGGTGTGTATTTCGTGATCTTCACCCTGGGGCTGGCCGAACTGGCCCGCCAGCTTGTGACTTACTTTCAGACCAAGATCTTCGGCTCCATCGGGTTGTTCGTTCTGACCGATCATAGCGAAGGCGATCTGTTCCATTATCTGCTGGCGCTGATCGTGGTCATTTTCGTGACCGGCTGGCTGATCGGGCGGTCGCGCCTTGGGTTTGCGATGCGGGTCATCGGCAATGACGAACTGGTCGCCAGACATTTCGGTATCGAAGTGGCCCGTTCCAAGATCATCCTCTTTGTGATTTCCGGGGCCTTCATCGCCATGGCCGGGGCAATCATGGCACCGCGTTATGCCTATGTGGAACCGGCATCGGCCTTCAATTCGACCATGAGCTTTCTGGTGGTGATCATGGCATTGCTGGGCGGAACCCGGCGGTTATGGGGGCCGTTGGTCGGGGTTGTCCCCTTCACCATCATAGCTGATCTCATTTCAGCGTATTTTCCCGAACATATCAATATCATTATCGGGCTGGGGTTCTTGCTGATTGTCTATCTGCTCAAGGACGGGGTTTCGGGAATTCTGCTCAAGGCGCTTGGCAGCAATCGCCTGACCAGGGCGCAGGGGGCAAAACCATGACGCGGCCAATTCTGCAGATCGAGGGTCTGCGCAAGGTGTTCGGCGGGCTGGTCGCGGTGAATGACGTGTCCTTTTCTGTCGCGGAAGGCGAGCTTCTGGGCCTGATCGGGCCAAACGGTTCGGGCAAGACAACGACGATGAACCTGATATCGGGGGCCCTTCCGGCGACTGCGGGAACGATCAGGCTGGATGGTTCGCCGATAACCGGCCTGACAGCGGCAGCAATCTCGCGGGCCGGGGTGGCGCGGACCTTTCAGCTGGTGCGCATTCTTCCCGGCATGTCAGCGGTGGAGAATGTGATTGCGGGGGGCGTCTATTCTCGCGCCGGGCGCTGGGGCCCGGAGGCAGAAACCCGCGCCCGCGAATTGCTGGCACGTGTCGGAATGGAAGGGCGCAGCGATCTGCCGTTGTCGGCAATGACCTATATCGACCAGAAACGGGTTGAACTGGCCCGCGCACTGGCCGCCGACCCCCGCCTTCTGCTGCTGGATGAATGGCTTGCGGGGCTTAATCCCGCCGAACTTCAGATGGCGATAAGCCTGATCCGTTCCATTCACGCAGAAGGAATGACCATCATCATGGTGGAACATGTCATGGATGCGATCCGGTCGCTTTGCGGGCGCTGCGTGGTCATGAATTCCGGCGTCAGGATCGGCGAAGGCGCAACCGCAGACGTGCTGGCCGATCCGCAGGTCATGGCGGCCTATCTGGGAGAAGACTAGATGCTTGAAATACAAAATGTTTCCGTGCGCTATGGTTGGCATCAGGCACTTTTCGATGTTGCCGCCAATGTCAGACGCGGCAGGATCACGGTTCTTCTGGGAACCAATGGCGCGGGCAAATCCACGTTTCTGAAGGCGCTTGGCGGGCTGGTGCCGACTGAACCGGGCGCATCTGTCCGGCTGGGCGGGGTGGAGATTGCCCGGATGCCTGCGCATCGCCGCGTGGAGGCCGGACTGGCACTGGTGCCGGAAGGGCGCGGCATTTTCGGCAAGCTTTCGGTGGCAGAGAACCTGCATCTGGGCGGCTTTGCACATCGGGCGCGCACTGATGAGAAAGCGCGCCTTGAACATGTGCTGGAACTGTTCCCGCGCCTGCGGGAGCGCCTGCCGCAGATTGCCCGGACGATGTCGGGGGGCGAACAGCAGATGGTGGCGATGGGCCGCGCGATGATGTCGCGCCCGGATTTCCTGATGCTGGACGAGCCCTCTCTGGGGTTGTCGCCGCTATTGTCAAAAGACATGTTCCGTTCCCTGCGCCGCATCGCGACAGAGGCGGATATCGGCATTCTGCTGGTCGAACAGAATGCCAGACTCAGCCTTGAAATCGCAGATTTCGGCTATCTTCTGGAAAACGGGCATATCGTGGGGCAGGGACCGGCCGATGAGCTGCGCACCAGCCCGGACGTGCTGCGCGCCTATCTGGGCGAAGACGTGGTGCCGGGATGACCGGAAGGCCGCGCGCGGGGGCGCGCGGAATGTTTTTCAGGCACCGTGCGCTACAGGGGGATGATGCCAGAGGGGTTGATCTCGAAGGCGCCGTCCGGGCGGTGGATGATGCTGCGGTAATAGTTCGTCCTGGCATGTTCCAGGCTGAAGCTGGCGGCCAGTGACGGGATGGCGAGGCATCGCTTCAGATAGGAAGACAGCGCGGGATAATCGGCAATCCGGGCGATGGAGCAGCGAAACAGCGGCCCGTAGATCGCATCGAAACGCGCCAGTGTGGGAAACAGAACCAGATCCGCCTCGCTCAGGGTGTCGCCCAGCAGGAATATGCGGGTCGTGAGGGTTTCTTCAAGCTGATCGAATGCGGCAAAAAGCGCCCGGCATTGCGTTTCATAGACATGCTGATCACGCGCCAGCCCGACGCGATAGACAGCGCGGGTAACCCTGTCATGCAGGAATGCGGTAATTGTTGCGATTTCGGCGCGTCTGTCGGTGGGGCAAAGATCCAGCGGGACCGGCATGGCCCCTGCGAACCCGGTTGAGAAAAACCGCATGATATCGAGCGATTCAGTCGAGACGATTCTTTTCCTGCCACGCTCGATCAGGACCGGAACAGACGGTCGGAGATCCTGCCCCGGGGCCGCGATATCATAAAGGTCCCGCAGGGTCCTGGTACCGAAAACCGGGTCGGGGGTGGCAAAACGCCAGCCGTCTTCGCGTTTGATATCCTCCACGAAAAGGACCGGCACGACAGAATCCAGCGCAAGAAGGTGCAACGCGGCCAGTGGCCGATGCGAAAACGGGCATCCCCATGCAGCATAAAGGATAAGATTATGGGGGGCGGTTATTTGATAAGCCATTGATCATCCTTGATTTTTCTGGCGCCAATAAGTCTGGATAGAAGACCGGCATCTTACTTGACATTCCAAGCGGTATCGGTATTCTAGTCGGTACGCAATGTCGCAATCCGGCACATGCGACAAGAAAATCAGTGGATGTGTCTTTCTTCTGCAGGAAGGGTGTCATGCGCATTATGGTCACGGCAGAGGCGCGCGGGATCATCGCGGATGAAGACACAGCAATACCGGAACGGAGGGAGGCCGTTTCGTTTCGTTCCGGGCATGGGGCCCGCAGGCAACTGGACTGCTGCGCAAACCCGCAGATCGCCGCATTGCCAACCCCGTTGAGAGAGATGTCCGTCATTAAAACAGCTATCGTTCAATTCGTAATGGGAGGAAAAAACGAATGACTACTATAGATGCTCCGGCAAGCCTGGAAGCGCTGATCAGGGATGCTGGCGGCGCGGTGAATTTCCTGCGCAGTTCCAATCTCGGGCCATATGTCTTTCCGGGCATACCCCCGGAATTCAGCAACTGGCGCGCAGAGCAACGGGCCTGGAATGAAGGCGTTGCGCTTCTGGAACAATCCTATCACATGACCGAACTGCACCTGCATGGTACAGAGGTCATCAAGTTTCTGTCCGGCATCGCGCTGAACAAGCTTGATCCTTTTCAGGAATTGCGGGCCAAACAGATCGTTCTGGCCGGGCATGACGGGAATTATATCGCCGATGCGATCCTGTTCCGCGAAAGCGAGACCTTCTTCCGTGTCGTCGGCGCGCCCTTCGCCAGCGACTGGCTGCTTTTCCATGCAGAGCAGTCGGAATATGATGTTAAGGCCACCAAGGATGACAACTGGTCGGTAGGCCAGCGTCCGCGCCACAGTTTCCGGTTCCAGATTCAGGGGCCGCACGCGCTTGAACTCATGCGCGAAATCACTGGCGGTACGCTGCCGCAGATAAACTTCTTCCGCATGGGCGACATGACCATCGCGGGCAAACCGGTACGCGCATTGCGCCATGGTATGGCGGGTACGCCCGGTTTTGAACTTTACGGTGCCTGGGAAGATCAGCAGGCCGTCCGCGCGGCTTTTGACAAGCTGGGCCGGAAATACAATATGCGCAAGGTCGGTGCCATGGCCTATTCCACCACTGCGCAGCATTCGGGCTGGCTGCCCATGCCGATTCCGGCAATCTATGCCGGTGCCGAGATGAAGCCCTACCGTGAATGGCTTAACAGCTATTTCCTAGAATCCGTTGCGTCCCTGGGCGGCAGCTTCATGTCAGAAAAGATCGAAGATTACTATGTGGATCCGATCGAAATCGGCTATGGCGGTCTGATCGACTGGGACCGTGACTTTATCGGGGCCAAAGCGCTGAAAGCGAAGCAGGCCAATCAGACCCGCACGAAAGTTACCCTGGAATGGGATGATGAAGATGTGGCGCGGGTCATGGGCGATGCGATGTTCAAACGCAATGGCGGCGCGCAATTTATTGCGATGCCAATGCCGATGTATGCGACATTCCAGGCCGATGCGGTGCTGCGCAACGGCAAATCTGTCGGGTTTTCGACATGGCCCGGCTTTACCGCGCTGAACAACAAGATGATTTCGCTGGGCGTGGTCAATCTTGAGGATGCGCAACCTGGCACGAAACTGACCATGCTCTGGGGGGAACCGAACAGCAAACGCGCCACAGTTGACTCCCACAGCCTGCGTGAAATCAGCGTGACAGTTGCGCCGGCGCCCTATTTTGACAAGGTTATTAAGTCAAAACAGCAATAAAAACTGCAAGAGCCAGGCCAGCCCGGTCTGGCTCTTTCAATCCTGATGGGTATCTTCAAGATGGCCTTGGCGGCCAGCTCGTGCGTCAAGCTATCTCTCGCTGATATGTATCCCGAGTTCCCCCGGATGTGGCCGCCCGCGAGCATCTTCATCGGTCAATGTCACACGGTTCTTGCATGAGATAAGGTTCTGAAACAACCGTTCGCGCATTTCGTGCCGGACAGATTCAAGTGTGGCATCGCGTCCAAGATGGTGAGATTCATGCGGATCAGTTTGCATGTCGAATACCCGTTGGCGGAAAGTCTTGACGATGCACATATTTCCAACGCTCCGTCAGTATTGTGTATCCACGAGAATTAATTTCTCCGATTTCCGGCATTTTCCACTCCAGGTAGAATGCGTAGGTGTTCAGCCCCGGCATCTGGTGGATCGGATTTATGATGAATCTGTGTGGCTCAGATGTCCAGATCTTACAGATGTATTCGTAGGGTGTGATCCCACCGAGGGTCTTGGAGCACCGAGCTCTCGAGACAGATCCACGGTATCATGAAAAGATTCGGCCTGATTGTTCCTACAGGGAGGGGGGCAACATCCGACAAGAGCGTACTATGCATTCTTTTAAATCAAGATCAGATTGCATTCATCGTTCTGCTGATGCTGGAAGACTGGCGTGATTGCTGCGATGTCGTTCGTCACCGCCTGAATCGGTATGGAAACCTGCGGATACCGATCCGGAGAGATCGATTATGTCGGGCAATATCAAGATGCGGAGATTGGCATCTGCGGGGATTTCTCTATGAACCTGTTGCGGTCATCCTTATACGCTGTTCAATAGCAAGCAGTCTAGGCGTTGGGGTCAAAGCCTCGGGAGTGGATTGAATTTAACGAGCGGCCGTGGCTGTCGCACCCAAATTGGCGCTGGTCATGCAGACGATGTCAGAACTGGCGAGTTATTCAATTCAAATGCTGGAGCCACGTCGTTAATCAAGATTGTGTTCACGATTTGAGAGCTTTGAGGCGCCCTTGCCGGGACTTGAGCCATTCCACTCCATTGCGTTGACGCAGTTGTACCGCTGTCTTAGCAAAGTGAGTCATCCATATTGCAGACTCGCCTAGCGAAGCACCATCATGCGACGACAGAGTCGAGCGCGAAGACAGCCATGCGCCCGGTAGTGCCGTTTCAATGGAGAAAATGCTCGACCTCCCAGTGTGAGATCAGACAACCGCATCAGTTCAGTGCTTCTTTCAAACGCAAGCCCGAACAGCTTGGGAGTGTCTCGTGGATCGCCAAGTAAGGCGGTTGAACCGCGCCTGAAGTGGGTAGTCGTTCCAGAAGCGCGCGCCCGAGACAGGGCCCGCAATATAGCCCTTGTCGCGGGTTTCCCGGTCTTACCCGCGCCCGCTTTCGCGGTCATAGGCTTCGGCAAAATGTGCGAGAAACACATCGAGCATGCCATTGTCATGGGCATGACTCTTAGCGTCCCAGCGGTCGACAAAGGCTTCCCAAGCGCGTGACTTGCGGTTAAGGCGCACGTTGCCCAAGCGTTTCTCGATTGCTTCCGGTGAAAGGTCATCGAGCAATTGCGCCAGCGCGGGTTGCAGCGCCGCATGGGTGGCGTATTGGTGTTTCTTGATATCGGCAAAACCTGCGCGCACTGCGGCCGGGCCGCGCTGGAAGCCGGGGCGGGGCGGGCCGAACATGACACTGAGCGCCTGGTCTGGCGTGGGCATGAATTTCAGTGGGTTGTTGTCCTCTCTCCCGATCATTGTCACCTGTGCCGAGCGCACCGAGCGGCGTGCTACAGCGCGGGCCTGCAACAGGCTCGACAATTCTTCGGTCAGGGCGCGTAATGTCTCCCCGATTTCCTGCGCGGCCTGTTGCGGATCACCGCGCGAAAGGGTGCCTGCTGCCAGCCCTGCAGCAGTTTCAATAATCTCGATCAGCGCACTGGTTTGATGCTGTGCCCCTGCGGTCTGCTGGCCTGCGGCTGGTGGTGATGATGGAAAGGCCGGGGTGGGCGCGAAGGCTTCTGGGGCAGGGCGGGGCGGCGTGACATCAGTTTGCGCGGCGAAGTCAGGTGGGGGGGTGGGGGCAGGTGCTGGCCCGCTATTGCCCTCAGGTGCGGGCGCCTGGCCGTGCATTGCCCAGATATCATGACTGGCGCCGACTGCGGGCGGGCCGGGTTGTGGGGTAGGATTTGGCTGAACCGCCCAAGGGTCGACGCCGCCGGGCAGATCGCGCGCCGCTGGGCGTGATGGTGAGATCTGCGGAGATATATGAGGCGGAGTCGGCGCGGGCTGGCCTGCCACCGTTTCCTGCCGGGTTTCGATACTGTACTGGCCAACCTGCAAACGATCGCCGTCGTGCAGCAGGCAGGGGCTTTTTACGCGGGTTGCCGACCCGTTCACGAAAGTGCCGTTGGTGGACAGATCATACAGCATCCAGCCTGCTTTTTCAGAGCGGATCTCGAAATGGCGCGAGGAAATGAGGCGCTGCGGATCCGGCAGGCACCAGCCCAGCCCGCTGTCGCGCCCGGCTTCAAGCATCTCGCCCGGGGGAATCGACACTTCAAGCGGCCCGCCGTCAGGCAGGCTGGTCATGTTGACGATGCGTAGATGCAGATGAGTTCTGGTCATGATGCTGAATAACATAAAATGTTCTGATGGAAAGTGCAGCCCAGTTTGCAGCATGTACATGCGATATTTCGGCAGGGCATGTCGCGCAAAATCGGCCGGCGGCTTTTCGTGTCAATCATATGCTGGAACAGAAAGACGGAGCGGGCGAGGCCTAGCCTTTGTCCCGCGCCTGGGCATGCCGAAAACCGTCGCTTCACGTCGGGACCATCCATAAGCGGGATGCTTCAACCCGATCTGATCATACCGTGGCGCTTCCATGGATTTACGATACCTGTCTCTTGCTTTCTGCACGTGCTAACCGGTTCGGGGGGGTAAAGGTGTGCGGGTCAGACCAGATCATGCGCCATGCCGATGAAGGTTTCCAGCGTCTCCTGTCGGTCTGCGCGTTTGCCCCGTGCCAACGCCGAAAGCACGGCGGCATTGACGCCCCGCCCGGTCAGGAAGCGCGGGGGCGGCACCACAGGCGCATCTGCAGGCGCCATCGATCCTCCGGTCCAGCCCGCTGCCATCGCCAGCCAAACACCGGGACTACGTGTCGAGCAGGCAGCGGCGGCCTCGGCCACGCGGCTACGATGGGCCGCGTCCGGGGTGGCTACCCATGCTGCGGCTAGCGCCATCATCTCAATATCAGGCGGATCGAGCAAATTCTCAAGGTGGCGCAGGCATTCATGCCCCCACCAGATGGCCACACGTCGGGTGAAGAGTTGTGCTGTGAAGGTGACGGCCTCTTCCGGGGTGGCGCTGTTCAGAAGCCGTAGGGCGAAGGCCAGTGCGGCCTCGCCCTGTGTTGGGCGGGCATCCATGTCCTCGGTCATCTCGGGGATGTCGGCGAAGAGGCCGGCAGCTAGATGACAGCGCAGGCTGGCAGAATGCGGTGCCTCCCCCGAGACATCGCCTGACGGGCCGGCCCCTGATAATCCTGGCCCCCGTGATTGTGGTCCCCGTGATCCTGAACCCTGTGATCCGCTGTCCTGTCCTGTCATCATGCTGCCTGCTGCCCCGGTCTGTACCCGATCTGTCCCGATTTGTTTGTCATGGCCCCTATAACCCCCATGCTCGTCACGAGTTGATCTTCACCAACGCCCCCTTGATGTCGAACATGGCCCCGGCCTTGTGTTCCGATGTTATGCCTGCTGTGGATTTGAACTGCATTGTTGCCTTCAGCTCGATGGTCGGGGATTGCAGAGTGATTGAGGAGCCGTCCATCTCGATCTTGCTCATGCCGACCTGCAGCGTGATCTTCTGCCCGGCGGTGATCTGCAGTGTTTGACCCACATCAAGCGTGTCATTCATGCCGATTTCTGTGGTGCGATCCTCGCCCACTGTCAGCGTGTGATTCTCGCCGACGGTCAGCACATCATCGACATTGACCGTGGTAGTGCAGTTTCGTAGAATCTCCCATGTCTGGTCATTGAGCACCTTGGCATTCAGGTCATATTGCGCATGGATGCGCAGCTCTTCATTGCCTTTGGTATCATCGAAGACCAGTTCATTATACCCGCCCCCCCCCGGCGTGGAATTCGACTTCATGCCCATGATCTGGCCTGCGCCGGGCAATTCGAACGGGGGTTTGTTATCGTCATTATAGACGCACCCCGTCACCAGCGGCTGGGCCGGATCGCCGCCAAGGAACTCGACCAGCACTTCCATGCCGACGCGCGGGATGACGATGCCGCCCCAGTTCTTGCCTGCCCACATCTGTGCCACCCGGCAGCGCATGGATTTCGCGCCCTCGCGGTCCCAGTGGAATTTCACCAGGATGCGGCCATATTCGTCGCAGTCAATCTCGCCCTCGCCCACGACCATCGCGGTCTGCGGTCCCTGCACGCGCGGGGCGGCGGGGGCGGCTGCGGGCACCAGGGGGCGGGATGTCTCGATAAATTCGTAGCGGCCCTGATAAGTGTCGCGCTCGATCGTGCCGCCATCGCCCGTGCGATACCCTTCGGACAGAAACTCGTGGCTTGCACAGATCACGGCATAGGTCATGTCATTGAGGGCCTTGTCCGGGTGTCCGCTCAGCCCCGTGCGCATACCGGCCCCAAGCCCCACGCAATCACCCTCGGCAAAATAATGTCCATCCGCCGCAGTCACCTGTTTCAGACGGGTTTCAGCCAGTTTCTTGCCAAGCTCCTGATCCGGATAACCTCCTGGAAAAATAAAGCTTTCTAGGTCGTCATGGGAATAGCCCGTGCCTTCGGCCTGTTCGGCATCCATCTTGCTACGGGGGGTTTTGAAATTATAATCCACCAGCGCCACACGGCCTGTCGTCATGCGCCGTTCTGCGCGCCAGTCATGCAGATGTTCCGCCACATCGCGGTATTGCCGGTCGGTCACCCGCAGCGGACGCGCGCCCCCGGGAACTTCCGGCAGGCTGTCTACATCGTCAAACAGCACAATCTTGTGCGCGCCTTTTTCGTGCATGGTGGTATGATTGATGCCGAACATTGCCATCAGGCGGGTGACGAAATCCAGATCTGACTCCGCAAATTGAACCGTGTATTCCAACACTGGATAGTTGCGTTGCAGAAGGTTTTCATGCGCATGACCATACTCGGCAAAGACGGCTTCGATGATCTGGGGCGCGGTCATTTCGTGGAATATCTTCTGGTTCTGGCGTAGCCCCAGAAGCCATAGCCAGGGCCGCAAGGTCAGCGCATAGCCATGGCCGCCCCACAGGATAGTAGTTTCGCGCGCCTCGGTCAGGAGCCCGTCGAAATAGCGCGGTGGGTGGGCCGGGTCGATGGTGCGCAATTCGACCGTGACATTGCGCCCCAGCAGCTTGTTGAAATCCACCCCGCCCTTTTCAGAGATGCATTCGACATCGATATGGGCTAGGGCATTGACCGCCTCATCCCCGCAGAAGCGCACCAATGCCAGATCCGTCCCACTGGCATGTAGAATCCCGAGCCTGTCTTTCTGAGAGATCATGATGAAAGCTCTTTTCTATAGGGTATTCGGTTTCGTCTTCGAAATCTACCGGGCAGGTCCGGCAGCGTGATCCGCATATTCTTATACATTGTCCAAAGCTCAAAACGAAATATTTTGTCATGTGCGGGGTCAGCGGGTCGATTGCCGCAGGCTGGGGCGGCCCCCTATGCGCATTATCCCTTGCGCGCGTCCTCTCGCCGCAGGGCGCCTTCACACCGGAACAAGTCACGAATGACAGGGAATATTTAGAACAAAAATTCCTGCGCGCGCCCTCCCTTGTCTGCACCCCAATTGCGTCAAGAGGGCAAGGGGTGGGGTTGCTTGCTTGGGTCGGTCTTGTGGAATTTTCCGGCGCTCGGAAAAAATCTGACTGTTTTCGCTTGATTTCCAGTGTGGAAATGCGGGATTATCCCGCAAAAGAATTGACAAGTATGGCCATGTCAGGCTTCAATTTGAGCATCCGATTTCCTGAAATGGAGTTATCATGTCCGACTCTGCCCAGAAGGCGCTGCGGCGCAATCGCCCGCCACGCGTCCATATCAGCTATCAGGACCCCTATGATGAAAGCGCGCAGGTCGAACTGCCATTCGTCATGGGCGTCATGGCCGATTTGTCCGGCAATGCTTCGGCCAGGGAAAAGCCGAAGGTCGCCGACCGGCCCTTCACGCAGGTCGATCCGCAAAGTTTCGACGATTTCATGGCCAGTGTCGAACCCGCCATCAGCCTGAGTGTACCCAACAAGCTTGGCGATGCGAAGGATGAGAAGCTGGGCATGACGCTGACCTTCCGCGGCATGGATGATCTTGATCCGGGGCGGATTGCGGATCAGGTGCCCGCACTGCGCCGCTTGCTGGATGCACGCCGTCAGCTGGCCAATCTACAGCGCTACATGAACGGCAAATCCGCGGCCCAGGACATGCTGCGCCAGTTGCTGAGTGATCCGGAACTGATGAAACTGCTGGACCAGAAGACGGCTTCCGGTGACAGCGCCACTGACGACGACCAATAGTCGCCCGCGACGGGGCGGGCGGCGTAATCTTGCCGCAGCTTGCATGACTGCATGCCAGACAGGGACAGGACAGTATGGAACAGGAAAAGCTTCGCCAGACCGGTGAGACTCAGACCGAAGAGCTCGATGAATTCTCATCGTTGCTCAAGGCCAGTTTCAAGCCGCGCAATGAAGCGGCGGCCGCGGAAGTGGACAATGCCATCACCACGCTGGTGCGCGAGGCACTGGCCGATCAGTCTGTGGTCAAGGAAGATGTCCTTGATACCGTGGACGAGATGATCGCCCGGCTGGATGAGAAATTGTCCGAGCAGATGAATGAAATCCTGCATGCGCCCGCATTCCAGCAGATCGAAAGCGCCTGGCGCGGGCTTGCGCATCTGGTCAATAATTCCGAACCCGATGCCACGCTGAAGATCCGGGTGATGAATATCTCCAAATCCGAGCTGGACCGCGAATTGCGCAGCTATCCCGGCGCGAAATGGGACCAGAGTCCGTTCTTCAAGAAAATCTATGAATCGGGCCTCGGCACGCTGGGCGGTGAACCCTTCGGCTGCCTGATCGGGGATTACCAGTTCGACCATTCCTCGGCTGATGTGCGCGTGATGCGCGGGGTCAGCATGGTGGCAGCCGCCGCGCATGCGCCGTTCTTCGCGGCAGCAGCGCCCACGCTTCTGGGGATGGACAGCTGGAATGAGATCAACAACCCGCATGATATCGGTTCCCTGTTCGAGACCCCCGATTATGCCGCCTGGCGTGGCCTGCGCGACAGCGAGAATTCGCGCTATCTGGCCCTGACCATGCCGCGAGCGATGGCACGGCTGCCTTATGGGCAGGACAGTCTGCCGGTCGAGGAATTCAACTTTAACGAAGAAACCGACGGCCATACCGGGGAAAAATATTCTTGGATGAATGCGGCCTATGCGATGGGCACCAATATTGCCCGCGCGCATAAGGATTATGGCTGGACCGTGCAGATTCGCGGCGTGCAGTCGGGCGGCGAGGTGCTGAACCTGCCCGCGCATACCTTCAGCACCGATGAAGGGTCGATCGACATGAAATGCCCCACCGAAGTGTCGATCACCGACCGGCGCGAGGCGGAACTGTCGAAGGCGGGCCTGATCAGCTTGGTGCATCGCTCGAATACCGACAAGGCTGCTTTCATCGGGGCGCAGTCAGTCTACAAGCCCAAGAAAATGCAAAGCCCCGAAGCGACCGCGTCGGAAAATCTGTCGGCGCGTATTCCCTACATGTTCGCAGTCTCGCGCTTCGCGCATTACCTCAAGCATATGGTGCGCGACAAGATCGGGTCCAACCGTGAGCGCGAGCAGCTTGAGTATGAGTTGCAGGACTGGATCAGTTCCTATGTGCATATCTCGCCGGCCAATGCCAGCGAGGATGAGAAGGCACGTCTGCCCCTGGCAGGTGCCAAGGTCGAAGTTCTGGAAGATCCGGAAAATCCGGGGTATTATGTCGGTAAATTCCTGCTGCGACCACATTTCCAACTGGAAGGCATGGATATCGGAATGAGCTTGGTATCCAAACTTCCCTCAAACTGACCGATCAACCTGAATTAAAACCACAACGTTCTAAACTTCGGAGGATATCATGGCTGTAGACATTCTGCTCAAGATCGACGGCATCAAAGGTGAAAGTGTCATTGACGGGCATCAGGATGAGATTGATGTTCTGTCCTGGTCCTGGGGCATGACCCAGAGCGGCACCACCCATACTGCAACTGGCGGCGGCGGCGGCAAGGTAAATGTTTCGGACATTACCTTTACCAAGCTGGTCGATATCGCCACGCATGAACTGATCAAGGCCTGTACGTCCGGGCGTCACATCAAGGAAGCAACCCTTGTCGTGCGCAAGGCCGGCGGGGCCAAGCCGATCAACTATCTGACCCTGAAAATGTGGGAAGTGCTGGTGTCATCCTACAATACCGGCGGGTCCAATGATGACCTGGACCGCGTGCAGGAAACACTGACCTTCAACTTCGCCCGCTTCGAGATCGAGTATCAGCAGCAGGACGAGAAGGGTGGCAAGAAAGGTTCGGCCAAGGCTGGCTGGGATATCGCCAAGAACAAGGCGGCCTGATCGCTATCATCGGTCAGGGCTGCGTGCCGCGTGATGCGGCTTGTGGCCCTGATCTTTCGGCAAGGACGCAGATCCGGCCCGGCCGCGCTTCGCGGGCGCGGGTGTGGATTTGCCCGAATGTCGCCTGCAGGGCGGCTGCATGACGTTTCTGTCCGGCGCCACATCCGGTGATGGCGGAAACGGACAGGACTGTGTTGTCATGCCGTCTGCAGGGCCGGGGGCAGCAGGATGCGCAAGAAGACCAGTTCCGACAAGCATGACCGCGTTTTGCATACCCCGCTGTTGCAGGCGTTCCGCGATGCCGCGCAGGCCGGTGATGCACGGCGCAGCGAGATCACCTATACCGAGGATGGCGCGCGGATTGTCACGCAGCGCTCCAACCGCGTCAGCTCGAACGAGGCGGCGCTGCGCCACAGCCTGGATATCGATCTGGGGCATCTTCTGAACACGGTCAATCTGGCCGCCGCCCTTGATCTGGAGGACCACCCGCATGTGCGCCGTTCGGTGCTGAATTTCGGCATGCAGGATCTGGTGCATCTGAGTATCGATTCCGCCCGGCTGTCGCATCTGGCCGAAAGCCTGCGCACGGCCCTTCTGGCCCATGAACCGCGGCTGAATGCGGCCTCGCTGGAGATTACGCAGCAAGATGATATTGACGAGGTCAACCAGCGCATTGCCTTCACGGTGCGCGCCGAGATGGTGTGCCGCCCGGTCGATGTGCCGCTGGAATTCCTGGCCGAGATCGATGTCGGTTCAGGTAAGGTAGATCTGCGCAATCTGGCACGCCCGCGTGCTGCTGCCCGTTCGGGTACTCCTGCCCCTGACGCGCCCACGCCGCGGCGCGCGGGGGGGGGCGTCCATATTCCCCCGGGCATGGAACAGCACGCCGCCCGTACCCCCGGTGCGGGCCGCAAAGACTAGGAAAGGGCGCCATGCGGCAGGAATTCCTTGATATCTATGAGCGTGAACTGGGACTTCTTTATGACCGGGCCGAGGCCTTCGCACTGGAATTTCCGGGCCTTGCCGACCGTCTGGGCGGGCTTGCGCGCGATCGTATGGACCCGGGGCTTGCAGGCTTGCTGGAGGGGGCGGCCTTTCTGGCAGCACGGGTGCAGCTGAAACTCAATGCAGAGTTTTCAACCTTTACCACCGCGCTTCTGGACCAGCTTCTGCCGGGGTATCTGTGTCCCATCCCTTCGGCGGCGCTGATGCAGGCCGATCCCGATTTCACCAATCCCGATCTGGCCACGGGCCGCCGCTTTGCCCCCGGCAGTTATCTGGATGCCAGCTACAGCGACCGCGACCGGCGCGTGCAATGCCGATTCCGGCTGTCGGCCCCGCTGGAATTATGGCCGCTGGAGATTGACCGGGCAAGCTACAATTCCGGGGTGGGTGCATTGCAGGCGCTGGGGCTGGAGGTCACGCGCGAAACCGCAGCCGGGCTGCGACTGCGCGTGGTGCGCCGTACCGGCGCGGGCAAGCCCGACCCCGATGCCCTGCCCACAGGCCCGCAAGACAGTGTCATGCCAGTCAGCGCGCTGGCGCGGAACGGGCTTGCGCAGCTGCCGGTGCATCTGCATGGGCCAGCCGCCGAGATGGCCGCGCTTTATGAGCAGATTTTCGGAAACTGCCTGCGCATCACCCTGCGCTGGCTTGACCCGCAGGGGGACCCGGTCTTTGCGTCTGTGCCGACGGGGTTTGTCGAACAGATCGGCTTTGACGCGGAAGAGGCGTTTTTCCCCGAGGAACGGCGCGCGTTTCCGGGCTTTGCGCTGCTCAAGGAATTTCACATCCTGCCGCAGAAATTTCAGGGCTTCCGGCTGGTTGGTCTGGCACAGGCGCTGGCGCGGATTGACGCGCCCGCCTTCGATATTCTGTTTGAATTCGGACAGGCCGATGCCCGGCTGCCGCCGATCCTGAAACCGGGGAATTTCCGGCTTTACACAGTGCCCGCGATCAACCTGTTTTCCGAGCGCTGCGCGCGGGTGAAGATTGATGACAGCCAGCATGATTATCTGCTCAGCCCGCAGCCGAGCCCTGCCGAGCATTACGAAATTCATTCTGTCACGCGCATGCGCGCCTATTATGGCGATGGCAAGACTGCGATGCCGGTCTGGCCGGCCTATACGCTGCCCGGCCGCGAGGTGCGGCCCGGTGATGCGCTTTATTACAGTCTGCGCCGCCGTCCGCGCCGGGTATCGCTGGCAGAACTGCGCCGCAGCCCCAACCGCGATTATACCGGCTCCGAGATGCTGGTCAGCCTGCATGAACCCGCCCAGAACGATGCCGCGATGCGTGTGCGCGGCCTGCAGGCGGATGTACTGTGCACCAACCGCCATCTGCCTGCACAATTGCCCATCGGCATGCAGGCCGCCGATTTTCATCTGGTCGATGACATTTCAGTGGCGTTGCGGGCCTTGGCGGGACCGACGCGCCCGCGCGATTCACTGGCCGAACAGGAACCCCCCCACAGCCATTCCGCCCGCCCTGATGGCACCGGAGGGGCGCGGTTGTGGCAGTTGATCAATTGCCTGCAGTTCAATCATATGGGGTTGCAGGACCGGTCTGCGGAAGATCCGGCCAATGGCCTGCGCGAGGTGCTGTCGCTTTTTGCCGATCTCTCGGATGCGATTACCGCGCGCCATGTGCAGGGGCTGGTCGGTTCGGAAATCCGGCCCGTCACGCGGTCCATCCGCCATGCGGACGGTTTTGCGCCGGTGCGCGGGCTGCAGGTGACACTGACCTTTGATGACCGCGCCTTTGAGGGGACGGGGTTTACCCTTCTGAGTGCGGTGCTCGACCGGTTCCTGGCCGATCATGTGCAGGTCAACAGTTTCACCCAGACGATCATCCGTTCGCGTGCGCGTGGCGAGGTGCTGCGCTTTGTGCCGCGTTCGGGCACGGGACCAGTGTTATGAGCGGGGGCGCAGGCGCATGAGTGGCAGCATGGCCGATACCCGGTCCGGCCCGGCACAGAAGGCGTCGTCACCCGCGCATTTTGCCCATCCGATGCGGCTGGATGATGATCTGCGCGCGCGCATGGCCGAAGAACCTTGGCATTTCGATGTGCTCAGCCTGCTGCGCCGACTGGAAGCGGCCCATCCTGACATGCCGCGGCTGGGCAAATCAGTGACGCTGACCCAGGAAATCGTCGTGCCGCGGCAGGATCCGTTTCTGGAATTTCCCAGCTGCAATGTGACCCGAGTGCAGTTCAACACGGACGGCCCGCATGATGTGCATGTGCAGTTCATGGGCTATTTCGGCCCGCAAGGCGCGTTGCCCCTGCCCCTGAGCGCAGAGGCCCATCGCTGGATGGTGCAGCGCAATGATCCGTCATTCGCCCGCTTCGCCGATATCTTTGCTGCGCGTTTCGTGCAGTTCTTCTACCGCGCCTGGGCGGATGCGCGTCCTGTGGTTCAGATGGACCGGCGCGAAGACGACCGTTTCCGCGCATGGTTGGGCGCGCTGATCGGGCGGGGCAGTCCGGCGCTGCGCGACCGTGA
Source organism: Roseinatronobacter alkalisoli (assembly GCF_028745735.1). Taxonomy (GTDB): domain Bacteria; phylum Pseudomonadota; class Alphaproteobacteria; order Rhodobacterales; family Rhodobacteraceae; genus Roseinatronobacter; species Roseinatronobacter alkalisoli. The sequence continues at coordinate 53,214 of NZ_JAQZSM010000020.1, forward strand.
CAGCCTGCCCGATGATACCCGACTGGGCCTGACCGGGCTTCTGAACATGCGCGTGCGCAGCATCGCACGGCTGCGTCAATGCCTGTTCCATCTTCTGGGCACGCCCATCACGCTTGAAGAACATGTCGGCACCTGGTTGGAATTCGACCCCGCCGATTGCAGCCGTCTGGGCCGTGTGGCCAGCACATTGGGGCGTGATATCTGTCTGGGCACCCGTGCTTTCAGCCTGAATGACAAGCTGCGCCTGACGCTGCATTGCCGCGATCTGGCGGAATATAACGCCTTTCTGCCCGGTCAGCCCGAATGCCGCCGCCTGATCGATTTCCTGCAAAGCTATCTTGGCCCCACACTGGAGGTTGATATCGCGCTGAGCCTACCTGAATACTTGGCCCCGCCCACACGGCTGGGGCAGGCGGGGCAGCTGGGCTGGACCAGCTTCACCCTGTCTCCGCCCCCCCCGGATGCCCCCGCCCCCCTTGCAGCCACGCTGCGCCCCTGTGCCGTTTTTTCGGCCTCCGCCCATTGACCCGCCTGCCTTCAAAGGAGTTTTTCCATGTCTGAAATCAGTCTTGAAACCGTTGCCGGCAAACTAAACCGTGTGGGGTATGACGCTTTTATGAAGGCGCTGCGCCATGCCAAGGGCGAGGGGAACCGTCATGTGGAGCTTGCGCATTGGTTCTATCATCTGCTGACCAATGAACGCTCGGATGTTTCGGTCACGCTGCAGCAGATGGGGGTGGATCGCGGGCAGGTGATGAATGACCTGCAAAAGGCGATTGCGGGGTTCCGGCGCAATGTCACCGAAATGCCCGGCATTTCCGGCCATCTGACCGATGCGCTGGACCGAGGCTGGCATTATGCAACGCTCTTGTTTGGTGAATCACAGATCCGCTCCGGGCATGTGCTGGTGGCAGTGCTGCGCACCCGCGACCTCTATCGTGCGGTGGCCCAGATTAGCCCGCTCCTGAGCACGCTGGAAGCTGATCATCTAGCCGCAGAGGCGCGCACGCTCTGGGCTGGCTCCGAAGAGGAAGACATGCGCCCGATGGATGGCACGGGCCTTGGGGCGGGTGCGGCCACGGGTGACGGGGGCGGCGCGGGTGCGCCCGGCGGCAGCACGGCGCTGGGGCGCTTTGCCGTGGATATGACCGCGCAGGCGGAATCGGGCAAGATGGACCCGATCGTGGGCCGGGACGAGGAAATCCGCCAGATCATTGATGTGCTGATGCGCAGGCGCCAGAACAACCCGATCCTGACCGGGGAAGCGGGGGTGGGCAAGACTGCCGTGGTCGAAGGGTTCGCGCAGGCGCTGGTGGCGGGCAATGTGCCGCCCGCGCTGCAGGGCGTGCGGCTGTTTGCGCTGGATATCGGGCTGATGCAGGCAGGGGCGTCGATGAAGGGCGAGTTTGAGCAGCGCCTGCGTTCGGTGATTGATGAAGTGCAGTCCAGCCCCACGCCGATCATCCTGTTCATTGATGAAGCCCATACCCTGATTGGCGCAGGCGGGGCTGCGGGCACGGGCGATGCGGCCAATCTGCTGAAACCGGCACTGGCGCGGGGCACGCTGCGCACTGTGGCCGCGACCACCTGGGCCGAATACCGGGTGCATTTCGAGAAAGACCCTGCGCTGACGCGGCGTTTCCAGCCAGTGAATGTGGATGAACCTTCGATCATGCGCGCCTGCACCATGCTGCGCGGCATCCTTGCCCCCATGGAGGCGCATCACAAGGTGCGCATCGCCGATGAAGCGGTGGTGGCGGCGGTGAACCTGTCGGCGCGGTATCTGCCGGCGCGGCAATTGCCCGACAAGGCCGTGTCGCTGCTGGATACGGCCGCTGCGCGGGTGGCGATCAGCCAGTCCGCAACCCCCGCCATGGTGGCCGATCTGCGCGCCGAAATCGAGGCGCTGGAACGTGAACAGGCCGCGCAGGAGGCGCAAGCCGATCTGGGCACCCAGGACACAGCGCGACTGGCCGAGATTGCAGAGGAACTGACCGGGCTGGGCGATAAACTGGCGGCGGCCGAGGCTGATTACACCCGCGAGAAGGAACTGGTCGAAGGTATCCTGTCGTTGCGCGAAAAGCTGGTGCAGGCGCGTGCGGAAGCGGGCGCCGGGGCGGATACGCCTGCAGATACGGATACGGCAGATGCCGACGAAGATGAGTCTGGCAAGGAGGAACCGGGCAGCGGGGATTCCGGGCAGGCGGCAGATGAACCCACCCCCCCCGACGAAGACAGCCTGCGCGCGGCCCTCAGCGCGCGGGTCACTGATCTGGAAACAGGCGATGCGGACCGGCGCATGATCTATGCCCATGTCGATGAACAGGCCGTGGCCAGCGTGATTTCCGACTGGACCGGCATTCCCGTGGGGCGCATGGTCACGGATGAGTTGCGTGCTATTCTGGAACTGCCTGACCGGTTGCGCGAACGGGTGATCGGGCAGGATCACGGGCTTCTTCAGATCGCCAAACGCATTGAAACCAACCGCGCCAAACTCGACAATCCCGGCAAGCCCATCGGGGTGTTCATGCTCTGCGGCCCGTCGGGTGTGGGCAAGACCGAAACTGCGCTGGCGCTGGCCGAAGCCATCTATGGCGGCGAGCAGAATGTCATCACCATCAATATGAGCGAGTTTCAGGAAGCGCATACTGTTTCGGGGCTGAAAGGCGCACCGCCGGGCTATGTGGGTTATGGCGAAGGCGGGCGGCTGACAGAAGCCGTGCGGCGCAAACCCTATTCCGTCGTGCTGCTTGATGAGGTGGAAAAGGCGCATCCCGATGTGCATGAGCTGTTCTTTCAGGTTTTCGACAAGGGGATGATGGAAGATGGCACCGGGCGCCGGATCGATTTCAAGAACACGGTCATCCTGCTCACCTCGAATGTCGGCACGGATGTCATCATGGACATGGCCGCGCGCGGCGAAACCCGCCCCGACCCCGACACGCTGTCAGACGCGATGCGCCCGCATCTGCAGGCGGTCTTTCCGCCCGCCCTGCTGGGCCGGATCGTGACCATCCCCTATTTCCCGCTATCCACAGAAGTGCTGGCGGGTATCGTGCGGCTGAAGCTGAACGCCATCGTGGGCCGGATGAAGGCAGGTCATGGCGCCAGCATGGTCTATACTGATGCGGTTCTGGACCATATCGTGGCGCAATGCCGCGACCCGGATTCGGGCGGGCGGATGGTGGATAATATCATCACCAACACCATCCTGCCCGACCTGTCGCGCGCGGTGCTGACCCGCACGCTGGAAGGCGTGGAATTTTCAGATGTGCGCGTCGATATGGGCGCGGACGGGTTTGTGTATGAGATAGAGTGAGCAGCATAGCAAACTGTAAACAGGATATTTCAACATTGGAGGAAATGAAAAATGGCAGACACTATTTCGTGGCATGTCGTGACAGGACGGACGGCCAGGGGCACCGAGCCTATTGGCGCAGTGGGCTTCATCGGCAATAATGCTGTGATCGTGATTTCATTCTTTGATGATTACGATGGCAACAAGGATGGCCGGGTGTCCTGGGGTGAATGGGCAGCGGCCAAGCTGTCTCCGCTCAGCCTTAAGAACAAATCTGTCGTTGAGGTTGCGATGGCAGGGCGCTATGACGTCGGTATTCTGTCGCGCGATCCCAGTTTCAACCAGATGGCCATGCAGATGTTCCAGAACTTTGCGAGTGGGCTGATAGCAGACGGGATTTATGCCGCTTATTTTGCAAGAGGGGTCAGAATGGGCGCCGGTGCTGCTGCCGTGATGATTACCAACAGCAAGGTGAAGCAGTTTGTTATCAGGAAAGGCTTTGAAAAAGCTGTCAAAGAGGCCTTTGACGCCAGCGTAACATGATACAAAACGTCTGGTGTCGGGATGATCCGTTCCCGGCTGCTGCCGAGGTATTTGCATCGAGGCTGCGACTGAGGTTTTCTGACCTTGACCCGGCCCCCAGACGGGGTAGGCTGGCGATCTGACAAGATTTGGAGACAGTATATGGCGGATAATTTTGGCGGCGCCGGCTTTCAGACAGCCAATTACACCATCACCGGCAGCACGAATTCATATGATGTCGAACAGGCCTTGGTCTATGTTGTCGAACTTGACAGAAGAATAGCCGAGGAAACTGGCCTCGATATGGTCTCGCTGGCCTCGGCGGGGGTTGATGCCTATGGGGTGGCACAGGTCAAGAATTCACTGGGGCTGTCGGGCCGTGCCTATGTGAAAACCCATGCTGGCAAGCAATATCTGATTCTGAAGGGCAACCCCAGACAAAGACCGGTCCTGCGCGGCACACGCTATCTGGCGTCCAATCCGCAGGTTGCCCATATCACTGTGGGTGCAAGATCGATTGCCCGCGCGGCCGGGCGCGTGACAGGAATTGTCTTTGTAGCCTATACCGCGCTGAATGTCGTTGAACATCTGATGACCAGCGACGACCCCCGGCTGAGCAGCCTTCTGGGCAATATTGCCGCTGATATGATCAAGTTCTTCGTTGCGGCCGGGGCCGGGGTTCTGGCGGGCATCCTTGTGGGTACGCTGACGACTGTGGTGGCCGGTCCCCTTGTTGCTGCAATCTTTGTGGGTGTGGCCAGCGGAATCCTTCTTGACCGGCTGGACAGGCAATACGGATTGACCGAAAAGCTCATCCTGGCAATTGAGGCAGTGCAGGTTCAGGCCGAACGGCCCTTTGCCCGACTCGCCCGCGAGATTGCTGCTTGGGAAAGATGGTTCATCGATAAGGCGGTCCGCCAGAGCATCCGCTTCCGATGAGCAGAAGCGTTGCCATCGGCGGGCTGTGCATCTTTGCCCTTCTGTTTTTATGGGCGGCCTGGTGGGGCTGGACTGATTTCCGCGCATTGCGGCTGGAAATAGCGGGCTGCACCACACCGCTGACAGTTGATCAGACATCTTTCTGGATGATGGGCATGGCCGGGATTGCCGTACTGCCGTTTCTGAGCGCAAGTGCGGATGTGCGGGTACATCGTGTTCTCTTCAGCCTTCTCATCATCTGGGCTCTAGGCGTTCCGATCATCAGCTACATGACCCTTATTTCGGATGCCACAGCGCAGGGATATCCCCTGCCGTCGGGCGCGCGTGTCCTGCTGTTTGCAGAATTTACGCTGCAGGCCCCGGCCTGTGACGCATGACAGGCCCGATGCCGGATATCTGACTGAGCCCCCGGGGGGGGATCCCCCCATGACTGTTGCTGCTTGGCAACGAACGTTCCCCATTCGCGCCATCCGTCGTGGAAACACGGCCCCTTTCACAATCCGGTGTTGAGCGATGCTGCGCATGGCGCTAGGCTGACAGTAAAATATTCATACGCAGCGCCCGCCTGCGTGGTTTTGATTTGGAAGGAATACCATGGCCCGCCGTCACCCGATCCTGACCGAGTCCGACACCAGTAACACACTCATGCAACCAGATTCCGGAACAATCACATTGCGCAGGCCGCCTGCCCGGCGCCGTGCCATTCTGGGCACGACAGCGCTGGTGCTGGTTCTGGCAGGCACTGCAGTGCAGGCGCAGCAATGGGACGATCCCAGCACAGGCGGGGACTGGGGCACGGCCGCCAACTGGAACCCGGCAACTGTTCCCGATGACAATACCGCCGCAGTTGTGGTCCCCGTCGCTGTTGGCGGACCGCAAGTGATTGACCTTGACGGCAACAGTTTCACCATCAACAGCCTGACCCTGAATGGCGATTTCGATGTGAATAACGGCACCCTGATCCTTGACGGGGCCGCGCCTGCCGCCATCACGCTGGACGGCGTCGCGACCACTGCCGGGATCGGGGCTGATCTGACGCTGGCCGTTGACAGTGACGTCATCACGACCGATGGGGATTCGGTCCTGACAATATCGGGGGATATCGATGGCGCGGGCGGGCTGCAGATCAATGGCGCGGGGACCGTCCTGCTGAGCGGTGCCAACAGCTTTACCGGCGGTACCGTTGTGGCGAATGGCACGCTCAACAACAGCGGCACGCTGGGGGATGTGGACAATCAGGCGGCGGGCACGTTCAACAACCTTGCGGGGGCGATAGCGGATGCGGTCACCAATGCGGGGACCGGCATGAATGACGGCACGATAGCCTCGCTCGACAACCTCGCGACCGGTGACTTCACCAATACCGGCACGATCAGCGGCAATGCGGAAAATGCAGGCACGCTTAATCATGACGCGGGTACGATTGGCGGCACGCTGACCAACACGGATGGCACCACGACAGTGGCGGCGGGCGCGAGTGTGACCGGCACAACCACGATCACCGGCGGCAATGTTGATAACAGCGGCACGCTGGCGGATGTGGATAATCAGGCCGGCGGCACGTTCAACAACCTCGCGGGGGCGATAGCGGATGCGGTGACCAATGCGGGGACCGGCATGAATGCGGGCACAATCGCTTCGCTCGGCAATCTGGCGGGCGGTGTCTTCACCAATACCGGCACGATCAGCGGCAATGCGGAAAATGCAGGCACGCTTAATCATGACGCGGGTACGATTGGTGGCACGCTGACCAACACGGATGGCACCACGACAGTGGCGGCAGGCGCGAGTGTGACCGGGCGCGCCTTTGTCAGCGGGGGCGCGCTGACGAACAGCGGGACCATCGGTGACGGTATTGAGGTGACGGGCGGCACTGCCACCGTCGCGAACGGTGGCGTTGTGAACGGCGCGGCATCATTGCTGGATGGCGGCGCGCTGAATATCGATGCAGGCGGCAATCTGAATACCGATCTGACAGTGAATGACGGGGCGGCCGTTAATTCCGGCACCATCACCGGTGCGGTGAGTGTTGACGGGGGCAGCTTCAGCACGGATGGCACAGTGAATGGCGATGTGACCAATAACGCAGTCACCAATGCCGAAGGCACGATCAATGGCGCTGTGACCAATAACGCCACCATGACCGTGACCGGCAATCTTGGCGGAATCGGCGCCCTGATCAATAATGACGTGCTGAACCTGAATGCCGGGACAGTGACAACGACCACCAGTGTGAACAATACCGGTGTTGTGACCGCTCTGGGCGGCGCTGCCCTGACCGCGACAGGGGCATTCACCAATGCCGCAGGCGGCAATCTGAATTTCGACATCGGTGGCGGAACGGCGACAGTGGGCAGCACTGGCGGTGTCTTCACCAATAGCGGCACGATCGCGCTGGTCCATGGCGCAGGCACTGGCACGCTGACCATCGAAGCAAATGGCGGGCTGGTCAATACTGCAGGGTCCGAGATCGGCACCCTGACCGGGCAGGCAGGCGATGTCGTGCTGGTCAATGGGAACGTGTCCGGGGACACCCAGCTGCGCCTGAATACGGATCTGTCGGTGCTGGATGCGGGTGTCTCCGATCTGTTCCAGACGACAGGCACCATGGGCGGCACACTCAATGTTGATTTCACCTCCGTGGGCGGGCTTGCCCTGCAATCGAACCGGATCGTGTTTGTCCAGACGGCGGGACTCCTGCCCGGCTTTGACCTGCAAAGTGTGACGGGCCTGCCCGGTGGCGGGTTGATGGATGTCGCCATTACCCAGGACGCGGACAGTATCGGCATGCAGCTTCTGCCCAACACCTCGCTTGGTGGGGTGGCGGGGACGCTGGGGTCTGTACAGGCGGTCATCGGTTCGGTGGTCAACCGCCCCTCCAGCCCCTTTGTCAGCCGGGTTCTGTTCGACGCTGTGGGCGGCTGCACACCGGGCGCCTGGGCGCGCGGCATCATGGGCCGGGCCACCGCCGATACCACGACCAATTTCGGCGGTACGGGCGTCACGGTGCCCAGCACATCGCGGCTGAGTTATCGCGGTATCCAGGGCGGATTTGATGTAAGCTGCATCGATGATGGTCCGGGTGGGCTGGAATATGCCTTCGGGGTCAGCTTGGGCGAGAATACCGGCAGCACCCGGCAGAACCGCTTCGCTTTTGATCCGATCACGCTTCAGCCTGATCTGACCATGCCGCTTTCACCGATTACCGGCAGCTTCAACCAGCGCTACGCAGCGGTTTATGTTGTGGCCGAACGGGACAATTGGGTGGGCGATCTGCAACTGCGTCACGAACGCACCTCAGTAAGCTTTACAAACCTTGATCTGGGTCTTGATAACTCCACGATCCGGACCCGTGGCACCACGCTCAGCGGCAGTGTGACCTATTTCCATTCCCTAGAGAACGGATTCACCCTGGCACCCACTGCAGGCTTTGCCATCACGCGCACTGGTTCCGGCACGTTGAACTTTGCATCCACTGATCCGCTCGACCCACCGGGAACCATTGCCGCGACCTTGACTGCGGAACCGCATACTTCGAAAGTCGGTTTCATAGGCTTGTCGCTGGCGCGCAGTCATGTCAACGAGGAAGCGCAGTCGGCCACCACGGGGTTCGTGACGACTACACTTTACAATGACTTTGCGCGTATGCGCCGGACGCGCTTCGGGCTGGCCGGCGGGGGGGCCACCACTGATCTGGATACCCGCACGCTGGGGGCCTATGGCGAACTCAGCCTGGGCATGAGCTATGTCAAACTGTTCAGCGAAGGGGCGGGTCCGGTACGACAGCTGACTGCCACCCTGCGTGGTGATGCGCGATTCAGCGGTCGGTTGGAAAGCTATGGGTTGACAGCGCAGGTGCGGTTGAATTTCTGATCTGGTGGGATATGCGGCCAGGGGGCACGCGCCGGAACGGGCGTGTGCCCTTTGCGTTGGGTGGGTTGCGGAAATACACCGGCGCCTAGCCTGAAACGGACCCGCGGGCAGGGATAGCGCCTGCACCATCGGTCCGCCGCAGGGTGGCATCCGAGCACCATGCGCCTGTTTCGCCTTCTGCGTGAATTCGCATGATCTGCCGGTGCGGCAGGAGGAGCCGGAAGGGGCGGTTACAGCTCAGCCAGCAATCGGTCAACCAGCGTGCGAAATGCGGCCAGCCCCTCTGGCTCGCGGATAACCGCGATCCGCCCCGACGCGCCGCGCATCTTTGCCTCGGCCCATTCCACGACATAGCCCGCATCGCGCCCGCGCAGGAACGGGTTGGCATTGATCACGCCCGCCCCGAACAGGGTCAGCAGATCTTCATGCGGCGCGGCGCTGAGGGCTGTATGCGCCCCTTCCATGCCCAGAAAATGTGCCAGATAAAGCCGCCCCGCCGTAATTTCATGGCCGCGCGCGCGCAGATAGCTTTCGCCTTCGCGGGACAGGTTCAGCACCATCTCGCGCGAGATGTCGGGATCGGTGCGCAGCGCCAGCAATTCGCTGCGTGACAGTGTGGCCGTCAGATCCGGGCGATAGGTGCGCATCATCCGCAGCCAGGTGCTTTCGATGAACTGCCCCAGCCCGGTGGCTGTCGACAGCGGGTTGCGTGCGTCGGCGCGCCCGGCGGATTCGATCTGAATGATGCGGTTGACCAGCTGTTCCACGGCACCGCCGCCGGTCAGGGCCTGGGTTTCGCTGCGCGGCGGGGCACTGGCCTGCCCGGCGGCGGCAGGACCATAGCAGGCCGGGGCGCGGGCGGGGTCGGGGCGGTGGATATAGCAGCGCAGCCGGGTTCCGCTGTCGCCGTCAAGCGCGACATAGATCAGCTGATCCAGATCAGAGGCCTGTGTGCTGCCATCACCCCCTCCCGGCATGGCACTGTAAAGCAGCGTCAGCCGGTCTTCGGGCGTCGCATCGCTGTCCAGCTTGTAGGTCTGCGCCAGCAGCATGATCACCTGCCCGACCAGCCCCGGCGGCAGGCCATGGCGCAGGGCCGCGGCATAAAGCGCATCCATGACCCGCGGGCTGGCCGTGCCCTGTGCGCCTGCCTGCGCCGTGCCCGCAAGCAGCGCAGGCAGATCCTGCCGTAGCCATGGGTCCGCGGCCGTGCCGATTTCCGGACCCGCCGGGGGGGGCTGCGGGTCTGGCCCGCCTTGCCGGGGCAGGGCATCCCCGCGCCCCAGCGCCCCCAGATAACGATCGCCGTCATAGATGGCGAGCTGGGCAAATTCCGTAACCCCTGATGCCTGACGCATCTGCCGCAAGGCCAAAATCTGGCCTGCCTGCAGATGATCCCGGCCCAGAGCTTCGGCTGCGGCCTGCGCGACATGGCGGGCCTCGTCTGAGGACAGCCCTTCGTTTTCCAGCAGGCTTGCCAGACCGCTATCGCGCGACAGCCGCAGGAAACTGTCCATGAAAGGGCGCTGGCGTGCATGTGTGGGGATCAGCGGAAGCGCATCCGCCCCCCGTTCTGACCCTGGGCCTCCTCCCGCCCCATGCTCCACCAGCGCGCGGGCCTCGGCCACGCTGCGTGGTGTGCGGGTACTGGCAGGCAGGGTGCGCGCATCTGCCGGGGCGGTGGGGCGCTGCATCATGCGCTGGCGTTGTGCCTGAAAGATGGCAAAGTCATCTTGGCTGGATGGCAGGGTCACGGCAAGGCGTTCCCCCGCAGCAAGCAGTGGTGCTTGAATGACCAGAATTTCACCCTGTCCGCGATCAGGCGGCAAGATATCGGGGCGGGGCAGACGGGCGGACGCGACTCCACCGCCGCCGCCTAGTTGTAACAGCAGCGGGTCGCCGGGCAGATCGATGCTGCCGCGCGGGAAAGATGCGTCATCCATATCCTGTGCGGTCAGTGGTGGTGCAGGCAGAGCAGCCCCTTGGGTTTCTGCGGGCAGTGTATCGGCATTGGATAGATCCGGGCCGGGCATCCCGGCCTGGTCCGGCGGGGGACGGGGCTGATCCGTGCCCCGCGGGCCATGTTCCAGCAGGAGCCAACCCGCCGCCAGCCCTGCCAGAATACCCGATCCCGCCAGTGCTCCCGCCACCCGCCACCCGCGCCTGCGGCGATGGCGCAGACTGGCCTGTCTGCGGGCTTGCAGGAAACGGGGATCGAGCTGACTCACATGGAAGTCCTCAGCGGAACGAACGGAGCGCATTTTGCATGCGCGACCCTGATGGTGCGGCAGGTGTGGCAGGGGCTGCTTGTTGCTGTACCGGCGGGGATGCCGGAGCCGGTGCCCGCGTGGTGGTGGTGCGCGCGCGCTGGCTGGGGGCCTGCGCCACCGGGGCCGGGCAGATTGCGCCGGTGCTGGCGCGCACCATTATCAGGATTTCCGGCGTCGGTTCCTCGCCACTGGTGCTTTGCCCGCTATGCGTCAGGTAATTGCGCAGAGCCCCGCGGGAGCCGGGCCCCCATTGCCCGTCAATTTGCATCCGGTAACAGCCCACCTGCTGCAAGGCAGTCTGCAATTCCGTGGCCAGTTCCTGCGCGGTCATTTCTGGCAGGTCCATGCCGGGCGGGGTGACATCAATGCCGATGATCCGCTGCCGCCCGTCCGGCTGATCAGGCCTGCGCAGGTCCGGAATGCGCGCGGGATCAAGGGCGGCCAGCCATTCGATCGGTGCATCAGGAATGAATGGAGATTGCCCGGTGGCAAGGATATCACTGGCCGAAAGCTGCTGCATTGGCACTGCGCGCGCGGTGCCTATATCGCTGCCCGCCCCGGGTAGCGGGGCCAGCGCGGCTAGGGTAATGCTGCCGCTGCCCGCAGCATCAGGGCGCGCGGTCTCCGCGGTCTGCGCCTGTCCGTTAGATGCGCCGGTCCCGTCGACATCGTCGATGAAGATCAGCGAGGCCGCGAAATCCGGTAATTCCGTTGCATCTGCAAGCGGACTTTCCGGCGGGAGCATGACGGCGGCGGCCTGCGTAACGCCGCTATCCGCACCGATGGCGGCACTGATGACTTCATCCGGAATCTGCGCGCCCTGTGCGCGCCATGTGCGCAGGAAACGGTCCTGCATCACTGCGGACATCGTTGCCAGTGCGGCCAGATCTTCTGCAGTGGGTTGCAGGGGGTTGAAGAAGAAGGGTGCGGTCAGCGAAGACTGGTCCCAGGGGATCTGCTGGCCGAGGGTTGCTGCCTCGACCTCGTTGCGCACTTCGATCATCATCTGTGAAATTGGCTGGCCTTCGGTGCCAAGATGGCGCAGCAGGGCGCTGGTGAAGGGGCTGTTATCGCCTTCGCGGCCATCATAGGTAAGGTTGCCGGGCTGGGTGGCGAAGGCCACGAATGTGTCTCGCCCGGTTTCCGGCACGGCCAGTCCCATCGGTGTATCATCGCGCAGCGCCGCAGGCAGCGGGTTGTTGCGGCAGGCATCCAGCAGGATGATGCTGCGCCGTCCCTGCGCGCTGATCCGGTCAGTTACATCGTCAAGGCGCAGCGTCTGCGCGGGAACCATCGCGGGAGTGTCAAGCACGGCATCGACCGGGGCGAGGTAATTCACCCCCGATTTCTGGAACCCATGCCCAGAGAAGTAGAACAGCGCCGCATCTGCCCCGGCGGCGGCGTGCGCGAACTGCCCCAGCGTGTCGGCAAAACCCGCGTGCGTGCTGTCAAGCAGCAATGTGACCTCAAAGCCCTGTGTCTCCAGTGCGCGGGCGATGGCGCGCGCGTCACGGGTGGCATTGGGCAGGGCTTCAAGATGGGTATAGGCACCGTTACCGACCACCAGCGCCATGCGCCGGTCCTGCGGCTGTGACAGCGCAGGGGCAGGTGCATGCAGCAGCGCCAGCGCCAGCGCCGCCAGTGAGGCCATGAAAAACCTTGCGATGGACAAGCACATCTCCTGAAACCGAGGTGACATGAACACGAATACCGCCACGGTGCCGATTTTAGCGCGAATCCCGATGACAGGCGAGTCCCTCCATGGCCAATATGCGGATTTTCACCATATCGTGGGGTGACCTGTGCGCGCGCGCCATACGGATAGCCAGCGCCGGGGCATATTGCCTGAATCCGTATCATTTCCGATGGACCCGCGATGCAGCTCCGTCAGCCTGCGGACTGGTCACCGATGCCGGAACATGACCCCGCCAGGAAAGGGCGAACCCCGTCGGCGGCGCGGCTTTATGCGCCGCCGACACCTGTTTCAGACCGGACTAACTCGCAAAAAGGGGGCTTCACCTGACATGATCAGGCCATGCGCATTCACGCAACCGACTTAGCGGAACCCGCCCCGGATGGTTCCTTGCAGTCGGCTACCAGTATCCGTCGCAGGGGCGGGGGCTGGTGCTGGCGCGGGTGCAGGGCTTGCCTGGCGCGGCGGAGCGGTGGGGGCCGCCCGCGCGGGTTGCGTCACACGCGCCGGAGCCTGCGCCACAGGGGGCGGGCAGATTTCGCCGGTGCTGTCGCGCACCATCTGCAGGACTGCGGATGTCGGTTCTTCGGTGGTGGTGCGCTGATCGCTGTGGGTCAGGTAGTTACGCAAGGCTCGGCGCGAACCCGGCCCCCATTGCCCGTCAATGCGCAGCCTGTAGCAACCCACGCGCTGCAATTCGGTCTGCAAGGCCATGGCCAGTTCGACCGGGTCCATCACGGGGCCGATTTCCAGATCAGGCACGGTATCGGTGATGTCAGTACCGATAATACGGCGGCGCGCGCCCACGCCCGCGACTGCTGCACTTGGTGCGTCCAGCGACGCCAGCCGCAGCGCCGGATCGGCGGGCGGGGTGCTGGCAGGACCAGCCGCAGGCATCAGGTGACGGTCCGGGGGCGCGGGGCTGGCGACAAGCGACAGATCGGGCGGCAGGGGGGAAGGGGCATCCGCCGGGCGCTGCCCCGTTTCACGCAGGGTTCTTTCACGCAGGGCTGTTTCGCGCAGCGCATTCTCCCGGAGGGCTGATGCGCGCGCTGTACTCTCGCGTATAGCCGCCACATGGATAACTTGCTCACGGATGGTCGGGACTGCGGGTTCCGCGACCGGGTCTTCGATATAGATCAGATCGAAAACCGGTATCTCCTCCAAATCCGATGCCGCACTGGTCTGGCCCGGTGCCATGCCGGGCAGTGCCATGCTCAGCACCACTACTGCAAGCGCGCGCAGCGGTGGATGCGGCGATTTGGAGGCGAGGCAGGTGCGCGGGGCATGGGGGTGAATGGCTGGTATCATAGCCCTATTATAGCGCGAAAACCGTTCTCGTACGAGTCCCTGATGTGCGTCGCTAGTTGTCTTCAGCGGGCTGGCCGCCGGTCCACGCCCGCTCCCGCGGGCATGCTCCTCACACATAGCCCACCGATGCATTGTCGGTTTGTCCCCTCAGATCAGATCTGCTACACTGTGTGTCATAGAGTGGTTTTTCGGGATTTTTTACAATGTCTTCAGGCCCGGGCTGCGGTTTGCGCGGAATCCGGCCTTCATGCAGGAGAATAAGGACATGACCCCACATCGCGCGCGCTGGCAGGCTGGCCTGATGGCGCTGAGCATGGCGCTGTTGCCCTTTATGGCCGCCGCACAGGACGTGGACCAATCCGCCGACAGTGTTGAAGATATTGTGCAGGCGCTGATTGCCACCGCCGATCTGGGGGCCGCGCGCGCTGTGTGCATCGGCACGCCGCAGGATTGCGCCCCTGCACCACTGGCGGGTCTCGACATGCGCGTGGGGTTCGAATTCGATTCCGACCGCCTGACGCCGCAGGCACAGGACGCGCTTGGCGTATTCGCCACCGCGCTGCGCGATGCCCGACTGAAGGCGGCGGATTTCCGTATTGAGGGCCATACTGACGCCCATGGAACGGAAACCTACAATCTGGAGCTGTCGCAGCGCCGCGCGGCTGCTGTGCATGATTTCCTGCACGCGCAAGGTATCGACCCTCTGCGGCTGGAAGCTGTGGGCCTTGGGCAGAGTCAGCCCCGCCTGCCTGATCCCTATGACAGCGACAACCGCCGGGTTGAATTGCGCGCGATCCTGCGCCAGACCCCCGACTGAGTTGACGGTTTCAGACTCCGGTGCTCCGGGGTCTGCTTTTCCCCTGCAAGGATATCCCCCATGAGCCTGCAGCGCTTTCTGGAACCGCTCAGCCCTGATGACCCCTGTGGCCCTGACCTGTTCGAGGCGATGGATGACGCGCTGGATACCTATCTGCTTGATGCCGAAGAACGCCTGCCGCAGCAATTCTTTGACGGGGCTGGCAAATTGCGGGTTGAACCGGGCACGATCAAGCTGGAGGCCGAACTTGCTGCGGCTGCGGCGCTGCTGGAACGCACACGCGATCTGCGCGTGCTGGCCTGGCTGGCACAATTCTGTGCCGTGGGGCGTCATCTTGAAGCGTTGGTTGATTGCATCGAGTTGATGGCAGGTCTGCTGGAAAACTATGGTTCGCAGGTTCACCCCCGCACCATTGAGGATGAAATCGACCGCTGCAATGCGCTGGAAATGCTTGACGGGGCTGCCACCATGCGCCTGCCGCTGGAATTCATGCCGTTGGCCAGGGACCGCCGCCTGAATATGCTGAGCTGGCGCAAATTCGCCATTGCCGACGGGCGGCGCAACCCGGTGGCAGAGGATGGTCAGACCCTTGAGATCGACACGCTGATGGCCGCGTTGCGCGCGGCTGAAAATGCCGATCAGGTGACAGCTAGCCATGCCCTGATCCGGCGATTGAAAGACGGGCTGAGCCGGGTGGAACATGCCTGCCTGCTGGATGAAGACCGCCCCTTCCGGCCCAATCTGGAAAAGGTGCAGGCCCAGATTGACGCGATGATCACGCTGCTGCATGACGCCCGCCCGGATCTGGCGGGCGGGGATGCGGGCGATCAGGGCGCGACCACGGGTGAAGGCGTGGGCGAAGCCCCCATCGCCGCAGCGGGGGCGGCCGTATCCGGGGGCGCAGGTGCGCCTGTGGCACCCGCCGCCGCCGCTCCGGGCAGTATTGCCAATGCCCTGCAGGCCCGCCACGCGCTGGAAGCGCTTGAAGGGTATTTCTCCCGGCATGAGCCATCCTCGCCCAGTTTCGTTCTGGTCCGGCAGGCCAGACAATTGCAGGGCCGCCCTCTGGTCGAAGCACTGCAACTGCTGGTGCCGGACCGCTTTGACGATGCTCGCATCGATTTCAGCCGCGACACCGGCTTTGTGCTGACAATGGAGCGGATGCGTGCGCTGTCGGATATTGACATCACTGACAGCCCCGAAGAAGCTGCAGCCGAACCGCCTGTCGTCACCACCCGCGGCGATGCAGCGAACCTGATGAGCGCGCTGGAACGCTTTTTCGCAGCCACCGAACCTTCAAGCCCAATTCCGCTGCTGCTGACGCGCGCGCGCGGCTATCTTAACCAAAGTTTCTCAGCCATTCTGGCAGAATTGTTTCCGCCAAGAGATGACTGATCAGGGGACTGCCCCTGCAGCGAAGTGGCTCATAGTGCATTGCCAAGTTGATTGCCGCGGCTGATTTGGTTCGCGTTACTGACAATGTCGAGCAGATATTCCTTGATGTTGGTTGCCAGTTTGGTTTCCTGTTGCACGAGACTCTCGCCTCGAGAGTTCGCGCTTACAGTTTTTGATGCTGTCACAAATCATGGATAAAAATTAACCCATGATGTGGAGTGGTGGGCGTTGTTGCAAAAGTCTGACGACGGAGGATTCACTTCGCGAATCCATGCTGTTAGACGCGCTGCATGAGCAAGCCATTTCCCGCCCGCTACCGCACGACGAACTGGTCCAGCTACAACGCGTCG
>NZ_JAQZSM010000021.1 GCF_028745735.1 Roseinatronobacter alkalisoli
GCCCAGACCTGACTCTATGAAACCTGTTGGCCAGCCTGCCCGAGGGCGTGAAATGGCTGCCCGCGATGCCGTGAAACGCGTGCCCGAGATCACGCGAAATCACTGCCCAAATTCCGCGAAATGCGCAGTCGGTTGGTGGCGATGTACTCCACTATCGCTCTGTTAGTCGGTTTGGGGCATTATTTGTGCTAGTTCATCGGTGGGACTAGTCTTGTAAGCATCGCAAAGATGGAAAAGCTGCAGTCCGACCGACTTCCGCAGCGTCGCTAGCGCATCTCTAAACCGCAACCAACTGGGGTTTCCGCTGTCGCAACGTAGCGTCACCAAGTCGATTTCTTCAACTTGAACGAAGAACGTTAGGATCGTTTTCGTCAATGATTGGAGTACCAGATCCAGTTCGCCACCCTGGGGTAGCCCCTTTCGTAAATCAAGTAACCTGAACCGCAGACGGTCCAGCGATTGGCGAACCCGGTCGGGGAACTCTGCGTCAAACGACTCCCAGAGTGCGCGGTGGTCCTCAAATTCTGAGACTATGTCCTTCGCAAGCTGGGGTGCCTGTTGCCGTGTTTGCAGAAGCACGAGGCTTTGCGCGTAGCCTTTCGTGCGAACCTCCGCGATCAACGCCTCATGGTCACGTTTCCACTGAAGGAGAAGTTCGGGCTTGTGAGGCGAAGAATCCTTATCAACGATGTCACCGCATTCCCTGCAAAGCCACAAGCCATTTGAGATGTGCTTGCGCTGTTCCGGAGTTTGGTTCTCATCGTAGCGCGGCCCGTTGCTTGCGGCGGCCCTAATGTGAGCGGCATGACCGGTTCTCAGGCTCTTCTCCTGATCCGAATGTGGCCCCGCAGTCAACTTAAGGCAGTCAGGATTCGAACAGAAGTGCGCAGCTCGTTCTGCAAGTGTTTGTTTGGTTCTGGGTGAGAACTCATCTCGCGCCCCCATAGACTTCTCCTTCGGCCGCTCTGTGGCAGCTAGTTTTCTTTAGGCTCTCTCCACAGCTCTCCGCAGCGCATCAATGGTGTATCGGGCCAAGTTACCTTGGAGCCAACTATCAACGTTCGTTATTGTCGTCTTCGTAGTCGGACCAATCGTCAGCAGGAGCATAATATTCTGCTGCATCGTAGGTCTGCGTCTTCTTGTATCGATCGCTGAGCCCAACGGCTGCGAGTTTGGAGAGGCCGGCAATCTTGAGGCCGCAGGCTACGCATTCAAAATGCGTCGGGAGGTACTCCTGCGTCTCGATGATTTCGTCGTCGTCGAGCTTCTGCGTTGGGGCTGAAACCGGCTCTCCCAGCACAAGTGCGGTCGACGCACATGACGGACAGTCGACTCTATGACCGTTTTGACGGGTGGCCCACACTGACGCCTGCGTTTGCAGCGTCGTACGCTCGTGTTCTGGCTTGGCGTTCCAGACCTTCTTGTGCGCCTCAACGTCGCCCCTCACGGCTTTCGCGCTCTCATCTGCAGCTGCATCGATCAGCTTCCTGGCAACTTCCGCTTCGTCTTCGCCAAGGAATTCATCAAGTGGGATGCTCATTGACGTCAGAAGGATTTGGCAAGTCTGATAGAATCTTGGTTGCCAGGTCGATCCCCTAATTCCCTCGAATGCGAGTTCGCCAGTATGAAGCTCGGCATTGCGCTTACCGGTATGCACGACACCGAAGCTCTCGTGCTCCTTGGTGAACTCCGGCAGTATCCCTGAGAGGCGCTTGAACACCTCGCTGATTGCGATGGATCTCGGCGAGAACCTCTCTTCGAACGGAGTGAAGCCAAGCGCAAAATAGAGGTTCGATCCATTTTTATCGGCTTCTGCAAGCAGCGCGGGGCTTACATTTGCAAGAGCGGCGCGGGCAAGAAATTCTAGAGCGAGGCTCGACCAGAGAGCATATTCCCATTTATCGCTGTCATATTCATCCATGTTCTGGATGTAGCGCACAGCCTTCGCGTAGAGTGCCTCCGGATCGAAGGTTGCCGGCGTTGCGCCCGGCTTGATTGTCGTCTTCATTTTAGCCCTCCCAAATATACTCTCTCAATAGTACGATCCTCTCGTCCTAGCGGTATCGGCGAACGGGCATGCAGCATGCGCCAGTTGTCGATTATCAGGGTATCCCCCGGACGAATGAGGGCAATCGACAACGAGGCACGTTTCGCAAGCCAATTGCGAATCTGGGCGTCGGCGGTGTCGCCAACTTTGCTCGCTGGCCGAAGAAATATTTCATCCCATCGTAGGAGATCGGTGCCATCCGACGTACGTTCGAGCAGGCGAAGAAGCGCAAGGGCTCCATCGCGGGGCCGGCGTGGCTTGAAGATTGCGCGTGCGAGAGTGTCTCGAGAAATGGTGTTGACGAGCGCGCGGCCATCGATCAGCAATGTGGGAACGTCATCATATCCAATTAGGCATCGTAGGAGTAAGTAGCGCGGTGGTCTGCGCCAATGGGCAAGATCGGTATGAAACGGAAAACGGCCCAGTCCAAAGTTCCCGCTATATGTATTCGGAGCCGATTCTTCGCGAGGAATTAAAGTTTGGACAAGGCCGCCTTCCCAAGGCGTGAGCGGATCGCCGAGTTCGTTAGCGACTTCGACGATGTCAGCATTAGGACGATGCTGGGAGATTAGGGCGTAGCCGCTTTCGGTAATTTTTTGTCTCAGATCGAACCCCATCATTTCTCAGTCATTC
Source organism: Roseinatronobacter alkalisoli (assembly GCF_028745735.1). GTDB lineage: Bacteria > Pseudomonadota > Alphaproteobacteria > Rhodobacterales > Rhodobacteraceae > Roseinatronobacter > Roseinatronobacter alkalisoli. The sequence goes on from NZ_JAQZSM010000021.1 coordinate 2,681, forward strand.
TAGTTGGCTTCTGGGCTATCGGCAGCTCGCCGACTCGATATCGAGCGACGGCATGATGTAGATTGCCCCGCGAACCATGCTGTCGCGGAAATGCGTCTTGCATGAAATCGCGGGGCTTATCGTATGTTCGATCGTGTGAGACAACGGGCTTTGGTTTTGGACGATAGTCTCCATGTGCTTCTTGAAGTGGGTTCAGAGTTGCTCTCATGCTGCGACCGGATCAGGAGGCAGAGCGACGAGATTGTTCTCACCAAACAGCTCTGTGAGCTTCGCCATCGCTGCGGGACTAACGAGTTGCGTGAACAGCAACGCTAGGCGGACCTGGGGTCGCGAACATGCAACATAGAACAAATTTCGATTGTTCTCGAAGAACTCCTGCTTATCAGCGGGAGGTGCTGCATCCATCCATTCTAGGGTTTGGACAAAGTTGTACTTGTTCCAGCCACGTCCCACGACCACCAAAACATTCTCGAACTCCGCGCCCTTCACGCCGTGCTTTGTGGCAAATGGCGTGTGCCCGTCGATGAAACGATCCAAAGCTATCAATTCCGTATAGCTAACCGCCCGCAGCCCTCGAAGCTGGGTGATCCGGCGCGACTCTCCTTCTACGGGTTCATCTCCTGCCTCAGCGAGCTTCGCTTCGCGTTGTTCCACAGCGGCCGGCAGCCGCATGTGCGGCTGGGCGGCGATGAAATCGATTATTTCACCAATCGTTCCGGTCTGCCGCAACGCGATGAGAGCGTTCATGCCATTGGTCCAGGCAATTTTGTCTTCGTGACGGCGGATGCGTGGCATACCGGACCCGAATGCCTCGAACATTTCCCCATAACGGTTGGCCTCAAATGCCGCGCAAGCGGGTTCAAGCTGGTCCGCAAGAAACTTGATGTGAGGATCTTCCTTCTTCAACCAGGGATCGTTGAACTGGCCATAGATGCTCCGAATGTTTTCGTAGCCCTGTTCCCGAGCAAGAATACTATGACTGAGCATTAGGATTTTGGTTTTCTCTACAGACAGATCCCAGCCTTCGGCAGCCAGCCGATCCTTCACACACTGAAAGTAAGCACGAGCTGCCTCAGGACTGGTGTCATCTTTCCAGTGGCCTCCTCCTTGTCCGGTTCGCCGCTGCCCCGGCCAGTCGTTTGTATGAAATACACGGGCCTCACCCTGCGCAGCGGGATCGCTAACCATCTGCGGCAAGTCTGGGCGCATACGGTTCAGGACTTGCACAATCGGATCGACCGATCGGAAGTTCGCTTGCTTGGCGATAACCTCAAGTGTCTGGTGCTCCACCAGCCCGCATCCCTCGCCGTAAATCTTCTGCCAATGGTCGCCGAAAAGACCGATCAACGGGCCTTCACCTCTATCAAGAAACCATTCTTTCAACGCATCAACGAATCCGGCATCCGTGTCCTGATATTCGTCGATAAGCAGAATGGGATATCGCGAAGTCAGAACTCGGCGAAACTTGGGGCGGCTTATCGCCTGGATCATCAGTGACAGTACATCTTCATGGCGAAGTGAAACCTGATCGTCCGTAACGCCGGGGTAGCCGAGTTCATAGTGGATACGACGCTGACCGATGCCGCCGGTGTCCGCAAGTCGCTCTTCCCATGTCGGCAACCCGGGAACCAGTTCACGAAGCGTAGGCTGGAAATCTTGGAGGACTGACCAGCAAAAACCGTGAACGGTTTCGGGTCTCACGGCAGGATGCGCGTTCGTTCTGGCAATGATTTCGTCTTTGGCGACGTTGGTGTAGGTGATGCAGCCAATTTGTTGGCGCTGCCGCAGCAACGCGGAGCCTTGCTTTTCAATCAATCTGCGAAGTGCTTTCTCAAGAGAGTAGGTCTTTCCGGCGCCGGCACCTGCCTCTAGGCGAAAGCTGCGTCCTTCATCCAAGCAAGCGAACATGCGTTCCAGAGCAATGCGACCAGCGGCATCTGCTGGGCTTTCTTGTCCCTCAGCCATGTTCGTCTTCCTGGATCGCGTCGATCTCGAGGCCGGCAGCTTCGGCGAGGACTTCGACCGCTACTGCCTCTGGGGGGGCCACAGGAGCAGGATTACCCTGTGCCAACCACCTCAAACCTTCAGCGATGTATCGGGGAACACTCCATTCGGTGTTTGTGATCGCATACTGCAGAGCAAAGGCGGACTTTTTCTGCTCCGCAGCGAGTTCATACGCCGCCGCTGCAACATCTTCCTCCCCAAGCGCGAAAAGGCCAGGGTTCGCGATTATGAACGCATCTTCGAAGCTGCGCCCGCAAGCTCCACCATCCTGTTCGGGAATCTGGTATGCGATGCGCCTGCCATTGGTAATCTTCTCGTCTGGTGTTTTGATGAGCAAGGCAGCCGGGGATATATCGGCACCGTACAATGCCTTCAGACAACCGTTGCTTGTGAATTGCCCTTGCGCGACAGGTACGGCCTCGCGCTTGTTGTTTGCATTGGGACGAACCGTATCTATGTCCGTAATAATCAATGTGCGGAGTTCGAGGAACGTCAGCAAATCGAAGAAGCGATGAGCATAGGCTCCGCCTACTTCCATGACTGTTAGGTATTGGCTCCCCAGTTGCGGTGCTCCAGGTGCCGCACTGTCCGTTTTTCGAATCATTGTCGGAAGGAGGAGGCGTTCCGACGTTCCCTCGATCAAGACGGCCTTATCTGCAAAGAACAGATCGCAACGTGTGAGGGTCAAATACTGATGTAGAAACTCCCGATCAGGCTCGGGCGCAGCTCCCATGCCCCGGCGCAGGTCTTTGATGATGGTTCGCCGAACGCCATCTTCGTCCGCCTTCGACAGGAAATAACGCATGGATTCAAAGCGGGCCTCGTTAGCCATGTGCGGAGAATGCGTCGTAACGACAAACTGGACAGGCCAAGGGAGGTTATCATTCAATTGAGTGACGAAAGCATTCGTGATCTGATCGAGTTGCCGAATGAATACCTCCTGCATCTGGGGATGAAGGTGCGCTTCCGGCTCTTCGATAAAGATTAGATGCACGCCAGCCGCCGTCGGTGTCGCCTGATACTCACGAAAGAAGCGCAAGATTTGCAGTAGCATGAAGACGAGATTACGCACGCCGAGACCATTATAGGTTTCTGGAAGTGTTATCCCGTTTTTCCCGACATAGCGGACCTTGGTGTGATCGCTCAGCAATCTCTCGACGTCAAAGCTTGTCTCAGTGATGAGCCCTGGGTCAGCCAGTCCGGGGTAGCCGAACAGCTCGAAGGTGGGCAGCAGCGATGTGAGCTTTACATTGAAGTCGCTGTGCAGATCGCTTTGAATGCCTTCGACAGCGATTTTCAGCTGCTCGGCGGTAGTCCTTTTTTCAGGATCGATCGGATCGTTTAGCGCCGACTGAAAAAGTATTTCTACTACTTTTCCAAGAACATCTCGTTCGCGTTTCGTGTCATCGTCCAATCCACGTTGTGCATTGATGAAACCGCCTTGTATTATAGTAGTGAGCATTCTCGTTTCGAGAGGCTTCCTATTCGTGGGGTCGTTAGGATCAATCGCCTCTAATACCGAGCTGTAGGCGACAGGAACCCGTGCTCCCAGAGCACGGAAAAGCGCACTTTTGGCATTCTCTCCATCTTCTTCTGGTGCAGGGAGATCGGCGAAGAGCAATGCAGTTGCGTTGGGTCGAGGGCCAAAAGTCAGGACAAGACGCGCATATGTACAATCTGGATTTAGGTCGATGATGCACTCGCCCAATGCTCCGAGGTCCGGCATGTCAACGTCGTACAAAACATCAATTATTATACGAATAACGGGAAGGGTATCCAGTACGTCGGATACCTCCGCTCCGGCACTGAACGCCTCAAAAGCGTTCCAGAATTTCTCGTGACAGCCGAGAGAAAAATCTTCGAGACGGAAGGTGAGAGTCTTTTCTGAGAGGAGTCGGCGGAAAAGCTCTGCAATCGATGTTTTGCCGCTATTGTTTCGTCCCACGATCAGCGTGGTTCTATCTTCGAAACCAATCTCGACGTCCTGCAGCAATCGGAAGTTTTCAATCTTCACATTGTGTAGCTTCAATTTCTACGCCCCCAAATATAATTCCACCGTCTAGTCGTTAGTTCTGTAATTATACATCATGAGATGTCCGATTCGGATCGGCGCAACGAGTATTTTTGCATGGCTCTAACTGCTTCTGAAGCCATGAATTTTCATTGCTTCTCTATTTTTCTCAAATATTGCTCGGGCCGCCTGCAGGCTCATCACGAAACTAATCTCGTCAGCAGGATATCTGCCCTGGGAGGAATGCCGTTTTCCGTGTAATGGATCATGGCGTAAGTGATGATCTCCCAATTCTTTCTTTGTTGGACCTGAGCCAAATCGACTTGCCAGATTTCCACTCTGCGGTCTGTGGCGGTATAGTGCCATGACGTTGGTGGCGTGCGCTTCCGTCCAGGATAAAGAAGTATGACGCGGCTTGCGTTATAGACCGCCCCATAGGACGCGAGTTGGTAAAGATCGGCTTGGCTCACATTTGGCGCGGAGCCTGAATGTTCGCCGAGATCCTTCCATTTCGTATCAATGACCAGTGGACCTTCAGGCGTGTCAATGACGATATCCGGGATCAGAGGGTAGGCACCATGCTGCAACAGGGCGTGCTGTCGGCGCTGAACCGACACTGATCCGGGCGGAAGAACCCGTTGCAGCCAGCGGGCAACATACCGTTCAAACAGCAGGTTCATCGGAAAGAGCAACGAAATGCCCGTGCGGTGTCCGGAACTCGTGTTTTGCCACTCTGCTTCCAGCAACATGCGCGCAAGTATATGCGCCTGACGAAAGCGCTCATTCATCCGGTTCCAGACGATCCGCTCCCTCAGAGGGACGGGGCTGGCGGGGATGTCGATGAAGCGCTCTGTCAGGTTAGCGATCCGGCGACGCAGAGGCTCGGAGCACACAAAGGGGATGACGCGCAACAGGCTGGCCTTGAACAGCCGGTTGAGCGGCGTGTTCTCGGAAAACTCGTCAAACCGGCAATGCAGGCGGGAAGGATCAACCGAGCGGCGAACGATCTGCTGCCGCACATCGAGCGCTCCTCGCAGCTTAGGCAGAATATCCTCTTCAGGCACATAGTCGCGCGTCAGACCGGATTTCGCTTGTTCTGCCAGGCGTTTGACAAACAGATTGATAAAGGCTTCGAGAAGGTCGCTGTCCTGTGCGCCCATCTGCGCGATCTGCCCTTCTGAAAGCGGTATGTCGAAGGCGACCGCAATCATCCGCACAAGGGTCGCTCGCAATGCACCGTCCTCGTCGGCGAGCTTGGGCAGGATTTCCAAACTTATCCCTGGAACGGAAATAATGCCGCAAACCTGCTTGGTTTCCAGCTTCCGAAAACCGCGCGCCAGCACGCCGTTCTCTGCCACGCCAAGCCTGCGGGCAGCCGTGATTGCGGCAAGATGCAGTTGCTCGGCTTCTCCTTCGCTGATTCCGTCGGGTCCAATGGGCAGAGAGGACCATTCCGGCAGCGAGTAATGGCTTTTCTGTTTGGGCATTATTCCTGTCCCAGAAGAGCCATGTAAGCTGCTTCAGGGTATGCGCCTTCTTCCCGAAAAACATCGGAATAGCGATACCGATCCTCAGCAAATCCCTCAGCCCCCTTGGGAACCGGAATAGGGGTTCGATTCAGGAAGCCGTCGCCGCCGCCCAGAACAATGCGAACCCGTTCAATGTCGTCATGGAAATACTCACGCAGCAGCGGGATGACCTTGAATGCCATGACGCGATCGAGTTCGGCTTTCGTCTTGACGCCCATAAACCAGGCGTGGCCGATCTGGGCATCCTCTCCCAGAAAATAGATAAGGCGTAGATTGAGGTTGTCCAGAATGGCTGCAAGATCGAGCGCACTATCGTCGAGCTCGATGCCTGCGAGTTCTGCGGAATCGGGTGGCAGTTCCTCAAACACGAAACGCCGACGCAGTGCTGTATCCAGCAGCGAGATGGATCTGTCGGCCGTGTTCATCGTGCCAAGGATGTACAGATTGGCCGGAAGAGAGAATGAGGTCTTGGAATAAGGAAGTGTGACGGTGATCGCCGCAGGCGCTCCCCGTCTCTTGTCCGCCTCCAGAAGCGTGATGAGTTCGCCCAGAACCTTCGAGATGTTGGCGCGATTGATCTCGTCAATGATGAGGACATGGTTGCCGGCCTGCTTCGAAGCCCGCTCTGTCATCACTTTCAGCACACCTGCTTCGGGTTCGAGCGTGAAGCCTGCGCCCGATGCCATCGGCTTGGGTCGCAGTCCCTCGACGAAATCTTCGTAGGTATAGCTTTGGTGGAAGGTGACGAAGCCGATGCGCCCGTCCTTGACCAGTTGCTCATAGGACGCGCGCACTGCACCCGGATCGTACGCCACTTGGCCTAGACATATCTCGACGGCGCGTTGTGCGGTGCTGAACGTCTTGCCCGTACCCGGAGGGCCATAGAAGATCGTATTCAGTTCAAAACCGGATGGAGCTGGCACGACGGCTTCTTCATCCAGTTTATCTGTCGAGTGCGCCTTCTTTTCTTTCGGCTTCTGCCAGACGGGCCTGAAGTCACCTTCGTAGAAATCGACGTGTGAACCATGCTTGGCTTCAAGGCTCTTGCGCAAAGTCAGAAGTGCGTCATCGAGCTTGGCTATGCTCATAGCACCGACATCGGCTGCGGTTGTGGCCCCGAAGCCAGCCAGAATATCCCGTTTATGCTGGCCGGCGCTGATGCGCTCGAAGCTGTCAGGAAAAAGCAGGAAGGGCAGGATATGACGCAATTGCCGATTTTCGCCGTTCACCTGTATCTCGAACCAACTGGCAAATGCGCCGCCGTCCCCGAGCAGGCGTCGACGTTCATCAACAGGCCTGGATTTGAGATCCTGCATGGCGGTAATCAACAGAACGAGCTCGCGCCATTTATTGTTGTTATATCCTTGGCCAGCCCGGCCGACACCGTAAAGAACCTGTTCGGTTAGGGCCGCCACATCTAGCGGCAAATCCTGGCCCGACCAGGACCAAACCTCGCGGACTTTCCGATCCTTGGTCGGGGGAGAGACATCGCGGCGCTGGAAGGCATAAAGTAGCCAGATCAGCTCGGCCATCAGGCAGTGCGCTTCAGCGGTTGCGTCAGACAGCTGGACTTTCAGCTTTTCGAAGAACTTGCCTTCGCCCTCATCGAGGTTCTGCACGTAGGTACGCTGCAACTCCGCAAAGTGTTCAGCGGTCCAGAGTGAGCGTCCAGGTGAAAGCAGGGAACCATCGCCGATCAGGCAATCAGTGCGAAGACGATCCATCGTCTCGTAAAGGGGAGAAAGATCAGCATCTGGGTTATAACGGGCCACGAAAATTCCTCGGAAATACTTAGATAACCAGTGCGGCATGCAATATTCGTCTTCCGACTGGCGCGAGTCGGTCCAGCTTGCATAAGAAACCAGAAAAGCTCTTTTTGTCCAGTATACAGAGGCATTTGGGGGAAAGCCTTCCCCCTGGTCGGCACTGGCGTTGCCGACGCACCCTCTTCTGCGGGGAGACTCCGCAACGCCCCCTTCAGAGTGAGAGTGAGGACGGGTTTTCCGTGACGGGTTGAGGGCTGGAAGAGAGGCTTCCGGTGCCCGTCGCGGAGATCATCCCGATGGCCAGACACGATCGCAGCCCCGCTGACGGTGGCGCGCGCAGCAACCTTTACGACGACATCACCAACAAGATCATCGCCGAGCTGGAGCAAGGGCGTCTGCCCTGGGTCCAGCCCTGGGGCTCGTCGCCGGATACCGCCCCGCTGGGCCTGCCGAGAAATGCTTCAACCGGCCGGTCCTATTCAGGCATCAATATTCTCATCCTCTGGGGCGCTGTCATCCAGCATGGTTTTCCCGGTCAGGCGTGGCTCACCTTTCGCCAGGCGCTTTCGCTTGGCGGCAATGTCCGCAAGGGCGAGCGCGGCACCACCGTCGTTTATGCCGACCGCTTCACCCCCGAGGACGAAAAGCGCCGGGCCAGCGAGACGGGTGAGGATGCGCATGCCATTCCATTCCTGAAGCGGTTCACGGTCTTCAATGCCGCACAATGCGATGGCCTGCCCGATGACATCACGGCAGTCGCGCCGCCACCCCCGCCGGGCACGATCGAACCTCGGGTCGAGGCGCTGATCCGGGCCACCGGCATCGACTTCCGTATCGGTGGCAATCGCGCCTTCTATATGCCGTCCCTCGACTATGTGCAGGTGCCGCCTCCGCAAGCCTATTTCGAGCCGATCAACTGGCATCGGACGGCCCTGCACGAGCTGGGTCACGCCAGCGGCCATCACAGCCGTCTCAATCGCGATCTGACCGGATCTTTCGGCTCGAAGAAATACGCCTTCGAGGAAATGATTGCGGAACAGACCGCGGCCTTCAGCTGCGCCGCGCTCGGAATCGTGCCGACCGTGCGCCATGCCGATTACATCGGGTCGTGGCTGGAGGTCATGCGCGAGGATTCCCGCGCCATTGTCCGCGCGGCCTCGCAGGCCAGCAAGGCGGCGGACTGGTTGCTGTCGCATCTGCCGGGCGAGAACACCGTGGAGCTGGATGCCAGTGTAACCGACCGGAGGGCTGCGGCATGATCCTTCTGACCGGCACACAGTGCGACCGCCTGCTGGCAAATGGTCGCCAGCGCGATCAGGATCACATCCCGGTCGTGAAGTTCTTCAACCCCCTCGGCGAGGGCGTCTGGCTCGCCACCGAACTCGATGAGGAAGGCGACATCATGTTCGGCCTGGCCGATCTCGGTTCTCCCGAACTGGGCTCGTGGAGCCTGAGCGAGATGCAGTCAGTCCGGTTTCCCTTCGGCATGGGCATCGAGCGTGATCTGCTGTTCACCGGGGATTTCCCGATCTCGGTCTGGGCCGAGGCCGCCCGTGAGACCGGCAGCATCCGCGCCGCCGAGCGTCTGCTCTACCGCGTCGGCGCGGCCTTTTCCCGTACATCCGCCGATACAGAAAACCGGAGTGCCTGATTTCCGGGTTTCAGGTTCTGCGGCTGGCGTCGCTCTCTTCAGAGGAAGAGGGCGGCGCTTCGCTTCGTGACGGGCTGATAGCCGGAGAGAGAGGCTCACCGGCGTCCGTCATGGAGTAACTGACATGGCCACTGCCGTTCAGAAGATCACCCTGTCGTCCTCGCGCGACATTCCCTTCAACAAGCTGGTTCTCAGCCAGTCCAACGTCCGGCGCGTCAAAGCCGGGATCTCGGTCGAGGAACTGGCCGAGTCCATCGCCCGCCGCGGCCTGATCCAGTCTCTGCATGTTCGCCCGGTGGTGGATGCCGAGGGCAAGGAAACCGGCATGTTCGAGGTGCCCGCTGGCGGTCGCCGTTTCCGCGCGCTGGAACTGCTGGTCAAGCAGAAGCGCCTCGCCAAGGTCGCGCCGGTCCCCTGCGTCGTGTCGGAGGCCAGCGCCGATGTGCTGATCGACGAGGTATCGCTCGCCGAGAATATCGAGCGTGCACCGTTGCATCCGCTCGACCAGTTCCGCGCCTTCCAGGCCATGCGCGAGAAGGGCATGACCGAGGAGGCCATCGCCGCCGCCTTCTTCGTGGATGCCAAGGTGGTGAAGCAGCGCTTGCGTCTGGTTTCCGTCTCACCGGCCTTGCTCGACGTCTATGCCGAGGACGGCATGACGCTGGAACAGCTCATGGCCTTCAGCGTCAGTTCTGACCATGCCCGTCAGGAGCAGGTCTGGGAAGCGATCAAGGATGGCTGGCAGAAGGAACCCTACCACATCCGCCGCCTGCTGACCGAAACCACGGTCCGCGCCGCCGACAAGCGGGCAGTGTTTGTCGGCATTGCTCCCTATGAGGAAGCTGGTGGCTGCGTCTTGCGCGATCTCTTCCAGCAGGACGATGGCGGCTGGCTGCAAGATCCGGTGCTGCTCGACCGGCTGGTGGGCGAAAAGCTGAAGGCCGAGGCCGAAGCTATCGCCGCCGAGGGCTGGAAGTGGATCGAGGTCGCCATCACCTTTCCTTACGGTCACGATCATGGCCTTCGCCAGATTGTCGGCACCACGGTCGATCTGAGCGACGAGGAACGCGCCACCCGCGAGGCTCTGCGCGACGAATATGATCGGCTTGAAGCCGAATATGGCGAGGCGGACGAACTGCCTGACGAGATCGACGCCCGCCTCGGGGAGATCGAACAGGCACTGGAAACCTTCGAGCGCCGTCCAATGACCTTCGGCCCGGATCAGATCGGCATTGCCGGTGTGTTCATCAGCATCGACGCCGATGGCGCATTGCTGGTCGAGTGCGGCTATGTTCGCGCCGAGGATGAAACGCCTGCGGAACCGGAGACTGAGATCGTTGACCCGGAAACCGGCGAGGTGATCCAGCGGGCAGAACCGGAGGTGAGCCGCATGCGTGCGGTTATCACGCTGGGCGGTCAGCCGGTCGAACAGGAGGATGACGACGAGACCGAGACCATCAAGCCTCTGCCTGATCGTCTGGTAAGTGAGCTGACGGCGCATCGGACCTTGGCATTGCGTGATGCCGTCGCGGTGAACCCGCATGTCGCCATGACGGCACTGCTCCACCGGCTGGTCATGGATTGCTTCATGCCGCATTCCAGTCGCGGTTGCCTGGAAGCACAAGTCCGGGAGGTTCATCTGTGAACATCACATCGAACAGGGGAACGCCACCCGGAGCCGCGACGGGCGTGTCGTCTATCGCCGCAATCTGCTCGCTAAACTGCGCGAGCGGGAGGTGGAGCGCGTCGGTATGGAATTGGCGAAGAGCAAGGGGTTGCCATTCCGGGACGCCGCAGATGGCGAGCATGTCAGCGGTAAGTTCACCGGAACCGTGCAGCTATCGAGCGGCAAGTTTGCCGTGGTAGAGAAGAGCCACGAGTTCACCCTTGTCCCGTGGCGGCCCGTCATCGACCGTCAGCTCGGCCGCGAGGTCGCTGGCGTTGTGCAAGGCGGAGCGGTGTCGTGGCAGTTGGGGCGGCAGCGGGGGCTGGGCTTGTAGAGCGGCAAGTGTTGTGTGCTGCCCGATCCCTTTTGATATCCCCATTCTGGTCCATTCTATCAGGGCGGAAAAAGATTCTCTCCCATGAAGTCCACGAAAACCCGGAGTTTCGGGGACAGGTGGCGGCTTGAGGGCCAGAGGATACGGAAGCTGCCCGAATGCGTGACCACATCGTCCAGCACCGACACCAACGTCCCTCTGGCGAGCCGGTCCCGGATTGCAAAGTCAGGAAGGCATGCAAGACCGATACCTTCCTCTGCGAGGTGTATCAGCGGCTCGATCGCACTGGCGACAGTCACCGTAGGAATTTCGGCGGACTTCGGCTTGCCGTCGCAATGCAAGGGCCATTCCTCGATTTTGCCGGTGCTCGGAAAACGATGGCGCAGGCCCCGATGCTTCGACAAGTCGGCCACAGTTCGGGGCCTGCCATGCTCAGCAAAATATGACGGCGAGCCAACCAGCCTGTAGTTGAACGTGCCGAGCATGCGGGTCATCAAACGCGAGTCGCGGATTTCCCCGGTGCGGACAACCGCGTCGAAACCTTCCTCGATCACATCCACCCGCTGGTCAGTGAAATCGAGGTCCATTTCGATATCAGGCCATGCCCGCGCGAACGCGGTGATCGTCGGCATCATCAGCATGCCGACAAGCGGCAGGCTGACCCTCAGTTTGCCGCTCGGCATGCCCCTTGTCTGTAACAGTTCCAGTTCTGCGGCCTCCAGTTCGCAGAAGATGCGACGGCATCTTTCGAGAAAGAGCGCCCCTTCCGGTGTCAGGGTGATTGTTCGCGTCGAGCGGTGGAGCAGGCGGACGCCGAGCCGATCTTCCAGTCGTGCGACCGATTTGCTTATCGCCGATGATGAGACGCCAAGTTTCTGCCCGGCAGCGGTGAAGCTGCGCAACTCGGCTGCCTGAACGAAGGCGTTGAGTGATCCGAGGCTATCCATCGCAATTCCATTGCTGACATAAATGTCCGAAGTGACTTGAACTGTAGCCTAGTTTTCACTTTAGGGGAAGCCGTCTAGCTTTGGGGTCATGTCGCAATCGGCAGATTATGCAGTCTTTCCAAGGCGCTCCGTCTGCAGGTGGCTATTCAGACAAGGCAGAGGCGGATCAATGACAACACCAAACGATACACTAGCCATCAGACCCGGCAACGCGGCTTCGGATGCGCCCGACCGGCTACCGCTGGCGGCGCTTCTGGCGCTGACCATGGCGGCGTTCATAACTATCCTGACTGAAGCGCTGCCAGCGGGCCTGCTTCCGCAAATGGCAGATGGCCTTTCGGTTTCCGAGGCGTTGGTCGGGCAACTCGTCACCATTTATGCCATTGGCTCGCTGGTTGCAGCCATCCCGCTGACGACCGCGACACAAGGATGGCGCCGCCGTCCGCTCCTGCTACTGGCAATTGGTGGTTTTGCCATCGTCAACACAGTGACAGCGATATCCGATAACTATGCCGCCACGATGGTTGCCCGCTTCTTTGCCGGGGTGTTCGCGGGCCTGCTCTGGGCGCTGGCGGCAGGGTATGCAGCCCGTATGGTTCCTGAGCACCTAAAGGGACGGGCCATCGCAATCGCGATGGCGGGAACGCCGATTGCGCTTTCGCTTGGTATTCCTGCTGGCACCTTACTCGGCGCGACAGTTGGTTGGCGTGCCACCTTTGGTCTTATGAGTGTGCTGACCGTTGTCCTCATATTCTGGGTCTTGGCGAAGGTGCCTGACTATCCCGGTCAGGCACGCGGTAAGGGCTTTTCCATTGGGACGGTCTTCATGTTGCCGGGTATCCGATCGGTGCTGTTCGTGACGCTCGCCTATGTCCTCGCCCACAACATTCTCTATACATATATCGCCCCGTTTCTCGTGCCTGCGGGCCTCGCTGATCGGGTGGATCTTGTGCTGCTGGTCTTCGGTATGGCCGCAATCGTCAGTATATGGATCGTCGGCATATTGATTGATCGATGGCTGCGCGAACTGGTGCTGGCAAGCACAGTCCTGTTCGGACTTTCCGCTCTGGCCCTCGGTGTTGCCGGAACCTTGCCGTTGGTGGTCTATATGTCCGTGGCGATTTGGGGGCTGGCCTTCGGTGGGGCCGCGACCCTGTTCCAGACGGCTTCAGCAAAGACGGCTGGCAAGGCGACTGATGTGGCACAGTCCATGATCGTAACAGTCTGGAATACCGCAATTGCAGGTGGTGCGATCGCTGGCGGCCTGTTGCTTGAAACCTTCGGTGTGTCTTCTTTCTCGTGGGGTGTGCTGGCATTACTTGTTGCCGCACTGGTTGCCGCCTGGGCAGCGCGCACACACGGTTTCGCGTCCTCGCGGAAAACCGATCGGCAAAGTACGAGCATAAACACCAGCAATGGCCGTTGAAGCCATGCGAAGGTTGAAGATATCGGTGCAGAACGAGCCATTGCGGTTGCTGCATCGTCGCATCCCGATGGCTGCTCTGATTCAGGCGCTCGCCGTTGCCGAATATCTTAGCTTCCACCGCGCCGCTCTGGCGCTCGGCACCAGCCAGTCGAGCGTCAGCACCCGGATCAAGGCGTTGGAGGCGGACCTTGGCATCATTTTGTTTGATCGCAACACGCGCGGTGTCCGACTGACCAAAGCGGGACGCTGCTTTGTCGGTCAGGTTGATGACGCCTTGGGTATCCTCGATCATGCGATCAAAACCGCCGGGATGCAGGCGCGCGGCGAGGACGGCGAGCTTCGGATCGGCATTCATGCCTTAACGGCGGGCTGCTTTCTCCACCGCCTGCTGGAGCGGTTCCACGACAATCATCCTGGCGTCCGCCTGCACATTACCGAAAGCACCGCACACCACGCGCAGTTCATGGTGCGCGAAGGCAGGCTCGATGTCGCTTTCATGGCCTGCACGCACGAGATCCCCGACCTCAATTCCCGAGTGATCTGGCGCGACCGCCTGATGGTGGCATTACCGCCAATGCACCCTCTGGCGGCACAGATAGATGTTGAATGGCGGCAGCTTGCACAAGAAACCTTCCTTGTTCGCCAAGGCGGCTCCGGCCCGCAGGTTCACGGCTTGATCGTGGCACGCTCGGCCGGGAAATGGCCGGTGCCGTCGATCCAGCGTTTCGATGTCGGGGGCAGCGCGCTCTTGTCGATGATTGCGGCCGGGCATGGGATTTCGCTTTTCGTCGAGGAGATGACGACAGCCGTTGTCGCAAATGTTGCCTTCCTGCCGATCCGTGATGAGCCTGAAACCGTCGCCTTTTCGGCTGTCTGGGCGCCGCGCAACCGCGATCCTGCACTGGTGAACCTGCTGACTCTGGCGTCAAAAGCGAGCCGCGCGTACCCGAAATCTGATTCGCGGTAGCTCTCAACGAACAGTGCCAAAATGGTGCCGTCGCCACCTATCCGAATTACCGCCGATAGTATCCGGCGGCCCTACGGATGCACTTTTGCTGTTGCTCCACCCACAATTGCCCATTCTCTGATCGGCTCTGTCACTCTTGCTGATTGGAGCCACGATGCGCGGAGGCAGAATACTCTGGGGTCAGATCACCGTCGTCTTCACCATCGTTCTGATGATGACTTGGGCTGCGACGCAATGGGTGGCGTTCCGGTTCGGCTTCCAGCCACAGCTTGGAAGCCCCTGGTTCGATCTGGCGGGCTGGTCGGTTTATTATCCGCCAGCGTTCTTCTGGTGGTGGTTTTCCTTCGACGCCTATGCGCCCGCGATTTTCATCGAGGGTGCGATTATCGCCGCGTCTGGTGGGTTTCTTGCGATTGCCGCCGCCATCCTCATGTCGATCATCCGCGCGCGCGAAGCCTGCAACGTCGCCACCTACGGTTCGGCGCGATGGGCCGAGGATCGCGAAATCCATGCAGCCGGGCTGCTTGGCCCCGATGGTGTCCTGCTCGGTCGCCATCGCCAAGACTATCTGCGTCATGACGGACCCGAACATGTGTTGTGCTTTGCGCCCACGCGGTCGGGCAAGGGCGTCGGGCTGGTCGTGCCGACACTGCTCACCTGGCCGGGAAGCTGCATCGTCCATGACATCAAGGGCGAGAACTGGACCTTGACGGCAGGGTTTCGGGGAAAGCATGGTCGCGTTCTGCTGTTCGATCCGACCAATGCGAAGTCGTCAGCGTACAACCCGCTGCTGGAGGTGCGGCAGGGCGAGTGGGAGGTGCGCGACGTTCAGAACATTGCGGATATACTGGTCGATCCCGAAGGCAGCCTCGACAAGCGCAACCATTGGGAAAAGACCAGCCATAGCCTGCTCGTCGGCGCGATCTTGCACGTCCTCTATGCCGAGCAGGACAAGACGCTGGCGGGTGTAGCCAACTTTCTGTCCGATCCGCGCCGACCGGTTGAAGCCACGTTACGCGCGATGATGGGCACGCCGCATCTGGGCGAGGCAGGCGTTCATCCGGTCGTAGCCTCATCCGCGCGCGAGCTGCTGAACAAGAGTGAGAATGAACGTTCCGGCGTTCTCTCGACCGCCATGTCGTTTCTCGGCCTCTACCGCGACCCGGTTGTGGCGCGTGTCACAAACCGTTGCGATTGGCGCATTGCCGATCTGGTCGGCAGCCCACAGCCGGTCGCGCTCTACCTTGTTGTTCCGCCGAGCGACATCAACCGCACCAAGCCGCTGATCCGGCTCATCCTCAACCAGATCGGACGCAGGCTGACCGAGGAACTGACACTCTCCGGCAAGAGGCATCGCCTGCTTATGATGCTGGATGAGTTTCCGGCATTGGGCAGGCTCGACTTCTTTGAATCTGCGCTCGCGTTCATGGCCGGTTACGGCCTCAAATCCTTCCTGATCGCCCAGAGCCTGAACCAGATCGAGCGTGCCTATGGGCCGAATAATTCGATCCTCGACAATTGCCATGTGCGCGTCGCCTTCGCCACAAATGATGAACGCACCGCCAAGCGCGTGTCGGACTCGCTCGGCACCGCGACCGAGTTGCGCGATTCCACCAACTATGCCGGGCATAGGCTGGCCCCGTGGCTGGGGCATCTGATGGTCTCGCGGCAGGAAACCGCGCGGCCGCTGCTGACACCCGGCGAGATCATGCAGCTTCCGCCAACCGACGAAATCGTCATGGTGGCGGGCACGCCGCCGATCCGGGCGCAGAAGGCGCGCTATTTCGAGGATGCCCGATTACAAGAGCGCATCCTGCCGCCGCCCGACCTGGCAGCCGCATCGACGGCCGCGCCGTCAGCGCCAACCGACGACTGGACAAGCCGTGTCGTCTTGCCAGCAAAGAGGCCCACAGCAACCACCGCAAGCGGCACCGAGGCCGATCCGGACAATGCCGGTATCCGCCGCGAGCCCGAATTGCCCGAGCATGAGGAAATCGTTCCGCCGCCGCCATCGCCCGCTCAGGAGTTCGACATTCTGGACGACGAACCGGACGTTGATGCGGCAATGGCCCGCGCGCTGCGCTCGCGCATGCGGATGGTCGCGCGGCAGGCGTCCATGAACCTCGATGACGGCATTGAGCTTTGAAGGAGAGGCAATGAGACCCCGCACACGCATGAACGTCTATTTCGACCCGGAACTGCTCAAACAGGTCGAGGCCCTGTCGCTGCGCCGACAGGTCTCGAAGTCCGCAATTATCGAGGCGGCGGTCGCCTCCTTCCTGTCGGGCGACACATCGGATCGGCTGGAAGCGGCCATGTCGCGCCGGCTGGACAGGATCAGCCGCCAGATCGACACGCTCGACGAAGACCTCGCCATCCTCGGCGAAATCATTTCGCTGTTCATCCGCTTCTGGCTGACGACCACCCCGCCGCTGCCCGACAACGCCAAACAGTCCGCCCGCATCAAGGGGAATGAACGGTTCGAGGGCTTCATGCTGAGCCTTGGCCGCAGGCTGGCTACCGGGGACAGGTTTTTGAAAGAACTGTCGCGCGACGTCGAGCCGGATAGCGATGCGGCCCCGGACCCAAGCTGACGATTCATCATAATCATCAGGAACCTATGTTGGCAGCCGCCAATGCAATCCCGAAGCCGACCAGCAGGACGCCGAAAGTCCGGTCGATCCAATGGCGCACGCCGAAAATCCGCTTCTGGATACGCGGAGCGCCAAAGAACAGACTGACAGCGGAAAACCACACCACATGAGCCAGCGAGATGAACAGCCCGTAGGCAATCCGTGTCGCCAGCGGCGTATCCACCTGAATGACCTGCATGAACAGGCTGACGATGAAGATGGTGGTCTTCGGGTTCAATACGTTCGTCAGGAACCCTATCCGTAGGGCCCCAAGATCAGACAGGGTCTTTTCGTTCGTCGCAACCGGACCCTCTACCTTGGAGCTGAACAGCATCTTCGCGCCCAGCGAGACCAGATAGGCCGCGCCAACCAGCTTCATAATGTTGAACAGGCCCGGTGACTCGCGGATCAGCACCCCGATGCCGAGCAGCGTATAGCTGACATGCACCAGCACACCCAAGCCGATGCCGAGCGCGGTCAGAATGCCCGCGCGGTGGGAGAGCGACAGCGAGTTGCGCGACACCATGGCGAAGTCCGGCCCCGGGCTGATAACGGCGAAGATGGTGATGACGGCGAGCAATTCGGCCATAGGCGCATCCTTTCGGTTTTCCCTTTGCGTAACGCGGTGATGACGACGGCAAAAACGATGACTTCTGACAGAATGTGTGAGAATAAATCACCTATGAGACAGCACATCACATCGCTCCCCGCGCTCGCCTGCTTTCGGGTTGCTGCCGAGCTTGAGAGTTTCAGTAAGGCAGCGGATCGCCTGAGTCTGACGCACGGCGCTGTCAGCCGGGCGGTACGGCTGCTTGAGGCAGACCTTGGCACGTCCCTGTTCGAGCGCCGCAATCGTGCGGTTTTTCTGACAGATGCGGGGCGCAGGCTGTCGCAGGTGGTTGCGCGGGGTCTCGGCGAGATCGAAGAGGAAGCGCAGCGCATCAAAGCCGAATACGCCAACGCGCCCGTCACAGTGTCGTGCGAGCCGACCCTGATGATGCGCTGGCTCATCCCCCGGATGCCGCAATTCCACGCCGCGCATCCGGCCGCCGATGTCCGCCTGCTGGCGGGCGGCGGGCCGGTGTCCCTCGGATCGGGCATAGACCTTGCCATCCGCCGCAATGACTTCACCTGGCCGGAAACCTACCTTGCGCAGCACCTTTTCGATGAGCGGATAGGCCCGGTCTGCCGCCCCGACAAGGCTGCGGCCTTCTTCGATTCCGACCGGATAAATGCGGCGACCATGCTGCTGCATACGCGCACGCGGCCCTCAGCCTGGACGACATGGGCCGAAATCGCTGGCGAAACTTCTCCGGCCAATCCCGGACAGGATTTCGAGCATTTCTATTTCAGCCTGCAAGCGGCCGTCGCGGGCCTGGGTGTCGCAATCGGGCCGTGGCATCTTGTTCAGGACGATATTCGCGCGGGAATGCTTGCCGCGCCCAAAGGCTTCCATGTGGATGGAAGCGCGTATTTCGTGCTTTCGGCGCGAGAACCGGAAAGCGACTCGCCAGCCGCCGTATTTCGACACTGGCTGGCCAATCTGGCGTCCGGGGAAACACAGGCATAACCGCCGCCGCCACTTCAACCCATCCTATTCGCCGCCGTTCCCCGCTGATGCCCGCGCGCTCGTAAATACTTGTTGAAGCAGTCCAATTTCGGGCTTTCTTAATCAACCTCGATGCGGGGACCGTCTGTCGCGCCCCGCGAGAAATCGGGGCCTGGATGACTGCCACACACCACAGACCGGAGGCGATTCAGCGCGGCGCACGCATGTTGCGCACCGCGCTCGGCCCCGCCATTGCCCGGCTGCTCGAAGACCCGGCCGTGGTCGAGGTGATGTTGAACCCGGACGGGTGGTTGTGGGTCGACCGCCTGCCTGAAGGGCTGTCCGAAACTGGTGAGCGCCTGTCAGCTGCCGATGGCGAACGCATCGTGCGGCTGGTCGCGCATCATGTCGGTGCAGAAGTCCATTCGCGTAGTCCGCGCGTCTCGGCCGAACTGCCGGAGAGCGGCGAGCGGTTTGAAGGTCTACTGCCGCCGGTTGTCGCCGCGCCGGCCTTCGCCATCCGCAAGCCCGCCGTCGCTGTGTTCACGCTCGACGATTACGTCGCCGCCGGCATCATGTCCGCCAATCAGGCTTTGAGCCTGCGCGTGGCCGTTTCCTCGCGCGCCAACATCCTCGTGGCTGGCGGCACCAGCACGGGCAAGACCACGCTGACCAACGCGCTGCTCGCCGAGGTGGCGAAGACGCAGGATCGCGTCGTCATCATCGAGGATACGCGCGAGCTGCAATGCGCCGCGCCGAACCTTGTGGCAATGCGGACGAAAGATGGTGTGGCGACGCTCTCCGATCTGGTCCGTTCCTCGCTGCGCCTGCGCCCCGACCGCATCCCAATCGGCGAGGTGCGCGGCCCCGAAGCCCTCGACCTCCTGAAAGCCTGGGGAACAGGGCATCCCGGCGGCATTGGCACCATCCATGCCGGTTCCGGCATCGGCGCGCTGCGTCGTCTCGAGCAGCTAATCCAGGAAGCGGTCGTCACCGTCCCGCGCGCCCTGATCGCGGAAACCATCGACCTTGTTGCCGTCCTTTCCGGGCGCGGTTCCGCGCGCCGGTTGGCCGAACTCGCCCACGTCGAAGCGCTGGGGCCGGACGGCGACTACCGCGTCACGCATTCCATCCCTTTGGCAATCCCCACCAGCACAGGAGAATCTTCATGATCCGCACGCTCACGCGCGGCTATCGCCGCATGGCGACCGTCGCATCCACCCTTGCCATCAGCATCATGCTCGCGCCGGTCGCCCATGCGTCCGGTTCATCAATGCCGTGGGAAGCGCCGTTGCAATCCATCCTCCAATCCATTGAGGGGCCGGTCGCCAAGATCATCGCCGTCATCATCATCATCATGACTGGCCTGACGTTGGCCTTCGGCGATACGGGTGGCGGTTTTCGCAAGCTGATCCAGATCGTGTTCGGCCTGTCGATTGCGTTCGCCGCGTCGAGCTTCTTCCTGTCGTTCTTCTCGTTCGGCGGCGGGGCGCTCATCTGATGGCGGCGGGCCTCGAACAACTCGATGCGGTGCCGGGATTTTTGGTCCCGGTCCACAGGGCGCTGACCGAGCATATCCTGCTCGGCGGTGCTCCACGCTCCATCGCCATCATGAACGGGACGCTTGCCGGGGCCGTGGGCCTTGGCCTGCGTCTCTGGCTGGTCGGCATCGCTATCTGGGCGGTCGGGCATTTTCTGGCGGTCTGGGCGGCAAAGCGCGATCCGCTCTTTGTCGAGGTGGGGCGCAGGCATCTGCGTATCCCGGCATTTCTGTCGGTGTGAGGGACGTCCATGATGAACCTTGCCGAATACCGCCGCACCGCTGCGCGTCTCGCCGACTATCTGCCTTGGGCTGCGCTGGTCGGCTCGGGCGTTGTCCTGAACAAGGACGGTTCGTTCCAGCGCACAGCCAGGTTTCGCGGTCCCGATCTGGATTCCGCTGTCGCTGCGGAGGTGGTCGCTGTCGCCGGACGCATTAACAATGCCGTGCGACGTCTCGGCGCCGGCTGGAGCATCTTCGTCGAGGCGCAGCGCTCAGCTGCTGCGACCTATCCCGACAGTACCTTCCCTGACACCGCATCTGCGTTGCTTGACGCTGAACGGAAAGCTGCCTTCGAGGAGGCCGGGGCGCATTTCGTATCCGGCTATTTCCTGACCATCCTCTGGCTGCCACCCGCCGAGGACGCCGCGCGCGCCGAAACCTGGCTCTATGAGGGCCGCGAGCAATTCGGCGTCAATCCATGGGAGCTGTTGCGCGGCTTTGTGGATCGCACCGACCGCATCCTGGCGCTGCTCGACGGTTTCATGCCGGAGTGTCGCTGGCTCGATGACACCGAGACGCTGACCTACCTGCATTCGACGGTATCCACGAACCGGCATCGCCTCCGCGTGCCCGAGGTACCGATGTATCTCGATGCTTTGCTGGCTGATCAGCCTCTGACCGGCGGGCTGGAGCCGCGGCTCGGCGATCAGCACCTTCGCGTGCTGACCATCACCGGCTTTCCGACCGCGACAACACCCGGACTGCTCGACGAGATGAACCGGCTGGCCTTCCCGTATCGGTGGAGCACGCGGGCGATCCTGATGGACAAGACTGACGCAACCCGGCTGCTGACCCGCATCCGGCGCCAATGGTTCGCCAAGCGCAAGAGCATCGCCGCGATTCTCAAGGAGGTGATGACCAACGAGCAGTCCGCGCTCGTGGACACCGATGCCGCGAACAAGGCCGCCGATGCGGATATGGCTTTGCAGGAACTCGGGGCGGACGTGGCGGGCATGGCCTATGTCACCGCGACCGTCACGGTCTGGGATGCTGATCCGCGTATCGCCGACGAGAAACTGCGGTTGGTCGAGAAGATCATCCAGGGCCGCGACTTCACCGCCATGGCCGAGAACGTCAACGCGGTGGACGCATGGCTCGGATCGCTTCCGGGGCACGCCTACGCGAACGTGCGGCAGCCGCCCATCAGCACTTTGAATCTCGCCCACATGATCCCGCTTTCGGCGGTGTGGGCGGGGCCGGAACGGGACGAGCATTTCGGCGACGCTCCATTGCTTTACGCCAGGACCGAAGGCTCCACCCCGTTCCGGTTATCCCTTCATGTCGGCGACGTGGGCCACACCCTCGTCGTCGGCCCCACGGGTGCAGGCAAAAGCGTGCTGCTTGCCCTCATGGCCTTGCAGTTCCGCCGCTACGAGCTTTCACAGGTCTTCGCCTTCGACTTCGGCGGCTCGATTCGCGCCGCAGCCCTCGCCATGGGAGGCGACTGGCACGACCTCGGCGGCGGGCTGACGGATGGGGCGGACAATTCCGTTTCGCTTCAGCCGCTTGCCCAGATCGACGACGCTTATGAACGGGCATGGGTCGCTGGCTGGCTGGGCGCGATCCTCATGCGCGAGGGCATCGCGATCACGCCCGAGGTGAAGGAACATATCTGGACGGCGCTGACCTCGCTGGCCTCTGCGCCGGTCGGGGAACGCACCATCACCGGCCTTGCGGTTCTGCTGCAATCCGGAGAGCTGAAACAGGCGCTCCGCCCATACTGCATCGGCGGTGCCTATGGGCGGCTGCTGGATGCAGAGGCCGAACATCTGGGTTCGGCGGATGTTCAGGCGTTCGAGATCGAGGGGCTTGTCGGAACCGGCGCGACCCCGGCTGTCCTGTCCTACCTGTTCCATCGCATTAGCGACCGGCTCGACGGCCGGCCCACGCTGCTCATCATCGATGAGGGCTGGCTTGCACTCGATGACGAGGGGTTCGCCAGCCAGCTTCGTGAATGGCTCAAAACGCTGCGCAAGAAAAACGCCTCCGTCATCTTCGCCACGCAAAGCTTGTCCGACATTGATGGAAGCGATATCGCGCCTGCGATTATCGAGAGCTGCCCGACGCGGCTTCTGCTGCCGAACGAGCGCGCCATCGAGCCGCAGATCACCGCCATCTATCGCCGCTTCGGTTTGAACGACCGACAGATCGAAATCCTCGCACGGGCCACGCCGAAGCGGGATTACTACTGCCAGAGCCGCAGGGGAAATCGCCTGTTCGAGCTTGGCCTGTCCGAAGTCGGGCTCGCGCTCTGCGCTGCATCCTCCAAATCCGATCAGGCCGCCATCGAGCGCATCCACGCTGAGCATGGCCGCGAGGGTTTCCTCGCCGCCTGGCTGCGTGAGCGCGGCGTGGATTGGGCCGCGGATCTGATTCCGGACCTCACCAATCTCGCAACCGAAAGTAAGCCCCTACCGCTCACGGTTCCCGAGAGCGGCGACATCAGACACACCCCGGAGGAAAAGGAGACGACCCCATGACAATCAAAATGCCCCGGATCACGCGTATGGTGAGCGCCTCAGCGCTGGCGATTGCGCTTGCCTCACCCCTGGCGCTGGCCCCGGTGTTCATGACACCAGCCCATGCGTTCTTTGGCTTCGGTCGCATCGTTTATGACCCGACCAACCACGCAGAGAACCTGTTGACCGCTGCCCGGACGCTGGAACAGATCAACAACCAGATCACCTCGCTCCAGAACGAGGCGCAGATGCTGATCAACCAGGCCCGCAACCTCGCGAGCCTGCCTTACTCGTCACTTCAGCAACTCCAGCAAAACGTCCAACGGACCCAGCAGCTTCTGGGGCAGGCCCAGAACATCGCTTTCGACGTCCAAAGCATCGACCAGATGTTCCAGCAGGACTACGGCAACCTGTCTCTGACAGTGACCGACGCCCAAATGATCACTGATGCGCGCTCGCGCTGGGAGAATACAGTCGGAGGCTTGCAGGATGCCATGCGGGTGCAGGCCGGTGTGGTTGGCAATATCGACAGCAACCGTACGCAGATGTCGGAGCTTGTCGGCCATAGCCAAGGGGCGACCGGTGCGCTTCAGGCAACGCAGGCCGGCAACCAGCTTCTCGCTCTTCAGTCGCAACAGCTGTCCGACCTGATTGCGGTCATCTCGGCCAATGGACGGGCGGAGGCCTTGTCGGAGGCGGAGCGCGCCACGGCCGCCGAACAAGGGCGCATCCAGCGCGAGCGCTTTCTGACGCCCGGCAGCGGCTATCAGCCGGGCATTGCGCGGATGTTCAACCGCAGCATCAACTGACCGGGAGGCACGCCATGGATGGCAAGATGCTGGCCCGACTCGGGCCCGTGGTATTCATCGCCATCGCCTTGACAGTGACCGCCATCGAAATGGCGCGGAAGGACGAACCTTCCGCGCCCCGTCCTGCGCCAGCTCTTCAACCGTCGGCCGATCCGCTGCGCGAGAGCCTGCGCCGTTGCCAGCAACTGGGAGAGGCCGCAGTGAGCGATCCCGACTGCCTCGCCACCTGGGCAGAAAGCCGCGATCGCTTCCTTGGCCGCAACGAGGCGCGCTGAGCATGGGCAACACCGGCGTCATCGACAATTTTCTGGGAGTTTTCACCTCCTATATCGACAGCGGTTTTGGCCTGCTTGGCGGCGAAGTGGCGTTCATCGCCACCACCCTGATCGTCATCGACGTGACGCTGGCTGCGCTGTTCTGGGCCTGGGGCGCGGATGACGACATTATCGCCCGGCTGATCAAGAAGACCCTGTTTGTCGGCGTCTTCGCCTACATCATTTCCAACTGGAACACTCTTGCCCGGATCGTCTTCGACAGCTTTGCTGGTCTCGGCCTTATGGCGGCAGGTAGCGGGTTTTCCGCACAAGATTTGATGCGGCCAGGCCGGGTGGCGCAGACCGGCCTCGATGCCGGTCGTCCGTTGCTCGACTCCATCTCCGACCTCATGGGCTGGATCGCGTTTTTCGAGAACTTCATCCAGATCGCCTGCCTGCTCTTCGCCTGGGCACTGGTGGTGCTGGCCTTCTTCATCCTCGCCATCCAGCTCTTCGTCACTCTGATCGAGTTCAAGCTGACCACTCTCGCGGGCTTCGTGCTGATCCCCTTCGGTCTGTTCGGCAAAACGGCCTTCATGGCCGAGCGGGTGCTCGGCAATGTCATCTCATCCGGCATCAAGGTGCTGGTGCTCGCCGTTATCATCGGTATCGGCTCGACGCTGTTCGGCCAGTTCACCGCAGGCTTTGGCGGAGTAACGCCGACGATAGACGACGCGATGGCAATCGTACTGGCGGCGCTTTCGCTACTCGGGCTCGGCATCTTTGGTCCCGGCATCGCCACCGGCCTTGTTTCGGGTGGCCCGCAACTGGGCGCGGGCGCAGCTGTGGGGACTGGCCTTGCTGCTGGCGGCATGGTGCTGGCGGGTGGTGCGGCCGCAGGTGGCGCGGCCATGCTCGGCGCGAAAGGTGGCGCTGCGGCTCTGTCAGGCGGAGCCGCAGCCG
Organism: Roseinatronobacter alkalisoli; assembly: GCF_028745735.1. Classification (GTDB taxonomy): domain Bacteria; phylum Pseudomonadota; class Alphaproteobacteria; order Rhodobacterales; family Rhodobacteraceae; genus Roseinatronobacter; species Roseinatronobacter alkalisoli. Next base: position 27,471 of record NZ_JAQZSM010000021.1, read on the forward strand.
TTCGTGGCGGGGCAACCGCCGCAGGGGCGGCCTCTGCCGCCTACAGCCTCGGCTCGCTCAGTCAGACTGGAGCTGCCGGTATTGCCTCCGGGCTTGGCGGCGTCGCCCGCGCAACAGGATCGGCTGCCATCTCGCCCCTCAAACGTGCCGCCGCTCAGGCATCCCAGACCGTCAGTTCCAGCTTCTCCGAGGGCGCAAAGGCCGGGTTCGGTGCGAGCGGCGGCACCTCCACCATGAACAATGTCGGTGGTGACGTGGGAGCTTCCGCTGCGGTTTCATCAGCCTCAACTGCGGGCACGCCGCCCGCCTGGGCGCAGCGGATGCAGCGCTCTCAGGCGATGAACCACGGGACGACCATGGCCGCGCACGCCGTCCGCTCCGGCGACAGCCACGGTGGCGGCTCCTCCGTCAACCTTTCCGAAAGGGACCGCTCATGAACCTCTTCAGACGACCTGCAACGCATTACGGCAAAACGCCGGAACCAGAGACTCCCTATCAGAAGGCTGCGCAGATCTGGGACGAGCGTATCGGCTCGGCCCGTGCGCAGGCGAGAAACTGGCGGTTCATGGCCTTTGGCTGTCTGATCCTTTCGGCAGGCTTCGCCGCTGCCCTTGTCTGGCAGTCGGCGCGCGGGACAGTGGTGCCCTGGGTTGTTCAGGTCGACAATCTCGGCCAGGCGCAGACCGTCGCCCCGGCGGCTGCCGATTATCGTCCCACCGATCCCCAGATCGCCTTCCACCTCGGCCGCTTCATCGAGCAGGTTCGCGCGATCCCCGCCGACGCCATCATTGTCCGGCAGAACTGGCTGCGCGCCTACGAGTTCACCACGGATCGCGGCGCAGCAGCCCTGAACGACTACGCCCGCGCCAACGACCCGTTCACCCGCGTCGGCCGCCAGCAGGTCGCCGTCGATGTGTCATCGGTGATCCGGGCATCGCCGGATTCCTTTCGCGTTGCCTGGACTGAGCGCCACTATGAGAATGGCCAGCTTTCCACAACCGAGCGTTGGATCGCGATCCTGACAATTGTCATCCAGACCCCGCGCGACGCCGAACGTCTGCGCGCCAACCCACTCGGCATCTATGTCAACGCGATTTCATGGTCACGGGAGATGAGCCAATGATCACCACCTCAGATTGTCGCCCCCTGCGGAGCCGTGAAGGTGTCATCAACGACATTCCCGGTGTTCAACACCTCGGCGGGCTCGAAGATCAGGATCTCCGCTTCTTCGTCGGCCGCTGTCCGGTGCTCGACGCCACGCGGGACGACGACGAACTCTCCCGGTCCCAGATCACAGATCCTGTCGCGGAACTCGACACGGAAACGTCCTTTCCAAACGAGGAACATCTCCTCGCAGTCGTCATGATGATGCCAGGGGAAGACACCCTGGACCTTGACGATCTTCACTTCCTGCCGGTTGAGGCTGGCGATCACTTTCGGACGCCAATGTTCCGAGAAAAGCGAAAGTTTCGTGTCAATACTGCCGGTCTGAATCATGTGCCCCGTTCTCCTAAAAGATTGTTTCGTCGTCCCTTTATGTATTCATGGGGTCTCGCGTTTGCCAGTTTGGTTCTGGCGGGCTGCGCGACCAATAGGACACCGCAATTCAGTTACGACGACGACGTGCCGCCGCTGCCCAGTGTCCAGATGGCCGCTGCCGATGACAGGCCGCGTCCGCTGCATACGCCCCCGGCCTGGACTGTCGGGCGCGGCGGCGCGGCTGCTGAAACGTCGGCTGGCCGTGTGGAGAACGCCAATGCTGCCGCACGTGTCGAGCCACGCCGGGAAGGTTACTACAACGCTATCCAGATCTACCCATGGAGCGAAGGCGCGCTCTATCAGGTCTATGCCGCCCCCGGCCAGATCACCAGTATCGCGCTGGAGCCGGGCGAGAGCTTGACCGGCGCGGGACCGATTGCAGCAGGAGATACTGCCCGCTGGATCATCGGCGACACCGAGAGCGGATCGGGAGCAAACCGTCGCGTCCATATTCTCGTCAAGCCGACCCGTCCTGACATCGCGACCAACCTTGTCGTGACCACAGACCAACGCACCTACATGATCGAACTGCGCGCCCGCGAAGCCCTTTATATGCCGTCCGTGGCATGGGCCTATCCCGCGCCGCCAGCCGGCCAGCGCCAGACCGTTCCGGCCGCGCCTGTCATTCCGGCCGAGGTCGGGCGCAACTATCGCTATGGGTTGACTGGTGACACGCCACCCTGGCGGCCGATCACCGTCTTCGACGATGGCCGCCGTGTCTATGTCATCTTCCCGCACGGCATCGTGCAGGGCGAAATGCCGCCGCTCTTCGTGCTCGGCGCCGATGGTGAGCCGCAGGTCGTTAACAGTCGTGTCCATCAGAATACCCTCATCGTGGACCGGCTGTTCGGCGCGGCTGAGTTGCGCCTTGGAAGCGGTAACCGGCAGCAAACGGTCAGGATCACACGCATCGAAGAGCAGCAGGCAACCACCCGACCCGCATCCACCGGAGGTTCGCGGTCATGACTGAAAACACTGACATTATGGACGCTACTGCCCCGATGCGGCTGCGTGCCGAGCCGCCGCGTGTTACCCGCCTGTCCCGCAAGATGCTGGCGGGTGTTGCTGCGGTCGCGCTTCTCGGCATCGGCGGAGCGCTGGTCTACGCGCTTCAGACCCGCGATGCCGGACAGGGCGGGGGCGAACTCTATTCGACCGAGAACCGGCCCACGGCGGATGGTCTGAACGAACTTCCGGGCGACTATACCGGCCCGGTTCTGGGGCCAGCGCTGCCCGGTGATCTCGGCCGCCCGATCCTCGATGCGCAGGAGCGTGGGCAACCGATTGCACCGCCCGCAATAATGACACCTGCCGTCGATCCGGAGGAAGAACGCCGCCGTGCCGAGGAAGAGGCTGCACGTCTCAGCAATGTGTTCTTCCAGTCCGGACCGCGCACAGGGACGCCAGCCGGAACAGCCGCAGGCCTTGCCGGTCTCGACCTTGGCGGGCAGCCGGCAACGCAGGATCGGCATTCGGCTTTCCTGAACGCCCCTGCGGACCGGCAGATCGTCGCCCCGGATCGCGTCGTGCCGCCTGCCTCGCCCTATATCCTGCAGGCCGGTTCGGTGATTCCGGCGGCACTCATCACCGGCATCCGTTCCGACCTGCCGGGCCAGATAACAGCGCAGGTGACCGAAAACGTCTATGATAGCCCGACCGGCTCGCTGCTCCTGATCCCGCAAGGCACGCGCATCATCGGGGAATACGATGACGGCGTGACCTTTGGTCAGCGCCGGGTGCTGCTCGTCTGGAACCGACTGATCCTGCCGGGTGGACGCTCCATCGTTCTGGAACGCTTGCCGGGCGCAGACGTCAGCGGTTACGTGGGTCTTGAGGATGGCGTCGATTATCATTGGTGGGATCTGATGAAGGCTGCCGGACTCTCAACGCTGCTTTCAGTCGGAACCGAGCTCGCCGCCAGCGACGAGGACCGCCTGATTCGCGCCATCCGTGACGGGGCGCAGGACACCATCAATCAGGCAGGTCAGCAGATCGTCCAGCGCCAGTTGCAGGTCGCGCCGACGCTCACCATCCGCCCGGGCTTCCCGGTCAGGGTCATCGTAACCCGCGATTTAGTTTTCGAACCAGCCGGAGGTTGACCATGACGAAATTGAAGCTGGGGCCGCTGTCCGACGACAAGCCCGTGAAGGTCACGGTAGAGCTGCCGGCGTCGCTTCACCGCGATCTGCTCGCCTATGCCGAGGTGCTAGCCCGCGAAACGGGGCAGCCCGCCGCCGAACCCGTGAGACTCATCGTGCCTATGCTGGAACGCTTCATCGCCACGGATCGCGGTTTTGCCAAGGCGCGGCGCGTGGAAAGGGGGAGTTGATCCCATCAACTCGGTGCTCCGCGCGTGTAGTCTTTCGATTGTCCTACCTTCTGGTTTCAAAGGGTCGGGTCGCCGATTTCAAATGGTCGGCACTTGACTTTCAATCGGTCAGGTGCGTAACTCCAATCGGCCGAATAGAGACAAGCTGAACATGTACCCGAGATTCGCTAAGGAGAGAATAGAGGAGGCGCTGTCAGACACTCGCGTCGTTCTGATCTCCGGGCCGCGTCAGTCGGGGAAAACGACACTCGCAATGGATGTCGCAGCCGACAGGACACCTTTCCTGACATTGGACGATGCCAACGTACTGCGGTCCGCAGTCGATGATCCGGTCGGGTTCGTCCGTGGTCTGGATCGTGCCGTGATCGACGAGGTGCAACGTGTTCCCGACCTACTCCTCGCGATCAAGAACTTGGTCGATGATGACAAGACTCCAGGTCGCTTCCTCCTAACAGGATCGGCCAACCTCATGACCCTCCCGAAGGTTGCAGATTCCCTTGCCGGGCGCATGGAAGTCATCAGGCTTCTGCCGTTAAGCCAATCTGAGATCATTGGCACCAAGTCGAATTTCATCGATCGAGCCTTTGCAGGAGAAATGCCTTCGGCAGACCACATAGTCGTTGGCAATGAACTGATCGAGATCGTTTTGTCCGGCGGCTATCCGGAGGCACTTGGTCGGAAAAGATGGGCGCGCAAGCAAGACTGGTACCACGGTTACCTTGATGCAATCGTTCAGCGTGACGTGCGCGACGTGGCTCAAATCGATCAGCTTGCGGTCATGCCTAAACTGCTGTCCGTGCTCGCTGAACATTCAGGGCAGTTGGTCAATTACTCAGCCATCGGCGGCGCGCTTGATCTCAATCACGTGACGACACGGAAATATGTAAGCGTCTTTGAGAGCCTCTATCTTGTTCATACATTACAACCATGGTTCTCGAACCGTCTGAAGCGTCTGACAAAGTCGCCCAAGCTGCACTTCCTCGATGCTGGACTGCTCGCATCGATGCGCGACGTGTCACCAGATGTGGTTGCGAAGGATAAAACTTGCTTCGGCTCGATCCTGGAAACCTTTGTGTTCAGCGAACTGCGTAAGATCGCTTCTTGGAGCGAACAGAAATGCTCTTTCGCTCATTTCCGGGACAAGGATAAGAACGAGGTAGACTTGGTTTTGGAGAATCGTCGCGGCGACGTCATCGGGATTGAAGTCAAGTCTTCAGCGACCGTATCAGCGGCTGACTTTTCCGGCATGCGGAAATTGGCCGATGCATGCGGGGATAAGTTCGTGCAGGGGATGGTGCTCTATGATCACGATAAGATCGTTCCTTTCGGAGAGAACATCTTCGCGGCCCCGCTTTCGAGCCTTTGGAGTTCGTCATGAATAATGTTCAAGAAGTCCCATTTCGAGTTTCTGCCCGAACGGCTCGCCTGATTGGGCGCGAAAATGTCGCTACCGCAGAAAGCGCGATCAGCGAGTTGGTCAAGAACTCCTATGACGCCGATGCTTCGTTCTGCATTGTCCGGATATCGCCAACCTACACGGGGGTTCCGGAGAAGATATCAAAGGACGAATTCGACCGATTGTCAGGTTGGGGTGTTGATTGTCACTGAGACCTGACCCTGCAGCGACCAAAATTGTCACCGAGAACTGACCCATGTGCAACCTTTCCCCGGCGTGAATCAGCTGGGGATTATCGGAGTGTTAGACATGGGATTTTTGAGAATTATTCGGAAGTGGGCGTTGCGTGACGGGATGCCCATTCGCGAGATTGCACGGCGGACGGGTGTATCTCGAAACACGATCAAGAAGTATCTGCGGGCGGGGATTGTCGAGCCAGAATTTCAAACACCGGACCGCCCGAGCAAGTTGGATCCGTATGCTGAGAAGCTGACAGCCTGGCTGGTGTCTGAGCAGCGCAAATCACGCAAGGAACGGCGCACGGCCAAGCAGATGCATGCCGATCTGGTGCAGCTTGGATTTGACGGTTCCTATGAGAGGGTCGCGGCCTTCGTGCGGGACTGGAAGGGCGAACGACAGCGCGCACAACGCACGGCAGATCGCGGGGTCTTCGTGCCGCTGGTGTTCCAGCCTGGCGAGGCATTCCAGTTCGACTGGAGCGAGGACTTGGCCTATGTCGGCGGTGAGCGCATCAAGCTTCAGGTGGCCCATATCAAGCTGTCGCACAGCCGGGCGTTTCTTGTGCGGGCCTATTTGCTGCAGACACATGAGATGCTGTTCGATGCGCATTGGCATGGCTTCCGGGTGTTTGAGGGCGTGCCGGGACGCGGCATCTACGATAATATGAAGACCGCCGTCGACCGGGTTAGGGCTGGCAAGAAGCGCGATGTGAATGCGCGGTTTTTAGCGATGACCAGCCACTATGTCTTTGATCCCGAGTTCTGCAATCCAGCTGCGGGCTGGGAGAAAGGACAGGTCGAGAAGAATGTGCGTGATGCGCGTCACCGGCTCTGGCAGCTCATGCCAGCCTTCCCGGACCTTGAAGCGCTGAATGGTTGGCTGGAAGAACGCTGCAAGCTTCTTTGGGCTGAGACTGCACATGGAGCATTGCCCGGAAGCATTGCCGATGTCTGGGAGGTCGAGAAGCCGACCCTGATGCCACTTCCCACGATGTTCGACGGGTTTGTCGAAGAGAGAAAGCGCGTGTCACCCACCTGCCTGATCAACTTTGATCGGAACCGCTATTCTGTGCCAGCCAGTTTCGCGAACCGTCCTGTTAGTCTGCGCATCTACCCTGAACGGCTGGTGGTTGTGGCAGAAGGCCATGTGGTCTGCACGCATGAGCGCATCATTGAACGATCCCACCGCCAGCCAGGGCGCGTCATCTATGACTGGCGGCATTATCTGGCAGTAGTTCAACGCAAGCCCGGAGCGTTGCGCAATGGCGCGCCATTCGTCGAGATGCCGGAACCCTTCCGCAAATTGCAGGCGAAGATACTACGTAAGCCAGGCGGAGACCGAGAGATGGTCGATATCTTGTCGCTGGTTTTGCATCATGACGAACAGGCCGTGCTGTGTGCAGTGGACCTGGCACTGGAGGCTGGCGTGCCCACCAAGACCCATGTGCTGAACCTGCTTCACAGGCTGGTGGACGGAACACCGACAGACCGACCCGATGTGACCCCACCGCCAGCCCTTTCTCTGAGCAAAGAACCCGAGGCCAATGTCGCGCGCTACGACGTGCTACGCACCACGGGAGGAACACGCCATGCGTCATGATCCAGCGGGAGCTGCCATCGTCATCATGCTGCGGAGCTTGAAGATGCCTGGCATGGCACATGCTGTGCAAGATCTGCTTGAACAGGGATCACCCGCTTTCGAAGCATCCATGCCAATGTTGTCACAGCTGCTCAAAGCCGAAATGGCAGAACGCGAGGTGCGTTCCGTCGCCTATCACATGAAGGCCGCCCGCTTTCCGGCCTACAAGGACCTCTCCGGCTTCGACTTTGCCGCCAGCGAAATCCGTGAAGCCTTGGTGCGCCAACTCCATCGCTGTGAATTCCTGGATGGTGCCGAGAATGTGGTGCTGATCGGCGGCCCCGGAACCGGGAAATCACATGTGGCAACGGCCCTTGGCATTCAGGCAATCGAACATCACCGCAAACGCGTGCGCTTCTTCTCGACCGTCGAACTGGTTAACGCTCTGGAGCAGGAAAAAGCCCAAGGCAAGGCTGGGAAGATCGCCGAGGCGCTGGTGAAAACTGATTTGGTGATCCTGGATGAGCTGGGATATTTGCCATTCAGTGCATCAGGCGGCGCATTGCTCTTCCACCTCCTAAGCAAACTCTACGAACGCACCAGCGTCATCATCACCACGAACCTGAGCTTCAGCGAATGGGCAACCGTCTTCGGCGACGCCAAAATGACCACCGCGCTGCTCGATCGCCTCACTCATCGCTGCCATATTCTCGAGACCGGCAATGACAGCTACCGCTTCAAGGCCAGCTCCGAGACAGCGAAAAAGAAAAGGAAGGAGACAGCGGCATTGACGACAACATAGCGCTGAGAGCATAACCACTGGGTGGGTCAGATCTCGATGAAAATGCCGGGTCAGGTCTCAGTGACAATCAACAAGGTTGGGGCCTGAATCCCGAAAACCACTACGATCTTTCTGGCAAAACGGCTAATCTTTTGCCGTGCCTCGCCGATGAGCAAAGTCCGGAGGCCGCGCTCATTCGGAACCTTGTGACGATCACAGTGATCGATGATGGTTCGGGTATGGGAAACGACGCCATCCGTGAGGCATGGATGGTCATCGGAACAGCGAACAAAGAACTTGATTCTTCATCCAAGCTTGGGCGCACCAGGACCGGAGCCAAAGGGATCGGCAGATTCGCGCTTGATCGACTGGGAGCACGATGCCAACTGCACTCGAGCACCATCACAGAACGTGGTGACCCAACTCGTCGAGAAGGCAGACAGGAAGTCCGCCTGAGAGTTCTTGCAGATCATGCTCGAAGCAGTGCCTTATCGCGTCCACACCATTTTGACCGACAACGGCATCCAGTTCGCTGAGCAACCACGCAATCGCAACACCGCATATTCAAGGCCAATGCGTTTCGACATGATCTGTGAGGCCAATGGTATCGAGCATCGCCTTACCAAGCCAAACCATCCGTGGACCAACGGTCAGGTGGAGCGCATGAACCGCACGATCAAAGACGCGACGGTCAAGCGTTTCCACTACGATGACCACGACCAACTGCGCACCCACTTGGCGGACTTCATGGCAGCCTACAACTTCGCGCGCAGGCTCAAGACCCTCGGCGGTCTCACGCCCTATGAATACATCTGCAAGATCTGGACATCCGAGCCAGACAGATTCATCCTAAACCCGATCCAACAGATGCCGGGACTGAACACCTTATGGTTAGCAACTGTATCTCTCAGGGCGCCGGGGCCGCCCATTTCTGTCGGTTCTTGCATAGCGCGTTCGCGATGGTGACCAGCTTTCTGGCGACGGCGGTGATGATGACCTTGTGCGGCTTGCCAGCCTTTCGGAGGCGATCTGCGAATGACTTCAGGCTTGGGTTGTGATGTGCTGCGACTAAGGCCGCCTGGAACATCACGTGCCGCAGGGCACGGCGACCACCGGCGATTGCTCGTTTCCCGCGAAGGGTTTCGCTGTCATGCGCGACCGGGGCCAAGCCGGTGAGTGCGGCGGCTTCTTCGCCGGTGATGGTGTCGATCTCGGGCATTTCTGCGATCAGAACCGTGCTGGCAACCGGGCCGATGCCCGGGATGGAACGGAGAACGCCGGCCATCTCCGACAGCTGATTATCGCTCGCGATGGCCCGGGTGATCCGGTCTTCCAGTTCCTTGATCAGGCTGTCGATCCGTTACTTCAACTCGGTGCCGAGGTCCTCGAACATCGCGGCGGTGCCCAGTTTCTGATGTGCGCGGATTTGGGCCAGTAGCCGTTTTCGCATCTCGACCAATTGTGCTCGTTTTGACGTCAAGGCTCTGAGAATGCGTAGCTTTTCTGCGGGGAGACTGCGTCCTGCTTCGGGGCGGAAAGCAAAGAAGCGGGCGATGAGTTCCGCATCGATCCGATCGGTCTTGGCGCGTGTGCCACGGCTTTGTGCAAACGCCTTCACCTGAGCGGGGGGCACCTGGCGGGCCGCTACACCTTCTGCCTCCAAAAGCACCCAGAGCGGCCATTCCTGACCGCCAGTCGATTCAAAGCAGACAACGGCATCCCGATCCCGGGCAAGATCCGCTACGACAGCATGACCTGCCGGGGTGTTTGGGGCTCTGCAGCAGTGCCCATCGGGGAGGCAATGAACGTCAAGCCAATCGCGGCTGACATCTATGCCGATAACGCGGCCATGTGATAGATCGTCCATGCTCTCTTCCTTCTGGTGCGCGGTCCTGCAAGGCCGCAATCAACTGTTCGAGACGATGAAGAGAGGCGGTGCCGAAAGGCTAAGAAACGTGGTCATGCCACAAGGGTCAGACGTCGCGCACCACCCCGCCATCGGCCCTGGCCGGGGCCGGGGCCAGTTTAGCAAAACCCAGTTACAGAAGGGTCATGATTGCGCTGACCGGTCCGACACGGCAATGTCGACATTTAGCGGATACGGCTAGGTAGTCTTGTCGTCGGACGGTAGTATAGAGTAGGCATGTAGACGACCGGCGGGGGGATAGAATGAACGGCAAAAACGCAATAATCAATGTTGCCTCTCGCGAGGCTAATATAAAACGGAAGTTGCGCCGACATCTGCATGCACTAGGCTTTGAGAAGTCCGACGAGGGTGCGCTTCGCATTCGAGGGTCCGGTAAGGACATTGTTCGCACACTACACCGCGCGCAACGGCAAGAGCGGCTCTGGGTAAACCGCGAGTTCATTGCTGCCAAGACCGAGAAGCTGCTGAGGCATTTTGCGTCTGGCAAGGAAATTGATCCTACGAGGATATCACCGGTACTCGAACGCGTATCTGCGGGAACTCCGCAAGGCGATCTGTTTCGCCTCGCGTCGCTGACATGGTCAGTTCCGGTTTCAAATGGGTTCGGCAGGCGGCTGCGGTATCTCGTCTGGGATGAAAGCAACGGTAAGCTGATGGGCCTCATTGCCATCGGAGACCCGGTCTTTAACCTTGCGGTTAGGGACAGACTCATTGGCTGGGACAGCCATGACAGAAGCGCCCGTCTCGTCAACGTGATGGATGCTTACGTTCTTGGAGCCATCCCTCCCTACAACGAGTTGCTGGGCGGGAAACTTGTAGCCTGCTTGCTTCGGAGCCGGGACTTATACGACGATTTTGCGCGCACCTATGGCGGTTCCACCGGAATAATCTCGAAAGAGGAGAAAAAGGCGCGACTGCTCGCTGTTACCACATCGTCATCAATGGGGCGATCGTCGGTCTACAATCGTCTCAAGCTTGGGGGGCAGCAGTATCTGAAATCTATCGGCTACACAGGAGGTTGGGGGCACTTTCATATACCGGATCGGTTATTTTTGGAGTTGCGCGATTACCTGCGCGATATCGACCATAACTATGCAGACCAGCACCGTTTTGGCCAAGGGCCAAACTGGCGTTTGCGAACTACAAGGGCAGCACTTTCAGCGCTCGGGTTCAAGGAAGACATGTTGCGGCACGGAATTCAGCGTGAGGTCTTCATTTGTGAACTAGCCAAGAACGCAGTCAAGATATTGCACACCGGCAAGGGGAAGCCTGACGTCGGAGAACTCCTCTCTGCCAAAGAAATATCTGAACTGGCGCTTGAGCGCTGGATGGTGCCTCGCGCCAAGCGCAGGCCTGAGTTCAAGGACTGGGATTCGAGCGATCTTGTTGACCTCTTTGGAAATCAGACCCGTCTGCTGCGCAACCAGCTTAAAAGCTCCGACCTGTTCAAGGATACGGCCTCGGGGTCATAGTCGGCCATGGTTGTGCCTTTGGACCAATGGCAGGAGCGAATGGAGCGGCATTTTGCGTCGCTTGCAGAGCGTCGCGCGACGTCCGGGTTTCCTCTCTTTGCGCTGGAGCATGGCCTGGATGAAGGTGAACTGGAGGAAATCGGCAAGCAACTACGGGCACGCCTCAATACGGGGCTGAGACTGGCGCCGCACTGGTTGCTCTGGACAATCTACGCAGCAGAGAGGGGATACACCTACGAAGGCGGTGAATATTGGCAGTCTTTTGAGGATGTCACACCTGGTTGGGATTCCCGAGACCGGTACCGGGTTACGGCTTGGTTCTCGAAATTCCAATCAACCTACAATGGCGTGGTTCCTTCCGGACCATGGGCATCGCATTTCAGCATAATCGCCTGGCCAATCACCCATGCGGTCTTACCGCGCTATCTGCAGCAGCAGTTTGCCCGGACGTTATATGATCTGCGATTCATGCTTGCGCGGCTGACGACGATCGAGCCTGCGGTAATTGGCCGTTTGATCGCCAATAATGTCTACCATGCGTCGACACGATTCGAGCAGTTTCTCCAGCAAGAAGAACTGGTCGGCCGTATCGTCCTTGCGCTTCTGCACCAAGATCTACGTGAAGGTGAAGAGCCGCTTCTGCCCGCTACGCTCGATCGGATCGTTGCCGATCTTGAGCAGATGCGACACGCCCGCAGTTGGCTGAGAGAAGCGAGTCGCGTTGTAGCTGACCGCTTCAAAGGCATTGGTCGCGGCGCCGCGCCTACATCTTCCGGTGAAGTCCAGGCTTCAGCGGAACGGCAGTTGCAGGAAGCCAGGCCTGATATCCGGCCCGATTTGCGCTTGCGATATGTCGGCGACGGGCGTTGGACGCTCGTGATTGACGTCCCCAATTTCAAGGCAATTGCCGCAGTCAACCCGGATATTCGGCAATTTCTTCGGCAGTCCCGTTCGAAGTTGAACGGCGATGACGTCAGGCGGCCGGCTGGCTGGGTCCTGTCCGGTAACCGCCGTGCGGTTCTTAAGGCATGGCCAGACCCGTCCAGACCGCTGGTCAGTTTCGAGTCACCCAACGGAGTCGTTGATCATCTTCTTGAGAGCGAATGCCGGATGAGCCCAGGCCCGATTTGGCTCTTTCGCATCGGCGGCGACGGCACCGCCCGCGAAATTGTCAGCCGCCTGATGCGCCCCGGTTATGCTTACATCCTGGCGTCGCCCGATGAATTTGAAGACTTGCAAGAAGGCATGACAGGTTGTGCCATCGACTGCAGCGATATCTGCGCTGTCCGAGTTTCGGTGCCTTCCGATGTGTCCGACGATTATATGCAATGGCTGCGGAGGCGGAATCTGGAACTTGCAAGAACCATCCGTGTCTGGCCTGCGGGTTTGCCCGGCCGGAATTGGGATGGAGAAGGGCGCAGTGAATGGCTGACATCCGAGAGCCCGTGTTTCGGAATCGTTCCGGATCACCCGGTGGACTCCTACATCGTCACACTCGATGACGGCGCGGCAATGGCCTTCCAGGCCGGGGAACCGGGAGAACCAACCTTCATTCAGCTACCGCAACTGGCGGCGGGGACACATCGGCTCAACGTCAAGGCGCGCCGCAGTGCGGCTCTGGATGGACTCGGGGGGGTGCCCACGCATGAGGGGTATCTGGAGCTCAGGGTACGCGAACCTGAACCGTGGATCCCCGGGACGAACTCGCATGTAGGTTTGGTGGTCACGAGCAACCCGCATGACGCCGCACTGGACGTGTTTTGGGAAAATGAGTTGGACCTCACGGTTTTCGGACCCGAAGGCCGTCAGGTCATCCCGCATGTGAGCCTTGAGGATGCCAAAGGCGAGGAGATCTACAGTGCTCAGGTCTGTCCACCGATGGACCTGCCGATCTTCCCGGAAACTTGGAAAAAGCGATTTCTGGAGTACCTGCGGCGGGAAAATGCCGAGTGGCGCTACCTTGAAGCCGCTTCTGGCCTTCTCACTATCGAGGGGCAGGAACTTGGGCGGTTCGATGTTCGGTTCGATCACGATGCACTGCCGGTTCGCTGGGTACTGCGCCATCGAGGCGAAGCTGTTTCGCTTCGGCTTGTCGACGATACGGGGCAAGAAGGCGCGGAACCGAAATGCCGCTTTTTCAGCATGGAGACGCCAACCCGGATCGAGCGCCTCGATGCTGGGAGTGCCCTTTCGGGATTCGATGTTCAGTCCCCAGGCGGGCTCTTTATCACCCAAAACGGTAAGTTCCGGGACTTGGTAATCGTCAGCACCGGGCTGTCCGGCAGCGGCTTGGAGGGCTTGGGCGTTCAGCCTGTCTACGACAGTATTGCCGATAGTCCCAAATCTATCATCAAGCATATGAGAATATTGCGCTACTGGAGGACAGCGCGGCTCGCAGGCTTCCTTGCCAACGCGCGGCGGGCTCAGGTGGTGATTGGTCTGACCACTCGTCTCCACGGCGCCCTGGCCGGGCGAGACTGGGGCCGGGCCGAGGCTGCTTTCATGAGAAGCAATGATCGGGAGAATGGTTTCGATCATCTGCAATCGTTGCTTGATCACAGGGGTGGTTTTCCGGCCGTGCTGCGGCGCGATGCCGTGAGCATCGAGGGAGGAAGAAAGGCGATCGCGAGTTGGTATGCCGAGTTGGCCGCGCGCTATGGCGTTTGCTCCGATCAAGCGCTTTGCACCCTGGCAGTCGACATAGCCAGTCGGCCGCACGAGGTGCCGCGCCTTTACCGTGACAGGCTGCCGGCGCTTCTCAAACGCATCATGGCGAAGCCACTGTTGCTGCGCGGCGCTCGCATTGTCGCACTTAGCCACGCCTGCGCGGACAATGGACCTGCAGAATTGCTGCCGAGGTGGGAATGACAATCACCGAACTCACCCCGGATGAGGTTTTAGGCTACTGCCGGGCTTCGCTTGGAATAGGGACCGAGCCTTCCGGGCTTGACGACATCCTGCTGGCCGGCCTCTTGCGTCGTGCAGCAGGAATACACTGTCCATGTTCAAGGTCCGCGCTGCGTGCTGCCCTCACAGAAAGCCTCGCATACTTAAATCCGGATCGCGGCGCACTTGCTGATCAGTTGGACAATTTGATTGAGGCCATGATCGTCGCCGGCGACTTGTTGGAGTTATCCGACGTCGCGACCGATGATCCTGAGGTCAAGGGAACTTGGGTATTTGCAGCGCCACCATCTTTTGTAGTTCGCCGTACCGGAAACATCTTCCTGACCGGATTCGCTCCCGATCAGGATGGCTTCCTGCCGGAACACCTGGCCCGGCGCGTGATCCGCTCCCACGTGACGCAGTTTATCGCGCCTGAGCCCGGCGAGGATCTGATCGAGCAATTGATCGCGCACGGGTTGCATCAGTTGTCCGAGGCCGTCTGGCTCAGATCGCCTAAGGCGCAAGCCCCAGAACAACTGATCCAACGTTTCGAAAATCAACTGGCCTCTCAGCCGACGTGCGGCCCGGTATCCGGTCTCGAAATACTCGATCGGGATACCAAGGTCACTTACTATCGCGGCCGATGGAGCGCACCGAGTGGCCAGACCGGAACATTCGTCGCACGCCGCCCGCAGGAGTTCGGAGCGCCCCTCTGGAGCTTTGCCGAACTCGTTGATGGCACGCTGAAGCGCATCGTCGATCTGCCTCCCAAGCATTATCGTTGGCGCGGATGCGATGCCGCGTGGCATCTACAAATGGCGATCGACCGCAGTGCGGGACAGCCACAGCAATACCGGCGCGGCTCGACAGATGCCGGTGTTCGTTTCGATTTCTTTTCGCCGTTGCCACTCTGGGCGCAGCGCCGATTGATGGTTCTCGGTCACGAACGTCCACGCAGCAGCAGCTTGTTCGCGTACGAGATCCCCGTGGCAGAGGCGGCAGAAGAAGAAAAAAACCTTCAGGAAAGCTTGTGGCTGGCGCCGACGGACGCGTAAGAATATGGGAGGGGGACAAGTATGCAGACAATTAAAGAAACCATAGAAAATCTGCACAGCTCGCTGAGTGACTATATCGAGGCGACGTACCACATCAGTGCCCCGTCGTTGATTGCGCAGCGGCAACGCCTTCTTGAACGTGATGGCGTAATTCATCGCGTCCCTTATCTTGAGTCGACGCCCAAATACCAAACGGGCGATACATTCGGCTCAATGATTGGACTGCCGCCGGCAGCGCAGACGCTCTTTTCACGATTGAGTGCTCCGAGAGACGGCCGTCCCCGGTTGATCTACGACCCTCCCTACAAGCACCAGGCCGAGTCGCTTCGTCACAATCTCATCGACGGAAAAAACCTGGTCATTATGACCGGGACTGGTTCGGGAAAGACGGAATCCTTCCTTCTTCCGATCCTGGGCAAATTTGCGCAGGAGGCGCAGACGCGTCCCGGCGTCTTCGCCGAGCAGCCGGCGATGCGGGCACTGATCATGTATCCCATGAATGCGCTTGTGAACGACCAATTGGGACGCCTTCGCGCATTGCTGGGCGATCCGCGTCTTGTCAGCACGTTCAAGGAGTGGTGCGGCCGCCCGCCTCGGTTTGCCCGATACACAAGCCGTACGCCCTATGCGGGCATTCGCACGTCGAAGAAGGATTCGTCGCGACTACAAGCCTTTGATAGCTTCTACGTCGATGTTCTCAGGCGTGCGGATAGCGACGATGCGGATGAGAAGGCACAGGCTGTTGAGTTGCTAACCGCCCTGAAGGATCGTGGTAAATGGCCAGCAAAGCCCGATCTTGAGGCCTGGTACGGACAAAAGGGCAGCGCCTGGCAAGACCGGAAGACGGGAGAGTTCGTCAGGGCGGTTACGCTACCGGACGATTCCGAATTGCTGACTCGACACGAAGTCCAGGCCACGCCACCTGACTTGCTCGTCACGAACTATTCAATGCTCGAATATATGCTCATGCGACCGATTGAGCGGCCAATCTTTGACAGGACGCGTGAGTGGCTTGCTGACAATCCGGATGAGACTTTTCTGGTGGTGCTCGACGAAGCGCACCTCTATCGCGGCGCCGCCGGCGCGGAAGTGGGATTGCTGCTAAGACGGCTGCGCGACCGGATCGGCGTCCCCGAAGAACGTTTCAGGGTCATCTGCGCGACAGCCAGTTTCAAAGATGCGGGTTACGCTCCGGCGTTTGGATCGCAGCTCTCGGGCATCCCGGCTCATACCTTCGTTCCAATCGAAGGCACACTTGATCTCAAGGAAGGTGCCGGGAAGGGAACGTTGGCGGACGCCGAAGCCCTGTCCGGGATTGATCTGAATGGGTTCTACGAGGCGGACACCGACGATGCCAAGCTGGCATTGATCACGCCGTTGCTCGACTACCGAGACGTCACGGGTGCGGAATCAACAGAACGAGGGCTCTTCGATGCGCTGAAATCAATTCCTCCAATGTGCGCGCTGATCAACGCGACGATGAAGGAAGCCCGGCCTATCGCTGAACTTGGCACCTTTCTGTTTGCCGATGATGTACCGTCCAAAATGGCCGACGAAGCCGTCACTGTCTTGATGGCGCTCGGTAGCATTGCGAGGCCGGAGCCAAACCTGCCCGGACTGCTGCCATGCCGCATCCACTACTTCTTTCGGGGCCTGCCCGGTCTTTGGGTCTGTATGGACCCGGACTGCAGCGAACTCGCGGAGGATCAACGTGATGGCATCTGCGGGAACATGTACTCGCAGCCGTCAGAAGAATGCGGCTGCGGGGCCCGGGTGCTTGAGCTGTTCACCTGCCGAAACTGCGGAACCGCCTACGCTCGCGCTTATACCGACGACGTCGATTCACCGCGTGCTCTCTGGTCCGAGCCGGGTGAGCAGTTGCGCATGGCGAGTGGCGAGACAAACCCGTTGCTGCCTATCGACTTGCTTCTTGAGCAGCCTGCGCACGACGATGGCGCGGAACCTGCCGACTACGATCTGGAAACAGGACAGCTGAATCCGCTCTCCCCCGGACCCCGCATGCGAACGGTCTTCATACGGCAGGACCGGCTCAACGATACGGCCGACGACGAGAATGAGAACGATACCAGTTTCGAGTCGCGCGGCCAGTTCACACCGTGCGCCGTTTGCGGCAAGACCGCGCGCTTTGGGCGAAGCTATGTGCAGGACCATCAGACCAAGGGCGACCAGCCCTTTCAGGCGTTACTGGCCCGACAAATTCAAATTCAGCCTCCTGGGCCACAGGAAGCGACACCCTTTGCACCTTTGCGCGGCCGCAAAGTGCTCGCCTTCTCGGACTCCCGACAAGTGGCAGCTCGTCTCGCACCAAATCTGCAGATGTATTCCGAGCGGGATTCTCTACGCCCCCTGATCATCAGTGGCTTCAATTGGCTCAAGGAACAGGATGCAATTCGTCCTCACCTGAACCTCGACGACCTATATTTTGGTGTGTTGCTCGCCTCCAAACGCCTGAACGTGCGTCTGCGTCCGGAAATGCGGGGTGGAGAAAACTTTGATGCTGAAGAGGTTGTAGACGAGGCGGTCCACAAAGATGATCTGGATGATCCGTCGACCTTATTGAGCCTGCTGCTGGAAATTCGGTCACACCGCCCTCCGGAGTCACTGCTTAGCAGCATGCTGACGACCTTGACCGATAGGTTTTGGGGAATGGAACCCCTGGCGCTCGCAACGTTGAAAGAAAGCGATCGCCACACAAAGAAAATACTGGGCCTACCGTCGATACCGGGGGTCGCTGAGACCGACGAGGCCAAACTTGCGATTGCGCGCTACTGGTTGCGGTGTTGGAACAACAACGGCTTCAGGCTTGCGCAGATGCCGGGCACCTGGATCAATCGCCCGCCATCAGAAGGATTTCGGGTCAAGCCGCGAAACCCGAAAGCCAAGATCAAGGCGATTGAATCCGTCATCGACGATAAGGCCGCCAGGAAGATCTTTTGGGATAGTTGGTCGCCAGAACTGCTAAAGTGGTTCACGCAATCGGTGGAGAGTGGGTATCGTTGCCTGAACGGCAGCGAGCTTTCGCTCCAGTTTGATGGCGCCTGGGTGCATTGCTCAAGTTGCAAATCAGTCCATCGTCCTATCCCCGGCATTGAAAGCTGCCTTGACTGCGGAAGTGATACCGTCTCCGCCCTTGATCCAGATGCCGACCAGGTCTTCCTTGCGCGCAAAGGTTTTTATCGCAAACCGGTTACGCAGGCCCTTGAGGATCCGCCGCGGCAGCCGATGGCGCTCATTGCCGCTGAGCACACCGCCCAGCTCAACGCACCGCAAAACGAGGATGTGTTCTCCAAGGCGGAAGAGAATGAGCTCTTATTCCAGGATATCGCGCTAAGCGGAAGCGGCCTCGGCGGGCGTTCCACCGCGATCGACATTCTGTCCAGCACGACGACGATGGAAGTCGGTATTGACCTCGGGGCCTTGTCGGGCGTGGCCCTGCGGAACATGCCACCGGGGCGCGCCAACTATCAGCAGCGGGCAGGCCGCGCGGGTCGCCGCGGCAATGCTGTGGCCACAGTCGTAGCGTTTGGGAGCGCAGACAGCCACGATGAGCACTATTTCTCCCAGCCCGACGAGATGATCCGGGGAGATGTGATCGACCCGAAGTTGACATTGGACAACCCCGAGATCGTGCGCCGTCACATCCGCGCGTTCCTCTTGCAGAACTATCACCAGGATCGTCTTCCGATCATCGACCCGGACCAGCCACACGACCTGTTTTCGGTTCTGGGAAG
This sequence comes from Roseinatronobacter alkalisoli, assembly GCF_028745735.1. Taxonomy (GTDB): domain Bacteria; phylum Pseudomonadota; class Alphaproteobacteria; order Rhodobacterales; family Rhodobacteraceae; genus Roseinatronobacter; species Roseinatronobacter alkalisoli. The sequence goes on from NZ_JAQZSM010000021.1 coordinate 46,426, forward strand.
CGTTTCCGGCTTTCGAAAGGCGGATTCACTTTTGAATCGGGACGACTTCGCCGTATGGCTCGCCGGTAACGAGGTGGCGTTGCATACGCGTATAGCCGGCTGGATTCCGGAGCAGTTATCCAAAGAAGATCGGGCCCTTCTCCTCGGCGAATTCGTCAATGATTGCCTTCAAGCTGTGGATGAGGCCATCGCTCCTGGTCCAGGCGAGGAGGATGAAAGTGAGGATGGAGACGATGAAGCCGGGGGCGATGAGGAAGCGGCCGAAGAGGGAGAAGAACGGCCGCAGCAAGCGTCCAGTCCAGGCAAGATGCTGGACCGGCTCCTCTACTGCGGGAAGCTTCCCCGATACGCATTTCCGACCGATGTTGCGACCTTCCACGTATTCGATCGCGACCGGTCGTCCCGCCACCGGCACATCATGAAGTTCGCGCCCTCTCAGGGTTTGCCGATAGCGCTATCCCAATATGCTCCGGACAAGCAGGTCTGGATTTCGGGCAAGTGTTATACATCGGGTGCGATCTACTCGGTCATGAAGGACGACCGCTTTCAGGCATGGGAGAACAAGCGTCTCTACATGGAATGCAGCGATTGTGGTTTTGCCCGAACGTTCGACACGGGCGAAATCGTCCGCAACGACACGACCGACTGCGAGGCCTGCGGCGGTGAAAGCACATTTGGTCCCGCCCGCTACTGGATACGGCCGCCGGGGTTCGCGCATCCGGTCAGCGTCGAAGAGATGACGTCGCCTGATGAAATCCCGGAAACCAGCTATGCCACGCGCGCAAAATTGACGATGGGCACGCCCGGAGACGATGAGGGCTGGACCGAAGCCAACGAGCGCATTCGTAGCCTGAAAACCCGGCGGCATCTCTTGGTGTCGAATACCGGCCCGCAGCAGGAGGGATATAACTACTGTGTCAAATGCGGGCGAATAGAAGCGAGCAACACGCCCTCGCCGATGCTGGCGGCGCCGCATCGCAAGCCTTTCCCGGACGATGACGACAAGCTCATGTGTGACGGAATCGGACCAAGTCGCCATTTGGTGCTCGGGACTGACTTCATTACGGACATCGCCCTGTTCTCAATGCGCGTAGCCGCGCCGCTCAAGCTGAAGCCGGGGCACTACTCAACGGACGTAGCGCTGCGAACTGCTAGCGAAGCGCTGGCCAAGGCGGCATGCCAGATACTGGAGATCGAGCCCGGCGAGTTGATGGCCGAGTATCGGCCGGCGCTTACCCCGGCCGGCAAGAGCGGGTTGGAAGCAGAGATCTTCCTCTATGACACGCTTCCTGGCGGCGCCGGTTTTGCAAGTCAGTTTGCAGATCGGGGACTTGAGCTGTTTCAGCGCGCACTCCACTTGCTGAAAGCCTGCCCCGAGGACTGTGACGCTTCGTGCTACCGCTGTTTGCGGAGCTTCAAGAACAAATTCGAACATCGCCTGCTCGACAGGCATGTCGGAGTCGAACTGCTGGAATATCTGCTGACAGGACAGAACCCCGGATTCAGCGTTGAACGCCTCAAGCGATCTACCGCCTTGCTGCTGAACGATCTCCTCCGGCGCGACGAAGGGATGGCGACATTCGAGGCTGGCCCAATAATCACCTATGGGAATGGGAAGGCAGTCACAGCTCCAATTCTAGCTGAATGCAAAGGGCGGAAGTTCGTCATTGCGCTTTCCGGTCCTTTGACGACAGGTCATCCCGCTGATCCTGCCATTGCCGAACTTCGGGACAGCGGCACCGAGTATCAAGTCATTGTGGAGAATGAACTTGTCATTCGGGGGAACCTCCCAACAGCAACACGTACCATCTACCAACAGATTACCGGTTGAAGTAGATGATAGAACTGGTTGGTATCGGCGAGGGCAAGGAATTCGAGGCTGCATTGCATTTGCGCAAGCAACTGCTTGCCGTCTGGCCTGATCTCAGCCAGCACGCTGACGACCATGTGAAGATCTTCGTCGGCTTGAAGCTTTACGGCCATCCAATCGAAGACATCGATCTGTTTGTGGTGGGGCAATTCTCCGAGCCACGCGAGTTTGACATCGAGACCGCAGCATCGTGGTCCGCCCTGAACGAACACTCGCTTTGAACCGCCCCGGGTTTTCCGGAACCGTCACAGGGCTGGACGGGCCACGAATGGATGGCTACCCCGTGGAACTGTAGAAGGGCGCAAGATGCTGGCGGATACCGGACAGATCGACAACCGCTCAACCGAGCGCAGCAAGTGATCTTGCGGGACATGCCCTTCGATCGAAAACTCATTGAATAGCGCGCTCTGCGGTTTTGCCGCAACCCCATCATCGCCGTCCACCGCCGCCAAACCTGAAGAAAGTGAATTAGCAATCAGCCAAGCAATAAAGCAGAGTTTTTCAACAGAATAGGCAGAAAGCCGCCCTTGCAAGCTATGAAGAACTGGCACAAAACTCAAGCCAGCGCTGTTCAAGAGACAGTCTTACTACCTGCCGGGATGTGACATCCTAGTCTAGATAATGGTGCCGTAAAGCTGCCATTCCAGTTCCGTTACTTCCATGGAAAGCGAATAGTGTTCGCCTCGCTTCACGGCGGCGAACATCTGATGCAGAGGTGCCCCCAGAATGGACTTCATCGCTGTGGACCCATCAAATCGGTTGATCGCGTCCAGCCAACCGCCGGGCATGGCGGGATAATCGGCTGCGCCTTCCGGCCCTTCGGCACCCGGACCTTTTCCTGCGTCTATTCCGTCCAGTGCAGCCCCCAGCACGATAGCGGCGACAAGGTAAGGGTTGGCGTCGACACCGGCTACGCGGTGTTCAAAATGGCGGGTTTTCGGCGCACCGGATGGAATGCGCAGCGCGACATTGCGATCTTCTGCGCCCCAGGTATTGGCCGCCGGTGAATAGATTTTCCCGGCGAACCGACGCCAGCTGTTCAGCACAGGCGCAAGCACCAGCATCGATTCGGCCATACTGTCGCGCACGCCGCCAATGGCGCTGAGCATGCGCGGCGACAACGTGCCATCTGCCGGGTCCGCAAAGATATTCACGCCGGACGCGTCTGTCATCGACAGGTGCAGATGCATCCCCGAACCGGAGCTTTGTGCAAAGGGTTTCGACATGAAACAGGCTTCCATGCCGAAGCGCCGCGCGGTGGTGCGCAGCAGGCGTTTGCAGCGCACAATGTCATCCGCGGCGCGGGCCAGTTCCCGGTAGCGCAAAGTCAATTCGAATTGTCCCACCGCATATTCGGAAATCAGGCTTTCCATCGGCAGGTCCAGCGCCGCGGCACCCTCATAAACAGCGTCAAAGAACGGTGCCATCTCGTCCAGTTCATCCACCGACATGCAGTTGGTACCGGACAGCCTGCGGCCTGTCATCGGTGCGCGGGCGGGTTGGGGCTTCCCGACTGCATCCCTGTCCTTGTCGATAAGGTAGAATTCCAGCTCCAGCGCGCCCATGGGCGTGTATCCCATCGCAACCGCGCGAGCGATCTGGGTCATCATTGCGTTGCGCGGGTCAAAGGGTGTTGGGGCACCTTCGGGCGTTTCCATCTGCAACAGCACCATGCCCCGCCCGGTCGCTGTCTGATAGCCAAGCGTATGGGGAACTGGCCAGCAACGGCTGTCGCCCCCGCCATCGGTCATCACGGCGATGGCCGCGTCAACGTCATGGCCTGACACATCCTGCGCAAACAGCGACGCGGGCATGCCGCGCCCGGATGTGAACAGGCTTTCCAGTTCATGGCGCCGGATGATCTTGCCCCGCCCGATGCCGTGCAGGTCGCTGAGGATGATGTCGATCGCCTGAACATCCGGATAGGCAGCCAGAAAGCCCTGCGCCTCGGACAGGGGTGCTTTCTGAAGGGGCGCAGTGGGTGTCATCTTCTTGTCCTCGTGGGTTTATCCGGCGAATGTATAGGCTGTTTTCACCGATGTGTAGAATTCTGCTGCATAGCTGCCCTGTTCCCGTGACCCGAAGCTGGACGCTTTGCGCCCCCCGAAAGGGACGTGATAATCCACACCGGCGGTCGGCAGGTTCACCATCACCATCCCGGCGCTGGAATGGCGCTTGAATTCACGCGCATGGCGCAGACTGGTGGTGCAGATGCCCGATGACAGACCGAACTGGGTGTCATTGGCCAGATACACGGCCTCGTCAAAATCATCCACCTTGATCACGCTGGCGCAGGGGCCAAAGATTTCCTCGCGGGCGCTGCGCATCATGTTGCGGGCCCCCAGAAACAGCGCGGGGGATTGAAAATACCCGTCCGTGCCCCGATCAAGGCGCCCGCCACCCAGCACCTCGCAACCCTCTTCCGCTGCCAGCGCGACATAGGACAGGTTGCCGTCAAGCTGGTTCTGCGATGCCACTGGCCCGATCTGCATGCCTTCGGTCAGGGCATGTCCGACCTTCAGCGCCTGCATCTGGCGGCTGAGTTCCGCAACGAATGCGTCGTGAATGCCCGACTGCACGATCAGCCGCGATGACGCAGTGCAGCGCTGACCAGTCTGAAAGAACGCACCGTTCAGGCAGGCAGATACGGCGGTTGCAAGATCCGCGTCATTCATGACGACCATCGGGTTCTTGCCGCCCATCTCCATCTGCAATTTCTTCATGTTTGCGGCGCAGCCCGCCGCCAGTTGCCGCCCGACAGGCACCGAACCGGTAAAGGAAATGCCTGCGATGCGCGGATCAGCGGTCATTGCTTCGCCCACGACCGAGCCGCGCCCCATGACAAGGTTGAACACCCCTGCCGGGCAACCGGAACCGTGGATGATTTCTGCCAGAATATGCGCGCTTCCCGGCGTCAGTTCCGCGGGTTTGAAGATGACGCAATTGCCATAGGCCAGCGCGGGCGCGATTTTCCACGCGGGAATTGCAATTGGGAAGTTCCAGGGCGTGATCAGGCCGACAACGCCCAAAGCTTCGCGCGTAACCTCCACATCCACATCCGGGCGGACCGAGGCCAGCGCATCACCCGTCAGCCGCAACGCCTCGCCGGCGAAAAAGCGGAAGACATGCGCGGCGCGGCGGGTTTCCCCCAGTGCTTCGGGCAGAACCTTGCCTTCTTCGCGCGCCAGCATCTGCGCGATTTCACCTTCGCGGCGGGTGATTTCAGCGGCCACGCGGTCCAGCAGATCGGCGCGCACCTGTGGCGATGCCGCCGCCCAGACAGGGGCCGCAGCCGCGGCGGCCGAAGCTGCGTCGGCCACATCCTGCGCGCGCCCACGGGCATAAGTCCCGATCAGGTCGGTCACATCCGACGGGCTGCGGTTCTCAGAAGCGTCATCCGCCCCGCGCCATGCGCCGCCGATCAGGTTTTCAAAAGTCTTGCCCATGGCTGTCTCTCCTGTCGCCTTAGTCAGCGGTTGCGCCGCCATCGACCGGGATCAGCGCCCCGGTCATGTATTCTGCCGCGTCGGAGGTCAGAAAGGCCGTGACGCGCGCGATGTCTTCGGGGGTGCCGACGCGCCCCATCGGGATATTGGCCCCATAGCGGGCCAGCGCCTCGGCACGCGCGCGCCCTGTCAGCCCCGCCGCAAGCATGGGGGTGTCGGTATCGCCGGGACAGACCGCGTTGATGCGGATGCCTTCATGCGCATGGTCCTGCGCCATGCAGCGGGTCAGTTGCGCGACTGCCGCTTTCGAAACGGCATAGGCGACCGCCCCCTTCGCGCCGACCAGCGCCCAGTCCGATGCGATGTTGACAATTGCCCCGCCGCCCTGCGCGCGCAGCGCAGGCAGCACTGCGCGCGACAGGCGGAAAACCGCGCCCAGATTGACATCCATGATCCGGTTCCAGACGGCATCGGTGGTGTCTTCGGCACGGCCATGGCTCAGAAGCCCTGCGTTGTTGATCAGTATGTCCACCCGCCCGAAGGCCGCGATTGCGGCCTTGATGACCGCTTCGGGGGCTGCGCTGTCCGACAGGTCAGCTGCGTGAAACACAACCTCGGTTCCTTCGGCCCGCAGCGCATCGGCCAGTTCGCGCCCGGCATCTTCGCGGCGTCCAACCAGCAGTAATGCATGCCCCTGCGCGGCCAGTGCGCGGGCGATGGCGGCACCGATTCCCGATGTCGTCCCGGTAATGATGGCGCAGGTCTTCGCGCTTGGTGTCATGTGTATTCCTATGGTTGGCGTTGAGTATGGCTATCTTTTGCGATCGCATAAGTCAATTGAGACCTTTTGTTTCGCGATGAATTTTCAAATATACTAATAAATATCATTATTAGAACAAAATTTTTCTCTTGCGTGATGGTGTGTTCATATACGAAAATGCGATCGCAAATATGGAGTGCCGCATGGAACAGGTTTCACACACACCTTCGGTTGCGATTCTGGGCGCTGGCCTTATTGGTGCCGGTTGGGCGGCCCTGTTCGTGCATCACGGCGCGAATGTCCGGGTCTGGGATCCGGCAGCGGACGCGCTTGAGCAGCTTCAGGCGCGCATGCGCGCGCCGCTTGCGCAACTGGCGGATGTGTCACCGGATGCGGGGCCACGCGGCACACTGACGCTTTGCGCGTCCCTGTCTGATGCAGTGCGCGATGCGGATCTTATTCAGGAAAACGCACCGGAGAGTATTCCAGTCAAACATGCGCTTTATGCGCAGATTGAACCGCTGATGGCGGCGGGCGCGGTGCTTGCGTCATCCACATCGGCGCTGACATGGTCCGACCTTGGCCCCGGCCTGCAGGATCCGTCGAAACTGATTACCGCGCATCCGTTCAACCCGCCGCATCTGGTTCCGCTCGTTGAAATTTACGGCACTGACCCCGCGCGCCTTGCGCGTGCCGAAGCGATCTATCGTTCAGCAGACCGCGTGCCTGTGCGCCTGAAGAAAGATGCCACCGGGCATATTGCGAACCGTCTGGCATCAGCGCTATGGCGTGAAGCGGTTCATATGGTTCAAGATGGCATCGCGGATGTGGAAGCGATTGACGCCGCGTTGGTCAACGGGCCGGGGCTGCGCTGGTCGGTGCTGGGGGCGCAAATGGCCTATCATCTGGGCGGTGGTGCGGGCGGCATGGCGGGCTATCTGGCCCATCTGGGGCCAAGTCAGGAACGCCGCTGGGCCGCATTGGGCAGCCCGACTTTGAGTGCCGATGTGCAGAACGCGCTTGTGGCCGGGGTGGCGCGCGAAGTCGGCGGGCGCAGCATCCGTGAACTGGAAGACGCCCGCGACAAGGCACTGATCGCGGTGTTGCGCGCCCGCAAGGTGGCCCCCCATGTCTGAACTGGCCGTGACCATGCCGCGCATCGCGCTGATCCATGCGCTGGAAGAATCGGTTGCCCCGATCCGCGACGCCTTTGCCCGGCTCTGGCCCGAAGCGCAGATTGCCGATCTGCTGGACACATCGCTTTCCGCTGATCTGGCGCGTGCAGGCAGGCTGGATCAGGCGATGATAACCCGTTTTCTGAAGCTGGGGCGCTATGCGGCTTTGGGCAGTGGTGCGCAGGACACACAGGCGATTCTGTTCACTTGCTCGGCCTTTGGCCCGGCGATTGATGCAGTCAGGTCCGCGCTGTCCATCCCTGTCCTGCGCCCCAATCAGGCCGCCTTCGCAGAAGCGCTGATTTTGGGCGCGCGCATTGCGCTTGTCGTGACGTTTCCGCCCTCGCTGCCTGCGCTGATGCGCGAGCTTCAGGATATGGCCAGTGCGCTGGGCAAGACCATTCACATCACCCCCATTCTGGCCGATGGCGCGTTGGCCGCGCTGAAGGTCGGCGACGGGGCTGGCCATGATGCCATTGTTCTTGCGGCCTGCAAGGATATCGGCGCGCAGGATGTTGTCCTGCTGGGCCAATTCAGCTTAGCGCGCGCCGCCAGGGTTTTGCAGCCCTGCTTCGGCTGCCCCGTCATTACAACCCCCGACAGTGCCGTGCGCGCCCTGCGCCGCCTGCTTCCTTGTCCTGAAAGGACCGCATCATGAACGAACACACAAACCTGTCGTTGGCGCAGATGGACCAGATGAGCCTGTTTCACCCTGTCACCTCGATCAGCGATCTGCAAAAGAACGGCCCGTCCATTTATACCGCCGCCGAGGGCGTGACGATCACGCGCGACACGGGCGCAACGCTGCTGGACATGGGCGCGGGGCTTTGGTGCGTGAATGTGGGCTATGGCCGGAAAGAACTGGTGCAGGCCGGGGCCGAGGCAATGCAACAGCTTAGCTTCCAGCATTTCTTTGGCGGCGCGTCGGCGGAACCGACCATCCGTCTGGCCGACCGCCTGCTGGGCCTGTTTCGCGACACGGTGCCGGGATCGGACATGGCCCGGGTGTTCTTTGGCAACTCCGGTTCAGACGCCAATGACACTGCCGTCAAGCTGGTGAATTACTACAACAACCTGCGCGGCAAACCGGCCAAGAAAAAGATTATCGCGCGCGAAGGGGCCTATCACGGCCTGACACTGGCATCCGGCAGTCTGACGGGCATCAAATCCTATCACACGGCTTTTGACATGCCGCTGGACAATGTGCTGCATACCAGTTGCCCGCATTATTTTGCCTTCGGCAAGGATGGCGAAAGTGAAGCGGCATATACTGACCGCCTGATCACTGAACTGGAAGACATGATCGCCTATGAGGGTGCAGACACGATCGGGGCCTTCATCGCGGAGCCCGTCATGGGCACCGGCGGCGTGTTCCTGCCGCCCGAAGGGTATTTCGAAAAGCTGCAGGATGTTCTGGACCGCCATGACATTTTGCTGATCGCGGATGAGGTCATCACTGGCTTTGGCCGGACCGGCAACTGGTTCGGGTCGGGCACATATGGCTTGCGTCCTGATATCGTGTCGCTGGCCAAGGGCCTGACCAGCGCCTATTTCCCGATGTCGGCATCGATCATTTCCACCCGGATGTGGGAGGTGTTTGAAAATGCATCCGACGAAATGGGCGTTGTCATGCACGGCTTTACCTATTCCGGCCACCCGGTGGGTGCCGCCATTGCACTGGCCAATCTTGACATCATGGAGCGTGAAAACCTGGCCGGTCGTTCCGCAACCCTTGGGCCGGTCCTGCTGGAGGCGCTGCGTACCCGCGTGGGTGACAGTCCCTTCGTTGGCGATATTCGCGGCATCGGCCTGATGGCGGCGGTCGAATTCACCGGTTTTCCGCAGGGCGCCGCCCCGCACAAGATTGTGGCCAGACACGCCACTGTGGCAGGCGTTCTGACACGGGCGCTGCCCTATCTGCCGGTTACGTCGTTTTCGCCGCCGCTTTCCGTCACCGAGGCCGAGATCATCGAGGCCGCAGATCGCTATGCGCGCGCCCTGAAAGCGGCAACACCGGAACTTGAGGCCCTGATGAAATGAAGATCGGCATTCTTCAGACCGGGCGAACCCCGGTTGAATTGCGCGCGAAACATGGCGATTATGACGACCTGTTTCGCGCGTTTTTGGCGGGGCAGGGGTTCACTTTCGAAACCTTCGCCGTGTTGGACGGGGTTCTGCCCGCCGGACCCAATGATGCGGATGGCTGGTTGATCACCGGGTCGCGCTTTGGTGTCTATGAAGGGCACCCATGGATTGCGCCGCTGGAATCGTTCCTGCGCGCGGTCTATGCCAAGGGCGTGCCGATCATTGGTGTCTGTTTCGGGCACCAGATTCTGGCGCAGGCGCTGGGTGGCAAGGTCGAAAAATTTTCGGGCGGCTGGTCGGTCGGGGCAACGCAGTATGACACCGACACCGGATCGAAGCGCATCATGGCATGGCATCAGGATCAGGTGACGCAGCCGCCAAAAGATGCGCGGGTTGCCGGACATACTGACTTTTGCGAAAACGCGATTCTGGTCTATGGTGACAAGGCGTTGACGATGCAGCCGCATCCGGAATTCACCCCTGAATTCATGGTCGATCTGCTGGATGCGCGCGGGGTGGTTCTGCCGCCCGAAACCGCTCAATCGGCACGAAAGGGAATGTCTGCGGAACTCGCAACGGAGGATATTGCCGATATGTTTGCTGAATTCCTTCGCCGACCAAGACCGGATGTGACGAATAATGCACCCTGAGAAATGGGGCTTCCGGTGCGGCGCAATATCAAATGGCGTCATGGCGCCTGATCATTTACCCTATGCTACATCATCAGTAGCTGGGTCGCATTGAGATGAAGGTCTTAACGAAGCGCGTGGCAGTTTCACGTTGCGGCAAACCAGGTCTGAACTGCCTGTCCGGGGAATGGAAAAACACTTGAAGAAGCAAGACCCGATCGGATTGTCCCCCGTGGAAATCCAGCCATTGCATGAAATCGTTTATGAGCGGTTGCGGCACGCGCTTATGTCTGGCCAGCTTGAACCCGGTCGCAAGCTGACATCGCGCAAGCTGGCCAAAGAGCTTGGAACCAGCGACATGCCTGTGCGCTCTGCCTTGCTGCGTTTGCAGGCGTTGCATGCGTTGGACCAGTTGCCCAACGGATCAATGGTTCTGCCTGCCATGACCCGCGAACGGTTTGACGATCTGATGATGACGCGGCTGATCTGCGAACCCGCCGCCACGCGCCGCGCCGTCGCGGCTCTGGACCGCGGCGGGTTGCTGAAGCTGCGTCAGGTTGCGGTTGCGCTGACCGCCGCTGCCGAGGATCAGGATATCGACGCCTATCTGCTGCACAATCACGACTTCAAATTCGGGATCTACACAGCCTGCGGTTCACCGTCACTGTTGTTCCTGATCGAAACGCTCTGGCTTCAGGTCGGGCCGTTCCTGCGCCAGTTCAGCGGCCAGTTCGACAATGACCTGCGCGGGATTTTGGAACTTGATTATCATGATGAGATTGTCAAACGTCTTGAAGACCGCGACGGGGAGGGGGCGGCCGAACTTCTGGCGCGCGACATCCGCGAAGGGCATGCCTATCTGATGGAAAACGCACGGTTCGAATAGCGTCGGGCGTATCTGTCCCGGGCTGAACACTGGTCGGGACAGTGCCCATATCTTTGATGAGCCCATGTGCGAATAATGTGGGCCATAGGCGTGCCGTGCCCGCCAAAGCATGGTCACTCCAATTGAAATCACGTCAACCAGCAGGCACCGGGCAAGGCCCGGCCCGCAACGTTGTGGGACGGGTGCTTTGTGCGTGGTCCAAAATGTGATCGCAGATTCGTTCCGCAAGTTCTGCAGGCATCGTCCCACATTTGCGCTGAAAATAACGACTTTTCCATAAAATGTATAGCATTTATCATTAAGACATCTAATTTACTTGATTGCGATCGCAATATTTTGTATCTCTTTCTCAAGAAATGACCGGAGGTGAAAGATGCGCCTGGACAAGGCTTATATCGGCGGCGGGTGGCGCAACACCGAGGTTGTGGCAGAGCATGACATCATCAATCCCGCCACCGGCGCATCGATCGGCACCTTGGCCCTGAGTGGTGCGGCGGACGGCGCGCGTGCTGTCGTTGCGGCCCGCGAAGCGTTCGACGCATGGGCCGAAACCCCTGTGGCGGAACGCAAGGCGGTGCTGGAACGTGTCCTTGCCTGCTATGAGGCGCGCAAGGATGATCTGGCCGCCGCCATGACCACAGAGATGGGTGCGCCGGCAACAATGTCGGCTGCGGCGCAATACGGGGCAGGGCGCGGCCATCTGGCTGATTTCATCAACGCGATTGACAAGGTTCACTGGCTCAGCACACCTGATGTGGGCGACGGCACCGACCGGATCGCGATGGAGCCCATGGGCGTCGCGGTTCTGATTACCCCCTGGAACTGGCCGATGAACCAGATCACCCTGAAGGTGGGTGCGGCGCTGGCGGCGGGCTGTACGATGGTGCTTAAACCATCCGAACTTGCCCCCCTTTCGGCGCAGATATTCGCCGAAATCATGGATGCGGCCAAGGTTCCGGCTGGCGTGTTCAATATGGTCTTCGGCACCGGCCCGGATCTGGGCGAGGCTTTGGTACGCCACCCTGATGTGGCCACCGTGTCGCTGACCGGGTCCACCCGCGCGGGCGCTGCTGTCACCCATGCTGCCGCCGATGATATAAAGCGTGTCAGTCTGGAACTGGGCGGCAAGGGCGCGTGCCTTGTCTTTGCTGACGCCGATCCGGTTGCCGCCGGCCGGGAGACGGCGATTTCCATGTTTCGGAACACGGGCCAGTCCTGCAATGCACCGTCGCGCATGCTGGTGGAACGCAGCGTCTATGATCAGGTCGTGGCAGCTGTGGCGGATGTGGCGCGTGGCCTTGTTACGGGCGATCCCGCCGATCCGGCGACCGAGATGGGCCCGCTTGCCAACCGCGCGCAGTTCGAGCGCGTCAAGGAATTTCTTGCCAAAGGCAAGCAGGAGGCGCGCCTTGTCACTGGTGGCGGCGCATCTGAGGATGGCGGTTTCTTCATTGAGCCGACTGTGTTCGCCGATGTGACCAACGACATGACCATTGCGCGCAAGGAAATTTTTGGCCCGGTCCTGTCCGTCATTCCTTTCGACACCGAAGCGGAGGCTATCGCGATAGCCAATGACAGCCCCTATGGCCTTGCCGCCTATCTGTGGACGCGTGATGGCGACCGGGCACGGCGGCTGGCGCGCAAGCTGCGCAGTGGCATGGTCCGGCTGAATGGCACCGATGTTCCGTTCGGTGCGCCCTTCGGCGGCTTTGGTCAGTCCGGGATCGGCCGCGAAGGGGGTGTCTGGGGCATTGAGGAATTTCTGGAGGTTAAGGTCATCAGCGGCTGGCCAGATATGGCGTGATTGCGGCTGAGAGAACGGGACAATGAACACCGGCCCCGCGGTGCTGGTCGGATATATGGACGCAGGTATTGGTATCTTTCGGCGCAGGTCTTTGAAACAACGTAGGAAAAGCGACATGCATTATCTGCACACCATGGTCCGTGTCACCGACATAGACGCATCGCTGAATTTCTACTGCACCTTGTTGGGTCTGCGCGAAACAGACCGGATCGTCAGCGAAGAAGGCCGCTACACCAATGTATTTCTGCGCGCCGAAGGGGATATGGACAGCGGGTGCGACGGGCCGGAACTGGAGCTGACCTTTAACTGGCATCCCGAGGATTACACAGTCGGTCGCGGATTCGGGCATCTGTGCTTTGCGGTGGATGATATCTATGACACGTGCCAGCGTCTTAGCGATGGCGGCGTCACTATCAACCGCCCGCCGCGCGATGGTGTCATGGCCTTTGTGCGCTCTCCTGACGGGATTTCTATAGAGCTTATCCAGACCGGCGAAAGACTGCCCCCGCGCGAACCCTGGGCGTCGATGCCCAACACGGGCAGTTGGTGACGATCATGGCGGATCTTTTCAAACTCAGCGCCTTCGATCTGGTCGCAAAACTCAAATCCGGCGCGGTGGCCCCCACACAGGCCGTCGAAGCGGCGTTTGACCGGATTGCAGCGGTGGAAGATGACATCAGGGCATTGCCAACGCTGTGCAAGGATCGTGCCCTTGCCGCCGCCAGGCAGATAGAGGCAAGCGGCGATGCCCGCAAACATGACCCGACCTGGCTGGCGGGATTGCCCATTGCCGTCAAGGATCTGAACGATGTGGCCGGGGTGCGCACGACCTATGGATCGCCGATATTTGCCAACCATGTGCCGGACCGTTCCGACTATATGGTCGAGCGGCTGGAAGCCAATGGTGCGATCGTGATTGGCAAGTCGAACACGCCTGAATTCGGCGCGGGCGGCAATACGTTCAATCAGGTGTTCCCGCCCACTGTGACGCCCTGGGACACGCGGATGACGGCCAGCGGGTCATCGGGTGGGGCGGCTGCGGCACTGGCTGCGGGCGAGGTCTGGATGGCGACGGGATCAGATTACGGGGGTTCCCTGCGCACTCCGGCGGCATTTTGCGGAATTGTTGGCCTGCGCCCGTCGCCGGGCCGGGTGGCGAACGGGCCGAACCCGTTTCCTTTTGATACGATCGCGGTCGAGGGGCCGATGGCGCGCAATGTGCGCGACGTGGCGCTGATGCTTGACGCGATGGCGGGTATCCATCCCGGCGATCCCCTGTCCCTGCCAGCCCCCGCGCTGCCCTTTGCCGATGCCGCGCGGCCCGATGACCGCCCGCGCCGTGTTGCCTATAGCCGGGATCTGGGTGTTTCGCCGGTTCATAAGGACGTGGCGGATGCCTGCGACAGGGCGGTTGAACAGCTTGCCAGCGCAGGCTGGGAAATCACCGAGGATATTCCCGACTTCTCGAAGGCGATGGAGACATTCCACGCCATTCGCGCCGCGTATTTCGCCGCAGGCAAGTCCGAACTTGTGGCCGCGCACCGGGATATGTGGAAGCCTGACAATATCTGGAACACCGAACGCGGCCTAACCCAGTCCGGCATGGTTCTGGCAGAGGCGGAGCGCCAGCGCGGCATCCTGTTTCAGGCGATGGTTGCCTTCTTCGAAACGCATGATCTGTTGCTTGCGCCCTGCACCTGCATGCCGCCCTTCCCGGTCGGGATCAGCAGCCCCAGTGAACTGAACGGCTATATCTTCAAGGACTACATGGATTGGCTGCAACTGACCGCGATGCTGTCGATCACCTCCTGCCCGATCCTGTCGCTGCCTGTCGGGCTGACACCAGAGGGGCTGCCGGTCGGAATGCAGGTCTGCGGTCCGCCGCGTGGCGACCGTGGCGTAATCGCCGCCGCATTTCAGATGGAAAAGCTACTCGGACTGGCAGGATCGGTCCCGATTGATCCGCGTAAATTCTAACCCGTGCTGGACATGATGTCATGAAAACTACGACGCAACCGAACGACACTCAGCACGTTTTCACGGGCCTCCGACATATGGCGGCAGGTCAGTTCCACAGCCGCATCGACATCGCCGCGGCAAACCGCATCGACGATGGCGCGGTGATCGTCGCGCGCGGCGGCAAAGCTGTTCAGATTGGTGACATCCAGCCAGACATAGGCCTGGCACCGGTCCAGCACGCCGTCCAGCAAGCTGCACAGCAAGCTGTTGCCGCTGTGCCGCGCGATGATGCGGTGCAGGTCGATCCCGATCTGCATCTCGCGCAGGTCATCCTGCATCGTGCGGTCCGGCAGGGCGGCCAGCCGGTCGCATTCGTCAATGATCGCGCGCAGTTCTGCGCGTCCGGCGTCGTCAATTGCCTTCGTGGCCAGCTTCGTAGCCTCTGCTTCCAGCACGTCGCGAACGTCATACGCTTCGTTCACGGTGTCGATGTCGATGCGCATGACCGAATAGCCGTTGCGCGGGCGGGGCAGAACAAAACCGTCATGTTCAAGGCGGCTCAGCGCTTCTCGAACCGGTGTGCGGCTTACCTCAAGACGGTTCGCCAGATCTGCCTCGGAAACCCGCGATCCGGGCGACAGTTGCCCGGTTATGATCAGCATCTTGATCGCCTCATAGGTCGTCTGTCGCAGGTTGCTGCGGTGCGAGTTGTTCATCGGGCAATTTCTCTGCGGGTATTGAAAGAAGAAAGGCCTAACCCAGGACAATGCAGTTGACAAGTCCAACGTCGACAGAAAGTGTATACAAAAAAGAATGCAAACAACAGGAGGAGTGGCGCAGGCTGGCTTTTGTCCCGGCGTCCGAACTGAATGAACGCAGATCTTATCATTACCGGTGCATCCGCACTGACCATGGACCCCCAGAACCCCAAAGCAGCGGCGGTTGCCATTGCTGACGGGCGTATCATCGAGGTCGGAACGGATAATGCCGTCATGGCCCATGCCGGACCTGACACACGCATCGTCAAGGCAAATGGCGCGACATTGCTGCCGGGTTTCATAGAGGCGCATATGCATCTTTTCGGTGGCGGGGCGTCGCTGAAGCACCTGCTGCTGACGGGAACCAAGGGCTTTGACGCCATCTGCGAAAAGGTTCAGGCCCATGCAAAGGCCCATCCCGATGCCAAGGTGATTTATGTGCAGGGTGTCGATTACGACATGCTCGATGGTCAGTCCTTTGACCGCCATATTCTGGACCGGATGATTGCGGACCGCCCGCTTGCCTTTGTCGCCTTCGATTTCCATACCATGTGGGCCAATACGCGCCTGCTGGAAGACGTCGGGTTGCTGAAGGGCAAGCAACTCGGGCCGGGCAATGAGATTGTTATGGGCGATGACGGGCTTGCCACCGGCGAGCTGCGCGAAGTCGAGGCGTTTGGCCCGGTAGACATTTATGCTGGTGAACAGCGCAGCGGTCTGGGTCTGGCCACAGGCGGCGAACCCGACCCGGCCCCCACAGAGCAGGAGCGCGCCAGGGACAAGGCCGATATTATGGCCGGCCTGAAATGGTGCGCCAGACATGGCATCACTTCGATCCACAACATGGACGGCAATCTTTACACGCTCGATCTGCTGAAAGAGATCGAGGCAGATGGCAATCTGATCTGCCGGGTCAAGGTGCCCTTCCATTTCAAGAATTTCATGGGCCTTGAGATGCTGAACAAGGCATCAATGATGCATGAAACCTATCAGGGCGACTGGGTGAATTCCGGGATGGTCAAATGCTTCTGTGACGGTGTCATGGAAGGGTTCACAGGCTATCTGGTTGAGGATTACGCCGACAGGCCCGGCTATCACGGAGAGCCGCTTTTCACCGAAGAACAGATGACCGCAATGATGGTCGAAGCCGATCGCCGCGGGTTGCAGATTGCGGTGCATTCCTGTGGTGATGGCGCTGTCCGGCAGGTTCTGAACGGCTATGAAGCCGCGCAAAAGGCCAATGGTGCCCGCGATGCGCGCCACCGGGTCGAACATATCGAACTGATTCAGGAAAGCGATATTGCGCGTTTCAAGGAACTTGGCGCGATCGCGTCCATGCAACCGCCGCATCCGCCGGGTGCAATGGATTTTCCTGTCGAACCGGCCAAGACGCGGATCGGGCCGGATCGCTGGCATCTGGCCTATGCCTGGCGCCGGATGATCGATGCGGGTGCGCATGTGGTGTTTTCGTCCGATTGGCCAGTGGCGCGGATCGACGTGCTGGCGGGCATCCATGCGGCCCTGACCTGGGAACCGTGGGAGCCGCACCTGCCCAGACAGACCGTCACGCTGCATGAAGCGCTGGCAGGCTACACGATTGAGGGCGCATATGCAGAACACGCAGAAGACCGCAAGGGGCTGATCAAAAAAGGTTATCTGGCCGATTTTGTTCTGCTTTCCGGCGATATCGAAGCGACCCCTGTGACGGATATTCCCGGTCTGACGCCCGTAATGACAATCTGCGGTGGAAAGGTGACACATGAAACCGGAAACTGATTTCAAAACCCCCTCGGTCGCGGCCGAAGGGATCGTCAAGGATTTTGGCACCTTCACGGCGCTGAAGCGGGTTGATCTGACGATTGACCAGAACGAATTTTTCACGCTTCTGGGTCCGTCCGGTTGCGGCAAGACCACGCTGCTGCGGCTGATCGCGGGGTTCGAGGCCCCGACAGAGGGCGAGATCAAGCTGATGGGCGAGAATATCGCCACCTTGCCCCCGTTCAAGCGATCGATCAACACCGTCTTCCAGAACTACGCGCTGTTTCCACATATGACGGTCAGCGAGAATATCGGTTTTGGCCTGAAGATGCTGGGAAAACCCCGCGCCGAGATTGCCGCCCGCGTGGATGAGATGCTGGCGCTGGTCAAGTTGCAGGATTTCGCCAAGCGGCGGACCGGGCAGTTGTCGGGCGGGCAGCAGCAGCGGGTGGCACTGGCCCGCGCCCTTGCGCCTTCGCCACGGGTGCTGTTGCTGGATGAACCGCTTTCAGCGCTGGATTACAAGCTGCGCAAGGAAATGCAGGTCGAACTGAAGCGCCTTCAGACAGAAACCGGCATTACCTTCATCTTCGTGACCCATGATCAGGAAGAAGCCCTGACCATGTCCGACCGCATCGCCGTGATGAGTGCGGGCGAGGTCTTGCAGGTCGGGGATGCCCGCGCAATCTACGACCGGCCGGCAAACCGCTTCGTGGCCGATTTCATCGGCGAGGCCAACTTCCTTGAAGGACGGGTCGAATCCCGCGAGGGCACTCAGCACCGCGTTGCACTGGCGGGTGGGACGCTGGCAGCAACCGGCGATGTGCCGGTTGACCCCGGTGCGGCAGTGACGGTGATGATCCGTCCTGAACATGTGCAGATCGTGGCGGAAAAAACCGAAGGCGGTCTGCCCGCATTGCTGGAACGCACGGTCTTTCTGGGCACCGACACGCATTATTACCTGCGGATGCAGGACGGGGCGGAATTCATTGCGCGCGAACAGAACCGTTCGGCCACAGTTACGCCTTTTGCGCCCGGCGCGAATGTCCACATCATGGTTGATGCGCAATCCACACGTCTGCTGAGGGATTAAGCGATGTCGGTAACCAAAGAGCATTCAGAACGACTTCGCCGCGAGGATGTCCGCCAACGCTGGCTGTTGTCGGTGCCTGCGCTGATAACCATTATCCTGTTCGCCGCCGGGCCATTGCTGGTGGTGCTGCTGTTTTCCTTCATGGAACGTGGGGACTATGGCGGGGTCAAGTTCGGCCAGTTCTCGCTTGAAGGCTGGATCAGTGTTGTCTTCACGAAGGACATTTTCGACGACTCGCTGATTCTGGCCGAAGCCAATCTTTCAATCTTCTGGCGGTCGGTGAAACTGGCATTGCTGACCATGATCGGCGCGCTGCTGGTGGGCTTTCCGACTGCCTATTTCATTGCCAATCGTCCGGCCAGCGACCGCAACCTGTGGCTTTTCCTGATCACCATCCCGTTCTGGACAAACCTGCTGGTGCGCACCTTCGCGATCATGGACCTGATCCGCAACACTGGCCATATCAACCGGACACTGATGTCGCTTGGCGTGATCGATGAACCGATCCAGATGCTGTTCACGGATGGCGCGGTGCTGTTCGGTCTGGTCTATGTCTACCTGCCGCTGATGGTTCTGCCCATCTATGCAAGCCTTGAAAAACTGGATCACCGGCTGGTCGAAGCGGGATATGATCTTTACGCGAACCGGTTCCAGGTGCTGCGCCATGTGGTGCTGCCGGGGTGTAAACCCGGCATCATTGCGGGCTGTATCCTCGTCTTTATTCCCGCCATCGGCGCCTATGTGACACCGCGTGTTCTGGGCGGCGGCAAGAACATGATGATGGGCAATTTCATTGAACAGCAGTTCGGACCGGCCCGCAACTGGCCGCTGGGGTCTGCACTGTCGATTACCCTGCTGATTATCGTGATGGTTCTGCTGATCGCCTATGTCCGTCAGGACGCGAAGAAAGGGGACACCGATGCCCAGTAAGGTCAAATCCTTCAACCTGCGCCGGATGCCCGGTTTCACGCCCATTGCCCTTGCGATTTTCGTGATCCTATATGCGCCCATCGTTTCGCTTGTGGTCTATTCGTTCAATTCGGAATCCTCGGTCGGGGTCTGGGGGGGCTGGTCGCTGCGCTGGTATGTCAGCGCATGGAACAACGAGGCGATTCAGCGCGCGACGCTGAATTCGATCCAGATCGCGATCATCTCTGGTGCGGCGGCAACGGTGATGGCGCTGATGGCGGCGCTGGCGATGACGCGCACGCGCCCCTATCGCGGCCTGACCACCAAATATGCGCTGTTGAACCAACCGCTGATGGTGCCCGAAATCGTGACCGGCGTGGCGCTGCTGATCGTCTTTGCACGGATCAAGGTCTGGACCGGTTACACTGGCCCTGCCTATATCTTCCTGGCGCATACTGCTTTTTGCATTCCCTTCGCCTATCTGCCGATCCGCGCGCGGCTGATCGGGATGGATCTGACCTATGAGCGTGCGGCCGCCGATCTGTATGCGCCGCCCTGGGCCACGTTCCGCTATGTCACCCTGCCGCTGCTGGCCCCCGGGGCTTTGGCCGGGTTCCTGCTGGCCTTCGCAATCTCGCTCGACAATGTGGTGATTTCCGAATTCGTCAAATCCGGCGGGCAGGACACGTTGCCCACCTACATGCTTGGCCAGTTGCGGCGCGACATGACGCCAGAGGTCAACGCAGCGGCGACGGTGTTGCTGGTTATCAGCATTCTGGCCGTTTCCGTCTTCTTCGTTTTCAACCGCAAGAAGAACTGAACCAACAACAAAAAAACCCAACCACCAACAAGGAGGACATTTGATGTTCAGGAAACTTACAATTACGACGGCGATGGCTTGCGCCGGTTTCGCAGGGGCCGCCCATGCGGCGGGGGAGCTGAATATCTATAACTGGGGTAACTATACCAGCCCCGAACTGATTGCGAAATTCTCTGAACAATATGACGTCCGGGTTACAGTGACCGATTATGACAGCAACGACACCGCGCTGGCGCGGGTGCGTGCGGGTGGTTCCGGCTTTGACCTTGTGAACCCTTCGGCCAATTTCATCCCGATCTGGATCAACGAAGGACTGGTCGAGCAGACCAATGTGTCCGAGATGGAGAATTTCCAATACGTCAAGGAAGAATGGCGCGATCCGCCTTGGGATCCGGGCCGCAAATACTCCGCGCCATGGCTATGGGGCACCGGTGGACCAGTGGTTGCCACGAACTATTATGATGGCGACATCAACACCAGCGCCATCTGGTTGGACCCGCCCGAGGAACTGCATGGCAAGATCAACGTCGCCCCCGAAATGAACGACGTTCTGTATGCTGCGATCCGCTATATGGGTGGCGAGTGGTGCTCGGATGACCGGGACCTGATGCGGGCTGTTCTTGACCAGCTTCTGCATGCCAAGCAGTACTGGATTTCGATGGAATACGGTCTGGACAAGATGGATACCCGCGACTGGTATGCGTCTTATTACTGGAACGGTGCCGCATACCGCGCCCGCCGCGTGAACGCCGATGTCCAATGGGGCTTTCCGAAAGAAGGTTTTCACATCTTCATGGAAAGCATGATGGTGCTGGCGGATGCGCCGAACCCGGAAAATGCCAGACTGTTCCAGAACTTCATCATGGCACCGGAAAATGCCGCGTTGATTTCGAACTTCGCAAGCTATCAGAACGCGATCGAAGGTTCGGAAGAGTTCATGGACCCGGATCTGGCCGACGCGCCAGAGCTGAACATCCCCGAAGAGCTGGCACATGCGGGGGGCTGGCAGGATATCTGTTCACCCGAAGTGAACGAGCTCTACACCCGCGTCTGGACACAGGTGCTTCGCTAAACCAGCGTCATCGCCCCGCTGCTTAGCAACGGGGCGTTTCCCTTCGAATGAGAGAGAGACGGAAGTCCATGAACTGGCAACATGAGAAATATATGGCATTCGCAGTTTTCGCGGATGCATTGGCCAGTACCCCGCCGGACAATCGGCCTGGCCATTCGGGGTATTGCCATGCGTGATCTGCAATCACCGGGCCGTTCGCCGGTCAGGACCACCGGGGCAATGGCGGCGACTTCGCACCCGCTGGCCACCCTTGCCGCGCTGGATATTCTGCGCGCAGGCGGCAATGCCATGGATGCCGCAATCT
>NZ_JAQZSM010000022.1 GCF_028745735.1 Roseinatronobacter alkalisoli
GCCAGTCGCGCGACCATGCATGTTCATCTGTTCTTCGATGGCCTGCCGCAGATTCTGCACAGTGCGATCCTCGAGGATATCGATCACGACATGCCGTTCGAGATCAACGATAATGGTTCCGTATGTTGGCGACTTTTCCAGCTCCAATCATCTATGCCGATGACTCTTGGCGGCGGGGCGGTGTTGTCCGCAACCTGCTTGAGTTGCCGAAGCACCGTGTCATCGCTGACGCCGACGCCCAAACGGCGCAAGAGCCGTTCGGCAGGCCGCCCACCTGTCGCGTGCCCAAGATGCCTGACAATCTCCCGACACGGGAGGTGCAACGTTCGAATGGACGTGCTATCGAGAGGACATGGTCTGAAAACGTCCGGCGCGGGCAAGCCGAAGCCAAACATCGCCACCGGCAAACCTGGAGTGCCAACGTGACCCTGTCGCCATGTGCAGGGAAATCCTGCAGTCGCCGATGCCGCCATCCGTGACGGCGTCGAGACTGCAATCCAGAGTCTGGGCAGATGCCATTTGGTGTCAGACTGCCCGATACAATCCACCCGCCGGAATCACGTCGCTCAACGCTTTGAACCGACACATCGCTCCCGGGCGACCAATGCTTCTTCGAAATCATGACTATCCCTTCTGAATTTTCCAGTTTCAGGATAGTGGCGCCACACAGAGAGTGACGCAGAACCCAATTAAGGGCTACGCGACACAGGGCTTTGACGCGCCTGGCTGCTTCTCGTAATCCTCGGGTTTCGGCACGCAATCGGTCACAATCGATTTGGAGAACTTTGAGGATTGTCGCGACGGTCACCACTTTCCCATGCCAAAGGTACCAGCGCATTGTCTCGGCAGGCCGCTCGAAGAGTAGTAACAACCCTGAAAAGCCCTTCGATTGCAGGAGCCCTTGCACCGCATTTTCAATGTGCTTGACCCGCATCGAGATATGCCACCAATCCAGTATGTGGGAGACGGGACCTCGAACGGCACGCCGCACTAGGTTTGGCAAGGCTGGCTCGCCGTCTGAAATCACGGTCACCTTGCTTTGGCCATCCCAACCTTGTGCAATCAGGTCATTTCGGAGTTATCTGGCAGGCGACGCAGCGGCTTGTTGAACGAGACCAAATCGTCGGCTCATATTGAGGCTTTCAGCCTTGCCGACCACAACATCAAGGTGCCGTTTCTGGTATTAAGGCCGACATCGTATGTGCGCACCATCCAGGAAAACAGTGGTTGGGGAGGATGCCGCGTCTGTATCCGCGTCTCCTTGACCGTCTTCGTCGAAGCCGAGTTTGTGGGCAATGCGCCCCAAACGATTTCGAATTGTCGTGTTCAACTGAGCCGAACAGGGCAGGAACATTTCGATCAATCGAGCGGCTTCTCGAAACGAGTGCCTCGATCCCAATTCGGCCTGCAGTCGCCGAAGTTCTGGCGTTGCACGATCGGGAAAAAGACCAGCAAGTAGTGATTGCGGCCCATGGGTCTCAATCCCAGCCACCGTTTGGCACGAGCAGCGCCGAATTCTCGGCGACTTCACGCGAAATCGATCGAATAGCGTGTCGAATACGCGGCCTCAATCATCATGGATCGCGCGTCGTCGACCACAGTCGTCGCAGTTCCGGCGAGCGGTCAGCGCGTCATAGATCTGTTCTTGCAGGATCGCTTCCCGCAATCGCCTTAGCAATTGCTTTGCCTCGTCGAGAAGTAGACCAAGGTTCACGGGTCCCAACGCGTCAGGCGCACAGCAGAGCCGACCGATATTGCGCCTACGCGTTTCTCCATCGTCAAACGTCGTCTCAACAAAAATATTTACATCCATGGTGGGTTACGCCTCATTCTGAAACCCTTACCCCAACACGTAGACCACCAAGTTTTGCCCACTCCCCCGCAGGTATTGCATAGCCCTTGGTTCTTTGATCAGTCCCCAGCATTCATATCCTGACTGCGCGTTGCCGGGCGCTGGTCAGGTGGGCGAGAAGGGCGTTTTCTGCGGCCTCCGGATCCCGGCTTTCTATGGCCGCGATGATCGCCAGATGTTCATCCATGACCGAAACGGCCAGCTCTGGTAGCATTCTGGTATCCTCGTTCCGGATCAGCCGGACTTTGATGGCATTGGTACGGTAGATTGTTCTGATCAGGTCATTGCCCAGCATATCGATCATTCGGTCGTGAAAATCCCAGTCGGTTTGCTGCGCCTGTGCTAGAATATCGGGGGTGATGCCCGAAGCGGCCGCCGCACGCGCAGCTTCATGATCAGCGCGCAAGGCAGCGATCTCCGCGTCCGAAACGACGGTTACAAAATGGCGCACGGCCTCGCGTTCCAGCATGATGCGCAGCTGAAATGCATTGCGGATCAGTTCCATATCTACATGCATGACCTGCAACCCACGCTGGGGCACAGATCGGATCAGGCCATCCGCTTCCAGCCGGGGGATCATTTCGCGCACAGCGCCAAGGTTCATCCCGGTCAGGGCAACCAGCTCCCTTTGTGAAATGAACTGTCCCGGTGAAATCTGCCGGGACAGCAAGTTTTCGGTGAAGGCATCATAGGCCAGTTCCCGCAGCTTCATAACGTCCGCTCCCTGTTTCCTGATGTTCAGCCCTTCAGAAACCTTATAGTACTAAGCAAACTTGCGACCAGCGTCGAGTCTGCCTGTTCCAGCGGGGGCCGCGTGCCTGACCAGCCGGGATCGTCGTGCAGGCCGCCGACCAGCGCCTTGACCAAAGGTGTGACGGGGGCCGAAACCACGCGGTCCACAAGAGCGTCCATATCAGGGTCGGCGGCCCCGGTGCGGATTATTTTGTCAACACGGGCGGGCAGAAGGTTGCCCATGCCACTGATCGCGCCAGCCCCGCCAAGGGGGGCGGCGCGCGCAAGCAAACGTTCGTCACCCACAAGAATGGCCAGATCGTCCATCGGCAGCAGGCTTGCGGTGTGATCCCAGTCACCAGCACTGTCTTTGACCCCAAAAATCGTATCGCTGAACCGGTCCTTCAGTTGGCGCACCAGGGGCGCGTCAAAGGCCACCCCCGTAACCTGTGGGATATGGTAGAGGATGATCTGCATGTCGCGCTTTGTCGCGCTGATCAGTCGCGTAACCCATTCGCCCAGCCCCGTTTGCGAAACACCCTTGAAGTAGAAAGGCGGTGCCAGAAGCAGGCGTTCCACGCCGCGGGCCTGTGCCGCCGCGATCTGCGCGCCGGCCGTTTCGAAGTCCGAGGCGACAATTGCGACCGTGATTTTCGCCGACGGCACACCGGCATCTCTCACTGCATCGAGCAAACAGGCCCGGTCGGTCGTTCCCAATGACGCCCCTTCACCCGTGGTACCAAAAAGCGTCAAGCCGTTCAGCCCTTCTTGCATCAGAAACTCTGCATGGGTAGCCGCGCGGTCGGTATCGATCGCACCGTCTGCCGTAAAGGGTGTCACCATCGCGGCGGACAGTCCGAAAAGATGGGCCCGCGGAGCGCGCGCGGTGAGACTGGTGGGCATGATCAGGAATCCTGTTTATACATTCACTGACATGTTAGCGTGTTGACATTAACAGTTCAATTGCTACCTTGTCAGCAATTCGACAAGGGGGGGCTCGTGGATGAACGTCAGATATGATACAATTCCGTCATTGCAGGCGTTTCTCGACGCTTTGCCTGAAGCGGTTCGTTCCACACGCATCGATCCTGTTCCCCCGAGAAATCACAATGACTGGTCTGCGCTGATGCCTGAAGCGCCGGCAGCGCTGTTTTGTCCCCGCACAACCGAGGATATTGCGGTGCTTCTGCGCGCCGCGAATACGCATCGGATTTCTGTTGTGCCGCAAGGCGGTCTGACTGGCCTATGCGGTGGGGCACGTCCGGTATCATCCGGAATAGCACTGTCACTGGAGAAGATGGTCGGCATCGAGGAGATCGATCCTGCCTCGGCCACAATCACCGTTCTTGCGGGAACCCCACTAGAAGTTGTGCAGAACGCCGCTGCCGAGGCAGGACTGTACTTTCCCCTGGATCTCGGGGCGCGGGGATCCTGCACCATCGGAGGTAATGCCAGCACCAACGCGGGGGGGAACAGGGTGATCCGATATGGCCTGATGCGCGATCTCGTGCTGGGGCTTGAAGCGGTGCTGTCCAATGGGACGGTGATTGATGCCACCACCAAGCTGATCAAGAACAACACTGGATACGACCTGCGCCAATTATTTTTAGGGTCTGAAGGCACGCTCGGGATCATCACGCGGCTTGTGCTGCGGCTGCAGCCCGCGCCGGGCTGCACTCATGCTGCGCTTTGCGGTATGGGTGACTATGCGTCTGTCCTGCGTCTTTTAGACGGGGCGCGGCGCAAACTGGGGCCGACGTTGTCCGCCTTCGAAGTAATGTGGCCGGATTATTGGCAGATCGCTTGCGATGTGCCGGGCGTGCGTAGTCCACTAACGCAGCAGCACGTTTTCCGCGTCCTGATCGAAGCGCAGGGCACGAATGAGGCGATCGACAGCGCGCGCTTCACGACCTTTCTCGAAGAGATGTTCGACGACGGAGTGTTGGAGGATGCGGTCCTGTCCCAAAGCCTTTCAGACATCAAGACCTTCTGGGGCGTGCGTGATGCGTGTTCCGAGTTCAAAGTCACACTTGGGCCGCATTTGGCCTATGATGTAGGATTGCCGACTAGGCAGGCAGATGAATTCGCGAAGGCGTGTGCGGCTGCCATCACACAGGCAGTTCCGGGTGGTAAGTCAGTGTTTTATGGCCATGTTGCGGACGGAAATCTGCATCTACTTGCTTGGCTGCCCGGTGCAAAGTACCAACCGGCCAAGGCGTTCGACACTGCCGTCTATTCAACTGTCCGGGAGTTTGGTGGCTCCGTTTCGGCAGAGCACGGCATCGGAACAACCAAGAAGCCGTATCTTGAACATTCCCGCACTGCGCAAGAGATCGCGCTGATGCGTCTGATCAAGACCGCACTGGACCCGAATGGTATCCTTAATCCTGGTAAAGTGATCGACCTATGATGACAGCCCTGAGATTTTTGGAGGTCAATTTCGAGCGTTTTATCCTCGCCGCGATTCTTCTTGCGCTAGTTCTGATCCTGGCCGCGCAGGTTATGTTTCGCTATCTGATCGGGTCACCACTGGTCTGGTCCGAAGAACTGGCAAGATATCTTCTGATCTGGTGCACGTTCATTGGGGTCAGTCTTGCTGTGCGGGAGGGACGCAACATTTCTGTCGATCTGTTGCCAGTTCTGGCGGGTCAGGCGTGGCTTCGGACCTTCGGAGTTGTCGCACTGCTCGGATCTGCGATCTTCTTTGCGTTGATGGTTTGGTATTCTGTCCCTCTGACGCGAAGAATCGCACAGATCGGACAAACATCCCCTGGACTGAACCTGCAGATGTGGATCGTCTATGCTGCGGTGCCAGTCGGTATGGGGCTGGCACTTCTGCGCGCAATTCAAGCCCTATGGAAAATCGCGCGGGGCGGCGAAGTGCCGGGACTGAACGTTATGGCAGATGTAGTGCCTGAGGCCAGCGCTGCAGAAAGGCCGCGCGCATGATCCCAGTCTATGCCCTAGGTTTTTTCCTGCTGGTAATGCTTTTCAGCGTCCCGGTTGCTTTTTCGCTGGGCTTTGCAGCATTTTTGCCGGGATGGATTGGCGCACCGACCAACCCCGGCCAGGTCGTGCGCTCCATCGTAACTGCACTTGACAGTTTTCCACTGCTGGCCGTGCCGCTGTTTATACTTGCAGGTGAGATCATGACGCGGGGCGGATTGGCGAAGCGGCTGTTTTCCTTTGCAGATGCCCTGTTTGGAAGGTTCAGGGGCGGCCTTGCAATGTCCTCGGTTGTGGCCTGCATGTTGTTCGGCGCGATATCGGGAAGTTCTCCTGCGACAGTGGCGGCCATCGGATCTATGGCAATACCGCTTCTTGTGTCCCGGGGCTATGACCTTCGCTTCTCCACTGCGTTGGTTACTGCTGCGGGAACGCTTGGGGTGATCGTCCCACCATCCATACCGATGATCATCTACGGCATGGCGGCTCAGGTCAGTGTCTCGGCGTTATTCATTGGAGGAATCATACCCGCACTGGTTATCGGTTCGCTACTGATGGGCTATGCCCATGTATATGGGCGGCGCAATGCGCATCGGATCACGTCGGATACAGGCCGGGTTTCAGTTCTCTCTGCATTCCGCCGCAGTTTCTGGGCGCTGATGGCCCCGGTATTTGTGTTGGGGGGCATTTATGGCGGAGCTTTCACCCCGACCGAGGCTGCGGCCATCGCCTGCATCTATGGTCTGGTCATTTCAATGCTGGTGTTCCGTGAACTGACAATCCGCGACCTGGGTAGCGTACTGGTAAACACGGCGCTTACCATCGGGCCGATCCTTATCATAGCTGGAACAGGGGCCGCGCTTGGCCGGGTGTTGACGCTTATGCAGGTGCCCGCGACCTTGGGGGAATTTGTCGGGGGGGCGATTGATGAACGACTGATCCTACTGTTGCTGATCAATCTGGTGCTGCTTGGTGTTGGCATGGTGATGGAAACCCTCTCGGCGATCATCGTCCTGACGCCAATTCTGTTGCCGGTGCTGGCACCCTATGGTGTCGATCCCGTTCACTTTGGAATGATCATGGTGGTCAACCTTGCCATTGGCTTTGCCACACCGCCAGTGGGCGTCAATATTTATGTGGCTTCCGGTATCACCAAACTGTCGGTTCTGCAGATATGTCGCGGGCTGTTGGTGCCCATTGCGCTGCTCCTCGTGGGGCTGCTTCTTGTCACCTATGTGCCGGGGCTGACGCTCTGGCTTCCGGGCCTTGCGGGTTGATCCGCGGGGCTTTCACCCCATGAAATGGAGGATTTCATGAAACTCAAGTCCCTTTCCGCAGCAACCCTGCTCGCTTTGGGTACAGCGCTGCCTGTCGTGGCGCAGGAATATACCATGATCCTGGCGCACACGCTCAATGATACAACGCATCCGCTTTATCAGGCCTTCAAAAAGATCGAAGCTGATATCGAAGAGGCCTCGGATGGCCGTATCGACGTTCAGCACCAACCAGGCGGCGCACTGGGCGGTGACCGCGAGTTACTGGAGTCAATGCTGCTGGGCGACATTCAGTTTGTGCCCACGTCAACGTCCGGTGCGGTTCAGTTCGTACCTGAATTCGCGGCCTTTGAAATACCTTACCTGTTTCCGACAGATACAACCCAACTGCGCGCCATATTAAACGATAGCGAGTTCACGACGGCTGTCGAAACAGCGCTCGAATCCCGTGGCATACACTTTGGCAGTTTCTACAATGGTGGGTTCCGGCAACTGACAACATCGACTGTCCCGGTGCGCTCACCTGCTGACATCAAGGACAACAACCTTCGTATCAGGGTTCCCGAAAACCGGTTCTCGGTGGCCACCTGGGAGGCAATAGGCGCCGCGCCGACCCCTATTGCTTTTCCTGAACTCTACGGGGCTTTGCAGCAGGGCGTGGTGGAGGGACAGGAAAATCCCTTCGGTCACATCATCTCGCAGCGTTTCTATGAGGTGCAGAACTATCTGACGACGACCAATCATATTCTCCTGGCCAACGTAAACCTGATCAACAAGGAATGGTATGACGGCCTGCCCGGCGATCTTCAGGCTGTTGTTGATCAGGCTTTGGCTGATGCCGAGACCTTTCAATGGGAACTTCAGGATCAGATGCTGAATGAGCAACGTTCAGCAATCCTCGAGCATATGGAGATTATTGACCTGACTGAGGAGGAACTGTTGCAGTTCCGGGACGCCACGGCATCTTTGCAGGACATGGTGCGCGAGCAGATCGGGGACGAGATGGTCGACACTCTGATCGGGGCCATCGACGCCCAACAATAAGGGGAAGACCATACGCCCCCCCGGGCAGTGCCAATTGCATTGGCCGGGGGTTCTGAACCTGTGACCTTGACCGCGAAGATTGGTTCCGTCGCTACTTTTCAGTTGGGTGGAGAGCAGGCTTGCGCCGGACATAGTTGTGCTGCGAACTGCTGAAATGCAGTCAAGCCGTTGGTGCCCAATTGGCCCTTTCGGATCATGTGCGCGGTCTCGATGCCTTTGAGCGTGGCAGAGACTGAATGAAGCGCTTTGAGGCCCGGCATTCGCCCCGTGCTTCACTTGATGAACCGGTGGTCCTGCGCGCGGGTATTGTTCAGGTATTTGACCTACAGGAGCTTTATGGTTTTTCCGCTGGTGCCAATTGCACGCCGGAAGCGCCGCGCCGCCGGCTTGTTACGGCGCTCAGACCGCATATGCGATAATTTCACGGGCATCGCGAAAGCCCTTCAGGTGCGGCGTTGATGTCGGTTTCTTCATACTTCGCCCTCTAACAAAGTCAGAGCGGCAATCAACTTGCCTATGCTTCAGCAGCCTGGATCGTCCCATGCGCCGGGCGCATTCAGGCGGTCCCATTTCCCTCGTAGTTGCATATCGTCGAGGCTGGCACCTTTGCGTATAGCCCCGCCATTGAACGCGGGGTCAAGGCGTCTGACGGTCTTTGATTTGTGCATCCCTGATCAGCGCGGCCACGCGATAGAACCCATGTGCCATCTTGGAATAGGGCGTGCTGAGGAACAGTGCCAGAACCGCGCCAAGGTGAATCGCCAGCAGCGCTGGAACCGCGTCAGTTCCTGTAAAGGCATAAAGCGCCAAACCGCTGAATCCTGTCAGCCCCAGCAAAAGCACAAAAATCATCTCTGCACCCCAGACAGCGGGGGCACCCAGCCCACGATCTGCCCTGAGCTTGAGCCAGATCAGCCCGGTCGCACCGGCCGTAAGCAGCACACCACCCGGGACGCCAAAAAGTTTCGGCAACGAGAACAGCGGATACGGCGCGTGCATGTCAAAGACATAATGCAGTACCGTACCGCTGGATGTGGAGGCGAAGCACAACAAAAAGCCCCACATCACGGCCTGATGTGCATGGCGGCGGGCATTGCTGAAGCGGTCCTCGTCTTCAAAATTGCAGCCCTGCCCTTGACCGCCCGCAAGGTTGCGCATGCTGGCTGCGCTGCGCCCGGCCTCCAGCAGATGCGCAAGGGTGACGCGCGTACCGCCAACTTCAGCCCAGTAGCGCGTCAGGCCGATGCCGATGGCCGTTAGCGGTAGCAGAAAGGCGGGCAGGAAAATTGCGACCATGGCGGTGTGGGACAGCACAGCATAAAAGCCCTTGCCGCTGGCCGGTTGCAGCGCGGCGGCCGCCCAGAACAGAAGAGCGATGCCGACAACCAGCGCCCCCGCCAGCGCCACGCCCGAGCGATGGAACACCCGCGCCGCAGCCCTGGGCCAGGCGAAGCGTTCCCACGATTCCTGCCGCGCCTCGGCAAGGGCGGCAGGCAGGTTGAGGGCAAATTCATGCGGCTCGACATACTGGCAGGCATAATAGCAGCCGCGGCAGTTGTGACAGAGGTTGGCGAGCTGCGTGATGTCGCCGGAGGCAAAGGTGCGTTCCTTGAACATCGCCGGGAAGACCGAACAATAGCCCTCGCAATAGCGGCAGGCGTTGCAGATATCGACCTGCCGTGCGGCCTCGGTAAGGATCGGTGTGTCAAGCGACATGGGAAGCGGCCTCCTGTCCTGCAATACGGCCAAAGACCGTGCCGATGGTCATGCCGAACCCGGCAAGGTATCCTTGGCCCAGTATCGAACCGGCCATGATCTCGCCCGCCGCCCACAGATTGGCGAACGGCCCATCGGCACCATAGACACGGGCGGTTTCATCGACCTTGAGGCCCAGATAGGTGAAGGTCACGCCGGGGCGCAGGCTGTAGCCATAGAACGGGGGCTGGGTGATCGGGCGGGCCCAGTTGGTCTTGGGCGGGTCCAGCCCCTCGGTTGCCAGCCCGTCCAGTTCAGTCGGATGAAAGCTGCCGTCCGGGTCGGTCGGGCAAGCTGCGTTGAAGCTGTCGACGGTCGCTTTCAGCGTCTCGCCGGGAAGGCCAAGTCGGCGCGCCAGATCTTTGATCGTATCGGCCTTGATCGGCGGGAAGACCGACGGCATGAACAGTTCAAGCGACTGCGAGTCGATGATCGAATAGCCCACCTGTTCAGGCTGGGCGGCAACCAGACGCCCCCAGATGGCGTAGCGCTTTGGCCAGACATCTTCACCCTCGTCGTAGAACCGCGCGCCTTGATTGTTGACCACGATAGAGAAGGGCACACAATCCAGTCGGGTGACGATGCCGCCGTCGAATTTTGGCGCACGCCCGTCGATGGCGACGGCGTGGCACTGTGTCGGATCGCCAACGCTTTCGGCACCTTGATCCAGCATGTCCCTGAGAACAACGCCGCGGTTATAGGGTGTGCCACGGATCAGAAAGTTGCGCGCCGAGGGGCCCCAGGCGCGGCAAAGCCAATCGATATCACCCTGAAACCCGCCCGAAGCGAGGACGAACGCACGCGCTTGCAGGGTAGCGGTTTCACCTTTGCTGCGAACATCCACGCCGGTCACCCGGTTACCATCGAGATGTATATGCGTCACTTCGGCGTCATACAGTACCGTGACACCCAGGTTTTCTGCGGTGCGGTAATAGGCGTTTACCAATGCCTTGCCTCCCCCCAGAAAGAACGCATTGGTCCGACTAAGCGACAGCGTGCCCGACAGCGACGGCTGGAAGCGCACGCCATGTGCCTCCATCCATGGTAGGCATTTCTCGGATTCCCGGATACACATGCGCGCCAGATGCCGGTCTGTTTTACCATTTACCACGCGCATCAGGTCGTCGAAATACTCATCCTCAGTGTAACTACCGGTCAGAACCGACAACGGCCCCTGATGCATGCAGCGAAAGTTGCGGGTGTGGCGTGAATTACCCCCGCGATAAACCTTGGGCGCGCTTTCCAGCAGGAGGACACTGCACCCCTTTTCGGCCCCCTCGATGGCCGCGCAAAGTGCGGCATTGCCACCGCCGACAACGATCAGGTCATAGGGTTCAGACATTATGGAAATCAGGCTCCTGCGGTTTGGCCTCGCGCAGCTGACGTAGCCGGGCTGCGTGCGCGCGCTGTATGTGGCGGCGCATGGTGTGCTCGGCCTCGTCCTCGTCACGGGCTTTCAGCGCCGATATGATGGCAAGGTGTTCTGTCACTGCGACTTCGGCGCGGTCCGGATCCTCCATGGTGGACCGGCCTAGAACCAGCAAGGTTTTCTGCACCGCCAGTACTGCGCGCAGAAGAAAGCGGTTGCGCGCTGCGTTCATGATTGCGGCGTGGAAATTCTGGTTCTGGTGATAGCGTTCCTCAGATGTTTTGGCATCCATCATGGCACTCTGAATCGCTTCGATCTCCTCAAGCTCAACAGCAGACGCGGCGCGGGCGGCGAACCGGGCCGACGTGCTTTCGAGCACGGCGCGCATCTCATACAGCTCAGATATTTCAGAGCGGTCAAGTGCGCGGATCGTGATGCCCAGGCGCGGAGTGTGAACCACCAACCCCTCGGTTCCAAGCTGGTGGATCGCCTCGCGGACCGGCGTGCGCGACATGCCGAAACGCTCTGCGAGCTCGGCTTCTATCAGACGATCCCCGGGTGTCAGAGCGCCTGCGCGTATGTCGTGCACAATTCGCATATAGGCATTCTGCCCTGGCGGAAGGTCGGCCTTTTGATGCGTGGCACTGGGGGTTGTCATGGCACCTGTTTCCGTTGTGTCAGCCATGGATACATTTGCATACGATTGGATGCAATATGAAAATTCCGGGCAACATTGGCTTTCATTTGCCCAATTTAGGCTTTGGCGATGCTTCATCTTCTGCGTAGTTTTACCAGCCTGGGCGTGACGCTTTACGCATACCACTGATCAAAATGCGCGTATGCGTGTTACACCGTGCCCGCGATAGCCGCGGACCGCTACCGCAAGCACCGGTCAGATGCCGTTCGCACAACGGCCTGATTGAGGGGCTTCATTAAAGGTGTGGCTGTCACAGGGATTGCCAGGCACGACGTGCGCGCCGGCAATTGGTCAGGACTCGTTCTTGTTTCATAACCAGAACATCACGATGGCAGCGAGGGCTATGGCCGAAAGGAAGACCTTCGGGCTTCGGTCATGTCGGGTTGAACCCTTCGCCAGTCCTTCAGTTAACCGAACATGATCTCGATCCTGTTACGGCGCTTGTCGTATTTGAAGGCCTTCCCCGGAGCATTCCGGCCCGGGATATAAGGCTTTATCCGCTTGTCCCCCATCGCTTCCAGCGGTTGTAGAGCCTGAAGCACAAGATCAATGGGTCCAGACCCTAATCCTGCGCAATCGCACGGTTCAGTTCCAGCATCTCTGACATTGCTTTGCGAGCAGCTTCGTGATCGCGGGCTGCGATGGCATCGGCCACTGCGATGTGTCCCTCGCGGCTAACCTTTTCGTTGTCGGGGTTCACCACGCCGAATTCATAGGATATCCGAAGCATAGTCAAGATGATCTGGCGCAACTGGCGCATGACGTTGTTTCTGGTCATGTCAAGTAATGTGACGTGAAACTGGCAGTCAGCCGCGAACAATGTCTCGACATCCACCTGGCCCGGATGAATGGCATGTGCAGCCGCCTGTAGAATCTTCACCTGTTCGTCGGTTCCTCGCTGGGCGGCGAGCGCCGCCGCAGCCGGTTCGAGTACGGTGCGCAATTCCGTTGTTTCTGCAAATATCTGTTTGATGCGTGGGTGCGACGGATCGTGCCAGGAAACAACGTCACCGTCCAGAAAGTTCCATTCCTCGATTGATCGGACCCGCGTTCCATAGCGGCGCGCGGTGCGTAAAAGTCCTTTACCCGACAGCACTTTCACCGCGTCCCGCACAGTGGCCCGGCTAACCCCCAATGAGTCCGCCAGTTCTTCTTCAGTCGGCATCACCTCATCGGGGGAATATACATCATTGGTGATGCGTTTCCCCAGAGTTTCGACAGACCGCTTGGCCACGCCTGTTGGCAGCGAAGACATGAATTCCGTCGGTATCCTGAGGTCGAGATGTCGGCGCGGCGGGTTTTCAATGGTCTTGCGCATGGTATCCACTTCCCCAATTTTTCTTTACATATGATCTAGAGTGAGTCATCGTCTGATCTATGTAGCGCCACCCGGCCTGCACTGGCAACGCTCTGGCAACAAAAACAACACTATTTGCCAGCGATCCCAGATCGAACGGAGGAGGAGGAACAATGAACATGAGAAGTGCAATCTGCGCCGCTGCCCTGGCCGCCGCAACTTTCGCTTTCGGTGCGACCTACGCGGATGCCACCGAGATCAAATTTGGCATCGGCATTCCTGAAGGGGACTTCCCGGAATATAATGCCCTTGTGCGCTTTAAGGAATACGTAGAGTTCAAGACCAATGGCGAACTGACCGTGCGGCTTTTCCCCAATAACCAGCTTGGTGGGGAACGCGAGATGATCGAGATGGTCCAGCAAGGCAGTCTTGAACTCAGCTTTCCCGCAGACGGCGCCATGAGTGGGTTTTATGCTCCGATGCAGGTCTGGTCGATTCCTTACCTGTTTGAATCCGCGCCAGTGGCATGGAGGGTGCTGGAAAGCGAATTCGCGGAGAATATGAAAGATGATATTCTGAGACAGACCGGAATTCGTGCGTTGGCGTTTTCGCAAAACGGCTTCCGGTCCTTCACCAACAATATCCGCCCGCTGATCAACCCCGAAGACATGGGCGGCCTTAAAATCCGCACCATGGAAAGCCCCGTCTACATGGAACTGGTGAATTCGCTGGGCGCGACCGCGGTGCCGATCAGCGGTGCTGAAGTGGTCATGGCGCTGCGTCAAGGCGTGGTCGACGGACAGGAAAACCCGCCAGCCGTGGTTTACGGAGGTGGCCATGGTGAGGTTCAGAAATACTATACCCTCAATGAACACACCTTTGGCCTGCATGTCATTATTGCCAATGACGATTGGTTCAATTCGCTGGAACCAGGCCATCAGCAGGTTATTCAGGACGCGGCACTTCTGATGGCGTGGACAGAGAACCTTCAGAAAACCGAAGGGGATTGGCGCTTCAGCCGCCAGTTGGCAGAGGAACTGGGGATGGAAATCCATGTGTCGACCCCAGAACAAAAGGCAGCCTTCAAGGAGATCACACAGCCCGCTGTGCTGGAGTTTATCCGCAGCAATGTCGGCGACGAACTGGTCGATGATCTGATTTCAACGGTCGACGCTGCAAAGGCCTCCCTTTACGGAAATTGATCATATCCAGCCCGTGGCCTTGTCATTCTGTCGTAGGCAGGCCACGGGCACCTTCTGCCTGACTTTCCTCTGAACATTGCGGCCCGCGCGGCCAAACTAACGCATGGGTTAAGACATGACGCGTATTGCCACAAGCGCCGCCCGGCTACTTGCGAGAAGCACAGAAGTAATTGCGGCGCTGCTGTTGATGGCAGTAACGGTGCTGAACCTGACACAGGTTGGCGGGCGCTATTTCTTCAGCACAGGTTTCAGTTGGACCGAAGAAGTCATGCGATATTCGATGATCTGGCTGATGATGCTGGGCAGCGTCGCATGTATCTTCAGGGTCGAACACATGGGGATCGAAGCGCTGGAAGGGCTGGTCAACCCGAAGCTCGTCCGTTTTGTGAAGTCGGCCTTGTATTCGGTCGCCGCAATTTTTTGTGTCGTAATCATCTATTATGGTCTGCCGCTGGCAATGCGCAATGCGGCGCAGACCGCGCCTGCCTCTGGAATTCCGATGATCATCCCTTACTCGGCATTGCCTGTCGGGGCGGCCCTTATGCTGGTGCAAATTGCGTTAAGCTGGCTTTCCGGTTTTGAACCTGATGACGGTGGCGCGGCCAATAACCACATGCATGGGGCAAACACCGGCAAAAACGGGGTTGGCCAATGATCTGGGTCGCAATTCTGGGGCTTGGCCTGCTGTTCATCGGTATCCCCGTCGCATTCGCAATCGGCCTTGCCGGTATGCTTGGGGTCTGGCTGGCGGGCATCCCGTTGTCAGTCACTGCGACGCGGCTGTTCACCGGGGTGGACAGTTTCATCTTTCTTGCTGTGCCCTTCTACATTCTAGCGGCCGAAATCATGGGTCAGGGCGGCATTACCGCGCGTCTGATCTCAATTGCATCGTCGGCGACAAGCTGGCTGCGCGGAGGCACCGCTTATGCCAATATCGGAACCTCGGTCCTGTTTGCGGGAATTTCCGGTTCGGCAGTGGCAGATGCTGCAGCCTTGGGGCGCGTATTCACGGAAGAAATGCCGAAGGAAGGCTATACAAAGGAATATTCAGCCGCAGTCACCGCGGCCTCTTCAATAGTCGGACCGATCATTCCACCATCAGGGCTGGCCATCATCATGGCCGCTGTGACGGGCCTTTCAGTCATCGACCTGTTTCTGGCGGGCATCCTGCCAGGCCTGCTGCTAGGGGGTGCTTGCGCGGGGGTTGTTGCGATAGATGCGTTTCGCAAGCGCGTGCCAAAACCGCGGCGCATGATGTTCAACCGCGAAGGTGCAGTGCGCATGATCATTGAGGCGGTTGCGGTTTTGACCCTCCCGGTCATCATCATCGGTGGCATGCTTGCCGGCATCTACACGGCCACAGAAGGAGGCGGAATCGCTGTAGCCTATGCAATTTTCCTGTCCATGGTCGTGTTTCGTGTGATGGATATGAAAGGGTTGTGGCGGGCGTTCTTGCGCGCGGCGCGGACATCGGCCACCATCTATCTGCTTGTTGCGGCCGCAACCATCCTGTCCTACGCACTGAACCTTTTGGGAATCGCATCCTGGGTTTCATCAGCCGCCAGAGTGTTCGAGCATAGTCCTTTGCTGTTTTTGTTCGCCGTGGCGGTCCTGATGCTGATCCTTGGCACGTTTCTGGATATCGGTGCCGCAATCCTTATCTTCGCGCCATTGCTGATGCCGGTGGTATATCAGCTTGGCATTGACCCTATGCAGGCGGCCATGGTGATCATGCTGACCTTGGCGATGGGCCTTGTCACGCCCCCTGTCGGGGTGGTGCTGTTTGTCATGATGCGCGTCGGCCGTGTGCGGATGTATCCATTGATCCGCGCCCTGGTGCCGTTTTTGCTGGCACAACTGGCGGCCATTGGTCTCGTTTGCCTTATTCCGGGCATTTCAAGCTATCTGCCCAATCTTTTAAACTAACGCCCCGCAAGACACGGGCTTTTCGCAAGCCAAGAGGACTTCATGAAAATTACCAGCATCAGCACTGTGGTTGTAAACGCCATTCACCGGAACTGGGTATTTGTGAAAGTTCAGACAGACCAGCCCGGCCTTCACGGCTGGGGAGAAGCAACGTTGGAATGGAAGACCCGCGCGGTTCTTGGCGCGGTGGAAGATCTGGCTCAGTTTGTCATTGGCGCAGACCCGCGCCGGATTGAACATATCTTCAGCAAGATGACCAAATTCAGCTTCTGGCCCCTTGGGTCGATTGGCATGACGGCTGTATCCGCCATCGATCAGGCGCTTTGGGACATCAAGGCCAAGGATCTAGGTGTGCCGGCGTGGCAACTTCTGGGCGGGCAGGTGCGCGAAAAGGTCAGGGTCTATACCCATATGCGCCGCGCCCGCATCGGTGCGCAGGTCGGGACTGCCGATATCGGCGCGTTCTGCGATGCGGTTCAGGAAACCGTTGAAATGGGGTATAATGCCGTTAAGCTGGGGTTCGTGCCTTATTCAGGATACGAGGCTCCGCTGCCGGATCTGCTGCATGTCGAAAAGCTGGCGCAGGCGGTACGCGAAAGGGTCGGCCCCGATGTTGCCATCATGACGGATTTTCACGGGCGTCCCGCATCGCCCGAAGTCGCGAAGGCCTATATCGATGTCATTGCCCCGATCAGCCCGCTTTTCGTCGAAG
Source organism: Roseinatronobacter alkalisoli (assembly GCF_028745735.1). Taxonomy (GTDB): domain Bacteria; phylum Pseudomonadota; class Alphaproteobacteria; order Rhodobacterales; family Rhodobacteraceae; genus Roseinatronobacter; species Roseinatronobacter alkalisoli. The sequence continues at coordinate 16,807 of NZ_JAQZSM010000022.1, forward strand.
AGCCGATTCAGCCGGGCAACGCAATTGCAATGGCGGACCTTGCGCGGCGGGTTAATTGTCCGCTTGCTACGGGCGAACGGTTATTCACGCCACGTGAATTTGCCGAGCTTGCCGAACACAGGGCGGTTGCACATATCCAGCCTGATCTAAGCCATTGTGGCGGTTTGACCGGCGGGCGCAAGATTGCCGCCATAGCCGAGGCAGGACAGATGGGTATCGCGCCACATAACCCTATGGGGCCTGTCGCGGGTGCGGTCGCGCTACACTTCGATGCGGCGACACCAAATTTTGTCATTCAGGAAGAAGCTGTCGGGCTGGTGCCATGGTTTGACGAAATTTTCTCACATCCCATGCGTCTTGTGCAGGGATATTGGGAGATCCCCGATGGTCTCGGCTTTGGTGTTGAAATAAACGAAGCTGCGGCCGCCCGCCACCCCTTCAAGCCAGAGATTGTACCCGCGTTGGAGGCGCTGCTACCTGACGGTACGATCGCGAATTGGTGATGGTTAAAGCGTTTCGGAAGATCCGTGAATCCTGGGTTTTCCAAGCCTTCGAATTTATGCTTCATCATGTTTGAGAGAATGGATCATGTCAGCTCCTTCGCCGGTCGCACTATGCAGATAACGAAGTAGCAGCTGTATTCTTCAGGCAGTTTGAGCGGTCCATTTCTGGCGAGCTTTGCACATTGCGTTTGCGATTGTGATGAGCTTGCGTGCGACAGCCGTGATGAAGACCTTATGTGGTTTTCCGGCGGCGCGAAGACGGTCGGAGAAGACCTTCAGGACTGGATTGTGATAGCTGGCGACGAGTGCGGCTTGGAACATCACATGCCGCAACAAGCGCCGTCCACCTGCAATGGCGCGCTTGCCGCGCATAGCGCCACTGTCCTGTGCGATGGGCGCGAGGCCAGTGAGTGCTGCGGCCTGTTCCCCGAGATTTGGCCGAGCTCGGGCATTTCGGCAATCAGCATGGTGCTGGCGACCGGGCCGATCCCAGGGACAGACCGCAGAATGTCCGCAGTCGCGGCAAGCTCTTCATCCGAGGCGATAGTCTGCTTTATCTGCGCGTCCAGCGCTGCAATCTGGTGATCGAGAAGGCCTTTCAGCTCGGCATCCATGGCTTCAAACATATCTGCCGATCCCAGTTTTCCATGCGCCATGAGACAGCAGTCGGACGCTTTTTTACTTGGGCCTTTACCGCAATCAAGGGGGAATACTTTACCACCCAACGGTTCAATGTCGCGTGGTCAACATCGACCCCACGCTCCTGCATAATCTCTTCAAGATCGCGATAGGAAACAGGGTAGCGCAGATAGAAAAACACCGCGAACAGGATTACCCGATTTCAGATAATGTGCGCCTTTGAAATCTATCATTGTGCCATCCAAGCATCGGTGCGAGCACATCTCCGAACGCGATGCATCCGCGGCGCAAACAGAAAACCAAAAAACTTTGCGACAAAACCTATCTACAGCACCTTCTCATGGCGTGGACCTGGCGGCTCGGAAGGCAGCAACCAGATCGCTGAGTTTGTCCAGATCCTCGTGGTCAGAAGGGATAGGATAGCGGCTGGGGTGCTTCGGCGGCGCCGCAGACTTGCGCCACTCGGTCGGGGTGGTCCCAAAGCTGCGTCTGAAAGCAGTGTTGAAGGCGGTGATGTTGGGAAATCCGACATCCATAGCGATGGACAGCACCGTCACTCTCGGTTCGTTTCTGAGCCGGTCAGCGGCACGTATCAGACGCAGTTGAGCCAGGAACCGGGAAAAGCTGGTCTTGGCCTGCGACCGGAATAACCGGGCTAAATAATCCGCAGAGGTCCGGTGCGCTGCTGCGACATCGCCGAGACTGATCGGCTGATCGTAATGATCAACAATAAAATCCATTGCGCGGCGCAGGGCTGCCCCGATCTCGTTGCCTTCCTGCGGGTCGAACATGTTTTCAGAACTTTCCAGCACGACCCCGCCATCCAGTTGCAGCAAAAACCCCAGCATGCGCAGCGCGTGGGATTCCACCTGCAAGGCCCAGCCGCTCCTTTGCTGCACCGCATCCAGGTGCAGGCGCGCAGCCATTGCGGCAAGTTCCCGCTGTACGCCTGATCCGGGCGCAGCGGGCATCGCAAAACGGCGGCGCTGAAAATCGATATCGGCACTGGCGATTGTCGGGTCGATCTGCACGACCAGCATGCGGTTGCTTTCGCCGACGCGCTGCGTTCCGTGCGGTTGCCAGCAATGGGCCAGCCCCACATCGCCTTCGGACAGGATGCGCGTTTCACGATCGGTTTGCAAAAACAGCCGACCCTCGAGCATGACGATTAGTTCAAAAGCACCATGCAGATGCAGGCCCACGTCGCCTACGCTGTGCAGAAAGCTACGCACCCTGAGATTTTCAGGGAACGGCACAAGCTCGATGGAACGCGCTGAGACCAAGCCTTTCACCCCTCCATAGCTGGAAGGCGGCCCATGGGCCGCCTTTTGTGTTGTGTCTGTTCCGTCACCGGATCAGATATTAACCTCACCAGTCAGGTGGATGTCCAGAGCACTGGCACCGACAAAGATCTTCAGCGTGCCTTGGGCTTCCTGCCATCCATCTTGCCAGTGAGCCAGCGGCCGTTCCACCCCTTCGCGCGGCAGGGTGAACTGCACTTGCCGAGACTCGCCGGGTTTCAGGCTGACCTTGGCAAAGGTACCAAGCCGACGGACGGGCTTGTCCTCTCCGGGAAGTTCAAGATACAGTTGGACAACCTCTTTGCCCTCCCTGCTGCCGCGGTTGGTGAGGGTGACACTGGCGCGAACCTCCGAAGCAGTCGCCTCCAGTTGCAGATCGGCATATGTGAAAGCCGAATAGCCCAGACCAAAGCCAAAGGGATAGGCAACCTCAATCTCGCCGTGGACAAAGCCGCGATAGCCCGAAAGCACCCCTTCGCGGTAGTGAACCACGCCTTCGGTGCCCGGATAGCAGGTGGCATCCGGGAACAACGCCATCCTGTCGTCTTTCGGGAAGGTCAGCGGCAGCCGCCCCGAAGGATTGACCGCGCCGGTGACAACGCGGGCCACCGCCGCGCCCTGTTCCTGCCCCAGATAGCCACCATGCAGAATGGCAGGAACCCGTGCATCCCAGCCGTCGGTGCAGATAGGGCCGCCTGACTGGTTGACGACCACGACATTGGAATTGGCCTCTGACAGCGCCCGGATCAGGGCGGGCTGGTTGTTCGGAAGCCGCAGGTTCGGACGGTCGCCATGTTCGGATTCGAACACCCGTGTCGCCACGATGACGAGATCGGCACCTTGTGCAGCTTCGACCGCGGCGCGTTGCAGGTCGCTTGCCAATGGAACCGGCGGTTCCCAGCCAAGGCGAATCTGCGCGCCGGTCAGCACGCCCTGCGAGGGCGAGTCGGGCTGGTGGTCGATGCGCAGGGTATGACCTTCGGGCCGGTCCGTCAGGTCAACCTTGATGCGGAACACCTTCGGATCGCCGCCGGCAATGTTGCTAAGCGCGCCGCTGCCGGTGAATGCCCCGCCAGAGCCATTGCCGATGCCGATGCCGAGCTGAGGCGCATCCTCGTCAATCTCGGCCGCGTTGGGCGCGGTGCTGAGAGTTTCTGTCGCCGCGCCATGGTGGCGCTCGGAAAAGATCTGCTTGCCGTTCAGCCAGACGCTGGTCGTGCCCAGCATGGTGATGGCCAACTCGTAGCTGCCAGAAACCGGAACCACGAGACTGCCCTCAAAACGCACTGCCGTGTTGACGCACAACTCATAGGGAATGTTGGGATAGCGGTCTGAATTGCTGCCCGTGCCCATGAAGTTATAGAACCCCAGGTTGACTGAGACCTGGGGCATGGTCAGGACGGAATGCGGGGAACCGTCAAAATGCAGGTTGGTCCAGAACGAGGCTTTGACGCCTGGCTGTCCGTCGGGCGTGCGCAGGAAACTGGACGGGATGCTGTCAGGCCCATCCAGTAGGTCGGCGGCCGAGACTGGATCGGAACCCTGGGCAAAGACCACCTCGGCATCGGCACCCAGCAGCTTTTCAAAGCCTTGCAGCATGGAACTGCCACCAGCCGGGCGCACTTTACCCGAGCCGCCGCCTGCGGTTGACAGATTGTCGCCGTCAGCTCCGACCACCAGAACCTTGCGCAGGGTTTTGGGGGCGCGCGGCAGGAACCCGCCGTCATTCTTCAGCAGCACTAGCGCCTCTTCGGCGATCTCGCGTGCGGTGGTGGCGTGTTCCGCAAAATTCATGTCCGACACCGACGGGGTCCATTCAAGGATTCCGATGCCCGCCAGAGGCCGCAAAATGCGGCGGCACATCTCATCAAGATGGGCCAGTGGCACGTCGCCCTGTTCAACCACCTCTTTCAGACGTCGCCCGTAAAAAGTGCCCGTCGGTTCCTCTTGATCCAGACCCGCAAGAGCAGCAGGTACGGTCGAGTGAACGGCGCCATAGTCACTCATCACCCAGCCCCGGAAACCCCATTCCTGGCGTAGAACCGTCGTAAGCAGCCAGCCATGTTCACAACTGTAGGTGCCGTTGACCTTGTTGAACGCCCCCATCAGCGAGCCGACTTCAGTGCCGCGCACCACGGCCTCGAACGGAAGCAGATACAGCTCGCGCAGCGCCTTTTCCTCGATCTGCACGTCGATCGAATAACGCTGATATTCCTGGTTGTTGCAGGCGAAGTGTTTGAGACAGGCTGCCACGCCCTTGGACTGGATAGCCTCGATCTGCGCCGATGCCATCCTTGCGTTCAGAACCGGATCCTCGCCAAATGATTCAAAGGTGCGTCCACCAACCGGAACCCGGGCAATGTCGACTGCCGGGCCCAGGAACACATTGTGTCCGCTGGCCCTGGTCTCGTGGCCCAGAACCTCGCCATAGCGACGGGCCAGGTCCAAATCCCATGTTGCGGCCAGCGTGATGGGCGCAGGCAAGGCGGTGGCCGACTGACCGTGTACGTCCGGATTGCCGATCCGGATACCCGCCGGGCCATCGGCCATGGTCATCTCAGGAATTCCAAGATGCGGCAGGGCAGCGTTGTAGAAGCCGAAATGGTGGTTGATGTCACCGGTGACCAGATCAATCTTGTCATCCAGCGACATGCGGCCAAGCAGCGTCTCGACATCGGTTTCGACTTCTGGCGAATGACGCCAGTCCTTGTTCGGGAGCGGTTTATTCATTGTCGTCTCCTGTTCATTCAATTGGTTTGAAATCTTGGTGGTCATGAAATCACCGGACCGTACGGATGGGGATGATGGCAAGCGCACCGATAATCGCGAAAACGCCCGCAGCGATGAACAACGCGGTATAGTTCTTGCCGTCAGCCACGGCGCCAAGACCGAGGAAAATCGGCGCGATGGCCGGGGCAATCGACTGCGGCAGCGCATTGGCGATGTTGAAGATACCTAAATCCTTGGCGGCGTTGGCACCCTTGTTGGGCAGAACAGCCGCGACAAGCGCCAGGTCGACGGCCACATAGACCCCCTGCCCGATCCCGCAGATGGTGGCACCAATCACGAACTGATTGAAATCCGTTGCCAACCCGATCACGATCAGACCTGCTCCATAGATGACTGCCGATATCAGCACAAAGATCTTGCGACGCCCGAACAAGTCCGAAGCCCAGCCCGCAAGCGCACTGCTGACGACAGTTGCAATGGTCAGGGCAAGGGTCGCCTTGAACAGATAGGTAGGTATTTCCGCGGGCGCGATGCCCAGCACATCGATCAGATAATAGACCTGATAGGAAATCAGTGTAGCGAGACCTATGAACAGCAGAAAGCGGCTGACGAAGGCCCAGGAGAAATCGGGCGCGGTCTTGGGGTTGATCCAGAAGTCCTTGGCAAAGCGGACCAGATCGATCGGGGCGGCGTCTTCCTTGGCCAGCCGACGGTCTTTCAGCGTCAGCATGAATAGCAGAAGCCCGCCTGCGCAGGCAAACATCGGCCAGGTAAACATCTTGACAACATCGCCACCCGAAAACTGGGCAACATAAATTCCAGCCAGAATGCCACCCTGAATACACATTCCCAAGAGGCCCGAAACAACCCCGCGCTGCTCTTCGGGAACCTGATCCGGCAAGACGGCCGTGATCGACGTCAGGCCACCCGTGACGATCAGCCACGTGCCGATCGCTGCCACCGCAAAGCCGCCCAACATCCATGGCTTGCGCATCCCGAAAACAGAAGTCGTGCGGTCACTGAAGTATCCAGCGACCGGGTTTGCGATCAGCGCTACAATGGCGCCGATGCCGAGGATGAAGGCCAGATTGGTTTCCTTGTTGGCTGGGTCGATCTGCTCGACACGCAGAGCAAACGCCACCACGACCGGCGTCAGAATGGCCATCCACATGGTGAAGAAGGCAATGACAAAACTGGCAATGAACGAAATTCCCACCCTTGTCTGCGGCATAAGCCCGGCTGTAGATACAACGTGCATATAGATTTCTCTCCGGAAAACTGTGAATGTCTGTATTCTGGTTCCGGTTCTTTTTGCCGGTTTCTACACAAATATGTTACAAGGAAGCCTCGGTCTTTCGGCATTCAGGACCTGAAGCTGATCAGAAACCGAACATTGTTACATGTCGCCCGTGATTAGCGGCCCGGCAAATCCGTGCCCGACCTGCCGCTCGATACCGGGTGCAAATATTGCCAAACCACGCTTGCGCGATGGCCGTGCAACATAGCTCTTGTTGCTTCGTTAGTGGCAAAACCCTGAGATTGGCAGTTAGCGGCCGCCGACTTCGTCAGGCAGCTCTGCGCATGTTTGCACTTAGGGGGGAGTACTTCGCGATCCAGCGGACAAGTGTTGCATGGTCTACATCGACGCCACGTTCAGCTATGATCTCCTTTAGATCCCGATACGACAGGTGTAGCCGACATAGAAGAGCACCGCGAAGAGGAACACGTCCTCTGAAAATTGCGCGCCCGTGAAAAGAACCATCTTTGCACTCCAATTGGTACAGCGTGGGGTTAGAGTCGCCTGTCCTCCCAATCCCCTGCTCAAACGCCAAAAATTGCGACAGAACCCACCGAACGCTATTCGGAGCATCCTGATGTCCATCGGTACGGATCATCCTTCACTTGTCGGATTCAGGAGCGGGACGGAAGGCCGGTTCGGACTGCCAGCGCCGCAAGTTCTGCGCGGTTGGCACAGTGCAACTTTTCAAAGCATTTCTGCACATGGGTGCGGACGGTGGCAAAGCCGATTTCCAGAAGCCTTGAGATGTCCTTGTCGCTGCAACCGCGGGCAACGAGGACAGCAACCTCGCGTTCACGCGCAGTCAATAGTAAAAGCGGGTCCGATCCAAGCACGTACTCTGCCTGCTCCAGATAGGGGCACAGAACTCCTAGGAGCCCGATCTCTCGGTAGCCAAACTCGGGTCGCGAGGCACGACGCCAGACACGGAGGTCGGCAGCGGAACGTTCCCCACCTTTGGGAAACAGATTGATGCCGTGGTCCATCCCGTCCTTCCGCAGGAAATCGTTGAAGAATTCCGACTGGCACAGCTGCTTGCGCGGAATGACTTCCTCGACGAAAGCGGGGCGCCAAAGCGCGCGCAATTTCAACGACATCGGGTCGTGATACTGGAACCAGTTCAGGTAGCGATCAATGTTGGCCGGATCCTGGTTAAGTATGAACGGGTCCTCGAATGCGTTCGTCGTCCTGTTCCAGCGAAACGAGGCAAGAAAATCCGCCCGCAGCAGTTTCAGGATCGATGGGAACACTTCTTCACGCAGGTCCGAAACGGGTTCGGGCTGGCAAAGACGCGCGACGATTCCGGTGAGCAACTGAACCTCTTCCGAGGTCATATCGTAGATCGCTTGCGTCATCGACATCCTCCTCTTTCGGAGTGGGCAGGCCAGCGGACAAGTCGTCCTCGCCGTCTGGACGGCGGCGAGGCTGTATCAAGGCGCGTGACGGCCAATTCGATGCTGGCACGCGCTATGTTAGAACGGGTAATGCTGATCAGGATCTTCGATGGTGATCCAGCGTGTCAAGGTAAATGCGTCAAGTGCGGCCTTGCCCCCAAACCGACCATAACCCGAGTTCTTAACGCCGCCAAAGGGCATCTGGGCCTCGTCCGAAACGGTCGGACCGTTGATGTGGCAAATGCCGCTTTCGATCCGCTCTGCCACCGCCATGGCGCGGCGAATGTCGCGGCTGAAGACCGCGGCCGAAAGGCCATACTCGGTATCATTGGCGACACGCACCGCTTCATCGTCGTTGGCGACACGGATGATCGGCTTGACCGGACCGAAGCTTTCTTCCTGATAGATCGTCATATCGTCAGAGACGTTGTCGATCAGTGTGGCCGCAACGACCGATCCGTCACGCGCGCCACCCGCGACGACCTTGCCGCCCTTCGCTTTGGCGTCGCCGATGATCCGGTCCATCTTTTCGGCCGCCTCTGGCGTGATGAGTGCGCCGAGCACGACCTTCTCGCGCGGGTCGCCGTAGGGCAGCGCGCCTGCCTTGGCGGCAAGGGCGGCCACAAAGGCGTCGGCGATGCCTTCGTGAACGATGATCCGTTCGGTCGACATGCATATCTGGCCCTGGTTCATGAAAGCGCCAAACGCGGCTGCATTCACGGCACCTTCAAGATCAGCGTCGTCGAGGACAACGAGGGGCGCCTTGCCTCCCAGTTCCAGAAGCGCTGGCTTCAGATGCTCTGCTGCCTTCATTGCGATGATCCGGCCAACCCGGGTCGAGCCGGTGAAGTTCACATGCTTGACTTCGGGGGCCGCGATCAGCGCCGCAACAATCTCGCCCGCATCTTCCGGCGCGTTGGTGATGACGTTGATCACGCCGTCAGGCAGCCCCGCCTCGGTCAGCGCGTCGCCAATGGCGCGGTGGATGAAGGGCGACAGCTCCGAGGCCTTGAACACCACCGTGTTGCCACAGGCAATCGCCATGGCCACGGCCCGAACACCAAGGATGACAGGAGCATTCCAAGGCGCAATGCCAAGGCAGACGCCCAGCGGGCGGCGTATCGCCATGGACAGGCAACCCGGTTTGTTCGATGGAATGACGTCGCCAGTGATCTGCGTGGTCATTGCGGCGACTTCGCGCAGGATGTCGCCTCCCAGCTTGCAATTAAAACCAAGCCAAGGCCCGGTTGCTCCGGTTTCGGCGATCCCGCCCGCGATGATATCGGGGGTCATGGCGTCCAGCTTGTCGGCTGCCTTGTTCAGAATGGCCCGGCGCTGGCCCGGGGCTGTTGCCGCCCATGCCGGAAATGCCGCGTGGGCCGCAGCAACGGCACGAAGTGCATCGGCAACCGAGGCCGCCGGGGCCTGGGTCGCGATCTCGCCCGTCACCGGATCGTGGCGGTCGTAGGTCCGCCCGCCTTCGGCCTCGACGGCCTTGCCTCCGATCAACATCGAAATCTTCATGGTTTCTCCTCCTCGTTTTCGGTTTTCAGTTGTCCGGACGGATGGCAATGTTCAACAGCACCTGGCGTCGTTCGGTGGTCGCCACCCGGATCGCTTCGTTCAAGACGGCGGGCAGGTCCTCTCCTTGGTCGACCGTCGCGGTCCAGGCCCGGCTGGCTTCGGCTGTCCGGGTGAAATCGGGGCTCGGTCGCAGGCTGGTCAGTGGCACGGAATTGGCCTGTTTTGCCTCGCCCGTTGGATAGAGCCCCAGCACGGATTGCCGGACCGCGCCCCATTCGCCGTTGTTCAAAATCATGACGATCACCGGCAAAGCATGGGCTTCTGCAATCTGGTGGCAGGCCGTGGGGTTGGCGAACATGTAGCTGCCATCCCCCATCGTGGCAAAGACCAGCCGGTCAGGGTCGGCAAGTTGCCCGCCGAGTGCCGCGGGAAACCCCCAGCCCAATCCGCCCGAATGGGGTTCCTGAAAATAGCTCTTGTGATCTTCGACATCGAGATGGGCCAACGGGCATCCCAGCTCGTGAAACACCGTGGACTTGCGCCCCTTGCCTGCCTGTTCTTTAATCGCTTGGCCCAAACAATGGGCGACCCATGCCTTGGTCATCGGCCCACCCTTGCCGCGTTCCGCCGTCGCAACAAGGGCCGCACGGGTTGCCGCCGATTCGGCGGCGATTGCCTTGCGCCGGACGTCTAGAGTCACCTCATCGCGCGGCAGGGCAGACATGGTGTCGATCAGGGCGAGCAGGCTGGGCCCGGTTTCCCCGACCAGCGTGACATGGGCCGGGAAATTGCGGATCGGTGTGCGGCTGAACAGCGGATCGGCGCCAAGCTGGATCACGGTCACATCGGGATGCAACTGCACCTGGTCCGGCCACCAGGGCGCCAGCGAGTCGATGACCAGAACCACATCGGCCTCGGCCAGGGCGTCAGTGGGATCTTGGCCTATGTGCATCGGATGCGACAAAGCAAGGGTGGGCGTGTTGGCCCAGTATTGCGACACGGGCAGCGCCCAGCTATCGACAAAGGGTGCAAAGGCGGCAAAGGCCTCGGCACTTCCGGCCCCGCGTTGCGCAATGATCAGCGGAGATTTCGCGCCTGCCAGCAAGGCCGCTGCCCGTGCCAGTGATGACGCTTCGGGCGCAGCGATGGCGGGCGCCATGCGCGAGGGTTGGTCAAGACCATACTCGGCCGTCTGTTCGCACAGGACCTCGCGTGGGAGGCTAAGATAGACCGGCCCCTTGGGCGTCGATTCCGAAATGGCCCAGGCGCGCTCGAACACTTCCGAGACCTGCTCGGGAAAGCGCAACTCGTACTCCCACTTGGTGCATTCGCGCACGAGCGCTGCCTGATCGAACATCTCTTGCCCCCAGCCAATCGGCACGGTGCGCGCGCCAAAGCGGCGGCTTTCGGTCACCGGCGTGCGGCCTGACATCAGGATCATCGGAATTTGGTCGCACCAGGCGTTGATCGCCCCCATGGCCCCGTTCGCCAGACCGACATTGGTGTGCAGCATCACCGCTGCCTGCTTGCCGGAAATCTGATAGTAGCCATGCGCCATGCCAACCGCCACGCTTTCATGCGGGCAGATGATCGGCTCGGGCAAGTCAAGTGCCCGGCGACCAGCTTCGACCAGACCTTCCACAATCGGCGGGAAATCGGTGCCAGAGTTCACAAAGACATGTTCGACACCCAATGCCTTGAGCTTGCCGAAGATTGCCCCGCCTGCCGTGATCATTTCGTCGCTCATGCTTGTCCTGCCTTCGTTTGGCTTCGATACTGCGAAGTCGGTTCACCCAGCCACACAAAGCCAGGAACGTCCGGCTCAACGGCAGGGGAAGGGAAACTACCTCTCCTCAACTGGCAATGGCACCGTCCAGTGCATCATTCCCGGCCCGTTCGGCTTTCCCCGCGCCGAACAAATTCCCCGTAGGGCCGATGTAAAGGATAGCGGCAAAGCGAAATATTGTCTAAATTATCATTGATATGGAGTTCATTGATGAAATCAATACGACTTGAGTCCTTCGACCTGAATCTGATGAAGCTCTTCGTCGCACTGGCCGAAACCGGATCGGTGACGCGTGCCGCAGCGCAGATCGGCCTGACCCAGCCGTCGGCAAGCAATGCGCTGCAACGGATGCGGCTTACGCTGGGTGATCCGCTTTTCGTTCGCAGCAAACGCGAGATGGTCCCGACGCGCTATGCCGCCCTGATCCTACCGACGGTTCGCGCGACACTCTCCGCGCTGTCCGAGGCGCTGAACCACGCGGCAGATTTCGAGCCACAGGAGAGCCGCAGGAGATTCAGAGTGTCGCTTTCGGGACTCGGAGAGGCGGTGTTCCTGCCGGTTCTGGCCACGATGGTCGGGAACGCGGCACCTTTTGTCGTGCTGGAGAACGATCCGGTTCCGTTGTCGAAGCTGGGAGAAAGCCTGCTGTCGGGACGCATTGACCTGGCGCTTGGGCTGGTTGCGGTTACGGCGCCCGGAATACGCAATCTGCCGCTGTATCAGGAAAGCTATGTTGCTATCAGCGCACCGGACAGGGAACAGGTGCCGCAAACAATCTCTGATCTGCGCAACGAGCGGCTGGTTCTTGTGGCCCCTGCGGCAACCTTTGGCCGCGAGATTCAGACGATCCTGACGCGGTTAGGCCTTCAAGGCAACGTCGCGCTGATCGTGCAGGAATTCGCCGCCCTGCCCGAACTGCTGCAGGGCGGGCGCTACCTCGCGATCGTACCGGGCATCTATGGTGAAAAGCTGGCCCGCTCGGGTCGTGCCAAGGTATTGCCGGTGGCATTCGGTCATCCGGAAACGCCCGTCAACATGGTTTGGGCCAACCACGCCGAGTCAGATGCCGGTTTTCGCTGGTTTCGCGATCTGGTGGAACGGAGCCTTGTCGGGCAGACGCCTTGAAGCACGGATGTTGATCTGAAGTCGTCTCACTAACCATGATGCGAATGCTGCTCAGGAGGAAGCCGCAGACATCACCCGTTCGAACGCCATTGCTGCGCCAAGCACCAGGGAATCGCATCCGGGCGGTGCGTCCAGTGCCAGACCCACCGGAAGCCCCCTGTCTGTCTTTCCGACAGGAACGGACACACCCGTGAAGGCGGCATTCGACAAGAGGTCGGCGTTGTGGATGATTGCGTCAAAAACCGAAAGGTCCTGATCGCCCAGACGCAGGGTGCCGGGCCCGTCCAAATCCGGCGCTTCGAACAGAGTGGTGGGACAAGCCAGTAAGTCGATCCTGTTGCGTGCGAACAGACCAGCCCCAGCAGCAATCAGGGCAGGACGATGGACGGTCGCCGCCACACGGTAGGCTTCTTCGGTGATGCGCGTCGTCGGATCTCGCTGGCTGTCGAAGATCACCCGAACGTCGGGGCTGGAAACCAGATCGCCGACCTTCGCATAGTCGAGATCAAGCCCGTGCTTGGCCAGAAAGGCCTCCAGCTCGATCCGCCCTTCGTAGACTGGGACAATCATGGCGCTTTCGAGGTGCGGACGAACAAGGTCAAATGCGTCCACATTGACAAGTTCCGCCCCTTCCTCCTCGGCAAGGTGAAGGGCGGCCCGGCAAAGGGCGGCCACTTCGGGTGCAGCATTTTCCCAGAAGTAGCGTTCAGAAACGCCGATCCGCAATCCTTTGAGGGACCGGTGTCCGGTGGTTTGGCCCGTCACGCAACGGTCAATCAGCGCCAGGTCGCGGGCGGAACGGGCCAGCGGGCCCGGCGTGTCGCGGCTGGTCGAGATCGGGACAATGCCATCGGTCGGCCAGCGACCCAAAGTCGGGCGATACCCCCAGACACCGCAAAAGGCCGCCGGTACCCTAACCGAGCCACCAGTGTCGGTGCCGATCGAGACCGGCCCCAGACATGCAGCAACGGCTGTTCCGGAACCGCCGCTGGACCCGCCGGCAGTTTTGCTTCGGTCATGGGGGTTACGGGGGGTTCCAAAGGTCGGGTTCTGCGAGGTCGCACCATAGGCCAGTTCATGCATACCGACCTTGCCAAGCATGATGGCCCCTGATCGGCGAAGCTGTTCCACCACCGGTGCGTTGCAGTCGGGCCAGAAATTGCTCAGTGCCTTGGTGCCCGCCGTCGTGGGGTGACCGAATACGTTGATGCTGTCCTTGAACGAGATCGGCACACCATGAAGCGGCCCCAGGGCCTGTCCGCTGGCCGACCTACAGTCCGCATCACGGGCGTCTTCCAGAACCCGCTCGGGGTCGATGCTGGTGAACGCATGCAGGTCCTGGTTCTTTGCGATTTGCTCCAGAACACTCTGTGCCAGTCCCTCGGCGCGTAGTCGGCCTGCGGAAATCGCTTCGGCGGCTTCCCAGGCAGTCAACTCTTCAACTAACATTTTCGGCCCCTAGATTCAGTCGGGTTGCGCTGAATGGGCAAGAGGTCCTGCCCGATCAGCTGCCGGATTCCACCCCAGGCGCCTTTGGGAAACAGGAGTGTTACAAGAATTGCCATCAGACCGAGGAGGATGAAGTAGACCGAGCCTAGATCGGACAGGGTTTCCCGTAGAAGAAAATACACCAAGACACCGACGATTGGACCTTCCAGCGTTCCGATTCCGCCCAGGATGACGACAAAGAGGGTGATTGCCATCCAGTTCATCGAGAAGGCCGTTCCGGGTCCGATCTGCAATGCGAGCATGTAATATGCACCACCTCCGGCGCCCGCGACTGCCGCCGCGATCATCATCACCAGCCCCTGAGTGCGGCGAAGGTCAATTCCCATGGCTTCGGCAGCTGTAGCATTGTCGCGGATTGCCCGCAGCGCCAAACCGACGCGGCTGCGCATCAAGAAGACGCAGACCACAAGCGCTACGATCAGGACCAGCGCAGCCGACCCGTAGGTTCCGTACATCCGAAGTTCGCGCGGGACGCTGCGCATGGCGGTCAGCGAGATTCCACCGCCGCCACCCAGAACCGAAGTTTGGAAGACGGAAAGCCGGACCACTTCGGAGATCACCCAGGAGGCAATGGCAAATTGTACGCCTTGAAGCCGGGACAGGATTGGCATGATGGCCAAAGCAATCAAGGCGCACAGCGCTGCCGAAAGCAGGATGAACGGGAAGGGCAAGACCTGAAATCCGTTAGCCGCCATGAAGACAGCATAGCCGCCGATCCCGACAAAGACCTGGAAGCCCATGAAGACCATGCCGCCAAAACCGGCCAGAAGGTTCCACATCAGTGCGATGGCCAGAACGGCGGCCATTTCGGCCACGAGGTTAACCGTCTGACGCGAACCCAGGATTGGCACCAGGATCAGCAAAAGAACGATGATCGCCAGTACGATGAAGGATCTGTTTATGGAGGGCAGGCGCATCATTGTCTCCTGCGCAAGGACATCAGGCCACCTGGCAAGGCAAGCAGCACGACAAGAAAGACGAGGTGGCCGACAAGGGGACCGTAGCTAGGATTGATCAGGGACCCCGCAGCCTGCGAGAGACCCAGCAAAATACCCCCGGCCAGAGCCCCCCAGATCGAACCGACGCCGCCAAGGATCACTGCCTCGAAGGCAAAGAGCATCCGTTCGGGACCAGTCGAGGGGTCAAAGTTTCCGCGCATGCCGTAGAAACCGGCTGCGATTGCGGAAATGGCAAGAGTGAGGCCCATGGCCACAGCAAAGATGCGGCTTGTCTTAATCCCCATCAGTTGCGCCGTCTGATCGCTGTCCGACGTGGCGCGGATGGCACGTCCGAACTTGGTCGAGCCGAAGACCGCGCTTGTCGCCCAGAAGATCGCGAACGCGACGACCAGCGTCAGCAGGGGTAGAACCCCAAGACTAAGGCCTGCGATCTCGATGGATGCCGCGCCCAATGGGCCGGGATTCAGGTTCCGCGTGTCGGCGCTGAACAGTTCCAGCATGACGTTCTGCAAAATGATCGACAGGCCAAAGGTCACCAGGATGGGCGGCATTTCACCACGGCCCAATGTGCGTTGGATCACCAGTCGCTGCAGGACGAACCCGACGACAAACATCACAACCGCAACCACGGGCAAGACCATCAGCGGGTGGACTCCAAGGAGGAGTGAGCCCTGCAGGGTCAGATAGGCGGAGAAGACGATGAAATCGCCGTGGGCCAGATTGATCTGGCGCATAAGCCCCAAGGTCAGCGCCAACCCAAGACCGTAAAGCCCATAGAGAGCACCAATGAAGACCCCGTTGATCAGTACTTCCATGATTCAATCCATCCCGAAATAGGCGCTTGAAATTTGCGCGCGGTCTGCCCCGGCCGAGGGACCGCTGAGGGGTATGCCGCCATGCCGCATACAGGCATAAATGTCCGACGAAGCCAGCGCCCGGCTGATGTCCTGTTCGACGATGATCAGTGTCATGCCCTCTGCGCGCAAACGCGAGATGGCGGTATAGACAACGTCGACAGCAGCCGGCGACAAGCCCAGCGAGAGTTCGTCGCACAGCAAGACAATCGGATTGGACATCAGCGCACGCCCAATGGCCACCAGTTGTTGCTGGCCACCCGACAGCGAAGAAGAGGGCCGCTTGCGCAGCGGTTCAAGGGTGGGAAAGACCGAATAGACCCTTTGCAGGTCCCAAGTCCCCTTGCGATCGCAATGCGCCCCGATCATCAGGTTTTCTTCCACCGTCAACGACGGGAAAAGTCGGCGCCCCTCGGGAACCATGGCGAGGCCCATGGAAACGATATCGGTGGGTGTCAAACCCGAAATGACCGAGCCGTTCAACGTCACCTTGCCGGATCGCGGCTTAACGAATCCGGTCAGGACCGAGAACGTCGTGGTCTTGCCAGCACCATTTGACCCGATCAGCGCCAGTGTCTGGCCCTCGGCGACGTGAAGCGACACGCCAAACAGAACCGACAATGCGCCGTAACCGGCATGAAGATCATTAATCGAGATCATGCTGTTCGGGCTCCATCCCAAAGTAGATTTGCCGGACCTTGGGCAGTTGCATTGTTTCATGAGGCTGGCCCGCGGCGATGATGCGGCCCTCGCCCAGCACCGCGAGTCGGTGCGCTGCGTGCGCGAGAACGTGCACAAGGTGTTCGATCCAGATCACCGCGATGCCCCGAGCTGCCAGTGCCGTGATGGTTTCGACCAACCCTTCCGCCTCTTTGTCGGTCAGGCCGCCTGCGATCTCATCCAGCAATAGCACCGCGGGCTTGGTTGCCAGCGCCCTTGCCAATTCCAGCCGCTTGCGATCAAGAAGAGACAGTTCGCCAGCCTGAGCATCGGTACGGTGCGTAAAGTCACAGAGATCGAGTGTTTCCCGGATCAGTACCTCAGCCGCATGATCGGGAAGTCCGGCGCCAAACTTCGCCGCGACCAACAGGTTTTCGTAGACCGACATCTGGGAGAATGTCTGTGGCACCTGAAACGTGCGTCCGATTCCGTTCTTCGCCCGTTCCGCGGCACTAAGATCGGTGATGTCACGTCCCTGCAGCACGATCCGGCCGGCCGAGGGTGCGTGCGCCCCGGAGATCACACCGAATAGCGTGGTCTTTCCCGATCCGTTCGGGCCGATGATCCCCAGTATTTCGCCTGCAACGGCCTCAAGGCTGACATCCTCGAGCACGTTGGGACCGCCATATGATTTGGCAATTCCTTCGACAGCAATCGCTGATATGGCGGCCCCGGTCATGGCTCAGATACCCACGCCCAGCTTGAACGTGTCCTCGATCGGCACTTCAGGCGCGGCGGCGTTGTAGGTCACTTTCAGTGCATAGCTTCCATCGGGCTGCAGCCGCCACTGGCCGCCTGCAATCTTCAGCTTTGCGACGTTCTTGACCGGGCTGCCAGCGAAGTCGATGTCGCCGATGATCGTGGTCATGTTGGTGTTCCTGATCACGTCCTGCACCGAATCCGGATCCATCGGGTCGGCGGCATTTTTCAGTGCGTTGATCCCAAGTTCCCACAGCGCATGGACAACGCCGATCGGCTGCGTCCAGGGTCTGCCGCTGGTGGCGGTGTAGTCGCCGGCCAACTCTTGCGAGCTTTGCCCGGTGAGGGTCGACTTGTAGGGATAGGCCGGCGTCCACCAGATCTCGGTAGACATGCCGTCGCCGCCGTTGCCCAGGGCCGCAATGCCTGCCGGAAACAGCAGCGCTTTGGCCGGGGTCGCTATCTTGGGCTTGAAGCCCAATTGCTGTGCCTGCCGCCAGAAGATCGCCCATTCCGATGGGCTGAATAGACCGGTGACAATATCACAGCCCGCGTTGCGAAATGCAGTGATCTGGGCCGAGAAGTCATCGGCACCAACCTGGAACTCGCCCACATCGGTGATCTCGTAACCGCCCGCCCCCAACGAAGCCGGGAAGCCGATGTCTTTGCTGCCGAAGACCTTGCCGGGAGGGTCGTTCGACCAGACAGTCGCGACTTTCTTGTTGGTGTCCTGGCCATCCCACATGCCGATGAAGGTCGAGATGATATCCTCGATCCCCCAGAAGAAATGGTTGACGTATTCGAACCCGACGGCGGGGTCGCCACCCTGCGGAAACATCCAGCCCTGCCAGGGGTCCATCGTGGTGATGCACGGAACCCCGGCCACCTCGCATTGCGCCGAGACCGGAACAGCTGTGCTGGCACCCTGCGCGAGCATCAGATTGACCTCTTCGCCGTTGATCAGGCGGTTGGCGGAGGTCGCGGCCCGGTCCGAGTTCGACTGGTCGTCGACTTCGGAGATCTCTACTTCATAGGTCTTGCCGTTGACTGTCAGGCCGCTTGCCAAGGCGGCGCGGACCTTCTGCAACATAAACGGATCAGATTCGGCAAAAGGTGCCAGCGAGCCAGTCTGTGGGCTGACGTAGCCGATACGCAGAACGTCTGAACCGGCCAGTGCTGGTGCAGCAAGTCCGGAACTCAGCCCCAAAGTGGCAGCAGCACCACCCAACCCTTGTAACGCTTCCCGCCGGGTCATGCCGGCGACACGAGAACGCCTTGTCATATTGTTTTTCTCCCCTGTTGTATCGCCGCACCCATTCCGGATGTCTGATCGATAACATTGTTGTCTTTGAAGTTTACAAGGGCTTCGGGCGGACCGGTATCAGCAGAATTGTTGAGAGAATTCGGCGTCATTGAACAGGTACGGCTGCGCGAGGCCTAACGCCTACTGGCCTGCACCTGCATGCAGGTGCAGATGGTCTGCCTATGTCCTGGGCTTTGAAGGCCAAGCCTACTTCAGCCAAACTTTCCGACGTCGCCCAAGACTCTCGCCAAGCCAGTACTACAAGAAAATGGGATGCACCCAAATTGGCAGATCAGACTTCAGCAACCGCCGACATTTTGACCTTCACTGCCCGACACGGCGCGCAGGGCTGATCGCCACCGGACCATGGTGATGGTCGTGATCGTGGTTATGGCTGTGGTCGTGATCCAGTTCCTCAAGCGCGCCTGACGGGATCGGCTCAAGTCCCTTGCGGAATTCGATTGCCTTGCCGTGTTCGGTATAAAAGTAAGACCGGCGCCAATGCTCCTCGTAGTCCGTCACTTCGGTCGTAGAGATCAAGCCACGCGCGGCGATAATCTTTTCCAGCGCCTGCATCCACTGACGATAGTAGGAGGTGTTGATATCCTCATCTGCCGTCTGCGGCGATGCGGCGATTTCTGCCGAAAACGTACCGACCCAGTCGTTCCAGGTAAAATGGCCCGCCCGCGACAGCTGCATGGTCAGGGCAAAGGCTTCTGCCTGCCAAGGCTCGGAAAAGGCAGGCCCATCTTCCAGCCATTTCGGATCAACTGTCGGCCCCGCAGTGGTCACTGGTCATCTCCGGCAAGAAGGTAGCTCTCCCAGAGACTGAGGTATACCGCACCCGGCCCATCGCTGCCCTTGCCCCACAGATTTTTGCTGTCAAAGCGCACGCAATAGAGATGTTCTGGACATTCACCCCGCCCCATCGAATGCGCGTCGGGAAAAACATGCGCACCTTCATACCCGACAATTGTGCCAGGCTTGTCACGCGCATAGCCCGGCAGGCGGGTGTGCGTAGAGACCGTGTCGTTGATCGTCCTGACCGTTTCACCGACTTGGAATACGGGCGATGTCTCGACAGGGCGGAGGGTGGGCGCACCGGTGGCCACTGCCACCGCAACCATTTCCTTAGGCAGCATCTCCAGCCCCCTTTGCCGCAAGTTCTGCGATCCGCGTCTGATACTCTTCCTGCGAGAAGACTCCCTTGGAAATCAGCAGATCTTCAAGCGAATGCAGCCAATGTTCGAAATAAGTTGTGGTCAGATATTCGACGGCCGGAATTTTCTCCATCGAATGCCGGCTTTCGTCGATGTTGAAACAGCCGGCCGCCAGCGAAAGAATATTCACGGCAAAGGTATCGGCTTCCCACTCTGCCTTGAACCGGGTGTCGTCATCCGCCAGGTCAACTGGTCCAAAACCCTGAATTCCGCCCAGATCGGCGATTGATCGCATGATCTTACCCCCTAGCCTACCACAACGTCCGTCAAAACGCTGACCCCGATCATAGAGTCACGCGTCACGAGCGCCTCCAATTGTTCCTCGGTCCAGCCATCCGTGCCGGTCGGGCGCTCGGGCAGAACCATATAGCGGATCTCGGCGTTGCTGTCGTAGACCCGCACTTCGCAGTCCTCGCTGATTTGCAGGCCAAATTCGGCAAGTACGGCGCGCGGCTCAATGACAATACGACTGCGATAGGCCGCAGACTTGTACCAGGACGGTGGCAGTCCAAGGACGGTCCAAGGATAGCACGAACACAAGGTGCAGACGATCACGTTATGCACCGCCGAAGTGTTTTCAAGAATGTGCATCGCCTCGCCCTGCAAGCCACCGATCCCCATTTCCTTCAGGGCCCCAGTGCCATCCGCCAGAAGGCGCTTCTTGAAAGCGGAATCGGACCAGGCGCGCGCGACAACCCGGGCACCGATGCGTGGACCAAGCTTGTTTTGAAAGATGTCGACGATTTCCGTCACAGCTCCGGGATCAATCTTGCCCTTCTCCACCATCAGCGTCTCGATCGCCTTTATGCGCAGCGCAAGCGAGGATGGCGGCAGTGTATGGTCGTCGTGGCCCATGGCAGTCATGCTTCTCTGTCTTTGGCGTTTTGTTCAGTCTATCCGCAGCCAAGCGCACAATGCATCCTCATTTTTGTGGATGTGCTGCCCGCGCTTCGGTTGCCAGGTGACGGGGCGAAAGCAAGTCGGCGCGCGGGCATCCAACCAGCGCAAGAGTGGTATCGAGTTCCGCTTTCATCAGGTCCAGGACCTCGCAGACACCGGCCTCGCCGGCCGCGGCCAAACCGTACAGCAGCGCCCTGCCGGACATCGTTATGACCGCGCCCGAAGCGACGGCCTTGGCAATGTCAGCCCCAGAACGGATGCCGCTGTCCATCAGGATCGGAATTTGCAGGGCCGCCAACGCGTCCTGCAACAGGCTGATCGGGGCCGGGACGTCCTCAAGCTGTCGACCGCCATGGTTCGAAAAGACGACGGCGTCCGCGCCCGCCTTCTCCAACCGCAGAGCATCTTCGACGCAGAGGACACCCTTGACGATCAGCTTGTGCGGCCAAAGATCACGCAGTGCTGCAAAGGCCTCCCAGTCAAAGCCTGCGTCCATCCGGCGCGCCATGAGCGCCGATTGGGATGCGACATCGGTCGCGTCCGCCGAGGCGAAATTGGCAAGCTGCGGCAGGCCATGCCTGACCTGCGCCAAGCTCCAGAGCGGGTGGGTTGCCGTATCGAAGAGGATCTTGGGAGACAGCTTGAAGGGTACCTTGAAACCCGAACGCAAATCGCGTTCCCGCTTGCCGTTGACCGCAACATCCGTGGTCAGGATCAGGGTCGAATAGCCAGCCTTCAGCGCGCGTTGGACAAAGTCGCGTGCCTGGTCACGGTTCATGACGTAAAGCTGGAACCATTTTTCGGCATCGGTCGCACGTGCCACGTCTTCGATTGTAGACGTCGAAGCCGTCGACAGACAGAACGGTATGTCATACTTGGCAGCTGCCCGCGCCAGCGCGCGATCGCCATCGGGCCACAAGACTCCGTTCAGGCCGGTCGGCGCGATTGCCAAGGGCATGGCATAGGTCTTGCCGAACAATTGTGCAGACTGATCGCGATGATCCACCGCGACAAGCCGGTGCGGATCGAACAGGATGTCATCCAATGCGTCGCGATTGCGGCGCAAGCCGCGTTCGCTGCCTGCGCCACCCTCAAGGTAATCAAAGACCATCCGCGGCAGGCGGCGACGCGCACGCCTGCGCATGTCCTCGATGTTGACAAGATCGACCATTGCTTCCTCCGCAAAATCTCGCGCCGCGCGTTCCGCCGTGGCATATCGGCGCCCGGCGCCATAAAGACGTTGCATGGTGCCGAAACAGGACCTGAATCTCCGAAAACTACCCTCCCGCAGACAGACGCACCATCCACAGTTCTGCTACCATTGGTGACGCAAGCACTTGTTGTGGCATTGCCAAGTTATTGCTGGTTGGTTGTAGTCGTGGCGGTTCTCGTCATTTATGCCGTCATTTCGTGGGCATAGTCGTTCCATAGCCGGAAGGCATCTGCCCGAGCGTGTCGATTGTACTTTGCGATGAGACGGTAGCGGCGGGGTTTGAAGATCGTATTGATTTGGTCATGTGCGGCAAGGAAACGCTGCGCTTGTCCGGATGATTCGAACCGTCCCATTATTTTCTCCCGTCTTCGGGTCTGCCTGTGGCTGCCCTCGATCCGGTTGTTGAGATCCTTGCGGGCGCGATGGTCAGCATTGGATGCCCGCTGTGCGATCGGCTTTGCATAGCTACGCAGCTTGTCGGTGACGACCACTCTCGGCTGGCCAAATTGAGTGATCAACCGTGTCAGGAAGCGCTTTGCAGCCTTGGCATTGCGGCGCGTCTGGACGAGAATGTCGAGCGGCATTGCCAAGTTGTTTGCGCGGCGTGACTTCGCTACGGTTGAGGTATGAAATTACCGACGTCCATGCGGCGCCTGAAGGGTTTTCGTTTTCCACGCGAGATTGTCGCCTACGCTGTCTGGGCGTACCATCGGTTTGCGCTGAGCACGGCGGATGTCGAGGATCTGCTTGCCGAACGAGGCGTCATCGTGAGCCGTGAAACGATCCGTCTCTGGGTCAACCGGTTTGGCGCGCATTTCGCGGCCTGTATCCGTCGGGACCGTCCCCGCCCAAATGACAAATGGCATCTGGACGAGGTTGTGATCCCCATCAACGGGGTGAAGCACAGGCTCTGGCGGGCGGTCGATACCAACGGCGATACGCTTGATATTCTCGTGCAGACGCGTCGGAATGCCAAAGCTGCCAAGCGCTTCATGGCAAGGCTGATCGCGCAGTTCGGCCAACCAAGGGTCGTCGTTACAGACAAACTGCGCAGCTACATCAAGCCGATTGCCCATCAAGCGCCGGAGGCTGACCACCGGGCCCATAAGGGCATTAACAACAGGATTGAGGGCAGTCACAGGCCAACACGACGACGAGAAAAGATCAGGGGCCGGTTTAAGTCGCCCAGACAGGCACAACGTTTCTTGGTCGCGCATGACCAGATCAACACCATCTTCCGCCCTCGACGCTACAAACTGACCGCCATCTCATATCGCCACGCCCGGGCAGATGCTTTCTGTCTCTGGACAGACTATGCCGCTCAGATGACTGCTTGATATATCCAGCCAGGACCTTTCAAATCCAATGCTCAACAACTTGGCAATGCCGTCGGGAGTTCTATCGACATTGCTTTTATTTCAGGATGTTCAGAAGGCCGGTTTCCGTCCATATGACGCGCATTGGCTTGGTGAGTGGTGACAAGAATGACGACAACTTTCAGCATGAAATGCGAAAGGCACGCGCAATGATCCATGTTTTCGACATGCAACTGGGCAAGGCAGAGAAACCGGTGGAAATGCCGGAGTGGAGCAAACGATGACACAGACCTCTTCCGACGATAAACCGGTGATCTGGTATACAAAGTGGATGACCGGCGGTGACACCCATATATCTTTTGATTATCGATGCCCGGGCGGCTTTCCGAGCAGGCTGGAGTTTTCCAGAGCGACAATGTCGTGCAGGCCCACTGATGAAAGCAATGCGCCAGAATTTGTTTTTTTCAGCCGTCACGACAAAATCAAAGCATCCTGTCGCGATGCGTTCAGCATTACTGGTGGCGTCCTTGTCTGTTCGCCGGCCTTTCGGGATGTGTTGATCCGCTTCGATCTGGGATCATCGCGGCTCTACGAGGTGCCGATCTATCGCGATGAAAACAAGACGCCCTCTGGCATTGCGCCGCATTATGTGCTGCATATGACCGAAGGCAAGCTAGGCTGCTTTGTGCCAGAGGAGTCGAGCGGCGTTGAGCAGATGCGGCATCCTCTCGATAAAATTGCGAAACCGGGCAATCCCTGGCGCGAAGCACTGGATCAGGACGTCCAACTGGCAATTCGTGCTGACGCCGCGCAAGGTGCGGATCTGTGGTGTGATCCGAAGCTTAGGAATCGGATTTTCCTGAGCGACAGATTGGCGCGTGCCGTCAAGGAGGCCGGGTTGAAAAGCCCAGCCTTCCGCTTTGTGCGCGCAAAAGTGGTTTGATCCGTTTTTCTTAATTCCATCTTTTATTCGAGGCTCTACACATGACAAATTTCAGCTTTCAGGCGCACCACACCTTTCCAGCCAGCTTGTTAGAACGGTTTGCACCGGAAATCTCGGCGTTGTTCAATGACAATCCGATCAATCCCTTCTCTGCGAATGCAGCCAGGAATTTTGTCCCGCTTTTCGAAGATCCCGCTATGGCGCAGGCTTGGGCAGCCGCGCATCCATCAGGATCAGGCGTTTTTGGTGCCAACATTCATCCAAATGGCAACCCACACACTGGCTTGCGTGCTTTTCTGGCAGCAGAACTAGTGAACATTTTTGATGTCGAACTTGGATTTACTGAAAATCAACGTATTGCATCCCTGAATCAGCTGTAGGAGTTTGCGCGGGATGTGGCGATCAATGGTCAGCCGCCGCTCAGCTCCACAAGCGCTTCTGACTTCGCGTCAGCCTACAACAACAATGGCTGGCGACCAGACTTTTCAAATTCTCAATCGATCGATACTATTGCGGACACAGTCCGGACAAATGCGCAAAGCATGACTGCTGCGGATATCGTGACGAATCAGCAGGTTCGATTGAACACGGTCATAGAGCTCAATAACAATGTAGCAGCGACCCACCCAGATCCAGAAGCTCGACTGGTTTTTGAACAGCGTGCAGAAATACTCAGAAGCTATCAGGCCGCTTTGGAGGAAAGTGGTTCCACTTTTAGAGGTTTGGGTCCGGATGTAGGTGACTTTGGAGTGCAAGCGACCATTGAGCAAGGTAAATTGTCTGGGGCATTAACTTCTAATAGCCAGATCAGTAGTACGCCCGGCTCGGGAAATTCAGTCGCCTCTTCGTGGTCAAGCGAGCAACTCGACACAGCTCATGCAAGGACAACTCAGTTTTCGCAAATAGTTGATGCATTCAAGAATTTCGGTGTGAATCCGGTCGTCTTGGGGTCCGCAGTAGAAGGATTGCGGCAACTGGGCGTCGTGGGAGACCTGGTATCTCTCGGGATCACAGCTGTAAACGCGTCTTCGCTATATGAGCAAGGAGACATGCAAGGCGGAAATCGGCTCTGGACCGAATTCGCTTTTGAAACGTCCGGGGGTATTGCGGCTGGAACCGCAGCCGCTTTTGTAATCGGTGGCATCGTTGGTGCACCGCTGTGGGCAACAATCGCAGCAGTCGTTATTGTTGGCCTTGCTGCAATTGATGCAGCCCAATCCCGTCCACTGGTCAAAGCGGCCATCTCAAGCTCCGGCATCGACGACTATACAAGGGTTGCTCTATTGCGCGCCTTCGATAAGGAGCCACGTCTGCTTGCCGCGGTTGATCACATCACCCGGCAGCGCGCGAAAAGCATAGGCGCGATGGCAGTCGAATCTCATAATTAAGGGCAAAAAATATCCCCGAACGCGTCGTGTTTCAGATTTAAGGGCAACGCGACACCGTGGGTCAAAATCTCAAGAAAGTTCTTGAACGGCTGTCACCGACCGAGGAGAACGCAGATAGTCCGGAGCTGGGTGTGTGACGGACATGCGCAGTTCACCATTCAAAGCGGCTGCGCAAGACCTCAATCACGATTTCAGGCGCCACAAAGGCCTTGTTGATGCCATCTTCGCTATAGGCGGACTCGCCCTTCAGCGGACCGCTTACCAGTGGAAGGGCGGCCCAGACGGACGCCAGACAATTGCCCAGTTGCGAAACGGGCGTGCTGCGCTCATAAAAGCCGCACTGGTACATCAGGAAACGCGCCAGATATGTCTGAACTTCGGGATCAAAAACCAATGCATCTGAGATGTCGTGCGTCTCGACCAGATCGCGCATGGTCAGGTAAATGAACTGATAACGCCCGACCGCCGACGAGATCGTGCCCATGGCCCTTATGTCGCGCTGATAATCCAGCACCTCTGCCAAGGTCATCTCGGTTAAGGGGCGCGTGGGCAAGGCAGGGGCGAAGTGCGATATTGACCCAAATCCACTCGGGCCTTCGAGATTTCCCATGAGGTTCAGAAACTCCACGTCATTGGC
This sequence comes from Roseinatronobacter alkalisoli, assembly GCF_028745735.1. Lineage (GTDB taxonomy): Bacteria > Pseudomonadota > Alphaproteobacteria > Rhodobacterales > Rhodobacteraceae > Roseinatronobacter > Roseinatronobacter alkalisoli. Next base: position 42,767 of record NZ_JAQZSM010000022.1, read on the forward strand.
GGCAAAGCTTGTCGCAGGGTCTGCTGTGGCCGTTTGCGACCCGATTGCTGCGACAAAGCAGAGGATCTTTGCAAAACAAGATAATGCACGCTTAGGTTGCGCCATTTGTGCCACAAAATTCTCCGCCGAAGGGTTATAGGCGCTTTGCGCTTGCTTATTTGTGAATTATCACAACAGTTGAATATCACAATAGGTGAATATCTCTGCATCGGCAATGCAGATTTAGTACTGCACCGCAAAAGTGATTCCCCGAAAACTGCAGTGTCTACCTATGCTCCGCGGTAAGACCCCGAAAGCTCACCCTACCTTTGGCGGGTGATGAATCATATGGAGGACTACAGATGCGAGCCAATCAAGGCATGTTCGACCGAGGCTGGCTGCGTGCCTGCATTCTTGCGTTTGCTCTGATCCCTGCACATGTGATCGCCCAGACAGACGCGCCCGCCGAAGACCCCCCAACCAGCGTTCAGGTAACACTTTTCGGCTACACGCTGGAGCCGGAACTGACAGAGACCGGCGAGCCGGTTCTGGATGAGGACGGCGAGCCGGTCATCTTGCGTGTTCCGCTGGACGAAAGTGTCGTCACCCCCGGTGATCAGGTGCTTTACGTCATCACACTCGACAACCCGACCGAAGACCCCGCGATGAACCTGCAGCTCGGCGCGCAGGTTGCCGCCGAACTGGTGCTTGACCCGTTCAGCTTTGCCGCGCCCGAGGGGCTGGTGATTGAGTGGACCGATGAAGAAACCCCTGATCTGTTTCGCCCGATATTTGAAGAAATCGATGACGAACAGGTCATGACCGCCGATCTGGATGCCTTGCGCGCGCTGCGACTGACGCTGCCTGAATTGCCGCCATCCGAGCAGATGAACATCGAATACACCGTGACCCTGCGCTGACCCCCGCGCATCCGACCTTGTAAGGAGTAAACCCACATGATCCCCCATCCCTTCAGAATTCTTGCCCTGAGCACGGCCCTTGCCGTCGTGTTTTCAGGCGGTGCGATGGCGCAAGCTGATCCCTCAGAACAGACCGCGCCAGGCGTGTTGATCGAAAATACGATCGTCCTGAGCTATGATGGCGCTGATGGCGTGACGATTGATCTTCCTGATGAAGATCTGCCAACGGCCTCCTTCACTGTTGCCCGAAAGATCGACCTTTCGGTAACTGCGCAGGCAAGCGAGGGAGAAGTAACGGTGGCCCCCGGCCAGGCACCTTTTAGCTTCGACTTTGCAGTCAGGAACCTTGGAAACGGCGCGCAAGGTTTCAACATCAATGTGACTAATCTCGGCAACCTGCCAAACGATCAAGATACGCTCGCGGGGTTGACCTATAGCACTACAGTAACCTCTGATCTTGGCACCTATTACGTGTTAGTGAACGAAGCGATTTATGATGTAACCGGTGGGACCAACGCGGGGAATCTAGATCCGGGCGACGAATACACCGTCAGGATCGTTGCCAATATTCCCATCATCGCCACAGATGGTCTGGCCGATTTTTTCGAGGTAACGGCAATCGCACTTGTTGCGGGAAGTAACACCGTCGTTGACGAAATTCGCACTAACGCTCTGGACAGTGAAAGTCCTAACGTGGTGTTTGCAGATGAAGCGACGACTTGGAGCTTCGGTGGTGAGCCTGGTGATGCGGAGACTAACGGACAAGATGCGGACCGCACCAACCTGCGCGTCACTGCCCCTGTGCTCACGGCGACAAAGACAGCCCTTGTCCTTAGCGAAAACCTGCCCGGCAGCACTTTTAACTGCGCAACCGGTGGAACTGCAACCGGCGCGCCACTTGCTGCGATCCCCGGCGCCTGCGTCGAGTATACGATCACTATTGAGAATACTTCGACCAGCGAAACGGCAGCCGCCAATATCTCGATCACCGATGCGATTCCTGGCAACACAGCTTATGCTGGCCACACGGCGGGCGATTTCACAGTGACGACGACCGGAGCGCCGGTCACTTCGGTTACAGCCGATCTGGCAACATTGGCTGCAGAAGCAACGGCATCCTTCACCATCCGCGTGCTTATCGACTGATCGCAATGACAAGCGCGCGGCTCGCTCTGGGCCGCGTGCGCTCCCGTTTCAGTATTTTGCAGCGGATACCCCCTTGCATGGTCTCTCCTATCCTCTCTGCAATTCGCCGTCTGGGTGCGGCGGCTCTGGCCCTTGTGGTCGGGCTGGCTGCTGCGTCGGCGGTGGCGCAGGGCACGCCGGTGGGAACCGAGGTGGTCAATATCGCCCATGTCACATGGCAGGTGGGCGGGATTGATCAGGGTGAAGGGCTGTCGCCCGAGGCCCGCTTCACTGTTGCACGCCCGCAATCGAGTGGCGTTCTGACAGCGTGGGAACTGGACAAGGGCCTGACGGATGGCCCGTTCGAGACGATCTTGTTTCCGGGTGCCGAATACTGGCAGAATGCGTGGTTGCCCCTGCCCGAACCGGTTGACCGCTCGACCCTGACCGGCACCCCCACACCCGTCGACCGCAGCGCGCCCTTGCGTGTGTTCCGTACCGACCGCATCCGTCTGGGTGTGCCGGTTTTTTTCACGCTCGAAGATTCCGGGCTGAACCTTGTCCCGTCCCAAATCGAGACGGCCATTGTCACGCTGACGGATGCCTTGACAGGTGACAGCGAAACCCTGCGCCTATATGAAACCGGCCCCGATACAGGCGTGTTCACGGGCTGGATCAACACCATCAACGCCCCTTCGCCCAGTGGCGACGGACAGCTTGCGACGCAGGCTTTTTCGGTCATCACCGTACGCTATGAAGCCCCCGGCAACCCGAACAATAATCTGGTTGCCGAAATCCATGTCGGCCAGGTCAATCCGTCGGGGCTGGTGTTTGACAGCCAGTCCGGCGCGCCGCTCAGCGGTGTCGAACTAACGCTGATCGACATGGCCACAGGCGCACCTGCCCACGTGTTTGGCGATGATATGGCGGCGCAGTATCCGCCCACGCTTGTGACAGGCGGACAGGTGACGGACAGCGCGGGCCAGGTTTATGAGTTTCCGCCCGGCGCATACCGCTTTCCCTATGTCGCACCGGGCCGGTACCGGATTGAGATTGCCGAGACGGGCCTTGACAGCCACAGAGCGCCCAGCCTGCGGAGTGACGCAGCGCTGCAAGCGCTGCCGGGCGCGCCTTTTGCGCTGGTCGCGGGTTCACGGCTGGAGCCGTTCGATGTGGTGCCCGGACTGCCCATGCGCATCGACATTCCCATGGACGCTCTTGCGATTGCCCAGATCACCCGCGATGCCTCACATTCCAAAGCCGCGATTGGCGAATTTTTCGAGTACAGGGTCACTGTCACAGTGTCCGAAGGCGGGGCATTGACGATATATGACACGCTCCCTGATGGCGTGGCCTTCGTGCCCGGAACCCTTCTGATTGATGGCCAGCCCCTCACCCCGCAGATTCTTGCTGGCGGCAGGCGGCTGGCCTATGCTCTGCCTTCAGTGCTCGCAGGCCAGACCATTATCGCCACTTACGGCGCGCAAGTGGTCCCGCCCGCGCAACCGGGGCAGGTTCTCTTGTCTGGCAGTGAAATCCAGACTGCAGGCACGCGCAGGCTGCGCGCCGATCATGCCTTGCGAGTGCGCGATGCGCTTGGGTTGGATCAGGTTGCCATTCTGGGGCAGATCAGCGCGGGCGGGTGCGGCGGGGCCAATCCCGGCTATGATCTGTCAGGCATTCGGGTGCTGCTGGAAAACGGCGAGTTTGCCGTTACTGACAGTGACGGGCGCTTTACCTTTCGCGACATCTATCGCCGCCCGCGCGTGGTGCAGATGGATGTGACCACCCTGCCCGATGGCGCGCGGCCCGTGTTGTGCTATGCCTCGACCCGCAGTGCAGGCAGCGCGATTTCGCAATTCGTGGAGTTGCGCCCAGGTATGATGGGTCGGGTCGAGTTCTATCTTGAATTCGATCCGGAGGATGAGAGCGCCTTTGACCCTGCCCCGCCCCCTGCCCCGGCAGAGGCCGACCGCTCGCCTCTGGTACGGTTTGATCAGGACTGGCTGAATCGTCACGGCGCGCGTCACGGCGCAGGTTTCCTCGCCCCCGCCCATGGGCATTTGCCGAGGTCCGAGGCGATAGACGTGGTCTATCTGCGCCCTGTTGGCGCAAAGTCCGAGTTGCTGGTCAATGATGAGGCCGTGCCCGGCATCCGGCGCGAACCGACACTCCGGTCCTCTGACGGACGGTGGGAGATGATCCGCTACCGCGCCGTGCGGATTGGTGAAGGGCGCAATGCGCTGGCACTGGTCATCACCGGCAGCAATGGACAGGTGTCGCACCGCCAAACGCATGATGTCCTGTATGGTTTGCGGCCCGCGCAACTTGAACTTGTGCGCGCTGCAAGCACTCTGGAAAGCGACGGGCGCAGCCAACCGCAGATTACCCTGCGCCTGACCGATCGCGCGGGCATTCCCATACGTCCAGGCACACAAGTGACTGTGATGATCGAGGCCCCTTTCGGCTTTGCGCCCACAGGGCCAGTGCGCCGATCATCGCCTGCCTCAGAGCGCGCGCCGCGCAGCCGCATAACTGCCACAGTGCAAAACGATGGCATCATCCCGCTGACCCTTGCGCCGACTCTGGAAGGGGGCGCGGCACGGCTGAGCATCGCCGCCACTGGCCGCGAGCTGAGTGTGCGCGTGCCAATCTCCGCTGCGGCGCGCCCCTGGGTGCTGGTAGGTCTGGCCGAAGGCACGCTCGCGCACAAACGCGTACGCGACCACATGCGCCGCGATGGCGAAATCGGCAATGCGCTGTCAGGCCGTGTGGCGCTGTTTGCCGAAGGCTTGGTCAAGGGCGAATGGCTTATGACCCTGCGCTATGACAGCGCGCAGGACAGCGACAGTTTCTACGGGATCGACCCTGATGCAGAGTACATTGTCTATGGCGACCGCTCGACCCAAGGGAATGCCGCGCAAAGCCGCTTTCCCCTCTATCTGCGGCTGCGGCGCGAAGGCGCGGAATTTCTGATCGGTGATTTCAACACCAACCTGAACGCGGGCGGTATTGCTATCAACCATGAAGTCACCGGTGCGCGTGCGGTGTTCGAGGATGAACATTGGCGCGTGATGGCCTTTGCCGCTCAAGTCTCGAACGCGCTGGTCGAGGATCGCATCCCGCTGAATGGCACCGTCGGCCCCTACCCCCTCAGCCGCACGGACATCATCCCACATTCGCAGACAGTGCTTCTTGTCACTGTCTCGCGGTTTGATGCGTCCGAGGAATTGCAAAGCCGCACACTCGCGCAGGGGCTCGACTATGTTCTCAGCTACACGACCGGCCAGTTGTTTCTGCGCCGCCCGATACCCGCCTTCACACCAGAGTTGCACCGCAACATTCTGGTGGTTGACTACGAAGCGGATGAAGATTTGCGCAATGGCTTGATCGCGGGTATCCGCGCCGAGGCCGAACTCAGCCCCCGCCTGCGCGCAGCCGTGACCGCTGTGCATGCCCGACGTGTGGAAGGGCAAGCTCTTTCGATCACGCTGTCCGGGTTTGACCTCAGCTACCGGGCCACGGATGAGCTGACACTCAGCGCCGAAATGCTGCATGCGCGGCGCAGCTTTGCCACCCATAGCGATACCGGCCTGCGCAGCGAAGTGCGCGCCGAATTTGAACGCGATGGCACTCAGGTCGTAGCCTATCTGCGCCGCCAGCGGGGCCATGTCGCGCTGACCGCATCTGACGCCGATATCGACACCATCATTTCCGGGCTGAGTCTGCGCCACCAGCTATGGGCAGACCCCGAAACCCCGTCAGAGCGGTGGCTTCTGGAAGGGCAGCTTCTGGCCGAGAATGATCGCGCCAATGACGTGCGTAGGCGCGATGGCGAGGTTTTGCTGACACGTGAGCGCGAACGCAAAACCCAATCGCTGGGCTTCAGGGGCATTCACACAAACGACGCCACGGGCCTGACCCGCGACCTGCGCCTTGTCTACCGGGGCATTGGCACATCGGAAGATGGCCGCCTGACACAGGCTTTAGGCACCGAAGTCTCGCTCCGGCCAGATGCCCCGCGAGCAGGCGACAAGCTGGACCTGACCTTCGGCTATCTTCTGACCGAACGCTGGTCCGTGTTCGGCACATTCGAGGTGGAAAGCCAGCGCCAGACCAGCATTGAGGCGCGGCGTTTCACCTTTGGCGCTGAGTTCACCCCCGAGGAAGGGCGCGCCTATCGTACCGCCCTGTCATGGGCGGGCGATGGTCAAAACCAGGGTCAGGCGCTGTTTCTGGGCGCGGATCACGGCTACACCCTGCGCGAGGGGCTAACCGCCTATCTGGGCGGTGATGTGCAATGGGATCTGGGGGCTGCAGGCGTGCCGATGGGCCAGTCCATCGGCAACCCCTATATCGCGGAAAGCTTCATCGCCCTGCGCGCGGGCCTGCGCCATGAAGCCGAAAGCTGGGGCGCGGGTGCGGATACGGAATGGCGCCGGACGCGCGACACGGACACCGGCAATCTGCGCCTGCGCATGGATGGCGAGCTGTCCGAAACATGGAGTGCGGGCGCAGAAGGCCTGCTGGGTCTGACCCGCAATTCCGGCGCAGACTGGCGTCATGATCTGAAACTACTGGCCAGTGCCGCGCACCGCGCTGGCCCACGTGACCCGATCACGCTGCTGCAAGGCGAATTGCGCCAGCGCGATCAGGACGGGGTCGAGAGCCTGAGCGCGATCGGCTCGGTCTACCGCTCGCAATACCTGTCAGACACGGAATTCCTGAACCTGCGCTACGGGCTTAAATATGACCATGCGCGTTTGAGCAGCGGCACAGTGAATGACGTGCTGAACCTTGTCGGGGCCGAGTATCGCCGCGACATATCTGAGCAATTCGATATCGGCGTGCATGCCAGCATGCTGCATGCCGCACGCACAGGCCGGATGTCCAACAGCCTTGGCCTGTCGATGGGGCTGACACCGTTTGACAATGGCTGGCTGTCACTGGGCTATAACTTTACCGGCTTTCACGACCCCGATTTCTCGGCCCTTGGCCATACCGATGCAGGTCCCTTCGTGCAGTTCCGCATGAAATTCGATGCCGACAGCCTGCGGGGGATGTTCAAATGAGGGGGGGCATATGGCAAGCGCTTGGCGCGGCCGCCATGGCACTGATCCTGTCCACTGGCACAGCAGTTGCTGACCCGCGCTGCGCCGCAGTCGCAACCGGCGGCACGGTCAGCCTTATTCAGGATGGTGGGCAGTTCTTCTGCGTCCACCAGTTCTCTACTGCAGGGACCAGCACCTTCAATCTTTTTCGCACGCGCACAGTCCAGCATCTGATCGTGGGGGGCGGTGGCGGTGGCGGGGATGGTGGGGGCGGTGCGGGCGGTTTTCTGACGAATACGGTTGGACGCAGCGCCGCAACCTATCCTGTAATTGTCGGCGGCGGTGGTGCTGCATCCACTTCTGGAGGAAATCGCGGTTCAAGTGGCGGAGACAGTTCAGTTTTCAGCATCACTGTCGGTGGCGGTGGTGGCGGTGGGCACGCAAACGTTCTGGGAGGGGGGGCTTCAGGTGCGAATGGCAGGGCTTCCGGTGGCAGCGGTGGTGGGGCCGGGATAGTGCTGTTAGGAGCATTTGGTGGGTCTGGCAGCTCACCGGGCAATAACGGGGCGGGCAGTTCCGCCTTTTCTTCAGGCGGTGGTGGTGGCGCTGGCGCAAACGGATCTGGCACCAATGGCGGGGCCGGACTTTCCAGCACGATTACGGGTTCGACAGTCATCTATGCCGGTGGCGGTAGCGCTTTGGGTGGCACCCCCGTTGCAGGGCAAAACTGGTTCGGCGGGGGGGGGCAGCACATCGGCAGCACTTCGACATCTACTGCGGGTCAAAGTGGCGTTGTCATCTTGCGCTACATCGCCAATTTCCCACCAACAGCGAATGCGGGACCGGATATCGCAGTAACCGCCGGTTCTCCAATTGTACTTAACGGCAACGGCTCGAATGATCCCGAGGACAATATCATAAGCTACGCTTGGACACAGATGCCAATTAGCACGGTTACACTGACCGACGCGGATACTGTGCAAGCCAACTTTACAGCGGGTGAACCCGCAAACGGCTCTTCCGAAACACTAACCTTTCAACTGACCGTCACCGATGCCTTCGGTGCGAGTTCGACCGACCAGATCACTGTCACGGTCCTGTCCTCTGTCAACCCGCCTCCGCCCTCCGGCAGTGGTGGGAATACAGTCACTCAGTTCAACGACCTCAGCGAGAATGTGACATGGAGGGTACATAGCTTCACCGAAAGTGCAGATTTCAATCTTAACAGCGCGGGGACGATTGAATACCTGATCGTCGGCGGTGGCGGTGGCGGTGGTGCCGTCGCTGGGGGTGGCGGGGGCGCAGGCGGGGTTCGGCCGAACACAAGCCTCCAACCTGCCGGGACATATCCAGTCACGGTCGGAAGTGGCGGGGCCGGGGACTCGCGCACAACCTGGCCCACCGCCCCTGTTCAGGGCGGTGCCGACGGCCAGCCCAGCAGCGTCTTCGGTGTGAGCGCCTTGGGCGGAGGCGGGGGTGGGACCTACAACTCAAGCACGTTGATAGGCAATGGTCGGACTGGCGCGTCAGGCGGCGGAGGCTCGCATCAGGGAACAGGCGGCACGGGGACTGCCGGGCAAGGGTTCAATGGCGCAACCGGAACAATCGGCTTGGGCGACTCTTCAGGGGGAGGCGGGGGCGGTGCCGGGCAATCCGGGGCAGCGGGCACCACCTCGTTCGCAGGCCGGGGTGGCGACGGTATCTCATCGGACATCACCGGGGACGAAATCTTCTACGGAGGCGGAGGCGCAGGCGGCGGTGATATTCGGGACAATCTGGTTCAGTCAAACAGCGGCGGCCTGGGCGGTGGCGGCGCTTCGCGCAACAATCAGGCGGCGGGCGAGAACGGCGTCAATGGCCTTGGCGGCGGCGGCGCGGGCGGCAGAGTCGGGGATAACGGCATAGCCTCTCAGGGCGGCACGGGCGGCTCTGGAGTCGTGATCCTGCGCTATGTTATCAATACCGGCCCCACCGCCAATGCCGGGCCGGATGCCACAGCCTTTCCCGGTCTGCAGGTGACGTTGGACGGGGCCGGCACATTTGATCCCGACGGAAACATCGTCAGCTACGCGTGGGCTCAAACCTCTGGCCCGCCTGTTGCGCTGGGCGGTGCGTCCTCCCTCACCCCCAGCTTCACCCCGGCCCAGCCTGTAAGCGGCGCGCAGGACACCCTTGTATTCCAACTCACCGTGACGGATGATTTTGGCCTGACCTCGACCGATACCGTCACCATCACAGTGCAAGGCGTCGCAGACCTGACAGCCAGTAAGACGGTCACGGTATTCTCAGAAGACGGCAGCAATTGTGAAAACCTTAACGCGACCCCTCCCACCGAGCCGGGAAACCCCGCCGCAATTCCCGGTGCCTGCATCCAATATGTAATCAGCGTCGAAAACAGCGGCCCCGTCGCGGCACAAGGCATCACTCTGATTGATGCGTTGCCCGAAAGCCTGAAATTACGCGTCACTGAACTAGGATCAGGTTGGGGAACGGGAACATCACTGGTTTTCACACAGGGCTGCTCGGGCATAGAATGCAGGGTTGAGATCAGGGACGGTGTCATCGAAGCAAATACGTCAGCAACGCTCACAATCCGCGCCACGATTAATTGAAGTAGCATTGCCAAGTTGCTTATAGCGCGTGACTTCGGTGGAAGCTGAGGCCGGTTCTGTCGCAAATTTTCAACATGGTTGAGTGGTAGGCTGACGCTGGACAGACTTATGCTGCGAGCAGAGCGAATTGCTGAAATGCGTTCAAGCCATTGGCGTGGAATTGCCCCTTACGGATCATGTGCGCGGTCTCGATCCCATCGAGAGTGGCGGAAGCAGAAAGGAACGCTTTGAAGCCGAGCATCCGCCCCGTGATGCGCTTGATGGACCGATGATCCTGCTCAATGATATTGTTCAGATATTTAACCTGTAGGATCTTGATCATCTGACCTGTTCCGGTGAGTTTGAGGATAACATTCACGGCTTCCAGCCCAGCCAGGTTTGCGCCGCTTTTGTCGATCACGATGCGGTCAGGGACACCATTGTTACCGATGGCGCGCCGGAAGAAGCGCCGCGCCGCCGGCTTGTCGCGGCGCTCAGACAGCATAAAATCAAGGGTTTCGCCGTTTCGATCCACCGCGCGGTAGTGATACATCCACTTGCCCTTAACCTTGATGTACGTCTCGTCCATGCGCCACGACTTCGCTGTCGGTCGCTTTTTCGTTTGTGCCTGAGCCGCGATTAAAGGCGAGTACTTTACTACCCAGCGGTTCATCGTTGCATGGTCAACATCGACACCGCGCTCCTGCATAATCTCTTTAAGATCACGATAAGAAACCGGATATCGCAGATAGAAAAACACTGCGAACAAGATCACCGATTTCGGATAATGCGCGCCCTTGAAGTCAACCATCGTCACCGTCCAGTCATCTCTGCGAAGTCACCTCCTACAGCGCTGCACCCTGCCGGGCTACACGAATGCCCGAAATATTTGCGACAGAACCGTTCGAGGTCACTCAACACGGCGTCGGAACCAACCGGTACAGCTATTCCTTCAACGACCCGGTCAACAAGCTCGATCCGAATGGGAATGAGGCGTTCGTTGTAATTAGCGGTAATGGCAGTAGGTCAATGTGGGCGTATGATCATGCATCCATTGTTGTGGTTAATCAAGGGGGCCCGAACGCGATATATGATCCCAACGGATCTTTTATGCCAACCTCTGAAGGAGTAAAATCCAGATCTGTGATGGGTACTAGAGAACTTTTGGGAGGAGGTGACGCGATCTCGAATTTCGGTTCATTTCTGTCATATCAAACTGGCGATGGCACTAATCCAGTCGCTATATACGGATTGAACACAAGTCCTACACAGGACGAAATTTTGATCGGCTGGGTCTTGAACAGTGCAGGGGGCACGTTTCTGTACTGTGCAACTGCCTGTTCTGATGCTATCAGAGAAATTCCTGAATTCAGCGATCTTTCTGGATCAATGTTCCCCCAGAGACTTGCGCGTGAGATGCAATCTCTCGTGGCAACCGGCAGAGTCCGGGAAGTAAAAGAATTTGAACCTCGGCAGCTGTTTGGGCAGGCGACTTCTCCGAATGATGGAGCTTCTATGCTGATAGACGACCGCTCTGACAGAGATAGCGATGATAGTGGAGATAGCGATGATTATATGCAGAATAAGTAAGTTTATCTTTTATTTCTTTGGCGTCGCAATATTTTTGTACGCGCTATTTTTGTTGACCGCAGTTGTAATAGGAGAGCCTCTGTCGACCGACAACATAAGGCCTGAGATAAATACAGTTTTTATGTTTTTCTTTGGATCTGCAATAGTTTCTATTTTGGTATTGTATCGTGTGAAATTTGTACTGTCAATTTTTACAATTCTGTTGTTTTCATTTATTAATAAACTACTTTTCGGATTCATTTCATATGTTCTGTTTGAAACCCAACCTCTTAGACGTAGTTTATTTGGTTTGATATCGCCAGTGTCATCACTCTTGCTCGGGTTTGTTGTTTCTTTAGTGCCGCTCTTAATAGCGTATTTAGCGCTCTTTTTTATGCATCGAGCTCTACTGGATAGAAGATCGTAGAAAAAGGCTATCGGTTCTGTCGCAAATATTTCGGGCATTTGGGTAGCCCGGCAGGGTGCAGCGCTGTAGGAGGTGAGTTCTCTGGGATGATTGGATGGTGACGATGGTTGACTTCAAAGGCGCGCATTATCCGACATCGGTGATCCTGTTCGCGGTGTTCTTCTATCGTAAGCGCGACGTCGTGACCCTATGCGGCGAGGCTTGACGGCTGGTTGAAGCGCCATGGCATGAGGTCTTCGATGCCGCTCTGCGGGTGGCGCGCAGGGTGGTGGCGAGATAGTCGACGGGGTTCACGTCGGACATCTTGCAGGTGGCGACCAGCGAGGCCAGCATGGCCCAGTTCTCGGCGCCTTCGTCGTGACCTGCGAAGAGTGCGTTCTTGCGATTGAGGGCGATGGGGCGGATCAGGTTCTCGACCCTGTTGGAGTCGATTTCCACGCGTCCATCGGTCAGGAAGGTTTGCAGCCCATCCCAGTGGTTATGGATGTAGGTCAGCTTTTCGCCTAGCCGGGATTTGCTGGATATCTTGCGGCGTTGTGCCTGAAGCCAGTCGCCAAAGGCAGCGACCAGCGGCGCGGTGCGGGCCTGGCGGGCGGACAGACGCTGGCCGGGCGAGACGCCACGGATATCGGCCTCGACGGCATAAAACTCGGCGATGCGGCGCAGACCTTCGGCAGCGATGTTGGAGCCATCGCGGTCGAAGACTTCCTTCAGCTTGCGCCTTGCATGCGCCCAGCGATGGGCCACCCGAACGGGATCGCCGCCCTTGCGGGTAGGCTTGGTCAGCCGGTTGTAGCCCTGGTATCCGTCGATCTGCAGGACGCCATCGAAGCCGGTCAGGAAGGTTTCGGCATTCTCGCCCGCGCGGCCGGGGGCGTAGAAGTAAACCACTCCGGGCGGGTCCTCGCCGCCCCAGGGGCGGTCATCGCGGGCCAGTGCCCAGAGATATCCAGTCTTCGTCTTGCCGCGCCCCGGGTCCAGCACCGGGGCTGTCGTTTCGTCCATGAACAGCTTGCCGGACCGTTTCAGGTGGGTGGCCAGCCGGTCGACCACTGGCTTCGGCATTGCCAAGTTGTTTGCGCTGCGCGATTGGCGTAGGTGTGCGGTCATGAGTATACCATCCTCTCTGCCGCGCCTGAAAGGCTTTCGTTTCCCCCGCGAGATCGTCGCTTATGCGGTCTGGGCCTATCACAGGTTTGCGCTCAGCACGGCGGATGTCGAGGATCTCTTGGCGGAACGGGGGTGTCATTGTCAGCCGAGAAGCTATACGTCTTTGGGTCAATCGGTTTGGCGCGCATTTCGCGGCATGCATCCGCCGGGACCGTCCCCGACCAAATGACAAATGGCATCTGGACGAGGTCGTGGTCTCGATCAACGGGGTAAAACAATGGCTCTGGCGGGCTGTCGATGCTGATGGGGACACGCTTGAAATCTTGATTCGAGAGGCGCCGCAACGCCAAGACTGCAAGGCGTTTGCTGAACCGGCTGATCGCGCGTTTTAGTCAGCCGAGGGTTGTCATCACCGACAAGCTGCGCAGTTATATAAAGCCGATTGCGCGTCTGGCGCCCGATGCGGACCACCGCGCTCACAAAGGCCTCAACAACTGGATCGAGGGCAGCCACAGCCCTACCCGAAGGCGGGAGAAGATCATGGGCCGCTTCAAGTCTCCATGCCAGGCGCAGCGCTTTCTCGCCGCACATGACCAAATCAATACGATCTTCAAACCCCGCCGCTACCGACTGACAGCCACGTCCTATCGCCCCGCCCGTGCTGATGCCTTCGGGTTGTGGGTCGAGTATACCCGTGAAATGACCGCATGAATGCACGAGGTGCAGATCACCGTCCCAAACAACTTGGCAATCCCAAAGATTATCCGCTCATCTGCCAGGACTAAACCACCGGTGTCACAGTGAAATACTCCCAAGCGCGCGGTCAAGACTGCTCAAGAACAGGTCCACATGACCGGCCTCGCAGATCAGGGGCGGGCGCACTTTGAGCGTGTCCTCATTCGCCCCGGTGGTGGAGATCATCACCGCGTCCTCGCGCAGCGCATTGACCAGATCCAGCGCCAGCTTGCGCCGCGCCGCCGGCGCGCTGTCCGGGGCGCCAATGTCGATACCGAAAAACAGCCCAGCGTTCCGGATAGCGCGCAGGGTGGGCTGGCGGGTGGCCAGCGCTTCCAGTCCTTTGTGCAGCCGCGCGCCCATGGTCTGCACATGGCCAAGGATACCGTCGCGTTCGATGATCGTCAGCACTGCATCGGCACAGGCGATGCCAATGGTATTGCCCGCAAATGTGTTGGAATATCGCGCGGTGACGCCGAAGCGCTCCATCGGTGCCTTTCGCCCTACCACCGCGCCGATGGGGAACCCGTTACCCATCGGTTTGCCGAGTGTCACGAGGTCGGGCACGATCCCATGGTGCTGAAACCCCCACATATGCGCGCCGGTGCGGCCGAAACCTGGCTGTACCTCGTCGCAGATAATCAGCCCACCCGCGTCGCGCACGGCCTGGGCACCACCCGCGATGAAGCCCGGCGGGTCGGTCCAGACGCCATCGCTGGAAAAGATGCTGTCAAGCAGCAGCGCCGCAACGCCGATGCCCCGGCGCTTTAGGTCATGGATCGCGGCGCGCACCTCGGCCTCAAAATGCGCGGCGGCCTGTGCCTCGGGCACGCCTGCGGGGCCGGGCAGAGTGACCATCCGCACGAAGGGACTAAGCTGCACCGCTTCGCCCAGATTGGGAGAGACACCCGCCACCGCAGCACTGGTGCCGTGATAGGCATAGGACGACACGATCACCCCCTCGCCGCCGCTGGCCAGCCGCGCGATGCGCAGCGCGAGGTCGTTCGACTCGCTGCCCGTGCAGGTGAAGACCACGCGGTCGATCTCGTCGGGGAAGGTGGCGGTCAGCCGTTCAGCGTAGTCGACCAGCCGGGGCTCAAGGTAGCGCGTGTTGGCGCTGATCCGTCCGGCCTGATCGGTCATGGCGGCGTTGACCTCGGGGTTGCAGTGACCCAGCGAGGGGACATTGTTGTAGAAATCCAGATAGGCGCGCCCGTCAGGGTCATAAAGCCACATCCCCTCGCCGCGCACAAAATGTACGGGCTTTCGGTATTGCAGCCGGTAAGAGGCCCCCAAAACCGCATCGCGGCGGGCGATCAGCTCGGCCTCGCGCTCTGGAAGCACGCTGTCACCGGGGCGGAAACGGTTGGGCATGAGATCGGTTGTCATGGGATCTGGCCTGTCAGATGAGGGTGGGGCAAGGCCAATGCGGCCGTGACGGCTGCGGTGGCAGAAGTGTCGTCCAGCGCAGAGAGGATTTCAAGACCCCGTTCCGCGCGGCCAAGGTTCTTGTTGATATAGGCGGCCTCGTCGGGAAAGAGATGCGAGCGCCAGCGGTTAATCAGGATCAGCGCCGCCTGCCGCGCGCGCATCAGCCCGACCAGAAGCTCCGCCTCAAGCGCCGACAATGGCTGAACCGAGGCATAGCCCGCCACCAGCGGTGTCGCCCCGCCAAGGGGTTGCAAAGGGTCGGTGACCATATAACCGCCGGCAATTGCCAGATCCTGCAAGCGCGGGTTCCAACCGCCATCGCCGAAGTCGATGAAGCTCGGCCCATCAGCGGTGAGGATCATATTATGGGGGCTCGGGTCGTTATGGGTGACCTGCCAGTCGAGATCGGGCAGGCGCGGCGCGATATGGGTGGCGTAATCCGCCATGGCCGCGCGCACCTGATCGGCCAGTGGGCCGGGGGGCAGGTGGGTGGCGAAATCCATCAGATGCGGCCAGCAGGCGATGTTCCACAAAACCGGACGGCGCGCAGCGAGCACCTCGGCACGCTCCAACGCCTGCCCCAGCCGTGCCACCGCTGCGCCGGTGTCAAAGATTAACGCCTCGGTCAAGGGCGCGCGGTGCAGGGCTTCGCCCTCCAGCCGGGTTTGCAGGTAGCCGCAGGCGCCCTCGGCCACGAACATCAGCTTACCCTGGCGCGTAGGTACCAGTTCGGACACCCTGATTCCCGGAGCGCCCTGAACAGCGGCAAGGGCTGCGCTTTGAAAGCGAAAACTCTCAATCGCCTCGGGCCGGGTTGCGGTCTTGAAAATCAGGGAGCGACCATCATGCAGGCGAACCTCGGCGGTGCGCTCCACCTCGGAAGAAAGTGGGGTGATTTCACCCGTCAGGCCATAATGGCGATCCAGCAGCGCGGCGGCGCGTTCGGCTTCGTCAGGGACGGCGCGACGCGCAAGGTTACGGGCCGCCGTCTGAAACCAATGCTGAGCGGCGACGGCATTCATGGCGCGCCTGGCAGGTTCCGGGCGTAAACCTCGGCCAGATCGACCAGATCCCAGTTACCGCCGGTGAGCAGCACACAGACCTCTTCATCGGGCCGGACATTGACCGCCCCGGCGAGAAGCGCGCCAATCCCGATGCTGGCCGCAGGTTCCGCAATCAACTTGGCGTCGCGTGCAATGGCGTGCATGCCAGCTACGATATGTTCATCTTCGACCAGCACGATTTCATCGACATGACGTTCGATGATCGGCCAGGGGTTCTGCGCGGGAACGCTGATGCGCAGCCCGTCGGCGATGGTGTTGCCCAGCGGCAAGGACACGCGCCGCCCTTCGATCCGGCTTTGATAGTATTTCGGCGTCAGCGCCGGTTCGGCGGCGACCACCCGCACATTGGGGTTCAACCCTTTGATCGCTGTCGCAACGCCGGAAATCAGCCCGCCACCGCCCAGTGGCACGATGACGGTGTCCACGTCGGGCAGATCGGCAAAGATTTCGCAGCCGATGGTTCCCTGCCCTGCCATCACACGCGGGTCTTCGAAACCGTGGATTGTCTCCAGCCCGCGTTCCTCGGCGATGCGGTAGACCTGTTCCCAACGCGCGGCGGTGTCGCCGTCGAACAGGATGACCTCGGCCCCCAGCGCCCTCGTATTGGCGATTTTGAGCGGCGGCGTATTTGTTGGCAAAACCAGCGTGACACTGGTGCCCAGCATCCGTGCGGCCCATGACAAACCCTGTGCATGGTTGCCCGAAGATGAGGCGATGAACCCCCGCGCCACCCGCTCCGGCGGCAGTTGCAGCGTGGCGTTCAGCGCACCGCGGATCTTGAAGGCCCCGGTGACCTGCAGGACCTCTGGCTTCAGCCAGACTTGGCAACGCGCCGCGGAGTCAATCTTGTCGGCGCGCAGAAGCGGGGTATGGCGGATATAGGATTTGATGCGCTCGCGCGCGTCAAGGATGTCCTGAAGGGTCAGGGATTCTGTCATCGGTTACGACTCTGGTGCAAGGAAATCAAAGGGCATGCCAATCCTGCGTTCCTGTGCAAGCTGCAGGATCAGGGCGGCGGTGGTGGTATCCTGAATGGCCATGCCGGTGGAATCGAAGATGGTGACCTGATCGCGGGTTTCCCTGCCCGCGGCGTGACCCAGAAGCACCTCGCCGATCTCGGCATGTACATCCGTCACCAGCCCCGCGCGGATCGCGTGCTGTACCTCGCCTTTCTCACGGCATTGCGCGCGGCTGTCGGCAATGATGCGCGCTGTGCGGAAAATATCGGGGGCAAGCTCCTGCTTGCCTTTCTGGTCTGCCCCGATGGCCACCACATGCGTGCCCGGTTGCAGCCATCCTGCCTGCAGGACAACGCCACTGGCGCGGGTGGTGGTCACGACGATGTCGGCCTCGGCCACGGCCAGTTGGGCGCTGTCTGAGGCGATGACCGGCAGACCGAATTCGGCCTCAATGTCCGTTTTGAACGCGGCGAGCCCCGCCGGCGAGCGACCCCAGGCGTGAATGCGGTCGATTTCGCTCACCTCGCGGATGGCGCGAACCTGCATGCGTGCCTGATTGCCAGTGCCGATCATCGCCAGCACCCGCGCATCCGCGCGCGCCATGGCCCGGACCGAGACCGCCCCCGCCGCGCCGGTACGAAACCCTGTCAGCAGGCTACCGTCCATCGCGCAGAGAAGCGCACCACTTGCGCCGTCGAACAACAACACCGTGCCCATGCCATTGGGAAGGGCAAAGCGGCCCGGATTATCGCGGAACCCGCCAGAGGATGCCTTGAGCGAAACCCGTTCCATTCCCGCATGGTAGCAGGCTTTGAAGTCAATCTCGGCCCCCGATTGGGACATGTGCAGGCCCATATATGGGGGCTGTTCGACCTCGCCGCCGGAGAAGGCGCGAAACGCGTCCTCGACCGCTGCAATGACGTCGGGCATGCGGATCAGACCACGAACCTGTTCTTTGGTAAGAAGAAGGGTTGCCATCTGTTCCTCCTAGCGCCGGGTGAAACTTGGGACAGGGTCGAGGGCGACAAAATCGGACATGGTACCTTCTGTTCTGTTGTGCTGATGGCCTTGATACGGGTGTTCCCTGCGAATGGTCTAACCCTGTCTGACTGGATTTGCGTGCCGATTCGACGCAGCTGGCAGCGAAAGATGGCGTTGAAGTTCTGCATCGCAACAGAATCTGCCGTACAAGGCGCTACAGGTTGCTTGTCCTCTTGCGATGGGCCCAATGAATGTCCTCGCGCTGCCTATCCACTGGCGGGGCTGGCAGTTTTCTGATCAAGGATGGCCTTCGCGATGTACAGATCCTGAAGTGAGATGCCCGAGCTGTCAAATATCGTGACCTCCCTTTCATTGAGGCGGCCCTCCGCATTGCCAGACAAAACCGCTCCGATGGCGGTCGGGGGTGCCTTGGGGTCCGCGTGCTGGAATTCGCCGATGCGTACCGACTGTTCCGGAAGATCGCAGAACAGACGGGCGCGTGGGAAAAGATCGTCGGGAAGTTCCTGTTTGCCCTTGGAGTCCGAGCCCATTGAGGAAATATGCGTTCCCGGACGGACCCATTCGGCCTTGAACAGCGGCCGGGTGGCCGTCGTCGCTGTGACAATGATATCTGCGACACGGACAGCCGCTTCCGCCGTCGCGGCCTCGGCCGGTAACCCTGCGCTGCGCAACCGTTCGACAAAAGCATCGGTGCGCGCGGGGTCTCTGCCGACCACCAGCAGACGGGACAGCTTTCGGATGCGCGCGACAGAACGCGCCTCGTAGGCGGCCTGATGACCGGTTCCGAACAGGGTCAGGACTCGCCAGAGCATCGGTTGCCACCGCATCCGCTGCGGCGGTGCGGTAGCAACCGATGCGTCCGGTGTTCTGGTCGATCAGCAGAATGGTCGAGGCATGGCGCGGTAGACCATGTGCATCATTTGTTGGAAAATCGCCACCGACCTTCAGCCCGGCCAGTTCTACACCCGAAGCCGATTTGATGGTGAAACGGTTCTGCGGGTCACTGGCATGGGCGATCACTACCGGAAAACTTGTAGCATCCGGCGCGACGGCGGCGATGAACGCATCGCGCACCGCCTTGAAGGCAAGTTCCAGCGTAACGATGGCAGAAGACTGCGCTTCAGTTATGACCATCATGGCTATCCCCTTACCAGCCGCCGAAACGGGGCCATATCTGCATTGGCCCGCCGTCCTGCGGCAGCACGTTGTAGCGGTCATGCTGCGCGGCCGTTGCGCAGGCGTGGTTGGGCAGGATCCTCAGGCGGGTGCCGACGGGCAGGTCCGGCATTACACCATCCACACCGGAACGGTGCGAGATGATCCCATGCTCCTGATTAACGCTACTTACAATAAGGTCGGGCAAAACGCGGCCATTCACGTAGCAGACCAGACCATAGCCCTGATCCACATCCTGCACCGCCGTGCCGCGATCGCGCGACAGGGTCATCCAGCCCGCGTCAATCATCGTCCATCCCCTTGCCGGCTGATGTCCAATGACGGTCGTCAGCACGCTGATAGCGATGTCGTCCACGGCGCAGACGTCTATCCCCGCCATCACGAGGTCGAAGAACATGTAGACCCCGGCCCGCAGTTCCGTCACGCCAGTCAGATCGCGCGCGGCGTGGGCGGTCGGGGTTGATCCGACACTTACGACCGGGCACGGCAGCCCCGCGTCATGCAGCACCCCGGCGGCCGAAACGGCGGCTGTGCGTTCCAGTTCTGCAAAGTTGGCATGAGCAGTCCGCCGCAAACATTGTAGCTTTCGCCCGCATGGGTCATCACACCGCGCAGACACCCGGCGTCGTGTAGGGTGCGTCCGATCCGGACCAGTGAAGGATCATCCGGTCGAAGCCCGCCGCGATGTCCGTCGCTGTCAATTTCGATCAGGGCGGGAACGTCCGACTGCACCACGGCCTGCGCCTGCGCTTCGCAGTCGAGGATCACCACGAGATAGCAGCCACGCGCACGCAGCGCCTGCACCCGTTCCAGCTTCTGCGGCGAGATTCCGACTGCGTAGAGAATATCATCGTGCCCTGCGTCGAAGAACACTTCTGCTTCGGCCAGGGTCGACACCGTAATCGGACCGGGCATACCGCCCGTCAACCGGCGTGCGACTTCGACGGATTTCGCAGTTTTCACATGAGGGCGTAGCGAAACACCCAATCTTTCCGCGCGCTTGGCCAGTCACGCGATGTTCTGCATCATCCGCTCCTCGTCCAATAGCAGCGCTGGTGTGGGCAGAGCGGCTGGGCTGGTCAGGTCCATGTCGGACGGTTGCCGAACCTGAGAATCACGCAGCGCAAACTTGCCTCGAACCGCCGCTTCCTTGTCGCGTCGCCCGAGTATGCCAGACGCTTCGGCCTTCCGCAGCGCCCCGAAGACATGTCGGCCCACAGAGTCGGCGTGGTTCACGAGAACCGGGCCGACACCACCCTTTGGCCACTGACAGGTCCGGACGGTGTTGAGAGAAGCCTGCGCGTGCAGCCGGTCTTTGGTTGCAACGATGGCTAAGCGCTGCGTGGCTGGGCGCTGGATGGCTACGGTATCGTCGAACGCTCTGAATGGAGTGTTTCGACCGATCTGAGTGCCGGCAGATTGGTGCGCGTGTTGCAGGACTGGTCGCTTCCGGACGCCGACATCTTGGCTTTGCTGAACCCACGCGCCGTACGCTCGCTTCGTATAGATAAGTTCGTTGACCGGCTCACGGCGGAGATCGGCGCGGCGCCAATGATCTGAACGACGCGCGCCTTCAGGCCGCCACAGAGCAAGATCACCAGCTTTCCGCCATCTTGACCAAAATAGACGCGATAGTCCGGTCCGAACATGATACGTCGTTCCGAGACCCCCTGCCCTACCGGCTTCACGTCGCCCAGATTACCAGTCTCTATTCGGGCAAGCGCGGTGCGGAATTTCAGAGCGGCCGCCGTGTCAAGACAGTCGGACCAGTCCGTGAACGGCGCTTTTCCATCCTCGGTGGTATAGATGACGAGCTCGATTATATGTTATATAGTAACGCATGAGGTACCAATAGAGCAAGATGTTCTTGCCCTTGATCCCAACGCCAATATTCTGGCTTGGGCGCGCGGGCGCACAGAGGCAGGACGGCAGGTGCCGTTTTCGGTTCATTCCCGCCCTCAAGCCGAAGACACAGTGGCCTTGATCGACGGGTTGGCCTCAGAGGCCGATTATCTCATCATCGCTCTGGAAGGGTCGAAGGATCAGATCGTCACCTTTGCCCTGTCGCGCACAGACCTGTGCATCATCCCGATGGATGGCTCCCCGATGGAGGCACGGCAAGCCGCCCAGGCGGTGCGCCTGGGCGAAACCACATCACGCATGATCCGCAGCCCTATCGCTTATACCTTGCTCTTTGCACGCACAAATGCGGCCTTCCTGACTACAGACGAACGGGAAGTGCGGCAGGAAATGGAGGCTAACAACATCAACACCCTGCCAGTGCGGATCGCGCGGCGTGCACCCTATACGCGAATATTCCGCGACAATGTCCTTCTGGCCGAGCTTCCTGATCTGGTGGCCGAGGAAATGACGGGAAAAGCCGCCTCAGCCACCGAGAAGGCGCAAAGGCAGGTCACATCTGCCATCGAGAATGCACGCGACTATGCGCAGGTGGTCATCGATCGTCTGATGAAAGCGTGCGCGTTTCGCATGATGGCGGGCACTGATTTCAGCTGATCGTGGGCAGCGATTTCACGGGAAGGCGGGCACCTGTTTCACGCGATCGCGGGCAGTGATTTCACGCGATCATGGGCAGGACTGGCCA
>NZ_JAQZSM010000023.1 GCF_028745735.1 Roseinatronobacter alkalisoli
ACGCGGCGAAATACACACCAAAGCGATTAACCCGGAGGCGGACGGTTTCGCGGCTGACGATGACGCCCCGCTCCGCCAGAAGATCCTCAACATCTGCCGTGCTGAGGGCAAACCTGTGGTGGGCCCAAACAGCGTAGGCGACAATCTTACGTGGGAAACGAAAGCCTTTCAGGCGCGGCATGGACGGTGGTACCTTCATGCCTCAACATCTACCCAAATCAGCCGTCCCAAACAACTTGGCAATGCCCATATGCCATACATAGCCGAGCTATCGAAGGACTTGCCAGTTATAAGGTGGGCCGGCAAGGCAACTGGCCAGTAGTCGCAATACCCGGACCATCAGACGCTGTCTGGCAATTGCTCGAACAAAATGAACCCATTCCCTTGCAGTTCAATTCCACCTTCCGGGGTTGTTCTGGCCGATTGTGCCAGAACCATTCTCCGGCGGGACATGTCCTCGAACATCGCGCCACTAAGGATCTGAGGCCTAGTATCGAAGTTAAACAGGCAGATCAGGCCATTGCCACGGCACATTGCAAGAACAGAGGGCGAAATCTGCAGAAATTTGGTCTCTGCCGTGTTCAGATGCGGTGTTTCACGCCGGAGACCAACCATCCGGCGATAGAAATTCAGGACGGAATCCTGATCGCGTTCCTGCAGGTCGCGTGCAAGGGTCAGATGTACGGGTTTCACGGGCAGCCATGTCTGCGCGGATGTTGAAAAACCGCCATGTGGGGTAGAAGCGGTCCACGGCATGGGGGTCCGGCAGCCATCGCGGCCCGGATTGTCAGGCCAGAAGGTCAGCCCTTCCGGGTCGGCAAGTTCGCTATAGTCCAGTTCGGCCTGTGGCAAGCCGAGTTCCTCGCCCTGATAAATGCAAACGGAACCGGGCAGGCACAATAACAGGGCCGCAGTCATGCGCGCAAAATCTGCTTCCTGCGCGGCGTGTTCAGACCAGCGTGACACATGGCGCATGAAATCATGGCTGTTGAACGCCCAGCACGGCCAGCCGCCACGGGGGTCATCCATGATCGCGCGTATCTCGCGCTCAAACAGGTCGGGGCTGAATGCCCGCGTCATCAGCGCTGTGTTATAGGCCATGTGCAAACGCTTGCCAGATGTGTACTGAATAAGCACCTCCGCCGGATGATGGGCCTCGCCGATTTCGCCGATAAAGGCGCGATTGTCATATTCATCCAGCACGCTGCGCAGCCGTTCCAAGAAGATCAGTGCTTCGGGCTGGTTCTTGCTGTGGATAGGGTATTGCATATCATAGGTTCGGAAATCCGGCCCGGTCTTATGGCGGATGTCAACGGGGTTGTCGCGCAGCGCCGGATCGTGAAATGCATGGTTGATCGCGTCCAGCCGGAACCCGTCAACCCCGCGATCCAGCCAGAAGCGCAGAACCGAAATGATCCAGTCCTGCACCTGCGTATTGTACAGGTTCAGGTCCGGCTGTTCCTTCAGGAAGTTATGAAAATAATACTGCTTGCGGCGCACATCCCATTCCCAGGCGAGGCCACCGAAGATGGCTTGCCAGTTATTGGGGGGCATGCCATCCGGTCTGGGATCGGCCCAGACATACCAATCGGCTTTGGAGTTGTCGCGCGACGACCGGCTTTCAACGAAGAACGGATGCTGGTCTGAACTGTGCGAATAGACCTGATCAAGGATGACCTTCAGCCCCAGTTCATGCGCCCGCGCCACCAGCGCGTCGAAATCCGCAAGCGTGCCAAAACGCGGGTCGATGTCGCAGTAGTCGGCCACATCATACCCCATATCCGCCATGGGCGACGTGAAGATGGGCGATATCCAGATTGCATCCACGCCAAGCGCGGCCACGTGACCCAGCCTGCGCGTGATTCCGCGCAGATCGCCAATTCCGTCGCCATTGTCGTCCTGAAACGAACGCGGGTAGATCTGATAGATTACAGCGTGTCGCCACCAATCTTCTGAGAGTGTCATTGATGCGCCTCCGAAAGCATTACCGAAACGTTTCGGGCTGTGATAACAGATTGGAAATCCGCTGTCCAATCCTATATGGCTGACGAATGGAAAAGGGACAGACATGGCAACCCTGCGCGATCTGAGCAAACATCTGGGTATCTCGGTCACACAGGTGAGCCGCGCGCTGAATGGGCATGATGATGTCAGCGCGGCCACGAAGCAGCGTGTCGCAGAAGCTGCACGCGAACTTGGCTATAGCGCCAACCGCTCTGCGCGGATGCTGAAATCCGGGCGTTCGGGCATTGTGGCGATGGTTATCGATACTGCGGCTGAACGCGATGTGCCGGATGTGTTGATGGCGGGTGTTATCGGCCTTTCCACTGTTTTCGCGCGCCGTGATACCCAGTTGATCGTGCATGCAATGCCCGAAGGGGCTGACCCTGTGGACACCTATGCCAAGCTCGCGCGCAGCGGATTGATAGAGGGGTTTATTGTCGTCAATCCGCAATCCGCGGCGGATCCGCGGATCGCGTTTCTGACGGATGAAGGCGTACCTTTTGCCGTTCATGGGCGCGACCGGACAGCGCCGGATTATCCTTTTGTGGACATCGACAATCATGCGGTTGGTAATATGCTGACAACCCATCTGATGACGCTCGGGCACCGCCGGATCGCACTTGTGGACGGGCCAGCCGAAGCCGCCTTCAGCGCAGCAAGGTTGCGCGGCTACAGGGCCGCGCTGGAAACCGGCGGACTGCCATTCGATCCGCAACTTGTGCATCAGGTTCCGATGACAGAACTTGTCGGCAGTCAGATTATGGCCGCCTTGCTTGATACCTCGGTCCGGCCCACCGCCGTCATCGCGGGCAACACAATGCTGGCTGCCGGGATCTACGCCACGATTTCCGCGCACGGCCTGCACGTTGGCACCGATATCTCTGTTATCGCCCATGACGATGGTCTGCCGCGTCATCCCTCAGCGGATTTCGTGCCTGCCCTGACTGTTACGGAATCTGCGATTGCCGATGCGTTTGAGCCCCTTGCAGATGTTCTGCTTGCGCGAATTTCTGACCGGCGTGCCCCTACCCAATCCAGAATGCTGGCCGTCCGGCTGGTGCAGCGCAATTCGGTGCAGCCCCCCTCTCAGCGTTAGTTTCAGTTGAATTGGTTTGACCGAATCGCTCATTTATGGCATTAGCCGAAACGTTTCGGTTGTTGTGACAGGATATCTTGGCTGCATGAGGAGGATGAACACCATGACCCAGATGACACCGCCTGCCCGCAGGTTCCGTACACCCGCGCTATGCCTGATCGCGCTGTTGCCGTGCAGCGCGGGCAATGCATCAGATATTTTGTTCACGCAGGGCGAAGGGCCGTTCACCTGGGATAGTTACACCGCCTTCAGCGAAGCGCATGACTATTCCGGCCAGACCCTGCGCATCGCCGGATCCTCGACAGGCGAAGACAAAACCAAGCTCGACAACATGATCGCCTATTTCAACGCGGCGACCGGGGCGAATGTCGCATTGTCGGGGTCTGACAGTTTCGAGCAGGATATCGTAATCGGGTTCCAGGCCAATTCCGCACCCGACATCGCCATGTTCCCCCAGCCCGGCCTTGCACGCGACATGGCCGCAGCGGGCAATCTGCAGGCATTGCCCGACGAAACGGCGGATTGGTATCGTGAAACTTTTGCGGCGGGTGAAAGCTGGGCCGATCTTGCAACCTTCACCGGCCCGGATGGTGAAGCGGCGGTCTATGGCATCTTTTTCGGTACTGATGTGAAATCGCTGGTCTGGTATGTGCCCGAAAATTTCGAAGAGAACGGCTATGATATTCCTCAGAGCATGGAAGAGTTGCGCGACCTTACGCAACAGATTGCCGACGACGGTCTGACGCCATGGTGCATCGGGTTGGGCTCCGGTGCGGCAACAGGCTGGCCCGGCACAGACTGGATCGAAGATTTTATGCTGCGGCTGCACCCGGTAGAGGTTTATGACAACTGGGTCAGCAATGACATGCCCTTCGATGATCCGCGCGTGATTGAAGCGTTCGCGGAATTCGGCTGGTTTGTTCTCAATAACGCTTTTGTGGATGGCGGTCCGTCTGGCGTGGCCTCCGTCGATTTCCGCGACAGCCCGGACGGGTTATTCAGTTTCCCGCCCGATTGCCTGATGCACAAACAGGCATCCTTCATTCCCAGTTTCTTTCCTGCCGGGGTGCAGGTGGGAGAAGATGTTGATTTCTTCTATTTCCCTGCATATGAAAGCCGCGATCTGGGCAAGCCGATCATGGGGTCAGGCGGTCTGGTATCTGCGACCAACAACCGCGACGTGACGCTGGGCTTTCTGGAATTCCTGAAAACGCCCTTCGCGCATGAAGTGGCCATCGCGCAGGAACAATTCCTGACAGCGCATATGGGTGCCAATCCGGACGCCTATGCCTCGGCCACGCAGCGCGCGCTGGGGGAAATCCTGATCAGCGCCACGACATTCCGCTTCGACGGTTCTGACCTGATGCCCGGCGAAATCGGCACATCGGCTTTCTGGACCGGCATGGTTGATTTCGTAACCGGCACCCCTGCGGAAACTGTCACCAGCACTATTGAGGCACGCTGGAACCAGATCCGCTAACCCCGGAAACACCACTGGCTGGCGCTGAGGATGCAGCGCCAGCGGAAGACACAGAACGACCGTCAGGCCAGTTGCCTGATCCCGCAAATGATTTTCTGCCCGGGCCGCGCGACAAACCTTTCATCGTCCGGTAAACGCATCAGACCGCAGGATACAGACGACCCGAAATCGGTTAAACATGCGTTAATGCGCGGCAAGCACATGGGCATCGGCAAAGTAGAGGTGAATCTGGTAAAGGGGTTCCTGAAACGGCCCTACGCCATCAGCTTTGTATTCCATGTCAATCCGGGTAACCGCCGGGGTCTCCATCCCGGGAGAGATGTCAGTCCAATCCGTACCGGCTGCCAGATCGCTGGCCAGAAACATGTATTCAACACAAACCACCCGGTCATCGATCACGCAATAAATCGGTCCCAGTGGCAGGTTTGCAGGTTCTGCCCAATGCGCGCCCATATGTGGCACATGCGGGCTGATTGCGACCGCATTCGGCGCGACATCGGACAGAAGTGGCAGATGCGACAGGTCATCAGCTACGGCAGGCGCAGCAAGAGCAACGCAGGCGGCAGACAGCAAAACAATGCGCGGTTTCATCGGGGTGTCCTCCTTTCAGGTTGGTGACGTGAACTTGCAGTCCGGGCACACACAAGAGGTGCTGCGAATAAGTGTGCCCCAAGACAGATGATTTGTTAAATCGATTGATCGAATATAGAATATCCATATGACAAATATCTCGGGTTTCGATCTGAACCTGCTGCGTGTTCTTGACGCCTTGCTGCGCGAAGGTTCGACTGTGGGCGCGGGGCGCAAACTTGGCCTTTCCCAACCGGCGGTTTCAGCGGCGCTGGGACGGTTGCGCCATGCATTGGGAGATCCGCTTTTCGTCCGGCAGGGACAGGGGCTTGTTCCAACCAGTTATGCGACCGCGCTTGAAGGGCCACTGAAAGAGGTTCTTCAAGATCTTGAAAGGGTTCTTGCAGGCGCGCACCGCTTCGATCCGGCCCGGGCGAAACTTGATTTCCGCATATCCGGGACAGATTTTTTCGCCACCATGCTGATGCCGGAACTTGGCGCGCGCTTACAAAGCGAAGCACCCGGGGTGCGGTTGCAGCTTGTCGATCTGGTTCCCGACCATTACGCCGAAGCCCTCGAACGCCAGAATGTCGCCCTCGCCTTGCTGCCGGAACATCCTTTTCCCGCCTGGATTGCGCATGAACCGCTGTTCCGGGCGGAGTTTACCGTGATCGCGCGCCATGACCATCCTGCACTGGCGACAGCAGGTATAGCGCCGGGCGACAGCATCCCGATTGATCTGTTCTGCGCGCTTGGTCATGTGCTCTGCTCGCCCGATGGCAGGTTTCAGGGCCTTGGCGACGCCGCGCTTGAACGCGAAGGGCGCGCGCGTCGGGTGGTGATGTCAGTGCCGGTGTT
Source organism: Roseinatronobacter alkalisoli (assembly GCF_028745735.1). GTDB lineage: Bacteria > Pseudomonadota > Alphaproteobacteria > Rhodobacterales > Rhodobacteraceae > Roseinatronobacter > Roseinatronobacter alkalisoli. The sequence goes on from NZ_JAQZSM010000023.1 coordinate 6,009, forward strand.
CGAGGGGGTATTGCAGGTTGTCGCGACGAGCGATTTCATCGCCCTCTTTCCGCGCGACCTTGCTGAACATCGCGCGCAAAGCGCAGGAATCAGCCTCTATTCCCCGCCGGTAACGATAATTCCGCCACAGATCTGCATGATCTGGCACCTGCGCCATACAGCTGATCCGGCACATGTCTGGCTGCGCGGCATCGTGCGTGACATCCTTGCACCACTTGGCAGATACAGCACCCGCGCGCCCTGAACAAAACAGGTCGCGCAAAACGGGGAACCGGTATACGCGACCCTTCGGTGCCAGCCGTTGGCCCGGCAGCAATATACCGAACCAATCCCCGGATTTCAGGCAGCGTGAGTCACGGATTTTCCCGTTGGTGAAGGCGAAGTTGCGTGATGACCGGGCCAAGGCGGTCGGCCCGAACAATGTCTGGGCCTGTCGCCGCGGCGTCACCCGCGACTTCGCGCGCCCTGCCAAACTGACAGACAAGCAATTCATCGAAGGGTTCAATGCGGAAGGTCAGAACGCGCGCCGCCATTGTCGCCGCAATCAATGGCGCGACAATGACGAGTTCCTGCCACATGTGTTGGCCACGCTTCAGCAACTGGTGATCCGCGTGCGTCACAGCCCGCCGAAATGTAGCGCCTTGGTTTCAAGGTATTCCTCTATCCCCTCCTGCGCGCCCTCGCGCCCCAGCCCCGAGGCCTTGACCCCGCCGAAGGGCGCAACCTCATTGCTCAGAACCCCGGTGTTAAGCCCGACCATGCCGAATTCCAGCGCCTCGCCGAAACGAAATGCACGCACCATGTTGGTTGTGTAGAAATAGGCGGCGAGGCCAAAGGGCGTGCCATTGGCCAGCGCCAGCGCCTCGGCTTCCGTTTCAAACCGGAAGATCGGCGCAACCGGGCCGAAGGTTTCCTCTGATGCAAGGCACATCGCGGTCGTCGCGCCCGCCAGCACCACCGGATCGGCGTATTGTTCCGGCAAATTGCGTGCGCGGGTCACGCGGGTTGCGCCTAGCGCCTGCGCATCCGTGACATGCGCAGTGATCTTCTCGATGGCGGCGGCATTGATCATAGGGCCTATATCGACATCAGGTTCCGTTCCCGCGCCCACCTTCAGCGCATCGACTCGCGCCGCAAGTGCTGCCACGAAAGCGTCATGGATGCCTGATTGCACCATGATGCGGTTGGCGCAAACGCAGGTCTGCCCGCCATTGCGGAATTTCGACTGCATGGCCCCCTCTACCGCTGCGTCCAGATCGGCATCGTCGAAAACCACGAAAGGTGCATTGCCACCCAGCTCAAGGCTCAGCCGCTTCAGCGTAGGCGCGCATTGTTGCGCCAGCAGCGCGCCGACACGGGTCGAACCGGTGAAGGACAGCTTGCGCACCACCGGGCTTTCGGTCAGCGCGGCGCCGATCGCTTCGGGCTTGCCGGTCAGAACGTTCAGAACACCGGCCGGAATGCCCGCACGCTCCGCTAGGACGGCCAGCGCAAGCGCGGAATAGGGCGTGAAATCCGACGGTTTTATAACCATGGTACACCCTGCCGCCAGCCCCGGCGCCACCTTGCGCGTGATCATCGCGATGGGAAAGTTCCACGGCGTAATGATCGCGCAGACACCCACCGGTTCCTTCATCGCGAAGATCTTTTTGCCTGCCACGGGTGAGGGGATAATCTTGCCATTGATGCGGCGGGCCTCTTCGGCGAACCAGCGCACGAAACTTGCACCATAGGTCACTTCAGTCCGCGCTTCCGACAGGGGTTTGCCCTGCTCGGCAGTCATGATCTGCGCCAGATCCTCTGCATGCTCCAGCATCAGGTGATACCAGCGCATCAGCAGATCAGCACGTTCGGCATGGGTGCGCGCACGCCAGTCACGCATCGCGCACTCTGCGGCATCGATGGCATCGCGGGTCTCTGTCGCTGTGCAGTCGGGCAGTTTGCCCAGAATTTCACCTGTGGCCGGGTTGGTTACGGCCATATCAGGGCGCGCCAGCCAGACACCATCGATCAGGGCGGCGTTGCGGAAAAGATCGGGGTCTTGCAGGTTCATGCGTGGTCCTCCAATGCGGCGAGGATCGCCGCTGTGATCGTGTCAGTGGAATCGCGGCCCGGTACAGTGCCGATGTGCTGCGCTGTAGCGACCGAGATTGCGGCAAGGATTTCGTTTGCGGCGCGGGCCTGCCCCAGATGCTCAAGCATCAGCGCAGCGGACCAGATCGCGGCAATCGGATTGGCAATGCGCTTGCCCGCAATATCGGGGGCGGAACCATGCACCGGTTCAAACATCGACGGACCGCTGCCATCAGGGCAGATATTGGCCGATGCCGCAAAGCCCAGCCCGCCTTGAATAGCCGCGCCCAGATCGGTCAGGATATCGCCGAAAAGGTTCGAGGCCACCACCACATCGAGGCTTTCGGGCGCCATCACCATCTTTGCGGCCATGGCGTCAACATGCATCATGCTTACTGACACATCCGGGTAGTCGGCGGCCACCTCGCGCGTCAATTCGTCCCAGAAGACCATCGAGTATTTCTGCGCATTCGATTTCGTCACCGAAGTCACATGTCCACGTCGCGCCCGCGCCTGATCGAAGGCAAACCGCAGGATGCGCTCAACCCCCGCACGGGTGAAGATCGCGGTTTCCACGGCCACTTCATTGTCCCTGCCCTGATGCACACGACCCCCTGCGCCGGAATACTCGCCCTCGGTATTCTCGCGGATGCACAGGATATCGAACCCGGTTGACCGCAGCGGCCCCTCCACCCCGGGCAACAGACGATGGGGGCGGATATTGGCATACTGGTTGAACGCCTTGCGGATCGGCAGCAGCAAACCGTGCAGCGACACTGAATCCGGCACTGTCTCGGGCCAGCCGACCGCACCAAGATAGATCGCGTCGAACCCGCGCAGTGTCTCGATCCCGTCAGCGGGCATCATCTCGCCGGTGCGCAGGTAATGCGCGCAGGACCAGTCCAGGCGAGTCGCCTGAACATCGAAGCTGTGTTTGCGCGCGGCTGCCTGTACGACAGCCATTGCCGCGTCGCTTACATCTACCCCGATCCCGTCGCCCGGGATCAGGGCCAGTCTGTACGTGGTCATCATTCTCTCCGTTCTGGTCTGGAATCGGCGGCATTTCCGTTGCATCGGCTTGCCGCCCCCCTGGTTTGATCTTGCGCGATTTCCCGGTCCTTGCACTGCTCAGACCGGGCTGCGCGTTAGAAGTCGGCCACCTTGCCCCACTGGCTGCGTCCGAAACGCGACAGCCTGTATTGTGCGGTCTCGGTAATGGGTGCGCGGCCCAGCACCATATCGGCCACCAGATGGCCCACACCTGGCCCGATGCCAAAGCCATGCCCCGAAAGCCCCGCCGCCAGTACAAGGCCCGGAATCCCGATTTCAGCATCGATCACCGGCACGCCGTCCGGGGTGCTGTCAATATAGCCCGCCCATGTGTCCTGCACCGGGACGTCGCGCAGTGCGGGCAGCAGGGCGCGGGCACGCGCCAGCGTCTGCGCGATCACTTGTGCCGAGGGGCGGGGATCAAGGATGCGCGTCCGTTCCATCGGGGTGGGACGGTCCAGCGCCCAACGGCGGCGCGTCTCAAAACCGGCGGCCCAGCCTTGTGCCCCACCCGGTCGAAGAAGGCGCCAGCGCCGCGCAAACATCGGCAGAAAGTCCCGTATTCCCGTCAGCGCGCCGGGCGTCAGGTCCAGGCTGGCCTTACCGGATATCGCCAGCATATAGCCCCCGTCGCCGCGGCGGGTGACAGATACAGGCGCAGTGTGCAGCGCGTCCGGCAGACCCGTTGCACCCGGTGCCAGTGACAGGACAGAGCTGCGCGCCGATGCCTGCGGAAACCGGATGCCCAGCTGATACACAAAGCTGCTCGCCCAGGCCCCGCCAGCCATCACGACGACGGGCGTTCGGATAACCCCGGCCTCGGTCACAACGCCACAGACGCGACCGGCGGCCAGTTCAACACCACGCGCCGCGCAGTTCTGCACCACATGGCTACCATGTTTCATTACCGCTTTTGCGATCAGGGGCGCGGCGCGCACCGGATCGGCCATGCCGTCCGTGGGCGACCAGACGCCGCCCTTCCAGCGCTGCCCCGTCGCAGCGCCGCGCTGATTGGCCTCTGCCGCGCTTAGCATGCGGGTATCCACACCAGCGCCCCGCGCGAAACGCCCCCATTTCGCCCAGCCTTCGATCTCTGCCTCGTCATTCGAAAGATAAAGCAGCCCGCAGCGTGAAAACCCCAGCGTATCGCCAATATCCGCGCCCATCTCTTCCCATAGTGCAAGGCTTCGTGTGGAAAGCGGCAATTCGCGCGCGTCGCGGTTTTGCTGTCGGCACCAGCCCCAGTTCCGGCTGGATTGCTCTGCGCCCACGGCACCCTTTTCGACCAGCACCACCTTCTGCCCGGCGCGCGCCAGCCAATAAGCCACAGAAACCCCGACGATACCTGCGCCGATCACAACGCAATCGGCTTCAGCGGGCAATGTATCCGGGGTGGCGATTGCAAGACACGGCGCAGTCATGGGGTTACCTTTATTCGTTTCGCCGATGCTATATGCACCAACGCGGCGGAATGTTCCGCAATAGAGGATGGAAACAGCATTTCCTGTTGAAACTCGATGCTAAATGAAATGGTGTGAAGCTGCCGCCATTGCGGCCTGAAACGCCCAGCATCGGCGCGAGGAAAGACCATGACGCCTGGATATAAACTTGACCGGATCGACATAAGGATCCTCGCGGTTCTTCAGCGCAATGGCCGCATTACCAATGTGGAACTGGCTGAAGAAGTCAATCTTTCCCCCTCGCCGTGTCTGATGCGGGTGAAGAAGCTTCAGCAGGCGGGCTATATAACGGGCTATTCCGCCCAGATTGACCTTGCGCGCCTTGGCCCCACACTGACAGTATTTACCGAATTCACGCTGAAGAACCACCGCCAGATCGATTTCGCCCGGTTCCAGGAAGCGCTGGCGCAGATTGACAGCTGTGTGGAATGCCACCTTGTTTCCGGTGGATATGATTATCTGGTCAAATTCGTCACCGCCGGGATCGATGACTATCAGTCGATCATGGAAGGGCTGGTCGACCGGAATCTGGGCATCGACAAGTATTTCAGCTTCGTGGTGCTGAAATCGCCCTTCACCAAGCAGCATATCCCGTTGTCACGGCTATTTGAGGATCACGACTGAGGGCACGGTACGCCCTCAGTACCCTTTCGCCTGATCTACCAGCCCCGGCAGGGGCGCGCCGCTGCGCAACGCCTGCACTACCGCCAGCGCATGGCGCGCGCCCTCGGTCGCGTCGGTCTGGGCCGCGACATGAGGCGTGATGATGACGCGCGGGTCGCGCCAGAGCCAGTGATCCCGGGGCAGTGGTTCGGGGTCGGTCACATCAAGCATCGCAGCGGAAAGCTGCCCCCCCTCCAGTGCCGCGCGCAAAGCCTGCATATCAAGATGCGCGCCACGCCCTGCATGGATCAGCCCTGCGCCCCGGGGCAGCGCGGCGAAAGTGCGCGCGCCCAGGATTCCGCGTGTTGCATCAGTAAGCGGTAGCAGGCAGATCAGCAGATCACTGCGCGCAAAAAACGCACCGGTCTGTTCGGCGGTGAAAAGCGGCACCGCCCCCCCCTGACCCGAGCGGGACAGTCCCGCCACGTCGAAGCCAAGCGCCGACAGACTGTCCGCGACCAGCCCGCCGATCCGCCCCATGCCCAGAATGCCCACGCGCCGCGCGGAAGCCAGCCGCACCGGATGTCCCTGCCACAGGCCCCCGCGCCCCTGATCCAGATATTTCGGCATGTCGCGATGCAGCATCAGCGTGGCCATCACGACCCAGTCGCGCACCATCGCCTCGATCCCCGGTGCCAGTGTCCGGGCCAGCGCCACGCCCTGTGGCATCGGAGGCAGATGGTCCACCCCCGCACCCACCGAAAGGACCACGCGCAAATTCGGATAGCGGGTCAGGTCCGCAGGCGGTGTCCAGCAGGCAATCGCCGTTACCTCCAGCGGGTCGTTGACCGCGTCTTCGCCCGCAATAAGCGTCACGCCAGCCTCGTTGAATATCGTCTTCCAGACAGGCAGGCGCGCAGATGTGGACAGATACAACAGGGCCATCAGCGCAGCACCTCGCGGATTTCGGGATCCTCCAACGTCAGATCCAGCACCTTGCGGGTGCGCTCCACAATCGCGTCGATTTCCGGGGCCGTGCAGCAAAGCGGTGGGGCATAGCCGAATACCCCTTGCGCAAAGGCCCGGACCACCAGCCCCTGATCCCAGGCGCGGTCAAAAAGCCGTGTCGCCGCGTTCAGTTCCGCAGGCAGCGGGGTTTTCTCGGCCTTATCGGTGACCAGTTCGACCGCAGCCAGCATACCGCGGCCGCGCACGTCACCGACCAACGGATGATCGCAAAGCGTGGCGAGTCCGGCCTGAAGCCGCGCACCCATAGCGCGCCCATTCTCCAGAAGACCACTCTCGTAAAGCGACAAAACCTCCAGTGCCACTGCCGCGCAGACCGGATGCGCCGAATAGGTAAAGCCATGCCCGACCGCCTTCGCGCCCGCGCCCTCGGCGATCACCTCATATACGTGATCGGACATCAGCACTGCGCCCATCGGCAGGTAGCCAGAGGTCAACCCCTTGGCCACCGTCATCAGGTCGGGCACGATGCCGTCATCCTCGCAGGCGAAAAGCGGGCCGGTGCGGCCAAAGCCGGTGATCACCTCATCCGCCACAAACAGGATGCTCAGATCGCGGCATGCCTCGCGCATTGCCTTGATCCAGCCCGGTGGTGGCACCAGCACCCCTCCAGAGCCCTGAATCGGCTCCACATAGAAGGCCGCGACCCGCTCTGCGCCGATTTCGGCCACCTTGGCGCGCAGCTCTGCAACCGATGTGGAAATAACCGATTGCGGATCATCGGCATGCGGGTTGCGGTAAAGATCATGCGAGGCGATCTTGTGCTGCCAGCTATAGGGCACGCCGAAGCCGTCATGAAAAAGCGGCAGCGCCGTCAACCCCGCGCCCATGCTGGTCGACCCATGATAGCCCGACGCAACGGAGATGAACTGGTCGCGCTGCGGTTGGCCACGAGCATGCCAGTAATAGCGGATAAAACGGATTGTACTGTCCACCGCATCCGAGCCACCCAAGGTGAAATAAACATGGTTCAGATCACCCGGCGCACGTTCGGCAAGGGCTGCGGCCAGACGAACCGGTGCTTCAGCGCCAAGGTCGAAATAGCCCGTGGCATAGGGCAGCGCGCGCATCTGACGTGCCGCCGCCTCAATCACGCTTTCATGCCCATAGCCTGCATTCACGCACCATAGCCCGGCAAACCCGTCAATCAGCTGTCGGCCTTCGGAATCGGTGACAGTCGCGCCACTGGCCGACGTAAGGATGCGCACTCCGCGCGCCTCATGGCCCCGGAAGGACGAGACCGGATGGATAAGATGCCGCCGGTCCAGTTCAACCAGGGAGTTCGAAAGGGGGGGCTTGGTCAACATAGATGCGCTCCGATCATCAGCCCAGGGCTTGCGAGACAAGGGCGTGGGTTTGATAGTTGGATGCAGGGCGCTGCCGTGGTGAATGCACCATCGCCGTACAACCCACCACCATGCTCAGGCCAAGCGATTCGACATAAGGAGCCAGCCCATGTGATTCGAACACATCTATACGCAGGAACTGCCCGGCCATCCGCGTGGCACCCGCTGCGAAAAGCGACCGTGCCGCGGTCGCATCCCGTGCCACCACAGGCCCCAGCACATGACCCCGGCCAAAGGAGCGGAGCAAGGCGAAACCGCCGTCGGTGCTGAGCGTCACGCCATTGGACGCGATCCGCGCAAGAAGTGCTGCGCGCTCCATCCCGCTGGCGTCACTGTCCATCCCGGCCAGAATGCCGGTATCGACAGCACCGGCATGCACAACCTGCTTGGGACGCGCTGCAGTTGCCACGCCCTGAAGTTGCACGATCTGATCATAATCCCGGAAACCAAGCTTGCGATAAAGTGGCTTGCCCTCTTCAGTGGCGGCAAGGCGCATTTCGCGATCCCCGGCCAATTCGATGACGCGCTGCATCATCTGCCGTCCCAAGCCCCGCCCGCGCATGGCCGCATCGACGATGATCAGGTTCAGCGTGGCCACAGGTCCGTGCAGTGAACACAGCGCCGTGCCGAGCACACGCCCATCCCCGACCGCTGCAACCCCTTGCGACACGGACAGCGACAATGCCCAGTCCTCGTGCCGGTGCGGCCAGCCTTCGGCCTGCGACAGGGCCAGCGCGCCGGGCATATGCTGTTCGGTGAAGGGCACAATTTCGACAGTGGTCGGGGCGGGGATATCAAGTCGGGTCATTGCTGGGTTCTCTATGGCTTTTCATAATAACTAGACCAGACGAAGCAGCAGTTTCCGCTAGATCACGTATCGCGGCGGCAGTTTGCGGCCGCCTCCGGACAGACGGGCCGCAGAAAATGCCGTCACCCACGCTGGCTTTCGCCAAGCCGCCGGATCAGCACGCAGGTGGCCTGCAACTCGTCGCGGGTCAGGTATTCCTCGGGTTTGTGGGCGCGGCCAATCTCGCCCGGACCACAGATCACCGCGGCAATACCGGCGGCCTGAAAAAGCCCGGCTTCTGTACCGTAACTTACCGCCCCAAGCGGCGTTTTCCCGGCCAGCCGGGCAATCATCCCGGCCAGCGGATGATCAGGGTCAAGCGCCAGCGCAGGATAGCTTGCCAGATGCTCGACCCCGACCCCGGCAGCCCTGGCAGCGTCAATGACAGGTGCCAGAACCGCTGTTGGATCGACACCGGCAATGGCGCGCGCCTCTATCTCTGCCATGGCGGATTCGGGGATGATGTTAAGCGCCTGTCCACCTGACATCCTGCCAATCTGCAGGCTGGACCAGGGTGGTTCAAACCGCGCATCCTGTGCATCGGTGCGCAATACCTCTGCCTGCGCCACGGTGGCGGACAGCACAGGAACCATCGCATGAATAGCATTCGCCCCCAGATCAGGGCGCGATGAATGCCCGGCCACCCCCTGGGCCACAAGCCGGATGGCCGCCTTGCCCTTATGCGCCAGCACAGGTGTCAGGTTCGACGGCTCGCCGATGATCGCCCCTTCGGGGGGTGCGCACAGACCCGGCAACGCGGCAAGAAGATGCGGCACGCCCCGACAGCCAGCCTCCTCATCATAAGAGAGTGCCAGATGTATCGGTGCCTGCAAATCCATCCGTACAAGTTCCGGCACCATGGCAAGGGCCGCTGCAACAAAGCCCTTCATATCGCAGGCCCCGCGCCCAATCAGCCGTCCGGCCACGTCGCGCAGGATGAAAGGATCACCCTGCCAGCCCGGCTCGCCCGCTGGCACCACATCCAGATGACCAGAAAGCACATAGCCCGGCCTGTCTGCGGGGCCGATACTTGCAAACAGGTTCGCACGGTCGCCTTCCGGGCCTGGCAACACATGGGCATGCACGCCATGCCCCGCCAGCCAGTCCCGGACAAACCCCACGATCGGGGCATTTGGACGCCCGACCACACTGTCGAAACCGACAAGCCGCGCCAGCATTGCTTCCGGGGTCAGAAATTCGGTGGTCATGGGGTGTCTTTCCTCTGGCGTATCCTGCCATGACCATGCCCGATACACGCGGATGTATGTCACCCTTGTTTCGGCGTCTGTCGGCAGGCTGTGCCGCAGACGTGCACAGAATCGCAATTTCCTGCGTTTGATCCGGCGAACGCAGCAAGCTCTGTCGTGCAACAGCGCCGATTATGGGACATCACCACAAACCGGAGATTGCAATGACCTTCCGCCCCAAATTCGTCAGCTTCGACTGCCACGGCACCATGATCTATTTCGACATGGCCGGCGCGGCCCGCGACCATTTCGGCGCGCAGCTTTCGCCAGAGCAGATGGATGCCTTCATCCGTGATTTCTCGGCCTATCGGCTGGACGAGGTGATGCAGGACTGGAAACCCTATTCCGAGGTCGTCCACAACGCGCTGGAACGCACCTGCAAACGCAATGGCCTGGCCTTCGATCCGGCTGTCGCCGAAGATATCTATAACCGCGTGCCGACCTGGGGACCGAACCCCGATGTGCCCGAAGGGTTGGCCAGGGTCGCCAAAGAAATCCCGCTGGTCGCGCTGACAAATTCGATGAACGCCCAGATCCCGCATAATATCGCGAAGCTTGGCGCGCCCATCACCCATGTCCTGACCGCCGAAAGCGCGGGGGCCTATAAGCCACATATGCGGGCTTTTGAGTATATGTTCGACACGCTGAACGCTGGACCCGAGGATTTTCTGCATGTCTCCTCCTCCTTCCGCTATGACCTGATGACCGCGCATGATCTTGGCATCACCCATAAAGTCTGGGTCAATCGGGGTCATGAACCGGCGAACCCGTATTACGGCTATACCGAAGTGGCCGATATCTCGGGCCTGCCTGGCGTGCTGGGGCTGTGAGTGATGAAATACCTGTCCTACTGGCATGACACGGCGCCCGCATTCGGCAGCGGGCAGGACGGTCCGGTCGCGGGCCGTTTCGACGTGGCAGTGATCGGCGCGGGCTTCACCGGCCTGAATGCCGCGCGCGAACTGGCACGACAGGGCGTGAGAGTCGCGGTGCTGGACGCCGCCCATGTCGGTGCCGGTGGGTCGGGGCGCAATGGCGGGCATCTGAACAATGGCATCGCCCATGGCTATGCCGATGCCAAGGCGCATCTGGGCGCGGAGCGTGCGCAGACACTCTACCGCGCCTATGACCGCTCCATTGATCTGATCCAGGAGATCATCGCAGAGGAAGATATCGCCTGCGATTTCCGTCGTGCGGGCAAGCTGAAACTGGCGTCGAAACTGTCGCATGTGGCGGCGCTCAGGGCCAATCAGGAACTGATCGCGCGCGAGGTTGATCCGGCCACAAGCTGGCTGGAACGCGCGGATCTGGCTGATGAGGTGGGCTCTGCGGAATTCCATGGCGCGGCGCTCTTTGAAAAATCCGCAATGATGCATATGGGCCGCTATCTGACTGGGCTTGCAGGGGCGGCCCATCGTCATGGCGCCACCATATGGGAAAACGCGCCGGTCACAGGCCGGACAAGGACACGTGACGGCTGGGCGCTTGATACGCCGCGCGGGCAGCTTCACGCGGATACGGTAATTGCTGCAACCGGGGCGTATTCAGCGCAGGTGCCGAATGCGCCACTGGGCTATTTCCGCCAGCGCATCATCCCGGTGGCTTCCTTCATCATTGCCACGCGCCCGCTTGACCGGGAAGAGGTCGCCGCCACAATGCCCGGCAACCGGACCTGCGTGACCTCTCTCAATCTTGGCAACTACTTCCGCCTCGCACCGGATAACCGACTGATATTTGGCGGACGGGCGCGCTTTTCTGCGGTTTCGGACCAGCGGTCTGACGCGAAATCCGGCGATATCCTGCGCGCGGCATTGGCAGGGATTTTCCCACATCTGGCCGATGTTGATATAGAATATTGCTGGGGCGGGCTGGTCGGCATGACGCGCGACCGCTTTCCCCGCGCGGGCGAAGCGGACGGGATGATCTATGCCATGGGATACTCCGGCCACGGCGCGCAGCTCTCCACCCTGCTGGGGCAGGTACTGGCCGACCTTGCGATGGGCCGCAGGCATACCAACCCCCTGGAGGGGCTAGACTGGCCCGCCGTTCCGGCGCTGAATGGCAAGCCGTGGTTCCTGCCACTGGCCGGTATGTGGTTCAGGCTGAAGGATCGGCTGTCCTGAGCACAGCGACGCTGTCAGCAAACCTGTTTCCCGTTTGCAAGGCGTGTTCTGTCACTTGATCACGTCAGATTCAGGCGAAAGTGCTGATCACCTGTCAGCCTGAAGAGAACGCCCAAAGACGTGGAATCAAGGACGGCGCCCCCCTTCAGGCCACAAAACAATCCGTCAAAGGTGCTCTTTGCACCTGATGCGATTGCAGCCTAGCCCAGCGAATGCGCCGCAAGCCCGTAGGTCTGCAGTCCTTCGCTTGCGCGACGGTGCGGACCGACCCGCATTTCGGTCACCGTGTCGAACAATGGCGTTCCCGCAGCATTCATGAACCCGGTCAACAGCTGGCCACTGCATGGTGTGTCCAACCGCAGAAACCCGCCCTGTGCCTGACGCATCAGCTGTGCAGCAATCTGCATCGCCATCTCCTCTGATTCAGCGACCAGCGGGCCGATAACATGCCCCTTGCCGAACCGGCGCATCAGCCCGAAGCCGCAGGGCCGCCCGCTGCGCGTCGCGATCAAACCGCTTGATACGCATGTCAGCGCGTGGATGACTGTGCGACGGTCCGCCCCGAAAGCCTGTGCGTCCATATCCGCAATGGCCGCGGTATCGTCCGCCGTGACAGGGGTCAATTCCATACCTGGCAAGGCATCAAGCTTCGGTACGGCCCCCACGACCCCCTGATGCTGAAAAACAGTCGCAACATCGACAAAACCAGCATTCTTATAAAGCCGATAGCCAGACCGCGTAGCGTTCAGCCGCAGGTCGCGCCCGTCACAATCACGCATGATCCGCCGGAGCAACCAACGCCCACCCCCCTGCGCCTGCAAACGCGGTGGCGTTACCATCATGCCGAGCGTCGCAAAATCATTGCCCATAGGAAAATGCATGGCAGCGCCAACAGGGCGGCCAATCTCATCAAGCGCGATGTAGCCTTGTCCATGATCTATAAGAAATTCCAGATCATTCACGCGATGCGGCCAGAAAACGCTGACCGTAAGTTCGTGCAAATGGGCGCGCAACTGAAGGGAGACCGGTACAATCTGCGCCTGATAGTTGTCTATCCGAAGGGTATCTTCCCCTTCTTCCATCGGCGATATTGCAGGGTTATGGCCTTGCAGCAAATCACCACCCTGACGACCGGCACGATTGTGCATCTGCATCTCTCCCGTTGATCCAGCCCAGTTCTGTTCCGATCTGACCTGTCTGCCCTTTTCCCTGATAGTAGCGTAACTTGCGCGGCAGGTTCACCTGAATCCGCTACGGGATCAGAACAAAATGCCCCTGACATACGACTACAGCGATGGTCACAACTATGGATAATCCTGTCGTAGATTCAACCTTCTGGATGGTCCGGTCTTTATGTGGATTCGCGCGCGGTGCACCCGGGGCGGCAGTTGCAGGCCCATATAATCAGGCTGTTCCACCTGCGCCTTGGTCAACAGTAATATGCTCACGGCTGAACCGGCTAGAGCATTTCAGGTTTACACGGAAGCATAGCCTGCGTTCCTGAGATAGTTGGCGCACTCGTCGGGAGTGAAGCGGTTGAGGATCGTTCCGACGGAGCGCCAGAGCGTGTCGCGCGAGCGGGGAGCGGCGGTGCGTATCCAGTGTTTGAGTTTGGCGAAGGCCTGTTCGATGGGGTTCAGGTCTGGGCTGTATGGCGGCAAGAACAGAAGGTGGGCACTGGCGGCGTGGATCGCTTGCCGCACAGCCTGACTTTTGTGACTCCCGAGATTGTCCATCACGACCACATCGCCAGCGCGCAGGGTCGGAACCAGAATGCGTTCAACATAGGTCCGGAAAATTTCGCCATTTACGGGGCCATCAAAGACCCAAGGCGCATCAATCCGGTCATGGCGCAGGGCGGCGATGAAGGTCGAGGTGTTCCAATGCCCGAAGGGAGCCGCGCCGGGCAAGCGTTCGCCTTTGGGTGCCCAGCCCCGCAGTGGGGCCATGTTTGTCTTTACCCAGGTCTCATCGATGAAGACCAGCCGCGTCGGATCAATGCGCCCCTGATGGCGTTGCCACCTGTCGCGGCGGCGCTTCACGTCCGGGCGCTCGCGCTCGTCGGCGACCATTGTCTTTTTTTGAAGCTGAACCCGCAGCCGCGCAGGAAGCGCCAGACGGTGTCGTGGCTCACCGTGATCCCGCGCCCGGCCAGCATCTCTTGCAGCAGCGCGAGCGTGATATGCGGACAGGCCCGCACCTGATCCAGAAGCCAGTCACGGTGCGGTTCAAGAATGGGGCGCCGATAGCCGCCCATCTGCGCCGGGCTTACCGATCCGGTCTGCGCCACACGCCGCGTCCATTTCACCACGCTTGACGGCGCAACCCCGAACCGCGCGGCAACACTACGGCAACTCGTCCCCGACTGCATCGCTGCGACAACACGTTCCCGAAGGTCGTCTGAATACGGTTTCGTCATCCATGCTGGCCTCCTTCACCAGTATGGATTCTGAATCATATCATGCACAACTTGCGAATCCCCTTTCGATTCAGAAAAAGGCTGAGACGCTCTAGCGCCGCGCGCGCCAGAACGCGAAGCGGTCCTGAAGGCCAAAGCCCCTGATTAGCGCCGGGATGAACCAGGGGGTTCCATTGTAGAAAGGGACCGCCGCAGGTGGGCGGAAATCGAAAACAGTGCGCCCATGCGATTTGTCGCCCATCAGACGCAGCGCGGCATTCCGGCCCAGCCAGGGCGCCCAGACCACGCCCGAGCCGCAAAAGCCGCTGGCATAGACCACGCCGTCGCGCTCGAACAGGCGGGGCAGCATATCGCGGTTCATCGCCACATTTCCGAACCAGCTATGTGCCAGCCGGACATCCTTCAGCTCGGGGAACAGTTCCACCAGCCCGTCACGAAGGCGCAGTGTGGGCGCGACCGGGTCGCCCACCCAACTGCTGTCACGTCCGCCCAGAAGGACGCGCGTGCCGTCTGGCGTCGGGCGGTAGTAGAAGCCCAGCTGCCGGTTCTCGCCCATCATCATGCCCTTCGGCATCAGCCGCGCCATCAGATCGGGCGCCAGTTCTTCCGTCACAATGATCCGGCTGCGTACCGGCACCAGACGGCGGCGCAAAAAGGGCGCCGCGCTGTCTGTATAACCGTTGGTGCAGACCAGAACCTGCTGCGCCGTGATCTTTCCTGCCGCCGAGGTCACCTCAAACCGCGCGCCATCACGCGCGATTGTGCTGACAGGGGTATGCGAATGCACCGCAACGCCTGCGGCCAGCGCCACGCGCAGCAATCCGGCATGAAATTTCGCCGGATGCAGCCCGCCGATATCCTTGCGCACCACACCGCCGCGATAGAAATCCGTGCCGATATAGTCGCGCTGCTCTGCATGGGGGACAGCGTAGGACTCAACGCCCAGCCGCCTGGCCAGCCCTTCGGCACTGCGGGCCATGTCGTCATACTGATCATAGCCCAGTGCGCCGCGAAACAACCCGGTCAGCTTGAAATCGCAGTTGATCCCTTCGTCTTGCAGAAAGTCATACAGGAATTCGCGCGCGCGCTTGCCCTCGGCCTCTATCTCCAATGCGGTCTTTTCACTGAACTTGCGCGTCAGCGTCGCGAAGCTTGGGCGGATACCGCCCGAGGTGATACCGCCATTCCGCGAAGACGCCCCCTCGCCGGGGTTCATTGCATCAAATACCGCGACCGAACGTCCTGCCCGGACCAGTGTCAGCGCGGCCGACAACCCCGCATAACCCGCGCCCAGGATCGCCACATCGACGCTTGACGCAAGGGACTGGTCAGGCGCTGGTCCTACCGGCGCTGCTTCCCACCAGTAGGGTGTTGTTTTCTCGGCTGAACGTGGCTGCGTGTTCACTGGTGCCTCTCAGAGGTTGTCATTGCGAACGTCAAGCGCATCGCGCAGACCGTCGCCGATGAAGTTGAAACTGGTCACGGCAATGGTGATGGCCGCACCGGGGATGATTGCCAGCCAGGGCGCGCTGCCCAGATATTGCTGCGCCCCGTTCAGCATGTTGCCCCAGCTGGGCAGCGGCGGCTGGATACCGTAACCAAGGAAGCTGATATAGGCTTCCAGCAGGATCGCGCGGGCGACAGTCAGGGTTGCCGCAACGATGATCGGCCCCATAGCATTGGGCAGGATTTCACGGAACATGATATGCGCCTGCCCCAGCCCCAGCATACGCCCTGCAAGAACGAATTCACGCTCTTTCAACGAACGTACTTCTGCCTCGACAATGCGCGCCACCTCCATCCAGCCGGTCAGGGCGATGATGATCGTGATCATAATCGGGCTGGGTTTCAGCGCCACCGCCAGCGCCAGCAGCAGAAAGATTGTCGGAAAGGACAGGAACCCATCCACCGTGCGCATCAGCAGCGCATTGAGCCAGCCGCCGCTGTAACCGGCGATCACACCAATCACAGCGCCCAGAAGCGTGGCCAGCAGCATCGCGAAGAAGCCCACCATCAGCGAAATCCGCCCTGCCATGAGCAACCGCGCCGCGATATCGCGCCCCAGCGGATCGGTGCCAAGATAGTAATTCCCGGTGAAGGGCGGGGAAAACCGTGCCCGAAGGTCCACGTAAAGTGAATCGTTTGGCAACAGATAGGGTCCGACGACACAGGCGAATGTCAGCAGGGTGATCATCATCAACCCCAGCAGCGCCAGCTTGTTGCCGAAAAACCGGCGCACGACGCGGCTCTGCCACCAGCGCGTGGGGGGGATGTGGGTTGCCGTTAGCGTGGTCATGGTGATGCCTCTCTCTCTGGGTCTGCGATCAGGCCAGACGAATGCGCGGGTCGACCAACGCCACTACGACATCGGCAATGAAATTGGCGGAAATGGTAAGAATGGCAGAGAACATCAACAGGCCCATTACCACAGGATAGTCGCTGTAACCCAGACTATCGAGGAACAACCGCCCCATGCCCGGCCAGGTGAAGACTGTTTCCGTCACCAGCGCGCCGGTAAGCAGCGAAGGCAGTTGCACCCCTGCCAGCGTGATCATCGGCAAAAGCGCGTTGCCCACGACATGTTTCATGATCACGCGCCGTTCGCGCACGCCCTTGGCGCGGGCTGTCTTGACGAACTCCTGGCTGATCGCATCCAGCGTGGCCGTGCGCATGAAGCGGCTCCAGATCGCGATATGCACCAGCGCCAGCACCACCGAAGGCATGATCAGGTGGTGCAGATAGTTCAGCAACGACCCATCGCCGATGGTGTACATGTTCCCTGCCGGAAGCCAGCCCAGCCGCAGCGAAAAGAAATAGATACCGATCAGCCCGAACCAGAAGGTGGGGATGGACAGCGCGATCATGGCGGCCACCGTTGCGACATAATCAAAGACCGAGTAGCGATGCGTCGCACCGCGAATGCCAATCCATGTGCCGATGGACACCGCGATTACCGTTGCCGAACCCATCAGCAGCAAAGTCGCAGGCACATGCCGTGAAATCACGGTCAGAACCGGGTTTCCGTCACGGAATGATGTGCCCCAGTCGCCCTGAAGCAACCGCCACGCCCAGTCGAAATATTGCACCCAGTGCGGCCGGTCCAACCCCATCTGCGCGGCAATCCGGGTGCGGTCGTCCTGGTTCATGCCGGGGTCAAGCGCGTATTGCGCCAAAGGCCCGCCCGGAATCAGGTTGAGCACCACAAAACCCAGGATCGAAACAATCACCAGCAATATGATACTCTGCGAAAAACGTCTGAGCAGGAATGCAACCATGTTTCCCTCCTTGCGGGACGGTGTGAAGCGGCAGGTCTGTGCTGCCCGCGCGCATCAGGCGCGGGCAGCATACTGTCTGGATCAGGACCAGTACCAACCTGCGGCGTGCCAGGTCTCGCTTCGGGTATTGGTGTTGGGCACGAAACCCTCGATTCCAGCCTTGCGCCCATAAACCTGAGTATAGGCAAAAAGCGGCAGGAAAGGCAGGTCGCTGCGGATGATCTCCTGAATGCGCAGGTAGATTTCACGCCGCTTGTCAGGGTCGAAGGTACGCGCACCTTCTTCCAGCAGGGCATCAACCTCGGTGTTGGAATATTGCCCGGTATTTGACCCCCGCCCGCCTTGTGCCGCAATGGCTGCGGTGTGGAAGCGGTTGCTTACATCCGGGTCAGCAGCGATCAGGAATGTGATGCCCACCATTGCCGTATCGAATTCCGATTGGCCCCAGAAATCCCCCCACATCACAGCGGCAGGCAGGTTTTCGATATTCATCTGCACGCCGATCTCGGCAAAGGTTTGCTGAACGAACTGCTGTGCCTGCTCGCGCAGATGGGCCCCAGTTGTGGTGGAGTTGTTGAACGACAACCGCACCCCGTCCTTGGCGCGAATGCCGTCCGGACCGGGCAGCCAGCCCGCCTCATCCAGAATTTCGCGCGCTTTATCCAGGTTGAACTCATGCGTGGGCAGACCATCATGATAGTAGAAGGACTGCTGCGGCATGAAGGTTTCTGTCGGTTTCGGCAGGCCGTAGTAAAGCACGTCGATGATGGAACCGCGGTCCAGCGCCAGATAGAGCGCCTGCCGCACAGCAGGGTCCTGGAATTGCGGGCGTTCCATATTCAGATAGATCGATTCAACCGAAGGGGTCGACACCAGGTCCACCACCCGGTCGGGCAGGGCGTTGGCCGCCTCATAGTTGTCCTGGGTGATGTAGGACCGGCCAACGATATCGATGTCACCACTCTGAAACTGGGTGAAAAGCACGGTCATATCAGGGATGTAGCGGAAGATCAGTTCTTCGATATATGGCCCTTCGCCAAAATAGTCGGGGTTGGCCTGCAAAACCAGATTGTCGCCAGCTGTGCGCCGCCCCCAGCGGAAGGCACCTGTGCCAACGGGCGCACGGTTGAAGGCCGCCTCATTGGGGTTGCTCTCATTGCTCAGGATATGGGCAGGAACAATGAAGGTCTCTGTCAGGAAGGACAAATAGGGTGCGAAGGGTTCTTCCATCCGCCACGTAACTTCTGTGGGCGAAACAATTTCGATATCGCGGACAAGGTTGTGACCCGTCGTGCGCCAAGAACGGAAGTCGGGATTGACAATCAGCTCCAGCGTGAACTTCACATCATCTGCCGTGAAAGGTTCGCCATCATGCCAGCGCACATCGTCGCGCAGACGGACGCGCCATTCCAGCCCATCTTCCGAAATGCCGCCGTTTTCCAGACTGGGCACCTCGCTTGCCAGATTGGGCACGATAGCGCCATTCTCATTGATACGGAAAAGCGCGTCGAAGATCGAAAAATGGACGTTATCATCCACCTCGATATGCGGCATCAGCGGGTTGAAGACAGTGGGCTCCTGCGACACGCCCACCATGATCCGCCCTGCGGGCGCGTCGGGCGGGGTCTGACCGAAGGCGGGTTTGCCCAGCAGGTTGGGCGCAAGCAGTGCCGCCGCCCCAGCGCCCATCAGGCCCAGGGCATTGCGGCGCGACATGTCCGGAAGTTTAAACGGTTTCTTTGTCATCTGGTCGTCTCCCATGTTGAGGTTTTTGTATTTATGCGGTCAGGGTCCGGCCATTTCCGGTTGAAGCGATTGCACGCTTTCCCCCGGAATGGCGGCCACCAGCTCGCGCGTGTAGGCCGAGCGCGGGTTGGTGAATATCTGCGAAGGTGGTCCCTGTTCGACGATCCGGCCCTTCTGCATGACCGCAATATCGTCACAGATCTGGCTGGCAACGCGCAGATCATGGGTAATGAAAATCATCGAAACGCCAGTCTCACGCTGGATCCGGTCCAGCAGTTCCAGAATCTGGGCCTGAATCGAGACATCAAGCGCTGAAACGGCTTCATCCGCGATCAGCAGTTGTGGTTTGCACATCAATGCCCGGGCGATACCGATACGCTGTCGCTGCCCACCAGAGAATTCATGCGGATACCGGTCATATGCGCCCGGATCGAGGCCAACCTTCTTGAGGAGCGCGCGCGCCTCTTCTCTGGCCTGTCTGGCGGGCATGCCGTGGGCCATCGGCCCCACGGTCAGGATATACCCGATCGTCATACGCGGATTGAGCGAGGCAAAAGGATCCTGAAAGATCATCTGAATCTTTGGCCGAAGCTTGCGAAACTCGCTCTCTGACTGGGTGACAATGTCCTGACCCTCGAACAGGATCTGCCCGGAATCAACTGCCATCAACTTGATCAGCAAACGGCCCAGCGATGATTTGCCCGACCCGCTTTCGCCAACCACACCCAAAGTAGTCCCCGGGGCCAGTTCAAAAGAAACGTCCTGCACGGCAGGCACGACGCGGCGGGTGCGGAACAAAAGACTTCCGCTGGTATATGTCTTGACCAGATTCCTGACCTTCAGCAGCGGCGCTGAATGCGCCGTTTGAAGGGATCTGCGGTCATCGCCCCGCAGATGCGGAACAGCTGCGATCAGGCGTTGCGTATAGGGGTGGTCGGGGGATTTCAGCACCTTTTCCGCACTGCCCTGTTCGACGACGCTACCTTTCTCCATCACGACCACACTGTCAGCGATCTCGGCCACAACGCCAAAGTCATGGGTGATGAACATCACGCTCATGCCCTTGCGGCGCTGGATGTCACGGATCAGCTTCAGGATTTGCGCCTGCGTCGTCACATCCAGTGCGGTGGTGGGTTCATCTGCAATCAGGATCGTGGGTTCCAGCGCTAGTGCCATGGCAATCATGACCCGCTGCCGCTGCCCACCTGACAGGCGAAAAGGATACTGGTGGTACATCAGTTCCGGCTCTGGCAGACCAACCTCTGTCAACAGCTCCATAGCGCGTTCCCTGCGCGATACCTGTGTTCCGAAACCATGCGCTGTCATAGCTTCGTCGATCTGGGCACCCACAGTCATCAGCGGGTTGAGCGCCGAAAGCGGATCCTGAAATATCATCGAGACGACACGGCCGCGCAAACTGCGCAGGGCTTCGGCGTCCATGCCGACAATCTCGCGGTTTTCCAGGGTGATCGACCCGGCGCTGATTTTCATTGCTTTGGGCAAAAGCCCCATCATGGTGTTTGCTGTCACCGATTTTCCGGAACCGGATTCGCCGACCACACAAAGGATCTGTCCACGGTGCAGATCGAATGAAACGCCTTCTATCGCATATCCCCGTTCCATCCCCTTTGGCAGCGCAACCGTAAGGTCGCGAATAGCAAGGGCGATTTCGGGAAAATCCTTGTTTCCGGGTTCGGTATTCATAGTTGCTGCTCCAGCCTGGGCGCGATACCGGGAATGGGGGGCATCGGGTTTACCTCTGCGTCCATTGTGGTTCGCCTCCTTTCAAGAGAAATGAGCCAAGGGCTCGGGCCGCCATTTTCTGAAGCTTGACCCGCCCAGTGCAGGACAATCGTAGATTCTTTGCGCTTCGACGGCAGGATCGTCTGTTGTTCGGCCCAGTTCGGGCATTTCCTTCTGCGCCATGGGCAATGCGCCAATCCGGCACGCCGGGCTGCCGACCGATTATTCGTAAACACAGACATATATTTTCCGCACGGTTTCAATTGTCCGCCAGACACCCACAAAGCCCGGCTTCATGACAAAGCTGTCCCCGGCGCGAAAGGTCCGGGTCTCGCCGCCGCTCTCTTCTATCTCGATCAGACCGGAAAGGATGTGGCAGAACTCAAAGGTCGTACCCTTGATCGAGTGGCTCTCGCCCGGGGTAGCCTCCCACACGCCCGTCAGGATTTTCCCGGATTCAGTTGAATCCTGCGCCCAGGTCTTGAAGGCCGGCGACCCTGAAATCAGCCTGTCGGGCTGGGGCAACGACTCTTTTGGGGCAAAGCCGGGGTCTGTGTCGATAGTGATCAGATTAGACATGGAAGCTCCTGTTGCGCGTGGCCCTCATCTTGTGCAGTCAGTCTGACCCGCGCTTCAAAGTGTTGCGTGCCGAATTCCGCGATCTGGCAGTGGATGATGGCGATGTCACCCGAAGCTGCGGTGGATTCTGCCGGGATGCCAACCCGCCATCAGGCGGATGTAAAGAAACCGAGGATTGACTTGACCTCGAAATACTCAAGCAGTCCCTCGCGCCCGTATTCGCGCCCGTTTCCGGATGTCTTGTAGCCACCAAAAGGCGCATGCGGGTCCCAGGCCGGGTAATTCAGATGCACCTGCCCGGCGCGGATCTGCGATGCGACGTTGCGCACCATCTCCATCTCGCGGCCCTGCACATGGGCACCAAGGCCATAGATCGTGTCATTCGCGATGGCGATGGCCTGTTGCACCGTATCATAGGGAATGATGCACAGGACCGGGCCAAATATCTCTTCCTGAGCGATGCGCATATCCGGGCGCACCTGCGAGAAAACTGTCGGGCGCGCATAGAGACCGGTTTCAAACCCCGCGGGCCGGTCTGGTCCGCCAACGATCAACTGCGCGCCTTCGGATATGCCCACTTTAATCATGGTCTGAATGCGATCAAACTGCGCGCGATTGGCGATGGCACCATGGGTTGTAGCCAGGTCCAGCGGATCACCGACGACAATCTCGCGCGCCGCGCGCGCGGCGATGGCCTCAACCTCGGGCAGCAGGCTACGCGGTACAATCATGCGGGTCGGGGCGCTGCAGGACTGGCCAAGATTACGCATGGCCGCAGCGACGCCCAACGACACGGCCCGCCCCAGATCGGCATCGGGCAGAATGACATTCGGCGACTTGCCACCCAGTTCCTGCGTGACGCGCTTGACGGTATCTGCCGCGGCCTTGGCCACGGCAACCCCCGCGCGGGTTGATCCTGTGATAGAGACCATGTCCACTGCCGGATGCGATGACAGCGCGGCCCCAACCCCCGGACCGTCACCCTGCACAAGGTTGAACACCCCGGCGGGGAAGCCTGCCTTCTCCATCAGTTCGGCAAATAACAGCGCGCTCAGCGGTGCCAGTTCACTGGGTTTCAGTACCACACAGCACCCGGCGGCAAGGGCCGGGGCGACCTTGGCGGTGATCTGATACAGGGGCCAATTCCACGGGGTAATCAACGCACAAACGCCGATCGGCTCGTGGCTGATGGCAGTCGTGCCGCGTTGCTCGACAAAATTGAAATCGGCAAGAACCTCTCGCGCGGTCCTGACATGGGCAATTGCCAGTGGCACCTGCGACGTTTTTGCATATCCCATGGCGGCGCCCATCTCCAGACTCAGGCAATGCGCCAGCAGGTCCGTGCTCTCCTCCATCAGGGTCTCAAGGCGCGCCAGAAGCGTCACGCGCTCTTGGGTCGTGCTCTGCCTCCAGCCTGGAAAAGCATCGGCCGCCGCAGTCACGGCGGCGTCCACATCCTGTGCGTTGCCCAGCGGAATGCGGCACAGCACCTGTTCCCTAGCCGGGTTCACGACATCTGCGAATGTCGTGCCTTGTGGTGCAACCCAGCGGCAATTGATGAAAAACCGGTTCAGATTGTCATTGCGCGTCAGGTGGTCAACAGGGGATGTCATGATGTCTGGCCTTTCTTGGTCGGAACTGGTCGCGGCTTCGCAATGGGATAGCTGGCGCGGGGCAGAAGGCGGGCGTGGCGCGGCACCCCTAACCCTTCCGGAGTGGCAGCCTGACAAATATCTGCCCGCCCCTTTCAGTCGCGGGATGCACCATCAGCGCCCCGCACCCGTCGGGCGCGTGATGTGGCCTGCCATCGCGCAGATCAAACTCTGCGAAATGCAGTGGGCAGACCAGTCGCCCCTCATCTACAAAACCTTCTGACAAGGACGCGACGGCATGCGGGCATTGATCATCGGTGACATATATCTGCCCGCCCTGCCGCGTTGCACATAACGCCCCGCGCGCGGGATGCTCGATGCGCTGTATCTCGCCCTCGACCAGTTGCGCAGCGGGACACAGCAGGTGTTCGGCGCGCAGCGTTTCAACGGCAGCAAGCTGGGCGGCAGGCGCGCGGTCGCGCGTATCGAAGCGGCGCGCAAACCGATGAATGGCCGCGGGTGTGTCGATACCGATCGCAAAATCGCCGAAGTCCCAGAACTGGCCCGATTGCGCCACCACCGGCGCATCCGGATCCGGTCCGCCGACGATCTGCACACGTCGGCCGAACTGCTCTGACCAGAAGCGCAGCGGTTCTTGCGGGGGAACCGGCAGGCCCAGAATACGCCGCGCTGCGCGTTCAGCCTGCTGATCAGCATTCTGCCAGCTTTCGATCCGCCCGGCTGGCTGGCGGGATACATCACCTATGGCATAGACACCATCATGCGCGGTTTTCCCGTCCCTATCGGTCAGAATACCATTCTCACAGGCAATCCCTGCGCGCCGGGCAAGACCGTCATTGGCCACCATACCAGTGGCCACAAGCAGATGATCGCCCGTCAGTTCCGTGCCCCCGATCTGGCAAATCACGCCGGATTCAGTTTCCTGAAAGCCGGGACTGACCCCGAAACAAAGCGTCACGCCATGCGCGCGATGCAAGGCGGCCAGCGCATCCGAAACAGCCTTGGGCAGAACACGCGGCGCCAATGTGGCGGAACGCGCGAATAGCGACACCTGCGCCCCGGCCATACATGCAGCCGCAGCAATTTCCATCCCGATCCAGCCACCACCCAGAACGAACAGCCGCGCCCCCGGACGCAACACGCCAGCCAGACGTTCGGCATCATCGCGGGTGCGCAGTTCATGGACCCTGCCATATCCGCGGTTCAGCCCCGGCACGCGGCGGGCCGCACCGCCCGTCGCCAGAATCAGCGTGCCGAAATCCGTAACGCCACCATCCGCCGTTTCTACCTGTCGCGCCGTCAGGTCTATCGCCTCGACCGGGGTGGCCAGATCCAGCGCGATGCCCGCCTGCGCCACCTGTTGCGCACTCAACAGTGGCGGTACGTCTGCATCTGCATCCAGAACTTGCTTGGACAATGGCGGACGTTCATAGGGCAGATGGCGTTCAGCCGCATATATCCGGATCGCACCGGCATAGCCCAGCCTGCGCAATGCACGCGCCGCCGTCATACCGGCCTGCCCGCCACCGACAATCACCACAGGCGCAGTGCCCCGCCCGTCTGCCGTCGCATCCAGCGGCGCCGCGACCTGCAGCGGTCCTTCGTCGATCACCTCGCAATAGATGCCGAAATTCCGTTCGAACCTGTGCACCAGCGTCCGCAGGACGTCCGGATCCTCGGGCAACGCGCCGACCGGCAAGGTCGTGAACCCACAACGTCCGCAAGGCACCGTGCCGCGCAACCGCAGCCCGCCGAGTCTGAATTCCCGCCCCAACAACCCGTATTCGGGTACATCACCGGGCAGGTCCGGCAGATCAACCAGCAAATTGGGCCGGAAGCGGCGCACATCAATCGCGCTTTCGGGAATCAGACTGCGCAGCGCAGCCATCGCCTGCAGACTAAGCAGATGCAGCGGCGCAACTTTGTAGCGTGGTTCAGCAGATTCCCCATAAGCGCGCAGATCAACCGGCCTGCCCAGAACCTGCGCCACTTCTGCGCCCATCTTCGGGTCATCGGCGGGTGCCCAGACCACACCATCGGCTGACAGCTCAAGACCGGCTGCGCCTATTCGCGCAGAAAGCTGCGGGGCGGTGTTCCAGCGCGCATCGCGCGCCGGATAGATATGCGCCCCGCTCTCGCGGTCGAAGAACCCGAAATTGCGATCTCCGCGCAGACCGCCGGGGTCAAGGATCGCTTGATCAAGCTGTTCTCCGCCCAGCGAACTGACGGGATAGCGCCATATTTCAACCAACCGTCCCCGGATCATCGCGTCCACCCCATCCCGCAGCAAAGGTCCTGCGCTGTTCCACATCCGGCACAATCCCCAGCAAGCTTGTTGAGTCCGCGCGCCGGATATACGTCAGGCTATAGCAACAGACCCGCAGTGACCTGCCGAAAATCCACAGATCGCAGAAGGATGATGCTTTGATACGGTGGCCCGGCGGCACAATATGATACGGTATCAGATCGGATCTATTTCAACTTGGGTGATGGGACGCCGGTTTTGGCTCAGACAAATGAAGGGGCGTTGTACGACAACACCCATTCCTGCTGCCGGATATGCCTCGGGTTAAAGCTGAAACGCTTTGATGAACATCCGCCGGTAAGTTTCCGCGCTACCATTTGACTGCGGGATCAAACGCCTACCGATACCGTTCCATGAACCGGAAAAGGCCAGTGCTGTTTGATCCTTTTACCATGATCAGGTCCCCCGGATCGATCATTGCACTGAATTTCTGACGCAGCTCTGCCAGCCCGATACATGCGAAACGTGTGTCCTGCGATACGGTATCGAACACGGGCATGAATTCGTCACCCAGAAGCCAAACCTGATCAATCGCCTGATTCCGCAAATCCATCAAAAGCTTCCTGTGATGCTCTTCCCCCTCCTCGCCAAGCTCCGCCATTTGTCCAAGAATCGCGATGCGACGACCGGTGCATGGCATCATAGCCAACTCATCAAGCGCGGCGCGCATTGATGCCGGATTAGCATTATATGAATGATCCAGAATATGCGCTGCGCCGTTTGCGCCGGGGTATGTCAGCGTCTGGCCGCGTCCGGGCAACGGGGCAAAGCTATTTAACTGTTCCATCAGAACTGCGACAGGCTGATGCAAGGCTCTCAATGCACCGGCAATGGCCATCGCATTCTGCACCGCATACTCGCCATGACCAACCAATGGCACGACACAGCGGTCACCCTGAACATCCAGCGATATGGAATTTTCGCATGCCGATATCTCGATTGGCCGGATATCGACCCCGGGGCCTGTCCCGTACAGCAACACTTGCAGCCCGCGCGACGCTGCCACCTGCTGTACCAGTTCACTCTGTTCCATATCGGCATTGATGACAGCGACGCCATCTGCGGGCATTGACGAAAATATCTGTGCCTTTCGTCTTGCGATTGTCTGGACATCTTTATGATAAATCAGATGCGCGGGGTGAATGTTTGTAAAGACAGCAACATCCGGCTGCGCAATTTTACTGTTTGACAACATCTGCCCAATTGCCATTTCCAGAACGCAATATGAAACTGTCTCTGGTACGCAGCATAGATTCCAGGAAATCCCTCGTGCCATATTGGCACCAAAGCGTGTGGCATACACACTTCCTGCACCCTGCAAGCAGTGTGCGATCATCGCTGTGACGCTGGTCTTGCCTGCACTTCCCGTCACACCGACAACGCGCGCCCGAATTCTCCGGCGTGCGTCTGCCGCCAATGCAAACAATGCCTCTTGTTGGCTTGGAACCATCAGAACTGACTGCGCATCAGAGAAATCGCCGCTCGCGGCGTCGATGATTGCCATTGACGGGTTGGGTGCCTCACTTTTCAGAACCTGCGGCGGGATTCCGAAGTCACCTTTCGCCATCCGTAGAAAAACCATTTCACCGGGGCGGTATGTGGGTGCGTAAACTGATACGCCGCTCACAACCAAATCCGGATCTGGTGCAACACGCCATTCCGCACCCTTGATCATCCCCTTGATATCTTCAGCGCGCCATTTCAATGATCTGCCCCTTGTATGAGAACACCTGCGACGGCCTACTTGCCGACCATAGATGCAAATGCTTCACGATCGTCGAGATAGTCCCGATACGCGATAAGCCCCGAAAGATAGTGTTCGACATCATCGATGCGCACCCGAAATCCGTGGTGTCTGATGAAGAAGCTGCCCATGATCCGTTCAGGATTGCGGAAATGCATCGCGACTTCAGGAAAGAAAACACCATTCGCCAGATATTGCGCGCGCGCTTCCATGGCGTTGACGAAGGAAGGCAGATTAAGCCCTTCAAGACAGGGGCGCAAAGCAGGATCTTCCAAAGCTTGCCGGATCAGAAGCCGCGTTGCGCAGCATAGTTCAAGCAGTGTCGGGAATGTCGTGATCCTGCCCGCGATAAAACCCAGATAATCCTTCACATTACGCACTGCAAACCGGACATATTCCGGATCCGGGTCGTGTCGCAAAAGCTCGGCCATGCAGTATGCAAGCCAGTGATCGTTATATTGCCAATAGTCTTTCTCTATGAACTGCGCGACTGCCTGACGCACCGCTTCCAGCCAACGCGCGTCACCCGTGATTTCATGAAGGCGCACCAGCGCGAATGCTGCCTCGCCATCGTAATAGACTGTCCGTCTTTGTTGCTTTAGTTCCAAGCTGTCAGCGTGCAGCACATGATTGAAACTTCCGTCGGCGCGTTTCATCGACAGTATACCCTCGCCCAGGCGTTCAGCGAGTGGAATATATTGTCTGTCACCGGTCGTTTGTGCATGTTTGCAGATTGCAAGAATTGCGACCGCATTGCCCCCAAGTTTTATTTCATTCGCAAGGTCAACAAGATAGGCAGGACCAGTTGGCCCAAGTGGCTGAATAATCCGCTTGGTTGCAAGATGATGCAACGAGCGTTCAATCGATGCGCGCAGGGTTTCAGTGCGAAGCAGGCCATAGGCCTCGGACAGGGCGTAGGTGCTGCTGGCATGACGCAGAGTATTGTAGTGATCAATCGGGCGATCAAAGCAGGGAAACCAGCCATAGTTGAAGGTGCCATCAGTATTCACTTCATTTGCCAGATAGCGCGCGCCGTCACGGATCACGCTTTCAAGCTGCGGCGGTTCATTCATGTTGAAGGTTCTGCGTCCGGCATTCGGCCCTGTGGGCAGGAGTCGGGTTACGACGTCATCATTCTTCTCTCTGAACAGGCCTTCGGACGTGAACAAATAAATCATGTCGGAAGGTGCAGGCATCTGCACAGCTTCGGCAAACCGCCGCTTCCAATAAACTTTCAAATTGTTCAGGTTCACCTCGCAATGTGGGACTTTGGCACCGCGATAAAGCAAGGCATTCGCATTGATTTCGGCCTCTGTCAGCGCCCGGTTGAACGCGGCATCGAAGGACAGGCCCTTGCGACTGTAATTCCGCTTCACTACCTGAAGGGCCTTGACGTAGTCACCGTAGGGCATGGCGCGCACGGATGCGACCCAGTCCAGCCGCAGAAACTTTGCAGACCGCTGGGGCTTCAGATGCGCGCGCGTAAGCTGGTGCTTCAAGTCCTGAAAATCATTTGCTGTTATTGTGGTGACCCGCGCGCGTTCCTGGCCATTCGATGATGATAGAAACACCACATATCGAGGATAGGGCGCCGGCAGGACAGTTATGCGCTCTTCCAGTTCCTCCAGAATCTTTCTGAAAGATGTGTTAGTCGTTGTGTCCATTCCGACTGTCCTGCAATTCCATGGGTGGGTTGTGCATTATCGCTCGCGCAATGCCTCTGCCGCGCGGTTCAGTGGTTTGATCAGATATTGCAGCACCGTTTTGGAACCGGTGTGAATATCAACCGCGGTCACCATTCCCGGTGTGACGGGAAAAGACTGGCCCGCACTGTTGACCAGCTCAAAGCGCTCGCTGCGGACAAATACCCGATAATACAGTCGCTGTGGGTCACTCTCATCCCGGATTGATGCGGGCGAAATCGACATGACTTCACCTTCCAATGACCCATAGACCGCATGATCATAGGCCGTCACCTTGACCGTCGCGCGTAGTCCGGGGCGGATGAACGCAATGTCGCGCGGCTGGACACGCGCCTCGACCAGCAGTTCATCATCAAGTGGCACGATGGTCATCAACTGCCCGTTTGGCGGCACCGCCCCGCCGACTGTTGTAATGGCAATGTCCTTCACGATGCCGCGCACGGGCGAGCGCAGCGTCACACGCCGGAGCTGATCAAGCCGCCCCCGGAGTTCGGCCTGAAGCGCCTCTGCTTCGGCGCGCGCTACACTCAGGCCTTCGCGCGCAACGACATAATAGTCATGTCGGACGTCATCTTCGCGTATATTGAGGTCCACGATCTGACGATTGAGCCGCACCAGTTCCATCCGCGAGGATGCACCAAGTTCGGAAAGGCGGGTCATCGTCGCCAGTTCCTCCTGCAACAATACGCGCGATTCCTCGATCAGTTCGATGGCGGACAGGAAGCTCTGGCGGCGCGCTTCATAAAGCGCTGTTTCCAACACGATCAGTTCCTCTGGAATTTCTTGATCCGCTGGAAAACTCAATGGTCGATCAGACACTTCGGCTGCCAAACGCTCTATCCGGGCAAGGCGAGCAAAGAGTTTGGCCCTTGTTTCATCAACCGAAGCTTCAAGCCGCGCCGGATCCAGTCGGACCAGAACCTCATTTGCCTCTACCACCTGATCCGCACGCACATGCAATTCACTGACAAGCCCGCCTTCAAGGGACTGGATCACTTGTTCGTTCTGAAACGGAATAACAACGCCATCCGCAGTGGTGACTTCATCAAGGGTTGCGAAATAGGCCCACAAGAACCCTGCTGCAAAAAGAAAAGCGACAAGCCATATAATCCGCCTCTGGTGCCGTTCGTCAGGCTCATCGCCATGAAGCAAATTCTCCTGGTCGCTGATCAGCGTCATTTTCTGGCCCCACGCATTTTTGCCAGCACCTCTTCGCGTGGACCGTCAAGAATGATCTGGCCCTTGTCCAGAACGATCAGCCGGTCAACAAGTTGAAGAATCCGGTGCCTGTGCGTGGCCACTATCAACGTGCGCCCGATTGCCACTTTCCGCAATTCGTCGATAAAACCTTTCTCGGTTGTATCATCCATTGACGATGTAGGCTCGTCCAGCAGCAGGACGGAGGGGCGCCTCAACATCAGTCTTGCCAACAGGATCGACTGTTTTTGTCCACCGGAAAGCCCGGTCCCGCCTTCCAATACCTGATAATCCCAACCGTTTTCAAAACAACTCAGAAATGCCGCACCGCCCGCCACGTCCAGCGCCGCGAGAAGCTCTTTTTCAGTTGCATTCGGGTTTCCCAACATCAGGTTGTCGCGCAAGGTTCCATAGAACAGCCGCGCATTTTGCGACAGATAGGAGATATCACGCCGCAAATCAGCCGGATCGATTGCATCAATTGGCAACGAGTCTACGCGGATTTGCCCCGATTCCGGGAACAGCTGGCCTGACAAGGCTTGCAACAAAGTTGATTTCCCGGCACCGTTCCGGCCAACCAGACCGATCCGCTCTCCGGCCTTGATATGCAGTCGCTTTACGGACAAGGCAGAGGACGTGGCCGCCTGATACTTCAGGGCAACATCTTCGAAAACGTAGCTGCCACTTAATCTTGCGCAACTGACGCGGGTTTCCTCGGAAGGGTGGTCAATGGGCATCTGCATGATCTTCTTCAGCCCTTGCGCCCCGATACGGGCTTGCTGCCATCGCGACAGAACTGCGGAAACCTGACTCATCGGGGCAATCATGCGGGACCCGAGGATGGAAGCCCCGACCAGCGTACCGGTCGTGATTTCGCCGTTCATCACCATCGGGGCACCTATGGCGACGGTTACAGCATAGACACTTTGCTGAACAACCTGTGTCCACGACGTCAGCCCCCCTATCAGACGGCGCTCCGATGACTGGGCGCCGGCTGTCGATACAGAGGTCTGCTGCCAGATATGTTCAAACCGATCCTCTGCCTGCAGTGCCTTGATATCCTCGATGCCCTGTATTGTTTCGACAAGGATCGCGTTGCGCAGCGCTGCCTCGCGTTGGGCAGATTGCGCCGCTTTCTTCAGCTTGGACTGCATCAATAGTCCCGGCAGAACAATTGCAACCAACGCGCAGATCGGAATAAGGACCAGGGATCCAGCGATCACCCAGAAAATCCCGCAGAACAATATGAAGAATGGCAGATCCATTATAACACCGACCGATGTAGACGTCATTGCGTCGCGCATCGTATCAATGTCGCGAATCTGCGCGATGAAGCTGCCGGTCGATTTGGGTTTATGATCATTGCGCACACGCAGCGCACGCCCGAACACTGTCTCGGAAAGGCGCAGCCCTGCCTTGCGGCCCAGAACATCCAGCAGCACAATTCGAGAATGCTTTAAGAAGAATTCAAAAGAATACGCCAGTATCACGCCGATGAACAGCACAGCCAGTGTCGGATAAGACTGCGCCGGAATGACGCGGTCATAGACCTGTATCGAGAAGATGATACCCGCAAGGCCAAGAGAATTGATCATGAAAGATGCAATAATCACGGTCCAATAGGGCGTCAGTGACGGAAACAGCGTTTTGCGCAGCCAATTGTCACTGACAGGTGCGATATACGTGTCAACGCGGGTATCCGACAGGTTCCGCAAGGGCCGCACCAGAAAGAAGCGGCTGTCGGTGGAAATGATCTCACTTGCGGGCTTCTCGTTCCGATGGAACTGGTCACCCTCAAACCGCGAGAAACTTACGATCCCGGCCCTTGATATGCTATCTATGACCAGAACGTCGTTAAATTCGGTTATCACAAGAATTGGCGGATGCAGTGCATCAAACTTTGTGAGTTCCGGCCTGGCGGGGTGCAGGCTTAGGCCCATGCGTTCAGCAATGCTGTTCAGACCGATTGTACTGCCCCGGTTGTCGTCCCATCTCAGGGCAATCCGGACCGATTCCTGCGAGTAGTTCAGTCCATATCGGCTGGCAACGGACCGCAGCGCTGACAGCACTGTCTGATTGTCAGACGGGGATTTCTCTGAAGCGTCAACACCTGAGGGCTTTACCAGTTCGGGTTTCATTGCCGCAACGCCAATCCAAAGAGCAACTTGTCCTCTATCCCGACAAACCGTCGAAGCTGGCCTCTTACCGACATACAGTTAATCGCTGACATGCGTATGTCCAGGCGCGCCAGTTCTGTATCAAGAAGTGTCTGATGGTATTCCTCTTCAACACTCAGCACATCGTCAATCGACTTGGTATCAAGTTCAAGAAACTGCTGAAGATAGAGGGCACGGGTGTCATCCAGCATCGCAGATTGCGCTTTAAGCGCTTCGGCAAGAACCCGTTGTGAAGACGCCGTATCTTGAAGTCCTTCTACACTGCGTTGCGCCCTTTGCCGCTCTCCGGTAAGCGCCGCCTCGGCGGCAGCGGCATTGCGCGATGTTGCATCGCGCCTGGCCCGGTTGGCACCACCGCTGAGCATCGACGTATCGACACGCAAGGCCAGACGTGTGTCAGCTGCCTTGGGCAGATTTGAAAACTCATGGCTGGAGCTGGCCTCCACTGACAACGACGGCATCCTTGCGGATTGCGCGTTTTGCGCGTCAAGTTGGGCGACGGCTGCATCGATCTGGGCCTTTTTGACATTGATGACAGTATTAAGTTCCAGCGGCGCTGGCCCACAGTTGAGACGGCTCATGTTGATATCCGAAATGGCCGAACCGATCGCGGTTCCGGCCTCTGCTTCAATCTCTCGCCGCTTGCTCGCGATAGCCAGTTCGGCACGAAGCACAATCGTTTCGGCCGTCTGGACCCGTCGTTGAGCCTCGATCAGGCTTCCGCTGGTCGTTACGCCTTCCTGAATCCGGCTTTCAACGTGATTGCGCAATTCGATCATCCTTGCCAACCTGTCGCGCCCAAGTGCGAGTTGCAGGCGCTGGCTCTCATACTCTGCCAACAATCGAAAAATGTCTGTCAGACTATCGTCAACGGATGTCAGGAAATCCAGATGTGCCTTCTGTGCAAGCAGCACTTGCCGGGCTACCCCGCGTTCCGTGCGTCCAAAGTCATACAGGAGTTGGGAACCGGTGAACCGCAATTGTGGACTTGCCCCACCATTTCCAGCAAGTTCGGACACGACACTGGCTGACACCTGCGGAAAATACAGCGATTGTTTTTCTTCGACATTGGCAAATTCCTGCCTGACGCGTTCTGCGGCCCTGGTCACTCTGGGCTGACTGCGAAGTGCTGAAACGACAATCAGCGGAACTCCTGAAGCGCCTGCCGTCGTAACAGCAATATCCTCTGCCTGCGTTCGGTGCGTATCCTGGCGTTCCAGTTCAGGAGATATTGCGATCAATTCTGACGGGGATTTTTTATCACATCCCACAACAGCAATAAGGGCAAGGAAACCGCAGGCAAGGCCTGCGGTTACCGACATTTTATATGGAGTAACTGCGCTCAATTTTATACCAAGCTGTTACCCAGGAGTCCTTCCTCGAGTTCGTTCAGTGTGTGTGTCACGCCGACCAATGTAACCAACGTCTCGAAATTGCCCTCCCCACCCGGATCGACAGCGATCAGTGTATTGCCGTCAACTTCGGAAACGGAGACAAACAACTCAAGCGTCTCTGGTGTGGCATCGGGTATCAGACCGGAGAGATCCACTGCGTCGCCTTCCTCAAGGTTGAAGTTGAGAATGGTATCATTCCCGCCTCCCTCCTCCAGGAATTCATAGGTCACAACGTCCGGGCCCTCTCCGAACACATACTCCTCTCCGCCATCGCTATCCTCGACACCCGCGACGCTGGAAAACTCCATCGCCATGCCTTCAGCTAGCGGAGTGGCTTCAGCCTCGATGTCGAAATCAAGCGATATCGCAAGAGTCGCGGTGTCAAATGCGCCACCGGGTGCAGTGATTGTGTATTCGAAGCTGTCCACATCGCCATACTCGCCTGTGAAGGTGTCATTGACGACATAGGTGTAGCTGCCGTCGGGATTGATGGTCAGTACCCCGAATGCGCCTACAATTTCGGTCCCACCAGCCTCGATTACAACGCCGTCGACCTCGGAAACAACTGTTCCTGCAGGGGCAGTATCCGCGCCATCACCGCCGTCACCATCGATGACGTTCCCGGAAACAGAACCACTCACTTCGACAGGTGGCCGGAAGTCAATCTCCACATTTGCTGTCGTTTCGACCCCAATTGTCGTGAGGGCACCCAGATCCAGCAACCCGCCATCGTTACCGACAACAATGTGATAGGTTGCGCCACCCGTCAGCGGTGGAAGATCCAATGGAGAGCCTGACCAGCTGCCAAGTAACCCAAGTATTCCAGGGTTGTATTCAAGCCAGTCAGTCGCGGTGAACACCAGCGTAGCTTCACTACTGCCCGCCTCTTGTCGGAAAACATAGAGGTCAAGATCATTATTGCCCGTCAGACTGACCCCGAGCAACTCGTTGCCGCCACCTGTCAGGGTGATATCCCGGATTGTATTTTCCGCGACATCCAAAGTGAAGGCAGTGCTGGACGACAGCACTGAAACCTCGACCGTGCCCCCCAGCGCGCCAAGGCTCAACAGGCTGCCAACCGTGCCGGTTTCTTGTTCAAGATCTGACTGTGTCGGCGTGACCTGCAGTTCAACAGATGCCTGATCATCAACAGCTTCAACATCGGCGTCTGCGTCCGCATCGGCATCGGCATCAGCATCGGCGTCTGCATCAGCGTCCGCATCGGCGTCTGCATCAGCGTCTGCATCAGCATCAGCATCAGCGTCTGCGTCCGCATCGGCATCGGCGTCTGCATCCGCGTCGGCATCAGCATCAGCATCAGCATCAGCGTCTGCATCGGCATCGGCGTCCGCATCTGCGTCCGCATCGGCATCAGCATCAGCGTCTGCATCGGCATCCGCATCCGCGTCAGCATCGGCGTCTGCATCGGCGTCTGCATCAGCATCGGCATCGGCATCGGCATCGGCATCGGCATCCGCATCCGCGTCAGCATCGGCGTCTGCATCTGCATCAGCGTCTGCATCCGCATCAGCATCAGCATCGGCGTCTGCATCAGCATCAGCATCAGCATCTGCGTCTGCATCCGCATCGGCATCTGCGTCCGCATCAGCGTCGGCATCAGCATCAGCATCTGCGTCAGCGTCTGCGTCCGCATCGGCGTCTGCATCCGCGTCGGCATCAGCATCAGCATCAGCGTCTGCATCGGCATCGGCATCGGCATCGGCGTCCGCATCTGCGTCTGCGTCCGCATCGGCATCGGCATCGGCGTCCGCATCGGCGTCTGCATCAGCGTCTGCGTCCGCATCAGCGTCTGCATCTGCATCTGCATCAGCATCGGCATCGGCATCGGCATCGGCATCGGCATCGGCATCCGCATCCGCATCCGCATCCGCATCCGCATCCGCATCCGCATCCGCATCCGCATCCGCATCCGCATCGGCATCCGCATCCGCATCCGCATCCGCATCCGCATCCGCATCGGCGTCTGCATCCGCATCAGCATCGGCATCGGCATCGGCATCGGCATCAGCGTCTGCGTCTGCGTCCGCATCGGCATCTGCATCAGCGTCCGCATCGGCATCGGCATCGGCATCGGCATCGGCATCGGCGTCTGCATCAGCATCAGCATCAGCATCTGCGTCTGCATCCGCATCAGCGTCGGCGTCAGCGTCAGCGTCCGCATCGGCATCGGCATCGGCGTCTGCGTCCGCATCCGAGTCATCACTGCCGCCGCCTGCGAGTCCCGCCGCAGCGCCCAGGCCCCCGAGGACCCCGAGCAGCCCCAGCGCACCGATAGCGCTTCCATCCGCTGCGGAAGCCTCAACCAGGTGAAGAAGCAACGGGTCATCGCCACCCCCCCGAACCTCACTCAATCGAAGGACGGTGCCGTCATCATCAACGAAGAAAACTTCGATATTATCTTCATTAAGAAAATAGTTTTCGATTCGAAACGTTTGACCGTTTGACAAGCCTACAACGAGATCATTCCCAATCCGCGACACTGTCGTGATGGAATCGGCGTCAGCCCGAACGATAACATCGCCCTGACCACGCACTTCTACGTTGAACACGTTGCCTTGTGCGTCAATGGATACTGTTTCGGGGGTTCTGGTCGAAATGCTCATCAGGCCTTATCCTTTGCAAAACACGCTCAAGGTAGCATGCAGATTTAGACTGCACAACTTAAAGTTGCATCCAGTTGGTTTGTTTTTTCATACCAGTTTTGGAGATTCTGAATACGCATCCGCCCGCCTGTTCTGTGACGGAATTGTGCCCCTGGGCGCACACGGTTTTCGGCCTGTATGGCCTGACCTCTGAAGACAACAGTGATGAACCGGGCGACAGGCAATACTGTAGACATGAACAGCACGGCGCCAGTATCAAAATCAGCGGGCTTTCCAGGGGAAAGATGGCAGAAAACGCTCCGCGTCCTTGGATACCGCTGAGGTAATCCCAGCCCGACGAGCGAAAGCGCAAACCGCGCCATTTCCGAAACGACTGGTCGTTGTGTGATGTGTTCGAGCACGACACAGACATCCGGCAAATGGCCCCGACCATCCGGACATGAACCCCGGATATGCGGTGTTTCTACCCAGAACTGCTTCGCTGCTGTAGTGCCTGCCGGAGAGTGTGCGTTGGATGCGTGATTGGAAGCGTATGACCCGCATCCGGGATAATTGTCAGTGTTGCATCGGACAATGCCGCACAAGTGACACGCAATGCGTTTTCAGACACGGTCCGGCTTTTTGTCCCGTGCATAAGCACGACCGGACACCTGATATCGCCCAACCACGAAGACCAGTTCAGATTGGTAAGAAGCATATCCTGCAGGAAGCCTGTCGCCCGCTGCTCTACCGCTGACAGATACAATGCCTCCATGATCGGATAAGCCTCCGGGCTCAGCATGACCGTGCGATCATGTTCACAATCGGCGAATATCAGCTGCGGAATCGCTCTTAGCCCTTCGCGCTCGATCCGTTTCAAACCCAACCCGATCAGCATTTCCATCATCGCAGGAGCCTTTTGCGCGGCAAACGCACTCACCCTATGCAAGGGCGGCATGTCGGCTGTCTGCGCCCATCCCATCATCGGCGGGGTTGCAGGCGCACAAATGATACGGCTCACCCGATCAGGATAGGCCCGCGCAAAGGCAAATGCGAAGACACTGCCCACATCATGCGCGATGATCTGGACACGCTCTATACGTTCGAAGTCGAGGATTGCGCACGCCCGCGTTATCGCAAGAGCGACAGGGTCCGCGCCCGGCGGCAGCTTCGTATCCCCATAGCCAGGTCGCTCCGGTGCAATGACATCAAGCCCGAACATCCGGGCCTCCGTTGCGGTATTGGCGCGCCCGATAATTCCGAACAGCGCGCCATGAAAGAAAAGAACAGGTTCACCTTGGGCTTCACCATAGCGCCAATAAACAAGCGGGCTGTTCGTGGCATCCTGATAGAACTGCCTGCAACGTCGGGGAAGTTCTGTTGTGGTCGTGGATTGCTGTGCCAGCGCAACCGCCACAACAGACAACCGCGCGACAGTCTGTGCTTGCGAATGCACCTGCATCTTGGCCATCAGCGCCTTGATGATCTGGCGCACGGTCCCGATCGCCCGACTGCTTTCTGCTGCGATCTCGTCAGGCGCTTTTCCTTGTAACAGTGCCTCGGCGATATCCGTCTCAGCGGGCGTCAGTTGCCACAGGCCAGCGATTGTACGGTGAAATCCCTTCAGGATGGGCGTGCGGGTTTCTTCAAGCTGCCAGCTTTGCTGGTCGGGCATGCGCGTCGCCACCATGATGCGGTCACAACCAGACAAGTCTATCAGAGTGACGAGTTCGGTATCACCCTGCGCGCGTGCAAGCCGGTCACCCAGACCATCAGGTCTGTCACCTGGCCGCGATAGCCCGAATTCAGCCGCCGCGCCCGCACTGCAATCGATCATGGCGCCATCTGGATAGACCACGACCCAGATACGCTGTGCCACCCCGCGCGGATGCACATCATTCAGCAGCGAGACCGCAAGCTCGATTTCGGATACCAGCGGCGCGTCCGGCCCGCGTTCCGAGAGCCGTGCCGCAATAGACTTGATCAGCGCATCATGCTGGCGCTGGAAATCGGAATTTTTGAACCGCGTCATGTCTATACCATATGGTAGTTGTCGGACTGATCAATACGAGATTTATATGAGTGGGAAACAATCAGCAGCGGCTTCATGATGAACTCATCGCGTCTTTTTTCTCAGCGGCTTGCAGGCTTTCGTGGTGTTGCTGCGATCGTCGTAAGTCTGGCTCTTCCCGGCATCGCACATGCCCAGTCATTTACCGTGCAGCCAATGGCATGTACGCAACTGGTCGAAGCCCTTGCATCCGAAGGGCGTGTCGCGCTTCAGGGCGTCACTTTCGACTTCAACCGCACCACCCTGCGGCCTGACAGTCTGCCCGCGCTGATTGCCGCGCGCGATGCGATTCTGACGCTTGGGGGCGACTGGCGGCTGGAAGGGCATACCGACACAATCGGCAGCCATGACTATAACCAGCGCCTGTCCGAAGCGCGTGCGCAGGCGGTGCGCGACTGGCTGGTCTCTGCAGGTGTCCCCGCTGCGCAAGTTCTGGCGGAAGGATTCAGTTTTGACCGCCCCGTGGCGGATAACAGCACCGATGCAGGGCGCGCACAGAACCGCCGGGTCGAACTGGTGGGCAATGTGACCCCCGACATGCTTGGGTTTGGCGGGCCAGAAGGCGTTGATCCCTGTCCCGACACGCTGATACCCGGCACAATCATGTCAGCCGAAGGTACCCCACCCCCGCCCCCGATCCCTGACTGGAGCGGTGCGGGCGGGCAGGAATGGCTGCCGTTTTCCTTGCTCATGACGACAGGTGACGGCGGGGGGTCGGGCTGGCGGGGGGAACGGCAGGAAATGCCACCGGGTTCACGGCCAGAAACCTGTCAGGCGCTGTGTACGGCCAATTCAGATTGCGCGGCCTTCAGCTTTGAACCAGCGGGATCATATTTTGTCGAAAACGCGCGCTGCGCACTGATCGGATATGGCACGGAATTGACATTGCGTCGGGACAATTCTTTTCTGGATGGCGGCACATTTTTCGTGTCCGGTCTGAAACCTGATGCGCGTTTGCTGACGTCGGAAAGTGAAGCCATTGCGCAGCAGATCATTGCCGATCTGATCGAGATCGCGCGCCTGCGTGAGATCGTGCGTATCACGGCACCTGACACATCTGCGCCCGAGACCTGGATGGATGTCGCGGTGGACGGAGCTGTGCCGGGGGACGCTTATCAGACATATCTGGAAATATCCGTGCCGGATAACTATGATTTCGACTGGCTAAAATCGAAATCGGCGCTGTTTGTGCATGATATGGCGGACGGGCGCAGCGGTCAGATCTGGGTGCCTGAACCGGGCGAATATGTCCTGCGCTACGCGATCAATCATCCCACCGCCGGGCAGCATGTGATTGCCGAGCAATCCTTGGTCGTGGCGGCAACTTCGCAAACGTCGTCGCACGCGTCATCCGGCACCCCGGCCGCAAATCCCGCCCGCAGGGGCACGGTGGAACCGGGTATCGACCGTCCCGGAATGGACATCACCCAAACGCCCATGACCGTTGCTGATCCGCTGATGTGTCAGGCACTTTGCGCGGGCGATCCGTCCTGCCAGTCCTGGACCTATGTCAATCCCGGCCTGCAAGGCGATCAGGCTGTGTGCTGGACGAAATCCGGCGTGCCGGACGGGTTCGCGAACCCGTGCTGCACCTCGGGGGTGATGGACCTGACCGCGGTGCCTGCGTCCGCTGCCCCGACTGATGACGACACTGCCAGCCTGTCCTTTCCCGTGGTGGTGACACCCGGCGAAAGCGTGCCGGTCGCCTATAGCGGCCCGCTGCACAGTGGCGACTGGGTGGATATCATCACGCAGGGCAATGACTCCGACATGTCGGGTGGTTGGTCATGGGCCTATGTCACAGGGGCACCCGTTGCCCTGACCGCCCCTGACGCGGAAGGCGACTATACCCTGCGCTACGTTGCCGAAGACCCGTTGCGCGGCCATGTGGTGGTGGCGCAGGAAACGCTGGTGGTGCGCGCGCCAGTACCACCATCTGCTGATCTTGGGACGCTGTTTCAGCGCTGCGACGCAGCCTCCCTGATGACCTGTGATCTTGTTTTGCCGGATCATGATCTGGCCCTTACCCTTCTGTCAGGATACGGCATGACAGAACCGCTGCAATACGAGACAGCAGCCGGTGTCCGCGCTGAGCGTCCGTCCTTCGAGATCGTGCGGCTGTCAGATGGCCAGGTGCCGCTGCTGGTGAACCCAAGGCAGGCCCAGACCGTTTATTGCCAACCCACGCTTTCGGGTGATGAGATCTGCGTGACACAGGCGTTCAACGACAGCGAAGGGATGCTGGCGGGCGTCATCATCGGATCGCTTGCCAGCCATGCCGCCCTTCCCGAAGCAGATGCGATGGGTGGCAACGAAGAGGTGCTGCTCGCAGCGGGAGACTTGCAGGGCGTGTGGTTCTTCGCGCTGGATACCCCCGGCCAACCGGACGATCAGAGCTATTTCATCGTTGCGGAATTCATGCAGGATGCGGGCCAGCTGGCGATTGGGGGCAACTTTACCACCGCCCCGACCGTTGGCCCGCTTCAAGGGCTGTCGGGTGATGTCACGGGCGTGGTCGCTGGCGATACCCTGAATCTGACCATGATCGGCCCTGACGCGCATACCGGCCTTGTTTTTACCGGCACGGAATACGGGGACGACGCCTATCGGGGCATGGTCTTTCTGGCGCATACCCCCCTGACACCACCAACGGGCGCGATAGTGCGCAAGGTTGCCGGACCCGGCGACGATTGGACCGGCCCCCCGTGGATGACCGGCGCATCAGACGGGATGGAGGCCGCCCTGCAAATGGGCGCAACCACGCTGATGGGCGCGCTTGGCGGGGCAACCGACCGCCCAAGTAGCAAGCCTGCGCAGCCATCGCCGGAAATGGTCGCGCTGGACGGTACGCCGCTGGACGGATTGACCGCGCAGGACGCCCATCAACTTCTTGTCCCTCATCTGGAGGAATGACCATGCGCCATTTGCTTTTCGCCGTCGTCATTTCTGCGCTGCCCACGATCGCGCAGGCCCAGATGGGCGGGGCCGTCTGCCGGACAGGACAGGGGTGCACCTGCTTTGACATCAGCGATGCCGGATTATTCCCGATCCTGCTCGGAGAAAGCGCCGCTGGCGCTGTCAGCTTGTCTGAAAACTTGGTGATTGACCGTTCTGCCAATACCACCTTTCGCACCTCGCGCGATTTGGGCGACATCCACCGGCGCTATGGTGGACGGGACGAATGTCCAATGGATCCGGGGTCGGAGCCGCTGATCCCACTGGACGGGACATGGCTTTGGCGTACGCTGAATGAAATAACAACGGGCTGTCAGACAATCTGGCAAGCCGAACCTGCGAGGACGGCACCTGCGTTGACATGTCACTCAGCCTTGCGATGAACCTTGTCGCGCAAGACAGGATTACCGGCCTTCTTTCCATGCGCAACCGCATCGAGGGCGCCGAGGCCGGAATCCTTGCAAGTTTCGGGATGCAAGATTGCCGCATCCGCGTTCAATACGAAATTCGGCACGTCGGACCTTGATACGCGGTTTTGCGTCCGGGGCCGCCTGAAACCTGCCGCCGACGGCAAACCACGCTGTCGCGCACAACAAAAAATACACCGCAACCCGGTCAGTTCCGCCCCAATCCGCCCAAAAGGGCGAAAGTCCGGCGACGCCAAGGAACGGGGTGTCGATGAAGCCAAGGGACGGTCGCGAACGTCAGGATTGGCGGGGCATTTCCGTGCATATCGGAGGACCTTGTTTTTCTTCCATCCGGCGCGATGTGAAACCGCGCAACAGTTCGACGCGGCGAGGCCGGAAGCTGGTTCCGCCCGGTCGCAGAGATTCAATTCGAGAGACATGGAAGACCCGATAGTCCCGCCGCAATTGGCAGAAGGCCAGCAGCATCAGCGCCTCCGGGCCATAGGACATGCCAAGCGGCCAGACCTCTCGTTCGCTGACTTGGTTTTTCAAATCACAATAGCGCACCCACAGACTGTACTCCTCCCAGCAGGCCTGCCGCAACAGGTCCATGTCGATCGCCACATCGGGGCGCGTGTCAGCCGGGCACCAGGTCCGCATCACTGTGTGCATCGCCTGATGGACCTGACGATTAGGCAAGGTTGCAATAATCCGCGCAACCGCATCGCGGCCAGCGCGCGCCAGCGTCGCATCACCCAGAAAACCAAGACTGCCAATCCCCAGCATCAACGCCTCTATCTCTAGTTGCGAAAAGCTTTGGGGTGGCAGGACCGGGTCTTCCGTCAGAGCGTATCCCACCCCCGCCGCGCCGTCGATCAGCGCCCCCCCGGCCCGAAGCGTAGCGATGTCCCGATAAAGCTGCCGACGGGAGATTTCCGTTTCCTCAGCCAGCCGCGCGGCCGTGACCGGTGCGGGAAGCCGCCGCAGCGCGTTCATAAGA
Organism: Roseinatronobacter alkalisoli; assembly: GCF_028745735.1. Classification (GTDB taxonomy): domain Bacteria; phylum Pseudomonadota; class Alphaproteobacteria; order Rhodobacterales; family Rhodobacteraceae; genus Roseinatronobacter; species Roseinatronobacter alkalisoli. The sequence continues at coordinate 48,715 of NZ_JAQZSM010000023.1, forward strand.
CGCATCAGCCGGTCCTGTCGTGCCATCGCAATACTGCCCTGTTCTGTCAGCAGGCCCAGAATATGCTAGGCGCATCGAAACTTAAAGGAAATCCATGATGCCCGTCCTCTACCACGCGCCGCAATCAAGATCCGACACGATCGCAACACTCGTCCGGATGCTGCATGCCGATATCGAAATTCGCGAGGTCATCATCCCGCGCCAAGACGGCTCGGGTGGCCCCGATCCGGATAACCCGCATCCGGAGAAGAAAGTCCCCTATCTGGTCGATGGCAACGAGATGCTGCGCGAACGCGGCGCTATTATCATGTATCTTACTGACGCTTATCCCGACGCCAAGCTAGGCCCTTTGCCCGGCGAGGCGGGGCGGGGCGCTTACCTGTCGTGGCTGTTTTACTATCAGGGTGTGATGGAGCCCGTCATCATTCTGCACTGGGCAGAACTGAGCCACCCCGCGTTCACTGCTTCGCTTCGCGATTTTGACGCGGTAAAAGCGCGTTTAGCCGAGGCGCTGGACACGGGGCCGTTCCTGCTGGGGGACCGGTTCACTGCGGCGGACATGCTGTGCAGCTCACCGTTCCACTGGTTTCCTGATCTGCTTCCCGACGCGCCAGCTATCCGGAACTGGGTCGACCGGTGCGCGGAACGCATGCAACCGTGATGACAGTGCTGCGGCCCCGGGAAACCGGCCCGGGGCCGTCTTTGTGCACTGAAGCGGAGATGGCATTGCCAAGTTGTTTATGTGGAATGTCAATCTGCATTCAAAACTGACCCAGCGTGATCATTTAAAAATGACCCACCTCAGGGGGAGCAAAGCCCACAGGCGAGCGGCCCCCATGTAGCAAGCTCGTCTGTGGGCTTTGCTTTTTCTGGTTCAGGGTTTTGTTCGAGATTTGCTTTGGGCGAAACGGTAGGACGTGTTGCCGGTCTCGATGATGCTGCAGTGGTGGGTGACCCGGTCAAGCAGCGCGATGGTCATCTTGGCATCGCCGAAAACAGAGACCCACTCGCCGAATTCAAGGTTCGTCGTGATGATGACGCCCCGCTCAGCCAAGAGGTCCTCTACATCCGCGGCGCTCAACGCGAACCTATGGTAGGCCCAGACCGCGTAGGCGATGATCTCACGAGGATGGCGAAAGCCCTTCAGGCGCGGCATTGACGGTGGTATTTCCATCGGCACTCATCAATCTGAGTATTCCACATAAACAACTTGGCAATGCCGATTTACCATCTCCGGCCCGCCGGGTTACGCGGAAATCACCGTGCATGTGTTGCTTATTGCGCAGATTCCTTGAAATAGGCGGCATAGTCATTGCGCAATGCCGCTTTTTGGACCTTGCCCATGGTATTGCGCGGAAGTTCGGGCAAAACAATATAGGCTTTGGGTTGTTTGTAGCGCGCCAGTTTGTCTGACAAGCCACTTTCTATCGCGCTGATATCCGGTGTTGCCTTGTCCGGCACCAACACCGCAACCACCGCTTCGCCAAAATCGGGATGCGGCAGGCCGATCACAGCACTTTCCACAACGCCCGGCATGTCATCTAGCACCAGTTCAATCTCCTTGGGGTAAACATTATAGCCACCAGAAATGATGAGGTCTTTCGCCCGGCCCACGATGTTCACATAGCCCTGATCGTCAATCATGCCCAGATCGCCGGTCATGAAATACCCGTCCGCGCGGAATTCGGCGGCGGTTTTTTCCGGCATCTGCCAATAGCCCTGAAACACATTCGGCCCGCGTACCTCTATCATTCCTGTTTCGCCCTGTGGCAGCGCCGCGCCGGATTCCGGGTCTGCGATACGCAACGAGACACCGGGCAAGGGATGCCCGACAGTGCCGGGGCGCCGCGCGCCCTCATATGGGTTCGAGGTCAGCATGTTGGTTTCAGTCATGCCATAGCGTTCCAGGATTGCATGGCCGGTGCGTTCGGACCATTCGCGATGGGTTTCCGCCAGCAGCGGCGCAGAGCCAGAGACGAACAACCGCATATGGTCAACTGTTTCGCGGCACAGCCGGGCATCCCCCAGAAGCCGCGTATAGAAGGTAGGAACGCCCATCATTGTGGTGGCTTGTGGCAGAAACGCGAAAACCTGATCCAGTTCGAATTTCGGCAAAAAAATCATCTGCGCGCGCGACAGCAGCACAACATTGCTGGCAACAAACAGCCCATGCGTGTGGAAAATCGGCAGCGCATGCAACAACACATCCTCAGATGTGAAGCGCCACAGATCGACCAGTGCCTCCGCATTCGACAGCAGGTTGCGCTGACTCAGCATAGCGCCCTTGGAACGCCCCGTTGTCCCCGAGGTATAGAGCAGCGCTGTCAAATCATCGTCGCTGCGCGGCTCTGGCGTGAAGCTCGCGGGCAACGTATCTGCGAGTGCATCAAAACTGCCCCCTTCGCCCAGACTTTCCAGACGCACACCCAGCTTTTCGGCCAAAGGCGTCAGTGCGGAAATCCGCGCAGGGTCAACCAGCAACAGCCGCGCGCCGCAGTCAGTTATGAAATATTCCAGCTCTTCAGGCGTATAAGCCGAATTCAACGGCAGGAACACCGCACCAGACGCAACAGCCGCCCCATAGATGGCCAGCATTTGCGGTGATTTTGACGCTTGCACCGCCACACGTTCGCCCGGCCCGACATCCAGCGCGCGCAAGGCGTTGGCAAAGCGTGCAAGCGTGTCGTGAAAATCCGCGGCACTAAGCTGGTCGCCCCCCGGCAGGGTCATGAAGGGCCTGTCCTGTCCGGCCTGTGGGGCGAACAAGGCGTCATACAGCGGATTGGTCATGGAAGGGGACTCCTTATCTTAGGCCACGCGTGTTGCGGCTTTCGTCATTCCTGTGCTGCACGCGCCAGCTGGCGTACAGTGCGGGTCGCGGCGATCTTGCCTTGGGTGGCGTAGCTCTCGTGATGGCTTTCGACATTATCGAGGTCATAGAGGTAATTCACCATAGCGCCGCAGGATTGCGCCAGGCCCCGCTCTGAAATATCGGCTTCGGCGTGTATTTCGTGAATCAACGCCCCATTATGCAGATGAAACCGCGCCACAGGGTCGCGGGGGCGGTCATGTTTGCCCTTCACCTCCAGCAAGTAGCGCGCGGCAAGGCGGCGCAGGCTGGTCTGCAACGCCTCGCTCATCGGCTGCGGGGCGGCAAGCAAGGCTTTTGCGGCGTCATCGCCCGCACGCTCTTGCTCGCGCAGCCACGCCCCAAGGCCCGGAATGGGCGACAGGGTGACGAACTGGCGCAGATGCGGCAGTTCCTGCTGCAAGAGCGCCACCACCTGTTTGATCAGCGAATTGCCAAAGCTGATGCCCTTCAACCCTGACTGACAATTGGAGATAGAGTAGAAAGTTGCCGTATCCGCCTGTGCCGGGTCCAGCGGTTTGCGGTCATGCGCAAGCAGATGCTGTACCGAACCGGGCACGCCCTTGACCAGCGCAACCTCGACAAAAATCAGCGGCTCGTCGGGCATGGCGGGGTGAAAGAAGGCAAAGCAGCGCCGGTCTTTCGGGTCAACACGCGCGCGCAAGGCTTCCCAGTCACCGATGGCATGTACCGCTTCGTATTCGATGATCTTTTCCAGCAACCGGGCCGGGCTGTCCCATGTCACCTGATGCAGCACCAGAAAGCCACGGTTGAACCATGACTGGAACAGATGCGCAAAATCCAGATCAACGCGGGATAACGCGGGTATCTCGGGCAGAAATGTCAGCAGATCGCGACGCATGCGCACCAGTTCTACAGTGGCACCGGGGGCGTGGTTCAGGCGGCGCAACAATTCCTGCCGCCGGGGTTCGGCCACCCGCAACAGCATCTTCAGATGCTCGGCATCGCGCGCTGTACCGTAGTCATGTGCGGCTCGCGCCACGGCATCAGGGGTGATGTCATGTTCATTGGCAAGATAGGTAAAGAACGCGCGCTTGCCCTGATTGTCCATCCGCGCATAGACCGCAAGAATGTCGCGCGCCAGCCGCATGGTCGAGACTTCGCCTTCCCCCGCGAGAAGGGCTGCGCACATTTCCTCAATCGGTTTGCCGGATGTGACGCGCAGCGGCGCAAAGCGGCGTTCGACAAGTTGGCTTAGCAGATCGCCCAGATACCCTGTCCGTGTCATGGTGCTTATCCCCATCATCGTACTGGCCCCATAATCATATCTGGCAACCATGTGGCGATCCCCGGAAAGACGCACAAGATCACGATGGCCAGAACCATGCAGCCGACATATGGCATCGACCCCTTTAGGATAGTCTTCAGCTTGATATCCGGTGCGATGGAACTGATGACATACAGGTTCAACCCCACGGGCGGCGAAATCAGACCGATTTCCATATTGATCGTCAGGATCACGGCAAACCAGTATGGGTCGAACTCAGCAGCAAGGATGATTGGCAGCAGGATCGGCGCGGCCATCAGGATCACCGCCACCGGCGGCAGGAAGAAGCCTGCGATCAGCAGGAATACGTTGATCGCGCCCATCAGAACCCAACGATTCACATCCAGATCAGATATCCACATCGCAATCGACTGGGTGATGAACAGCGCCGATAACATATAGCTGAACACCCCTGCCGCGCCGATGATAAACAGGATCATCACCGACTCGCGCGTGGAATCGCGCAGCACCACCCAAAGCGATTTCGGCGACCACATGCGATAGATGACAATCGCCATCAACAGGCACAGAAGTGCGCCCACTGCCGCCGTTTCAGACGGCGTGGCGATGCCGCCATACATGGCATAAAGCACACCGATGATCACCAACAGGAAAGGCACGACACGCGGCAGGATTTCCAGCTTTTCGCGCAGGCTGTAGCGCCTGTCCGACATGACCGACAGGCCGGTATTGCGCCATGTTGACCAGACCGACCACGCCATGAACAGGCTGACCAGCATCAGCCCCGGCAACACCCCGGCCAGAAACAGCCGCCCGATAGAGGTTTCGGTAGCGATGCCGTAAACAATCATCGTCACGGATGGCGGGATCAGGATGCCCAGCGTACCCCCCGCAGCGATAGACCCTGCGGCAACTTCTTCGGGGTAGCCGCGCTTGCGCATTTCGGGAATGCCCATCTTGCCGATCGCCGCGCAGGTGGCGGGGCTGGACCCCGACATCGCCGAAAACAACGCGCAGGCCCCAAGGTTGGACATGACCAGCCCCCCCGGAATGCGCGTCAGCCAGCGTTCCAGCGCTTCATACAAATCCGCGCCCGCGCGGGTGGATGAAATGGCCGACCCCATGATGATGAACATCGGGATCGACAGCAGGGCAAAGGAATTCAGTTTGCCGAAGAACTTCTCTGGCATCAGCTCCAGCGCCCACATCCCTTCGAACAGCGCAAGGAATATGCCTGAAACAATCAGAAGACCTGTGGCAACTGAAACACCAGAGAACAGCACGGCAATGGTGACAAAGGCAACAAGAGCGCCCAGTACAAGCGGGTCCATCAGTCAGCCTCCAGTCCGAAGGCCGTGTCACGGCCCATAAGCAAGGCCAGAAGATCGGCCAGCAATTGCAGAATGAAAAGTGCGAACCCTACCGGCATGGCAAGATAGGGTATCCACAAGGGCGGGCCCCAGACGCTTGACGACCGCCAGCCGCGCTGAAATGCGATATGCCAATGCTCGAACGCATAGAATGCCATGATCCCCAGCACCGCAATGCCCGAAAACAGCACGAGGATTGCCAGAAACTTGCGCGGCAGCGGGCGCAGCCACAGCGGCAGCAGATCGACATTCACATGCCCGCGCAGTTTCTGCACATAGGGCAGGCCCAGCATCGTGGCGGCAACCATCAGGTAAATGACGGTTTCGGTCTGCCAGATTGTGGACTGGCGCAGCACGAAGCGCACAAAGATCATCTGACAGGTGATGAACACCGATGAAAGGATCATGGACGCAGCGATCCAGCCGCAGAGGGTGGAAAGGCCCCCGATACCGCGGATGAGCACTCCTGCGCCGCGGCGCCACCCGGCGTCAGCGGTCGTCAAGGCCATTTCAAGCTCCTGATAAACTAAGGGACAGGGCCTGGGGGCGCAGCTTTGGCCGCGCGCCCCGGTTCATGTGCAGGTCACTCGACCTCAAAGGCAAGATCCAGCAATTCCTGACCATTCGGAACCTGCGACAGGAAATCCGCATAGGCCGAATCCATCGCAAGCGCGCGCCACGCCTCGAAATCATCACCTGTCATCTCGGCAATCTCGACGCCGTTCTCGCGGTAAACCTCGACCGAACGGACGTCATCAAGCTTGGCCTGTTCCAGGTACCACGCTTCTGCTTTTGCCGCAGCTTCCAGAAGCACCTCCTGCTGTTCGCTGCTCAGCCCGTCAAAAGTGGATTTGTTCATCAGAAGCGGCTGATACATGAACCACAGGGCCACATCGCTGGCCGGTGTGTAGCAGTCAACCTGTTCATACAGGCGGAACGACACGAAGGACGAAGACGATGTGTTGACCGCATCCAGAACACCGGTCTGCATGCCGTTATAGATTTCCGACGATGCCATGGACGAGATCGACGCGCCAGCTGCTGCCAGCATCTGCTCGAACGCCCGTCCTGCCGCGCGCACATTGCGGCCCGGCATATGCTCGGGGCGTGTAATGCATCCGCCCTTGGCCGCAAAACCGCCAGCAAGATAGCCATGGACAAGCACCATGATGTCGTCTTCGGCCATCAGTTCTTCCAGCCGCTCCATGAAGGGAGAATCGTTCAGCCGCGCGCCATGGTCATGATTGCGCACCAGACCGGGCATCAGCGTCAGGTTGAATTCCGGGCGCTGACCCCCGGCATAGGACAGCGGATAAACCGTCATGTCCAGCTGACCACGGCTAACCGGTGTGTATTGTTCGGTCGCAGAGAAAAGAGAGGCCGAAGGGAAAATCCGTATGGACAGCCCGACATCGGCAGCTTCCAGATCATCAGCGATCATTTGCGCCACCTGATGTCGCAGATCCGCTGTTGACCATTGATGTGACAGGCGCAGTTGTTGGGCATCAGCGCTGCTGGCCCCGAGAATCGCCGTTACTGCAAATGCAGACGCAGCGGCCATTGCAAAAAGTCTCATATCTTCCTCCCAGAAAATGCGCGCATTCCAGAAACATGCACGTCTTGCATTGCTCCTCAACAATGATGAACACAAGAAATGCAATTTTGCATGCGGTGTCAACTAGTTTTGTATACAATATTTGGATTGTGAAATACAAAATGGTCACGTAAACTAGGACAGATCGCGTTAAAGGGGCGAATATGCATGTCGTTGCGCAGAGCAGACAAGATACGTGAAACGCTTGAGCAAATGATCGTCACGGGCGAATTGACCAATGGCGAACGGCTTGATGAAATGGCTTTGTCGGAACGGTTCGGCTGTTCCAGAACACCCCTGAGAGAGGCGTTTCATAACCTTGCCGCATCAGGATTACTGGAACTGGTGCCCCATCGCGGCGCCTTTGTCCGCCACCCCGGCCTGACCGAAATGGTAGAGATGTTCGAAGTCATGGCCGAACTGGAGGCGTTTTGCGGCAGACTGGCCGCGCGGCGTATCTCTCCCCAGGATCTGGCCGCGCTTCATGAGACGGTCATTGCGTGCGAATCCGCTGTAGCAGCAAATGACCATGACCAGTATTACATAGAGAATGAGCGCTTTCATCATCTTCTCTACAGCGCATCCGGCAATGGTTTCCTGAGCGAACAGGCGCGGCACCTTCATCGCAGACTCAAACCTTTTCGCCGGTTGCAACTGCGCGTGCGGGGGCGGCTGGGGCAATCTCTTGCTGAGCATCGCGTTATTCTTGCAGCCCTGGAAAATGGCCGACCGGACGAAGCCGCGCGCGCCTTGCGCAGCCACGTGGCGGTGCAGGGGGGCAAGTTCAACGACCTTATGGCCAGCTACAAGATATCTCATCTGAACGCAGGCGCATAGCTCAGGACGAACCGGATGGGGCTTCCGGCAGTCCGGCGGTCCAGTTTCTGCAAAACGCGGAACTTATGGTTCTGACCACAAGGATTCCGGCGGCATCGCGGGGTAAAACCAGCTTCGCCTGATGCGATTTTCTGTCAGGGTACCCTGCGGTCAAACCGGTCCTGTGCCTGTTCTATGTGAGTCACATGATCGCCAATCCACTTTGAAACACAATCGAGCCTGCCTGCAATCTCGTGACCCATATCTGTCAGCGCGTAGGAAACCTGCGGCGGAATGGTTTCCTCGACATGTCGGCTCACCAGACCATCGCGCATGAGCAGCTTGACGGTCTGCGACAGCATCTTCTCGCTGATCCCTTCGACGCTGTTGCGCAGAACGTAAAACCGCAAGGGTTTGTCAACCAAGGCAATCAGGATCAGAAACCCCCATCGACTTGTTACGTGATTGAAGACTTCGCGCCAGAGGCAACCCGCCTTGAGTGGGCCCTGCGCGCTGCCAGCATTTTTCACATCCACCATGTCAGTCCCTTACCAAAAAGTGCGTTCTTGTCGGAATGTCGGGCTTACCTATAGTTAGCTTATAACCGAAATACACGTGCAAGTCAGCATGCTGCCCGAAAGGATCTGAAATGACCGCGCCCAAAGAATTCTATTCCATCATCGACTACACAGCGCCCGAAATCGAAGATCAGGCAAAAATCGCAGCCACCTTCGCCCAAATCCAGAAAGAATGGGTTGCATCTTATCCCGGATATGTTTCCGCGCGTTTTCTTGCCAGCACAGATGGCGCAATCGTGCGGGCAATTGTTGAGTGGGAATCCGAAGACGCCTTCAATTCCTTCGAGAAAGAGTCCGACTCAAAAGGCAGAATAGCCGCGCTGGAGGCCGCATTCCGGGAACTTTCCACACAAGGTTCACGCCAGACGTTCACCTCAATCTGCGAGGTATTGCCATGAGTATTGAAGTCTATTCCGATTTTGTCTGCCCCTGGTGCTATATCGGACACCGGCGGTTGCAAAACGCGCTTGCGGCGCTTCCGCGCGGGGCGGGCAAGGCAATCATCTGGCGCAGCTACCAGCTTGATCGCGATGCAAGCAAGGTTCCCGGTCCAACCGCTGCCCAGGCCATGCGCGGGTGGTATCCGGACACGGACGAAGCAGAAGCCCGAATTGCGCGGATCATTGCAACGGGCCGGGATGAAGGGCTTGATCTCCACCTGCACCGCGCACTTCCCGTCAACACGTATGACGCGCACCGCCTCTCTCACTTCGCGAACAATGCCGGGCTGGCGGATGCCATGCGCGAGCGTCTGTTTCGTGCGTACCATACCGAAGGGCTCAACATTGCCGACGCGGATGTTCTTTTGCAACTCGCCGTGGAGGTGGGGTTCGACCGGATCGACATACGCCGCGTTCTGGAAACCGATGGGTTCGGGGGCACTGTCCGGACCGACATTGACCGGGGTTCCCGACAGGGCGTCAGCGGTGTTCCCTATATTGTGGTTGATGATGGCCAACCCGTTTCAGTTCTTCAACAGGGGTTGCCGCTGGCAAGCATACTTGAACGCGCAGTGCAGTAACGTTCTGTCGGGGTTCTTGTACTGACAAACAGACGCACGGCACTGGCGCAATCCGTCACAACTGCACCCGCCCCCCGTATTGCACTGGCTTCTGGTTACACCCGGTTCACAATGGAATGGCCGTTTCATCTTTTGCAGTGCGAATCACCATCATGGTGAAGAAGCGGGCGACATTGGTGCGGTCACGGAACAGCCGGTCGCACAGGGCGTCGAATTCTTCCATGTCCCGCAGATGCAGGATCAGAACGACATCGGTTTCCCCCGTCACGGCATAGGCTTGAGAAACCGCCTCTTCACCAGTTACCAGATCCAGAAATCGGCGCATGTGCTGCTCGCCGTGAAGCTTCAGTTCAACCGTGACGATCGCCTTCAGCACACGCCCGGTTCTGGCCGGGTTCAGGATCGCAACAATACGGTCGATGATACCCGTCTTGCGCAGCCGCCGGACCCGGCGCAGGCAACTGGAGGGCGACAGGCCGACCGCCTCGGCCATATCCAGATTCGTGCCCGATGCATCGCGCTGCAGCAGGTTCAGAAGCTTCCTGTCGATCCGGTCCATTTGCGCAGTTCCTTTCCGGGTGCAGTATGCAATAAAATTGCATGGAGATGCAATCTTTGACCACAAATGCCAAGCGGACCGGGTTAGCAGATCAGGGCAGAGTTACAGGAGCCCTTGATGCCTATCCCCCCATCCACCCTGCAGAAAATGCGGGACACACTTGAAATCTACTGGCTGCTCGCCCGGATCATCGTGCCGATCACCATTGCCACGGAACTCCTGTCACGAATGGGGGTGATCGACGCACTCGCCCCGGCATTCGCACCCGTGATGCGCCTTGTCGGCCTGCCGCCGGAACTGGGGTTGGCCTGGCTCAGCGGCATGCTGGTCGGCATCTGGGGCGCCGTGCCGCTGGTTTTCGTGCTGGTACCTGTATCATCGCTCAGCGTGGCTGAAGTTACGGTTTTTTCGGCACTGCTGCTCTTTGCACATGGCCTGCCGGTTGAGCAGAAGATCATCCAGAAAGCAGGGCCACGGATGATCGCCACCACACTGCTGCGCATCGTGGGCGGCGTGCTCTATGCCTTCCTGCTGCACCAACTGCTTGCGGCTACGGGCTGGCTGTCGGCACCAGTAAACCCGGCATGGCGCCCGACAGGCGAAACACTGGCATGGTCAGGGTTTTTCCTGCAGCTGCTGGAAATGATGGTCTGGATGCTTGTCATCCTGCTGGCCTTGTCCTTCGGGCTTGATCTGCTGAAGGTGACCGGCATTCTGGCCCTGATGATGAAAACTCTCTCGCCCCTGCTCCGCCTTGCCGGTATACGCGGAGAGGCCGGGCACCTGACCGCCGTGGGCCTGTTTCTCGGCATCTCCTATGGCGGCGGGTTGCTGATCCGTGAAGCGCGGTCAGGCACGGTATCGGCGCGTCAGGTGTTTTTGTCCTGCGTTTTCATGGGGTTCGCACATAGTATCATCGAAGACACGCTGATCGTCATGGCGCTTGGTGCCGATGTCAGTGGTGTTCTGCTGGGGCGGCTGGTTTTCGCGGTGATCGCAACGGCGGCGATTGGCGCTGTCATCCGGTCCATGTCCGATGAAACCTTCGCCAGATGGGTGTTCATGGCGCCAGACGCAGCGGCGGATCCTTCCAGTCCAGGGGCAGCCGGAAGGTGGCCGTGAACCCGCTTTCTCCGGCGCGGGTCAGGCGCAGGGCGCGGCTTTCTGGTACCCGTGCAACCCAGCCCCGGTCCAGCACCTTGTCCAGCAGCGCCGCGCCAAGCTGGCCCGCGATATGCGGGCGGCGTTCGCTCCAGTCCAGACAGGTCCGGCACAGCGGGCGACGGGTGCGCAGCCCCTCCACCTCGATCCCGAAATCCCGGAAGAATAACCGCCCCGCGTCGGTCACAATCCCGGCCCCGTCGGCCAGAATGACATGACCCTCGCGCACCAGACTGTCGGCCAGCGCCAGCGCCAGCCGCCCGGCCATATGGTCGTAGCAGGTCCGCGCAAGGCGCAGGGCCGCATCCCGCGGGCCGATCGGGTGGTGACGCTTCGGGCCGCTTGCCGCCACACTCATCAGCGCATGAATAGCCTGCGCCACCTCGGACGAGGCGAGGCGGAAATACCGGTGCCGCCCCTGCTTTTCCACCGCCAGAAGCTGCGCCGCTGTCAGTTTCGCCAGATGCCCGCTGGTTGTCTGCGCGCTTACCCCGGCATGGCGCGCCAGCTCGCCCGCCGTCAGCGCCTGACCGCCCATCAGCGCGGCCAGCATATTGGCGCGCGCCGCATCGCCGATCAGGCGCGCCACCTCTGCTATCGTGTTGCCGGATACCATGTTTGCCATGGCGCAGTTTAACAACCCGTCGGGCGTTCGTCATCCGCGAACAGTTCGGCCCCGGCCGAAACATCTGCGCGCCCAATGGTTGTAGAGAGTTGGAAGTGGCCCGCATCCGGGCCGCGCTTTGGAAAGGACAAAACCGTGATCACCTGCTTTATCCGATACCAGATCGACCCCTTCAAACGTGCAGAGTTTGAGGCCTATGCAAGAACATGGGGCGAAGCGATTCCGCGCTGCGGTGCCGATCTTGTCGGCTATTTCGCGCCGCATGAAGGGTCCAGCACTGTCGCTTACGGCGTCTATCACCTGCCCGATCTGGCCGCCTATGAGGCCTATCGCGCGCGTCTGGCCGCAGACCCGGCAGGGCGCGGGAATTATGAATTCGCCCGACGCGAACAGTTCATCCGGCGGGAGGACCGGATGTTTCTGAAACTCGCATCGGCACCGCATGCCACGCTGGTGCGGCCATGATCGCGGTGATTTTTGAGGTCTGGCCCGCGGATGGCCAGCGCGACACCTATCTGGCACTGGCGGCCAAGCTGAAGGCCGAACTGGCCAGCATCGATGGCTTCATATCGGTCGAGCGGTTCGAGAGCCTGGCGCAACCGGGCAAGCTGCTGTCGCTGTCGTTCTTCCGCGACGAGGATGCGGTCCAGGCCTGGCGCAACCGCCCCGCCCATCGCGCCACGCAGGTCCGCGGGCGCGGCGGGGTGTTTTGCGATTACCGGCTGCGCATCGCCCATGTCATGCGCGACTACGGCATGACGGACCGGCGCGAGGCACCATCCGACAGCAAGGCAGCGCATCAATCATGAGGGGCGCGCAGGCAGGCAGGCTGTCAGTCATACCGGATGCGCGGGTCCATAAGCGCATACAGCAGATCCGTCAGCAGATTGACCAGAATAATCATGCCCGCAGTCAGCAACAAAATGCCCTGAATCATCGGATAATCACGCCGCATGACAGAATCAACGACCAGACGGCCAATTCCCGGCAGGTTGAACACCACTTCCACCACAGCGGAACCCGCAACAAGCGACCCGATGGCCAGCCCGATCACTGTCACAATCGGGTTCAGGGCGTTGCCAAAGGCATGTTTACCTAACACAACACCGCGGCGTAATCCTTTGGCGCGGGCCGTCTGGACATAATCCTGACGCATGACTTCCAGCATGCTGGACCGTGTCATACGCGCAATCAGCGCAGCCTGTGAATAGCCCAGCGTGATCGCGGGCAATAGCAGGCTGCGGAACCCGCCCCATGCACTGGTTGTGTTGAAACCCTGCGCCGGCAACAGACCAAGCGTCACCGAAAACAGCAATACCAACAGCATGCCCAGCCAGAAATTCGGCATCGACACCCCGACAAACACAAAAATCGTGCTGAAACGGTCCACCGCGCCATTGGGGTGCAGCGCAGACAGCAACCCGACCGGAATGCCGACCGCCAATGCGATGATCATGGAGAAACCCGCAAGCCACAAAGTTACCGGCAGCGCGTCCATGAACGCATCCAGCACGGGGCGGTTCTGATGAAAGGACACGCCCAGATTGCCCTGAAGCACCTCTCCCAGCCAGAAGGTGAAGCGCGTCATCACAGGCTGGTCCAGTCCCAGCCTTTCACGCACGCGGTCCACTTCATCAGGCGGCGCATCCGGCGACACATAGAACATGGCCGGATCACCGGGCGACAGCTGGACCAGAAAAAAGGGGACTGTTGCATTAATCGCAGTGTCTTGCCATTTTTTGCTTTTGAGGTCCAGCATGCCGCGCAAATCGCCATTCAGATACCACCGCTTTCAACGCGGGATCATCCTTTGTGCGGTAGGTTGGTATTTGCGCTATCCGCTGTCATATCAGGACGTGGTCGATCTTCTTGCTG
>NZ_JAQZSM010000024.1 GCF_028745735.1 Roseinatronobacter alkalisoli
CCGCCCGGAGGTGCTGGAAACCACCGCACTTGGTGCAGCGTGGCTGGCAGGCATGCGCGCGGGTGTCTGGCCGGACATGGATGAATTCGCCAGAGGCTGGGCCGTGGAACGCCAGTTCACCCCCCAGATGGAAACCGCCCCGCGCAAGGCACGATACGACCGATGGAAACGCGCCGTCAGCGCAGTGCTGGGCGTCTAGCAGAACGCGGAATGAACCCGGTGTGATGCCATGTCAGGCACCACGTTCCTGCGCGTGATCGCGCAAGGCCGGTTGAAGCGGTTGTCGGGCATGCCCCGGCCTGCCGCCTGCCGGTTTCGCGCCATCCGGGATGCGCCCCATGGTCCGTTTCGCGCCATCACCACCAAGGCCGGACGCGCAGAGCACAGTGCGGCGCGCACCCCGCGCGATCTGCCCGTCCCGGTCGGGAATTCCCTTTGATAGAAGCACTGGAATCCGCGATATCGCGTCAGACATCCGGCTTATGTCAGCACCTCTTTTCCGTGCTCCGGGGCGCCGCCGATTGTGGTGACCGCCCTGGCACCGCGCGCCACAGCCCGGTCCAGCACTGTCTGCGCGGGCAAGCCCTGCATCAGGCCCGCAATCAGCCCAGCGTTGAATGCATCGCCCGCGCCTGTGGTGTCCAGCACCCTGACGCCCGGTGCAATGCTGTGATAATGCCGCCCGTTCTGGCTGAACCACGCACCGTTTGCCCCACATTTTATCGCCACCATCGGAAAGTGGTTTCCCAGAATGTGCAGCGCATCCTTTGCAGTGGCAGCCCCTGTCAGCACAGTCGCTTCTTTCAGGTTTGGCAAGAACAGATCAATGCCCCGGGCCATGTCGGTCAGCGCCTCCGGGTGCAGCAGTTTTGCATCCCAGCTGGGGTCCAGCGAAACGACCAACCCACGTGCAAGCGCCGCATCCGCCAGGGCGCGGGCGTCGCGCAGGGTTGCATATTCCGAAAAATGGACATGCGTGATCCGTCCGCGGTCAAATGCGCGTGCAGCATCCGGTGGCAGGGCCGGCCCATGCCGATGCGTGACAAAAGCGCGATCGCCTGCGTGGTTTAACGCCACAGTCACCTGCGCTGCTGTATCGTGCTCTCTGGCAAGGAAGTCGGTGGTCAGGCCCGCCGCACGGATTTGTGTGACCAATGCATTGGAGAACTCATCATCCCCCAGCCGCCCCAGAAGATGCGCCGGGGTGCCCGCATCCAGCAAATGCGCGGCGGTGATAAACGCGCCGCCACCTGCGCGCAGCGACATGTCGCCAGCAAACACTTCCGTGCCCAGGCGTGCAAAATCCGGCAGGCCCGTGAACACCAGATCACAATAAATGCGACCCGCGCAGAGTACTTCGCCCTGCATGTCAGGCACGACCCAGTGCGCGCTGGCTGTCAGGGTCAAACAGATACAACCGCCCGGCATCGGCGCTGGCCGTCAATGTGCTGCCGATGGCGGGAATGACGCGGCCCGGCGCTGTTGCCATGACTTCGTGACCCTGTGCATCCAGATGCACCAGCGTTTCAGGGCCAAGCGGTTCAACGGCCGTGACGGTTGCGTTTATCCGCGCAGCAGTTCCGGGGCCATCGACAAGCAGATCCTGCGGTCGTATTCCAAGACAGATTGCCCCATCCGCACGCGAACACGCACCCATATCCTGATCCCCCACGATAATGCGCCCCGCCTGTACCCGCGCGTCCAGCACATTCATCGACGGATTTCCAATAAAGCGGGCTGTAAACAGATCGACAGGGTTTTCATAGAGGTCCACGGGCGCACCGACCTGCAGGATATGCCCGTCACGCATGACAACAATCCGGTCGGCCATTGTCATGGCCTCTACCTGATCATGGGTTACATACACGATGGTCGTACCCAGACGCTGGTGCAGACGCTTGATTTCAATGCGCATCTGGGCACGCAGCTGAGCGTCCAGATTGGACAGGGGTTCGTCAAACAGGAACGCCACCGGGTCACGGACCATTGCGCGCCCGATTGCCACGCGCTGCCGCTGCCCCCCCGAAAGTGCTGCGGGCCTGCGCGCCAGATAATCAGTAAGGCCCAGCATTCCCGCAACCTCGGCGACGCGGGCATCCTTTTGCGCGCGCGACATCCCGGATGTGTACAGACCGAAGGCGATATTCTGCGCAACCGTCAGATGGGGGTAAATGGCATAGTTCTGGAACACCATGGCGATATTGCGCGCCTTGGGTTCAGCGTCATTGACCAGACGTCCGGCGATGCGCAATTCACCCCCGGAAATATCCTCCAATCCGGCCAGCATCCGCAAGGTTGTGGATTTGCCACAGCCAGACGGCCCGACCAGAACGACAAATTCCCCGTTCGAGATATCCAGATCAATTCCATGCACGGCCCGGACGGTTCCGTAATCCTTGGTCAGGCTGCGAAGCGTAATTTCTGCCATCATCTTCTCCGTGCAAGGGCGTCGAAACGGGCGATGCGCCCCTCTCTTGCGGACTGCAATCTGTGTTTGTCGACCTCTTGCGCCTGCAAAAGCTGTTGCGCGCGCATGCTGTATTCGTCCAGCGCGCTGCGCAAGGCTGCGGGGGCCGGACCGCCCGGACGGTCACGCAAGGCAATGAATCCCCCGGCTGAAACCGCTTTTGCGAAATCGGCCTGTCCCAGCGCGCTGTCACGCCCGGTGACACGCGCAAAAGCCGCCTGAAACGGGACATAGCCATCCGTCCCCAGACTGCCACGCACAGCGACAACGGCGCGCGCAACATCAGCGGCAATTTCATGCGCCATGCGGAAGGACAATCCTTCCTGACGCACCAGAGTATCTGCCAGTTCGGTGATGGTAATACAGGCGCGGTCCATGGTGTTTGCCACGCGGGCGCTGTCAATGCGGACCGCCTGCACCAGCGCGGTCATCAGGTCCAGCACGCGCCCGGCCACGTCAAAGGCACGGTAGCCTGCGGCCTGCGTTTCGCCTTCGGAATCGTTCATGTCCGTAAATGGCGTGTTGTGGACAATTCCCAGCATCATCTGCGCCAGCCCCGCGCCCTGACTGGCCAGATGGCGCAAATGTTCGATCGGCACGGGATTGCGCTTCTGCGGCATGATCGAACTTACCTGAACAAGCGCGTTGGGAACGTAAAGCTGGCCAACCTCGAACGCAGTCCAGAACTGCATGTCCTGAACCGGGCGCCCCAGATGCAGCAGCAACAGTTGCAGCGCGGAATACGTGGCGGTGATGTAATCTACCGTCGCAATCGCACCATAGCTGTTCAGCTGCACCCCTGCAAAACCCAGATCCCGCGCCACTGCGTGCCGGTCCACCGCGAACCCGCTGGTGGTGATGGCCGCAGCCCCCATCGGACTGCAATCAACCTGCGCGCGCGCAGCCCGCAGCCGCGCCATATCCCCCAGAACGACCTCTATGACCGCGCATAGATAATGGCCGTAGGTTGTGGGTTGCGCGGGCTGGCCATGCGTATAGGCCACGATCACTGTATCACGATGACGGCTGGCCGCGTCCAGCAGGGCATTCAGCAGGGTATGGGTCTGGTCAAGCAGCCCATCCAGACGGTACCGCAGCCGCATACGGAACAAGGTATGATCGATGTCATTGCGCGACCGCGCCGTATGCAGCCGCCCTGCCAGATCAGCCCCCAGATCAGCGCGCAGACTGGCTTCGATATGAAAGAAGTAATCCTCGACGCTGCCATCATAGACCTTATGCGTCCCGGATTGCGCCTGATGCACCCTGATCAGGGCCTGCGCGATGCGTGTTGCATCTGCGGGGTTCAGAATCCCTGTTTCGTCCAGCATCAGCAGATGTGCCTGATCGATGGCATGAAAATCTTCGGCATGATGGGCCTGCGCGTGGTCAAACAGCGGTGCCAGAACCGTGCGCGCATAGACCGGATCAGGGAAACGGGTGGTATCTGTCATATCCATCGCCATCACATCACCCTTTCAATCCGGCCAGCATGACACCGCGCACAATGAACCGTTGCAGCACAAGAAACACGATCAGGGTTGGTATGGTCGCAAGCGCGGCCCCTGTCATGATCATTTCCCACTGGATCGACTGTTCTACCGCAAAGCTGCTCAAACCCACGGGCAAGGTGTACAGATCGCGGCTGGTGGTCACGATCAGCGGCCAGAAAAACGCGGTCCAGTTGCCAAGGAAAGTAAAGATCGCCAATGCAGACAAGGCAGGTGTGACCAGCGGCATGGCCACTTTCCACCAGATCATGAATTCATTCATGCCATCCACGCGCGCTGCCTCGATGAAATCATCAGGCACGGTTTCAAAGAACTGTTTCATCAGGAACGTACCGAAGGCGGTCATCATGCCGGGGAACATGATTCCCCAATAAGTATCCAGCCAGCCGAACTGCGCGCTCATCAGATACCACGGGATCACCAGCATTTCGGTCGGGATCATCAGTGTTGACAAAATGGCGATAAAGATGATGTAGCGCCCCCGAAACTTGAATTTCGCCAGCGTGTATCCGACCAGACTGTCGAAAAACACGTTTGAAACAGTCACACAGACCGCGACAATCATCGAATTCATGAACCAGCGCAGAAACCAGCCATCGGCCAGCACCCGCACATAATTGTTCAATGTCGGTTCCGCCGGAATGAACCGCAGATCGTAAATCTGGCCTGCTGATTTCAACGAGGTCGAAAACATCAGCACCAGTGGCGTGACCATCACCACCCCACCCAGAAACAGCAGCGTCCATACCAGCACCGCGCCCGGCTGCAGACGCGCGAACCAGGGCAGCATTTCGGGACGGTTGGCAGACATGTCGGCCATCTCAACGCCTCCGCAAAAGGTAAAGCTGGATCAGGGAAACGATCAGCAGGATGGTGAACAGAACAACCGTCTGTGCAGCGGCATATCCCATGTCATAGGATGAAAACGCGCTTTGATAGATCATCAGCACAAGCGGTTTTGTCGAATTCAGCGGGCCGCCCGGATCATTCGTGGTCATGTTATAGACCTGATCGAAAATCCGCAAAAAACCGATGGATGAGAAAACGACCAGAAACACCGTTGTCGGGCGCAGCAGCGGCAGCGTGATCCGGGTCAGAATTGCCCATTCGCCCAGACCATCCACGCGCGCGGCTTCATAATATGTTTGCGGGATCGCGCGCAGGCCAGCCAGAAAGATAATGATCTGAAAACCCAGCCCTGCCCAGATCGCTGTGACCATGATTGCGGGCAAGGCCTGACTGGTGGACCGCAGGAAGGGTTGTTGCGGCAAACCGATGGATGACAGCATCCCGTTGATGAAACCAATGGGCACCGGCTGGTAGAACCAGCGCCAGACCCAGGCCATGGCGGCAGCTGTGGTCAGAAAGGGCAGGAAATACAAGGCCCGGATGAACCCGTGCATCAGCCGCACGCGATCAAGGTAATAGGAAATGACGAACGCGATCACCAGACTGATGGGCGTGCCCCAGATCAGATAGGCGAAGGTATTGCGAAACACCTGCCAGAACGCAGCATCCGCAAACATGCGCTGGTAATTCGCGGTCCCGATGAATTCGGGGCTGCGCAGCAGATTCCAATCGGTGAATGACAGATAGAACGCAGTGAAGGTAGGATAAAAGCGGATGATCGCATAGAACAGGATCGGGACGGCCAGAAACCCCCACGCCCAGATCACCCGCTTCTGGCCTATCGTCAGCCTGTCCCACCCGCGCATGCGCGGATGGGTGAAATGCTGTGAGGATGCCATGGTCGCTTACCGGCTGCGGTCGATGATGGCCTGTTCCGCCGCGGCGGCCGCGGCCAGACTGTCCGCAGGGCTTTGGTTCTGCAGCACAACACGGTTTACCATATCAATGGCCACCTGACGTTGCGCAGCTTCGTCCACAAACCGTGTTGTATGGGCATAATCCAGCGCCGCCAGGAACGGCCCGTAAACGGGGTCAGTCAGGTTTTTATCGGTCTGCGCAACCTCTCGCCGCGCGGGCAATTCGCCTACAACCTCCAGCCAGACCTCCATCGCCTCTGGCGAGGTCAGGAATTGCAGGAAGGTTTCGGCGGCTTCGCGGCGTTCGCCTTCGGCGCGTGCCCCGATGGCATTTGCAAAATAGCTGGCATAGTTGGACCGCAACCCGTCATCATTGGCCGGCAGTTCTGCGACGGTCCAGTTAAAATGGCTGATGCTGTTGAATGACCCCAGACGGAACGTGCCGTCGATCGTCATCGCGGCCATACCGGCCCGGAACGCGGCCTGCCCCTCGTCCATGAAGCCGGTTGTCCCTACGCGGTCCTCGGTCTGCATGTTAGTCACGAATTCCAGTGCGGCAAGCCCGGCGTCGCTGTCATAGGCGACATTGCCATCATCGTCATACGGGACGCCGCCGAACTGACGCACCAGCCCTTCACGCCACCAATGATGATCCTGCGCGCCCATTTCCAGTGTCAGACCAACCGATGTGATGTTGCCTGCGCTATCATATTTTACAGCAGAAATTGCAGCATCGCGCAATTCGTCAATGGTCTGCGGCGGGTTGGCGGGGTCAAGTCCTGCTTCTTCAAACAGGTCATTATTGATGAACAGGGCCAGTGACCGCACAGCAGTCGGCAGGCCCCAATATTGCCCGTCACGCTGCATCGCACCCACAATCGGAAAGAAATCCGCTTCGATTTCCGCTGCCGGGAAACGCGCCTCGCTCAGCGGCTGGATAAGTTCACCAGCCACGAAATTATCAAGCCAGCCATAAAACAGCTGCACAACATCCGGCCCCTGCCCTGCGGTATGTGCTGCCACGATTCGTGTCTGATAATCCGCATAAGGGAAAGTTGTCTGACGCACGCGGATATCGGGGTATTCCTCATGGAATCTTTCGATCAGCTGGTCCATTGCGCGTACGCGCGTGTCAAAAATATACTGCCAGTACTCGATTTCGACTGTCTGGGCCTGCGCCGGGACCACAACCAGACCGGCTGCGATCGTCAACATACTTGAAGCAAGGAAATTTCGCATTGGATGACCTCCTGTTGGCAAAAACCGCTTTTGCGGCATCGTTCAGTATTTTTGTTACCCAAGCCCGATGCTGGACGGACTACTTCCTTCTGTCAATAAAATAATTAACTTGAGTTATTCTATTGCTGACGTAATCTTGCCGTGAAAGGAAACCGTTCATGCGTAGCGAACCGCGTAGCCGTGTCGTCATGGGGTCCAACCCCGGCCGCAACCGCGCCCATAACCGTCGTGTCGTGCTGGAAGTTCTGCGCACGAACGGCCCGACAGGGCGCACCCGCATTGCGGATATGGCGCAGCTCAGTTCACAGGCAGTCACCCAGATTATTGAAGAACTGGTGAATGAAGGACTGGTCAAAGCAGGCGCAAGATTGCGCAACGGGCGCGGCCAGCCCCCGATTCAGTTCGCCATCAATCGCAACGGCCCGATGACCGTCGGAATAGAAATTGCGGCCGATCACATCACCATGTTGCTGACTGATCTGACAGGCACAGTGCGTGCCGCCCGCGACATAGCCGTCACTGCCACAGACCCCGCGCATGTCATTCCCCTTTTGCGCCGCGAACTGGACGGGTTGCATCCTGATGATGGCGCGCAGGTGCCCGGTCTGCTGGGCATCGGGGTTGTCATGCCCGGCCCATTCGAAGTGGAAGCCCTCAGCGCCGCTGGCCCCACCACGCTGCCGGGCTGGAACAAGGTCGATCCGGTTGCCGCGCTAAGCGAAGGGCTGGGCATGCCTATCCAGCTACAAAACGACGCAACCGCGGCGGCAGTCGGGGAACGCCTGTATGGCGCGGGCCTGAAGATTGACGATTTCTGCCTGATTTATCTTAGCGCCGGTCTGGGTCTTGGCATTATTCAGGGGGGGCGTCCGACATCCGGGGCATATGGCAATGCTGGCGAAATCGGTCATCTGATCGCCGTGCCCGGTGGGCGGCCATGCAGCTGCGGACAACAAGGATGTCTGGAACAATATGCGTCACTTGTCGCACTGAGCGATGCATATCGCGCTGCGGGCCGCACGATGCCCCAGTCTGAAGCACTGTGCCCTGATGATCCGGTTTTCGACACATGGGCACGTCAGGCGACAGCCTGCCTGCGCCCTGTCGTGGCGATACTGGAAAACATCCTTGATCCGCAATGTATCATTCTGTCCAGCGCGGTCCCCGACCAGATCATTGACCGCCTGATCCACCTGATGCATCCCTTGCCGGTTTCTGTCGCGGCACGCGAAAATCG
Source organism: Roseinatronobacter alkalisoli (assembly GCF_028745735.1). GTDB lineage: Bacteria > Pseudomonadota > Alphaproteobacteria > Rhodobacterales > Rhodobacteraceae > Roseinatronobacter > Roseinatronobacter alkalisoli. The sequence continues at coordinate 8,221 of NZ_JAQZSM010000024.1, forward strand.
CGCAGTGCCACGATTGCTGCGCGGATCGACAGGCAGACGCACAGCGGCGCTGGGTGCCGCAGCCCTTCCGTTGATGCACGAACTGACCCCCGTTCTGCAGCATGTCCAACCGCAGGAACAGGAGCACACCCATGAATGACCGCGACAAGCTGGCACTGGACAGGCTGGAACCGCCCGCATTGCTGTTGCACCGCGCCCTCAGCCGGTTAACTGGTCTGGGCTGCGTCATGCAGACAGGCGCGCATCCCGATGATGAACAGAACGCGATGCTCGCCTGTCTGCGTTTTGAACATGGCGCACAGGTCGTGATCGCCTGTTCCACCCGTGGCGAAGGCGGTCAGAACGCGCTTGGGCCAGAACGCGGTGGGGCGCTGGGAGTAATCCGCACTGCTGAAATGCATGCAGCCGCCGCAACCATAGATGCCGATGTTGCATGGCTCGGCTTCGGTCCGAATGACCCGGTCCATGATTTCGGCTTTTCGCGCGACGGGCAGGACACATTGGCGCGCTGGGGGAAGCAACTGATCATCGACCGGCTGGCCAGCGCTTATCGCGTCTGGCGTCCTGATGTAGTCATCCCGACATTTCTGGACGTCCCCGGCCAGCACGGCCATCACCGTGCAATGACCGAAGCGGCCGAGGCCGCGCTGACCCGCGCAACCGACCCGTCCTTCGATGATGGCAACAGCCCATGGCAGGTTGCGCGCTATCTGCTGCCCGCGTGGTCGGGCGGCGGCGCTACTTATGATGACGAAACACCCCCGCCCCCGACCACGCACCGGGTACGCATAAGGGGCAACGATCCGGCCACAGGCGCCAGCTTTGCACGTATCGGGGAATGGTCGCGCGCGGCACATGCGTCGCAAGGGATGGGGCGGCTGGCAACCGCCGGAACCGAATGGCCCCTGCACCTGAAGGCGGGTCCGGACGGGGCTGAAATCCTGTCCGACCTGCCCCGGCGGCTTTGCGATATTGACGGGCTGCCCCGCGATTGCGCACAGGCTGTCGATCACGCGGTTGAACGCGCGCTGGCCGCATGGCCGGATAGTGCGGCGGTGCTGGCGGCATTGGAAACCATGCTCGCGCCGCTGGCTGTGGCCTTCGACCATTGCCCGCCTGAACATCAACACCGCCTGAACAGGTTCCGCGACAATCTGCACAGTGCCATTCTGGCCGCCGCCTGCCCCGGTCTGCGTGTCTGGTCAGACTCCGCATTGTTGACACCCGGAACGCATACCGCACTGAAAACTGATGCGGCACACGGCGCGGAAAGGGTTGTGCTCCACGCTGAATTCGGCGCAGGACTGCGGTTCGCTGATGGTCGCGTCGATATCGCATCAGACGCGCAACCCGATAATGTATGGACCGCGCATTGGTTTGCCCGTGGCGGAAACGGTCACCATATGCGCGCGGAACTGGACCTGTCGGGCCATCGCATAAGCGCCCCGGTGGACATCTGCCCGCCGCTTCGGATCATCCCCCACGGCCTACCACAGACCAGCCCCGACGCGATGCTGCTGATCAATACCAGCCGCGCCAGCCTGCACCCCGATGCCGCCGCGCAGATCCAGCTGCCCCCCGGGTGGCGCATAGACGCATCGGACAATGCAGCGCCACTGCTGGTGGCACCGGATGATGTGGCGGAAACGCCGGTAACCCTTGCCCTGCAGATGGGGCAGGAACCGGGCTACCATATGACCCCCATCACCATGCAGCAACTGCCGCCAATGGCCCATGTCGTGCCTGCGGCGATCCGCGTGCTTCCGCTTCGCCTGACACTGCCCGCAGGCGCGAAGATCGGGCATATCGACGGGGGTGCAGACCGGACAGCGCTGTGGCTGCATCGTATGGGCTTGCCCGTCACAACGCTGGCGCCTGCGATGCTGGACAAGGCATTGCCGGAACTGACAACCGTTACTGTGGGCACTCTCGCATTCGGCACGCGCCCCGAATGGCGTGCCTGTCTGGCGCGGCTGCATGGCTGGGTGCGCGCGGGGGGCCATCTGGTCACGTTCTACCACCGGCCCACGGATAACTGGGATCCCGGCCATACACCGCCCCTGCCACTGACCATCGGCAGCCCCTCGCTGCGCTGGCGCACCACCGACCCCGCCGCCCCCATCACGGTGCTGGCACCTGATCATCCGCTTCTGAACGCGCCCAACCGGATTACCGCGCAGGACTGGTCCGGCTGGCACAAGGAACGCGGCCTGTATTTCGCCAGCGACTGGGATCCTGCCTATTGCCCGGTAGTTGAAACCGGCGATGTGACCGCGCCGGGCCTGCGGGGGGCGCTGCTTTCTGCCCGCGTTGGCAAAGGACGCCATACGCATTGCGCCTTCGTGCTGCATCATCAGATGGACTGCCTGGTGCCGGGGGCCTTTCGCCTGATGGCAAATCTGGTCGCCCCTGCCGCATGACCGCTACCCCCCCTGCCCCACAGCAGACCGGTTACGCGGGCATTCTGTGGTTGCTGGCGGATATGAGCCTGATTTCAATGATGGGGGCGCTGGTCAAATGGCAAGGGGGCACCTATTCCGCCCCCCAGTTGGTATTTCTGCGCGCCGTGGCAGGCGCGCTGATCATTGCGCCGATGATCTGGACTCACCGCGCTGAAATCCTGTCTCTGCCGGTGATCCGCAGCAACATGATGCGGGTTGCGTGTAACGGCTTGGCGCTGGCATGCAGTTTCGCAGCGCTGGCAAGCCTGCCATTGGCCGTGGTCAGTGCATCGAACTATGCGCGCCCCATCGTCCTGCTGGCGCTTGCCGCACTGTTGCTGAACGAACGCATTCCAGCGCGACGCTGGTGGTCCAGCCTGCTTGCGCTATGCGGGGTCGCACTGGTGATTGGTCCGGCCGCAACAGCGCCAGGCGCCCCGCTGCCGTTGTCGGGACTGGCCGCCGCCGGTGGGGCGATAATATTCGGCGTGTTGGCCGTTATCCTGATGCGGCAGCTGGTGGATCAGGCATTGGGCACATTGATGGTTTTCTACACATTGGGACTAGGCGTGATATTCGCAGTGCCCGCCGCGCTGTTGTGGCAGCCTGTACGCCCTGCCGACTGGCCGGTCCTGATCCTGATCGGGGCGTTGGCCCAACTGGGGCAGCTGTGCTTTCTGCGGGCGCATCGTCTGGCGCAGGCAAACCAACTGGCCCCCTGGGGGTATATTTCTGTGATATTCGCAACCATGATCGGGATTCTTGTTTTTGATGAAATCCCGACAGCGCTGCAAGTTCTGGGCCTGACGATTGTGCTGGCCTCTGTGCTGGTTGCGCAGCGCAGGCAGGAATGACACGGTATCCCCGAACCTGTACCCCGGCGCCCTGTCCGGCACAGGCGCCGGGGCATAAATACGCACGCCCTGCGTTATTGCGCCGGGGCGGACAGCGCATCCAGCGGAACGCGGGTAAGTTCGGCATCTTCTTTATTTGTGCCATAGCTTACATAAAGATAGCCATTCCAGACCACTGATTTGGGGTAGGAATAGCTGGGGCGTTTATACTGCCCCTCAAAGCGCAATGGTTGCATGTCGCTGGCGGAGCGCAGCAAGAACGCACGATCAAAGCGATAGCCATCGTCGCTCAGAACCACGGCCAATGGCATGCGCGCCTTGTTCGGGTGCGGGTTGCCAACCATGAAGGCCGTCCCGTCAGGAAGGTTGCCAGCGCTTTGCTTGGTGCGGGCATCGGGCATGTTCGTCAGGACAGGGTTGGTCCAGTTTTCACCTGCATCGGTGCTCATGGCAGCTATTTTATAGAACGAATTTCCCTGATCGCGGAAAATGGCAATCAGCGCACCATCCTGACGGACATAGGAACTGGGTTCCAGTTCGCGGCTGATATCGGGGTTGCCGGTGGGCAGATTCGCCACTTCACCCCGGACCCACCCCGAGATACCAAGCGGGTCATCCGTGTAGATTGGCGTGGCGATCAGCCCTGGCTGGAAATGCGCGAAGCTGACGATGCGCCCTGTCTCCAGTGCGCGCGGGTCTTGCTCAAAAATACCGTTCAGCGGGCTGCCATCGGCCATGGTAACCGGCGCTGGCTGTGACCAGTTTTCGCCATCGGTACTGACCACATATTCCACATGGCCACCACGCGGTGACACATCTTCCGGCCAGACGTTGAAATAAGCCACCAGCGTTTCGCCATCGGTCCACCAGCCCCCCGAAGATTTGTAACCCGCATCCCACGGAGCGGTCATCTGCATTGGTTCCGACCAGGCGCTGCCGTTTTCGCTGACAGCATAGACCACGGTGGTATCAGGGCCGTCCTCGTCACGCGCGGAGCTTTGCCACTGGGCATATAGCCTGTCCTTGAATGGCATAAGAACCACGCCATGCGCGAATTGCTGGCCACCTTCTTCAGGTGCGAAAATGGTGATCGTTTCGGTTCCTTCGGCCAGTTCAAGGCCCAAGGTGTCGGTATTGGTGAAGTCGAGTATTTCGCCTGCCATCTCGAACGGAATATTTGTCGGGTGCGCGTCGGCACTGGCCGCGCTGCCGGCCATGATTGCACCGGCGAAGGCCAGTGAAATGTGGTGTCTGGACATGCCAGAATCCTCCTTGATTGTTTCACAACAAGAGAGGCGCGCGCTGTCCGGCCTGATAGCAAGCGCGACATGCTGCCTCCTCCCCCTAGGGGAAGTTATCCAAGTATGATAAGAGATTCAATAACTGATACAATCAATTATCATAAGATGACAGTCGTTGCGCCGAAACCCGCCGGTTCCGGCCATAACCACCTGTAAACGTAGAATTTCAGGTTGCCTTATCAGCGGAATGACAATTCCGCCCAAGGTAGTGAAAAGTCTGCGCCGTCGTCACGAAACCGCGTGGGTCGCGCGTGTTGCATGCTGTTGAGCTACGGACAGGCGCTTGCCGCTTTCGCCATCAAAGTAATGCAGATTGGCGGGATCGTAGGACAGGTGGATTGGCTGGTCGCGCCGTAACGGAATGTCCGGTGCCAGACGGGCCGACATTTCGTGGTCCGCAAAACGGCAGATGGCCATCGTGTCGGAACCCAGGGGTTCAAACACCTCTACCACCGGCTGGATCTTGCCGGTCCCGGCCTCTGCCCAGATCAGATGTTCAGGGCGGATGCCGATATCGATCCGCGCGCCATCCTGCGCGGGTATCTCGCCTATTTCCACCGCTTCATCACCGACCCGCAGACAAGGTGTATCGCCAATGCGATCAATCACACCTGACAGCACATTCATCTTGGGTGATCCGATGAATTCGCCCACGAAACGGCAATTCGGCTGGTTATACAGCTCCATCGGCGGGCCTTCCTGCACGATATGGCCGCCCTGCAGAACAACCACACGGTCGGCCAGGGTCATCGCTTCGGTCTGGTCATGGGTGACATAGACAGTGGTGGTGCCCAACATGGCATGCAGGCGTTTGATCTGCGTGCGCATTTCGACCCGCAGCTTGGCATCAAGGTTGCTGAGCGGTTCATCAAACAGAAACACCGAGGGTTCGCGCACGATGGCCCGGCCCATGGCGACGCGCTGTCGCTGGCCACCCGACAACTGGCCCGGCTTGCGGTCCAGATAATCACCAATCTGCAGAATGCGCGCGGCGTTTTCAACTTTGGGCGCGATATCAATGGCCTTCCAGCCGCGCATCTTCAGCCCGAAACCGATATTCTCACGGATCGACATATGCGGATACAGCGCATAATCCTGAAACACCATCGCCACATCGCGCCCGCGTGGTTCCACCTCGTTGACCACCCGCCCACCAATCCGCAATGTCCCGCCCGAGATTTCCTCGAGTCCTGCAATCATCCGCAGCATGGTGGATTTCCCACATCCCGAAGGGCCGACAAAGGCGACAAATTCGCCATCATTCACCGAAAGGTCCACGCCATGGATCGCACGGACCCCGCCATAATCCTTCACGATATTTCTAAGGCTGATGTCGGCCATGGTGCATGTCTCCCGTGCAGCACAAAAAGGGGCTTGCATTATCGATAATATAACGATTATCGTTATTGATAATATAAGGCAAGCCCAAAGCAGGCCCAAATCAAAGGAGCGGCGAAGACATGGCCGTTGAAAGTTTCAATACCCCCTCGGTGACGGAACTGGTTCCGCGACAATCAAGCAGACGCAGCCATGCTCTGTTCGTAGCGCTGCAGAAGGAAATCGTTCTGGGGGTGCTGCCCCCCGAACAGGCCCTGACCGAACTTGACCTTGCGCAAAGGTTCCGGTGCAGTCAGGGCACGGTGCGCGAAGCGCTGATGCAACTGAATGAAGAAGGGCTGGTGAAGCGGATGCCCAACCGGGGCACCCATGTGGCCCCTTGCCATGCCGACGATGCCCGCGCATTGCTGTCGTTGCGCCGCGCCGTGGAATGCGACCATCTGGACCGGGTGGTTGCGCGGGCAGATGACCGTCTTCGCGCCGATCTGGGCGATCTTCTGAACGCGATGCGCAATGCCGCGCGGGACGGCGACGAATACCTGCTGTCGGTATATGACCGGGCCTTTCACGCACGGTTGTTTGATGCCGCCGACCTGCCATTGGTGGCGCCGATCCTGACACGCTGCCTGATCCATAACCACCGGTTCAAGATTCTGAATTCGCGGCCCAACCGCGCCTTGGAGGAAACGGCAGAACGGCACGTGCCGATTCTGGCCGCGCTGGATGCGCGGGATGTGGCGAAACTGCGCAATCTGCTGGCGCACCATATCGCAACCATCGTGGATTTCGGCCCCGACCTGACCGGCGATGCGGCACCATGAACACCCCGTCCGACACCATGCGCGCTGTGCTGAACCGTCTGGCCATGGAAGACAGTGAACTGGCCGACCCGACCACGCTGGAGCCACAGCAGGGCCGGACACTTGCCGCACTGACAAACCTGCGCTGGAACGAAGACCTGCCCGTCATGGCCGATGCGCGCGTTGTAATGCATGCCGGCAGTATTCCCGCACGCTGGGTGGTTCCGCCGAATGACAACGGGCGCGACGCTATCTTGCATGTCCATGGCGGTGGCTGGGCCTTCTGTTCGCCGACCACCCATGAAGGGGCAGCGCGGCGGCTGGCGCTGGCTTGTGGCTGTCCGGTGCTGACATTTGATTACCGCAAGGCCCCGGAACACCCCTGGCCCGCCGGGCTGGACGATGTGGCGGAAGCCTGGCATGCCCGCGACCCGGCGCGCCGCTGGTCACTGGCCGGCGACAGCGCAGGGGCGAATCTGGCACTCTGCGCAATGCTGCGGCTGATCGCCGAAGGGGCCGTGCTGCCAGCGCAGGCATTGTTGTTTTATGGTGTCTATGGCGCGGATTTCGAAACTGAATCCTATGTGGCGAATGCTGCCGGGCCGGGACTGACGCGCGCCAAGATGCAGCGCTACTGGGACTGGTACGCGCCGCAGGAACTGCGCAGCACGCCGGAGGTGGCGCCGTTGCTGGCCGATGACGCGGCGCTTGCCGCATTGCCGCCGCTATATCTGAACGCCGCCATGCTTGATCCGCTTTTTTCCGACAGCGCACAACTGGTGGCGCGGTTGCGCGCCCTTGGGCGGGATGACCCGTTCGACCGGATTGACGGGGTGGTGCACGGATTCATGCAGATGGGCCTTGTCCTGCCCGAAGCGCGCGAGGCTTTCGCGCGGGCAGGCAAGGTTTTTCGTAGGAGGAGCGCCTGACAAGGGCGACAACAAGGGAGGAAAGACAATGACTTTCAAGAAAACACTGGGGCTTGCCTCAGTTCTGGCACTTACGGCCGGGTTGGCCCATGCGGACAGCACTGTGCGGTTCTGGTATCATTTCGACAATGCCGACAATCCGATGGATGATCTGGTCGCAGCATTCGAAGAGGCCAATCCCGGCATCAAGGTAGAAGCCGAGAATATCCCCTGGAACAGCTATTACGACCAGCTTTATACCGCAATCATCGGTGGCAGCGCGCCTGATGCGGCAATGGTGAAAATGTTTGCCCAGCCCCGTCTGGTGGAAATGGGTGCGCTGGAACCCATTGGCGAACGGGTCGACGCATGGGACGGCAAGGACGGGCTTCAGGACAATCTGCTGGAACTGACCCGCGCGGCGGACGGGCAAACCTATTATCTGCCGGTTCAGTATGTGGTGTTGTACCTGTATTACCGCCCCGACATGTTCGAGGAACTGGGCCTTGCCGTGCCGCAGACCTGCGATGACTTCCGCGAGGCGGCGCGCGCGCTGACCCGCGACACCAATGGCGACGGGCAGATCAATGTCTATGGCTTCGGGTTCCGTGGTGCCGGTGGCGGGCATGACCACTGGGGCAGTTTCACCCTTGGCCGAGAGGGCGTCAGCCTGACAGAGGGTCTGACATCAGAAGCCGGAATCGCCGGAACACAGTTCGTGGCAGATTTGTTCCGCGAAGACGGCGTGTTCCCCCCCTCCACCCCGAATGACGGGTTCCAGGAAATCATCGGCACCTTCAAGGCAGGGCGCACGGCAATGACCATCCACCATATCGGTTCGGCAAATGGCATGGTAGAGGCGTTGGGCGATAACGTGTCGGCGACCGTGGTGCCGGAATGTGGCGGTGGCCGCTGGACAGCCTTTGGCGATGAAAGCACCGCCATTCTGTCCAGCGCCGAAGACAAGGAAGCGGCGTGGAAGTGGATTTCCTTCCTGTCCTCCGCCGGGAATAACGCGCTGTTCAACGAAGCAACCGGGCAATTGCCGGTGGTCAAGGCAGACACTGAAACATGGTCGCTGCATCCCCAGCGCTTCGTGCAGGCGACGGTCGACTCTCTGCCCTTTGCCGAACTGCTGCCCAATGTGCCCGAAACGTCTGATTTCGTGAACACGGTCTGGGCCACGGCAATGCAGCGGGTTCTGATCGGCGACATAACTGCTGAACAGATGAATGCCCAGATAGCCGATCTGTATTCAAACTGATCGCATGTTGATCTGGCGGGGTGCCCCTTTGGCGCCCCGTCATTCCCTTGCGGCGCGACTTTCCGAGAGAGTGTAAATGACACAGGCAGATGCCCCCGACAGGCTGCACCGCCGCCCGCTTTCGCGGATCGTGCTGCCCTATGCGATGCTGTCGCCCGCGGTGCTGGTCACGCTGGCCATCGTGTTCTTTCCCATGGTCCAGACAGTGTGGATGAGTCTGCATGATTATGTGCTGTTCCGCCCGCATGCTTTCGACTTTGTCGGGCTGAAGAATTTCCGCACTGCACTGAATGATGAAGTGTTCTGGATTTCGCTGCGTCATACAATCATCTGGATGGCGGCCACCATTCCCGCGCAGCTTTTGCTGGGGCTGGTCACAGCGCTGTTGCTGAACCAGTCGTTTCCGTGGCGCCCCCTCGCGCGGGCGCTGATCATCATTCCCTGGGCGTTACCTTCGGTGGTGATCGCGCTGATGTGGGTATGGATTTATGACAGCAACTACGGCATCGCGAATGAGCTTTTGTTGCGCGTCGGGCTGATCCAGCGGGCCATCCCATGGCTGGCCAACCCCGACACAGCGCTGGCGGCCATCATCCTGACGCTGACATGGCAGGGTTTTCCCTTCTTCGCGGTCATGATCCTTGCGGGCCTGCAATCCATTCCGCGCAGTTATTATGAGGCCGCAAGCATCGACGGGGCAAGCGCCTGGCGGCAGTTCTGGCACATCACCCTGCCAGGAATTTCCGGCGTGATTGTCACGGCAGTTCTGCTGCGTACCATCTGGGTGGCCAACAGTTTCGATGTGATTTTCGTCATGACGGGGGGCGGGCCGGGCTATGCCACCCACACGCTGCCGCTTTATGCCTTCATCAAGGCGCGCACCAATCTGGATTTCGGCTATGGATCGGCCATCGCCACGCTGTTTACCCTGATGCTGATGGTAATCGTGCTGCTGTATCTGCGGCGCACCGGAAAGGCGGTGCAGTAATGGCACTTGGCAAACGTTCCACCCTGCGCCGCATCCTGACGGTGGATCTGCCCATGCTGGCGATCCTGACCTTCACGCTGGGACCATATCTGTGGATGCTCATCACCTCGATCAGCCGTGAATCAACACTGTTCACGGAAGGTCCGTCTATCTGGAACGCCACGATTGAAAACTACACCCGGCTGTTTGCAACAGTAGGGTTTGCGGGCAACATGCTTGACAGTCTGATCGTCGCGCTTGGCACTGTAGCGGTGGGCCTGTCGCTGTCGGTGACGGCTGCCTATGCGTTTTCGCGCTTCAACTTTCGCGGCAAACGGTTTCTGATGGTGCAGTTTCTGCTGATCAACATGTTCCCGCTGGTTCTGCTGATCCTGCCGCTATTTGTGCTGATGCGGGTTCTGGGGCTGCTGGATACACATCTTGCGCTGATCATCGCCAATTCCACTGTGGCAATCCCGTTTTCGGTCTGGATGATGGTCAGCTACATGAACGGCATCCCCCGGTCGCTGGACGAAGCCGCGATGACGGATGGCTGCACCCGGATGCAGGCGCTGCGCCGGGTTATCCTGCCACTGTGCATGCCCGGCATCATCGCCACCGGCATCTATATCTTCATCACATCATGGAACGAATACCTGTATGCGCTGACCCTTGGGGGGCGGAACGTGCGCACGATCACTGTCGCAGTCCAGACCCTGATTGGCGAATACGAGGTGCAGTGGGGCCTGTTGACGGCGGGGGGCATCGTTGGCGCCTTGCCTGCAACGGTCCTGTTCCTGCTGGTACAAAAACGGCTGATCTCGGGCCTGACGCAGGGCGCGGTCAAAGGCTGAGAAGGAAAGGACAGATAGTGAAAAATCCCATCGGCATCATATCGATGCAATTCACCCGGCCGTTCACCGGCAAGGATCTTCATTACTTCGCGAAAGCCGCTGATCTGGGCTTCGATTTTATCGAACTTCTGGTACCCGAACCCGAAGACAACCTGCCGCTGGCCGATGTCAGGGCGGCGGCAGCAGATGCGGGGCTGTTTCTTGTGCTGGCAGCGCGGGTGACCCCCCGGCGCAGCATTGCATCAGAAGATGCGGCAAACCGTCAGGGGGGCATCGACTATCTGAAACAGACGGTGGATGTGGCAACTGAACTGGGGGCCGCCATCATCGGTGGGCCACTTTATGGGGAACCCATGGTCTTCGCCGGGCGGCCACCAGTACCGCGCAGCGACGATGACATTGCCGCGCGCGCCGCGCGCACCATCGACGGGCTGGCGCAGGTGGCACCCATTGCGCGCGATGCGGGCGTGATGTTCGGGCTGGAGCCACTTAACCGGTTTGAAACCGACATCGTGTCCACCACACGACAGGCCATCGAAGTGGTGGATGCTGTGGGGGATGCTGGTCTGGGCATCATGCTTGATACGTTCCACATGAACATGGAAGAACGCTCTATCCCCGATGCGATCCGCCTTGCGGGACACCGGATCGTACATTTTCAGGCGAATGAGAACCATCGCGGCCATGCAGGCACTGGTCATATAGACTGGCCCGCCGTCATGCGCGCACTGCATCAGGCCCGCTACGCCGGACCGATCGCGCTGGAGCCGTTCCGCCGCGCAGATGACAGGGTAGCACTGCCCATTGCCCATTGGCGTGCCCCCCGCGAAGATGAATCCGACAAGCTGCGCGCTGGTCTGGGTGTTATCCGCAACGCACTGGCCCTGGCAGAGGTGGACCAATGATCAATATCGGATGGATCGGCTGCGGCCGTCACGCGCGGCAAATGCTGCTGCCGCAGTTGGGGCGTAACGGCATACGCATTGCCGCCCTGTGCGACCGTGATGGTGACGCAATGGCGCAAACAGCCGCCGAATACGGTGTCACTGCGCTGCACAGTGATTTTCAGGGGCTGGTCGCCACACCGGGGCTGGATGCGATTGGCATGGCTGTGGGGCCGGAGCTTCATCATGCAGCGACCCTTGCAGCGCTGGCAAAGGGTCTGCCGGTATTCATGGAAAAACCCCCCGCCGCCAATGCTGCGGGTGCCCGCGACATTGCCCGTGCTGCGCAATCGGCGGGCAAGCCCGTGATCGTGGGGTTCATGAAACGCTATTCCACCGGCAACCGCATTGCAAAGAACGTGCTGGACAAGGGCGGCTTTGGCGGTGTTCTGGGGATTACCGGCGCCTATATGACAGCGCCCACCTATTTTGTGGGAGAACCGGATTACACCGGGTTTTTCCTGCATCATTGCGTACATTACATGGACCTGATTCCGTGGTTCACAGGCGAAGATTTCGGGGACATGCAGATGCGCAGCATATCCCCGCAGCCCGGCAAACTGCTGCTGCATCTGAATTTCACCACGGCTGGCGGGGTGATCGGCAATGTGGTGATGGGCACTGTGCAATCGCGCGGCACCCCGATGGAGGAAATCCGCATCATGGGCGACCATGCCCGCCTGCATGTGGATAACATCATCAATGTTACCCTGTATCGCGACCCGCCTTTCAAGGCTGATGACCCCGGTGCTACGCTGGACCCGACCTGTGACACACTAAGCTGGACGCCGAATTTCACCGCCGCCGCAAACGAGGATCACAAGGGCTATGGTGCGCTGCTGGCCGATGTGGGTGCCGTGTTCCGGGGAGAGTCGCGCGACTTCCCCGATATTGCAGATGGCGTGCGCGCCATGGAACGGCTGGAACGCATGATTGCCGGAATAAACACCTGAATTCCGGCACCGCCAGGATGCCGCCCTTGCCCATGGGGTATGCGCGATATCAACACCCAGAAATATGGTTCAGTGTGTCGGAAACACCGGCTTAGGTTCGCCGCCTGACGCAAGAATTCCAGCGCATATACCAGCCAGGGAAACGCGCCAGCAGGCCCGCGATAACACGCAGATCGGCATGGCGCGTGCTACAACCCCACCACCACCGGCGCACCGTCCAGTTCGGCCAGTCGCAACGGCGTTTCATAAAGCTCTGATAAAAGCGCGGAGGTCACGATGTCGCGCCATGGGCCTGCCGCAATGATCCGGCCAGCCTTCATTGCAATGCAGAAATCCGCATAGCGGGCCGCCACCGACAGGTCATGCAGCACCAGCGCAATGCTGCGTTTTCCGGTATCGGTGCCGGTCATTGCGCGCAGCCGGTCCATGATGTCACGCACATATTTGGGGTCCAGCGCGGCCAGTGGTTCATCCAGAAACATCCAGGGTGTGGATTGGGCATAGGCCATCGCCACAAAGGCGCGCTGGCGCTGCCCGCCCGACAGCGATTCCACGCTGCGCTGTGCAAGCGCGTCCAGATCAAAGCGCGCCATCGCCTCGGCGGTTGCGGTGTGATCTGTGGGTGTGGGCCTGCCGCGATGATGCGGCCAGCGACCAAATGCAACCAGATCGCGCACGCTCAGGCGTGGGACGGCCCCTTGTGACTGGGTCAGAAGCGACAGGATCAGGGCGCGGCCTTGTTCGCGCAGGGCATGAATATCCTGACCATTTACACGCACCTGGCCGCTGTCCGGGGCCAGCAGTCCCGCCATGCAATGCAGCAGCGTTGATTTGCCCGCCCCATTCGGCCCGATGATGGCCGCAAGCCGCCCCGATGGCACGCTAAGCGACACATCGCGCAAAATCTGCACATCATCGCGCGACATGGACAAGCTGGAAATCTCGATCATCTTGTGCGCCTTTTCAGAACAAGGGCCAGAAACAACAGGCCACCGGCGAATTCGACAATGACCGCAAGCGCGGATTGCAGACCCAGAAGCCGCTCGAACACGGCCTGTCCTGCCACAAGGATGGCCGCGCCCATCAGCGCCGCTGCCGGAATCAACACAATGTGGCGGTGGTCGCGCAGCAGCGCATGGGCAAAACTGGCCGCCAGCAACCCCAGGAATGTGACCGGCCCCACAAGGGCCGTGGACACCGCAACCAACGCCGCCACAACACCAAGTGCGGTAAACACCAACCGGTCATGGTTCAGCCCCAGAACCCGCGCCTGCACCCGCCCCAGTGCCGCAACATCCAGCCCCGGCGCAAGCCACAGCGCGGCCCCAAGCCCGCAGACCAGCGCCAATGCCGCGATTCCCAGCAAATCAGGATTGACCGCATTGAAACTGGCAATGCTGGCTTGCTGAACCACTGCGAATTCGGACGGGTCCAGCAGACGCTGCGCAAACCCTGCCAGCCCGCGCAGCAGCACCCCCAGAATAACGCCGGTCAGGATCATGCGGATAATATCTTCCGCGCCTTTGCGGAACAATATTCCGAACAACGCCATTGCCGCACCCATCAGCAGGGACGCTTCAACCAGAAATTTTGCCGTATCCGCCAGCGCCACATAGCCTGCCCCACCCAGACCCAGCACCAGTATTGTCTGGGTAAAAACGAACAGGGCGTCAAACCCCACGATTCCCGGTGTCAGCAAACGGTTGGCGGCGATGGTCTGGAAGATGACAGTTGCCGCGCCGGTTGCCGCGCCCACCAGCACCAGTGCCGCCAGTTTTTCCGCGCGCAGTCCCAGAATGAACCCCATCGGCGCGCGCAGATTCCAGAAAAGGAACAGCGCGCACAGCCCCAGCAGCCCCAACGACAATGCGACAAGGCGACGTTCAGCCATGATGACGCGGCTTTCTGCTGTTGAGCAGCCAAAGAAACAGCACCGCGCCAAACACTGCAAAAATGGTCGCCGCCGGAATTTCGTAGGGCCAGCGCACCACACGGCCCAGAAGATCCGCGCCCAACACAAAAACCGCCCCCAGAAACGCCACCCAGGGCAGGTTCTGGCGCAGGTTGTCCCCACGCCAGCGCGAGACGATATTGGGCACGACAAGCCCCACAAAGGGCATGGCACCGACCGTCACCACCACCACCGCAAATGTTACAGCCACACAACCCAGCCCCAGCAACACAGTTTGCAGATAATTCAGACCAAGGGCGCGGGCGTAATCCTCGCCCAGCCCCAACAGGGTAATCCGGTCTGCCAGCACGAACAGAATGATGGCCAGACCCGCAATGATCCACAGCAGTTCATAGCGCCCGCGCAGCACGCCGGAAAACTCTCCCGTGCGCCAGATGCTCAGAAATTGCACCAGATCCGTCATCCAGCCCAGCCACAGGACCATCGCGCCCAGAATACCGCCATAGATCAGCCCGACCAGCGGCAGAAGCATCGGGTCCCGGCGTGGCACCAGCCGCGCCAACATGAAGAACACGGCGGTTCCCGCCAGCGCCGTCAGCGCCGCAACCGACATCTTGACCGCGAGCGCGGCGCCGGGCGCAATCAGGGTAATGGCCACCAGACCCAGCATCGCAGCTTCAGGCGTGCCGATCAGGCCGGGGTCAACCAGCCTGTTCTGGACACTTTGCTGTACAACGACACCGGCCAGCGCCAAGCCCGCACCGGCCAGCAATGCCGCCAGTGTGCGCGGCACGCGGCTGATGGCCAGAACCATGCCGGTATCAAGCTGCGTCGTCCACAGATTGGTTGCACCCACCAACAGGCTTGCGCCCGCAAGCAGGACAAGCCCGGTCAGGGCAATCGGAAGCCCGCGCAACGGATCAGCTGCCGGACCCTTCGAATGCTGTCCTGATCTGGTCCAGCACGATCTGTACGGACTGAATGCCCCCGCCTGCCAGATAGATGGCGCCACCATCCAGATAGATGATCTGCCCGCGCTGGCCCGCGGTTGTGCCCGCAATCAGGGGGTTGTCCAGCGTCACGGCTGCGGCCTCGCCATCCTGACCGATGGCGGCGGCACGGTCCAGAACCAGCAACCAGTCCGGGTTTACCTCTGCGATAAATTCAAACGACACCGACTCGCCGTGATTTTCTGCGGTAATCCCGTCAAATGCCTGCGGCAGCCCGACAGCGTTATGCAGCCAGCCGAAACGGCTGTCAGCACCATAGGCCGACAGCTTGCCGCCATTGGTCTGCACGATCAGCGCACTTCCCTTGCCGGTGACAGCCGCTGCGGTGCTGGCAAGCGCGTCGTCAAGCTGCGCAATCAGCGCATCTGCCGCATCCGCCTTGTCAAACAGCGCGCCATAGGCTGCCACGCGGTCGCGCGCCTGTTCGATCAGCCCATCATTCATAATTGTCATGTCAATCGTGGGTGCCACACGCGACAGTGCACCAACCTGCGCCTGCGAACGCCCGCCCGCCACAATCAGGTCCGGCCCCATGACGGCCAGCGCTTCAAAGTCGGGTTCGAACAGGGTGCCGACGGCAGGCAGGTCCTGCATGACCCTTGCCAGATAGGCAGGTGGTGTGACGCTGGGCACGGCCGCAATCGCGACATCAAGCGCTGACAATGCGTCAATTGCGGCAAGGTCCAGCGCAACCACATTCTGCGGTCCCGCTTGCAGCGTGACCGGGCCGGCATGGGTTTCAACAGTGACATCCTGGGCCATTCCGACGACCGGTGCCAGACAAACCGCCGCCGCGCATAGTGTAAGTTTCATATCGGCATTCCTTATGCTGTATGCTGTTTTTCGGGTTGTCTGGCGGCGGCTGGACATATCCGACTGTTTTTGTCATTCTTGTGCCGGAGCAAATAAATAAGGAATCGGGCAGATGCAACACGCCATATGCGCAACCGGGCGGTTTCCCACCGCCAAGGCCAGTGCCTATCTTCAGCAACTCAGCAAGCATTTTGCCCATAAAATCCCTGTGGAGTTTGATGAAACCACATCACGGATAACGCTTCCGACCGGGGATTGCACAATAACGGCATCCGCGCATGAACTGCGCGTCGACGTTTCCGCCGATACAGTGGAACAGCTTGATCGCGCCAAAGGGATCGTTGACAGCCATCTGGAGCGTTTTGCATTCCGTGAAGGATTCAAGAACATGGCCTGGGGCTGATGGTTCGGCATGATCAAGCTGCCGACAGATTGCATTGCCGCCACATGTTCATGACCTGAACGCGACACGTTTGAATGTTATTCCACATCCGGAACGGTGCGCGGCATCGTTGCCTTCAATCGGGCGCAGGAATTTCCGGGGTGGCGGAAGCAAGTGAACGCCGCGTGCCCTGATCTTTCAGCACTGTTTGATTGTGCTATTCCAGAACCGTCGTCGCAAGCTTGTCCGCCCCCTCGCGGACAGGATCGGCAGCGGGTAATCCGGTCGCGTCCTCAACCGCCCTGAGCGCCGCGTCGGCATCCGCCTGCGACAGGCGCGCTGTGTTCAGGGCAATGCCGACCACGCGCGCCGGGGTCAGTGCGCCACCCGCCCGTGCCACGCCTTCATTCAGCGCAATCACGTCGCGCAGGGGCGGAATGCGGACGGTTTTCGGTTCATCAAGCGTTTCCATTCCGGCGCGGTGGCACAGGATCATATGGGTGCAGGCGCTGCCGCGCATCAGCGGCAGGGTGGCGGTACTGCCGGGGTGCAATAATGAGCCCTGCCCCTCGATCACGACAATCGCATGCTTTGCTGCCTCCAGAACCATACGTTCTACGGCCCCGGCTGCATGATCAACACGGATTGCGTCCAGCGGAATGCCGCTGCCCGTAATGGCAATGCCAGTCTGGCCCGTCGCAAGGAAGGCCGCATCGCGGCCCAATGCCTGCAAGCTGCGGGTCAGTTCCAGCCCGGCTGTCATCTTACCGACGGCCATGTCAGTGCCGACCATCAGCACGCGGGTATTGCGCAACGTGGCCGCGCGCGCCATCGCGATGGGCGGCGCATCGCCTTGTGGCACACGCAAGTCCCAGACCCATTGGCCGGGGCGAAGCCTGTCGGAAAACATGGGCTTCAGCTGGTCATGCATGCCGTTGACAAGGCTCATGCCACCCGCAACCGCCTGTTCCAGAACAACTACCCAGTCCTGCGGCAGCCGCCCTCCCGATGGTGCAGTACCCAATACAAGCACCTGCGCGCCCAGGCCCTGCGCCTCTGCCAGTGTGGCAACCACCGGCACGTCACTGTTCAGCGCGCACAGATCGCGCACGCGTTTGCCCGCCTGCGTACTGTCGATCACCGCGACCACGGGATTACGCCCATAACGCATGATGCCTTCGGCCATCTTGGCATTCAGCTTGCCCATTGTGGCCTCTGCAAACAGTGCGAGGGGAAGGGTGGGGTCAAGCATGCAAGGTTCCTCCATGGCCGGGCTGGTCCGCGGGCAGGGTTACACCATCCACGAAGGGTGCGCCGGTAGCGGGATCCGGGTCAAGGTTGAGGTGGGAGTCAAGGTCGATATAATCAAATAGCGCCGAAAGTGACGCGCCCGCCGCGATGGACACAGAGCTTTCGCCCATGCAGCCGATCATGGTTTTCAACCCATGCGCGCGGGCAGTAGCAACAATGCGCAAAGCCTCGGAAATACCGCCGCATTTCATCAGCTTCAGGTTCACCCCGTCCACACAATGCGCGAATGCGGGAATGTCACTGGAAAAGCGGCAGGATTCATCGACAAAGATTGGTAGTGCGCGATCCCTGAATAGTTCGGGCAACTGATCTTCTGCCCCCTGCACCAGCGGCTGTTCGACATACTCCACCCCGCGCGTGGCAAGCCACCCCATCATGTGGCGCGCGTCGGTCAGTGACCAGCCGCCATTGGCATCAACGCGCAGCGCCGCACCGCTGCCCTGTGCAACCTCGTGTACAGCGGCGAACATGGCCTTGTCGGCCTCAATCCCGTCATTGCTGCCCAGCTTGATCTTCAGCGCCCGCGCACCGCGGTCCAGCAATAGCGGCACACGCTCGCGCACGACCTCAGGCGGGTTGATACCCACTGTCAGTGACGACACCACACCCCGCCGCGCCAGCCCCAACAGATGATAAAGTGGCATCCCGGCCTGTTTGGCGCGCAGATCCCACAGCGCCATGTCGAGCGCAGCCAGCGCGCAGGCCCCGACCCCGGCCTTATGCGCTGAGAACCAGATGTCGTGGATCGCCCCTTTCAGCCCCTTTGCGCAGAACCCCTCCAGCTGTGCGCGCCCTTCAGCTACGGTCGCAGCCCCTTCAGTTTTGCCAGGTGCCATCTCGCCCCAGCCTGTCAGACCATCTTCGGTGACGGAAACAAACAGGTTTTCACCACCCGGAATCTCACCGCGCGAAATCCGCAGCGGGAAGCGCTTTTTCAGGTAAATCGCGCGAAAATCGACTTTCATGACATCCCTTTCAAAAACGCCGTCAGATTATCGGACAGAGCGTCCGAAACATAGCCGCCTTCCTGCACCAGCAGCAACGGCAGACCGAGTCCCGCAATAGCCCCAGCCATTGTATGAAACCCTTGGGTCGTGATTGCCAGCCCCTTGAACGGGTCGTCAATATGCGCATCCAGCCCCAGTGCCACGACGACCACATCCGCCCCGAATGCACGTATGCGCCGCAATGCGGTGTCAAGCGCCTGCATATAGCCTGCGTCATCTGTCCCGCGCGGCAAGGGCAGGTTCAGGTTATAACCCAGCCCACGCCCTTCGCCGCGTTCCTGCGCGCCCCCCCAGAAAAACGGGTAGAAGCGGTCGGGGTCCGCATGGAGTGAAAGAGTCAGCACATCATCGCGGGCGTAGAATATGCCCTGTGTTCCATTGCCGTGATGAACATCGACATCCAGTATTGCGGGCCGCAGCCCTTGGCCGCGCAGACGTTCAGCAGCGATGGCGGAGTTGTTGAGAAAACAGAACCCCCCCGCAAGATCACAGAACGCATGATGGCCGGGTGGACGTGACAGGACATACCCCGCCCGTTCGCCACCCGCGATCAGATCAGCGCCGGTGATGGCCGATTGCGCAGACCAATAGGCGGCGTCCCATGTATGCGCACCAATGGGGCAAGCAGTGTCGGCCTGATGATAACCTGCCTGCCCGATGGCGGATTTGGGGTAATTATTACTGCGCATCGCAGGGTGGATATTCGGAATCACCTCTGCCCCGGCATCGGGGATGCGTTGCCAGCGCGGGTATATGGTTTGCAGGAAATGCAGATATTCCGCACTGTGAATGGCGGCAATCGGGCCAAGCCCTGCGTCTTCCGGCGGCTGGAACCCGCAGCCTGCGGCTTTTGCGCCTGCCATCAGGCGGGTAATGCGTTCGGGCGATTCCGGGCTTGCGTAGGTCTTGCCATTGGCCATGAAATGCTGCGGATCATGCAGGCGCTGGCGGTCGTCGAATATGGCTTTCATGTTGCCCCCCTGATCAGGTCTGACATGCCAGCCGCATCAAGGCGCATTTCCTGCATTCCTGTCGCGGGTTCGAACCCGAGCCTTTTGTAAAACTGCTGTGACGCCGTGCTGTGGTCATAGACCGCAAGCTTGATCCATGTTGCGTGCCAATACAGCGCGCCCGCGCGCGCCACCTGCGCCAGAAGCCGCGTGCCAAGCCCCTGCCCGCGTGCATTCGCGCTGATCCACAGGTCCGACACATAGACCCCCACCGCACCGCGCACGGTAGAAAAAACAGGGCTGTAGAGTGCTGCACCAAGGGTCTGTTCCTTTTGCAGGGCAAGAAGCCCGTGCGCTGCAGGGTGTGGCCCTGTCAGCGCATCGGCAAGCGTCGCGCCGGGACAGGCGTAATCCTCGCCGATATCGGCACTCAGGAAGCGCAAGGCGGCTTCCAGACGCGCCAGATCGTTGGCATTCGCGACCTTGCGAAAGTTCATCCCGTCATCCCGCATTGATCTGCCCCGCCCCCTTCAGCCCCAGTGTGGCGCGCACCTGATCAGGGGTCATGACGTCGCGGCCCAGACGTTCGACAATCTCGCGGATTTTCATGACCTGCTCGGCGTTGGAGCATGCAAGCCTACCGCGGGCAATGGTCAGGCTGTCTTCCAGCCCCACGCGCACATGTCCGCCCATTGCCGCAGACATGGTGATCAGCGGCATCTGGAACCGCCCCGCCGCCAGCACGGAAAACATGTATTTATCCCCGAACAACTTGTCCGCGATGCGCTTCATATGGGTCAGATTCTCCGGGTCCGGCCCCATGCCGCCCAGCACGCCAAAAACGAACTGGATGAAATAGGGCGGTTTTATCAGGCCGCGATCTGCAAAATGGCGCAGCATGTAGAGGTGGCTCAGATCATAGCATTCGAATTCGAACCTTGCGCCGCGCTCTTGCCCCAAGCTTGTCAGAATGCGGGCAATGTCGCGGGGGGTGTTTTTAAAAACCAGATCATCGGTATCTTCCAGAAAGGGTTTTTCCCAGTCATGCATCCAGTTGCGGTCTTTCCCCAGCATCGGATACAGCGCGAAATTCATTGTGCCCATGTTCAGCGAGGCCATTTCCGGCGCAATCGCCAAAGGCGCGGCCAGCCGGTCATCCAGCGACATGACTGCACTGCCACCCGTGGACAGGTTCAGCACCGCATCGGTCTCTCGGGCCAGGATTGGCACGAAACCGTTAAAATGCTCCAGCAAGGCAGAGGGTCGCCCCGTCACCGGGTCGCGCGCATGCAGGTGCAGGATGGAGGCGCCCGCCTGCGCGGCCTCAATGCCCTGCCGCGCGATATCTTTGCCGGTGATGGGCAGATGCGGCGACATGCTAGGCGTGTGAATGGACCCCGTAAGCGCACAGGTGATGATGATGCCCGCCATGAACCTATGCCATTTCCGACAAAGCTGGTGCCAAGTCATGCGCAAGCCGGGTCAGCGCTGCATCCAACGTATCGGTAATCTCGTCCAAATGCTGCTCCGTCACAATCAGGGGCGGACAGACCATGATATGATCGCCCGCGACCCCGTCGCGGGTCCGGCGGGAATAGACGATCAGACCCAACTCATAGGTAATATCCACCAGCCGCTGATGCGCGTTCAGCCGCGCGGGCAGCGGGGCTTTGCTGTCACGGTCGGCCATGAACTCGAACGCCAACAGCAGTCCCTTGCCCCGCACATCACCAATGATCGGGTGCCGTGTCATTAAGCTGTCAAGCCGCGTGCGCAGCGCTGCGCCCATGACTTCCGCGTTGCGCACCAGTCCCAGCCGCGCAATTTCATCAATCACAGCAGCACCAGCGGCGCAGGCCAGCGGATTACCCGCATAGGTGAAACCATGCAGGAAACCGCCCCCTTCCATAACCGCCCGCACCAGATCATCCCGGGCGACAATCGCACCCAGCGGCACATACCCTGCGGCAAACCCCTTGGACAGCACGACGATATCAGGCGACAGGCCCCAGTGTTCCAGCGCCAGAAAGCGGCCGGTACGGCCCGCGCCTGTCATCACTTCATCAAGGATCAGCAGCACCCCGTACCGGCGGCAGATATCCTGCACCGCTTCCATGTAGCCGACAGGCGGGACCAGCGCGCCAGTGGACGCCCCGCCGACAGGTTCCACAACAAAGGCCAGCACCGTATCCGGCCCTTGCGCAATGATTTCGGCTTCCAGCATGGCGGCGTAATGCGCGCCGGTGGCTGGGTCGTCCGGGTCCAGCCCGTCCAGATAGGCGCGCGGCGCAGGGATTTTGGGCATTTCGCGCATCATCGGCGCGAAATGTTCTGTCAGGGGCGCGTAACCCGTGATCGCAAGCGCGCCAAGGGTGCAACCGTGATAGCTGGGGCTGCGGCTGATGATCTTCCAGCGGTTGGCTTGCCCGACGGCCAGCGCATGCTGGCGCGCCAGCTTGATCGCGGATTCCACGGCCTCCGACCCGCCGGAAACGAAGAAGACCTTGTTCATCCCTTCGGGGCAAAGGGCGGCGGTCTTTGCCGCCAGTTCCTCGGACGCTTCGGTTTCAAAATGCAGCCGGTAGCCGAAGGTGGATTTCTCCATCTGGCGGCGCATTGCATAGAGTACGTGTTCATTCGAATGGCCGATATTGCACACCATCGCGCCGGATGAGCCGTCCAGATAGCGCTTGCCGTCCACATCCCACATATAAACGCCACGCGCCTGATCCAGAACAGGACGACGCTGACTGGTCTGATAGAACAGATGGCTCATGGTGATTATCCGGGCAGGGCCGCGCAATCCTGCGGCCGAAGTGTCATATGTACCTGCGCACCCACAGGGAAGGGGCGCTCGTCGATCATGTTGATGGCCTGAAACTGCATCTCGCCCGCACGGACGAAATAGCGGACGGACTGGCCCTGATAATCCACGGTTTCCACAGTGGCAGGGGCGGAAAACGCGCCACCTTCGGGCGGTGTGTCCCGCAGCAGCAGTTTCTCGGCTCGGATCACCAGCTTGGCAGGGCCTTCGCCCGCCAGATGCGGGGCCCTGGAACCAGGCACGGTGACCTTGCCAAAGACCGGCACATCCAGAACCGCCTCATCCGCACTGCGCGACAGGCAGCGCCCGTCAAGGATGTTGGACGCCCCCAGAAACCGCGCGACAAATTCACTGGCAGGGGTGTTATAGACCGCTTCAGGTGCGCCGACCTGTTCGACGCGGCCATCACTCATGACCACGATCCGGTCGGACATCGCCAATGCCTCTGACTGGTCATGCGTCACAAACACAGTCGTCACGCCGATGCGCGCCTGAATGTTCTTCAGTTCGACGCGCATATCTTCCCGCAGATTGGCGTCGAGCGCCGAAAGCGGCTCATCCAGCAGCAACACATCTGGTTCGATCACAATGGCGCGGGCCAGCGCGATGCGCTGTTGCTGACCACCCGACAATGCCTTGGGATAACGGTTTCCGACCTGCGGCAGTTGCACCAACTCCAGCGCATCCTGCACACGCCGCGTGATCTCGGCTTTTGGCACATTGCGGTAGCGCAGCCCGAAGGCCACGTTTTCGGCAACGGTCTTGTGTGGAAATAATGCGTAATTCTGGAACACCAGCCCCAGATTGCGCTTGTGAATCGGCACGTCATTGACGCGCTTGCCGTTGATGACAATTTCACCCTCTGTCGGGTCCAGCAGCCCGGCGATCATGCGCAGCGTCGTGGTCTTGCCGCAGCCCGAGGGGCCAAGAAGCGTGACGAAGGCACCATCCTCGATGGTCATCGAGGTCTTTTCGACCGCCGTAAAGCTGCCGAAGCGCTTGACAATGTTATTGAGTTGAACCGAACTCACGATGGTGCCCCCTTGTCAGAAAACCCCGCGCCCGAAGCAGGCGCGGGGTCATGGCGTCAGAAGCCGCGCTGCACACGCGCGAAGGTTTCCGACCATTCGGCCTCGTTTCCGTTCCAGTAAACGGGATCGGCGAAGGTCAGCGCCTCCAGCGTGCCAGAAGGGTCATAGGCGGGCAGCGTCGGTATCTTGCTGCCCAGATCGACCTTGCTGCCATCAAGCGCCGGCGGGTAATTCTGCCCTTCGGCCACAGCGATCGAAGTTTCGGGCGCCAGCATGAAGTTCAGAAGTTCCTCGCAGGCCTCAACGGGCGATCCTTTGATCACGAACAGGCATTCCTGCCAGCCAAAGCTGTTGGGCGCATCATAATAGCCGATGTCATGGCCCTGTTCCTGCAGCGCCGCGATCCGGCCTGACCAGCCTTCGGTGACATAGATCTCTTCCTCGGCCAGCAGGCTCATCAACTCTGCCCCGGAACCCCAGTATTTCAGCGCCAGATCGCGATGGGCGCGGATGGCGTCCCATGCGGCCTCCATGTCCTGAATGTCATTCGGGCTTTGGCCGGTTTGCAGCGCCGCATACCACAGCCGCGTGCGCCAGTCGCTCCAGCCGCCGATCTTGCCCTGATATTCAGGGTCGATCAGGATGGATGCGCCTTTCTCACGGATTTCCTCGTCAGAGATATAGGCCCGGTTATAAGCCAGCCCCGTGGTGCCGTAATTATAGGGCACAGCAGACAGATGATCTGGCGTGATGCCGCGGAACGCATTGGTCAGCGCGTCCATGACCAGTTCCATGTTCGGGATGTTTTCGATGTTCAGCGCCACATCCAGACCGAAATTCACATAGCGGGCATAGTCGAATACGCCCGAGAGATGGGCAATGTTGTATTCGCCTTCCTGACTGGAACGCACCTGCGCCAGATATTCGTCCCCGCCAGAGAATGTACCATCCACCACGTTGATGCCGGTTGCGGCCGTATAGGGGTCGAACGCATGACGACGAAACGCTTCGGATACGACGCCGCCCCAGCCATCGAAACGCACCTGCGTGACATCCTGAGCAAATGCCATCCGCGCGAAGGGCGTCTGCACGCCGTAAGCAACACCCGCCGCGCCGATCAGCCCCAGAAAGCTGCGCCTGTCCAGATCACCGTTGCGATAACGTTCCAGAAGTCGTTCATATCTTTTGGTATTGTCCATTTTCATCTCCTTGTCGGGTTTAGGATTGCCGCAGTTCTTACATGCCGCGTTTCATGGCGATACTGCGGACGATGGCGGCCCCCAGCAATGGCAGCCCGACCGTGATAACGATCATCACAGTGCCGAGCGCGTTGATTTCAGGGCTGATGGAATTGCGCAGCATCGAGAAGATCTGCGTGGGCACGGTTTCCACCCCGCCGGGTTTCCAGAACAGCGTGCCGGTAATGTCATCAAAGGATATGGTAAAGGCAAAGAGGGCGCCTGCGGCCACTGCGGGCATCAGAAGCGGCAGCGTCACGGAAAAGAAGGTCTGAACGGGCGACGCACCAAGGCTGAGCGCGGCTTCTTCCACATCGCGGCGGATACTGACCAGCCGCGCCTGCACTACAAGGATGACAAACGGCAGGGTGAAAATCACATGACCTGCCAGCAACAACGCGAAGCTTTTGCCAATGCCAAGCCAGTTCAGAAACAGCAAAAGCGCCACCGCAAGCACCACCTCTGGCACCAGAATGGGCGCAATCAGAATGGTGGTGATCAGGTTCTTGCCCGGCACATTGTAGCGCACCAGCGCAAGGCTGGCGAGAACACCAAGGGTGGTGGAGATAAGAGCCGTCAGCAGGCCAAGGATCAACGACGTGCGAAAGGCGCGCATCACTGCATCGTTGTTCCACAATGCTTCGAACCAGCGCAGGGAAACGCCGGTCATGGGAAAACTGCCGAACTGGTTCTGGTTGAACGACAACAGAACCACGACCGCCACGGGCAGGAACATGAACAGATAGACCAGTACCGTATATGCGCGGATCGCAGCCCAACCCATTATCCCAGCCCCTTCGTCAGTTGTGACATGCCAAGAAAGCGGTTGTAGACAGCCACCAAAGCGCCAAGAACCAGCAAAAGCAGCAGCGACAGCGCGGACCCCATTGGCCAGTTCAACTGCGTGATGATGGCTTCAAACACCAGATTGGCGAACATCGCATCGCGCGGCCCGCCAAGAATAAGCGGTGTGATATAGGTGCCCGCGCCCAGCACGAAACACAACAAGCCCCCTGCGGCCAGTCCGGGCAGCGATAAGGGCAAGGTCACCTGCAGGAACGACTGCCAGCGCGTGGCCCCCAGCGACGTCGCTGCATCTTCCAGATTGGTGTCGATGCCGTCAAGGCTGACATAGATGTTCAGCACCATGAAGGGCAGCAGGAAATGCACCAGCCCCAGAATGACCGTGGCTTCGTTATACAGCATCTGAATTGGCGACGAGATGACACCGGTGGACAGAAGCAGCGTATTCAGCGCACCCGAACTGCCCAGAATGTTGATCCAGCTCATCGTGCGAATAATGTAGCTGATCCAGAAAGGAAGCATCAATAACAGCAGCAATATAAGCTTGTTGCCGCTGGAGCGGGTGATGAAATAAGCCGCCGGATAGCCCAGAAGCGCGCAGAAAAACGTGGTGATCGCAGCAATCTTCAGCGTGTTGAACAATATGTAACGGTAGAACGGGTCCGTCAGGGCGCGCTGCCAGTTGTCCGGATGAAATCCCGCAATATCCGGCCCGACCGCCGAGCGCAGCCAGAAGGAATAGATCACGATGAACACCAGCGGCACAAGCAACAGCAGCGTCACCGCCCCCAGCGGGGCCGAAAGCAATATCCACGGCTGCCGCCTTTCACGGGCTTCTACAGACATGTCGGTAATTTGCTTGGCATAATGGCGGAACTGGGCATGGTCAAAGATTGCAAAGCCAGAACGCATAAGGCAAATTGATAATTGGAATAGTGATTATAGGTATCATTAATGCCGGAGCCACGTGACGCCGACCGCCTGACGCGGGATCTGGACTGGAACCTGCTACGCAGCTTTGTGGTGATGGCCGAAGCGCGCTCCATCACGGATGCGGCACAGCGTTTGCGGCTGACGCAGCCCTCTGTCTCTACTGCGCTGAAAAAACTGGAGGACCGCATCGGAAAACGTCTGATCGACCGCACGCCGGGGCGCTATGAACTGACACGGGCGGGCGCGCTTCTGTATCGCGAGGCGGTCGAGATACACGGTGCCGTTCATCGGCTGTCGACCTTGATGCGCGACATGACCGACGAGGTGCGCGGCCATGTGCGTATTGCCGTGGCCAGCCATGTCGTCTGCCCATTATTCGATCAGGTTCTGGCCGAATTTCACGCCCGTCACCCGCGCGCAACCCTGTCAATATCGGTACTCGGTTCCAGTGCGGCGCTGGCCAGCGTCACGGCGCGCACGGCATCTTTCGCGATCTGTCTTGTGCACAGGCGCGATCCGAAAATCGAATACCTGCGGCTTTATCGCGAATTCTTCGGCCTGTTCTGTGGTCCGCCTCATCCGCTTTTCGGTCGCAGGGATTTACGCCAGAAAGACCTTGCCGGACATGCCGCCGTCAGTTTCGAGACGGACAGGCTGCATGACGCGCTACGCTCGGTGACCTTGTTGCGGGCGCAATCCGAACTGAACGAACAGATCATCGGCACGTCCAGTCATCTGGAAGAAGTGCGCCGCATGGTGATCGCCGGCCTCGGGATCGGCCCCTTGCCGCTGCATGTGGTGGCGCGCGATGTCCAGGACGGGCTGCTCTGGCGTCTGCCGCCTTATGACATGCCACCAGCGATTGACGTGCATCTGGTCTGGAACCCCAAAGCAACCCTTAACCGGGCCGAAACCGCGCTTCTCGAAGCTATTCAGCACGCAATATCATTGGTTCCAATGACGGCGCGCACCTATGGGCTTTCCGCGGAGGAAGATGGCAGCGCCAGCGTCGCTGAGTAACGCGCTATCGAAATTCGGCTTGCCCCCCTTAGCGCGCCCCCCGCGTGTGATTACCCATGTCATTCGCCACGGGGAAAACGCTTGCTGTCTTCAAGAAGATTCAGGTCCATGTGATTACGCATGTAGCGTTCCGACGCCTTTTGCAGCGGCTGAAAATCCCAGGGGAAATACCCCCCCTGCCGCAGCGCCTCATAAACCACCCAGCGCCGCGCCTGACTTTCGCGCACCTCGGCATCAAAGCGGGACAGATCCCAACGCGCCGCCGCCTGCGCGCGCAGACCGGCCAATATGTCCTGATGCGCCGTGTCATCGGCGAGGTTGTGCAATTCCTGCGGGTCGGTTTCCAGATCGAACAGCATTTCCGGGTCCAGCGTGCAGCGGATATATTTCCAACGCCCGTCACGCAGACAGACCAGCGGTGCCTCCGACGCTTCGGCGGCATATTCCATGGCCACGGGACTGGTGCGCACGCCGCCCTGACCCAGCGGCACAAGGCTTTCGCCAGTGGTCCAGGGCATCACCTCTGCCATACTGACGCCTGCCAGATCGCATAATGTCGGGCATACATCGATGGTGCTGACAGGCGCATCTACCCGGCCTGCCGCCATATCGGGGGCCGCAATCATCAGCGGCACGCGGGCCGACCCCTCAAAAAAGCACATCTTGTACCACAGACCCCGTTCGCCCAGCATATCGCCATGATCGCTGACAAACACCACAACGGCTTGCTGGCGTGTTGCCTCCAGCGTGGCCAGGATCTCGCCGATCTTGTCATCAAGATAGGAAATATTGGCGAAATAGGCGCGGCGCGCGCGAGCCACCATTTCCGGGGTCAGATCATAGGACCGCCAGTCATTCGCATCAAAAATCCGCCTGGAATGGGGGTCTTGCTGCGCATATGGGATTGGCCCGGTTTCGGGCATCAGATGGGCGCAATCCGCGTACAGATCCCAGTATTTTTTCCGCGCAACATAAGGGTCATGGGGATGGGTGAAACTGACCGTCAGGCACCATGGCCGAGCGTCGGCACCGCGGGCCAGATCATAGATTCTGGAAATCGCGTGATGCGCGACATCATCGTCATATTCCATCTGGTTGGTGATTTCTGCCACGCCTGCGCCCGTAACCGACCCCATGTTATGATACCACCAGTCGATCCGTTCGCCGGGTTTGCGATAATCGGGCGTCCAGCCGAAATCGGCGGGGTAGATATCGGTGGTCATGCGTTCTTCGAACCCGTGCAACTGATCGGGGCCGACGAAATGCATCTTGCCGGACAGGCAGGTATAATACCCCGCACGCCGCAGATGATGTGCATAGGTCGGAATGCTGGACGCAAATTCAGCCGCGTTGTCATAAACCCGTGTGGCACTGGGCAACTGCCCTGACATGAAACTTGCCCGCCCCGGCGCGCATAACGGCGAGGCCGTATAGGCATTGGCGAAACGCGTGGACCGCGCCGCCAGCGCCCGAAGGTTGGGCGCGTGCAGCCAATCGACGGGACCGTCGGGAAACAGCGTGCCGTTCAGCTGATCAACCATCACGATCAGGATATTGGGCCGTGTGTCGTCGTCGTTCATGACGGTCCTCTTTCGGGTATTGGTGTTCCGGTCTGCCCGGCACCGTGGTTTCGCAATGTCCCATATCCGGCGGCGACTGACGCTAATGCATCCCGGCAATCAGGTCTGCTACTTCAGAATCCGATTCTGATATGGGATGCATGATTTCAGCGGGCACGCCCCGGATAATGTGCCGCCCTAGCGCAAACTCGCTTGTTTTTGGCCGCCGGTCAACCCTGCCGCGCCGGTGATGCAGTGCCCACTTGCCCACAGGATTCTTCGGCTTGCGTGCATTCATATATCTGACTAAAGTCAGGAATATTGGAGCCATGCCATGACAACAGATCAGATCGCCCGCATCCGCCGCTTCCAGCGCGCCGTGACCACTGAAATCGGCCTGCTGGACACGTCCTTCCTTGGCCGGGGCCGCCCGCTTGGCCCTGCTCGCGTTCTGAACGCGATTGGCGGGAGCCGGGTAGAGGTCAGTGAAATACGCGCCTATCTGGGACTGGATTCCGGGTTGATGAGCCGTTTGCTGCGGGGGTTGGAGGCGGAGGGGCTGATTGAGGTTGAGCCCGGCGCGGATGACAGCAGGCGCCGGCGCGTGCGGCTGACAGCGGCAGGCGCGCAGGAATACGCCGCCTATGAAGCGCTGGCCGATGCGCAGGCCCGCGAAATGCTGGGCAAACATGCCGCCCCAGACAAGCTGCTGGCGGCAATGGATATGGTGGCCTCGGCCCTGGGCAAGGAACGCATCGCGCTGGATGCGGTCGATCCAAGGCACCCGCTGGCGCAGGCCTGCATGAATGCCTATTACACAGAACTGGCGGCGCGGCTTGAACAGGGGTTCGATGTCGCGCGCTCCAGCGACCCGGATGTGCAGGACATGCGCCACCCGCGCGGCGCCTTCGTGATTGCCACATCGGACGGCCTGCCGCTTGGCTGTGCGGGGCTGAAGGGCACGGATAAAGGCTATGCCGAGGTCAAACGCCTCTGGGTCTCTCCGGCCGCGCGGGGGCTGGGGCTGGCGCGGCGGCTGATGCGTGAATTGGAGGATCGCGCGCGCGACATCGGCGTGACGGTGCTGCGGCTTGATTCCAACAGCGCCCTGCACGAAGCGGTCGCGCTTTATCGGGCAACAGGCTGGGTTGAGATCGCGCGCTTCAATGACGACCCCTACCCCGACCTGTTCTTTGAAAAACGCCTGATCACCGGCTGATGATGGTAGCTGGTCACCCCTTCATGGGTGTCAGGAAAGTGTGAAGCGCCCGTCCAGCGGCAGGTTCCCGGCAAAACGCAAAGCATTCTTCCGGATGTGTTCCGCGATAGACTGGACTGCCAGCGGGCATCCAGCCGGCGCTACATGGGGCGTAATCACCACATTCTGTTTCATCCACAGCGGGTGGTCATCGGGCAACGGTTCAGGATCCGTGACATCCAGCGCGGCACCACCAATCTGCCCGGAAGCCAATGCATCCATCAAAGCGTCCGTATCAATCAGCTTTCCACGCCCGACATTCACGACCAGCGCGCCTCTCCTGCAGGCTGCCAGGCTTTGGGCGTTCAGCAGATGCAGCGTGTCGGGCGTCAGCGGGGCGCATAAAACAACCGCATCAGCGCGGGATAAAACCTCGTGCAGTTTCGTGGCCGGGGCAACCTCGTGCGCGGCCGGGTCCGGCCGACCCGAGCGGGTGACCCCGATCACGGACATGCCGAAGGCGCGGGCGCGGTGCGCGACCTCTCGTCCTATTCCGCCCAGCCCGATGATGGCCAGACAGCGACCGTCAAGGCAAAAGGCAGGCTGCGCCCGCGCCCGGTCCCACCGCGGCAGTGCCGTTCTGTCCAGGGCCGCAGGCAGGCTATGAGACAAGCCGAGCAGCAGCGCCATCGCATGCTCTGCCACGGGCTTGTCGAAGCCGCCACCATTATTGGTGAGTGCTACCCGGTCGGGCACACCGAAACGCGCAAGCGCGTCATGGCCTGCCGAAGTCAGCTGGATCCATTCCAGACGAAGCGCCTTTGAACGCAACGTGTCAGCAACCACCTGCGAGTAGCTGGTTTCGCCACCGCCGGTTATCAACCCATCCAGCTGCGGCGCATAACGCGCGACCGAATCCTGATTCTCCAGAAGTATCAACCGGATGCCCGCCACTGTTCGGATGGTATTCATGAAGGTCTGGTCCGCAAATGCGGGCAGATAGCCGAGCGTTCTGGCGTCAGGCATATTCACCCCTCCATAGCAATCTCATATGTGGTCTTCCACTTGCGCCGTAAACGGAGGAGTCCAGCCGCCCCGGTTCATATTCCATGTTAGCAGTCGCATATTGACGTCACAATACATCAAGACATTTGGAAACCTGAACCAGTCGCCGGTCATAAATTGTAGCTTTTCTTATGGCCTGCGAAATTCCACAAATAGCGTCATATAACCTTAAAAATAATAAATTTACGTTTAATTCGACTGCAATTTATTAATTTAAAGGCGAATTAATTTGTCAAGCCCTGATAATATGCGACATCGGGTCGCGGTCTGGGTCCGCACAGGAGCCCGTGATTTCAGCAGGGAGAATGTGACAAAATGTTGGAAAAATTCGTCGTCGGCTATGATGGAAGCGAGACTGCCCGCCGGGCACTCGATTTCGCCGTCGCACGGGCCACAGTACAGAACGGCAGCATCGTATTGGTGCATGTTCTGGAATGGTCGCCCTATTCATTTCTTACGCCAACCGAACTGGAAGAGCGGCACATGCGCCGCCGTCAGGAGATGGAACGTGCCGAGGCCGCGGTGATGGCCCCGGTGATCAAGGAACTGACAGCCCAGGGCGTGAACGTTACCCCGGTGATGCGATACGGCAAAACCGCCGACATTCTGTGCGCTGTTGCGCGCGAAGAAAGCGCGGTTCAGATTTTTGTGGGCCGAGAGGGGCATTCAGCGCTTGAGGCCCGCCTCTTTGGTTCGGTCGCGGGTGCTCTGGTGCAGACCGCGCCGGTGCCCTGCACCATTGTTCCATAAGAAAAATCAACAGGGAAATAATCATGTTTAAATGGACACTTCCGGCAGCTTTTGCCGCAGCGGGGACGGGGCTGGCGGCAACCCCGGCATTTGCGCAATCCCTCGATGATCAGGTCAACCAGATATTTGCCGTTTCAACAGGCTGGTTCGTCACTCTTATCTTCTCCAACTTTCCGGGTACTGCTTTCCCGTGGATCGTGGCCTGGCTGGTGATAGGGGCCACGGTCTTTACTCTCTATTTCGGTTTTGTTCAGTTCCGGGTGATCCGCCATTCCATTGCACTTGTCAAAGGCGACTATTCCGACCCGAAGAACGCAGGTGAGGTCAGCCATTTTCAGGCGCTGGCCACCGCGCTTTCGGGGACTGTGGGCCTTGGCAATATCGCGGGCGTCGCGGTTGCCATCGGCATCGGCGGACCAGGGGCCACGTTCTGGATGATCCTTGCCGGTCTGATGGGCATGGCGTCGAAATTCACCGAATGTACGCTGGGTGTAAAATACCGCAACGAATATGCCGATGGGCGTGTTTCGGGCGGGCCCATGTATTACCTGACCAAAGGTTTTGCCGAACGCGGTCTGCCGGGGGGCAAGATCCTTGCTGTGCTGTTCTCGATCTTCTGTATCCTTGGCGCGCTTGGTGGCGGGAACATGTTCCAGGCCAATCAGGCACATCAGCAGATCACCGGCGTTGTCGGGCAATATCCCGGCTGGATTACCGGGCTGGTGTTTGCCGGTCTTGTCTTTGCTGTGATTGTGGGCGGGATCAAGTCGATCGCAAAGGTCACGGAAAAAGTGGTGCCGTTCATGGGCATCCTCTATGTGGGCACGGCGCTGATCATCATCGCGATGAACTATCATCTGGTCGGCTGGGCGTTGTCGCAGATCTTCGTCGGGGCCTTCACCGGGCTGGGCGTTGCGGGCGGCATGGTCGGTGCGCTGATCCAGGGGTTCAAGCGCGCGGCCTTTTCGAACGAGGCAGGCGTCGGTTCTGCGGCGATTGCCCACTCGGCGGTCAAGACCAATGAACCGATTACCGAAGGGTTCGTATCGCTGCTGGAACCGTTCATCGATACGGTCATTGTCTGCACCATGACCGCGCTGGTGATCATCATCACCCAGCAGCTTGTGACGGACCCCGCAACCGGGCTTTACCTTCTGAACGAGGCGGGTAATGCCGTGCGCACGATTGGCGACACTTCGGGCGTGGGCCTTACATCAGCCGCCTTCGGCAGTGCTATCAGCTGGTTCCCCTATGTACTGGCGCTTGCGGTGGTGCTCTTTGCGTTTTCGACGATGATCACCTGGTCCTATTACGGCCTGAAGGCATGGACCTATCTTTTCGGCGAGGGCGAGCGCAAGGAACTGGTGTTCAAGGTGATTTTCTGCGTCTTCGTGGTGATTGGTGCCGCAGCGCAGCTTGAGCCGGTGATCGACTTTTCTGATGCGGCGATTTTCGCCATGGCGGTTGTCAACATCATCGGGCTTTATTTCCTGATGCCGATCGTCAAGCGCGAGCTGGAAAGCTACGTGGAGCGCCTGAAATCAGGAGAGATAAAGAAGTTCGCGTAACCTGGCACGCCACAGGGCGCGTCAACAAAGGGCCGTGGCCAGTGTGCCTCGGCCCTTTTGCAATTCCGTTGCGCTGGCTTCCGGTCCCTGCATTCTGCATGTGGCAGGTGGCGCTGCCAACAGCGCCACCTGCGTCGGATCAGTCGGCCATGACCTCTTCCGTGGCGGCACGGATGCGCCGCACATTGGCTTCCATGTCGTCCTGCCCGATGAACACCACAGGGAAGAAGGTGTTTCCTTCGGTGATGTCAATGAAGGACTGGTGTGTGCTCGCGAATTCTGCGGCTGCTATCAGGCGCTCCTTTACATCGTCCGGTGTGCCTGCGGGTACGATGATGGTGCGGTAATCTTCGATCGAATAATCATAACCGAGTTCCATCAGCGTGGGCGTGTCGGGATAGAAAGGACTGCGCTCTGCCGACATGAAGGCGGCCACAACCATTTCACCGGTTGGCGTATATTGCGCATGCGTCCCGCCTGAATAGGCGAAGTCAACCTCGCGGCCCAACACAAGGGGCGCCATGCCACCACCGCCACCGGTCGGCACAATCGCCAGATCCAGATCTTCCTCTTCGGCAATCGCACGGATGATAGCCTCGTCCAGCGGTGTTTGCTGGGCATAGGTCATCGGGTTTTCCTTGCCATGGGCAATGATTTCATCAAATGTGCTGAAGGGTTGATCGGCAGCTGTCACAATGGCGTTCTGCCCCAGGGCAACAGCGGCCAGATATTCGAAATCATCGATTTCATATTCCACCGGCGTGATAATCGGCGTGAAGGTCAGTGCCGTGGTCCCGCCGAACAGGAACGTATAGCCATCAGCCTCGGTGTTCGTCAGCCGGGTAAAGGCCACGGCCGAACCACCACCGGGCTGGTTTACAACATTTACCGGCTGGCCCAGAAATTCCTCCATCACATTGGCCAGAACACGGCCCTGAATGTCGGTCGAGCCACCGGGGTTGAAACCGATCACCATGGTCAGCGGGCGCGTGGGCCAGTCAGCGGCATAGGCCATCGGCGCGGCCAGCATGGTTGCGCCAAGGATGCTTGCAAAAGTTCTTTTCATCGTGATTTACTCCCGTTGGTTATGCGTCTTCTTGAACCCGGCGATAACTTCGCGTGTAATCAGCCGGTTATCTGCTGCAGCGATGAAGACGATTGATCGCAGCAAAATCTCGAAAGATCGGATGACTCCGATCAGTTTACTCTGATGTCGGCGCACCAGCCGCCGCTTTATCCGTGCGGAAGGTGCGAATGATCAGCGTAATCAGCGCCAGCGCAGTGCAGGCGATAAAGAAGGTCGCAATCGGACGATCAAGCAGGATTGCCCAGTTACCGCGCGACAGGATGATGGACTGACGCAGATTCAACTCCAGCATCGGGGTGATAATGAAGGCCACAAGGAAGGTGACGAAACTGTAATCGTATTTCTTCATCAGATAGCCGAGTGCTGCGAAACCCATCAGGATAATCAGCCCGAATGTGCCGTAGCCCTGCAGCATCATCCCTGCGAGGCAGAAGAAGATCACGATGGGAATGACCACATGCGGGGGCACGCGGGTAATCTGGGCAAAGAACATCAGCCCGAACCAGCCAAGCGCCAGCATGATGACCGATGCCAGGATCATCCCCGCGAAAATGGAGTATAGCAGTTCAGGATTGTCGCGCAGCAGAAGCGGGCCAACCGTAATACCATGTATCGCGAACGCCCCGATGAGCAGCGCCGCCGATACATTGCCCGGAATCCCCAGACCGAAAAGCGGGATCAGCGCTGCCGGGATAACGGCGTTATCCGCCGATTCCGCGGCCGCAATACCCTTGGGGTTGCCCTTGCCAAAACTCTCCGGGTCTTTCGCGGCCTTGACCGTCATGCCGTAAGACATGAAAGACCCCACAGACGGCCCCAGCCCCGGCAATGCACCGACAAACGTACCGACCCCCGTTCCACGCAGGATTGTGGGAAGAATACCCTTGAATATCGGCCAGGTGATGCGGTCACTCGTATCCTTCTTCATGGAAACCGCCATATTCTCGCGGTCATAGCGCAGCTTCTCGGACTGGATGAACATCTCGGACAGGGCCAGCGTACCGATGGCGACTGCAATCAGCGGCATTCCGTCCATCAGTTCGGTATAGCCAAAGGTCAGGCGCGGCAGGCCGGTCTGATTGTCCAGCCCGATTGTGCCCAGAAAAATGCCAAGCCCCCCGGCGGCCAGCCCCTTGAAAATATTACCGCCCGAAAGCCCCGCGATGAAGACCAGCGCGAAAGCAAGGATCGCAGCCATTTCATACGGGCCGAACAGAAGCGCGACGCGCGCAAAGGGGATGGCCACGAAGATCAGGATGATTGTGGCCAGAATATCGCCCATGACCGACGCGATCAGCCCGACCTGAAGGGCGGTCTTCGGCTTGCCCTGCCTGGCCATAGGGTAGCCATCAAGTGCGGTGGCCGCAGACGACGCCTCGCCCGGCGCATTCAGCAGGATGGCCGAAACCGCGCTGCCCGCCGCCGTGCCCTTGGACAAGCCAATCAGAAACGAAATCGCGATATAGGGCGACATGTAGAACGTCATCGGAATAGCGATGGAAATCGCCACGGACCGTGACAGGCCGGGAATTACCCCCACCACATAGCCCAGAAGCACCCCGCCCCCGATACCGATGAAAGATGCAAGCGTCAGCGCTTCGGCAGCGGCGGCCCCGATAACGGAAAAATCCATGCCCTACACCACCCCGACGCGCATCATGTAAACAGAAAGGATATAAAGCAGCACCACCGGCACGACCGAGCACCCGAGGATGATGTACCACCGGCGTTCGCCCAGAAGGATCAGCATTCCCCCGATCAGGAAAGCCCCGAACCATGTTATCTTGATGAAGGACATGAACCAGATCGCCACCGCGACATAGGCGAAGGGCCAGGCGGCCCAGGCAACAGCGCCCCAATGAAGATCGGCGGTGACGGGTCCGATGCGCGCGCGCACCATCTGAAACAGGCCCTTGGCGGCGATGATCGTTCCGCACAGCACCATCAGCCAGGCGCCGATTCCTGGCACCAGCTCCGGTGGCATCTGTGCAAATGGATTGGAACCCGCGTAATTCGGTATCATCCAGAGCAACGCCAACAGCCCGAATGCGGCCACCACGAGCCCGGACCAGAAATCTGATCGTGGCATCAATTCTATTCCCTGTCATTTGCGACTTATTGATGTCGCTTATTGGCAAAGGCTGGCATATTTTCTGCACCCCGCGCAACCCAAATATCGACGGCATCGCGGGCCGGAACGTGCAAAACGGCAAAAAGCCTCTGATTTCAGCCCGATACTGAAACAATGCATTAAACCGGAGGCACCGGGCGGACATGCTCGGCGAGCGCATCTTTATAATTGCGGGTTTTGCAAACGCTGCGGGCAGATGACGCGTCTGCGCTTCCCTTTGTGTCTTTTGAAAAGTCGGGGGAATACGCAGTCACGCAGCATAACCTTCAGAGAAGGCTGCGGAAATACAGACAGAAAAAATACTTTCACACCGATGATGCGGCAGTCCGCGATCCGGTCAGCGAATGACAACTACAGAAATGTCCGAAGCCATGGTCATTCATCTGTCAGGTCCGGGCTTCAGAACCGGACCTGACAGACGCATTTCAGAACAAACCACTATCTGCGCAGGGCCGTCCAGATTCGATCATGAATCTCTTGTGTGGCCTGATCGCACACCTCGATGAAGATGGCGGGTCCGGCATCCTCGGGCGGGTTACGTTCCGGTTGCGCGGCAAGTGCGGGATCAAGAAACGCGTCCACCCCAGCGATACCCGCGGAATATTGCGTCCAGTTGGTCAGTATGCCGACATTTTCCGGTTCCAGCAGAAAATCCATGAAGCGGATGGCGTTGTCACGGTTTGGGGCATCATTCAGCAGCACGACATTGTCCATCCAGGCGATGTAGCCTTGCGTTGCGAAGGCGTATTCCAGATTTGCGCCTTCCTCGATGCGCGCGCGCGCTGAAAAGCCGTCATAGATCATTCCTGCTGCCGCATCGCCCGAGACAAGAACCTCGCGCGCAGTATCGGAATTGAATGACACCCAGTGCTGGCGTGACCCCATAAGCAGATCATTGAGCGCCTGAACATCGTCGCGTTCAGGGCTGCACATCGGGATACCCAGATGGATTGCAGCCAGCGCCATGACTTCCCCCTGCGAGGCCAGCATGTTTATGCGCCCGGACAGTTCGGCAGGCGGGTTGAAAATGATTTCGGTCGTGTTGATCGGGCCATCATAGACATCTCGGTTAACCGAGAAAGAAGTAGACCCCCACTGATACGGGATCGAATGTTGCCGACCCGGATCATATCTTACATCCAGCCATTCCGGCAGAATATTGCCGTGGTTAGACAACTCCCCCTCTGCAATTGCATCCAGCATGTCGTTGTCGCGCATGATCTGAACCATGTAATCGCCGGGAACAGCGACGTCATAAGTGCCCATGCCGCCTGCGCGCAGGGACGCAAGCATAGCCTCGTTTGAATCGTAGGTGTCCATGACGACACGAATACCGGTTTCCTCGGTGAACTTGTCAATCAGTTCCTGCGGGATGTATTCGAACCAATGATAGACAACCACGTCGCCCTCGGCCAATGCCGCCGTTGCACAGCCAAGTCCGGCACATAATGCGATTGCAGATGTTCTGAGATAGTTGGCCATTGCGAGGCACCTTTCTGTTGGAGGGAGTCATTTCGTGCGATCGATCCTGCTTACCAGCCAGGACAACGTCACGATCACAGTTGAGAATACGAGAAGCATGGTTGAGATGGCCATGATATTGGGTCTTAGCCCTTGCTTCACCGAGCCGAATATCGCGGTCGGCAACGTCTCGATCCCCGCACCCTTGACGAAATTTGTGATGATGAAATCGTCAAGCGAGATAATGAAAGCCAGCAGGAAACCAGAGATGATGCCCGGCATCATCATCGGCAGCAGGACGCGGCGGAAAGCTTGCGCTCTGCCGGCGTAAAGATCCATCGCAGCCTGTTCATAAACGCCTTCGATGCCCTGCATCCGCGCCGAAATCGGCAGATAGGCGAAGGGAATGCAGAACGCGATATGGGCAATCAGGATCGATGTGTAACCGCGCGTGAAGCCGATTGCATTGAAGAAGATCAGCATCGCAACTGCGGTCACAATCTCCGGCACCAGAATGGGCAGACTGATTAATCCGAATGTGGCGGTCCGCAGCTTGAAGCGCCCGCCGCGCACCATGGCCAAAGCCGCCGACGTGGCAATGGCAGTCGCGACCGTAGCGGCAATCAACGCGATCGAGAAACTATTGAACGCCGCCGATTGGAACTTGGCGGAGTCGGGGCCAGTGAAGACATCAACATACCAGCGCAGCGAAAACCCGCCCCAGGTCGTGATCGAACGCGAGTCGTTGAAACTGTAGACCGTCACAACCAGAAGCGGTGCATACAGGATGAACAGACACAGGAAAGTCAGCACTTTAAAGCCCGGAAAATCGAAGCGTGCGGCACCAGTCTGCATCAGCCTGCTCCTTTTTCGAGCCGCGCCTGCTGGCGCGCCAGAACCATCAGCACCAGAAGCACCAGTGTCAGCAGGATCATCGAAGCTGCGGCCCCGAAAGGCCAGTTGCCCGCACTGCCCCTGAACTGTTCGTCAATTAGTGAACCGATCATGAAATTCCGCGCACCGCCCAGCAGATCCGGTGCCAGAAACGACCCCAGCGACGGGACGAACACCAGAATGCAGCCCGCTATCAGTCCGGGCTTGACCGCAGGCAGAACAATGCGGGTCAGAATCTTGTGGCGCGGTGCGTATAGGTCGGACGCAGCCTCGGAGAGGGAAAAGTTGTAGCGCTCGATGGCAGCATAGAGCGGCAGCACCATGAAGGGCAGGTATGAATAGAACAGACCGATCTGCACCCCAAGGTTGGTATTGATGATCGTCAAAGGCTCTGCAACGATCCCCGTCCATTGCAGAAGATCGTTAAGCGGCCCCTGATCGCGCAGGATGAACCGCATGGACACTGTGCGGATCAGCAGATTGACCCAATAGGGGATGGTGATCAGGAAAACCCAGATCGTACGCTGATTGGCAGGGCGCGTCGCAATGAAATAGGCCGTGGGAAACCCGATCAGCAGGCAGAAGATGGTCGCCAGCGTGGCCTGCCAGATTGACCGCCAGAATATCTGGATATAGGCCCATTGAATTGTCGGCGCGTCATCGCCAAACAGGCCGCGGTCGAAGAAGAACTGGTCATAGGCGTCAACCGAAAATTCCCAGATCACGCCGCCGCGGAATTCCTTTGTCAGGAAGGAATAGATCAGCATCAGAACTATCGGCGCCAGGACGACGATTCCCAACACCACCCATGTCGGCAACAAAAGCCAGCCTCGTGCCGGGGCATAGGCTTCGCTGGTGGCGTTGCCGCCGCTTGCCGCACCGCCCGCCATCAGTCCACAAGGAGGCGCGCTGCGCCCCGCTCCATGTTGACGAACACATTTTGCCCAGGTTCGAAAACCCGCAGATTGCCCCGATCCGAATTCGAGGCACGCACCCGGAACTGTGGGCCCACACCAAGGTCAAGGATGGTGGTGATATCCGTGCCGATGAAGATATTCTCGACGACGCGCCCCCGCAGACTTTCGACTTCCTCCGGTTCTGATGACAGGAACAGCCGCTCCGGGCGCACCGACAGATGGACCCGCGCGCCGGTGTCGACGCCCGCGACGGGATCGCATGTCAGTTCATGCCCGCCGCCCAGATGACACGTCGCACGGCCATTCTCGATCTTGTCCACCGAAACTTCCAGCAGGTTTGTGTCGCCAATGAAATCGGCCACGAACATGTTGCGCGGGTTCTCATAGATATCGCGTGCCGTGCCAAGCTGTTGCACCTCTCCTGCGGACATGACGGCAATGCGGTCGGACATGGTCAGGGCTTCTTCCTGATCATGGGTGACAAAGATGAAGGTGATGCCCGTTTCGCGCTGGATATGTTTCAGTTCAAGCTGCATGGACTTGCGCAGCTTCATGTCCAGCGCCGAAAGCGGTTCATCCAGCAACAGCACCCTGGGCTTCGGTGCCAGCGCGCGGGCCAGCGCCACGCGCTGCTGCTGCCCACCCGAAAGCTGAGAGGGCTTGCGATGGGCGAATTGCGACAGTTGCACCAGTTCCAGCATTTCGCCCGCTTGCCGCCTGGCTTCCGCCCTGGATTTGCCCTGCATTTCCAGCCCGAAGCCGACATTCTCCAGCACGCTCATGGTTGGAAACAGCGCGTAATTCTGGAATACCGTATTGATTGGCCGCTTGTTGGGCGGGAGTTTCGCGATTTCCTGATCGTAAAGGAAAATCGCACCGGCGGTCACATCCTCGAACCCTGCGATCATACGCAGAAGCGTGGTTTTGCCGCAGCCTGATGGTCCCAACAGGGTGAAGAACTCATTGTCCCCGATACTGACCGAGACCTCCTTCAGGGCTGTGAAGTCGCCAAAACGCTTGACGACCTTCTGAATATCAATAGCGATGGGTCGCTGTTTTGTCATGTAGCCCTCGCGGCAGGATAGGTGGTGATGCAACGATAGAAATCTTAACTGTCAGTTGTAAGAATTGACTTCCTCAGTTCACGTTAGCCTTTGCCTAAGATCGGATGGCGAAGGATCAGGGGCAGGAAACGCCTGTTTGAAAGGCAGAAATCAGTGCATGTGCCCATTCCGACGGCGAATTCACGGCGGGAAAGCCCATGGTTTACCTGATTTCAGGTTGTGCCTGATCTTTACGCAGATGCGCCAGCACACGGTCGAGCATCTGTTCACACGCAAGAAGCTGGCCGGTTTCCAGATATTCATCGGGCTTGTGCCCCTGCGCGGCCATACTGCCCGGACCACAGACAACAGTCGGAATTCCCGCCTCGGCAAAGAAACCAGCCTCGGTGCCAAAACCTACCTTCTGTCCGGGCGCGTGTCCGGCCAGCGCAGCGGCCAGTTTCATCGCGGAATGGTTCCTGGAAATATCCAGCCCGGGATAGGCGTTAACCTCTTCAATGTCGATTCCGGCGGTATCGGGGTAACCGCGCAGGACAGCCTCGACACGTTTTTGAAGCCGCGCCTTGAAAACTGCCGGATTGTCCTTCGGCAGATAGCGCAGCTCGAATTCAATGACGGCCTCTTCCGGCACGATATTCAGAATGCGCCCGCCCCGCATGACCCCGGCGTGAACGGTTGAATAGGGAACCGCAAAGGTAGGATCGGACGCGCCGTCACGGGCGTATTCCTGTTGCATCAGGCGCAGTGCCGTAATGACGTCAGCGGCCAGATGCAGCGCGTTCACGAAATCGGGGGCATCAGCGGAATGTCCGGCCTCGCCCCTGCAACGCGCGTGGAAGACGACCTTGCCCTTGTGGCCGGGTACCGGGCGCATTTCCGTCGGCTCGCCCACGATGCAAAGGTCGGGTTGCCAGCCGACTGCGCCAAGTGTCGGCATGATTTGCCGGATACCCTTGCAGCCGACTTCTTCATCATAGGAAATGACCATCATCAGTGGCGCGCGCAGCGGCGCCCCGGCTGCCTTGGACGCAAGCGCCAGCGTCGCCGCAAGAAAGCCCTTCATGTCGGTCGTGCCCCGCCCGAACAGGCGGTTACCCTGCTGGGAAAGACGGAACGGGGCGCGTGTCCAGTTCTGCCCTTCGACAGGCACCACGTCACTATGCGCCGATAACAGAATTCCGCCAGGGCCTTCTGGCCCCAACCGCGCAACCAGCCCGGCCTTGGGGGCTGTCGGGTCGGCAATTCGCGCAACTTCAAACCCGGTGCCGCGCAGCACCCCTTCGGCATAGTCGATCAGGGCAAGATTGCTTTGCGCGCTGACAGTTGGAAAGGCAATCAGGCGTTCAAGGACCGGCAAGCTGCCGGGCGTGGGCACGGAATCCGGCATTGTACTTTCTTACTCCGCGGCAAGCCCGGTGATTTCCCTGCGGAACGATAGTGCATCACCCCGATCCGGCTCGTCCAACTCACGCGCGTAGCGGTGGCCCGCATAGGTGGCCCAGGCGATCGGTCCTGCTGCCTCGGCATCGCCAAAGACCCTGACGGAGAGGATCCCGGCATCTGCCCAGTCCGCCTGCCGCGCGACAAGGTCATGATAGAGCGTGTCATTGCCAGTTCTCGACGTGACCATCACTACCGCTTCCGCCGGATAGGTCCGCGTCTTGCCGGTATAGACGCAATTGCTGACAACATGATCAGTGCCAATGCGGATCACGCCACGGTTAAGCACGATATCGACGCCCATTTCATCCAGCCGCGCATGGATCGTGGCCTGTTCCAGCGTGTTGTTGGTCCAGTCCGAAACAAACGCAGACGGCGTGATCAGCGTGACATTCGCGCCGTTCTTCACCAGAAGTTCAGCCAGCACCCCACCCATGTAATAGTGATCATCATCATAGATCACGACGTCGCCCGCAGGCATGCGCCCTGCCATCAGGTCATCAGGTGTGTAGATGCGGGCGTTATCGGCGATGGGCATGGGCACCACATGCTGACGTGCCACGCCGTCGCGTCGCCATGTGGCCCCGGTGGCAATCGCAATGTTCTGAAAACCGAATTCCATGACGTCCGCGGCACTAAGCGCACTATCGAGATAGATTTCCGCATTCGGTCGCTGGCGCAACTGGTATTCGCGATAGTCACGCACCCGGCCCCAGGCGCTTAAACCCGGCAGGCGCGATTCCAGCGTGACACGGCCCCCGATTTCCGTCCGCGCCTCGGCAATGGCCACATCATATCCACGTCGACACAGTGCCCATGCCGCCTCTAGTCCGGCCGGACCAGACCCGATGACCAGCACATTCCCACTCTCGCCCTTGGGGTTCATGCGCTCGGGGTGCCAGCCTTTGCGCCATTCTTCCATGAAGGTCGGATTCTGGGTGCAACGACTGATCGACATGGTCATGTCCCCCGTAATGCAAATATTGCAGCCGATGCATTCGCGGATATCGTCAATCCGGCCTTCTTCGACCTTTCTGGGCAGGAAGGGGTCGGCAATCGAAGGGCGGGCGCAGCCGATGAAATCGAGTGTGCCGGA
The DNA here is from genome assembly GCF_028745735.1 of Roseinatronobacter alkalisoli. Lineage (GTDB taxonomy): Bacteria > Pseudomonadota > Alphaproteobacteria > Rhodobacterales > Rhodobacteraceae > Roseinatronobacter > Roseinatronobacter alkalisoli. The sequence goes on from NZ_JAQZSM010000024.1 coordinate 52,310, forward strand.
TTTGACCATCCGCACCATCACATCAGGCGAAGTAAAGCGGCCCACACCCACCACGGGCTTGCTGGTCAATACCCTGATGCCGCTGACAAGCTGCTCTTGTGCCCCCTCTTCCTTGAAGCGCGACGGGCCGGAACAATCTTCCCATGTGCCTTGCGCCAGATCCCACAGATCGGGCAAATCGCGGTTCATCTCGATAAACTCGCGCAGTTCGGCGTTGGAAAACCCTAGTTCGCCGATGGTTTCATCAAGGCTGACGCGAAGGGTCAGGCCCATGCAATCCCCCACTGCGTCGCGGATATCCGCCACAACCTCATTGACGAAACGCGCGCGGTTTTCCAGCGAACCGCCATATTCGTCGCCCCTCTGGTTGGTGGCGCGGCTCAGGAAATGCTGGAAAATCCCGAAACCATGCGCCCCATAAAGACATATCAGATCAAACCCCGCGAGTTTCGAGCGCTTCGCGGCATTCACGAACCAGCGCCGCAGATCGCGGATATCACTTTTTGACAGCGCCCGCGCCTGTACCGGATCATTGGTAAAGGTACGAATTGGCAAGGCCGACGGCGCAAGCGGCACTTCCTTGGTGTAAAGGTTCGGGCCATTGATGCCGGAATAGGCCAGTTGAATGCCCGCCAGCGCACCGTGGGTTTTCATCTTCTCGGACATGCGGCGCAGTTGCGGAATGTCCTTGTCTTCCCATAGGCGCAATTCGATGAAAGGCGTTATTTCGGAGGTATGGTGCATCTCGCATTGTTCGGTGAATATGACGCCCCAGCCGCCTTCGGCCTTGATGCCGCGCATTTCCGCAGCGGCCGAAGGGTCGCGATACCCCCCGCCATTGCAATGGGGCACTTGGTAGAACCGGTTCATGGCCGTGACTGGCCCAATCGCCATAGGCTCGAACAAGATGTCGTAACGGGAATCGCGCACTGTCTGGCTCCTGTCAGATTTTGCACCAGTCTAAAGGCGTATCTGCAAGATAAAATACAAGCCTGCATAAGCCTTGATTTGGCCCTGACTAAGCAGCGCCGATCCCCAGAAGCCGGGTAGCATTCGCAGCAAGCCATTCCTGGGCATGCGCCGTAAAAGCCTTGTGCAACTGTGTCCGCTCCGTCCCGGCAACCATCAGCAGGCCCAGTTTCATGGGCCGCGCGTTACCGGAAAGCGGAATGAAGCGTATCGGCTTGCCATCAGGTGACATGTCATTCAGCGGACGGTGATTGACAATGGAATATCCGAACCCGTTCGCGACCAGACTGCGCATCACCGCCATATCACGGGTGCGTTCGTGAACATTGGCGCGCAATCCGGCCCGGCTGAAGAAAGACAGGAAATAGTCCGAACTCAGCGGCAGATCGAGCAGCACCATTGGATAAGCAGCAAGTTGCTGAACAGATACAGTCGGGAGATGTGCCAGCGAATGGGTATCGCTCATGGCGACAAGTGGCGGCAATTCCAGAATTGGTGTGAAGTGCAGATCACCCGGCAAATCAAGGTCATATGACAGCGCCATGTCGATGCGCGCTTGCCGCAGCCATGTAAAGAGGCTGGCTTGGTCCCCCTCGGTCTGGGATATCCGCACCTCCTCATACATATCAAGAAAACTGCGCCGCAGACCCGGAACGACAATTTGCGCGAAAGTAGACAGGCATCCAAGCTCCAGCGGGCCGCGCACCATGCCCGACAACTCACCTGCAAGATCGCGCAAGGCCGCAGCCTGCCGCAGGACAATCTGCGCCTGATCCAGCAGCTTGTGACCCGGCAGTGTAGGCGCCAGCCCCTGGGCATGATGGCGCACGAAAAGTTGCACGCCCAGTTCTTCTTCCAGCTGCGAAATCGCGGCAGAGATCGAAGGCGAAGAAACATTGACCCGATGTGAAGCGGCTGCAATGCTGCCAGCCTCGCCCACAGCAACGAAATATTCCAGTTGTCTCAACGTGTAGCGAAGGGGCATGGCTCACCTCTTGGTATGACGCCAGTCTAGGCGCAAGCGCGGGCACGAGCCAATGCTTTCGCATTGAATGCACATCTGGGGAACATCACGTTCTGATCATGCGCGGTATTTCATCCAGACAGTCTTGAGGGCTGTGTATTTTTCCAGCGCATGGAGTGACAGATCCCGTCCGAAACCGGATTGCTTCATGCCCCCGAACGGGGTTTGTGCAGACAGGGCGTCAACAGTGTTCACCGAAACCGTGCCCACATGCAGGCGGTCAGACATGCGCAACGCGCGGCCAAGGTTTCCGGTCCAGACCGATGCCGCCAACCCATAGGGAGAGTCGTTGGCCATGGTGATCGCCTCTTCCTCGGTGTCGAACGCGATGACCGACAGCACAGGCCCGAAGATTTCCTCGCGGGCAAGCGGGTCGGTCTGGGCGACATCGGCAAAGATGGTGGGTTGCACGAAATGGCCCTTGCCGTCGATCTGCACACGCGTGCCCCCTGTGACCAGCCGCGCGCTGCGCTGCCCGCCCTGAATGAACCCCATGATGCGGTCCAGCTGCCTTGCATCGACAATCGCGCCCATCTTGGACGATGGGTCCAACGGATCACCCGGCTGCATGGCCTTCGCCCGCGCGACCAGCTTCTCAAGAAACGCCTCCATGATCGGGCGTTCAACATAGAGCCGTGTATTGGCGGAACACACCTCTCCTTGATTGAAGAACACCCCGAAGGCAGCCATGTCAGCCGCCGCGTCCAGATCCTCGCAATCGGCAAAAACAATGTTGGGGCTTTTGCCCCCCGTTTCCGGCCAGACCGCTTTCATGTTGGACTGGCCCGAATATTGCATGAACAACTTGCCCACCGCTGTCGAACCGGTGAAGGCCAGACAGTCGACATTCATGTGAAGTCCCAGTGCCTTGCCCGCCGTTGCCCCAAATCCGGGCACGACATTGAACACGCCATCCGGGACACCCGCTTCGGCGGCAAGTTCAGCCAGACGCAGCGCCGAAAGGGGCGATTGCTCGGCCGGTTTCAGCACCACGGAATTGCCCGCCGCCAACGCGGCAGAGGCTTTCCACGTCGCCATATCAAGCGGAAAGTTCCACGGCACAACAGCACCGACCACGCCCAACGGGACACGACGGACAAGCGCCAGATCGCCTGGTCCGGTCGGGGCCACCTCGTCATAGATCTTGTCGATCGCCTCGGCATACCACTGGAAGAAATGCGCCGATCCGGGTGCATCAATCGTGACGGCATCCGTGATCGTCTTGCCCATATCCAGACTGTCAAGCAAGGCCATCTCATGCAGATTTGCGCGGATCAGATCGGCCAGTTTCAATAGCACGGCCTTGCGCGCGGCAGGTGGCTTGCGCGACCAGCGACCATCGTCAAAGGCGCGCTGTGCCGCCGCCACGGCAAGGTCAATATCCGCAGCATCCCCTTCCGCCACCTGCGCCAGAACAGCCCCGGTTGCAGGGTTCACACTGTCAAATGTCCGGCCCGATTGCGCATCGACGAATCTGCCATCGATAAAGGCCTGTCCACGGATGCCAAGTGCGTTTGCACGGGCTTTCCAGTCTTCATGGCTCAGCGTAGTCATGCGCCTCTCCCTGTTTTGTCATTCATCTCCGGGCACCCCGTAGGAGGGTGCCTCACGCGGGTCGAGCGCGCGCTGGATATAGGCGTCAAGCTGCGGCTTGTAGATGTCCCATACGATTTCAAGCTGATGGATCGGGCAGCCCTCTGTCCAGTCGCAGCGCAAATCAGCAACCGGCCAGCTAACAGTATCGACCAGTTTCATTCCGGCTGAATGCACCGGACCCGCTTCGCCGCCCGCCGCGAGGCCAGCTTTCAGGGCACCCAGCAAGCGGTCCCCCAAATGGCCTGAACTGCGCTCGAAATGCGACACCATTGCCTGCGGCACAGTGTCATTTGCCAGCAGATTGCCGCCTGCCGCCACATCCACGCCTTGCGCTTGTGTCCAGATCCCCAATGCCTTCGGACCGGAATGAATGGCGGTGCGTCCACCGACATCAATGGCAAGGACTTGCCGGTAATCGACAAACCGCGCGCGTTTGCGGATATCGGCCACTGCCTCAGGCGCGGACTGGCCTTGCTCCATCAGATCAAGCACCATGGGCCCCAGTGTCGGGTCCGTCACATTCTGCGACGCGACAGCACCGACACTGGCGCGCGCATGCGAACAGCGCGCCGCCACTGCGGGCGAAGATGATGCAATGGCCAGTCCGAACATGCCGGTTTCGGCGCAGCGCGCCACAAGCGAGAAGGTCATGGGCTACTCCGGGATAACTGCAGTGGCGTCGATTTCGACCAGCCATTCGGGGCGTGCCAATGCTTGCACGACCAGCCCCGTTGAGACCGGATGCACCCCACGGATATACTCGCCCATGGTGCGATAGACGGATTCGCGGTGGCGGACATCCGTCAGATACACCACAACCTTCACCAGATGCGACATCTCGCCTCCGGCCTCTTCGATCAGCTGGCGGATATTCTGCATCACCTTATGCGTCTGCGCGACAGGATCATGGCTGTCAAGATTGACCGCATCATCAAGGTTTTGCGGGCATTGACCGCGCAGCCAGACAATCCGCCCGCCTTGGGTGACAACTGCCTGACACAGGTCGGTGTCGAGGTTCTGCTCGGGATAGGTATCCCGCGTGTTGAACTTGCGTATGCGCGTATGAACCATGATCTTCTTCCACCTTCTGAAGGGTTTACTCTGCGGGTGCTTTCTCAGGATCGCGCGCGCTTTGACCGGTCTTGTCGTGATAAGTCATGTAGCTGCGCTGGATCACGATCTGGTCCGCCAGATAGCGTGCATCGTGCCAGACACCCCAGATGAAACTTGATCCCCGCCGCGATTGCCAAGGCAGACCAAGAAAATAGACACCTGGCTCGACAGAGACACCACGCTGATGTCGCGGACGGCCCTGTGCATCAAAAATATCAAGCTTCAGCCAGCTGTAGTCCTGCTTGAACCCTGTCGCCCAGATCACACTGCCAATTCCTGCCCCGGACAGATCGAGGCTGCGCAGCGGGTTGGTCACACAATCGGGATCGGGCAGTTGTTCATGTGCTTCCGGCTCTGGTGGCAGATCAAGGCCCTGTGCCGCGACATACGCATCGGCCTCTGAGAGCAAGTTGCGCAGGCTGGCATCGCCCGCCGCAAGGTTTTCCGCCAGATCATCGCGGAAATGCAGCCGTTTTCCGTCGAATGTTTCCGTACGCCCGACCAGCGTTACCCCCCTCCCGGCCAGATTGCGAAAATCCACTGTGTGCCCGCCATGCGCCCCGCTGACGGCGATAGTCACATGTTCTGTGCCCGGATTGGGCGCTGCCGCATCCCATTTCCCCAACACACCCAACCACCAGCAGAAATCACGCCCCCGATAGGAACGGGGCGGGCGCTCATGCGGGCCGACAGACAGATATACCTTGCGCCCGGCGCGCGCCAGTTCATCCGCGATCTGCACCCCGGAAGACCCCGCGCCGACAATCATCACGGCCCCTGCAGGCAGTTGATCGGGGTTGCGATAGGCGCTGGAATGCAATTGCATGACAGCGCAATCCCCCGGAATGACCGACGGGATGACCGGGCGCTGAAACGGTCCTGTGGCAGCGACAATCCGCTGGGCCTCGATCACGCCATCAGTGGTTTCGACCCGGAAGCCGCCGCGCCCGGGAATGCGGGTGGCGCTGCGCACTTCCACCCCGCACCGGATTGGTGCATCAAACTGCTCTGCATAGCGCTCGAAATAAGTTGCGACCTGGTCTTTCGGGACAAAGGCGTCCGGCGCATGCTGGTCGAATTCCAGATCGGGGAACCGGTCATGCCAGGCGGGACCGTTCGCCACAAGCGAGTCCCAGCGCGCGGTGCGCCAGCGCTCGGCTATACGGTGTTTCTCCAGAACACGATGCGGTACCGATTGCGCGCTCAGGTGTCTGCTCATGGCCAGGCCAGCCTGACCGCCGCCGACAATGACGGTATCGATATGTTCCACACTCATCGCATCATTCCTCCGGATAGAACTGCACAAGGGCAAATTGTCTTGTGGTCTTCGGGATATGCGATGAAGCATGTGGGACAAACTATGTTTTCCTGCATCTTTGATTAGCCGAATCCTTGCCCGCATATCGACGGTCATCAGGGCGTGTTTGCGCGATCCGAACGAATTGCAGCAAGATGTAGACTTTCGCAGATGCGGCAACATGACCGGCGCATTTTTGCCGGTCAGCCTGATCTTTATCTCATGATCGCGACCACCCGGCGCATTTCTGCTTGCAGACTGTGCGGGGTCAATTAAATTCACCTTAAGGTTTAGTATCGGGCGTATTTGATGAATAAAGCGTTTTCTCAAGTCTTTCGTATGGGTCAGTTAACGACCTCTCTTGGTCCGGATGTGCTGGCGCTGATGCGCTTTGAAGGTGTCGAGCGGTTGAATGATCTGTTCGACTGGCAGGTCGAGTGTCTGGCCGCCAATGATGACATCGATTTCGACGCGCTGATCGGCACCCATGCCACTGTCACCCTGCATGACCGCCAGACGGAGCGTCATTTCGACGGTATCGTGACGGAAGCCCGCTGGATGGGCGCGGGCGAGAACGGGCATCGCTACCGGTTGCGGCTGCAGCCCTGGTTCAAGCTGGCCAGCCTGCGGCGCAACCAGCGGATTT
>NZ_JAQZSM010000025.1 GCF_028745735.1 Roseinatronobacter alkalisoli
ACGCCCAGCCATGCGGCGCCAGAGCAACAAGCGCGGTCCCGGGGGTGACATCCCTCGAAAGTCCGCAGTGGCGCGATGCTATGTTCGCCCTGCGGCATGTGCATTGGTCGGGTTTCCGCCCTCTGCGAAGGCGACTGCGGGATCGGCGTGCCCGGCCCACAGCCGCCCTTCACTGGATGACGTCGTTGCCGCGGTCGCAGCCTGCATTGCGAAAATTCGCTGCTGCTGCAGAAAGCAGCATGTAGCGAGGATGAACTCACATAGAGATTTCTCTGTAGGGCATCCCTAGCACGAAGCTTTTTGCTAGGCGAACAATCGCGCGGTTGTAGGCTAGTACGGGGGATTCTATTACTGAAGGACAGCTTCACGTTCAGTACGGCAAGCACTTTTGAGAGAAGATCATGACTGACACCATCATTGCGCGGCGACTGAATGGCGTTGACGCCGATGGCAAATTATTTGAGCTGTCCCACACTGACCTTTTAGGTCGGACGAACCCCATTGTCGTCTTGGGCGATGCTGGAATGGGAAAAGACGACCCTTTTGGAAGAAATCGGACAAGAGGCTGGTTACAAATTTGTTCATGCAAGACGACTAATCCGATCGAATGATCCTTTAAAACTCCTAGGTGACGCGAATACCTTCGTCATAGACGCGCTGGATGAAATAGCAGTGCAAGCAGAAGGAGATGCAGTAGACGCCGTCCTTGCTTCTCTTGAAGTAGCAGGGTTCCCAAACTTCATTCTGTCTTGCCGCGTGGCTGATTGGAGAAGCGCCACAAGCGCGCAAGCTTTGGGGGACGCCTATGGCAATGATCCACTCGAGCTATTTCTGGAACCAATCTCTCGGTGTGACGCCCGCAGTCTTTTGTCGAAAGGCATCGGAGATGAGCGCGCCGAGACTGTTCTCATTCATTTTGAAGAAAGGGGGCTTGAAGGGCTGTTTGGTAATCCCCAAACACTTAAGTTGATCAGAGCCGTTGCTAGCAGTGAGGAACTGCCTGTTTCAAAAGCGGCACTGTTCACCCTCGCCGCGGCGAAGATGTGGGCCGAGCACAGTCAAAAAAAGCCGAATTCATCGCTGTCAAGGCTGAATGAAATCGAAGCTCTTGATGCAGCAGGAGCTACATTTTCCTCTCTCATTTTAACCGGCAAGAGGGCTGTATCCAGATCTTCTGCCCTGGTGATGGACCAAGATGACCTTGCCGTGGCGGATGTCGGTTTGCTGGCGTCTAGGGAAGCTATTGATGCGGTCCTGGGCAGTCGCTTGCTGACAAGTAAGGTAACCGTCACCGAACGTCGTCTGTGCAACCGAGAGCACATCTTAGGCAGACAAGGAACCGTTTGTCCGGCGACAGGCGCGGGATCGCGGGTGGTCACCGGTGCTGCAGGCAGCGATGCATGCGGAACACAGTACTCCACCCGGTAAACGGAAATAAATTGGTTTACCGATTGCCACGGTAAACCGAAATATATAAGTTTACCGTGACAACAACCCGGAGGCTGGCATGGCGAACCTGAGCTCTGTGGCGCGGTCTGCCTATGGCGATCTTTTGCGCCTTCTGAAAGACGACATGGTCGCGAATGTCCGCGGCTCGCTTGTCAGCAAGGAACGCGGCGGCAAGGTCTACTGGTACGCGGCGGAGAAAATCGGCAGCGATGTGAAATTCTGGTATATCGGACCGGACAGCACGGAAACGCGCAATCGCGTGGACCGCATGAACGACCTGCGCGCGCAGGCGGCGGAACGCAAGCGCGAACGCGCCAGGCTCGCGCGTCTGCTGCGCGCCGAAGGCATGACCCCGGTCGACCGCGGCACAGGCGGGCTGCTGCTGGCCATGGCCAAGGTCGGAACGTTCAGGCTAGGCGGCACCCTGATCGGCACAAATGCCTTTCGCCTGATGGAAGGCGAACTTGGCGCCACCCTCCCCCTTGGCAGCGTGGCCAATACCGGCGATGTCGACATCGCGCAGTTCGAACGCCTTTCGGTTGCCTTGCAAGACGCTGTCGCGCCATCGCTTGCCGAAACCTTCTCAGCGCTCAAATTCGATCCCGTTCAGGGCCTTGACCGCGACAGTGTCTGGCGCTGGCGGCAAAGCGGGCAGACAGGCATGATGATCGAATTCCTGACGCCATCCTTTGACGCAGAAGAAGGCATTCGCGATCTTCCTGCCCTGGGCGTCAAGGCCCGGGCCCTGCATCACCTGAACTACCTGATCTCGGACCCGCTCCACGCGGTTGCGCTTTATCGTGATGGTCTGCTTGTGCAGATCCCGCGCCCCGAAAAATTCGCCATACACAAGCTGATCGTTGCGGATCGCCGCCGCGACGGGCCGACATCTTTCAAGGCAGAGAAAGACCGCCAGCAGGCCGCGTTCATTATCGGGACCATGTCCGAGGATCGCCCGTCCGACATCTGGCACGCCTATGAAGACGCAATGGAACGCGGCCCCAAGTGGCGCGAAAGAATCGAACGGACGCTGAAGCGGATGCCGGGCACGCACAAGACCCTCATGGCGTGCGAGGCGGGGTAGCGCGCCCATCCGCGATATGTGTGGTTCGGCATTGCTGAAGTCAGCGCCACTGCGCAGGCAGGACAAAATTAACATGGCAGCGTCCCGCGATTGCCGGTCAACAGGACGACCACCGGACTTCCGGGCGCGCAAAGGTCAATACGCGCAGCATTCAGTCTGGATTTGATCGATGGGCCGATCCTGCATAGCAGAACCCATGAAATGTCGTACCGACACCCCCCTTCGCGACCGTTGGGCTTGACAGCATCAGGCAAGTAGGCTGCAATATGTCATAATAGGTATATGTATTCTATTATTCAGAACACTATGGGAGGGGACCATGACCAAGCGAACAGACGCCATCCCGATGAACCGCGTGATTGCTCCAGCATCCATTGCACTTATCGGTGCTTCCGAGGATTACGCCAAATTTGGCGGGCGCATTCTGCATCATCTTGTTGACCACGGGTTCGGCGGGCGTATCTATCCGATCAACCCAAAACGAGAGTCGGTGCTGGGCCTGCCCTGCTACAAGTCTGTCGCGGACCTGCCAGACCCCGCTGACATAGCGCTGCTGGCTGTTCCGGCCGCAACCCTTGAGGAAAATGTCGACGCCTGCGGCAGGGCTGGCATCGGGGCCTGCATCATCATCACCGCGCAACTCGGCGAGTTCAGCGCAGAGGGCGCAGCGCTTGAAACGCGGATCGTCGCGATTGCACAGCGCTACAACATGCGGCTGATGGGGCCGAACTGCATGGGGATGATCATCCCCCAGGCGGGCCTCGCGCTGTCCTCCACCCCGACGCTACGATATGCCAAGACACTGCGGAAAGGCGGCGTGGCTTTCGTCAGCCAGAGCGGTGCGATGATGGGCACGCTTTTTCTGCAGGCGCATGACCATGGCGTGGGTCTTTCTGGCATGGTGAGCATCGGGAATCAGGCCGATCTTGAACTTTGCGATTTCCTCGACGGGTTTATCGCCGATCCAAAAACGCAGGTCATCTGTCTTTATATTGAAGGTCTGAAATCGCCGGAGCGGTTTCGCGCTCTTTGCCTTCAGGCGCGCGCCGCCGGAAAGCCGGTTCTTGTGGTCAAGGCCGGCAGGACAGAGGCCGGAACACATCTGGCCAAGTCACACACTGCCAGCCTTGCGGGATCATACTCTGCTTTCGAAACGCTTTGCCGGGAAGTTGGCGTCGTCCTGATGGATGACCCGGATGCGATGATCCTCTGCGCTGGAATCCTTGCAGCAAACCCCCGGCCCGCAACCGCTGCCGCAGGGATCATCTGTGCATCGGGTGGCGGTGCTGCGATTATGGCGGACCAGCTTGCCCTGCGCGATTTGCAGGCGGGGCGCTTTGCCACCGCCACGCTGCAGCGGCTAGAACAGGATTACCCCGCTTCGCACCAGAACAACCCACTTGACCTTGGCGGGCATAAAGGCGGGCTGGAGTTCGGCATCTTCGCGCGGGCCATTGACGCGGTGCATGCGGACCCCGGAACCGGAATCACGGTCTATGTCATGACGCCGCAGCCGATGATGCCGCAAACGCTGGAGCATATAATCAGCGTCTGGCAGCGTCAGGAAAAGCCGGTCATTCTTGTCTTGAACCTGTCGCATTTTGGCGCTGACCTAAGGGAACGCGCATTTGAGGCAGGTATCCCCTTCGTCACCCGCACTGACGATCTGTATCGCGTGCTGCAGGCCTACCGGGATGAACTGACATCTGAATCCACCCTGCGCCATCAGGAACCCGAACGGCCCACCGGTCTGGGCACGCCAGATGTGACTGCCGACGGGTTTCTGACCGAACCCCAGGCAAAGGCCGTTCTCGCGGGCTATGATGTGTCGGTGCCCGCAGCGCAATTGACAGGAACAATCGACGAGGCTGTTCTTGCCGCGCAAACCTGCGGGTATCCGGTGGTCCTGAAAGGCGTTCTGGCGGATGTGGTACACAAAAGCGACGCGGGCCTTGTAAAGGTGGGGCTTGAAACGGAACAGGATCTGCGCGCGGCCTTTTCCACGATTGCGCAGGCGATGGAAAAGGCCTCTCCGGGCGCAGATATACGGATCGACGTACAGCAGATGATCACCCCGGGAATCGAGCTGATCGTCGGGCTGAAAAACGAACCGGGCTATGGTCCGCAGCTTATCCTGGGCGCGGGTGGCATTCATGTTGAATTGCTGCGCGATGTCGTCCAGCGCCGCGCGCCGGTAACACCACAGGATGTGCGTAAGATGCTGGAAAGCCTGCGCCTCTGGCCACTGCTGTCAGGTGCACGAGGCCAGACGCCCCTGGCCATCGATGCGGCCTGCGCGGCAATCGCGCGGATGTCCTGGCTTGGCCCGGATCTTGGCGACCGGTTGCGGGATTTTGAGATTAACCCCTTCCGGATTACTGAAACCGGCGCCTATGCGCTGGACGGTCGTGGAACACTGGAAAGTCCGGCACCCTGATTGGTGCCGGGCCAGGCACGTTCAATCAATGCGGCATGCTCCTTCAGGAATGCCACGAAGTCCCCGATCAGTTCATCGCTCAGATCTTCCATCGGGCCAGAGATGCTCAGCGCCGCGACAACATCACCATGGCGCGACCGGATCGGCACCGCAACGCCGCGCGCGGCCTCGTTGATTTCGTGAAACGCGGTCGCATAGCCGCGTTTGCGTATCGCCGCAATCTCCTGTGCAAGGCGGTCTGGGTCGGTGATCGTTCTGGCGGTGAACCTGACAAGGTTCTGCGACATGGCGGCAACCACCTCGTCTGGGGCATAGGCCAGCAGCACCTTGCCCCCGGACACAGTATGAAGTGGCGCGCGCGCACCAAGATAGGCGAACGTCCGCACGAAGGCGCGGCTTTCGATACGGTCGATGACAACGCTGGTCAGATCCTCGCGGACACTAAGCATGACATTTTCTGTAACGTGTTCAGACAGACGCTGAAGGATCGGGTGGGCCGCCGACACCAGGGAATTCGACGCAACCTTGCGCGCGCTGACTTCAAAAAGCTTGAGCGTAAGGTCATAGTAAGACCCGTCGCCGTTTTGCTGGACATAGCCCAGATCGCGGAGCGTCTGAAGCATCCGGAATGCATTCGACCGCGTCAGCCCGGACGCATCCGAAATATCGCGCAGCCGCATCGGGCGGTCCGATTGCGACAGGATTTCCAAAAGGCGCAAGGCCTTGTCCACAGACTTGATCATTTAAGCACTCTATCAGACTGGATGTTTTCGGAAAGGTCGTGTTTGTCGTGATGAAAGGCTGACGCGGCGGCGGCCTTCACCGCAGTGATCTGGTCCTGCAGACGTTCCTCTGAAAACCGCATGGCCGGACCGGTAATGCCGATGACACCGATGACCGTATTCCACTTTGAACGGATCGGCGCTCCAAGTTCAAAAATGCGCCGTGACTCATGCCGCCGTGTCAGGGCAAAGCCAGCGTCAATGGCCTGCGTGACCTGTTGGGCCGCCCCGTCGGACAGGTCCGATGCCGCAAGCAGTTCTTCCCGGTCCTCGTCTGGCAGTGCAGACACAAGCGCAATACCAAGCGCGCTGTCGTCCCAGCGTATGGTCAGATTGTCTGGGATGACCGATGCGACAGCAACCTGCGGCAAAGCATTTGCAAGGAAAACGACGCTGGTTCTGTCCAGCAGGGCAAAATGCGCACTTTCGCCGGTCCGCTGAACCAGGTCTTCCAGAAACGGCATGACCGCCATGCGAAACGGAAACCGTGCCGTGACGTGGCTGCCCATCTGCCCCAGCTTGAGCGACGGGAAATACCGCCGCGAATCGTGGTCAAACTCCAGATAGCCCGCGGCGCGCAGTGTCGCAATCGTGCGATGTACGTTGCTTTTCGGCAGGCCGAGTTTGCGCGCCAGCTCCGATATGCCCACCGGTTCAATTTCGGCAACAATCGCTTCCAGAATAGCCAGCCCCTTCAACAATGTAGTGTCCATTCCATCTCCTTCTGGTGCGTCGCGTTAATGCTGGAGTATTCGTATTTGTTCCCTATAATAGAACAAAACAATTTATTGAGAAACAACTTTCTCCATGTTAGTGTATTTTTGAGGAGAGGCTGCCCCAGAGGCAGCCAGATGGCAAAAGGGAGGATACGCCATGATTTCCAGGAAACTCGTTCTTGCGGTTGCCGGTCTGTCATTGATGGCAGGCAGCGCATTCGCACAGGACTGGCCGTCAAAGCCTGTCACGATGATCGTGCCCTACAATCCTGGCGGAACCACCGACATCCTCGCCCGCCTTGCCGCGGACGCCATCGCAGCAGCCATCGGTCAGCCTGTCGTAATAGAGAACAAGCCCGGCGCTGGCGGCGTAGTCGGCGCCACACTGGCCGCAGGCGCGCCCAATGATGGCTACACCATCTTTTTTGGCAACAATGCCACCAATGTTGTGCAACCGGTCATCAACCCGGCCGTATCCTACAGCGCGACCGACAGCTTCGACGGTATCGCAACCACAGCGGATTCATTGGTTTTCATCGGTGTGAACGCCGATACCCGCGCCGCTGATCTGGCCAGCTTCGTGGAGTATCTCAAGGAGAATAACGTAAAATACGGCTCGGCCGGCATCGGGTCCATGGGCCAGTTCTCGACCGAATATTTCCTTCAGCAGACAGGCACCACCGCCACACACATTCCCTATGCCGGCAGCAACGATGCTGTAACAGCGATCCTCTCGGGTGAGATTGGCTTCATGGCCGACCCTGCGGTGACGCGGCAGATCGACAATGACATGATGAATGTTATCGCAGCCCTGTCGGATGACCGCCACCCGGCCTATCCGGACGTGCCCACTGCAAAGGAACAGGGTTTTGATGTGTCCATCGTCGGCTGGTTCGGCGTATTTGCACCCGCAGGGACCGACCCCGCCATAATCGCACAGATGAGCGCGCCGCTTGAAGACCTGCTCGCAAGCGAAAGCTATCAGCAGCAGGTTCTGACAATGGGCCTTTTGCCAATGTATCGCGACCCGGCAGCGACCGATGCCGTGGTCGAAAGCGATCTGGAGATTTTTGTCAACATCCGCGACGCCGCCGGTATTTCGATCAACTGACGGTTCCTCCCGCACCTGACCGCCCTTGTTCAAGGGCGGTCTTTTTCACCTGAAAACAGGGGCTGCGCGATGAATTTTGAAAATATCCGCTATGAAGAAGCCGATGGAATTGCGGAAATCACCATCTGTCGCCCGGAAAAACGCAATGCGCTAACCGCCCGGATGTTTACGGATTTGCGCCAGTGCTGGGATAAATTCGCGCATGGCGATGCGCGTGTCGCCATCCTGAAGTCCTGTGACGACAAGGTATTCAGCGCCGGTGCGGACCTGAAAGACCCGCCAGAACTGTTCTGGCATGCAGTGCCGGAATTCGGCTTTCGCTGCGACAAGCCGATCATCGCTGCAATCAGCGGCAAGGCCATCGGCGCCGGGCTGGTACTGGCGATGATGTGCGATTTCATCGTCCTGACCGAGGATGCAGAGCTTATCTATCCGGAAGCTAAGATAGGCGTTGCCAAAGGCGCCGTTTCGGCACTAGCCAAGCGCGGCGCATTGCGTGTGGTTCAGGAAATGATCCTGCTTGGCGACCCTATAGCTGCGCGGCGTGCCTATGACTGCGGGATGGTGAACCGCCTTGTCCCCGCGGGGACGCATGTGGCCGAAGCGCAGCGCATGGCGCGACGGCTGGCAGACAACGCGCCATTGGTCATCGCAATGCTGAAGCGCATGAGCCTTGACGCGGTGGGCGACACCCCGATCCAGACACTGTTTGATGTCACACGCAAAGTCGACACGGTCATGAACAGCGAGGACGCGGCCAATGCGCTCGACGCCTTCCGGAACAAACGGCCACCGGTCTTTCGGGGCCGCTGACCAGACAGGAGCCGCCATGCAGAACAGATTGATCGCAGCGCTGACCTCGCGCAGCGGCCTTGGTGCGATGCTGCTGTTCGCCGCCGCCGCAGTTACCTTTTCCGAAGTGTCCCGCCTGCGCCTTGGCACACCCGCCTCTATGGGGCCGGGCTACTTTCCTGCCCTGCTCGGCGGGTTGTTCGTGCTTTTCGGGGTAATGTTGCTGGCCGAAGGCTGGCGCAACCCCGGGCAGCGCGTCAATTTCGGCAGGTTGCGCCCGGTCATCTATCTGCTGGGGGCGATCATCCTTTTCGGCATGCTCTATCCGGTGCTGGGCGGTGGCATTGCAATCGCTGTGCTCGTGACCGTTTCTGCCATGGCTGAACCCGGCCGGTCCTGGCAAGAGATAGCCTTGCTGGTGGTGACTGTCATTGTCATGATCTGGGTAATCTTCGTGCTTGCGCTCGGGCTTCAACTGACCATGCTTCCGCCCTGGATACGTACATGATCGACAATCTTCTGCTTGGCTTTCAGGTCGCCCTGTCATGGGACACGCTGATGTTCTGCTTCATCGGCGTGTCCATCGGGATGTTCATAGGTGTGCTTCCCGGCGTCGGCCCGCTGGCGGCAATCTCATTATTACTGCCGCTGACCTATTACATCGCAGCGACTGATGCGCTGATCATGCTGGCCGGCATCTATTATGGCGCGCAATATGGCGGGTCGGTCGCGTCCATTCTTCTGCGCCTTCCGGGAACTGCATCATCCGCCGTGGTCTGCATGGACGGCTATGAGATGACAAAGAACGGGCGCGCCGGTGCCGCGCTGTTCCTGTCTGCTGTCGCGTCATTTGTCGGGGGCAGTATCGGCATTCTGCTGATGGCGGGGTTTGCACCAGCCCTTGCGGCTTTCGCACTGCGCTTCGGCAGCCAGGAATATTTCCTACTCATGGCACTCGGCCTTATCGCGGCATCAACCTTGTCCGAGGGTTCGGCGACACGTGGCCTTGCCATGGTCGTGCTGGGCGTGCTGCTGGGCATCGTTGGTCTAGACACGACATCGGGTACCATGCGCTTTGTTTATGGCCAGTTCGAACTGATGGACGGTATCAGCCTCGTAGCCTCGGCGATGGGTCTGTTCGGGTTGTCCGAAATCCTGTCCAATATCGGGCGATCTGAACGCACGCGCCCCATGCACAAGGTAACACTGCGTTCAATGATCCCGACACGCACCGAAATGCGCGACAGCTGGCCGGCAATATGGCGTGGCTCAGCTATCGGATCGTTCTTCGGGGCATTGCCGGGCACCGGGTCAACCATTGCCTCGTTCTTTTCCTACGCGACAGAGAAAAAAGTCGCGCGCAACCGCGCCCGCATCGGCCAGGGCATTGTCGAAGGTGTGGCCGGACCAGAGGCCGCAAATAACGCTGCGGCGCAGACGGCCTTTATCCCAACGCTTACCCTGGGCGTTCCGGGCGATGCGGTCATGGCGTTGCTGCTGGGCGCAATGATTGTGCATGGCGTGAACCCCGGTCCGCAGATGCTGACCAACACGCCCGAAATGTTCTGGGGTCTGGTCGCCAGCTTCTGGTTGGGGAACCTGATCCTTCTTGTGTTCAACATCCCGATGATCGGGCTTTGGGTATCGATGCTGCGCATTTCCTACAGGTTGCTGTATCCTGCGATTCTGGTCCTTGTCGTGATCGGCACCTACTCGATCCGCTATTCCGTTTTCGACATCTACCAGTTGCTGGCTTTCGGTTTTCTGGGCTACATCCTCCGGCTGCTTGACTTTCCGGCGGCGCCGCTGGTGCTCGGCCTGGTTCTGGGACCACTGATGGAAGAAAATTTCCGACGTTCCTTAATGCTGTCGGACGGTGATTTCACAACCTTCCTCACCCGCCCGATCAGTGCAGTGCTGTTTGCATGCATCGTGCTGGTCCTGCTTGCGCAGGTCGTCGCGCCGCTGCTGCGGCTGTGGCGCGGAAAGACACATGATGTAAGAAATGACACGCACCAGTGACCCGGATTCCAGTGTCGGCATTACGATTTCAGCAATTCCGAACAGGTATCTGAACCCTGATTACACGCGCGACGGTCAACAAGGGGTCAAGCCGCAGCCGCCCACCCTTATCTGTTTCCGTCGATCCATTTCGACATCAGCCCCTTGTCGCGGAAGCATTCCTCCGGCACGGCGCGGCGCTTGATGCGCGCAAGGCGTTCGGCAAAGGCGACCTGTCTGGACGAAGGCAGGCAGTCAAGCGCGGATGCGGGCTTCAGTTTAGACTGTGCTTCGATCCAGGTGCTCAGCGCCCTCCGGTCCTGCTGAACCGCCCAGGGCAGCAGGGTCTTGTTGCGCAGTGCAAGCGCGCGCGCATAAGCGATCTGCCGGGGCGTTGCGGGCAGGGCGAATGTGGTGTCTTCCATCGGGGTTCTCCCTTTCTGGCGTCTTTTGTAGAATAGAACATAAAGGGAACAAAATCAAGTCACCTGTCGCGGTGCCGCTATCTGATCAATCACAAGGCCGCTGGTTCCGGATAAAAAGCGCAGCGCGGCGGTCATGGCGACTCGGTCACCGCGCGGCATGCCGGAACCCCGCGATTGGCACCCGCGTACCCTGTGCGTATGTCCGGCGTGCCGCGAAAAAAACAAATTATGCCGCACACAGACGCGCGCTGCGCAGCTTATTTCCGCATCACTGAGTCATCTCTAAGAACCATCTGCTCTCATGCCCCATCCGTCCTGCCATCCAGCCGCCCGCAGCACCCTTCCCCGCAGACCGGGACAAAGATTATCTGACCTGTCGTTACAAAGGCCTCCCCGATGATCAGCAATTCTGACCTTCTCTACCTGCTCATGTCCCGCAAGCCATGGCATTCATTACCGCAGCCTTTTTATAATGATTCTGAAGTCTTTGATGCCGACCTGCGCAACATCTGGCAACGCGACTGGATTTTTGCGGCACCTTCCGCTGAATTGCCGAAAACCGGCAGCTATATCACGCTGGAAATCGGCACGGCTTCGGTGATTTTGGTGCGCGGGGCTGACCGGGTGATCCGGGCGTTCCATAATTCCTGCCGTCACCGGGGCAGCCGGATTTGTAGCGCCCATAAGGGCACTGCCCCCAAGCTTGTCTGCCCCTACCACCAATGGACTTATGATCTGGATGGCAAACTTCTGTGGGCGCGCGAAATGGGCGATGATTTCGACCCCTCGGCGCATGGGCTTGGCCTTGTCCATTGCCGCGAAGTGTCGGGGATGGTGTTCATCTGTCTGGCCGAACACGCACCCGATACACGCACGCTGGAGGCCCATGCCGCCCGCTACCTTGGCCCGCATGATCTGGCCAATCTGAAAATCGCGCATCAGTCCAGCATCATCGAACAGGCCAACTGGAAACTGGTGCTGGAAAACAACCGCGAATGCTATCATTGCTCTGGCTCGCACCCGTCACTTTGCGTGACCTTCCCTGACGACCCCAATCTTGTGGGGGCCGATGACAGCACCACCAGCAATATGGGCCGCGCCCATGTGGACCGCTGCGAAGCTGCGGGCCTGCCGTCGAAATACGTCATCGACCCGCTTGAGCGCTGGCGCTTCGTGCGTATTCCGTTCCTGGGCAAGGGTGTCAGCTACACACTGGACGGCAAAGCGGCTGTTGCAAAGCGCGTCGGGCATGTGCCGTTTGATGACGCGGGATCATGCCTGTTTTTCCACTACCCCAATAGCTGGAATCACTTCCTGTCAGACCATGTTCTGACCTTCCGGGTGTTGCCCGTCGGCCCGCAGCAGACACAGGTCACAACCACATGGCTGGTGCATAAGGATGCCGAAGAAGGGCGTGATTACGACCTGAAGCGCCTGACAGAGGTGTGGATCAATACCAATGACGAAGACCGCCGGATTGTCGAAGAAAATCAGCGCGGTATCAACTCACCCGCCTATCTGCCCGGCCCCTACAGCCGCGCGCAGGAAGGCGGCGTTAACCAGTTCGTGGACTGGTATTGCCGCACCCTGCACACAGCCCTGATGGGGCCACACCAGATCGCAGCGGAGTAATACCATGATCCCGATGCCCAGCAAGGACAGTCCGGCCTGGCGTGATGATGAAGAACTGGAATGCGTGGCCGTGCTGCCCGAAGCGCCCGGCGTCCGGACATTCGTGTTCCGCGCGCCATCGGCGGCCATGTTTGTCTATCGTGCCGGTCAGTTCCTGACGCTGGATCTGCCTGTTCCCGGCGGGAATGTGCAGCGTACCTATACCATTTCGTCGTCGCCGGTGACATCGGCCTATATCAGCATAACCACCAAGCTGCAGCCGGATTCCGTCGGGACGCGGTGGATGCATGATCATTTGCAGGCCGGCATGCGGCTGCGCGCCTATGGGCCTGCGGGCTTGTTCCACCTTCCACCGCAGCCCGACGGGAAATACCTGTTCATTTCCGCCGGGTCCGGCGTGACACCGATGATGTCCATGGCGACCACATTGTTTGAACGTGGCGAAGACCCGGATATCTGTTTCATCCAATGCGCCCGCCGCCCCAGTGACCTGATCTTCAGGCGCAGGCTGGAATACATGGCTTCGCGCGTGGCGGGGCTGGGGTTGCATTTCGTGGTCAGCCGGTCGGAACCCTATGATGTCTGGACCGGCTATCGCGGGCAGTTCAACCAGCTGATGCTGGGCCTGATGTGCAATGACTATCTGGAACGCGATGTCTATTGCTGCGGGCCAGAAAGCTTCATGACTGCGGTGCGCGAAATCCTGATATCGCTGGGCTATGACATGGCGCGCTATCATCAGGAATCCTTCCACGCACCCGCTGAAAGCGTGTCCGATATCAAGGAATTTGATGACCCTGTACCGGATGACAGCGCACAGGCGGAGATTGTCTTCGCCCGGTCCGGCCTGACTGTCACCTGCACAGAGGGCGACACAATCATGCAGGTCGCCCGCGCCCATGGTCTGGCTGTCGCGTCGGGCTGCAATTTCGGCCTTTGCGGAACCTGCAGGACGCGCAAGGTGTCGGGCGAAGTGCATATGGTACATAACGGCGGGATCACGGAAGAAGACATCGAAAGCGGATACATCCTTGCGTGTTGTTCCAAACCGGTGGGCCGGGTGGAGGTGGACGCCTGACATGACCCTTGCGGATATGCGCGTGTTCCTGTCCCGGCCCTGATATCGCTTTGCGCGATTTCGACCTGCGCGCCGCAGAACGGCCCGCAGTCTTGCCTGCTTGGCTGGAACTGTTCCGCGCCGGTTTACTGCTTCGTCAGCGGTCGTTGCGCGACCATGGCAAATTTACGGGATGCCATAAGCCGCAAACGCCGGGGCCAAGGGGCATGCCCCATGCCCCGCCAATAGATATCCCGCAAGGAATATGTCCGGATGCCGGTAAATCCAGCCGCCGCAAGATCATCTGCCAACAGCATTGCATCAACCCCTTTGCCATATTTCACATGGTCCATGATATCGCCGTAATCCGCACGCGCATTGGGCCGGTCTTTTCCCGGCTCCAGCCAGTCGGCCAGAGCACGCAACATGTTTCGCGGAAAACCGTTGCTGCGCCAGTCGCCGTCAACCAGAAGAATGCGTCCGCCGGGTTTCAGGACACGATACCATGTCCGGAACGCGCCATCCGGGTCGGGCAAGGTCCAGACAAGGTGCCGCGTCATGATCGCGTCAAAATGTGCATCCGGTTGCGAGGCAAGAATTTCGGCATCATCAAGGACGCCCTGCCACCTCCTGCCCGCGTGTTTTTCGCGCGCGCGGTGCATCATCTCTTCCGAAAAATCAACGCCGGTCACGTCAGCACCCAGATCCAGAAGCTGGCGGCTGATCTCGCCTGTGCCGCTGGCCAGATCAAGCACCTGCTTGCCCTTCACCGGCCCCAGCGTTCGGGTAATCAACGCCTGCCACAGGGGCGCTTCCCTGACGGGTTCGATGGCATGACCCGGATCATTGTCGAATGTCGCGGCGCGGAACGACCAGTAGTCGCGAATTCTGTCCTTCACGGAATGATTGGTCAGGGGGGGCATTTCAGTCATAGTTCTGCCTCCACCAGCAAGCGGCCTGCTGCGGTTTCTGCCTTGTTCAACCGGACACCGTAAACGCCTTCGCTATGCGCTGATAAGATGACATCCTCTGGTGTTCCGGTGGCGCAGATCCGGCCATCATACATCAGGATGCAGCTATCCGCATGCCGGATTGCAAGATTAAGGTCATGCAATGCCGCGATCAGGATGACATTGCGGTCACGCGCGACGCGGCGCGCCACGTTCAGCAGTTCCAGTTGGCGCCGCAGATCCAGCGCGCTGGTTGGTTCGTCCAGCAGCAGAACCGGCGCCGGGCGGGCCAGACCCATCGCCAGCGCAACAAGTTGTTGCTGACCACCGCTCAGGTCGGTGACCGGACGCTCCGCCAGATGCGCGATGCCGACCTCCACCAGTGCTTCAGCGGCTGCGGTCCGGTCCTGCGCGGCGGCGCGCACATGCAGATCACCTGCCAGTCGCGCCACAAGTACCGCATCCAGCACCGTCAATGCCGCTGAATGTCCGAAAAGTTGCGGGACATAGCGGACATGGCGTGCCCAGTCGCGGCGGCGCATACCGTCAAGTCGCGTGTCCGCCAGCCAGACCTCGCCCGCGGCCAGCGGACCAAGCCCTGCCAGCGCGCGCAGCAAGGTTGATTTTCCCGCAGCGTTCGGGCCGATCAGTGCCGTTACGCTGCCGGGTTGCAATGCCGGCAGCGTAACATTGTGCAAAACGGTGGTGCCGCCATAGCGGACCGTCATGCCATGTGCGTGAAGATGTGTCATCACATAACCTTCCTGCGTCCAAGAACCAGCGCCAGAAAGAACGGCACGCCGATCAGCGCTGTGATAATGCCGATGGGGTAAATGACCCCCGGCGTGATCGTTCGTGACAGGATCGATGCGGCCACCAGAAGGCAGGCACTGGCGATCATCGACAGCGGCAGGAAATACCGCTGATCCTCGCCCACCAGCAGCCGCGCTATATGCGGGCCGACCAGACCGACGAAACCGATAACGCCTACAAATGCCACCGATGTCGCAGCAAGAAGCGCGATGACGATAAAGGCCCAAAGCCGCAACCGGCTGACATCAACCCCAAGGCTTGCCGCGCGGTCATCACCCATACGCAGCGCAGTCAACGCGTGGCGCATGCGCCAGAAGAAGAACACGCCGACACCCAGCACGCCCGATGCAATATACACCTTGTCCATCGACGCACGTGTAAGCGACCCCATCATCCAGAAAACGATCATTGTCAGCTGGGATTCTGATGACGAATATTGCAGCAGGCCCAGAACGGCATTGGCCGAAAACATCAGCGCGATCCCGAACAGGATCATGGTTTCGGGTGTGACGCCGCGGATCCGGGTCAGGCTGAATACAAGCAGCGATGCGCCACAGGCAAAGACAAAAGCGTTCAGTGTCACCAGGGCCGTTCCGGCGACGGGCACCACGCTCAGGCCCAGTGTGATTGCAACCGCTGCGCCCACGCTGGCCGAAGACGATACGCCCAGGGTAAACGGATCGGCCAGCGGGTTGCCAAGGATGGTCTGCATCTGCGCCCCGGCCAGCCCCAGCATTGCACCGACAGCCAGCGCCATCAGCGCGACCGGCAGGCGGATATTCCAGACAATCACCCGCGTACCGCCCGATATGGTGTCGGGCATGAACAACGCCCGCAACAGATCAGGGGGGCTGATGGCGGCAGGGCCGGAACCGAAATCCATGATGACCAGCACGGCCAGCAAAATCAGGGCCGACAAGGTGATGACGGCCTTGCGCCTGTGTCGCGCCTGATGTGCCCATAGCAGGGCAGCAACGCCCTGACGCAATGGGGCGGGGGCGCGCGAAGCGCCCCCGTCGATGTGCGGAACGTCAGTGCTGTGCATCGTGCAGGCTCGTCCAGAAGACGCCGGTATAGGGAATGGGCAGGAATTCATCATGGAAGGTCCGCATGGTTGCTTCCGGGTCGATCTGCGCGAAGGCAGGATCATCAGGGTGCAGCCATGTTGCAAAAAGTTGCAGCGCCACCAGATGCAGCGGGCCGGTGTAGAACTGGTGCCAGACCGAATGAAAATCACCGGAGGCCACGGCCTGCAATTCCGTCCAGCCGGGCCGCGTGGCAAGTGCGGCAAGCTCTGCCTGTGCCTCGTCAGCGGCAAGTTCATAGCCAAAGCGCACTGCGGTACTTTCGGGCCGGGCTTCGGACCAGTCCGCGCCGGTCCCGATAATGACTGCAGGGTTTTCTGCGATGATGGTTTCCAGCGAAATTTCCCCGCCAGTCCCCGGAAAACGGCTGCTTCCCCAGTTTTGGCCACCTGCGGCATCCACCAGCCGCCCCAGATTGCCTGCCCCGTAGGTGTTGCAACAGGTGGTGCCGATCCCTTGCGCGCGTTCCATGATGACCAGCGGGCGGTCCTTTGGTGCAATCCGCGTGGCGGGCATTGTGACCGCGCGGGTTTCATACAGGTAGAAATCATTGAAGCGCTGCGCGACATCTTCGCGGTCAAAGATCCGGCCCAGAAGCGCCATGGACGGTGCGGTGTTTTCCAGCAGGTCTTCGCGCAGGTCGACAAAGATTGTTGGAATCCCGGCCGCTTCAAGCGTGGCCAGAAGGTTGCCGTCGACAGCTCTGTAATACCCGCCAAGCGGCAGCACGATCAGGTCAGCTTCCAGGGCGATTGCCTGTTCAGCGCTGAAATCCGCAGCGTAGGCATTGGCAAAGCGGGGAACGTCTGCAAGCTGCGGGAAGGCTGCAAGAAATGCCCTGTAGGTTCCCGGGTCATTGACGATCATGTCCTCTGCCCAACCGGCCAGACGCGCCACGGGATCATCCCGATCAAGGATAGAGGTGGCATAAAGCAACCGCCCTTCGCCAAGGATGACACGCTGCGGGTTATGTGGCACCTCAACCATGCGCCCGGCAAGGTCGGTCACGACAAGCGTCCCTTCAGCCCATGCAGACAAGGGACCAAAGGCACCAAGAACGGTAAACGCGCCGACAACACCGGCCAGCAACTGACGTCGAAACATGAGAATCGATTCCTTTATTGTTGTGTGATGGAAGTGATGCTCGCGACCAGCTGGCTGACGATACCAGATATCCCGACAGGGAATCTGGCAGCCTGCGCATAGTTTACTATTACTGTCGGAATTGGAAGGCTAAATTTCCCGCCATGCGGATTGCAAGGGGCGGCACCGCGCAAACAGGGGCGCGGAAAGCTTATTCGCACGCCAGTCGGCTTGCCGCGTTTACCGCGGCGCAACCGCCCCTTTTGGGGATGGTATCATAGTTGAAACGGGATTCCGGGCCTTCATGGCATTTCAGATCATTCCTGAACCCGGTCAGTCCGGGCGCGGATTTTCACCGGATATCCGGACCGGGCGGCAGTGAATGCCTGCTGCCGCGCGGCTGTGGCCGGGGCGGATGCCTGTCCGCCGTCAATACACTGCCTTTTCCTGCAGCCATTGGGAAATGACCAGCGCCAATTCATCCGGCTGTTCAAATGGCAACAAATGCCCTGCGCCGACAATCGTGATACATGTCGCATCCGGAATTCTTGCGGCAACCGCGCGCAGCACGGTTTCAGTACACAGATGGTCTTCATCCCCCGCGATCAGAAGCACCGGAAAAGGGAAATCCCCGATATAGGCCATTGCATCGGGCCGGTGCAGAAGTGCGGTATTCTGGCGGGCATGCACCTGTGGCGGGCAATCTTCAACCATTTGCCTGACCTTCGCCACAAGGGCATCGTTTTTCGCATTCGCGCCCGAAAGGACCGTTGGCGCCCAGTCCCGGCCATAGGCTTCCATCCCGGCATTGGCCTTCGAAATCCGCGCTTCGCGCTTCGCCGCTTCGTTCTCACCTGGTCCATCGGCGTCTATGCCTGCAAGGACCATCGCCCTGATCCGCTCTGGGGCCTGTCGGCCCATCTCCATGGCGACGCGCCCGCCCATGGAATGGGCGATGATGATCAGGTTGCCGCCCGTCTGCGACAGGGCACGGGCGGCCATCCCCTGCAATGTGTCATCGGTTGTGGTATCGGCCACATGCACATTCCCGATCCGGGGCGCCAACGCTGCCGCAACCGGGGCCCATGTTCTTTCATCGGACATAATGCCCGGGATTGTGACCAGCGTTGTCATATTGGTTTCTCATGTGTTGGCGGTGGGAACGAACCATCGGTTATAACCAGCCTAGCAGATGCAGATGATTGCCTGAATTGAGTAAATGTTAGGGGCGATCAAACAGATGGGCCATTGCTGCGGCTAGGCGACAGACAGGCAAGTTTCAGCGTCGCCCGCATGTTGCGCAGGGCGGATCACCTGCGAACAGATGTGACGGGTCCGGCGGCAGTGGCAAGCCTGACGTGCTGCCACCGCGCCCATGTTCCTGAACTTATGCCTTGGTATCGGCCTTGTGCAAGAACGCCTCGACAGAGGCGCGATGCTCTTTTGTCGAATAACAGATGGCTTGCGCCTGACGGCCAAGGGCGAAAATGTCTTCGTCAGAACTTTCGAAGGTCTTGTCCAGTATTGCCTTGGTCAAGGCGACAGCAGCCGGCGATCCCTGTGTCAGTTCCTCTGCCCATGCGCAGGCCTCGTCCAACAGGGATTCGGACGTTGTGACCCGGTCAACAAGCCCGATGGCCAGCGCCTCGTCCGTCAGGACCACGCGCCCTGACAGGATAAGTTCCTTTGCACGCACAAGACCCACCCGACGGGGCAGGAAATACATGCCGCCCCCGTCTGACACCAGCCCGCGTTTCAGGAAACTCATCGACATTCTGGCCCCGTCCACGGCAATGATGAAGTCACATGCCATGGCCATATCAAGGCCAAGACCAAACGCGGCCCCATTCATCGCAGCGATAACAGGCTTGGTGCATCCATGGATCACTGCAACGCCGCGATGTGTCTTTTTCTGACGCATCCAGCCATTGAAGGACACTTCATCCTGTGGCGCGCTCAGGCGTTCGCGCATCCCACCGATATCACCGCCTGAACAAAAACCTTTGCCCGCACCGGTCAGAATGATGGCCCGGATGGCCGGGGTCTGGTCGGCCCATTCGAATATCGAAACAAGTTCCTGACGCATCTGGTCATTGATGGCGTTGCGCAGATCAGGCCGGTTCAAGCGGATAATCGCGATCGTGCCCCGGATCTCGGTTTCGACGAATTCAGCTTGCGGGGCAGCGGGAGGGTTGTTGTCTTTCATGATCTTCGTGATCCTTATAGCTGGCGCGGGTCAGGCCGCGGGATGTTTGGGAAACTGAAGGGGAATGCTGCCAGGCAGGCGGTCCGAGGACATGATCGTTTCGCGCAGATGCCGCGCGCTGTCCTTGTCCAGAACTTCGGTTGCAAGCTCCTGGTATTTCTCGAACAACTCCGCATCGCTCAGCGGGTCGTCAGGGTCGCCTTTGCGGGTGGGCTGGAAATGCGTGAGAACCTCGCCTGTGGTCAGGGTAATCACCAGTCGCGCCTGACGCCGGGCCGGATAGGCGGCGGCAATCCCGGCATCCTGGGCAACGCTGACCTTGGGCATGAAGGCGCGCATATCAGCACGGGCCATCGCGTCCGGGGCAAAGGCCGCAAGGCGCACAGCACCCATATACAGCAGGGCCGCCACGCAATACTGAACACTGAAACGCGCATCTGCTGTGGTTTCAACCCTTACGCGGTCACAGATCAGGGCGGTGGGACCGTAGCCCTGTACCTCTATGCGCGCAACATCGTCCGGGCCGAAGGGGCGCTTTGCCAGCGCGGCGCGCAGCCCGTCCAGGGTTGGGAAAATATGCCCACAACAGCCATGGTTCTTGAAGGTCATCCGTGAAATCGGCGTCCACTCGCCCAGCCCCTGCAAGGCCGCATCCCAGTTCCCGGTACTGTCGCTGGTGGCGGCCGCATATCCATGCGCTGCATGCAGACTGTCGGGCGAACCGGTGATCCCTTCCGCCGCTGCCAGACCGGCAAGCACCCCAGCTTCGGCGGCATGGCCGCAATGCAAGGGCTTGGTCTGGCCCTGCCCTTGCAGGTTTTCCTGATGCCCGCCCGCAAAACTGCTGGCAATCGCAATCGCATTGCCAATACCCTCCGCACCGCAACCCTTGAGCATGGCCGTGGCGACAGCCGCACCGATAGTGCCCACAGTCGCGGTGATATGCCAGTTGCGGTAATGGCTTGGCTGAAGGGCCAGCGCAATCCGGCACCCCACTTCATAGCCGCCGATCACCGCACGGTGAAACGCCTCCGGACTTGCCCCTTCATCCTGCGCAACGGCAAGGGCCGCCGCAATGGTGGGGCTGCCGGGGTGGTAACCGCCATCACGGAAGATATCGTCAAACTCGACCGTATGGCTTGCCACGCCGTTCAGAAGGGCCGCGTGACGGGCACTTCCGGCCGTCCCTGTCACGTAAGCGATCGCGCGCCCATCGCCGCGCGCCCGATCAAGCGCGCGGGCCAATGGCACTGATGGCCCCTCGGCGCAGCCAGGCAGCATTGCGGCGAACCAGTCCAGCACCGCACGGCGGGTGTCATGCAATACGTCAGGCGACAGCTCGCGCGTGCGCCAATCGTTTGCGGCCCGGGCAAGCACAACAAGCGGGTTTTCGTTCATCCGGTTTATCCCCGCTTCAGCAACAGACCGCCATCAACGGGCAACAACACGCCCGTGATGTATTTTGCTTCGTCCGATGCCAGAAAGACTGCGGCATTCGCGACATCCCATGCGTCGCCCATATACCCCATAGGCACCAGCGCATCGCGTTCTGCCTGAATGTCCTCACGCGGGCGGCCTGATTCCTGCGCGCGGCGCTCGATTGCCATGGGCGTGTTGATCAAGCCCGGCAGAATGACATTCGCGCGCACCCCATGGCGTGCATTTTCAGCAGCCACATGTTGGGTGAAAGTGTTGATTGCCCCTTTTGAGGTCTTGTAGGCCACCGTTGGGCGCATCGCCTTTGAGGCTGTCGAGGAAATGGTGATGATTGACCCGCTGCCTTGCGCGCGCATCGTGGGCAGCGCCGCCTTGCAAAGCATGAACATGCTTTTGAGGTTGAGAGTCATCAACCTGTCCCAGGTTTCGGTGTCCAGATCAGGTGTGGCGCGATCACCCTTGGACATGCCGACATTGCTGTGCAGCACATCAATGCGTCCGAACTGGTCCAGCGTTTGCTGCATGATGCCCTGACAAGCGGCCTCATCAGTGACATCTGCGGCGATAACAATGGCGTCGTCGCTGTCCAGCATCGCGCGGGTTTCATGCGCCCACCCGGCATTCACATCGACCAGAACGCAGGTTGCACCCTCTTGTGCAAAGCGGATGGCGGTTGCGCGTCCATTGCCCGGGGTTGCGCCGGGCTGCTGCCCTGCCCCTGTAATGATTGCGACTTTTCCGGTCAGCCGTCCACTCATGATGCGTTGTCCCTCTATGACTCAACCATCAGTCTATCAGGGCTTTTAAGGCATGAGACCTGATTAGAGGTAAGGCTCGGCAAATCGCGGGTCTGATCCGGGGGTGCAGGATCACGTCGTGCGGGATTTGAAAAATTCGCGCGGCTGTCCAACCTGATCAAGCAGCCAGTCGATAAACCGCTTGGTTTTCACACTGACCGAAACCGTGGTCGGCCAGATGACATAGAACGCAGCGCCGGTCGGAACGCGCATGTCAAGCGGGCGGACAAGTCGCCTCTCTGCTATCACATCGTCAAGCAGGCCCAGTTGCCCGATCGTCAGCCCCAGCCCCTGCTGCGCCGCCGAAAAAGTAAGAAGCGATGTGTCGAAATCCGTGCCTGTATTGAAATCCATGTCGACCTTTACCGCGCGTGCCCAGAATTCCCAGGCGCGCCGACGGTAGCGCGAATGCAGCAACTCCCCCTTGATGACGTCCTGCGGGGACGCCAATCCACCGATTGATTCCAGATATGCCTGAGAGCAGACGACATCGACCTCCTCGTCCCACAGCTTGCGCATGCGGGCATCGCGCCAGTCGCCTGTGCCAAGCTGCAACGCCACATCAAGATGCGTGCCGCGAAAATCAAGAGGCTCCACCTTGGTGTCGAAGCGAACGCGGATATCGGGGTGGCGACTGGTGAAATCACGAAGCTTTGGCATAAGCCAGTGATGCGCAACTGTCGGATGGACACGCAGACTGACAGTCCCTTCGGTTTCGTGGCTGATCATGCGCTGAGTCGCGCGCTCCAGATCATCGAAAAGGCCCGCTATTTCCAACCCGAAGGCACGTCCCACCTCTGTCAGTTTGGCCGAGCGGACACCGCGTTCAAACAGGCTGACATCCAGAAAATCTTCCAGGATGGAAATCTGGCGACTGATCGCAACCTGACTGACGCCCAGTTCCTGCGCAGCGGCCGTGAATGTCTTATGCCGGGACGCCACTGCGAAAGAACGCAAAGGGTTGAGAGGAAGATTAATACGGCGGCGTTGCATAATGATTGGTTATCCCTGCGCAAGGTTTATGCCGGTTAACTTCCGGATTTGTTATGCTAACGCTGTGCCAATAATATCGTCAAGGTGGCGCATTTGCGTGCCACAAACGGGCATTCGCATGGAAAAACCCCAGTCCCCACCCCCGAAACCGCCATCCGTCAGGGGCTGGCGCCACAGTCTGGGCCTGGGCGTGTTGCTTTTGATTGCGGCGGCCGCAGGCTGGGTGTTTGAACGGATGGGCGCGCCCCTGCCCTGGATGATTGGACCGCTGGTTGTCACCGCAGCCATTTTCATGGGGCCTGCGCCGCAGATCACCGTACCTACCCGGTTGCGCCCTGTCGGGCAGGTGGTGGTTGCCACGCAGGTGGGGCTTGCCTTCTCGCCCGAAGCGCTTGACCTGCTGCTCGGCTTTGCGCCCGTTATCATAGGCGCGGCCCTTGCGACGGGCCTGTGTATTCTGGCGGTTTCCATACTGGTTTCGCATCTGACCGGGCAAAGCGTCGCGCAGACCTTTCTGTCATCTGTGCCAACAAGCCCGGTCGAGGCAGCGTCCATGGCGCGGGCTGCCGGCATAAACCCCACGCCCGTAATATTTTCGCAAACGCTGCGCATGGCTGCTGTCGTCCTTATTCTGCCTTTCGCGCTCTATGCGCTTGATGGGTGGCCGGACGTGCATCGGCAGGCCGTTGGTTTCGCACTGCCGGACCCCGGTCACATTCTGTGGCTGGTCGCGATCGGTGTGGCAGGTGCATTGCTGTTTCGTGTCCTGCGCGTGCCGAACCCCAACTTTCTGGGGCCTATGGCAGCTGCGGCATTGCTGGCGGTCAGTGGCAACGGGCCTGTCGCCTATCCGCCCGATATTCTGGCGCTTGCGCAAATTCTGCTGGGCACATGGCTGGGGGCAACGTTCCGGCGCGAATTCATGACCTCTGCGCTGCGGCTCACGCTTATCAGCGCGGGGTCATCGCTTCTGTTGCTGCTTCTGTGTTCACTCAGCGCAGTTGCTATTGCTATAGTATCGGGTGTCGATTGGCAGACCATGGTTCTGGGGTCCGCGCCGGGTGGCGTTGTCGAAATGGCCCTGACAGCCAGGTTTCTGGGTCAGAACGTTGTGCTTATTACCACCTTTCATCTTGTGCGCATTTTCATAATCATGCCGAACATTCCCTGGATCGTGCGACTGCTCGCCCGATATGAGCGGCGCAAAACCGGATAAGGACCAGTAAAATGAACGAATACCGCCCGCTACCAAAGGACCGCAAAGCCCGGATTGCCGTTCTGGACGACTATATGGGCGTTGCCCATCGCCTTGCGGACTGGTCACACCTTGAAGACCGCGCAGAAATTACCTTCCTGACCCATGCCGTACCGTCCGGGCGTCTGCTTCAGGAACTGGCCCCCTATGACGCGCTTTGTCTGCTACGAGAGCGCACCGATTTTCCTGCAGCCGTTCTGCGCGGACTGCCGAACCTGAAAGTCATCGCGGCAACCGGGCGTCAGAACCGTACATTGGACAGTGTTACCGCCGCGGAACTTGGCATCCCCATCATGACAACGGATGGCAGCGGCAATGGCGCATTCGCAACAGTAGAACTGGCCTGGGGTCTGATCATCGGGCTGATGCGGCATATTCCGGCAGAATCAGCGGCCCTGCGCGCAGGTGCCTGGCAGTCGCGGCTTGGGCAGGCCCTTTATGGCCGGACCCTCGGGTTGGTGGGGCTGGGCAGGCTGGGCGCGCGTATGGCGCTGGTCGCGCAGGCATTCGGCATGAAGGTCATCGCCTGGAGTCCGAACCTGACACCCGAGCGCGCCGAAGCCGCCGGGGCCGAATATGCAGACAAGGCCACCCTGTTCGGGAACGCGGATATCGTGTCGCTGCATCTGGTGTTGGGGCCATCGACCGAAGGCATTGTCGGGGCCGCTGACCTTGCCCGCATGAAGGCCAATGCAATCCTGATCAACACGGCACGTGGCCCGCTGGTCGATCAGGTCGCCTTGCAGGCAGCGCTGGTCGACGGGCAGATCGCCGGGGCCGGGATTGATGTCTTTGATCACGAACCCCTGTCTGCCAACGCCCCGATCCGCCAGTTCCCCAATATGCTGGCCACCCCGCATCTGGGCTACGCTGTGCAAGAAACATTCGAAAGCTTCTATCGCCAGACAGTTGAGAATCTGGATGGGTGGCTGGATGGCAACCCGCAAAGATTGTTGCAGCCCAAATGAACAAGCCGGCCCCGATGGGCCGACTTTCAGTGTTTCACATGGCTGGATGTTACTGGCCGATGCCGCGTTCGGCCGCCAGGTCCCGCCAGATTTGCAGATCGCGCACATATATTTCGCCAAATTCTGCCGGTGACAGGTTGCCCGCCAAAGCATAGTTCTGCTCCAGTTGTTCCTGCATCCGCTCAGAGGCCATGGCTTCGGCAAGATCGGCGTTGATCCTGTCGACGAGCGCGTCATCCATGCCACCCGGACCGAAGATTGCGACCCAGCCTTCCAGTTCGACACCGGCCACACCGACTTCGCCGCTGGACTGAATATCGGGCAATAGCGGGAAGCGTTCGGGCGCCAGCACGGCCAATGCTTTTGCGCGGCCGTCATTGACATAGGGCATCACGCTTTGTGTCGTCGAGATATAGGTGTCGGCATGGCCGCCCATCAGATTGGTGAATGATTCGCCAGCGCCCCCGAAATGCACAATATCGGCGGGCAGGTCTGCTGCCTGCATCACCAGTTCAGACATGAAATGGCCCGAACTACCCGGCCCCGCAGTGGCCATGAACATCAGGCGGCTCTGCGCTTCTTCCATGAAGCCGGAAAAATCGGTTGACTGGACATTGGCGCCACCCACCAGAACATAGGGGCTGGTGATCAGCAGCGAGATGGGCGTGATATCGTTGACAGGGTCGAACTGCAGATCACTTTGCAATGCCGGTGCGGTGGTGATGGCGGCGGTGTTGATAAGAAGTGTCTTGCCGTCGGGCTCGGCTTGCGTCAGTTCCGTCGTGCCAATCATGGAACCCGCGCCTGGCCGGTTCACGATCACGATTGGCTGGTTCCAGATTTTTTCCAGTTCGATCGCAAGCGCGCGCATGGTGGTGTCGGTAGATCCGCCCGTACCATAGGGCACAATAATGGTGACAGGACCGTCTGGAAAGCTGTCCTGGGCATTGGCAACGCTGGTGCCAAGGGCTGCCAGAACGGCGGCGGCTATTATGGATTTCATGGGTAGTTCCTCCCTTTTGGTGGTGTCGCGAATTTGTTTGTTTGTGTGTGCGGTTTCAGGGCAACCGCAAGCATGACCCGGTGTCCGGGCCGTGCGCCCATCTCAGCCCAGACCGCTTCGTGACGATCTGCGGTCCCGCGCCTTGCGTCGGAAATCCCGGCCCGCGACATACAGGGTCCAGGCCAGCAGCAGGGCCGCAAGGGCCAGAACAGTTCCGGCAAGCGGGCGCTCCAGAATGGCGGTGAAGTCCCCCCGTGCCAGAACCATGGCCCGGCGGAACTGCGTCTCTACCAGCGGTCCCAGCACGAAACCCAGCAGCAGCGGCGCTGCAGGCAAAGCGGCAAGGCGCATGACATAGCCCAGAACACCGAAGCCCAGCACCATCAGCACATCAGCCGGATTGGCGCGCACGCTGTATGCCCCGATGCAGACAAAGACCAGAATCGCCGGGTAGAGGTAGTGATATGGCACCAGCAGCAGCCGCACCCACAGCCCGATCAGCGGCAGGTTCAGCACCACAAGCAACAGGTTGCCGATCCAGAAACTCATCACCAGACCCCAGAACAGGGACGGCTGTTGCGAAATCAAGGTGGGGCCGGGCTGGATGCCATGTACCATCAATGCACCCAGCATCAGCGCCATTGTCGCGCTGCCCGGAATGCCCAGCGTCAGCGTCGGAATGAACGCTGTCTGGTCGGCGGCGTTGTTTGCGCTTTCAGGGGCAACGACCCCTTCGATCGCGCCATTTCCAAACCGCTCAGGTGTCGATGACACGCGCCGTTCAACCGCATAGGCCATGAAGGACGCAATGGACGGTCCCGTTCCGGGCAATGCCCCGAAGAAAGAGCCGATGGCAGAGCCGCGCAACCCCGGTTTCCAGGACCGGCGCCAGTCTTCGCGGGTGGGAATCATGTTGCGCAGTTTTGCGCTGGAACTGTCGATCCTGGCGTCGCGTGTCGCGCCCACGGATGTCAGGATCTCACCTACCCCGAACAGGCCCATCGCCAGCGCGGCAATACCAAAACCGTCCAGAAGACTCATGGACCCGAAGGTATAGCGTGCAGCGCCGCTCTGGCTGTCAATGCCGACAGTCGCGATCAGCATGCCCAGCACAACCATCGACAGCCCTTTTGACGGCGACGCATTCGTAATTGTCGAGGCCGCGACAAGTCCCAGAACCATCAGCGCAAAATAGTCAGCGGGTCCGAACCGCAACGCATATTCCGCGATCAGCGGCGAAAACAGACTAAGAATGATGATGCCGATCGACCCGCCGACGAACGACGCGATCGTCGTCATGAACAGCGCGACACCGGCCCGGCCTTGCTGCGCCATGGGATAGCCGTCAAGACAAGTCACCGCCGCCGAGGTGGCCCCGGGAATATTCAGCAGGATCGATGCGGTGGAGCCGCCATAAGTGGTCCCGTAATAAATGCCCGCAAGCATGATAAGCGCGGAAGTCGGGTCCAGATAGAAGGTAATCGGGAACAGCATCGAAATCGCGGCCAGCGGACCCACACCAGGGATGACCCCGATGAACGTGCCAAGAAAGACCCCCGCGAAGCAGTAGAACAGGTTCCAGGGTGTGATCGCCGTTTCAAGCCCCAGCGCGAGATTTGCGAGAAGTTCCATCAGAAGCGCCAATCAAAAGCAGGAATGGTCAGCCCAAGACCAAGGATGAAGATGGACCATGTCAGCAGCGCCATTGCCCCGGCAAGGACCGCCGCACGCGTGAGCGACAGATTGGATTCGGCGAATGTCGCGATGAAGGTTGTCGCGAAAACTGTCGGAACAAAGCCGACTGACCGGATCATGACCGCGAAGCTCAGGACGCTGGCGGACAGGAAAATCAGCGGGCGAACACGGACGTGGACTGTTTTCCCGCGCCGCGCCAGCGCCGGAATGGCGATAAGAAGGCCAAACACCACAAGGATTGTGCCAAGCGTAGCGGGCATCATTCCCGGACCCATGCGCGTCAATGTGCCTGTTGCATAGGTCGCAAGCGCATAGAGTGCCGCCGCACCCCCCATTGTGCTTATTACCAATCCGGCAACGATATCACGATAGTCTCGATCGAGCACTTTCCCCTCCCTGCGGTACGGCACCACTGTCTGATCTGCGGAGTGTCGAGCCATACGTATTTTTTCACAACAGTCTAAACTTGGGGCGGCCATAACAAGAAGTTGGCCTCGGAACATGCGACAGGCAGCTTGCCTGCCCCTGCATCCTGCGCCAGACTTGCGCTATGGAACAGGATCTGGAAAATGCAGGATGGCGACCGGAAACCGATGACGGCTTCGTCGGGCATGTGGGCGGCTTGTGGCGCCGCGACATCAACGGCCGGATGCAGATGGCGTTTATCGCCCGCCCTTTTCACGCCAACCGCAACGGCGTGGTGCATGGCGGGATGCTGATGACCTTTGTTGACCGCGCGTTCGGGCAGTTCGCGCGGGTCACAACGGGGGCAACACGCGGGGCCACTATAAGCCTGAACCATAATTTCCTGGCGCCAGTCAGGATCGGTGATCTTGTTGAAATAGAACCGGAAATCGTAAAAGTGACCACGCGCCTGGTGTTTGTCGCGGGCACCGCCCATGTGGCAGACGCCTCGGTCATTTCTGCCCAAGGCATCTTTCGTGTGTCCCACAGCCCGCGTTAGTGCAGGTCAGTCCGCCAGCACGATCAGCCCGTCCGCAGCCGCCACGCCCTGCCCGTCCTGCATCACGAACAAGGGGTTGATCTCTGCTTCCTGCAAGCGGGCGCCAAGCGCTGCGCCCATCCGCGCCAAAGCCTCTATCGCAGCGACAAGCGCATCCACATCATGCGCCGGCCCGCCACGATAGCCGTCCAGCAAAGGCTTGACGCGCAGTTCGTCAACCATGGCGCGCGCATCGCCTTCGGCAAGCGGAAGCAGCCGCAAGGTGCTGTCGCCCGACAGCTCTGCCTGAACCCCGCCTGCGCCCAGCAGGACCAGCGGCCCCAGTTGCGGATCATGGCGGAAACCAAGAATCATCTCCATCCCGCCGCGCAGCATCGCCTGCACCAGATAGCCCTCGGGTTCTGGCAGGTTCCGGGCGGCCAGCGTCGCCGCCATCTCTGTCAGGGCCGCGCCGACATTGTCTGCTGACAGCCCGACGCGGACACCGCCGACATCCGATTTATGGGCAATCTCGCGCGACAGAACCTTCAGCACCACCGGGCCACCCAGCTTGCGGGCCGCCTTTATCGCTTCATCTGCCGTCCTGACGACATGGCTTGCGGCCCCGCTCAGACCGAAAGCGTCGAAAAGCGCGCGCGCCTCCGCCTCGTTCAGGGTGCCGACGGGCAGGTCATCGGGCACAGAAACATTGTCCTGCAACGCCAACGGTGCGCCGACCGGCCCTGACCTGAGCGCCGCTTTCAGCACTGTTGCGCAGGTTTCTGGCGCGGCGAAGGCAGGGACACCTTCACGGTTGAGCAATTCGACAATATGCGGCGCATGTGGGCTGACATAGGCGATCAGGGGCTTATCGCTTTGGGCAGCGCCTGCGCGAATGGCACCGACGGCCACATCTGGCCGCGCCAGGGCGGACGAACCGACCACGACCACCACCCCGTCAATCCCGTCGGATGCAAGCAAGGCTTCAGTCGCAGCTGTCATGATGGCCGGTTCAACGCCCGCAAGCGTCACATCAACCGGGTTGCCGGTCATGGGCGCATCCTGTCCCAGAAGACCCGCCAGAACGGCACCGGTCCTGTCGTCAAGTTCCGGCACATCCAACCCCAGAATACCACAATTATCCGCGACAAGGCTACCAGCCCCCCCGGTGGAGGTCAGGATGGCAATACGTTTGCCGGGCAACTCACGCTTGCTGGCCAGCATGGCCGGCAGGTCCAGCAAATCGCTGAAGGTTTCGGCCCGAATGGCACCGACCTGCCGGAACAATGCATCATAAACGCGGTCTTCGCCCGCCATGGCCCCGGTATGCGACACAGCAGCCCGCGCCCCGGATTCAGAGCGTCCAACCTTATAGACAACCAACGGTTTACCAGCACTGCGCGCAGTCAGGGCTGCATGACGGAATTTTTCGACCGAACGAATACCTTCTATATAGGCAACGATGACTGTGGTTGTATCATCTGTCGCATAGGCTTCGATCAGATCGGCAATATCGATATCGGCCTCATTGCCCGTAGACGCCAGCTTGCAAAAGCCGATACCGCGCGCCGCGCCGCGCGACAGAAGCGCGCCAAGGATGCCACCGCTTTGCGAGGCAACCGAAATCCCGCCCTTGGGAATGTTGTCGCCCTCCAGCGCGCCGCTTGCTGACAGTACAATGCCGCGTGTCAGATCCATGGCACCGATGGTGTTTGGCCCCAGCAACCGCATATCCCCGGCGGCTGCGCGCAACCCCTCCTGCCGCCTGCGCCCCTCTTCGCCTGCTTCGCCATAGCCACTGGCCAATACAATTGCGACCCGGCACCCTTTTGCCGCCAGATCACGGACCGCCGCTTCTGCGCGCTCCACGCCCAGAAGCACGATGGCAACATCAGGCGCGCCCGGCAGATCCGCCACGCTGGCAAAGCAAGGCAACCCTTCGATTTCATCCGCGCGCGGGTTTATAGGCCAGATTTTCCCCTGAAATCCGTGCTTGAGCAGATAATTGACCGGTCGGCCACCGGTTTTGTTCGGGTCGGCCGATGCCCCTACAACCGCGACGCTTTCCGGCATCCAAAGCGCATCGAGTGCCGAGTTCTGTTGTGTCATTTCTTCTCTCCAATTTCCACGCTCAATGCGCGCAGATCTCCTGTGCGACGACGTGATCCTGCATGTTCTGCGAATTGCGCGCAGGCTTGCGCCAGATGTTCCGGATTCTGCTGCCGTGCCCAATGTACCGGTCCGCCCAGCCACCGCGGAAAGCCGTAGCCGTTTACCAGCACCACATCGACATCACCGGCCCGCAGCGCAACACCGTCCTGCACAACCAGCGCGGCCTCGTTCACGATGGCGGCGAGCGCGCGCAGCTGAATTTCCTCGGATGACAGGCTTTTGCGCAAAATCCCCTTCTCGGCTGAGGCCGCAAGGATCAGCGCTTCTACTGCGGGATCGGGGGTTTTCCGGCCCTCTGCGTCATAAAGGTAATATCCCGCACCGGTTTTCCGCCCAAGCCGCCCGGCTTCGCACAGGCGGTCGGGGATATGCACATAGCGATCCGCCGGGTCACGTGCAGCGGCCATTTGCTTGCGCATGCGCCAAGCGATATCAAGCCCGGAAAGATCGGCCACGGCAAACGGACCCATCGCAAAGCCGAACGCCTCCAGGGCCGCGTCAACGTCTTGCGGCAAGGCCCCGTCCTCGATCATGAATTCACACGCCATGCGGTATGCCGCATAAATGCGGTTTCCGATGAAACCAAAAGCGTTTGCTGCCTCCACCGGTTGCTTGCCCAACATGCGCGCAACAGCAAGGCCCGTCGCCATCGCATCGTCACTGCTGCTGGCACCACGCACGATTTCCAGCAACTTCATGATATGCGCCGGGCTGAAGAAATGCAGGCCGATCACGCGCTCCGGGCGCGATATTTCCGCTGCCATACGGTCGATATCAAGATACGACGTGTTCGTTGCCAGAATGGCGTCTGGTTCCACAATGCAATCAAGCGCGCGAAACAACGCCTCCTTGACCTGCTGATCCTCAAACACCGCTTCAATGACCAGATCGCAGGGGGCAAGCGCTGCAAGATCGGTTGCTATGCGCAAGGCATCGCGCGCGGCCTGCGCCTGCGCAGGTCGCATGCGGCCCCGTTTCACGCCACTTGCCAGCGCGGCCTCTATCCGTTCGACACCCTGTTGCAGGGCCGCTGCATTCGTATCCACCAGAATCACGGGTTTTCCGGCTTGAAGGATCGCAGCGGCAATTCCTGCCCCCATTGTGCCACTGCCAATCACCCCGAACAGCGAAACAGGCAGGGGTTTGGCCACCCGGTCAGGCATGCCCCGCGCGGCGTCGCGTTCGGCAAAGAATATGTGTCGCAGGGCCTTCGCCTCGGGGGCGGTGCGCAACATCTGAAATGTCGCGCGTTCTGCGGCCAACCCTTGCGCGGCGGGCACGTCACCGGCCGCGCGGATATGGTGGATTGCGGCCAGAACATGCGGGCGTGCCCGGCGCGACGCGCGCGCCGCTGCCGCTTCCACGTCATCCGCTTGCGGCACATCCATATCGATCACGCGCCGCTTGATACCGGCCATGTCCTGCGCGCGTTCCACCGCGACGCGGCGCAGATCACGGGGTGCGACTGCATCCACCATACCCAGTGCAAGGGCTTCTTCAGCGCCGATCCGCGTTGCATTTGCGATTAGCTGTATCGCCTTAGCCTTGCCGACAAGCCGCGGCAGTTTCTGCGTGCCGCCCGCACCCGGAATGATGCCCAGTGCGGTTTCCGGCAGTCCGACCACTGTGCCGGGCGCGGCAATCCGCGCGTCGCAGCCAAGCGCCAGTTCATACCCGCCCCCAAGCGCCGCACCATGCAGCGCGGCCACAAAAGGTTTCGACGCCTGTTCAATAGCCGCGATGACCTGCGGCATCTGGGGCGGGCCAAGCGGCAGATCGAATTCGCGGATATCCGAACCGGAGATAAAACTGCGCCCTGCCCCGATCAACACGGCCCCTGTCAGATCGCTGTCGGATTCGACCTGCGCAATCGCAGCCAGCAATCCCTTGCGGATGTCATGTGAACCCGCATTCACCGGCGGATTGTCGATCACAAGAACAGCAATGCTGCCATCGCGTTCGAAACGAACCTGCCCTGCCATTATGCGGGCCTCTGGCTGAATCGCCGTTCAAATACATGTTCGGCAATGCGATTTTTCAGCATCTCGGTCGACCCGCCCGCAATCTGCCAGCCGCGTGTGCGCTTGACGCAGTATTCCACCAGACTTTCGGTCGAATACCCATAAGCCCCCATGGCCTGCATCGCGGCATTTGCCACCTCGAACCCGGCCTCGTTGCAGGCCAGCTTGGCAACAGCAGTATTG
This sequence comes from Roseinatronobacter alkalisoli, assembly GCF_028745735.1. Lineage (GTDB taxonomy): Bacteria > Pseudomonadota > Alphaproteobacteria > Rhodobacterales > Rhodobacteraceae > Roseinatronobacter > Roseinatronobacter alkalisoli. Next base: position 33,091 of record NZ_JAQZSM010000025.1, read on the forward strand.
AACGCACAGGGCAAGCCGTTTTCATCGCCATCGCGCGCAGCGCGATAAAGCAACATCTGCGCGGCTTCCAACTTGACGATCATTTCGGCAAATTGCCATTGCAGGCCCTGAAACTCGCATAACGGGCGCCCGAACTGGCTGCGCATGGTCACATGTCGGCGCGCAACCTCATAAGCGTGACGCCCCAGCGCCAGCGCGCGCGCGGCATTGCCGATCCGTTCAACATTGAACCCCGCAATCTGCTTCTTGAACCCGCCTTCGCCAAGCAGCACATTATCCGCCGGGATGCGGCAATCCGAAAAATACAGTGGGCACCATTCTTCGCCACTCATGAACGGGGCTGGCTGACCAATGGTGAATCCCGGCGTGCCACGTTCAACAAGCACTGAGCCGATGCCACCGGTTCCCGGCCCGAAGCGGACATATATCAGAAACAAATCGGCATGCGGACTATGCGTTGAAAAGACTTTCGCACCGTTGAGGAGATAGTCATCCCCGTCCTTGCGCGCTGTGGTTTTCAACTCCGTCACGGCGGAACCCGCGTCCGGCTCGCTCATGCCAAGCGAGATCAGCTTCTTGCCCGTCAGAAGATCAGGCAGCCACCGCGCCTTCTGGGCAGGGGTGGCGAATTCCGCGAAGGTGCGGATCGGCCCGAAATTTCCTGCCTGCACGACATCTGCACTTTTGGGGCAGACCATCGCGAGTTCCTGAATGGTGATGACGGCATCCATCAGACTGCCACCAACGCCCCCATCTTCTTCGCGAATGGTAATGCCAAGCATCCCCATATCCGACAGCCTGGCCGCCACATCCCAAGGATAGTCACGGGTATGGGCACGTTGCAGCGCGCCATTGGTCAACTCTCCTTCGGCAAACCGGCGAACGGCCTGCGCAAGTTCGGCCTGCTCGGGGGTAAGTCCATTTGTCATCGGATGACACTCCTTCTATGGCCGTGGGATTGGTGGTGCGACACACTGGCCGGGGCATACGAAGACAAATCCGAACAGTATGAAAGCGACATTATGTTGCAATGACATAACCGGGGGTTAGTCTTGAGGGGCGGGTTCAGACCCGCTCCAACGCGATCGCGATGCCCTGCCCGACACCGATACACATCATCGACAGCGAAAGGCGGCCACCTGTTCTGGCAAGTTCCAGGGCCGCTGTCCCGGTGATCCGCGCACCCGACATTCCCAAGGGGTGACCCAACGCAATCGCGCCGCCATTGGGGTTTACACGCGCGTCATCATCCGCAATTCCCAGCCCGCGCAACGTTGCCAACCCCTGACTGGCAAAGGCCTCGTTCAACTCGATCACGTCGAAATCTGACTGGGACAGACCAAGGCGCGCCATCAGCTTCCGGGATGCAGGCACAGGCCCGAAACCCATGATGCGGGGCGCAACACCTGCTGTGGCACCGCCAAGAATGCGGGCAATCGGGGTCAGTCCGTGGCGCTTTGCTGCGGCTTTAGACGCGATAATCAGCGCCGCAGCCCCGTCATTGACGCCCGATGCATTGCCTGCGGTCACGGATCCACCCTTGCGAAACGGCGCCTTGAGCGCGGCCAGCGCGTCAAGTGTCGTTTCCGGGCGGGGGTGTTCGTCCGTGTCTACATTATGTACGGCACCTTTGCGCTGCGGGATCGCGACCGGCGTTATCTCGCTGGCAAGGCGGCCATTCTGCATCGCGACCCCTGCCTTTTGCTGCGAACGCAGGGCAAAGGCATCCTGATCCGCGCGCGAAATGCCAAAATCTTCGGCAACATTCTCCGCTGTTTCGGGCATGGACTCGACGCCATACTGGGCCTGCATCAGCGGGTTGACGAAACGCCAGCCGATGGTGGTGTCGTGAATTTCGGCCGAACGCGCAAAAGCCGAACCAGCCTTGGGCAGCACGAAAGGCGCGCGCGACATGGATTCGACACCGCCTGCGATGACCAGCTCAGTCTCGCGCGAGCGAATGCCGCGCGCGGCTGTCAGGACCGCATCCATGCCAGAACCGCAAAGCCGGTTAATTGTCGTTCCCGGCACGGTCTCCGGAAGCCCCGCCAGAAGTGCGGACATGCGCGCAACATTCCGGTTGTCCTCGCCTGCCTGATTGGCGCAGCCAAAGACAACTTCGTCCACGGCGGACCAGTCAATGCTGTGGCGTGCCATCAACGCCCGGATCGGAACCGCCCCAAGATCATCAGCCCTGACAGACGACAACACACCGCCATAGCGACCAACAGGTGTGCGGATATAGTCGCAGATATAGGCGTCTGTCATGCTCATGTCCTCCGTCTTGGGCCTTATGTCTAGCGGGTTTCGGCAAAGGGCGACAACGGACAAGGGATTCGCATTGCCAAAGAAATTATCAGGTCAGCCGACAATAAAACTGTGGGATACAAGCATAAGTCTGGCTGAACAGGAAAAACCGATGGAAGACAGCAATAGTCAAAATCCGGACTGGCCCGCGCCGCGCCTGTCCGCGCCCGACCCGCAAACCTACACCCCGCGCCAGCGCGAAATTCACGACAGCATCGCCTCTGGTCCGCGCGGCGGCGTTCGTGGCCCGCTTGCAATCTGGCTGCACCGCCCGGAACTGGCGGCGCGTGCGCAGGAACTTGGACGATACTGCCGGTATGATACATCACTTGATCCACGCCTGAGCGAACTGGCCATCCTGACCATGGCCCGCCATTGGGGTGCCGAATATGAATGGGCTGCACATAAGAAAGAAGCCTTGAAAGCCGGTCTGTCTGCCGATGTGATCGAGGCAATCCGCACCGGAACGCCGCCAACCTATGCAGATACCGACGAGAAGATCGTGCATGCGGTTGCACGATCCGTGCTGGAAACACGCCATGTCCCCGATGCACTTTATGCACAGGCCAGCAGGATACTTGGCACCGAAAGGCTGGTCGATCTGATCGGCGTGTTGGGATATTACACGCTTATATCAATGACGCTGAATGTATTTCGCATTCCGCCACATAACAACGAACCTGCCGAGCTGTCCTGACAGCGGCGCGGCCATTACACGCGCAGTTCTTCGGCCTTGTCGAATATCGACGCGCGCGCCGGGTCAAACCCGATTCGGAGCATGTCACCCGTCGCAACCTTTTCCTGTCCATCAAGTCGGAACCTTATGGACGTATCCGCAAGCGTCGACCAGACAAGGATTTCAGACCCCATAGGTTCGACCAGTTCTGCGCAAACTTCAAACCTGACCGGCGCCGAAGCCGCGGCCTCGCCCGTCAGGATATGCTCTGGCCGAATGCCGAACCAGACCGCGCCCGCAAAATCCTTGCGAACGAACCCATATGTCGCCAGCGGCACATCCCTGCCTGCCAGAACAACCTTGGGTTCCGCGCCCCTGCTCAGGGTTGTTTCGAAGAAATTCATCGACGGTGACCCGATGAAATCGGCCACATATTTGTTGGCGGGCCGGTTATAAATTTCGTTCGGGCTGCCAAGCTGCATGACCACACCGCCCTTCATGATCGCAATGCGGTCTGCAAGGGTCATCGCCTCGACCTGATCATGTGTCACATAGATCATGGTGTTCCTGAGTTTCTGATGCAGGCGCTTGATCTCTACCCGCAGATCGGCGCGCAGTTTTGCATCCAGATTCGACAGTGGTTCATCAAACAGGAACACATCGACATCGCGCACCAGCGCGCGGCCAATCGCCACCCGCTGCCGTTGCCCGCCAGACAGGGCGGCGGGCTTGCGCTTCAGAAGCGGCTCAATCTGCAGGACATCGGCGGCACGGGCCACGCGGCGCCTGATCTCCTCCTTCGGCATACGGATGTTCTTCAGGCCAAAGGACAGGTTCCCCTCAACCGTCATCTGCGGATAAAGCGCGTAGGACTGGAACACCATGCCGATGCCACGTCTGGACGGTTCTGCCCAGGTGACATTCTGGCCGTTGATGTAGATGCTGCCATCCGACGGTTCCAGCAGGCCCGCAATGCAGTTCAGCAAGGTAGACTTGCCACAGCCGGATGAACCCAGAAGAACCAGAAACTCACCCTGGCCAATTTCCAGATTGAGATCGCGCAAGACCGAGACCGTGCCATAGTCCAGCTTCAGATTTTGGATCGAAACACTCGACTGCATCGCGTTATCCTTTCACAGCGCCAGCGGCGATGCCGCGAACAAACAGTTTGCCAGAGATGAGATAGATGGAGAGGGGAACAATGCCGGACAGAAGTGTCGCCGCCATGTTCACATTGTATTCCTTAACACCCGTGACCGAATTGACGATATTGTTCAGCTGGACCGTCATCGGGTAATTCTCCGGGCGGGTGTAGATGGCCCCGAACAGGAAATCATTCCAGATAGCGGTGGTCTGCAGAATGACGGCAACAACAAAGATCGGCAGGGCCATTGGCAACATGATCTTGAAATAGATGGTCCGGAACCCGGCGCCATCGACACGCGCCGCCTTGAACAACTCTTCCGGGACCGATGAAAAATAGTTGCGGAAAAGCAGTGTCAGGATCGGCATGCCAAAGACAGTATGCACAAGCACAAGGCCAGAAAGCTCGCCATAAAGGCCGATTTCGCGCAACAGAACCACAATGGGATAGATCATCACCTGATAGGGAATGAAGGCCCCGATGATCAGGATGGTGAACAGGACATTGGCCCCCTTGAAGCGCCACATCGACAGCGCATAGCCATTGACCGAGGCCACCGCGATAGAGAAAAAGACCGACGGAACCGTGATCTTGAGCGAGTTCAGGAAACCACGCGACAAGCCATCGCAGTTCAGGCCAGTACATACGCTTGACCATGCCTTGACCCACGGAGCGAATGTAATCTCCACAGGTGGGGCGAAGATGTTGCCAACCCGGATTTCGGGCATGCCCTTCAGCGATGTCACGACCATCACATAGATCGGCAGCAGATAGTAAAGGGCCAGCACGATCAGCACACCATAGATGATGATGTTGCGGCGTGAAAATATCGGTCGGGGCCTGGGGCCTGCCGCATGGGCATGGCTGGCATGCTGTGTTCTGATGACAGTATCAGCCATTTTTCTTGCCTCCGAATTCAAGATACGCCCATGGAATGATGATGAAGGTCACAGCAACAAGCATCATCGTTGAAGCAGCAAACCCCTGGGCCAGGTTTTGCGAAACGAACATGGCATCGAAGACAAATTTTGCAGGCACTTCAGATGCCAGACCCGGACCGCCACCGGTCTGCGCGATGATCAGGTCATAAAGTTTGATAATGCCCGACGTGACCAGAACCAGCGTGGTCACGAAAACCGGGCGCATCATCGGGATGACAACGAAAATATAGGTTTTCCAGGTTGGAATGCCGTCAACCTTGGTCGCTTTCCAGACATCTTCATCTATGCCGCGCAGCCCTGCCAGCATCAGGCACATGACCAGACCACTGCCATGCCACAATCCCGCGACCAGCACGCCATAAAGAACCAGATTGGGATTATAGAGCGGGTCAAAGGTGAAATTCCCGAACCCCAGACTGCGCACGACATTCTGAATGCCGAATTCGGGGTTCAGTACCCATTGCCACACCAGCCCGGTTACAATGAAGCTAAGCGCATAGGGATACAGAAAAATGGTCCTGAACCCGTCCTCGAACCGGATCTTCTGGTCAATCAAGGCCGCCAGAAGAAACCCCAGCACCAGCGACAGGATCAGCATAAGGCTGCCATAGATCAACAGGTTCTCAATCGAGATAAGCCAGCGCCGCGTCCCCCACAGACGTTCATATTGCGCAAGACCAACCCAGTCGGCGCGGGGCAGCAAGCGCGAGTTGGTGAAGGAAAAAACGATCGTCCAGACAGTGCAACCGACAAAAACGACCAGCGCTGTCAGTACCATGGGAATGGCCGCGATCTTCGCGCTAAGATTCTTGAATAGCCCTGACGGTTTGCCGTTTTGCGACATCTGAAAACCCCAATCTGCAAGAAGGTGAAGCGAATGGCGCGGACCGGACAAGAAGGTCCACGCCAGACGTGATCAGTCGGCGGATGCAATGATGTCGACGAATTCTGCTTGTGCCTGTTCCACTGAAAATCTTGTGTCGGCAAAAAACTCTACCACCAGATCCGTCACGCGCCCCAAAGTGTCCGGCGACACCATTGTATTGACGCTTTCGACGACATTTCCTTGCGAGAGGATCTCCATGCCACGCTGCATGCAGGGCGTCGGATCGACCAGTTCGATATCAAGACGCACTGGCAAGGCACCCTTCGCCTTTGTGAAGGCCAACTGCGTTTCCGGTGCCACAATGGTTCCGACAAGAATATCCTGCGCAGCGATGACGTCGGGATCTGTCACCTTGGGGAAATAGAAAGCATCCCCTGCTGCCGTGATGTATTGATGCACCCCTAGGCCGGGCAGGCATGTCAGGTCTTCGCCCGGCGTCATGCCCGCTTGCATGAATTCGCCCTGCACCCAATCCCCCATGATCTGGCCAGCGGCGCGTCCGTCCGCAACAAGCTGCGCCGCAAGGTTCCATTCCTGAATATTGGACCCCCGCATCATGTCACGCGCTTCCCCGGCGGCCACAAACACCGCTGACATTTCCGGCCCTGCCGCAAATTCCGGTTCACGCTCGCGGTAAATGCGCTCAAACAGATCCGGGCCACCGATGGACACCATCAGCACATTGAACAACAATTGCTGTTGCCAGGCCTGCTGGCCCTGTGCCAGCGGGATGATACCGTTTTCGCGCAGGACGGGTGCAGCGGCCACGAACGCATCCCAGTTCTGCGGAACATCCAGCCCGTTATCGATGAAAACAGAGTTGTTCAGCCACAGCCATTGCTGCGAATGGATGTTCGACGGCACGCAGAAAATTTTGCCCTCGAACGTGCAGCTGTCAAGTAGCGACTGCGGGAATATGGCATCTTTCCAGCCCTGCGTTTGCGCCAACTCCGTCACATCGCGCATGAAGCCCGACTCGATCAGCTCGCGCATTGCCGAACTATGCGTGAACTGGGTGGCCCCCATCGGGTCACCGCCTGTGATCCGGCTTGTGATCAGTGGCCGTGCAATTCCGCCTGCACCCGCAATGGCGCCATCGACCCAGGTATGGCCGGATTCCGCAAATGCTTCTGCAATAACGCGGATCGCATCCGCTTCGGACCCAGATGTCCACCAGTGCGTAACTTCAAGATTTGTCGCATGTGCTGGCAGCCAGGCCGTGCTGGCCAGCAGACAGAATGTAAGAGGCTTCAGCGATGTCATGGTGTTCTCCCGGTTGTAAGGTTTGATCAGTCAGTCATGGGTAGGGGCATTGTTTTTATTGGTACTGGTGCAGGGTTTTTCCGACCGGACCGTTACTGTGTCATCGTCCAGAATCCCTTGTTTCAGTCAACGCATCTGACATTTGGCGTGCTAAAACATTTTGTATAAGATGCTGTTTTTATAGGATTTTAATGCGTACCCAATGCATCTTTATCGCTGCATTTCGCCTTAGCCCGCTATGATTTTGGCCGCGCGTAAGGCCTTGATATCGTCAGGGCCATAGCCAAGCTCGTACAGAATCTGATCCGTCTGCGCGCCTGTGGGCTGGGGTGGCCGCACAAGCGCAGGACCGTCGTGCCGCATACCGAAACCAGCAAGTGTGGTGTTCATTCCTGCAACAGTGCCTTCTGGTCCGTTGAACCGGTGCAGCACAGGGCGGGCGGCAACCTGCGGATCGTTCAATGCTTCGTCCATAGTGCGTATCCGCGCGCACGGAATTCCATGCGATTGCAGGAAATCTTCCCAATACCGGGCCGGTTTCAACCTGAAACTTTCGCGCAGCGCTTCCGCTTCCTGCGCATGTGCATCAAGCCGCTGGTTGTTGTCTGTCTTGATCTGGTCCTCGCGGCCCAGCAACGTCCAGAGCTTGCGCTGCTGCCTGAGGTTTGACGCCGACACCATCATGGGCGCGTCACTCGCCCAGTACATGCCGATCGTCGCGAAAGGATAGGTGTTGCCCTTGGCTACCGGAACTTTGCCACCCCAGAAATACGAAGCGACATGCGATGTCGCGAACATGAGTGCGACATCAAGCATGGACACGTCGATGTAATTCCCCATGCCGCCCGTGCGCTCGCGCTGAAGAAGTGCTGCGGCAATGGCATAGGCCGCGGTTGTCCCTGTCGCATAATCCATGACCGGTGCCCCACATTTGAAGGGCGTTTCAGGGTCATCGCCGGTCATCGCCATAAAGCCGGAAAAGGCCTGGATGATATTGTCATAGCCGCGCAGTTCCCGGCGCGGTCCTGTCGCGCCGAATGCCGAAACTGAACAATAGATGATCCTGGGGTTACGCTTCGCCACTTCGTCATAGCCCAGCCCAAGTGCGTCGAACGCGCCGGTGCGGTAATTCTCGATGAAGACATCGGCAGTTTCGATCAGCCGCAGCATCGCCTCGCGGCCTTCCTGTGTTTTCAGGTCAATCGCGATACAGGATTTGTCAGACCCTTGCGCCAGAAACGCGGTGCCCATACCGGCATCGTTCATCGCGCCGTCAGGCCCTTGGCCACGGGCCTGATCAGGGTCATGCGGATCTTCAACCTTGATGACATCCGCGCCAAGTGTTGCCAGTTGAAACGCTGCAAACGGGCCAGCCAGAACATGCGTCGTGTCAATCACCCGGAAATTCTGAAACGCCTTCATGATGGATTTCTCCGTTCGGTTCCGGTCGGTTGTGGCCCGCTTTGCGCGATGCAAGCCGCCATTGCCGGAATTGAAATTCTGCTGGTGGCGACAATCACCGCGCAGACGCGCCAGCGCCACTGCCGAAAGGTTTGGTCGGACCTGACGAATGCGCACCCCCTTTTGTGCGGCGGTCGCATATGCTGGGCAAAAAGTACAACTTACCCAGAACAGGTGCTTCAATGACCAATGCCGCCCTCCCCCTGACCGACGCCCAGCTTTGCGCGGCGCCGTTTCATCTGGATGCAGGCGGATTGGACTGGGTCAGAACACGCTTTGCCGCGCTTGATACAGACGCGAAGATTGCGCAGCTTGTTCTGCCCATGTGCCGTGATCTCTCTGATGCCGGAATCGAGGCAGTTGCCCGTTTCCGCACCGGCGGCGTTCATCGTTTCCCAAGCTATAGCGAAGCCGAATTGCGCCGCTCTGCGATGTTGCTGATGCAGCAAAGCGCTATTCCGCCGCTGCTGACCGCCGATATCGAGATGTCGGAGAAGGCCAGTATCAAAGCTGGAACCGCATTTCCCAACCAAATGGCCGTCGCAGCGACAGGTGACAGGCAAAACGCCCACCACATGGGTGCTATCGCTGCGCGCGAGGCGGGCTATCTGGGCTTTGGTGTAAGCTGGACACCAGTTGCGGATCTGGCATTGAATTTCCGGTCCAACGTCGTGAACACGCGGGCGTTTTCAGACAATGTGGACAACACTATCGGCATGGTTTCCGCCTATCTTGACGGGATGCACAGCAATGGACTTGTCGCGTGTATCAAGCATTTTCCCGGCGATGGTCTGGATGAACGGGACCAGCATTATGTCACCACACATAACACAATGGACATGGACGAATGGCGCGCAAGTTTCGGGCGCATCTATGCCGAAGCTATCCGAAAGGATGTGCGCCTTGTCATGGTCGGACATGTGACCCTTGCTGCCTACGGGCGCAATCTGGGTGGCGCGGCGCGAAGCGGGGCGCATCTTCCCGCCTCGCTTAATGGTGACATTCTGCATGGGCTTCTGCGCGGGGACCTGAACTATAACGGCGTTATCGTGTCGGATGCGACCGGCATGGCAGGCTTTACATCCTGCGGGGCGCGCAAGGACATTGTGCCCATGTGCATTGAAAACGGCTGTGACATTCTGCTGTTTCCGCGCGATATAGAGGAAGATATCGGCTTCCTTTGGGCCGGGCTGGAATCCGGCGCCCTGTCGCAGTCCCGGCTGGATGCAGCAGTGCTGCGGATTCTGGCGCTGAAAGCGTCCATGGGGCTGCATCTGGGCCACCCAGTTCTGCCCGATGAAAAACAGCGCGCCAGTTTGCTTGGCAGTGAACAACACCGCAACTGGGCAAGGGATGTCGCCGAAGGGTGCGTGACACTGGTGCGGGACACCCAGAACCTGTTGCCCATTTTGCCCGCCCGTCACCGGCGCATTCTGCTGGCGGAATTGCGCGACCGGCGCAGCCCGTCTGCGGCCCTGCCCGATCTGGAAATTCCCGCAATGCTTGAAGCACTGGGCTTTATCATCACGCGCGTTGTCCCGGGAGAGGTGATTGCCCCGGATGATCACGATATTGGTCTATATCTGATGGCCGAAGAAGGACTGTCCGGAAAAGAGGTTCTTGGCCCCCGATGGGAACAGCTTCATGGCCCTTTTCCGCTGACCATGCAACGGATGTGGCAGCATCTGCCAACACTGTATGTGTCCCTCGGTTCGCCGTTCCTGACGTTTCATGTGCCCGATTGCCCGACATTCGTGAACGCCTACAGCGCGGTGATGCCAGTGCAACAGGCCGTGGTCGATGCGCTTACCGGCAAGATCGCGTTCAAGGGCCGCAGCCCGGTTGACACAAATTGCGGTCTGCCCGTCTTTCACTGACAGTGAACCAGATACGCCAACCCGCGCATACGGTTAGCGCGCGCCGCGACGGGTAAACCCGGCGGCAATAAGCGCCCCGTCCTGCCGCGCCATGAACCAGCGCTTTCCCTGCCCGAACATCTGCACGGTGTCGCCCTGATCCAGATTGCCCAGATAGACAACATCTCGCTGAAGCAGCGGCGCAGGTTGTGATGGCCGGGCATGCTCGGCGGTTTCAGCAAGACGCGAGAATGTCGGGAAATACAACAAACCCACTGCGTTGAAATCCAGCGAAGGTATCGGCCGCTCTGCATAGACCGGGGTGCTGTCAGCCGGGTGAACAAGGCGCATCTTGCGCGACATCGCGCGGGCCTGACAATCAAGCCGCGCGAGTGCCGCATCCGCAGCCGGAAGATGCATCTGCCCCAACACAGAATTGCGGACAATGCGCTTGTTCGACCCGCTATTGTCATGACTGACGAATGTAGAAATCATCCGGAGTTCGGCCAGTATCCCGCCCTGCGAGGTGATCATGTGGCAAGAGCCTGTGCGCGTGTCTGATACGGCGTGCAGGGCAGATGCGATCCTGACCTCCTGCCCGAGCAATGCCCGCCCCGCCGGATGGAATTTCAGCGATGTCGTGCAGAACGCCGCATAGACGGGCCGCCCGTCCGCAGCCCTGAAGATTACATCATTCTGGCCGAGGGCAGTCGCCACCATGCGCCAGTGTTCATCGCCGCAATAGCGCAGCAGCCATTGTTCGGACAAGCCCGCCGGTGCCAGCTGCGCCATGCCCAGCATCAGGTTGTTCACCTGAAATACCGGCCCCGAGCAGCAAGCAATTGCCACAGACGTCATCACGCCACGGACCTTGTTCCGACCATGACCAATTGGCGTTCGATCTGCTCTGCCAGATACGCGCTGTCTTCTTCAATGGCCAGAAAACGACCCGACCCCCAGGTATTCAGCCATCCCAGACCGATAAAATGAACGCCGTGAACATCCGTCACCCCGCGGTGGAATTCTGGCTTTCCGCGCCCGTCAAACACATCGACTTCGATCCAGCTGTAATCCGGGCGAAAGCCGATCGCCCAAATCACCGATGCGATATTGGCGTCTTTCGTGTCCAGTTCGGTGCGCTCTGTTTCAGGCTCCCATACCTTTGCGAATGGGGCCTCTTCCGGCGCGTCAATGCCTTCGCGCGCAATATAGGCATCAATCTGATTGCAGATACCGACATAGCTTGCATCCGCATCATCCAGATTCTTTTTCAGATCGGGCAGGAATTTCAGTTTGCTGCCGTCCATATCCGCCAGCGAACCATATAGTTCCACGCCATGATCGACATGCCATTTGCGCAGGTCGATTTCCTTGCCGCCGTCGCGCCCGGACATGTAGTGATTGGTCTGGGTCATGGCTTTGTGCGGGTCGGGGTGGCGGTCGATGGTGATATCATAATGGCCGGCATCATACAGCCAATCGGTCGCATCGCGCCCCCGGTATTTGCGCGGGCTGCGCGGGGCGGGTCCAACAGCCAGATGCACCTTGCGACCAGCGCGGACGAAATCTTCCATGATCTGCACGCCGGACTGGCCGGTTCCGACAATCAGGATATCCCCATCCGGCAGCTGAGCGGGCGACCGGTAATCGACCGAATGCATCTGCGTTATCGCCGGATCCAGTTTGCTGGCATAGGGTGGCTCAATCGGCGTGTCATAACCGCCGGTCGCGATGACCACCTGATCGCAGGTCCATGTGCCCGCCGTAGTCTCGACGATAAAACCGCCATCATCATGCGGTGCCACGCGGGTCACACGGGTATGTTCGCGGATGTCCGGTTCGAAACTACGCGCAAACGCATCCAGATATTCCGTGATCTCCGCGCGCAGCATGAAACCGTGCGGGTCAGTGCCGCCATATTCCTTGTCATAATGGAAACCGGGCAGGCGGCATTGCCAGTTCGGCGTCACAAGGCAGAAGCTGTCCCAGCGGTTCACCCGCCAGGAATGGAATTTCTCATGCCTTTCGAAAATTACTGATCTGATGCCCTTTTTGTGCAACTGCTTGGCGACAGACAAGCCGGCCTGTCCTCCGCCAATAATCGCGACGGGAACATCGAAGATATCTGCAGCGTTCATAGCGCTCTCCTTTATGTTGAAATCGCAAGGCACAGGATCCTGGCGTCCTTTTGTCCTGCGAAGGTGGCGGCGCGGCGTTCCAGGCGGTCAAGCTGATCCATGGCCAACGAACAAGCGAACCCATATTTCTGCTCCACCCGGGCGGAGGCTTGTTCAAGCGCCCTGCGCGCAGATTGCATGAACGCTGGCAACGGGTAGCTCTGTCCTGCGCTGAAGGTTTCGGCAATGACGCTGGACGGGGAATAGCAGCGTTCTTCATGCCCGTCAGGCCAGCGGATTGTCCAATAGGTTTCAGGCATTTGCGGTTTCCTTTCCCGAAAACGACAGATAAGGCGCACTGGCGTAATCCCAGAAAAGCGCGGTGTCTTGCCCCTGTATCAGGTCCACGCGGCTGCCCTCGGACACGGCCCCGATGCGGCTTGCCCAGATGCCGCGTGCGCGAAACGCATTGCAGACCTTTCCGGCATTTTCCCGGCTGACAGACAGCAGAAAGCCAAAACTGGGAAAGCTGCGCATCCAGCGTTCAAGGCCAACCCCGTCGGGCGGTGTGATCTGGTCCAGATCCAACGCAATCGCGACATTCGAACATTCCGCAAGCATCAGCGCCGTGCCCGCAATGCCACCCTGACTGATATCCTTGCCAGCATTCAACAGACCTGCTTCGGCCAATTCCGGCAACAGCGCAAGATCACCGCGCAGGCGTGCATGCGGCGCATCCAGCGCGGCACAGTAATTGTCGAAATTCACATAGTGACCGCGGTGGTCAATCGCCGCAAGCAGCACATCACCGGGGCGCGCGTCAAAGCTGGTCACCGGGACGGTTGCCTTGCCCAGCACCGATACCGCAAGGTTCAGTTCACTGGCCGCAAAATTCGTATGCCCGCCCACCAGCGGCACGCCATAGGCCGCCGCCGCATCGCGCAAACCCGTCATCAAGGGCAACGCGCTGGCCTCATCCGGGGCCCATACCATGTCGATCAGCGCACGCGCCCGCCCGCCCATGGCCGCAATGTCGGACAGATTCACCATCACACCACACCACCCTGCAAACCATGGGTCCGCCTGCACGAAAGCGGGAATGAACCCTTCGCCCGCCAGCAGATCAACGCCATCGGCTGTGGCAATCATGGCGGCGTCGTCACCGGGCCTGCCCGCAGACCCCGCTGTCAGCCCGAGCATGCCCGCCGCGCGTGCAATGCCCAGCTTCGACCGGATCGCGGGGTGCGCGCGCAACCGCGGCGCAAGGGTGTAGGGACCGGGGCCGGTCATCTGCGTTTTCCCGGTTTCAGGAACCACCCCAGTTCCGGGTCTGCACAAGGCGGATAAAACGCCAGATCAGCGCGCATCTGCGCATGGACAACACCGTGAAGAACCACTTCACCCACGACTGACCAGTGAAGCCTGCGAAATAATGGCACATTCTGCTTTTGCACATGCGCGAGGAAAGTGTCGCAACCACGGGTGTTGGCCGAGCAGACCGCAAGCCTGATCAGTTCGGCCCCCAACCGCCCCACCTGACGAAAATCGCGGTCCACCGCCAGCCGCGACCCCCACCACAGGCCCGGTTGCGGTTCATGAATGCGGACGGTCCCGACCACATCATCGGCCTCATGCGCATAGGTTGACAGCGCAACAAGATGGGTCGCGACATGGTCCACCTCGTCGCGGTCATGTTGCGGAAATATTTTCTGCTCCTCGACAAAGACTTTGTGGCGCAAGGCTTGCGCACCATGCAATTCAAACGGTCTGGAAGCCACGCGGATGTAGAATCCCGGGCACTGGAAATGTTGCGGTTCCAGTTCAATCATGCCGGCACCTTCAGGGATTCATATTTCGACAGCGCCGAGCAGGCACCGCATTTTCCGCATCCCGCCTTAATGTCTTCAGACCGCATTCCTGCACGCACGATCATCTGTCCAAGCGGACGCAGGACAGATGCCATGAATTCAGGTCTGGGCGCAGGGTGACTTTCCAGCGGTGTGCCGGAAATAGGCACAAACGGCACGACAAACGGGTAAACCCCCATGTCACACAGCTTTTGCCCCATTTCCAGGATCGCCTCGCGCGTGTCCCCAAGCCCGGCCAGGATGTAGGTTGACACCTGACCGCGCCCGAAAACCTTCACTGCGGCCTCAAAGCTCGACATGTATTTCTCAACCGGAACCGTGGCCTTGCCCGGCATGATGCGCGCGCGCACCTCCTGCGTCACGGCCTCCAGGTGCATGCCAAGCGCATCAATGCCCGCATCAAACATGCGCTGATGCCAGATATCATCGGCGGGCGGTTCGCATTGGCCCTGAATGGGCAGATCAACCGCTGCCTTGATCGCGCGCGCGCTGTCAACCATGACCGCAGCACCCCGGTCCTTGCCCGGCGGTGTTCCGGTCGTCATGACCATATGCTTCACGCCATCCAGTTCGACCGCTGCCTTCGCAACCTCAGCCAGTTGTTCAGGGGTTTTGTGCGCAATGGTGCGCCCTGCGGCCAGACTCTGGCCGATGGCGCAGAACTGACAGGTCTTCTTGCGGCTTTCATAGCGGATGCAGGTCTGCAGAACTGTTGTCGCCAGAACATCGCGTGAATGCAGGGTCGCTATATGGCTGTATGGTATGCCGTCGGCGGTTTTCAGGTCATAGAACCGTGGCCGCGTGGGAAAATGCAGCCGTGCCACCTCTTTCCCGTCGCGTGTCAGGCGCGCGTGGCCGCTGGCGTCTGGTGCCTCGACCAGAAACGGCGACTGAAAGGCGGGCGCGGTATGCACAGGCACCATGACGGTCTTTGACCCAAGCGTGACGGCCTTGTGGTCAGACGGGCCCGCCCCGCCGCGGCGCGCTTCGTGCCCCGCGCCGGGATCGGCCAGCCGCATCCCGTAGGATTGCAGATCGTTGATCAGGTCAGCGTCAGACATTGGGTGTCTCCTCTTCCATCACATTCGCGAAGGGTTCCGGGTTCGGGGCTGGCGGCATGACAACGCGCGCTTCTGCGGGGCGGGTGTCATGCACCAGATGCAGCAATTCTGGGCGCGCATAATGGCCAACGCTGTCCATCATGCGCTTGCGCTTGGTGATCAGCCGCATATCCAGATCGGCAATCAGAATCCCCTCGCCCGATGTGATCGGGTCGGCCAGATGCCGGCCTTCGGGCGATATGATGCAGGTCATGCAGCCGTCGCGCATGGCTGACTGCAACCTGGGATCGGGGTGCAGCGACTGAATCTGGTCTTCGGTCAACCAGCCGGTCGCATTGACCACGAAACACCCCGCTTCCAGCGCATGGTGGCGCATCGTCACTTCGATCTGTTCCCCGAAGATCGGGCCGACCAGCGAACCGGGAAAATGCGCGGCGTGAATTTCCTCGTGCTGGCACATCAGGGCGTAGCGCGCCAAAGGGTTATAATGCTCCCAGCAGGCAAGTGCGCCGACGCGGCCGACTCTGGTTTCCACAACCTTCAGCCCGGCCCCATCGCCTTGCCCCCAGACCATGCGCTCATGATACGTGGGCGTGATCTTTCGCCGCTTGAGCGCCAGCGTGCCATCCGCATCGAAAATCAGTTGGGTATTGAAAAGCGATCCATTGTCACGTTCGTTCACGCCCAGAACAACCACGACGCCATGCCTGCGGGCCATATCCGCCACTGCACGAGTTTCATTGGACGGCACAACAACGGCCTGTTCATAAAGTTCCAGATGCGCAGGGCCTTGTTGCACCGGCGGCAGAACGAAGGAAAAATATGGATAGTAAGGCACGAATGTTTCTGGAAAGACGATAAATTCCGCGCCCTTCCCCGCCGCCTCTGCAATGGCATTCAGAACCCGCTCAATGGTTCCGGCACGCCCCGTAAGATCAGGGGCAATCTGCACAGCGGCGGCACGGATTGTATCGGTTCGCATGATATCACTCTGTCGATAGGAAAATGCCGGTATCGGGCCGGACCAGATACATAGGGTCCGGCCCGAAGGCTTCAGACTGTCCAGGTGTCCAGAATGAAGGCGTTGTCCTTGCGGTGCAGCAGGATACAATCCAGCACATCCTGCGGGGCTATCGGCACGATACCGGGCAGCAACGCTGGCTCGCCGTGACCATACAGCGCTTGCAGGCCGAACCGGCAGCAATAGATCGTTCCACCCTCTGCCATGAATTTCTTCAGGTTTGCGGCGAAATTCTGGTGCCCCGGGAACGCCTCGTCGCCCAGCGTCGGAAAGCCGCGCTGAATACCCAATGTGACACCCGGCCCGTAAAGCAGGATCGACGTTTCGAAACCTTTGCGCTGCAACCGGATTGCCTGCAAAATGTTGACAAGCCCGATAGACCCTTCGAACGCAACTGTATGGAAGGTCACAAGAGCTTTCTCGCCAGGATCGGCCTTGACGTCTTCAAAGACCTTTTCCTCGTAATCGACGAAAAAATCGCCATCCTTGTGCTTTTCCTTGGTAACTGCAGGCATCAAGTTCTCCTTCATCGCTGTCTGACTGTTGATGCCCCAACATGCGCCCAAAGAATTTTTGCCCGCAATAATGCAGTCAATAAGATATCAATTATCCATACAATTTACCAAGAAGATGCTGAATAGTTGCGCATACTGCATGGTTTTCGTTCAGGTTCAGAACGGGAATCCGGCGCTCCCATGCACCGAAGCTGATCTTTGCAGCGATTCGCGGCCTGCATCCATACAATCCGCTTCAATCCCGCCCGAAGTTCCATTACCCTGCGCCCAAACGGAGAGATCGATGATTGACTGGACGCCAGATTTGGAAACCGAAGGCAGACCGCGCTACATGGCAATCGCGGATGCCATCGAAAAAGATATCGGACGCGGGATCCTTGCAGCCGGTGTGCGCCTGCCGCCACAGCGCAGCCTGGCAGACCGCCTTGGAATTGATTTCACCACAGTTTCGCGCGGCTATTCCGAGGCACAATCCCGCGGACTTGTCGAAAGCCATGTGGGGCGCGGCACCTTTGTTGCAAAACAGGCGAATTCCGGCAACGAGCCAGACCCGCAACGCATGGCGGAAGAAGATCTTTCCATGAATCTTCCGCCAGAACCCACCGACGCAGCACTTGTCGCCAGAATGCAGAACGGCCTGAATTATGTATCCGCCAATCTGTTGCAGCTGCTCAGATACCAGTCGCCGACCGGATCAGACCGCGACAAGATGGCAGCGTCAACATGGCTTAGTCTGCGCGGCATGATGCCCAACAATGCGCGGGTGGTCATTACACCCGGGGCGCACAGTACGATCTGCGCCATTCTTGCAATACTGACCAACCCCGGCGACACGGTTCTATGTGAACAGATTACATATCCGGGGTTTCGCAACATTGCCGCCCGTTGCGGCCTGAATGTGATCGGCGTCAGGATGGATGATCATGGCATCCTGCCCGAGGCGCTGAATGACGCCATTGCAACCCACCGGCCGAAAGCCGTGTATCTGAACCCGACACTGCAAAACCCGACGACAATAACAATACCAAACGACCGCAGGCTTGTTATTTCGGAAGTGCTGAACAAGCACGGCGTGCAACTGATCGAGGATGACGCTTACGGCTTTGTTCCGGCCCGCGCACCAGCACCGATCGCGGTTTCTGCGCCGGATCTGACCTGGCATATCGGGGGGCTGGCAAAATGCATCGGCGCAGGCTTGCGACTGGCCTATACTGTCGCGCCCAACGCAAAAGAAGCACACGCCCTGGGACAGATCATCAAGACACAAGCAGTCATGGCGTCCCCGATCATGGCCGCCCTTGCAACGCGCTGGATAGAGGACGGAACCGCCGACCAGATACGGCGCTTTATCCGTTCTGAAACCGCCGCCCGGCAGGCCATAGCGCGCGATGTTCTGGACGGATGCACCTTCCGGTCAGAAGAAAACGCATTCAATGTATGGCTGTCACTGCCAGAAGGTGTCGGACGTGCAGATATCGTGGCACGCATGGCCGGTCGCCCCATAGGCCTGCTGTCATCCGATGCGTTTACTGTCGGCACGCCACCGGGCGAACATGTGCGGCTCTGCCTTGGCGGATCACTCTCGCGCGACGCGCTGCGTTCTCATCTGTATTTCCTTGTGAACAGCATCCAGCACAATTCCTACATGGGGTGATTGCAGCCCTCACTGTTCAGCGGCGGTTGCCCTGCTGCTTGAATTCCCGCATTACCTGCGGACACATGCTGAATTGTCTGCATAAATGATGCAAAAATGTGCATCATTGTCGCGAGATGCGACTGCATTGTGTAACAATGGCATTTCATCGCGCCTTTCTGATGTTAATGTCACGGTATCTTACTGTGGATCCTGACAACCGGTCCCTGATCAACCGGTTCGAAAAAGGGATGTAGGCATGACGCAAATCCAGAACCGCACACTTCCGCCGCTGAACCCGCTCAAGGCGTTCGAAGCGGCGGCGCGGCACAACAGCCTGACATTGGCCGCCGACGAACTGAATGTCAGTCAGGTCGCCGTCAGCAGACAGGTGCGTGTGCTGGAAGACTACATGGGCGTCACATTGTTCCGGCGCCTGAATCGCGGCCTGG
>NZ_JAQZSM010000026.1 GCF_028745735.1 Roseinatronobacter alkalisoli
AGGCGCTTCTGGACCGCGTCTGGGGGCGCGACATCTATATCGACACGCGCACTGTGGATGTGCATGTGGGAAGGCTGCGCAAGACATTATGCACCACCGGCGGCCCCGACCCCATCCGCACCGTCCGAGGCGCAGGCTACGCCATGGGATAACACCCCAGACCGCGCGACAGCTACATCACGCGCCTGATCCCGCTGAAGCGCGCCCTTGCGCGCGGGTCTTTGTCAAAAAGTGCGGCCAGTTGTTCGGTCATCGCCCCGGCCAGTTGTTCGACATCGGTAATGGTGACCGCGCGTTCGTAATAGCGTGTCACATCATGCCCGATACCGATGGCCAGCAATTCTACTGCGCGGCGGCGTTCGACCAGCGCAATCACATCGCGCAGATGGCGTTCCAGATAATTGGCCGCATTGACCGACAGGGTTGAATCATCCACTGGCGCGCCATCGGAAATGACCATCAGGATCTTGCGCGCCTCTGGCCGGGCCAGCATGCGGCGATGCGCCCATTCCAATGCCTCGCCGTCGATATTTTCCTTCAGCAAACCTTCTTTCATCATCAGGCCCAGATTGGGGCGCACGCGCCGCCATGGCGCATCGGCCTGTTTATAGATGATATGGCGCAGGTCATTCAGCCGCCCCGGTTGCGCGCTGCGCCCTTCACCCAGCCAGCGTTCGCGTGATTGCCCGCCTTTCCAGGCGCGGGTGGTAAAGCCCAGGATTTCTACCTTCACATTGCACCGCTCCAGCGTGCGGGCCAGAACATCGGCGCAGATTGCGGCAATGGAAATGGGGCGTCCGCGCATGGACCCGGAATTGTCCAGCAGCAGCGTGACCACAGTATCGCGGAATTCGGTATCTTTTTCCTGCTTGAATGACAGCGGTGTGGTGGGGTTGGCGACAACCCGCGCCAAGCGGCCCGCATCCAGAATGCCTTCTTCCAGATCAAACAGCCATGACCGGTTCTGCTGCGCCTGCAGGCGGCGCTGCAATTTGTTGGCAAGCCGCGACACTGCGCCTTTCAGCGGTTCCAGCTGCTGGTCCAGATAGGCGCGCAGGCGTTCCAGTTCCGCCGGTTCGGCCAGATCTTCGGCGCGGATTTCCTCGTCAAAGGCGGTGCTGAACACCTTGTAGTCTGCGCTTGCTTCGGAATGGGGGGCAGGTGGGGGCGGGTCGAGCGGTGCTTCGCCTTCGGGCATGTCGGCTTCGTCCGACATCTCGTCGCTGGCATCCTGATCAAGGGCGGCATCGGCCTGCGCGCTGTCCTGTACGGGGCTGTCTTCGTCGCTGTCCTCGTCGGATTGTTCATCCTGCCCGGTGCTGTCGGGATTGTCCTGCTCTTCGGGCTGGTCCTCTGCTTCGGTATCGGTGCTGTCATCCTCGTCGCCGGTATCGTCGGGGTCATCGCCCAACTGGTCGCCATAGCCCAGATCCGCGATCATCTTGCGCGCAAACCGGGCAAAGGCGGTCTGGTCGTTCAGTGCCTGTTCCAACCCCTCCAGTGTCCCGCCTGCACGTTCTTCGATGAAACCGCGCCACAGGTTCAGCACCTGATCGGCCCCTTGCGGCAGGGCGCGGCCCGTGGCAAGTTCGCGGATCATGTAGCTTGCGGCAACGGGCAGGGGGGCATCCTGCCGGTTGCGGATCTGGGCATAGCCCTTGCGGGTCGCGTCATGGGAAATGCGCGCGTCGATATTCTGGGCGGTGCCCGGCATGTGGCGGGCACCCACCGCTTCGCAACGCGCATCTTCCATGGCCTGATACAGCTCGCGCGCTATCGGACCTGTCGGCAGATAGCGTGCATGGGTCGCGTCATCATGAAAACGCAGGCGCAATGCCAAAGTGTCCGCCGTGCCGCGCGCCAGTAACACCTCGTCGCGGGTCATGCGGCGGGTGACCTGTGGCAGGCGCATGGTGTCGCCACTGACGCCCGGCGGATCCACCGAATAGGTGACGGTCATCTCGCGCATATCGGCCATTGTGCGCGTCGCATCTGACAGCGCTTTCTTGAACGGGTCGGCAGGGTTGTCGGTGCGGGTCATGCGCGCTTGCTCTTGTTGCCAGGGTGGTCATTCCAGAGATAGACCAGCGCTGGCGGAAAAGAAAGCGCCGCCGCTGTCAGAATCGGGGTGTCGGTGCGATGCAATCAATCCCGCGATATTCCGAACAGCCGATCATCACGCCGCTCATGCCGCCCAACTGGTTGCCAAAGCCGAATGCGCCTGCCGCTTCTTCGGCATTGGGACCATAGAATGCGCCATCCAGCTCGCCCCAGGCTTGCTGCCCGCCATAGGTGAAACTGGTGTCTTCCGTGTTGAAAAAACGCGCATTGGGGTCGATGGCCGCGTTGTCAAACCCGGCATTCAATGCGGTTGTCAGGCCAGTCGCATCATCGCGCAATGTGCCGGTGAACTGACCGGACAGCCGACCTGCGGCAAAATCAGCATCCAGAACCGTGCTCCCGTTGGCCCGGCCTGCAAAACGGTTGCCGCCGCTGATCATGCTGGCCCCCGACTGGAATTGCCCTGTGTAGTTTACCGCTGTTCCGGGCAGGTTCACAGTGGCCGTTGTCCCCGGTCCGGCATGGATTGCGGCAAAACCGTTCTGGTCCTGATTGGGGCCATAGCCATTCACGGCAAAAGCACCGGCATAGGACAGCACACCGCTTAGCTCATTCACCAGATAGGCGCTTTCGGCGTTGATTGCCGTACATTCGGGCACTGTGGCCCCGCCGCCCGCACGGTTGCATTGCACGCTGACGCCGACCATCGGGCCATTGTGGAAATCCACCCGCGCCCCGCTGCCACGCCCCGCGGCATTATAGACCATCGTTGCCTCTACGCCGGCGACCGGGTCCTGCCCGTCGCGTGCCAGCACGCCGCCTGAATTCCCCTGACCTGATTGCACCAGCGTATTGCCGGGGCCACTGGTCATGACGTTTGTGTGGGACTGGGGTGCCATGCCCATGCCCCCGTCATCGCCGCAGGCGGTCAGGGCAGTAATGGCCAGGCAGGAAACAGCGAATATGCGCAACATGATCAGGACTCTCTGGTGGTTTTGAAAATCTGATCATCTGATGCCAGTCAAACATGTCCGAAATTGGAAGGAATAGCGGTCAAGCTGGCGCAATATTGCGACTTTGGAAACAATTCCTGCCGCAATCACGGTTTTGTCAGCCCCGTGGCCGTTTGCACATTCGCGCACAGACGCTGTGCAACCCTCTGTGTTTTCAATTGGGAACAAATGTTTACCTACATGGTTGTAAGTTAAAACCAACATGAGAAGGCGCATTATGTCCCAAACACCCCGCATTGCCGTGATCTTAGGCTCCACCCGCGAGTCCCGCTTCGGCGACACACCTGCAAAATGGATTCTTGAACGTGCGCAGGCGCGTGATGACTGGGATGTCGAGTATCTCGACCTGCAGGATTTCGACCTTCCGCTGTTCAACGAAGTGGCATCCAATGCCTGGGCCCCGACAGAAGACCCCAAGGCACGGGCATGGCAGGAAAAGATCGGCCAGTTCGACGGCTTCATCTTTGTCACCGCAGAATATAACCGTTCCATCCCCGGCGCATTGAAAAACGCGCTGGATCAGGCCTATGTCGAATGGAACCGCAAGGCGTTCGGCATTGTCAGCTATGGCTCCGTCGGTGGCACCCGCGCCGC
This sequence comes from Roseinatronobacter alkalisoli, assembly GCF_028745735.1. Taxonomy (GTDB): domain Bacteria; phylum Pseudomonadota; class Alphaproteobacteria; order Rhodobacterales; family Rhodobacteraceae; genus Roseinatronobacter; species Roseinatronobacter alkalisoli. Next base: position 3,669 of record NZ_JAQZSM010000026.1, read on the forward strand.
AGAACATCTGCGCACCATCGGGATTGAATTGCAGATGGTCTCAACCCGCGCGGCCGTACATATCGGCGGCAGCGATTTCTTCACGGTTCACCCCCTGGGCGGTGATCCCAAACCCATGTCAGAGATTGAGGGCTCTATCGGCCCGTCAGCCGATGCCATGCTGGAAGATCTGGACTGGTGGACCCGCGCGACAATGACCGCACGCGGCTGATCCGACGGTCTGCTGCAAGAACAGGGCGCACTTCGGTGCGCCCTTTTTGCTGGGGGGCAGGGCAGGAATGCGGGACGGAGCGGACAGTCGCTCAGTCGAACAAACGCAAGTCTCTCAGGTGTCATTTATCAACATTGAGTTCACTAAGTCTCGAAGTTGATGCCTTACCAATTTCTAGAATCGCAAAGCGGACGGACATTATGTGTTTCTCAACGTCGTCGCAAGATACCAATAACCGATCTCCAGCGGCTAAATTTTCTCCACTATTTTTTATGTAATCTGGATCAACGACTCCTCTCTTGTGGACAAATAGGTGACGGCGCTGATTTAACAGCCATAGGTCCCCGGTTAGAGCGCTCGAAACTTCTTGAGAGTTGAATAAAGTTCTCGCAATAGCGCGCAATGCGAAAAGACTGTCTAATCGCCTTGTGCCTAAGATAATATCTCCCATTTTATCTGATAGGTCAAACCCAAATTGATTAAGCGACTTTATATCAATTGTTTGCTTTGAGCTTAGATCTTTAAATCCCGGAGCATTGGCAACCTTAATCGCATCGCCAGGAAACTTATTGAGCCATTGAGTAAAAAAAGATCTACCAAAACTTTCAAATATTGACCAAACAGAAATGATTGTCTGGATTTGAAGTTCTTGAAGAGCTTGTTGAATTTTAGCAGATTTCAATTGTCTGCTCAAGTCCATGATAACTTGATCTCTTAAAAATATTTTGCCCTCCTCGCTATCAAGAAATCCCTTCATTTTCTCATTTGATCTTTCCAAAATCGCAAAAGGAGAAGTATCCACAACTTCTGCCTTGGGGTTAGACTTTTTAAGCGCCAAAATACTCTCAGAGGCGTGAATACGATCAAATTTACGTTGAAGCGTATATTCGTTAACCAGCTGATATGGTAGCTCGGCAGCTGTAATCACTCCAGTAAGCGCTGAAGTCGCTGCAGAAAAGGGTTCGTGAAATATGAACTCAGTATTTGAATAGGGAGCCAACGGCGTCAGAAAGTTTTCGTCTGAGAAAATAAAGAAATTATCCATAACCTCATTTGCGAGGTCGATAATATTCTCAGAATTAATATCGTCGGATGTCATGGGGTTCGATTAATATCTCGATTACTCGATAGCTACCTTAATCATCGCTCCTTTGCGATCCAAAAGCAAGGAAAGTCTGCGATACGTCATAAAAGTTAGTTCTCAGATGCGCACTGATCAAGATTGGCGAACCGCAGTCTATGCGCTTTTGGCGACGGAACTTAGGTAGACCGTCCGCAATGGGCTCTTCCGCGCACCCCGCACAAAAAAGGGGCCTTGCGGCCCCTTCATTTACCCCAGTGCCATGCTGACGGCCGATTCCGGCAATTCCTCGTCAAAGCAGCGCTGATAGAATTCCGCCACGGTCTGGCGTTCCAACTCGTCGCATTTGTTCAGGAAGGACAGCCGGAACGCATAGCCGATGGACCGGAAAATGCGTGCGTTTTCGGCCCAGTTGATGACAGTGCGCGGCGACATGACCGTGGACAGATCGCCATTCATGAATGCTGTGCGCGTCAGGTCCGCGACAGTCACCATCTGGCTGATTTCCTGCCGGCCCTTGGCGGTGTTATAGGCCGGGTTCTTGGACAGAACGATGGCGGTTTCCGCGTCATGGCTCAGATAGTTCAGCGTGGCGACCAGTGACCAGCGGTCCATCTGCGCCTGGTTGATCTGCTGCACACCATGATACAGGCCCGTCGTGTCGCCCAGACCCACAGTATTCGCTGTGGCAAACAGCCGGAAGCTGGGATGCGGGGTGATGATTTCATTCTGGTCCAGCAGCGTCAGCTTGCCGTCATGTTCCAGCACGCGCTGGATCACGAACATCACATCGGGGCGGCCCGCGTCATATTCGTCGAACACAATCGCAACCGGGTTGCGCAGTGCCCAGGGCAGGATGCCTTCCTGAAACTCCGTGACCTGCACCCCTTCCTTCAGCTTGATCGCGTCCTTGCCGATCAGGTCGATGCGGCTGATATGGCTGTCCAGATTCACCCGCACCGCAGGCCAGTTCAGCCGTGCCGCGATCTGTTCGATATGGGTGGATTTGCCGGTACCGTGATAGCCCTGCACCATGACGCGGCGGTTATAGGCAAAGCCCGCAAGGATGGCCAATGTCGTGTCTGGGTCGAATTTATACGTCGGGTCCAGCGCAGGCACACGGTCGGTCGCCTCGGCAAAGCCCTTGACCGTCATGTCACTGTCGATGCCGAATACATCCCGCACATGGATTTCTTCGGTCGGTTTCAATGGTGCCGTCATACTGTCATTTCCCGCGTGAAAGTGTCGTCGATGCGCGAAGGGGCGCGTTTGCCTAGTCTGTGGAACATATCCCGCGCAGGTGCAAGGGGAAGGGCGCGCGATGATTGCGCTGCCGCGCCCCTTCCGGTGCCTGCGGTGGTTGGTGTGAAATACTCCCGCCGCGCGGGCAACTTGCACAAACCCGATATTGCCCGCTTTCCAATCGCTGCAGTTCCTGCTTCAGGATACCCCTTCAGGCCCTTGAAACTGCGTCGATAATTCGCGCCCATGACCTGATGCCGCGATGAAAGCTGTCCAGATCATACTTTTCATTTGGCGAGTGTATCTGATCATCATCCTTGGCAAATCCGATCAGCATGGAATCCATGCCAAGGATCGATTTGAAATAGCCCGCAATCGGGATCGACCCGCCTGCGCCAACGAATGCAGCGGGTTTGGGCCATTCGTCGCTCAGGGCTGCGCGCGCGGCTTCAAATGCGGGATGGCTGGTTTCCATGACCGATGCGGGAGATGCGCCATGGTCGATGAATTCCACCCGGCAATCGGCGGGAATGCGGGCGCGCACGAAATCACGAAATGCCGCGCGCAATTCCTGCGGATTCTGGCTGCCCACCAAGCGGAAGCTGACCTTGGCAGATGCGCGCGCAGGCAGCACTGTCTTGAACCCGGCCCCGGTATAGCCTGCGGTCATGCCGTTGATTTCGCATGTCGGGCGCGACCAGATCATTTCCAGCGCGCTGCGCCCGGCCTCTCCGGCGGGGTGTTTCAGTCCGACAGACCCCAGAAACGCATCCGCGTCAAAACCCAGCCCGTCCCATTGGCTGCGCAGCGCGTCGGTCAGTTCCGGCACGCCATCATAAAAACCGGGCAGGGTGACGCGCCCCTGATCATCATGCAGATCGGCCAGAATGCGGGCCAGAACACGCGCGGGGTTCATCGCCGCCCCGCCAAATGCGCCCGAATGCAGGTCACGCGCCGGGCCGTGAATGATGATTTCTTCGCCCAGAAGCCCGCGCAGCATGGTGGTGATGGCGGGGGTCTGCGCGTCAAACAGCCCTGTGTCGCAGATCAGCGCCAGATCGGCGCGCAATGCGTCGCGGTTTGCTTCCAGATAAGGCACGAGCGAGGGCGAGCCGCTTTCTTCCTCGCCTTCCATGCAGAATGTCAGCTTCACCGGAAGCGTGCCATGCACCGCCAGCCATGCACGACAGGCCTCAACGAAGGTCATCAACTGGCCCTTGTCGTCGGATGCGCCGCGCGCGCGGATCACTTTTCCGTTGGCTGTGTCCTCGATCACGGGGTCAAACGGGTCGGTGTTCCACAGGTCCAGCGGGTCAACCGGCTGCACATCATAATGGCCATAAAACAGCAAATGCGCCCCATCCTGCGCGCCCCCGGTTGCCACCACCATCGGGTGGCCGGGCGTTTCATCCTTGCGGGCTGAAAATCCAAGATTATTCAGGTCGTTAACCAGCCATTGCGCGGCGCGGTCGACATCTGATGCAAATGCCGGATCGGTGGAAACCGATGGGATGCGCAGCAAATCCTGCAACCGGTCCAGGGCATCGGGCAGGTCCTGGTCAATCCGTGCCAGAACCTTGTTCAGGTCGTTTGTCATCATGCTCTCCGCGATATGTGTCGGGCGCAGCCTATCAAAGCATCTCGGGCTGTCCAGCCCCGCTTCAGTGTTTATAAGCAGCGAACAGGTTACGATTGATTCGGATGATAAATGACATGACACCACGCACCCTGCTTCCAATGGCCGCCGCCTTAGTCTGTATGTCTGTTGCGGCAACATATGCCGATCCCGCAAACTTGCAGCGTTTTGAATTGGCGAACACGCAGATAACCCTGCATCAGCATGGGTTCCTGAATGACGAAGAACTGGCGACATTGCGCCTTGTCGGCCAGAACGAAGAAGCGCTTGCGCTGTTTCTGCCCGAGGGCAGCGGGTTCGGCGCATTGGCGGTTGCGCCCGCTGACGGGTTTATTCGCAACGGCATGCCTGCGGCTTCGGCTGTGGCGCTGTCGGATTTGCCGGATATGGAGCGTGCGAAACAGGCCGCCATCGCAGAATGCAACAGCCTGCGCAGCGGTGGACGGGCTTGCGAAATCGTGCTGGAAATTGCGCCGCGCTGAAGATGCGGGGAGTCGCGACAATCGGTCGCTGCAATTTTGATTTGTTCTAATCGCATGTTTGATTTAGGTCAAAGGCAACAGTTTTCCCCTGTCGTATCAGGGTTCGTATCGGCACGTTGAAAAACATGCGTCAGATAGATATAAAAGAATATGTACCCAGCCAACCGCGAGGGAGAGGGTCTTGGACTATAACGCTGCGCTCGATACCGCCATTCAAAGGCTTCATGATGAAGGCCGTTACCGGACCTTCATCGATATCGAACGTCGTCAGGGCCAGTTTCCGCATGCTGTGTGGACACGCCCGGATGGCGGACAACAGGATATCGTCGTCTGGTGCGGCAATGACTATCTGGGCATGGGGCAGAATCCGGTCGTGTTGCAGGCGATGAATGAAGCGCTGCACGCAACGGGTGCAGGGTCCGGCGGCACGCGCAATATTTCCGGCACGACTGTGTATCACAAACGGCTGGAAGCCTCGCTTGCTGATCTGCATGGCAAGGAATCGGCGCTTGTCTTCACCTCTGCCTATATTGCCAATGACGCGACGCTTTCGACCCTGCCGAAGCTGTTTCCCGGCCTGATCATTTATTCCGACGCGCTCAATCACGCCTCCATGATCGAAGGGGTGCGCCGCAATGGCGGGGCCAAGCGTGTTTTCCGCCATAATGACGTGGCCCATCTGCGCGAATTGCTGGAAGCGGATGACCCCGCAGCGCCCAAGCTGATCGCGTTCGAATCAATCTATTCCATGGATGGTGATTTCGCCCCGATCGGGGAAATCTGCGATCTGGCGGATGAATTCGGCGCGCTGACCTATATCGACGAAGTTCACGCCGTGGGCATGTATGGCCCGCGGGGGGCGGGTGTGTGCGAACGTGACGGAATGATGCACCGGATCGACATTATCAACGGCACGCTGGCCAAGGCTTACGGCGTCATGGGCGGCTATATCGCGGCTTCCGCCAAAATGTGCGATGCGGTGCGGTCCTATGCGCCGGGCTTCATTTTCACGACGTCAATTCCCCCCGCTGTGGCGGCAGGTGCGGCGGCATCGGTAGAATATCTGAAGACTGCACAATATTTGCGCGACAAGCAGCAGGAGAACGCCAGCATCCTTAAAATGCGCCTGCGCGGGCTGGGATTGCCGATCATTGATTACGGCAGCCATATCGTTCCGGTGCATGTGGGCCACCCTGTCCATTGCAAGGCAATTTCGGATATGTTGTTGACGCAAAACGGAATTTACGTCCAGCCGATCAATTTCCCGACAGTGCCGCGTGGCACCGAACGGCTGCGCTTCACCCCCTCGCCGGTGCATACGCCACGTATGATCGATGAGCTTGTGCGCGCAATGGATGGGCTTTGGGCGCATTGTGCGCTGAATCGCGCCGAAATTTCTGCCTGATAAATCTTAGCGCTTCAATTCCGCGTGAAAACCCGTATACTCTGATCAATCGTCAATGGATCACAAGAAGTCCGTGTCGGTCATGTGGTTTTTGGGCAACAAAATCTGTGTTTAAGGGGCGGGAATGAAGTGGTTTGGCAGCAAACCCGAGGCTGAGGCTGAAGCGCAGACAGGTGCTGTGGGCTTTGATGATTTCGAAGTACGCTTGGGTGACCTGATGCGTGGCGAGCGGGCCACTATGGGAAAATCGTTGCTGGATGTTCAGCGGGAACTGCACATTCGGGCGACATATATTTCGGCAATAGAAGCGGGCGATCTGACTGCATTCGAAGCGACCAGCTTCGTTGCGGGCTATGTGCGCTCCTACGCCCGGTATCTGGGGATGGACCCGGACTGGTGCTACGCCAAGTTCTGCGCCGAGACAAATTTCGCCATCAATCCCGATCTTCAGAAAACCCCGACACCCAAACGGCCGAATGTGCCGGTCAACCGTGATTTTCAGACAGGTCTGTTGTCGCGCACAAGGCTGGCGGTCGAACCGGAACCGTTCTGGCGCAGGCTGGATCTGGGCGCGCTGGCATCAATTGCCGTCCTTCTGGCCTTGATTGGCGGGCTTGGATATGGCGGCTGGACCGTCCTCAAGGAAGTGCAGCGGGTGAACCTTGTCCCCGCTGACCAGCCGCCCGAAGTCATGGCGGATCTGGACCCGGTGATGAGTGGTGCTGCCCCCCGTGTTGCGGAAAATGGCACGGATGACTTGCGCATCGGCCGTGACGACCCGGTTGTCGCGAATGCGCAAGGCGTGGTGCGGGCCTATCGTCCCGAAGCGCTGGATGCACCGGTTATGGTGTCGCGCGATGGCCCGATTGCCGCGATAAACCCGCGCGGCACCGGGGCGGATGACGGCGCGGCACAAACCCGTGACGCAATAGAGCGTGCCCTGGCCGATGCGTCGGGCGGCGTTTTCGCACAGGGCGACGAGGTTGTGACCGCCGATGTGCGTGTCACCCGTGATGGCCCCCCGCAGGTAGAGGTGCTGGCCGTGCGGCCAAGCTGGATTCGCGTGCGCGCCGCTGATGGCACTGTACTGTTTGAACGCATTCTTGATGCGGGCGAACGCTACACTGTGCCGCAATCCGAAGAACCTTCCATTCTGCGCGCCGGAAATTCCGGTTCGGTTTACGTACTGGTCGACGGGCAACCCTTCGGCCCGACTGCACCGGGTGCGCAGGTTGTGGATCAGGTCCGCTTGTCGCCGGATGCGGTGTCTGAACGCTTTGCCGTTGCTGACCTGAGCGGTGACAGTGATCTGCAGAATTTCGTGGATTTCGCGCAGGCTCCTGACTGACACGCGCCGCAATGGCAGGTGGCAGTTCACAGTCCCGCAGGGCCGGTTGCCGCCTGCGGTGAAGTGGTTTATCTGTAGCGCGACAGTTCCCTGCTGGCAAAGGCGCGCATCCGGATGGACCATAATCATATTCGCCCATGGCGCAACATTGCACGGCGCAAATCCCGCCAGATCATGGTCGGGAATGTGCCTGTCGGTGGTGACGCACCCATCAGCGTCCAGACCATGACCAACACCGATTCGGGGGATGCGCCTGCAACGATCCGCCAGATTCTGGCCTGCGCCGAGGCCGGGGCCGATATTGTGCGTGTGTCCGTGCCCGATGTCGCGGCCAGCAGCGCACTGCGCGAAGTGGTGCGCGAAAGCCCGGTGCCCATCGTGGCCGATATTCATTTCCACTATAAGCGCGGGATCGAAGCCGCCGAGGCGGGCGCGGCCTGTCTGCGCATCAACCCAGGGAATATTGGCGATGCGGGCCGCGTGCGCGATGTCATCAAGGCCGCGCGCGATAACGGCTGTTCCATCCGGATCGGGGTGAATGCCGGGTCGCTGGAAAAGCATCTGCTGGAAAAATATGGCGAACCTTGCCCCGATGCCATGATCGAAAGCGGGCTGGAGCATATCCGCATCCTTCAGGACAATGATTTCCACAATTTCAAGATCAGCGTGAAGGCGTCTGATGTGTTCATGTCGGCAGCGGCCTATATGGGCCTGGCAGAGGCAACAGACGCGCCCATCCATCTGGGCATAACCGAAGCGGGCGGTCTGGTTTCGGGCACGGTCAAATCGGCCATAGGGCTGGGCAATCTGCTATGGATGGGAATTGGCGATACAATCCGCGTGTCCCTGTCCGCTGACCCGGTGGAAGAAGTCAGGGTCGGTTATGAAATCCTGAAATCGCTGGGGCTGCGGCATCGCGGTGTGAATATCATTTCCTGCCCGTCCTGTGCGCGGCAGGGGTTTGACGTGATCAAGACCGTATCGGCGCTGGAAGACCGGCTTGCCCATATCAAGACCCCCATGAGCCTGTCGATCATCGGCTGCGTGGTCAATGGTCCGGGCGAGGCATTGATGACCGATATCGGCTTCACCGGTGGTGGCGCAGGGGCGGGGATGGTCTATCTGGCGGGCAAGCAAAGCCACAAGATGGACAATGCGCAGATGGTGGACCATATCGTCGAACAGGTCGAACGCCGCGCCGCCGAAATTGACGCAGCGCAGGCGCAGGAACAGGCCGCAGAATAGCCGACAGGGCGCGTGCCACGCACGCCCCCTTACGCCTTCCTGCTACGATTCGCCGATTTCCGCCAGAAGCTGCGCATTCCCGCCTGAAGCGGTCGTATCCACGCACAGATGGCGTTCCAGCAGAACATAGCCTGCATCCGGTGCTTCCGTGATCAGGGGCACAATCGGCCCCTCTCGCCGGGAGAGAGTGCGCGCAATCTCGCGCGCCTGGTCTTCCGGTCCCCAGAAAATCACGGCGGAAAAGCCGTCAAGCCGGTCCAGCCCTTCCGGAATGCCCCCGGCTGTGATGGCAATGCCCCCAAGCGCGCGTACCGCGTCGGCCTGCATGTCTGCCTGCGCGGGTTGCGGGCCCAGACACAGAACCGGCAGGCGCCGGGCGTGGCGCAACCTGTTGGTTTCGCCCGTAGGGCCGGGCAATTCCTGATCGGGGGGCAGCGGCGCGCTGGCTGGTGCGGGGGCCGCCAGCGCCTGTTCCAGCACCGCGTGCGGCACGGTCGGGGCGGACTGGTCACTGTGGTCCACGCTGGTGCGCGTGAAACGGTGCAGGTAGTGCGGCCCGCCCGCCTTTGGCCCCGTTCCCGACAGCCCTTCGCCGCCGAAAGGCTGGCTGCCGACAACCGCGCCGATCTGGTTGCGATTGACATATATGTTGCCCGCGCGCACCCGGTCGACAATATGCTGAACCCGCGCATCGATGCGCGTGTGTAACCCGAAGGTCAGCCCATAGCCGCTGGCGTTGATGTCATCTATCACACGGTCCATATCCGCGGCGCGGAACCGTGCAATATGCAGCACCGGCCCGAAAACCTCTCTCGTCATGGCCTTGATGCCGGTAACGCGCAACGCAACCGGTGCAATGAAATACCCGTCCGAGGGGGCGTTGATACGGTGCAGCAAGCGCCCGTCGCTGGTGGCCTGCGCTACATATTCGGTAATCTGGTCGCGCGCGTCATTGTCAATGACCGGGCCGATATCGGTTTCCAGATGCCAGGGGTCGCCAAGGCGCAATTCGTCCATTGCGCCAAACAGCATTTTTTCCACATCCTCGGCGATATCTTCCTGCAGATACAGGCAGCGCAACGCCGAACAGCGCTGGCCCGCAGACTGAAACGCCGATGCCAGAATGTCGCGCACGGCCTGTTCGGGCAAGGCTGTGCTGTCCACGATCATCGCGTTCAGCCCGCCGGTTTCGGCAATCAGCGGCGCGTCCGGTGACAGGTGTTCGGCCATCGCGCGCCGGATCAGCAGTGCGGTATCTGTGGACCCGGTGAAGGCCACGCCACCCACGCGCGCATCCGATGTCAGCGCCGCGCCGACACTGGCACCGTCGCCCGGCAGCAATTGCAGCACATCGCGCGGCACACCCGCTTCATGCAGCAGGGTGGTGGCAAAATGGGCGATGACCGGCGTCTGTTCTGCGGGTTTGGCCAGAACTGCGTTGCCCGTCGCCAGCGCCCCGGCAATCTGGCCGGTGAAAATAGCCAGCGGAAAATTCCACGGGCTGATGCAGGTGAATACCCCGCGCGCGGGCGCATCAAGGCTTTGCGCCTGCAATGCATAATAGCGCAGGAAATCCACCGCTTCGCGCAATTCACCTACCGCATCAAGTTGGGTTTTCCCCGCTTCGCGCGCCAGAATCGCAAAGATCGCGCCGAAATGGTCTTCATACAGATCAGCGGCGCGGTTCAGAACCTGCGCGCGGGTGGCTGCATCAGCGTTCCATGCACGGGCGGAAGCCAGTGCCGCGCTCACATCCTCGGGCGCGGCCTGTGTCACCTCGCCCAGATGGTCGGTCGGGTCGGCGGGGTTGCGGGCGTCGTAGCTTGTGCCCCCTGTCACCTTGCCCGCCAGCAGCGGGCCTGCGTGGAAATGCGCTGTCATATGCGGTTTGCGCGCGGCGGTAATCGCCGCAAGATCGGACTGGCAGGTCAGATCCCAGCCGCGCGAATTGCGACGGTCCTTGCCAAACAGGTCCGGCCCGACCGCCAGCTTCGGATTGCGCCCCTCCGGCAGCGCGTCCAGCGCCGCAAAGGGGCAGGCGGCCACGGTTTCGGGCGGGACATCGGCATCGACAATCTGGTTCACGAAGGATGAATTCGCCCCGTTTTCCAGCAACCGCCGCACCAGATAGGCCAGCAGATCCTTATGCGCGCCCACTGGCGCATAGATCCGGCAGCGCGTGGCATTGCGGGTCAGAATCAGGTCATGCAGCGCTTCGCCCATGCCATGCAGGCGCTGAAATTCATAATCCAGCGGGTTGATCTGCATGTCCTTGGCCATATGCAGCACCGCAGCGGCGGTATGCGCATTATGGGTGGCGAATTGCGGATAAAGGCGCGTGGTCATGCCCAGCAGCTTGCGCGCGCAGGCAATGAAATTGACATCCGCAGCCGGCTTTTGTGTCAGCACCGGAAACCCGTCCAGCCCCATGACCTGCGCGCGCTTGATTTCGGTGTCCCAATAGGCCCCCTTGACCAGCCGCACCATCAGTTTGCGGCCATGCAATCCGGCCTGATCGTTCAGCCAGTCGATTACATCGCCCGCGCGCGGGCCATAGGCCTGCACAACCACGCCGAACCCGTCCCAGCCGTCCAGTGCGGGGTCGCGCAGCACTTCACCGATCACATCGAGCGACAGGGCCAGCCGGTCCTGTTCTTCGGCATCGATGTTGAAGCCCATGCCCAAAGCCGCCGCCAGCCGCGCCAGTTCGCGCAGACGGGGCACCAGTTCGGCCATGACCCGGTCGGCCTGCGCCAGTTCATAGCGCGGGTGCAGCGCGGACAGCTTGACCGAAATGCCGGGATTGGCGCGGATGTCATTGCCGGTGGAAGCCGCGCCAATGCTGCGGATGGCGCTGCGATAGGCCGCGTGATAGCGCTGTGCATCCGCCATGGTGCGGGCCGCTTCGCCCAGCATGTCATAGGAATAGCTGTAGCCACGCGCTTCCATTTTGGATGCGCGGCTCATGGCGGCGTTGATGGTTTCCCCCAGAACGAACTGGCGGCCCATTTCCTTCATTGCGCGCCCGACAGCGGTGCGGATGACAGGTTCGCCCATCCGCTTGACCGCGCCGCGCAGGGCCTGTGCCGCGGTCTGTCCGCGATCATTCAGTACGCGCCCGGTCAGCATAAGCGCCCAGGTTGATGCATTGACCAGACTGGACGAGGACCGCCCCAGGTGCCTGCCCCAGTCCGATGGCACGATCTTGTCTTCGATCAGGTCGTCTATCGTCGCGGAATCGGGCACGCGCAGAAGCGCTTCGGCCAGACACATCAAGGCAATGCCTTCGTCGGTGGACAGGCCGTATTCGGCCAGAAACACCTCCATCATGGCGGGGGCCGCATGGTTGCGGATATCGGCAACAAGGCGCGCGGCGTCAGCGGCAATTTTTGCGCGCGCGGCGTTGTCCAACGCGGCCAGTTCGCGGGCATTGGCGACGCTGTGCGCTTCATCTCGCAGGATGTGGTCGGAAATCTGGGCAGGGATGCGCTGTTGCAGTGTCATCGAGAAAACCTTTTTCAGGACTTTGGCCCAGTATTGCATAGATCAGGATTGCATATCGTCCGTATTTTGAATTATAGAAGCAAAATTGACCAATTATTGTGGATAATGCAATACAATGAACCGCGTAAAGATGGACGGTTTCGATCATGCGATCCTGCGAATTCTTGCCGTCGAGGGGCGCCTTAGTGTGACCGACCTTGCGTCGCGTATCGGGCTGACAAAATCGCCCACGCAGGCGCGCGTACGCAGGCTGGAAGAGCAGGGCGTCATCTACGGATATCGCGCCATGATAGACCCGCATCAGATTGATGCAGCCCATATCGCATTTGTTGAAGTGAAGATGTCGGATACACGCGAAACGGCATTGCAGGCTTTCAATGATGCAGTGCGCAATATTCCTGAAATCGAAGAATGCCACCTTATTGCCGGGGCGTTCGATTATCTGCTGAAGGTGCGCAGCCGCGATATAGCGTCCTACCGGCGTGTTCTGGCAGAACATATTTCCGGATTGCCGTATATCACCTCCACCTCGACACATGTGGTGATGGAAGCGGTCAAGGAAACCGGCGCGCAGCCTGCGTTCTGAAGCGCGCATTATTGGGGCCATGCACAAAGCCCGCGCCAGCGGTGGGCCGGGGGCTGCCGGTCCCACATTGGAGATGTTCACTTTATGCTGGCAGCATAACCCCGGCCTTCAAAGCGTGAGTCAACATCAGCTAAACCGGCAGGCCGCGGGACGGCCCGCCGATGGCGTGGGCCAGCCTGCGGCGTTTGCTCCGCGCCTTTGAAAAAATGCCACCAACTGCTTCAGCCCGCTAGCAATCAGCGCTTGCCTGTCCTTCTGACATGATCATGCTTAGTGGCGGGTTGCAGTCAGCAAGGGCATTGGCCCGCTGCGCAGGATCAACTCGCCCTGATTGCCGATATCGAACCCGTTCGCATGTTCCAGCGCATCCAGAAAGCGCAATTCCAGATTGCGCAGCGCGGTCGGGCAGGCCAGCCGCGTTGTGCCCAGATCGCTGATCGACAAGGCATGATCACTGATTTCCGCCATCCCGACATAGCGATTGCAGGCCAGCCGCCCCGATATCTGACCATTCATCACTTCCAGTGTCAGATCGGGAAAATCCGCGCCCTGCGCATTTAACGGAACACCGAAAAGCGCGCTGACATGCCATGCGCTGCCATGCAGCAGACTTAGCGGCGATCCGGCGCAGCCCGGGCTTTCACTGCCTGCGCGCCGGGACAGGGCGGCAGTCACAGGGTAGGGGGTACGCGCATGTGCCAGCCTGCAGGGGGCATCCGTCAGGCGCAGCGACATCGCATCGGATGCGAAGATGATATCCCCGTCATCACTCCGGCTGGCCTGCATCTGGTCAATCGTATCGTGATCGCCATCTGGTCGCGGCATGGTAACAAGCGCCTGCTCGCGCGTCAGGTCAATCTGCCAGCTTGCATCTGCGGCAAAGGCCGTAATGGGCAGGATCGGTTGTGCCGGAATGCGCGCGCAGGTCTGCGGCGCTGTGTCGGGCGCGGTAACGATGATATATTGCCCGGTATCCTGAAGCTGCGTGCCATCGCTGGCCAGAAAGTTTTCATCGCTGTCGTCACCGGGCAAAAACAGGCGTGGCGGTTGCATGGAAATGGCGCGCAGCCCGTCCATGCGGCGCGCCAGCACCAGCACATCCCCGTCATCACAGGCCCAGGCCGACCGGAAGCCAAGCGCAAGTATCGGATATAATGCGATATCCGGCAGGGCGCTGCGCCCGTTCAGCTGAACAGGGGCGCTTTGGGCCAGTAGCTGGCCGTCATGCACCAGCCCCGCTTGCAGGCTGGCCGCCTGTCGCGGCAGCGTATCGAAACTGTGGGTGGCTGTGCTGTCATGGGCGCGGGCGTCAAGGCGCTGCTGGGCCAGCAACTCTCCGGCGCTATTGCGCACGACTGCGACGGCTTCGGCGCCATGTGGTATGGGGACATCCCATTGCACTGCTGCTGTCACATCGCGTGCGATACCGGGCGCAGCTGTCGCAAGCACGGTCATCGCAGCAAGATATGAACGCATGGCATGCTCCCGCAGTTTCAGCCCCTTATAAGGGCTTAGCGCAAAGACGCCCCGCGCCACAAGGCGTATCACGGGAAAGATACCATCATGCCGGGCAGGGGGCCTGAAACAGCCCCCCAAACCGCGTAACCTAGGCGCGTTCGGAATACTCAAAGGTTTCGGTATTCACCACGATATCTTCGTCCTGGCCCACAAAGGGCGGCACCAGAATGCGCACACCATTGTCCAGAACCGCCGGTTTGAAGCTGTTTGCCGCAGTCTGCCCTTTGACGACCGGCTCGGTCTCAATGATCTTGCAGATCACTTTTTGCGGCAGCGAAATATTCAGCGCTTCTTCGCCATAATATTCGACAGTCACGGTCATGCCATCCTGCAGAAAGGGGCGGCGGTCGCCCAGAATTTCCACGTCCAGTTCGATCTGCTCGAAGGATTCCATGTCCATGACCACAAGGCGGCCATCGGTTTCATACAGGAATTGCTGGTCCTTTTGTTCCAGCCGGACACGTTCCACCTTGTCTTCTGAGCGGAAACGTTCGTTCAGTTTGCGTCCGTCGCGCAGGTTCTTCATCTCGACCTGTGCAAATGCGCCACCTTTTCCGGGTTTCACATGGTTGACCTTGACGGCAGCCCAAAGCCCGCCATCATGTTCCAGAACATTGCCGGGACGAATCTCGTTTCCGTTGATTTTAGGCATGGGGTTACCTTGCTTTGCCTTGAATAATTGGTCTGCGCCCCTATATCCCGCAGACAGGGCTTAGGCAAGAACTCGATCTTGTGCCATGTATTTTTGCACCCATGTTAAAAATGCATGGCTGGTATGCGTCACCAGCGTAGCGAATCACAACGTAAACCGCGTATGCAGGCCCAAGCGGTAAATGCAAGAGCAAGAACAAGGAATGAAATATGTTCGATGCAGCGGATGGAACGGCCTTCACGCATGAGCAAGGGGCCCGTGCCCGCAAACTTTTCGCAGCTGTGGTACTGGCTGCACTGGATGATGCGATTGCGGATGACAAGAAATATGGTAACGGCCCGGAGCAGATTGCCCGCTGGGCGCGTTCGCGCGACGGGCGCGAAGTGTTGAGCTGCGCAGGCATCGACCCGAATGAACGTGTGGTTTCCGGCCTGATGGAATTTGTCGCCAAAGGCGTGCGCACGTCGGTTGCACTGTCGCGCGAAGAAAGCGAGCGGCGCAATGCCGCCGCCGCAGCGGAAGCTGAAGCCGCCTGACCTGACTGGCCGATACAAGAATTTCTGCCCCGCGCATAAGGCTGCGCGGGGTTTTTTATTTTCATATGCGGTGATGGCTGCGGGCGCTGATGTCTGGCGTTTTGGGTATGTTCTGGCGTGTAATCAGCTTGGTTTATCCGCAAATCAGGTCAAATCTGATCTGACACCTATATGTGCGTATCCCAAACGCGCGGAGCAAAGGCCGCAAGGCTGGCCCACGCCACCGGTGGGCCGTCCCGCAGCCTGCCGCTGGCGCGGGCTTGGTGCGAAGGAGCGTCCGTTGTCTTGCCAGCGTTATTCCCCGCAAACGGGGTATTTCCACCAGCCAAACCCCAACTTTAACCGCTCATCTGTGTCAGGAAACCGTCGATCGCATCTGCCGTCGTGGCGGGGTGCGTCAGCGGCAGCATATGCCCGGCGCCGCTGATGCATTGCGCCTGCGCATCGGGTAACCTTTCGCATAGCGCGGCGTTGATCGCGCCTGCAACGGGTGGCGACGCGCTGCCATGCAGCAGCAATACCGGCGCGCGTAACCCCTCCAGCCGTCCCGGTGCCAGAATACCCGCGCTGTCGTCATATATGGCCGGGGTCGTTGCCATGATCAGCGGTATTTTCGCGGAAATCCGGTCCTGTTCTGCAGGGGGCATTTCGCGGAAGGGCGTGCCCGTGCCCCATAAATCCAGAAACAGCGCCGCAGCGGTGTGATAATCGCCAAGGGCGATGGCGCTGGCGAATTCCGCATCATGGGCGGCATGGGCCGCGTATTCGGGGCGGCTTCTGGCGGCGGCGAATAAAACCGGCTCTATCAGCACCAGGGCGCGCACCAGATCAGGGCGTTCCAGCGCCAGACGCAAGGCGATTGTCGCCCCGAAGGAATGCCCGATCAGCAGTGATGGTGCCTGCAGCAGGGTCTGGGCATGGGCGACGCATTGCCCCTGAAACTCGCCCGTCCCGTCCCAGTCGTCAGACCGGCCATGGCCGGGCATGTCAAACCCCTGCGCCGCAAGCGGGGTGCGCATCGCGGCCAGCAGCGCCCGCCAGTCGCGCGCGCGGCCAAGGGCGCAATGCAGCATCAGGGCGGGCATGCCCTGTGTGCTGAACCGGTAATCGGCAATCACATGGTGACCCCAAGATGCTGCGCCAGAAAATCCAGCCTGTCCTGCCCCCAGAAGCGTTCCTCCCCCACCACGAAGAACGGTACGCCGAACACACCATCGGCCACCGCGTCTTCCAGATTGCGGGGATAGATTTCGGCACCTTGCAACATGCCACTGAAGGCAAGCGCAGGGTCGAAACCCGCAGCCGTCAGGCAGTCGCGGATCACGTCATCATCTGCGATATTGCGGTCTTCGGCCCAGCAGGCGCGGGTCAGGCCATACAGCAATTCCGCCATGTCCCCGCCGCCCGATTCCTGTGCGGCGATGATGGCATAGGATGCGGGCGCGGGGTTGGTCGGGAAAAATGCCGGGCGCAGCGTCAGGGGCATGTCCAGCCGGTCCGACCAGCGGCGCAATTCCTGCAACCGGTATGCTTTGCGGTTGTCATGACGCTCGGCCAGCACCTGCCCGCCGGTGCGCGCGAACAGCGCTGTCGGGTCAAGGGGCTTGTAGCGCAGGCTGGCACCCGCCTTGGCCGCGATCTGTGCCGGACGCTTGCCCGCCAGATATGTCCAGGGCGACAGGGGCGTAAAGTAGTAGTCAATATGTGGCATTTGTCACGGCTCCTTGCCTTGGCGGTTTGCAAGATCGTAGCGGGGTGGTAAGCGGTGTCAATCTTGTCCGAATCCACTCCGGCCCCATTTCGTCAAGGATTGCCCCATGATCGACCGCACTGAACCCAAGCTGATTTCCGGCAACGCGAACATACCGCTTGCCAAGGCCATAGCGCGACGCATGTCGCTGCATCGTGGCATGAATGTCGGGCTTGTTGATGCCCGTGTGGAACGGTTCAACGATCAGGAAGTCTTTGTCGAAGTGTATGAAAATGTCCGTGGCGAGGATATGTTCATCATCCAGTCCACGTCGAACCCC
Source organism: Roseinatronobacter alkalisoli (assembly GCF_028745735.1). Taxonomy (GTDB): domain Bacteria; phylum Pseudomonadota; class Alphaproteobacteria; order Rhodobacterales; family Rhodobacteraceae; genus Roseinatronobacter; species Roseinatronobacter alkalisoli. Next base: position 21,145 of record NZ_JAQZSM010000026.1, read on the forward strand.
GCCAATGACAACCTGATGGAATTGCTGATCATCGCTGATGCGCTGAAGCGGTCGTCGGCATCGCGGATCACGGCAGTTATTCCCTATTTCGGCTATGCCCGTCAGGACCGCCGCACCAAGGCCCGCACGCCGATTTCCGCCAAGCTGGTGGCGAACATGATCGCGCAGTCCGGGATTGAACGCATTCTGACGCTGGATCTGCATGCCGCCCAGATTCAGGGGTTCTTCGATATTCCGGTGGATAACCTGTATGCCGCGCCGGTATTCGCGCTGGATGTGCTGCATCATTTCAAGGGCCGTTTGCAGGATGTAACCGTCGTGTCGCCCGATGTCGGCGGTGTGGCACGCGCGCGCGAACTGGCCAAACGCATTGGCTGTGCGCTGGCCATCGTGGATAAACGCCGCGAAAAGCCCGGTGAAATTGCCGAAATGACGGTTATCGGCGATGTAAGCGGCAAAAGCTGCATCATTGTGGACGATATCTGCGACACTGCCGGAACCCTGTGCAAGGCCGCCGAAGTCTTGACAGAGGCCGGCGCAACAGAAGTTCACAGCTACATCACCCATGGTGTGCTGTCCGGCCCGGCCGTGGAACGCATCACAAATTCGGTCATGAAATCATTGGTGATCACCGATTCCATCGCGCCCACCGAAGCAGTGAAATCCGCCCATAACATCCGCATTGTGCCGACCGCACCGATGTTCGCCCAAGGTATTCTGAATACCTGGAAAGGGACATCCGTGTCGTCGCTCTTTGACACCGAAACGCTGACCCCGATTTATGAAGGGCTGTACGGCGAGGTTTGAGATCTGCTGCTTTTTCCGGGGACGGGGGGAAGCGGTCGCGGGGCCATGCACCAAGCCCGCGCCAGCGGTGGGCCGGGGACTGCCGGTCCGACGTGAGAGGGGTTCACTTTAAGCAGGCGGCATAACCCTGGCCTTCAATGCTTGAATCAGCACCAGCGAAACCGGCGGGCTGCAGGGCGGCCCACCGCTGGCGCGGCGGGCTGCGCCCTTTACTCCGCGCGTTTGGGACTCTCCAACACCTGTTTCACACCAGAACCGACAAGCCGTGCGCATACCGGCGGGTATGCTCCCGCCCCGCCCTTCAGTCCTGCGTGCCGTCGGGTGGCGCGCTTTTCCTGCGGTCCGATTTCGGCAGCGAATCCAGCGAATCGAAATCGTTGATGTCACGGTGGGATTTGCGCCACGCGGCGTTCCAGCGTGACAGGCCCAGCCACACCACCAGCCCCAGCGCCGCCCAGATCAGCGCCTGAACCAGAACCGGCAGCCCCGGCATCAACCAGACCAGCGCGGCCACTGCCACAGCCCCCAGCGCGAACCCAAGCGCGACATAGACAGTGGTCATCATTTCCGCGATCAGCAGGATCACGGCAATGATGCCCCATATCATCCAGTCCGGCAGGCCAAGGTTTTCCATTGCCTAGATGTCTTTCAGGATGGCTGCCGCCTCGCGGAAGGCATTGGACGGCCCGCCCGGCAGCATGATCAGCTTCGCATTGTCGGATTTGGCCAGCCCTTCCAGTGCTTCGATCTGCATGCGCGCGGTCTGGAACACCAGCGCTTCCTGCGCATTGGCCCCTTCCAGCGAGGCCGCAATTTCACGGTTGGCCTCGGCATTGGCATGCGCAATGGCGCGGATACCGTCTGCGCGGCGCTGCGCTTCATAAAGCTCGCCATCGGCGTTCAGCTCTGCCGCGCGGCGCTGGCCTTCGGCGCGGGTGATGGCGGCGCGGCGTTCGCGTTCGGCGGCCAGCACTTCTGCCATGGCCTTCTGGGTGGTTTCATTCAGACGCACATCGGTAATTTCCGACCGGCTGATGCGGATACCATAGGTCTTGCCCGCATCTTCCAGCGCTTCCAGCAGCGCCAGGTTCAGCGACCCGCGGTCCGACTGCACCGCGTCCAGTTCCACCTTGCCCAGTTCAGACCGCACCAGCGACTGTACCAGCCCGATCACCAGATCATCGATCTTGTTGACACGGAACACCGCCGCTTCGGGGTTCTCAATGCGGTAGACCACCAGCAATTGCGCACCGAAAACCACGTTATCGGCAGACACGACTTCCAGTTCAATGTCGTTCAGAACCTGATCATTGACGGGCACGTTGGCATGCACACGGTCCAGAAACGGGATGATGATATTAACACCCGCATCCAGCGTCCGTTGATAGGCCCCAAGCCGGGTGATGACCAGATTGCGCGACTGCGGCACAATCTTCAGCCCCATGATGACAATCAGCACCAGAAGGACAACAAGCGCCAGAATTAGTTCCATCAGACCAGCCTTTTTGATTATATTGGATTGCGGCCATGGTCGCGCGAAAACGCGCGCTGTTCAAGCCATATCAGCAGTGGCGAACCGGCGCGAATACAGCAGCAACGCCAGCGCAGCCCCGGCGAAGGCCAGATTGCCTGCAACCAGTGTGTCTGGGGTGCCATTATAGGCCATGGCCACCGGCACCGATAATACTGCCGCCCCGATGGTGGACAGCGACATCACCACCGAAGACCCGATGCCCGCGATATGCCCCAGCGGTTGCAATGCCAGCGCATTCAGGTTGCCGAAGGTCAGGCCGATGGTGAAAAAGGTGGAACACATGAAGGCGAAGAACAGACCGAAATTCCACGGCGCAGGCAGGTCAATCTGCAGCAGCCCCAGAAACAGCGCCGACACCAGCACCTGCCACGTAAAGGCGAATGTCGCCAGTGTCCGCATTCCCAGCCGCATGACAAGCTGCGCATTGGCCATGCTGGCCGTGCCTGCAATCAACGCCGTGGCCGCGAACCACAGGTGAAATGTGGCGGCCCGGTCATAGATTTCATCAAAGATGATCGGCAGGTTTGACAGCCATGTGAACAGCGGCGCGAAGGAAAAGACCAGCGCCGCCACATAGACCATGACCGCACGATTGGTGCCGATCTCCGCAAGGGCGCTGCCAATCGCTGACGGGCTTAACGGGCGACGCCGCGCCAGCGGCAGGGATTCAGGTTGGCGCAGAAACAGCCACAGCCCGCTGACCAGTCCGAAAGCCACGAAGGCATAGAAAATCGCGCGCCAGTCCGCCAGCGCGATGATCCCGGCCCCGATCGTGGGCGCGATTGCCGGAACCAGCACGAATAACGTCATGATGATGGATGTCACCCGCGCCATCGTGCGGCCCTCATAGAGGTCGCGCACCATGGCCGTGGCCACCACACGCGGGGCGGCGGCCCCCAGCCCCTGCAACAGGCGCGCGCCCAGCAGCGCCTCTATCGTCATGGCATGTGATGCCAGCAGCGACCCGCCGACATAGAGCACCAGCCCCCCCAGCAGCACCGATTTGCGCCCATAAGCGTCCGATACCGGCCCGCAAACCATGATCCCCAGCCCCAGACCCAACACAAAGACGGGGATTACCAGTTGCCCCCGTGTTGGTGCCGCAGGCGACAGTTCCGCGCCAATGACCGGCAGCGCGGGCAGCATTGCGTCAATGGCGAATGCAATCATGGCTGACATCAGCGCCATCAGCGCCACAAATTCCCCGAAGCGCAGGGGCTTGGTCGGGGGGAAGGGGATCATGCGGGTGGGTCCAGCTCATCAATGATATTGCGCCATGTTTCGACCGATTGCGCGCCGGGAACTGCGTATTGCTGCGCAACTACGAAGAACGGCACGCCGGAAATGCCGCGCGCGCGGGCATCACGGTCTGCGGTGGCAATGATGTCGCGGTCGGCGTCGCTGTCCAGAAGCCGCGCAATCATGCTGCGGTCCAGCCCGACGGAGTCGCCCAGTGCCAGCAGGGTTTCACTGTCGCCGATATCGCGCCCTTGCTGGAAATAGGCGCGGAACAAAGTGCTGACCATGGCGGTCTGCCGCCCTTCAAGCCCGGCCCAATGGATCAGCCGATGCGCGTTCAGCGTGTTGGGCGTGCGGGTGATGGCGGGCAGGTCCAGCGTCAGGCCGGTGTCTTCCGCAGCGTCGATAATCGGCTTATGGGCATCCAGTATCCCTTTGGCATCGCCGAATTTCATCGCCATGTATTCGTCGCGCGACATGCCTGTTGCGGGCATGTCGGGGTTCAACTGGAAGGGTTTCCAGCGAATATCGAACGGGTGGTCGGGGCGGCTTTCAAGCGCGCGGTCCAGCCGGGCCTTGCCGATAAAGCACCATGGGCAGACAGGGTCGGAATATATGTCCAGCCGGATCATGACGGGTCCTCATAGTTGTTGCGCAGGGCGCGACGTGACAATTTGCCATTGGCCCCGCGCGGCAGGCTGTCGCAATGGCGATACAGGCGCGGCTGCTTGTAGCGTGCCAACCGGCCGGCGGCAAAGGCTTCCAGTTCCGGCAGGGGCAGGGCCTCGGGGCCGGTATAGAAGGCCGCAATGACGGTGACACCGGGTTTCACTTCGATTTCGGTGCAGGCAATATCGGTAATGCCGGGATGATCAGTCAGCGTGCGTTCGACTTCCAGTGGGGAAACGCGGAACCCGCCTGCATTCATCATGTCGTCATTGCGCCCGACATACGTGATTGCGCCATCTTCTGCCATGCGGGCATGATCGCCGGTCAGGAACCAATCCCCGGTCAGCGGCAGGTCCGGCTGCGTGTCCGCGCCCAGATAGCCCAGCATCAGGCCGGGGTCGCTGCGGTGAATGGCCAGCATGCCATCCTCGCCACACGGGGCGGGCTGGCCATCCGCGCCCAGCACGGCAAGCTGCCGCCCGTCCTGCGGGTAACCTGCGGACCCAATGGGGGCAGGGCGCGCGGGGCTGGAGGAAATATAGGTCGAACATTCCGACATTCCCAGCGCTTCATAGATCGCCGTGCCTGTCGCCGCGTGCCAGCCCGCGCGGGTTGCGTCGGGCAGTTTTTCGCCCGCAGACAGCCCATGGCGCAGGCGCGGCAGCTCCAGTTTTTGCCCGTCCTTCAGCAATTGACGATAGACCCCCGGCACGGCGGCAAAGAGTGTCGCGTCAAAGCGTTTCAGCATCAGCGCCAATGGCGCGCCGGTTTCGGGAATAAGCGCAGTTGCGCCAATGGCCCAGGGGTCCATCAGCCCGGTGCCCAGCGTATAGGTCCAGTTGAACGCGCCTGCATGCAGAACGCGGTCATCGGCGCGCAGCCCATACCAGCCATCCCACATCATCCGCCGCGCCCAGACAGCGCGGTGGGCATGCACCACTGCGCGCGGGTTCCCGCCGCTGCCCGATGTATAGATGATATATCCCGCCCGGTCAGGCGCGCCCATATGCCAGTCGCATGGCGGCAAGTCCTGCATCCGGCGCAACTGCGCGCAGTCCAGTGTCGGTGCCGGATGATCGGGCAGGGCCACGCCGTCAGATGCCAGCACCAGTGCAGGTGCCACCTGCGCCGCAATCTTGGTGATTTCCGGCCCCGTCAGTTGCGTCGATGTCGGCACCGGCACCAGCCCCGCCGCCAGCGCGCCCAGATAGGCCACCGGAAAATCCACGCTGTTGCCCAGCCGCAGCAGCACGCGGTCACCGGGGTGCAGGCCCGCACGCAGCAACCCCTGTCCGGTGCCGCGCACCGCCGCTATCAGCCGCCCATAGGACCAGCGTTCGGCCCCGGATGCGCGCACAATCTGCAACGCGATCTTGTCGGGCGTCTGTTCCCCCGCCGCCAGCACATAGCGCGCCATGTTGAACGGCGCGGGGCAGGGCGGGAATATCGCAGGGCGGGTGGTAGATAACATGTGCATGATTTATGCCCGCCGCGTGACAGTTGCAAGTCCATGCACGCTTGCGTAAAGAGAACCGCCATGAGTGACCCTGAAAACACCAGTGTTATCCGCATTGCCCGCGCAGGCGGTGATGTCGAACCCGCCCAGCCCATCGATCTGGCTGAACGGGTGCGTTCCCTGCGCCGTGCGCGGGGCTGGACGCTGGAACAGGCCGCAAGGGCCGCCGGGCTGGCGCGATCCACCCTGTCCAAGATCGAAAACGGGCAGATGTCGCCCACCTATGACGCGCTGAAAAAACTGGCGGGGGGGCTGGAAATTACGGTGCCGCAATTGTTTACCCCCCCTGAAACCACGCGGGCCGGTGGGCGCATGGCGCTGACATCGCGCAGCGAAGGCACCTCCCACCCGACGCCGACTTATGACCACCGCTTGCTGGCCGCACAACTGACGTCGAAGAAGATGTTGCCCTATCAGGCCCGCGTGCGGGCGCGCAGCATGCAGGATTTCGACGGTTGGGTGCGCCATGGCGGCGAGGAATTCCTGTATGTCCTGACCGGCGAAATCCGGCTGTTCACCGAATTCTATGCGCCCGTGGACATGAAACGCGGTGACAGCGCCTATTATGACGCGACCATGGGGCATAATGTCGTGTCATTGTCGCGCGAGGATGCGGAAATCCTTTGGGTTACTTCGCTGGACTGAACGGTGGATGGCCGGGGGGAGTATCCCAAAAGCGCGGAATTAAGGCCGCAGGCCGCCGCGCCACCGGTGGGCCGTCCCGCGGCCTGCCGGTTTTGCTGGTGTTGACTCACGCCTTGGTCGTCAGGATTGTGGAGCCTGCATAAAGTGCATTCCACCCGCGCCGGACCGGAAGACCCCGGCCCACCGCTGGCGCGGGCTTGGTGCGTGAGAACACCCGCAAATCAGCCCCACCCGCCACAATCGCAGATCTAATCATCCTCATGGGTCAGTTCGGGCACATCCTCGGCCCCTGCTGACCCGCGCCCCGAAAGCGACGGGTTCTCCATGAAAAACCGATGGCAGTTGAACAGGCGGCGTTCCTCTCCCTCACCTGGCAGAACGCGCAGCGCGGGGCCATCGGGTTGCAGTACCCAGCTTTGCGCCTCATCCGCCAGATTTGCGGCCATGATCTGGCGCACGATCTGGGCTTTCACGGTCAGATTGTTGATTTCCACCAGCGTTTCCACCCGCCGCACCAGATTGCGGCCCATCCAGTCTGCCGAACTGATGAATACCCGCGCCTGATCCGATGGCAGGCCCGCGCCATTGCCGAAACAGACAATGCGCGAATGTTCCAGAAACCGGCCCACGACGGATTTGACGCGAATATTCTCGGACAGGCCCTGAATGCCGGGGCGCAGCCCGCAGATGCCGCGCACGACAAGGCTGATTTCCACACCGGCGCGGCTGGCCTCATACAGGGCATCAATCACACCGGGGTCGATGATCGAATTCATCTTGGCCCAGATCTGCGCGGGCCTGCCGGAACGGGCATGTTCCGCCTCCGCCGCGATAAGCTGCAACAGGCGCGATTTCATGCTGATGGGCGAAATGGCCAGATTTTCCAGCATTGCCGGTTCAGCATAGCCGGAAACATAGTTAAACACCCGCGTGGCATCGCGCCCAAGCGCCGCGTCACAGGTGAACAGCGACAGATCTGTGTAAATCCGCGCCGTGATCGGGTGGTAATTGCCGGTTCCGAAATGGGTATAGGTGACCAGCTTGTCCCCTTCGCGGCGCACAACGGCGCTGATCTTGGCATGGGTCTTGTAGTTCACAAACCCATAGACGACATGCGCGCCTGCACGTTCCAGCCTGCGCGACTGGCGGATATTTGCGGCTTCGTCAAAGCGTGCTTTCAGTTCGACAAGTGCTGTGACGGATTTGCCCGCCTCTGCGGCTTCGCACAGGGCGGCAACGATAGGGCTGTTGCGCGACGTGCGGTAAAGCGTCTGGCGGATGGCCAGCACATCGGGATCGCGCGCCGCCTGTTCCAGAAACCGCACCACCATGTCAAAAGTTTCATAGGGGTGGTGCAGCAACATGTCCTTTTGCCGGATGGCGGCAAACATGTCGCCATGATGGTCCTGCACACGTTCGGGTACGCGCGGGGTGAAACCGGGCCATAACAGGTCTGGGCGGTCATCCAGCACCAGTTCCTTCAGCGTGGAAATGCCCATGATGCCCTGCACCTCTATCACTTCGGCATCGGACACGCCCAGTTCTTCCATGACCAGATCGCGCAGATCCTGCGGTGCGCCTGTCGAAATCTTCATGCGCACGACTTCGCCCCGGCGGCGGCGTTTCAGGGCCACTTCGAATTCGCGGACCAGATCTTCGGCTTCCTCCTCGACTTCCAGATCGCTGTCGCGCAACACCGAGAAGGTGCACGATCCCAGCAACCGGTAGCCCGGAAACAGGTTGTCCATTTCCGCAAGAATCAGTTCTTCCAGCGGCAGCATGCGGATGCTGTCGCCGGGCAGGCGCAGGAAACGGTCAATCTGGCCAGGAACTGGCACCAGCGCATCCAGCTTGCGCCCACGCTTGTCTTCCAGCTCCATGGCCAGCGAAAACCCGGCATTCGGGATGAACGGAAACGGGTGCGCGGGGTCAATGGCCAGCGGCGACAGAACGGGAAAGACATTCTCCAGGAAGTATTGCGCCACTGCCGCGCGGTCCTGCTCACTCAGGTCGTGGCGCGACAGGATGGTGATTCCGGCTGCTGCCAGAAGGGGGCGCAGAATGGCCCAGACATCCTGCTGCTTTTCCATCAGGCTGCGCGCATCTTCGTTGATCAGCACAAGCTGCTCTGCGGGGGTGCGCCCGTCATCGGACGGGCTGCTGTTGCCCGCGCGCGCCAGTTGCCGCAGGCCCGCCACCCGCACTGTATAGAATTCATCCAGATTGGCCGCCGAAATGGACAGAAAACGCACCCGTTCCAGCAATGGCACACGCGGGTTCATCGCTTCTTCCAGCACGCGCCAGTTAAAGGCCAGCCATGACATTTCGCGGTTGAAAAACCGTTCCGGCCCGGCAGGGTCAAACCCTTCCAGCACCTGTGGGGCGGGGAATGGTGCATTCAGGAAATCGGCGGATGGAAGGGTCTGGGTCATGGTATCCTGTATACTGGCGGAATATGACGGTTTTGTCATGTCAGACGCGAATGGCCGACAATTCATTCAGGTATTATCTGCGCGCGCTGATGACCGGCTGCCCCCCCGCCATCAATGTCAGCCTGCCGGTTTCCGGCACCAGTTGATACCCGTCCACACGGCGCAGCATGGCCGTGAACTGGTGTTCCTGTTGCATCATCCCGTCAGGGCAGGCCATCATTGTGCTGGCAATCCGCCCGAAAGACAAGATGCCGCCATGCCGCCGGTACCCGCCAATCAACCGGTTGCACCCGACAGAGGCACTCATGCGCCCGTCGGCATAAAACACAAGTTCGGTGCGCGACGGGAATACGGTGGGTTTGTCGCTGATCGCGGTAATTCGCCAGACCCCCTGGGTGATGTCCTGTTCGGGGCGGATCAACCGGCATTCGGACAGTTCGGCACCATCAATGCGCAACAGTGCCGTGTCCACCTTGATATGGATGGACGTCGCCGCATTGTCCGGTGCTGCGTAAAGTGCGCCTGATGCGGCCTCGGCCGGGGTCATGATGATGACCTGTTCGTTGAAGCGCAGCCGCAGATCATCCGGCAGGAACCCGATTTCCAGCAATTGCGTGCCGCATGCCAGAAGCGATGCAAACCCCATGGGCGCAGTGCGCAATGCGCGGATGGGGCCAAGATCAACCGGGTCCGTGCCCGCTGCGATGGCCACAGGTTCGGTCAGCCAGACCATATCATCCGCTGCGCGCAACCCAGCACGCAGGATCAGGGGCCGGTCTGCGGGCGCGTCCAGCTCAAAGGCAAAAGGGCTTTGCGTTCCACCGGCAAGCCGCCGCTGCGCGACCAGTGTTGTGTCGGTGTCGTCGCTGATATCGACAATCACCACAGAGTGATCTGGCACTGCCATCCGTTCCAGCAGCGTGATCTGCCCGGATATCCGGCGGTTTGTGTCCTGCGCGGCAAGCGGGGCGGCCAACAGGCCGGACAGCAGAAAAAAACATATCGACAGAAATCGGATCAAGGCGGCCCCCGGGCATGAAAATGAATGACATAAAGATTATGCAGCACCCGGCCCGCATACAAGTAGGCGAAAATGCCGGATACGCGCTTGTGACCTATCCGCGATCGGCAAGCGCGTTCAGGATGTCTGCGGCCAGCTGGCGTGAAATGGGCTTCTTGCGCGCCAGTGCTTCGGCATCCAGCAGCGCGACGATGCGTTGCGCCCCCCCAAGGGAGCGTTCCATCCGCGCCAGAAGATAGGGAACAAGCGTATCGGAAACGGTGACCTGCCGGTCGGCAAACAGTTTGGTCAGCACAGCGGCCAGAAGCGCATCATCGGGCGCCGCCAGCCCGACATGCGCCGCAGCCTGCAGGCGCGAGGCCAGATCAGGCAGGCACAGGCCCCAGTCGCGCACAGGCGCGCGCGCCGCCAGCAGCAATTGCCCGCCCCCCGCCGCCAGCAGGTTATGCAGATGAAACAGCGCCGCTTCCAGCCGGGGCTGGCCCGCGATCTGATGGGTATCATCCAGCGCCACGCAGGTCCGTGCAGCCAGCGCGGGCAGGTCTGCCCCCTCCAGCGCGGTTGCGCGCAGCAGGGCCGCGCCGTGGTGGTTGGCCCAGATATGCAGCAGATGGGTCTTGCCCGCCCCTTCGGGACCGGTCAGCACCAGCTTGCCCGCAGGCCAGTCGCCCCTGGTGATCATCTGAAGCGCATGGGCATTGCAGGGTGCGGGCACGAAATCGCTGCGCCCATAGGATGCGGGCAGGGCCAGCGGCAGATGTATCTGTCCGGCGCGCGGTGGGGGTGAGGGGGGGCGCGATGATGGCATGCGTCACTCCCTTCCGTAAAGCGCGCTGTTTTGGTATTGCGCGATCGCGAAACGCACCAGCACCCCGATGGCTGCTGCGACCGGCACCGCGATCAGCATGCCGGTAAACCCGAACATGCTGCCAAAGGCAGATACGGCAAACAACAACCAGACCGGGTGCAGCCGCACCGAATTGCCCACGATGCGCGGCACAAGGATATTGCCTTCCAGCACCTGCCCGACCGCGAAAATCGCAACCACCGCTGCAATCATGCCCGGTTCACCCCAGAACTGCCACAGCGCAACCCCGATGGCCAGAACCCCGCCCACGATCGCGCCGATATAGGGGATGAAGGAAATCAGCCCCGCCACCACCCCGATGGCCAGCCCGAACTGCAGCCCCACCAGCCCCAGCGCAGTCGCGTAATAGGCCGCAAGGATCAGGCATACCGTGACCTGTCCGCGTACAAACCCCGCAATGGCACGGTCAACGTCCTGGCCGATCTGGCGCAGGGTGGGGGCGTGCTGTCGCGGCAGCAGATCATCGGCCCCGCGCATGACCCGCGGCCAGTCCAGCAACAGATAAAACGCAACGACAGGGGTGATCAGCAGGAAGATGACCGCACTGACCACACCCGACACCCCGCGCAGCACGCCCTGCGCAAGTCCGGCACCCCGCTCGCGGATGGCGTCCCCCATTGCGGCAAGGGATGTTTTCAGCGTGTCTTCCAGATCGGGGAAATACCGGGTCAGAAATGTCTGCGCCTGCTGCAACAGGTCCGGCGCGGTTTCACTTAATTGCACAAGCTGGGCGACGACGGCAGGGATGATCAGCAACCCCGCCAGCACCACAGCCCCGAGTGCCAGACACATCAGCCCCGCCACCGCCAGCACGCGCGGCACGCCAGCAGCCATCAGCCGCAGGACAAGGGGATTCAGGAAATAGGCAATCGCGGCCCCTGTGACAAAGGGCAGCAACACATCCCCCATCACCCAGAGCAGCGCGATGAAGCCAAGGGTGGCAATGCCCCAGAAGGTGATTTGTGTGCGGATCGGCATCAGGCGTTCCAGTCGGCTTGGCGGTAAGGTTCCCCTATGCCATATCGCGCGGTGCTGGCAGGTGTGCAAGTCTTCTGGCACGCACACAGGCGGTAAAAGCACCGCCACTGCCCCTGCCGGGGCAGGAAAAGGGGGCTGTCTGCCCCCCTCGGGCCTTCGGCCCTCACCCCCCGAGGATATTTTTCCAGAATGAATGGGGGGCGGGAATGATGATATTCTGCCCGCGGCCGGGGTTACAGCCGCATATGGCGTGCGCGGGCGCCGCGTTCGATCGCCGCCGCATGCAGGCGGTCTATCTGCAGTTCATGGCGGATTTCTTCCAGCAGGCGCAGTTCCGCCTGTGACAGTTTCCCGTCGGAAGCGGCCACATCGCAGGCGATGGTATAGGCGGTTTCGTTCAGCTTTTCCGGCAGATTGCCATGGACAAGGCCGAACAGGGCATCAAGCCCGTCTTCTTCTTCCAGCAGGTCGAACACGGTCTGGGCAATGGTCTTGATGCGGTCCGCGTCATATTCCGCGAAGATCGGCAGGTGATTGACCAGCGCCTGAATCGCCACCAGTTCGGCGGTGCGGATTTCCTGATCCGCGGCAGATACGGCGATCATGAGCGCAACAAGGCAATCCTGCGGCGACAGCGGATGAGGCTCGGGCGACATTGGGTGGTCCTTCGGGATTGGTCTGCAACCTACAGATTATTGACGCGGCGCCAAAGGCGCAATAGGGAGAGGGGCTGTAATTCAACCCCCACAAGGAAGTGAAGTGTCCATGTCCGCACTGCGCGATGCCGCCCTGACATCCAAAGCCTGGCCTTTTGAGGAGGCCCGTAAACTGGTTGCGCGCATCAAGGGCAAGGCCCCTGAAAAGGGCTATGTGCTGTTTGAAACGGGCTATGGCCCGTCCGGCCTGCCCCATATCGGCACATTTGGCGAAGTGGCGCGCACGACAATGATCCGGCGCGCGTTTGAGCTGATCTGCGATGTGCCCACGCGGCTGATCTGTTTTTCCGATGATGTGGACGGCATGCGCAAGGTGCCCGAGAATGTGCCGGACCCGGTTGCGCTGCGCGAACATCTGCAAAAGCCGCTGACATCCGTGCCGGACCCGTTTGGCAAATATGAAAGTTTCGGCCATCATAACAACGCCATGCTGCGCCGGTTTCTGGACACGTTCGGGTTTGAATACGAATTCATCAGCGCGACCGAATATTACAAATCCGGCAAATTCGATGCGGTGCTGTTGCGCGCCGCCGAGCGCTATGACGAGATCATGGCGGTGATGCTGAAGTCCCTGCGCGAAGAACGCCAGCAGACCTATTCCATTTTCCTGCCCATCCACCCGGAAACGGGGCGGGTGCTGTATGTGCCGATGAAACATGTGGATGGCGCTAAGGGCGAGATCACATTTGACGACGAGGACGGGCGCGAATGGACGCTGCCGGTCACGGGGGGGCAGGTAAAGCTGCAATGGAAGCCCGATTTCGGTGCGCGCTGGGCGGCGCTGGATGTCGATTTCGAAATGTATGGCAAGGACCATTCGACCAACACGCCCATCTATGACCGCATTTGCGAAATTCTGGGCGGGCGCAAGCCTGAGCATTATGTCTATGAGTTGTTTCTGGATGAAAACGGCGAGAAGATCAGCAAATCCAAGGGTAACGGGCTGACCATCGATGAATGGCTGACCTATGCCAGCACGGAATCGCTGTCCTATTACATGTTTCTGAAGCCGCGCACCGCCAAGCGCCTGTCATGGGATGTGATCCCGAAGGCGGTTGATGAATATCACCAGCAATTGCGCGCCTATCCCGGCCAGACGCCGGAGCAGCAGGTGGCCAATCCTGTCTGGCATATTCATGGTGGCAAACCGCCCGTGTCGCATATGGTGGTCAGTTTTGCGATGTTGCTGAACCTGGCATCGGTTGCAGGGGCTGCGGGCAAGGACGGGCTTTGGGGCTTTATCCGCCGCTATGCGCCGGATGCGGCCCCTGAAACTCACCCCGATCTGGATCAGGCGGCGGGGTTCGCCTTGGCCTATTTCCGCGACTACGTGGCCCCTGCGCGCCGGTTCCGTGCGCCGGATGACCGCGAACGCACCGCCATGGTGGATCTGGCGGCGCGGTTGCGCGACTGGCAGGGCGGGCTGGACGCAGAGGAATTGCAGACCCTTGCCTTCGCGGTGGGCAAGGATCACGGGTTTGAAAACCTGCGCGACTGGTTCAAGGCACTTTATGAGGTGTTGCTGGGCCAGTCCCAGGGTCCGCGTTTTGGCGGGTTCATAGCGCTCTATGGTGTGGATGAAACGGTTGCGTTGATTGACCGCGCATTGGCGGGTGATCTGGCATAAGTGATCCGGATACCCCCTTTTTGCGTAAAGTTTTGCGTAAAGATGGTATACTTGCGCGAAAAGGGGGTCATCATGCGTGCGATATTTGCGGCATTGGGGCTTGTGCTGGCCGTGAGCACTGCACAGGCACAGGACCATGCCGGTATTGGCCAGACCATCGAAAGCCAGATCGCCGCGTTGCAGGCGGATGATTTCGACCGTGCCTTCAGCTTTGCCAGCCCCGATATAAAGCGCCTGTTCGCAACGCCGGAGCGGTTTGGCGCGATGGTGCGGAACGGCTATCCGATGGTGTATCGTCCCGCAGACGTCACCATGCTGGAGCAGACCGAAACCCCGGCAGGTGTGGTTCAGCGTGTCATGATCCGCGATGCGCAGGGGCGGCTGCATTTTCTGGCCTATCAGATGGTGCCTGCGGCGGATGGCTGGCAGATCAACGGTGTGCAGTTGCTTCAGGCGCCTGAAACAGGTGTCTGAGGCGGGGTTTGCGCGGGCTGCGAATGGCGTTGTGGTCGCCCCAAGGTGCGGAACAAAGGCCGCAGGCTGGCCCACGCCATAGGTCTGGCCGTCCCGCGGCCTGCCGATTGCGCTGATGTCAGTTCAAGCTTTTGAACTCAGGAGTATGCCGCCCGCATAAAGCGAACTTCTACAACGCGGGACCGGCAGACCCCGGCCCACTGATGGCGCGGGCTTCAACCGTCCGGTTCAGGCCAGTCAGCCCCTGCCCGCAAGGGCAACGCACGCTGCCCTCAACGAGGTTTAACCGCCCTTTGATATAGTCTGCCCTGTCCGGATGATCGGTCAGGTAGGCAATCCGCGCCCCTGAACGTCATCCGATTGCAGAAATCGACTGACAAGAGAGGGTCTTTCATGAACCTGGCCGTTACCAACCCGCAGGCAATTACGCCCCCGCCGTTTTCGGCAGGTCTGGACCAGTGGTCGCAAACCACGGGCCGCCCCGGAACACCGACATATGACACTGCCGCATATGCCGCTTTTGTGCCCGCTGACCCCGATTTCAGCGGCGCGCTGGAAATTCAGCATATCAGCGCCACGACGCGGCTGCGCTGGATGGGGGAAGTGCCGGTCCTGCCCGGCAGCTACCTGCGCGTACGCGCGCGCATCAAGGCAATGGCCGGTGTCATGCCGGATATACGCATTGCAACATGGGCGGGCGACAGCAGCGGCACCGAAATTCCGGGACTGACAACCACCGGCCCACAGGTGACGCTGACCACCTATGGCCAGATTGTCGAAGTGTCGGCCATCATCGGCACCGGCGCGCGCCCGGGTGTGAACATGGTCTGGCCGCTGTCTGTGAATATCGCGCATGTGGGGCTGGACCTGACCGGCCCGACAGGCGGGGTGGTGCGCATCGATGACCTGATCATCGAGGATATTTCCGTCCTTTATACCCGCGACATGCTGGGCCTTGTCGATGTGCGCGATTTCGGCGCGCTGGGCGACGGGGCAAGCGATGATCACAGCGCGTTTCTGGCAGCGATGGCGGCGGCAAACGGGCGCAGCCTGCTGGTGCCAGAGGGCGTGTTTGCCCTTGGCGATGATCTGACGATCAGCATGCCCGCAGTGTTTCGCGGCACGCTGAGCATGGCGCCCGAAACCGTGCTGATCCTGCAGCAGAATTTCAACCTGCCCGGCTATGAAGCGGCCTTTGGCAGCGCTGAACTGGGGTTTCGCAAAGGGGTGCAGGCGCTGTTTCACAGCAATGAACATATGGAATTCAACCTGAAGGGGCGGCGCGTCCCCTTGACCGCGCCTGTCGATGTGTTCGCGCTTGCGGGCTATGATGACACATCGCGGCGCAGGGTGCTGGCCGATGGTCAGCTGGATTTCATCAACAGCCCCGCATGGGACACTGAAACCGTGACGGGTATTGCCACCTACACACCATCCAGCCCGCTGTTGTTAAGCGGCATCAGCAATGTGGCCGCCATTCCCGTGGGTGCGCGCGTCAGCGGTGTCGGCGTGGGCCGCGAAGTATATGTGCGTGCGCGCAATGTGGCGGCGGGTACACTGACCCTCAGCCTGCCGCTGCATGGTGGCGCGATGACGCAGGAATTCACCTTTGAACGCTTCAGATACGGGCTGGATTTTTCGGGCTTTTCCAGTCTGCGCAATTTCGAATTCCACAATCTGGAATTCATCTGCCGTGGTCGCGGTTCGGCGGTCATGCTGGCCGAAGGGGGGCGGATTTTCCGCTTCCATCAATGCGATTTCAACCGCCCGCGCGACCGGGCCATCACATCGATCGGGGTGGCATGTCAGGGGTTGATGATCGACAATTGCCAGTTCAGCAGTTCGCAGATGACAATGAATTCGCAGGATCGCACGGTCATCGGCTTTAATGTCAACAATAACGATACCAAGATCCGCAACAACCGCGTTGTGCTGTGGGCGCATTTCGGGGTGGTGGCCGGCAGCGGCCATATCATCAGCGGCAATCACTTCTTTCAGGGTGATTCAACTGCCGCGGGCATACGTCAGGCAGGACTTGTCCTGAGTGCGGGAAATGTCAAAACCACCGTGACCGGCAATTACATAGATAATTGCTTTATCGAGATGACCAATGAACATGACGCCTTCCCCGACCATACCACGGGCTTTTCCTTTGGCGGGTTGACGGTCACCGGCAATATCTTCTTTGCGATCAGCGTCGCGCCATGGTTCCGTTACCTTGTGTTCAAACCCTATGGGTCAGGGCATTTCATTCAGGGGCTGGTGGTTCAGGGCAATGTGTTCCGCCTGTCGGGCAACGCGATAGAGCGGGTGGAGGTCGTGGATACCACATTCGCGGGACTGCAATATAACCGCTTCCGCAATGTGCTGTTCCAGAACAACAGCTATAACGGCGTTGATTTCCCGACAGAAAGCCCGAGCGTCATCATTCATGAACAAAACACCGCAGCCACGAACTGGACCATCGATTCAGGTGGCAAAATGCCCTTTGGCGGGCGGGTGCGCACTGTGACATCGGTGGTCATGGAAGATGCGGCGCGCGATGACAGCGACACAATCCGCCATGAGGCACCCTATGTGCAGGTCAATCAGGGACCGGACAGCAATCAGGCGCGGTTGCGCTGGCCGGTGGCCACACGCGGACGCGCGATTGTGACCATGCGCGTTGACCGCCCGCTATAGCGCCGGTCAGCGGCGTATCGTCGCCCCGCGCAGCTGTTTTTCGACAGTGCGGACAATACGTTGCCTTTCACTGTCGAACGCGGCCGAATCCAGATCGAAATAGGACCATCCATTGGCGGCGCAGCGGGCCTTGATATCCTTGCTGTGCTGCACGATCTGGCGGGCCATGCGGTGCAGGTCGGCATCCGATCTGCTATGCGATGTCCAGCAATCATGGACCTTGCGAAAGGCGATCATGCTTTCGGCCTTGCGCGCGGGATCATCCAGCGCATAGCCGATGGCAAAGCATGGAACGCCGCGCCGCGTGGCCCAGTGGGGCAGCGTCACGCCATTGTCCAGAAATATGGTCCCTTCCAGCAACAGCCCTGTCGGATGGGCCAGCAACAGACGTTTGTAGATATATTTGACCAACCGCAGCTTTGTGGCCTGATCACACCCCAGATGGGTTGCATTGCGCAGCCTGTCGCCGGGAATGTGGTACAGCCGGTTGCGCAGCGCCACCTGCTGCGCCACCAGCGTCTTGCCGCAGCGCATTGCGCCGGTGACAATGGATGACGGCACCGGCGCAGGGGCATAGGCGGCAATATCCGCGAACAGAAGCTGCAGATAGGCATCGACCCCGGCCTTTGTCTGTGCAGGCGGGCCATCCGGAAGGGGGATTACGGGCAATCCGTTGCGCGCAGGGTCCGGGGAAAACAGCCTGTGCCGTATGTTGTGTATGTGCTTTTTCAATTGCATCCATACCTGCCTTGAGTCCAGACATCTTGTGCGCGCCCGGGGCGCAGGGTTCAAGCCTTTCATATCACCTTCGCGCGCCCCCTTTTGCCCACGCCCCTGTGACCGGCGCGCGTGTCTTTGTGCTGGATTGAAAGGCGCGTTCAGGTTAGACTTGGCAACAGACCCGAAAAATCGGGCAAAAACAGGCAAAAACAGCGGTTCTATCGAGGCAGTCGCATGACAGAAATGGTTTATGGCACCGCGCCTATGCGCGTGGTGGACCCTATCCTTCCGCGTTGGTGGCGCACCATTGACAAGATGACCCTGACAGGGGTGTTGTTGCTGATGGCCGTGGGGTTGCTGCTGGGGCTTGCGGCATCTCCGCCTTTGGCCACGCGCAACGGGTTGCCGCCGTTCTTCTATGTGCAGCGGCAGGTGTTTTTCGGCATTCTGGGGCTGATAGCCATGCTGGGCCTGTCCATGTGTTCGCCCGAACGCATACGGCGTTTTGCGGTGGTGGGGTTCTTTGCCAGTCTGCTGGCGCTGATGCTGTTGCCGTTTTTCGGCACTGATTTCGGCAAGGGGGCCACGCGCTGGTTCAGCCTTGGTTTCGGGTCGTTCCAGCCGTCTGAATTTCTGAAACCCATGCTGGCAGTATTTGCCGCATGGCTTATGGCATCATCGCAGGACCTGAACGGCCCGCCGGGACGGGCGCTGTCCTTCGGGTTCACGCTGCTTGTGGTGGGGTTTCTGGCCCTTCAGCCGGATTTCGGGCAGGCCGCGCTGATCGCCGCAGGCTGGATGATCATGTATTTCGTGGCCGGTGCGCCCATGGCGCTGCTGGTGGGTATTGCCGGGCTGGTGGTTGTGGGTGGCTGGGCGGCCTATAATTCGTCTGAACATTTTGCCCGCCGTATTGACGGGTTTCTGGCCCCGGATGTGGACCCGCGCACCCAGATGGGCTATGCGCAGAACGCCATTTCCGAAGGCGGATTTTTCGGCGCGGGCGTGGGCGAAGGGCGCGTGAAATGGTCCCTGCCTGATGCGCATACCGATTTCATCATCGCTGTGGCCGCCGAAGAATACGGCTTCATTCTGGTGTTGTTCATCATCGGGCTTTACGCGCTGATCCTGCTGCGGTCGTTGTTCAGGCTGATGCGCGAACGCGATATTTTCATCCGTCTGGCAGGAACCGGCATTGTGGCGGTGTTTTCCATTCAGGCCATGATCAATATGGGCGTTGCTGTGCGTTTGCTGCCGTCGAAAGGCATGACTTTGCCGTTCGTGTCCTATGGTGGGTCGTCCCTGCTTGCGACGGGCATGGCAATCGGTATGCTGCTGGCATTCACACGCACCAGACCACAGGGCGAGATTGGCGAGATTCTGTCGCGCCGTGGACTGGGTTCAGGGGGCTGACATGGCCAAGACACCGCTTGTTCTGATTGCCGCCGGGGGCACGGGCGGGCATATGTTTCCTGCGCAGGCCCTGGCAGAGGCGCTGCTGGCGCGGGGCTGGCGGGTCAAGCTGTCCACTGATGCGCGTGGCGCGCGCTATGCAGGCGGGTTTCCACAGGCGGTCAGGGTTGACAGGGTAAACGCCGCGACTTTCGCACGCGGCGGGGTGCTGGCAAAGGCGGTTGTGCCGCTGCGGCTGGCCGCGGGCGTTTTGCGTGCGATCATGGGCATGGTGTTGGACCGCCCGCGCGTTGTCGTGGGGTTTGGCGGCTATCCGACTGTGCCCGCGCTGGCGGCGGCGGTCGTGCTGCGCATTCCGCGCATGATCCATGAACAAAACGGTGTGCTGGGGCAGGTGAATGCGTTTTTTGCCAGGCGCGTCAACGCCCTGGCCTGCGGCACATGGCCGATTCAGGGCGCGGAGGGGGTTGAAGGCGTGTTCACCGGCAACCCCGTGCGCGCTGCTGTGCGCGACCGTGCGGGCGCAGGGTATATCGCGCCCGGTGATTACCCGATGGACCTGCTTGTCATTGGCGGCTCGCAGGGGGCGCGTATCCTGTCGGATGTCGTGCCGGACGCGATTGCCGCGCTGCCTGACGATGTGAAACGCAATCTGACTGTGTCCCATCAGGCGCGCGAAGAAGATATTCCGCGCGTTGTCGCGGCCTATGACGCGGGCGGGGTCAGCGCAGAAATCGCGCCCTTTTTCGGCGATATTCCCCGCCGCCTGTCGGAATGCCAGCTGGTCATCAGCCGCGCGGGTGCGTCATCTGTCGCCGATATTTCGATTATCGGGCGCCCGTCGGTTCTGGTGCCCTATGCGGCGGCGGCGGGGAACCATCAGGCGGCGAATGCCAGAATGCTGTCGCGGGTGGATGCGGCAGTGGTTTTCCCCGAATCACAATTCGCCGCCCCTGCGTTAAGCGAAACCCTGTTATCAATCCTGACCAATCCAAAAGCGGCCAATTCAATGGCGCGCGCCGCGCTGTCTGCCGGGCGCCCGGATGCGACAGAACATCTGGTCGCGCTGGTCGAATCCCTTGCCCGAAAGGAACAGCCATGAGTCCCGCCACAAAACTGCCGACCGATATCGGCCCGATCCATTTCATCGGTATCGGCGGCATTGGCATGTCGGGCATTGCCGAAGTGCTGATGACACATGGCTACCGCGTGCAGGGGTCGGATATGAAGGCCAGCGCCATCACTGACCGGCTGGCGGAACTGGGTGCGGAAATCTTTGTCGGGCAGCGCGCGGAAAATATTGGTGATGCCGAAGTGATCGTGGTGTCCACGGCCATCAAACCCGACAATCCCGAACTGGCTGCAGCGCGGCGCGCGGGTTTGCCGGTGGTGCGCCGGGCGGAAATGCTGGCCGAACTGATGCGCCTGCGTTCCAACATCGCAGTGGCGGGGACGCATGGCAAAACCACCACCACAACCATGGTCGCCACCCTGCTGGACCGTGGCGGGCTGGACCCCACTGTCATCAATGGGGGCGTGATCCATGCCTATGGGTCCAATGCGCGCGCAGGCGCGGGGGAATGGATGGTGGTCGAGGCCGACGAATCCGACGGGTCGTTCAACCGGCTGCCTGCAACGATTGCGATTGTCACCAATATTGACCCCGAACATATGGAACACTGGGGCAGTTTCGATGCGCTGCGCAAAGGGTTTTACGATTTTGTCAGCGGGATTCCCTTCTATGGGCTGGCAATCTGCTGCACGGATCATGCGGAAGTACAGGCACTGGTTGCCCGCCTGACCGACCGGCGCGTTGTGACTTTCGGGTTTAATGCGCAGGCCGATATCCGCGCGGTCAATCTGCACTATGACAAGGGAATCGCGAAGTTTGATATCGCGTTTCAGGATGAAGGCCGCGTGATCGAAGGGTGCAGCCTGCCGATGCCGGGGGATCACAATGTGTCCAATGCGCTGGCCGCTGTGGCAGCAGCGCGGCATCTGGGGATGAACGGCGCGGAAATCCGCGCGGCATTGGCCGGTTTCGGGGGTGTGAACCGCCGCTTTACCCGCGTGGGTGAAGCCGGGGGGGTGACCATCATCGATGATTACGGCCATCACCCGGTCGAGATTGCCGCCGTGCTGCGTGCCGCGCGGCAGGCGCTGGGCGGGCAGGGGCGGGTGATTGCGGTGCATCAGCCGCACCGCTATTCGCGCCTGTCGAACCTGTTCGAGGAATTCTGCACCTGTTTCAATGAAGCCGATGTCGTGGGCATCGCGCCGGTCTATGCCGCCGGAGAAGACCCGATTGCGGGCGCCAGCCGCGATGACCTGCTGACCGGGCTGGCTGCGCATGGGCATCGCGCGGCCTATCCGGTGACCACAGAGGATGATCTGGAAGCGCTGGTACGCGCACATGCAGGCCCCGGTGATATGGTTGTCTGCCTTGGCGCGGGCACGATTTCTGGCTGGGCACATGCGCTGTTGCCGCGCTTGCAGGCAAAGGCTGCCTGATGGGGCCGGAGGTGCGTATCTATCTGTTCATGGCGGCGGCGGTCTTTGCCGGTGCTGTGCTGGGTTTTGTGTTGCTGCGCAATGGCTGGCGCAGGGCCTTTGGCGCGGTTGTGCTGGGCCATGTTCTGGCGGCGGGCGGGATGTTCTTGTCCTTGCGCGGCGGGTCCGGCCAGATGGACGGGCTGGCGATGGCCATTCTGCTGTCGGTTTTCGTGCTTCCTGCCATACTGGGCCTGATCATCGGGGGCTGTGTGGGGTGGTGGCGCAGGGGGCGCAGCAGTTTCTGAGGGGGGGCTTGGGTGGCTGCCGCCCCCCAAACCCCCTGCCTGAAGGGGGGCACGCCCCCCTTCAGAAACCCCGGTGGATATTTATACCAGACTGAACATCAGGGCGCGGCGTCCTGCAGGATCATGTCGGCGGCTTTTTCGGCGATCATGATGACCGGGGCCTGGGTATTCCCCGAGGTGATGCGCGGCATGACCGAGGCATCTGCCACGCGCAGCCCGCCAATGCCCCTGACGCGCAGGCGCGGGTCGAGCACGGCGCGGTCGTCACTGCCCATGCGGGCAGTGCCTGTGGGATGAAAGATGGTCGAGGCGATGTCACCCGCGCCGCGGGCCAGTTCGGCATCGGTCTGGTAGTCCGGGCCGGGCCTGAATTCCTGCGGGTGGTAGCGCGCCAGTGGCGCTTGTTCCATGATCCTGCGGGTCAGGCGGATGGCGCGGGCTGCCACCAGCCGGTCGGTGTCGGTTGACAGGTAATTCGGCCGGATCAGGGGATGGGTCTGTGGATCGGGGGAGGTGAGATGCACCTGTCCGCGGCTTTCGGGGCGCAGGTGGCACACGCTGGCGGTGATGGCGGGGAAGTTATGCGGCGGCTGGCCGAAGGCGTCCAGCGTGACAGGCTGGACATGGTATTCGAGATCCGGCGTGGCAATTGTGTCGCTTGAGCGCGCGAAGGCGCCGAGTTGGCTGGGAGCCATGGACATGGGGCCGGTCCGGCGCAGCATGTATTCCAGCCCGATCATGCCTTTGCCCCAGAGTGTCGCGGCCATTGTGTTGAGTGTCGGCACCCCCTGAACCCTGAAGGCGCAGCGGATTTGCAGATGATCCTGAAGGTTTTCACCCAGTTCGGGAATATCAAGAACCGGGGTGATGCCGTGGTTTGCCAGCAATTCCGCCGGTCCCAGACCCGATAGCTGCATCAGATGCGGGGTCCCGATTGCGCCTGTGGCGAGAATGGTTTCGCGCCCGGCCTGTGCGCATGCAGGCGCGCCCTTGTGGCGGAAGCGCACGCCCGTGACCTGGCGTTCCGACAGGACCAGCCCTTCGGCCTGGGCATGGGTCAGCACGGTCAGGTTGGGCCGGCGCATGGCCGGGCGCAGGAAGCCGCGCGCGACCGACCAGCGCAGCCCCTTGCGCTGGTTGACCTTGAAATAGCCCACGCCGAAATTGTCGCCGAGGTTGAAATCCGGGGTTTCGGGAATGCCTGCTGCGATGGCGGCATCTTTCCAGGCATCCAGAATTTCCCAGTGCAGGCGCTGCTGTTCGACACGCAATTCGCCGCCCGCGCCATGCTGGCCGGGAATTTCGCCCTGATAATAGTCTTCGGATTTCAGGAAATAGGGCAGCACATCGTCCCAGCCCCAGCCGGTATTGCCCATCTGCGCCCAGGTGTCGTAATCGGCGGCCTGTCCGCGCAGGTAAAGCATGCCATTGATGGAGGAGCACCCCCCCAGCAGCCGCCCGCGCGGGTACAGCAGGCTGCGCCCGTTCAGGCCGGGTTCCGGCGCAGTGCGGTAGCGCCAGTCGGTGCGCGGATTGTCGATGCAATACAGGTATCCGACCGGAATATGGACCCAGTGATACCTGTCGGACCCGCCCGCTTCCAGCAACAGAACGCGCGTGGCGGGGTTCGCGCTCAGGCGGTTTGCCAACACGCATCCGGCGGACCCCGCGCCCACGATGATGTAGTCGAATGTTCCGAAATCCTGCACGCCCATCCCCCCGGTTTTGGGCAGTGTGGCCAAGCGTGCGGGGGGCTTCAAGCGGGAAAATGTCGCACAGCGCCGCGGCTTGAATTTTTCCAAGTGATCAAATTTCTTGCATCATCGTGGCGAATGCCCAAGAATACATCATTATGACGCCGCCATGGGTGGCGCCTGCGTCCGCGCGATGACAGATTGCCAAACACCACTTACGCAAATTGACGTAAGACCAACAGGAGGGTTCTTGAATGTTCCACCGCACTTTGACTGCTGCAATCGGCTTTGGTGCCCTTGCGGTTTCTGCTCATGCGCAGACAAGCATGCCATTCGCACTGGACTGGCGGTTTGAAGGGCCGTCTGCGCCTTATTTCGTGGCCATCGACAAGGGCTATTTCGCAGATGCGGGCCTGGAGGTGGAAGTGACCGCAGGGCAGGGCAGCCTTGATGCGATTCCCAAAGTGGCGACGGGTGCATTCCCGGTGGGTTTTGCCGATATCAACAGCCTGATCAAGTTTCTGGACCAGAACCCCGATGCGCCGGTGATCGGTGTGATGATGGTCTATGACAAGCCGCCATTCGCCATTGTGGGGCGCAAGTCGCTGGGTATTGAAACCCCGTCCGATCTGGAAGGGCGCATTCTGGGTGCCCCGCCCCCCGATGGTGCATTCGCGCAATGGCCGATTTTCGTGGCGGAAACCGGCATTGATGAATCACAGGTCACCATTGAACCCGTGGGGTTCCCGACGCGCGAGCCGTCGCTGGCCGAAGGCACTGTTGCGGCTGTGACCGGGTTTTCGTTCACATCATTCCTGAGCACGGCGCGGCTGGGCGTGCCTGAAGATGATCTGACCGTCATTCTTATGGCTGATCATGGGGTGGACCTTTATGGCAACGTGATCATCGCCAATACGGATTTTGCTGAAGCCAACCCTGATGCGGTGTCGGGCTTCCTGGAAGCTGTTGCCAAGGGCTGGGTGGACACGATTGCAGACCCCGAAGCGGCGATTGAGTCACTGGTCAGCCGGAACCCCGCAATGGATGGCGAACTGGAATTGCGCCGCCTTGAACTGGCGCTGGCCGATACGGTTGTCACCGACTGGGTTCTGGAAAACGGCATGGGCATTATCGATGCCGATCGTTTCGCCAATTCGCTGGAGCAGATCAAGCTGACCTATGAATACCAGACGGAACCCGATGCATCGGTCTATTTCACCGATGCTTTCCTGCCCGAAGGCGGGTTCAAGCTGGACTGATACATGGTGAGCGACCAGCGCGGCGTGGGCTGCGCTGGTGATACTGGCTTCGGGGGCGGGATGCAGAATCTTATCGAAATCAAAGGTGTGAAGCACGCCTATCAGACTGATGCAGGGCCGTTGCCGGTTCTGGACGGGCTGGAAATTTCTGTTCCCGAAGGCGGGTTCGTGGCTGTGGTCGGCCCGTCAGGTTGTGGCAAATCCACCCTGACGCGGTTGATCGCGGGCCTGATGAAACCCGATGAGGGCGAAGTCTGGCTGCATGGCGAAAAGGTCAAGGGGCCGCGGTCCACTGTGGGCATGGCGTTTCAGAACCCGGTGCTGCTGGAATGGCGCACGATTCTGAAAAATGTGCTGCTGCCGCTGGAAATTGTGCCCAGCAAATTGTCGCGCAAACAGGCAGAGGACCGCGCGCGTTTCCTGCTGTCGCTGGTGGGGCTGGAAGGGTTCGAGGACAAGCGCCCGTCGGAATTGTCGGGCGGCATGCGCCAGCGCGCCAGCCTGTGCCGCGCGCTGATCCATCAGCCTGATGTGCTGATTCTGGACGAACCTTTCGGCGCGCTGGATGCGTTCACCCGCGAGGATTTGTGGCAGACCATGCACAGGGTCAAGGAACGCGAACCCTTTACCGGGGTGCTGATCACGCATGACCTGCGCGAATCGATCTTTCTGGCCGATCAGGTTGTCGTGTTGTCGGGCCGTCCTGCGCGCACGCAATATGTGCTGGATGTGCCGTCCAGCGGGCCGCGCACATTGGAAGACCTGTATACCGCTGTGGCCGCAGAACAGCTGAACATCCTGCGCCACCAGATTCAGATTGCCCAGGGGCGCAGTACCGCAGGGGAGGGCGCGGCATGAACAAGCATATTCGCGCCTTTGTCGTGCCGGTTATCGCTGTAGTGGTGTTTCTGGCCTTCTGGGAATGGCTGGTCTGGTTCAATGGCTGGCCACGATTCAAGATGGCGGCCCCGTCGGACCTGCCGCCAGCGTTTGAACGCCATTGGCCGCTGTTTCTGTCGATGGGTTGGCAGACATTGTGGCGCACAGTGGTCGGGCTGTTTCTGGCGGTGCTGTTCGGCACGCTTCTGGGCATGATCATGGGGTTTTCGCGCACCATGCGCGATGCGCTGTATCCGCTGTTGGTGGGGTTCAATGCGATCCCCAAGGCGACAGTGGTGCCGATTGTCGCGCTGATGTTCGTGGGCCAGCATGATTTCAACACGGTGCTTCTGGCCTTCATGATTTCGTTCTTTCCGATTGCGGTGTCGGTCAGTATCGGCCTGTCCACGCTGGAACCTGAATACCGCGATATTCTGCGCAGCCTTGGCGCATCGCAGGCCACGATCTTCTGGAAGATTGCCCTGCCGAAAACCCTACCGGAATTCTTTGGCGCGTTGAAAGTGGCGGTAACACTGGCGTTCATCGGCACCAATCTGATGGAAATCGTCAGCCCGCATGGGCGGGGCTTGGGCGCGTTGTTTGATTCGGGGCGCACAAATTCGGACTTTCCGCTGATGTTTGCGGTGTTGATTGCCTTGGCGTTTCTGGGGATCGTGCTGTATTACATCGTGGTGGCGCTGGAAAAGATATTCGCGGGCTGGGCAGAACGCGCGCCGGGGTAGGGCGGGCCGTCGCCTGCTGGAATCACATAGCTGGTTGGATGTGGCTGAAGGGGGCATTGATGCCTGGATCAAGCCCGCGCTGTCGGCAGGCCGCGGGACGGCCCGCCGGTTGCGTGGGCCAGCCTTCGGCCTTTGTTCCGCATCTCGGGAATACCCCCAAATGTCCGCATCAGGCTGATTGCATCCCGCGCAGCCACGCGAAAGGCGCAGTCCTGTTGTTCCCGCGCCGCCGGGAAACGCAAAAAGGGGCTCGCGGTTTTGCACGACATGCTCCTGCTTGACACTGCTGCCCGCTTCCTCCCTGATGCGGGCATGAATGATCATCTGAAGGGGTTGCTGATCACGGGCCTTGGTGTCCTGTTCATTGTCCCCGATTCCCTGTTTGTGCGGCTGATAGAGGCGGATGGCCTGACCATCGCGTTCTGGCGGAACCTGTCATCGGGCATGTTCATCATGCTGTTCGTGCTGGCGACCCAAGGGGGCAGTGCCGTTGCCAGCGTTTCGCGCAGCGGCGGGGCAGGGCTGATCTATGTGGTGTTTTTCGGCACATCGGCTGCGGGGTTCGTGCTGGCGGTCACATTGACCAGTGTGGCCAATGTCGTTTTCATCATCGCCACAATGCCGGTTTTCGCGGCCATCCTCAGCCGGGTTTTCCTGGGCGAGCTGATAAGCCGCCGCATGATCTGGACGATGGCGGGTGTGTTCGTGGGCATGGCCATCATATTGGTGGGGTCGCGGAAAACCGCAGGGGCGCATTGGCATGGCGACCTGATGGCGGTGGGGGTTGCCTTTTGCTTCGCTGTTGCCATGACCGCCTTGCGCAAATTGCGCGGGCGACCCACGCTGCCGCTGTTGCCGGTGGCGCTGATCGGGTCTGCGCTGGTTCTGGCCCCGTTTGCCGATATCGCGGGGCCGGTTCCGGGGCAGTGGTGGCTGCTGCTGGGGCATGGCGCGTTCATCACTGTCGCCAGTTCGCTGATGACGCTGGGGCCGCGCTATATCACCTCGGCAGAGGTGACATTGCTGATCTTGCTGGAATCCATTCTTGCGCCGGTTCTGGTGTGGTTTCTGCTGGGCGAAGATCCGGGGCAGTTAACGCTGGTGGGCGGTGCGGTTGTGATTGCGGTTTTGCTGCTGTCGAATCTGGTGGTGATGTGGCAGTTGCGGCGCAACCGGGTGCTGGTGCGCTGACATCTGATCAGATCAGGTTGAAGGCTGGTTTGGCTTAAAGCCTCGAGCCTTTAACTTGATCCATATCCTGCTTCGCAGCAGTAATTCCAGCATTCCTGCGGTGTGAACAGATCGCAGACTTCGGCGAGTGCGTCGAACATCTGGTCGAATGTTCTGGCCCCG